>NZ_JACHOG010000001.1:1027876-1111902 GCF_014199735.1 Xanthomonas sp. 3307 | reverse complement strand
GAGCTGCTCGAGCTGGTCGAGATGGAAGTGCGCGAGCTGCTGAGCAAGTACGACTTCCCGGGCGACGACACCCCGATCATCCACGGTTCGGCCCGTCTGGCGCTGGAAGGCGACCAGAGCGAGATCGGCGTGCCGGCGATCCTGAAGCTGGTGGACGCGCTGGACTCGTTCATCCCGGAGCCGCAGCGCGACGTGGACAAGCCGTTCCTGATGCCGGTGGAAGACGTGTTCTCGATCTCGGGCCGCGGCACCGTGGTGACCGGCCGTATCGAGCGCGGCATCATCAAGGTGGGCGACGAAATCGAAATCGTCGGCATCCGTGCGACGCAGAAGACCACCGTGACCGGCGTGGAAATGTTCCGCAAGCTGCTGGACCAGGGCCAGGCGGGCGACAACGCGGGCCTGCTGCTGCGCGGCACCAAGCGTGACGACGTGGAGCGCGGCCAGGTGCTGTGCAAGCCGGGTTCGATCAAGCCGCACACCGACTTCGAAGCCGAGGTGTACGTGCTGTCGAAGGACGAGGGCGGCCGTCACACCCCGTTCTTCAAGGGCTACCGTCCGCAGTTCTACTTCCGCACCACCGATATCACTGGCGCGTGCCAGCTGCCGGAAGGCGTGGAGATGGTGATGCCGGGCGACAACGTCAAGATGGTGGTGACGCTGATCAACCCGGTGGCGATGGACGAAGGCCTGCGCTTCGCGATCCGCGAAGGTGGCCGTACCGTCGGCGCCGGCGTGGTGGCCAAGATCATCAAGTAATGCCCTCCGGCGGCGAAAGCCGCCGGTTGGATTCGCCAGCGACTGCGGTCGTCGGCATCGCGAAGGGTCGGCGCAAGCCGGCCCTTCGTCGTTTCCGGGCATGCGAACGTTCTGGCGATTTGTTGCTGCGAGGTGTTGCGGAGGCGTGAAGTCGTCGCTATAATGCGCGGCTCGGCGTTCCTGGGTAGGGCGCCGGTAAGACAGCGAAAAGAGAGGCAGGACGCCGCTCGTGTTCGCAGGACCGGGAAGGTCGCGTCGCATGGAGCACTCAACAGCCCCGAGTTGTTGACGCTGCTCTAGCTGCGCATTATACTTTTCCGTCTGGGCAGGCCGGGTCGACTGGTCTGCCCCAGTTTTTGGGGCGGAAGGAATGCCCCCGCCGAGCCGGATGCTCCGCGGTACGACTATCAGGAAACAACCGGGGCAGGTATCCCAGAGGCCTTGCCCGTCGCTCTTTTAACGAAGGAACCCACCGTCATGGCGGACCAAAAGATCCGGATTCGGCTGAAGGCGTTCGATCATCGTTTGATCGACCGTTCGGCCAGCGAGATCGTCGAGACGGCCAAGCGGACCGGCGCGCAAGTGCGTGGCCCGATCCCGCTGCCGACCAAGATCGAACGCTACACCATCCTCGTTTCCCCGCACGTCGACAAGGACGCGCGTGACCAGTACGAGACCCGCACGCACAAGCGCGTGCTCGACATCGTCGACCCCAACGACAAGACCGTGGACGCGCTGATGAAGCTCGAGCTCGCGGCTGGCGTCGATGTCCAGATCAAGTTGACCTGAGGACTACGACCATGACGAAGAAGTATTCGTTGGGCTTCGTGGGCCGCAAGGCCGGCATGAGCCGCGTCTTCACCGAAGACGGCCGCTCCATCCCGGTCACCCTGATCGAAGCGACCCCGAACCGCATCACCCAGCTCAAGACCGTCGAAGCCGACGGCTACAGCGCCGTGCAGATCACCGTGGGCGCCCGTCGCGCCGCGCTGGTCAACAAGCCGGCGTCCGGCCATTTCGCCAAGGCGAAGGTCGAAGCGGGTCGCGGCCTGTGGGAGTTCCGCGTCGAGGACGCGCAGCTGGGCGAGTTCGCCGTCGGCGGCGAAATCAAGGCGGACATCTTCGCCGTCGGCCAGAAGGTCGACGTCCAGGGCGTCACCAAGGGTAAGGGCTTCCAGGGCACCATCAAGCGGCACAACTTCCGCATGGGCGATGCCACCCACGGTAACTCGCTGTCGCATCGCGCGCCGGGTTCGCTGGGTCAGCGCCAGACCCCGGGTCGCGTTTTCCCGGGCAAGAAGATGTCCGGCCACATGGGCGCGGTGCAGCAGAGCACGCAGAATCTGGAAGTGGTCAAGGTCGACGTCGAGCGTGGCCTGATCGCCATTCGCGGCGCTGTGCCTGGCGCTGCCGGTGGCGACGTGATCGTGCGTCCGGCTAGCAAGGCATAAGGAGAGATGACGATGGAACTCGTTATCACGGGTAGCAACAACAAGGTCTCGGTCTCCGACGCCGTGTTCGGCCGCGATTTCAGCGAGGATCTGGTTCACCAGGTCGTCGTCGCTTATCGCAACGCCGGCCGCGCCGGCACCAAGGCGCAGAAGACGCGTTCGGAAGTCAACGGCACCACCAAGAAGTCGAAGAAGCAGAAGGGCGGTGGCGCTCGCCACGGCGCGCTGACCGCTCCGATCTTCATCGGCGGTGGCGTGACCTTCGCGGCCAAGCCGCGCAGCTTCGAGCAGAAGGTCAACCGCAAGATGTACCGCGCGGCCATCTGCGCGATCCTCTCGGAACTGAACCGCCAGGGCCGCCTGATGGTCGTCGACGCGTTCGACGTCGAGGCCAGCAAGACCAAGGGCCTGATCGAGAAGCTGAAGGGTCTGGAAGTGGGCAAGCGTCCGCTGATCGTGACCGAAGAAGCGTCCGAGCATCTGTACCTGTCCGCCCGCAACCTTCCCTACGTGGAAGTGCGCGACGTGCAGGGCCTGGATCCGGTGTCGCTGGTCGGGGCCGATACGGTCGTGATCACCGCCGATGCGGTCAAGAAGGTCGAGGAGTGGCTGGCATGAGCAGCAACGAAAAAATCTTCAGCGTGCTGCGCGCTCCGCGTGTCTCCGAAAAGACCGCGCGCCTGCAGGAACTCTCCAATCAGTACGTCTTCGAGATTTCGAACGAAGCCACCAAGGCCGATGTCAAGGCCGCGGTCGAGCAGCTGTTCGACGTCAAGGTCGAGTCGGTCAACGTGTTGAACGTCAAGGGCAAGAACAAGTCCTTCCGTTCGCGCAGCGGTCGTCGCGGCGATTGGCGCAAGGCGTACGTGCGTCTGGCCGAAGGCCAGTCCATCGACGTAACGGCCAAGGCCTGAGGTACATCCCATGCCATTGATGAAATTCAAGCCCACCTCCGCAGGCCGTCGTTCGGCCGTGCGCGTGGTCACGCCCGATCTGCACAAGGGCGCCCCGCACGCTGCACTGGTGGAAAAGCAGAGCAAGTCCGGTGGTCGTAACCACCACGGCCGCATCACCACCCGCCACGTCGGCGGTGGCCACAAGCAGCACTACCGCGTCATCGACTTCAAGCGCAACAAGGAAGGTATCCCGGCGCGCGTGGAGCGGATCGAATACGATCCCAACCGCACCGCCCATATCGCCCTGCTGTGCTACGCCGACGGCGAGCGCCGCTACATCATCGCGCCGAAGGGCCTGAAGGCCGGCGACCAGGTGATCGCGGGTTCGGATGCGCCGATCAAGACCGGCAACACCCTGCCGCTGCGCAACATCCCGGTCGGTACCACCGTCCACGGGATCGAGCTGAAGCCGGGCAAGGGCGCGCAGATCGCGCGTGCCGCCGGCGCCGCGGTGCAGCTGGTCGCGCGTGAAGGCATCTACGCCACCCTGCGTTTGCGCTCCGGCGAAATGCGCAAGGTGCCGGCCGAGTGCCGCGCCACCATCGGCGAAGTCGGCAACGACGAGCACAACCTCGAGAAGCTGGGCAAGGCGGGCGCTAAGCGCTGGCGCGGCGTGCGTCCGACCGTTCGCGGTGCGGCCATGAACCCGGTCGACCACCCGCACGGTGGTGGTGAGGCGAAGGCCGGTCAGGGTAATCCGCATCCGGTCACCCCGTGGGGTGTCCCGACCAAGGGTTACAAGACGCGCCATAACAAGCGCACCGAACAATTCATCGTCCGCGATCGTAGGGGCTAATCGACCATGGCACGTTCACTCAAGAAGGGCCCGTTCGTCGATCACCACCTCGTCAAGAAGGTGGAGGCCGCGGCCGGCAGCAAGCGTCCGATCAAGACCTGGTCGCGACGTTCGATGATCCTGCCGGAGATGGTGGGTTTCACCATCGCCGTGCATAACGGCAAGAACCACGTTCCGGTGCTGGTCAACGAGAACATGGTCGGCCACAAGCTCGGCGAATTTGCCGTCACCCGGACCTTCAAGGGTCACGGTGGCGACAAGAAGTCGAGCCGGTAAGGAGAGATGACGATGGAAGCGAAAGCAATCCTGCGCACCGCGCGCATCTCCCCGCAGAAGGCCCGCCTGGTCGCTGACCAGGTGCGCGGTCTTTCCGCCGAGCGGGCGGTCAACCTGCTGAAGTTCTCGGACAAGAAGGCTGCCCACCTGATCAAGAAGGTGGTGGAGTCGGCGATCGCCAATGCCGAGAACAACCAGGGCGCGGATGTCGACGAGCTGAAGGTCAAGACCATCATGGTTGATGAAGGTCCGACCCTGAAGCGTTTCATGGCGCGGGCGAAAGGCCGCGGTACCCGCATCCTCAAGCGCACCAGCCACATCACTGTGGTTGTGGGCGCCGCCAAGTAAGCGGAAAGGAAAAGACGATGGGTCATAAAGTTCATCCGATCGGAATCCGCCTGGGTATCGCCAAGGACTGGAATTCCAAGTGGTACGCCAACAAGGGCGAGTTCGCCGGTTACCTGGCGGCCGACCTCAAGGTCCGCGAAATGCTGCGCAAGAAGCTGGCGCAGGCGGGCATCAGCAAGATCCTGATCGAGCGTCCGGCCAAGACCGCGCGCGTGACGATCCACACCGCCCGCCCGGGCGTGGTGATCGGCAAGCGCGGTGAGGACATCGAGAAGCTGCGCAAGGAAGTGAGCGAGATGATGGGCGTCCCCGCCCACATCAACGTCACCGAAGTGCGCAAGCCGGAGCTGGACGCGCAGCTGGTCGCCGAGTCGATCGCGCAGCAGCTGGAGCGTCGCATCATGTTCCGCCGCGCGATGAAGCGCTCGGTCGGCAACGCGATGCGCCTGGGTGCCTTGGGCATCAAGGTCAACGTCGCCGGCCGTCTGAACGGTGCGGAAATCGCCCGTTCCGAGTGGTACCGCGAAGGCCGCGTGCCGCTGCACACGCTGCGTGCCGACATCGACTACGGCTTCGCTGAAGCCAAGACGACCTACGGCATCATCGGCATCAAGGTCTGGATCTACAAGGGCGAGATCTTCGATTTCTCCCAGGTTGGCCAGGAAAAGCAGGACGATTCCCCGCGCAACGATCGTAATGATCGCGGCGACCGTGGCGACCGTCCGTCGCGTCCGGCCCGTGAAGCGAGGTAACGGCAATGTTGCAACCCAAGCGAACCAAATACCGCAAGATGCACAAGGGTCGTAACGACGGCCTGGCGTGGAGCGGAAACGCCGTCAGCTTCGGCGAGTACGGGCTGAAGGCCACGGCGCACGGTCAGCTGACCGCGCGCCAGATCGAAGCGGCGCGCCGCTCGATCAGCCGCTACGTCAAGCGCGGCGGCAAGATGTGGATCCGCGTGTTCCCGGACAAGCCGATCACCAAGAAGCCGATCGAAGTGCGAATGGGCTCCGGTAAGGGTAACGTCGAGTACTGGGTCGCGCAGATCCAGCCCGGTCGCATGATCTATGAAATCGAAGGTGTCGGCGAAGATGTCGCGCGCGAGGCGTTCCGCCTGGCCGCTGCCAAGCTTTCGGTGACCACCACCTTCGTGACCCGGACGGTACGCTGATGGACATCAAACAACTCCGCGAGAAGTCGGCCGACGATCTGAAGGCCCACCTGACCGATCTGCGCAAGGAGCAGTTCGCCCTGCGCATGCAGCAGGTCACCGGGCAGCTGCCGAAGACTCACGAAACCCGCCGGGTGCGCCGCGAGATCGCTCGCGTCAAGCACCTGCTCGGCAGCACGAAGTAAGGATGGCCGCGATGAGCGACAATAACGAAAGCAAGACGCTGCGCACGGTCGAAGGCCGTGTGGTCAGCAACAAGATGGACAAGACCGTCACCGTGCTGGTGGAGCGTCAGGTCAAGCATGCGCTGTACGGCAAGTACATCAAGCGCTCGACCAAGCTCCACGCCCACGATGCCGACAACGCCTGCAACGAAGGCGATGTCGTGCGCGTGACCGAGATTGCGCCGATGTCCAAGACCAAGAACTGGCGGGTGGTGGAAATCGTCACCCGCGCGGCCGAATAAGGGAGATCTGAATCATGATCCAGATGCAGAGCTACCTCGACGTCGCCGACAATTCCGGTGCCAAGGAAGTGATGTGCATCAAGGTGCTGGGCGGCTCCAAGCGCCGCTACGCGCACATTGGCGACATCATCAAGGTCACCGTCAAGGACGCGATCCCGCGCGGCAAGGTCAAGAAGGGCGAAGTCTACGACGCCGTCGTCGTGCGTACCCGCAAGGGTGTGCGTCGTCCGGACGGTTCGTTGATCCGCTTCGACGGCAACGCCGCGGTGTTGCTCAACAACAAGCAGGAGCCGATCGGCACGCGCATCTTCGGGCCTGTTACCCGCGAGCTGCGTTCCGAGAAGTTCATGAAGATCGTCTCGCTCGCTCCCGAAGTGCTGTGAGCGGAGGACATACACATGGCTAACCGTATCAAGAAGGGCGACCAGGTCGTCGTCACCACCGGCAAGGACAAGGGCAAGCAGGGCGAAGTCGTCCGCGTCGACGGCGACCGCGTGGTCGTCTCCAACGCGAACATCGTCAAGCGCCACACCAAGCCGAACCCGCAGGCGGGCGTCGCCGGCGGCGTGGTCGAGCGCGAAGCGTCGATCCATATTTCCAACGTGGCGATCGTCAACCCGGCGACGGGCAAGGGCGAGCGCGTTGGCTTCAAGGTGCTGGAGGATGGACGCAAACTGCGTGTGTTCCGCTCCAGCGGTGAGGCGCTCGACGCCTGAGGAATGACACAATGACTTCCCGTCTCGAAAAGATCTACAAGGAAGAAGTGGTACCGGCTCTGATGAAGAAGTTCGGTTACACCAATCCGATGGAAGTGCCGAAGCTGGTCAAGGTCACGCTGAACATGGGCGTGGGCGAGGCGGCGACGAACAAGAAGATCCTGGAAAACGCCGTCGCCGACATGGCCAAGGTCTCCGGTCAGAAGCCGGTGGTGACCAAGTCGCGCATCTCGGTGGCGTCGTTCAAGATCCGCGATGGCTGGCCGATCGGCTGCAAGACCACGCTGCGTCGCGCCAAGATGTACGAGTTCCTGGACCGCCTGATCAACATCTCGCTGCCGCGCGTGCGCGACTTCCGCGGTGTCTCGGGGCGTTCGTTCGACGGCCGCGGCAACTTCAACATGGGCGTGAAGGAGCAGATCATCTTCCCGGAAATCGACTTCGACGCCGTCGATGCGATCCGCGGTATGGATATCGCCATCACCACCACCGCCAAGACCGACGCCGAAGCCAAGGCGCTGCTCGAAGCGTTCAAGTTCCCGTTCCGTAACTGATTGACGCCGGGGTTCGGGATTCGGGATTCGGGATGGAAGGGCGCATGCCCGCCACCCCGGGTTCCGCAAATCTCAAATCCCCAATCTCGAATCCCGAGGATTTACAGATGGCAAAGACCTCCATGGTCAACCGCGACATCAAGCGCAAGAAGCTGGCGAAGAAGTTCGCCGACAAGCGTGATGCGCTGAAGAAGATCATCGCCTCCGGCACCGCCTCGTACGACGAGAAGGCCGAGGCCGTGACCAAGCTGCAGAAGCTGCCGCGCGATTCGTCGCCGAGCCGCCAGCGTACCCGTTGCGAACTGTCCGGCCGCCCGCGTGGCGTGTACAGCAAGTTCGGCCTGGGCCGCAACATGCTGCGCAAGGCGACCATGAACGGCGACGTTCCGGGCCTGCGCAAGGCCAGCTGGTAATTCCAGCGGCGCCGGTCCCGTTCGCGGGGCCGGGCAGGGCGGTCTGACCGCCCACGTGTCGTTCAGACAACGAGTCCGACGCAAGTCGGACTTTTTGTCGTATACTCCCGCTCCTTGCCTCGCGGCAGGGACGGGTATGGCAGCCGCCGCGGGTCTCTCCGGCGGTTGCGCGCTTCACCCCCTGCGTCATTCCACCGCTCCACCACACAAGATTTTCGCGAAAGCGGATATCGGTGCACTCAAAGGTAGACACCATGAGCATGACTGATCCCATCGCCGACCTGCTGGTCCGCATCAAGAATGCGGCCGCGGTTGGTAAGCCGACGGTGAAAATGCCGTCCTCCAAGATCAAGGTTGCGATCGCGGAAGTGCTGAAGGCCGAAGGCTACATCAGCGATCTGCGCGTCAACGCGATCGAGAACAACAAGTCCGAACTGGAAATCGTGCTGAAGTATTTCGAGGGCCGCCCGGTCATCGATACGCTCAAGCGCGTTTCGCGTTCGGGTCTGCGCCAGTATCGCGGCAAGACCGAGCTGCCGAAGGTTCTCGGCGGTCTGGGCGTTGCCATCATTTCCACGTCCAAGGGCATCATGACCGATGCGCAGGCCCGTCAGGCCGGCGTCGGTGGCGAAGTCCTGTGCTTCGTGGCCTAAGGGAAGGAGCACTCACATGTCCCGCGTAGCCAAGAAGCCGATCTCCCTCCCGAAGGGCGTCGAACTCACCGTCCAGGCCGATCAGTTCAGCGTCAAGGGCCCGAAGGGCACCCTGTCGCTGGCCAAGCCGGCCGGTGTCGAAATCAAGCAGGAAAACGGTGTCGCCACGCTGTCGGCGAACGATCCGTCGCACATCGCCATCACCGGCACCGTCCGCGCCATCCTGGCGAACATGGTGCAGGGCGTGTCCGCGGGCTTCGAGCGCAAGCTCGAGCTGGTGGGCGTCGGCTACCGCGCCACGATGCAAGGCAAGGACCTGAGCCTGGCGCTCGGTTTCTCGCACCCGATCGTGTTCGTCGCGCCGGAGGGCATCACCCTGACCGCGCCGACGCAGACCGAGATCCTGGTGCAGGGCGCCGACAAGCAGCGCGTCGGCGAAGTCGCCGCCAAGATCCGCGGTTTCCGTCCGCCGGAGCCCTACAAGGGCAAGGGTGTGAAGTACGCCGGTGAAGCCATCATTCGCAAGGAAGCCAAGAAGGCCTAAGCCAGGTTCTTCCGCCAGGAGTCCGGCCTTGCGAGGCCGGTTCCCCACGAACGCCTCGCTTCCTTCAGCTTCCGTAGGACACAGACATGACCATCAACAAGAACATCGCCCGCCTGCGTCGCGCCAAGTCGACCCGCGCTCACATCCGCGAGCTCGGCGTCGCCCGCCTGTCGGTGCTGCGCACCGGCCAGCACCTGTACGCGCAGGTCTTCACCGCCGACGGTTCCAAGGTGCTCGCTGCGGCGAACACCCTGCAGGCCGACGTCAAGGACGGCCTGAAGAACGGCAAGAACAGCGACGCCGCCGCCAAGGTCGGCAAGCTGATCGCCGAGCGCGCCAAGGCCGCGGGCGTCGAGAAGGTCGCCTTCGACCGCTCGGGCTACCGCTACCACGGCCGCATCAAGGCGCTGGCCGACGCCGCGCGCGAAGGCGGCCTGCAGTTCTGATCCTTGCGGGTGCGGCACTGCCGCGCCCGTCCCGTCGATGCGGGTTGCATCGGACCTTGGCGCACCTTCTGCGCGCGCCCGGGGAACACGGCTCCAGACCACAACTCCAAGCGGCAACGAAGCCGTAAATCTTTTCCTCTATCAAGGGCATCACAATGGCTGAAGAACAGCGTGCACCGCGGGGTCGTGATCGCGACCGCAACCGCGAAGAGAAAGTCGACGACGGCATGATCGAGAAGCTGGTCGCGGTCAACCGCGTCAGCAAGACGGTCAAGGGCGGTCGCCAGTTCACCTTCACTGCGCTGACCGTGGTCGGCGACGGCAACGGCAAGATCGGCTTCGGTTACGGCAAGGCGCGCGAAGTGCCGGTCGCGATCCAGAAGTCGATGGAGTATGCGCGCAAGGGCATGCTCAACATCGATCTGAACAACGGCACCCTGTGGCACCCGGTGAAGTCCGGCCACGGCGCGGCGCGCGTGTTCATGATGCCGGCCTCGGAAGGTACCGGCGTGATCGCCGGCGGCGCGATGCGCGCCGTGCTGGAAGCGGTGGGCGTGAAGAACGTGCTGGCCAAGGCCGTCGGATCGCGCAACCCGATCAACCTGGTGCGCGCGACCCTGCGCGGCCTGGAAGACATGCAGTCGCCGTCGCGCATCGCGGCCAAGCGCGGCAAGAAGGTGGAGGATCTGACCCATGGCTAATGAATCCACCAAGACGGTGAAGGTGCGCCTGGTGCGCGGCCTGCGTGGTACCCAGTCGCGTCACCGCCTGTCGGTGCGTGCCCTGGGCCTGAACAAGCTCAACGATGTGCGCGAACTGAAGGACAGCCCGCAAGTGCGCGGCCTGATCAACAAGGTTCAGTACCTCGTCCAGGTTGAGGAGTAATCGACCATGACTTTGCATCTGAATGATCTGAAGCCCGCGCCGGGCGCGCGCACCGAGCGCACCCGCGTCGGTCGCGGCATCGGTTCCGGCCTGGGCAAGACTGCCGGCCGCGGCCACAAGGGTTCGTTCGCGCGCAAGGGCGGCGGCAAGATCAAGGCTGGCTTCGAAGGCGGCCAGACCCCCATGCAGCGCCGTCTGCCGAAGATCGGCTTCCGTTCGAAGATGGCCAAGGACACTGCCGAAGTGCTGTCCTACCAGCTCGACAACCTGCCGGCCGGCGAGATCGATTTCGCTGCGCTGCGCGCCGCGAAGCTGGTCCCGAGCACCGCGAAGAAGGCCAAGGTGGTCCTGAAGGGCGAACTGACCAAGAAGTTCGTGCTGAAGGGTGTCGCCGCGACCGCCGGTGCCAAGGCGGCAATCGAAGCTGCCGGCGGCAGCGTGCAGGAGTAACACGCAGATGGCGCAGGCTGGCATGGGTAACCTCGGCGGCGGGCTCGGCAAGTTCACGGAACTTCGCCAGCGCCTGTTGTTCGTTCTCGGCGCATTGATCGTCTATCGCATCGGCTGCTACGTGCCGGTGCCGGGCGTCAATCCCGAAGCCATGCTTGCGCTGATGCAGGCGCAGGGCGGCGGCATCGTGGACATGTTCAACATGTTCTCGGGCGGCGCCCTGCACCGTTTCAGCATCTTCGCGCTGAACGTGATGCCGTACATCTCGGCATCGATCGTGATCCAGCTGGCCACGCACATCTTCCCGTCGCTGAAGGCGATGCAGAAGGAAGGCGAGTCGGGCCGACGCAAGATCACCCAGTATTCGCGCATCGGCGCGGTGCTGCTGGCGGTGGTGCAGGGCGGCAGTATCGCCCTGGCGCTGCAGAACCAGACCGCACCGGGCGGCGCGCCGGTGGTGTACGCCCCCGGCATGGGCTTCGTGCTCACCGCGGTGATCGCGTTGACCGCCGGCACCATCTTCCTGATGTGGGTCGGCGAGCAGGTGACCGAGCGCGGCATCGGCAACGGCGTCTCGCTGATCATCTTCGCGGGCATCGTCGCCGGCCTGCCGGCAGCGGCGATCCAGACCGTGGAGTCCTTCCGCGACGGCAACCTGAGCTTCATCGCGTTGCTGCTGATCGTGCTGACCATCCTGGCCTTCACCCTGTTCGTGGTGTTCGTCGAGCGCGGACAACGACGGATCACGGTGAACTACGCGCGCCGCCAGGGCGGTCGCAACGCGTACATGAACCAGACCTCGTTCCTGCCGCTGAAGCTCAACATGGCCGGCGTGATTCCGCCGATCTTCGCCTCGAGCATCCTCGCCTTCCCGGCGACGCTGTCGATGTGGTCGGGCCAGGCAGCCTCCAACAGCACCTTCGGCAGCGTGCTGCAGCGCATCGCCAATGCACTCGGCCCCGGCGAACCGGTGCACATGATCGTGTTCGCTGCGCTGATCATCGGCTTCGCGTTCTTCTACACGGCGCTGGTGTTCAACTCGCAGGAAACCGCGGACAACCTGAAGAAGTCCGGCGCGCTGATTCCGGGCATCCGTCCGGGCAAGGCCACCGCCGACTACGTCGACGGCGTGCTGACCCGCCTGACCGCGGCCGGCTCGGTGTATCTGGTGATCGTGTGTCTGCTGCCGGAAGTGATGCGCGCCCAGCTCGGCACCTCGTTCCACTTCGGTGGCACCTCGCTGCTGATCGCGGTCGTGGTGGTGATGGACTTCATCGCGCAGATCCAGGCGCACCTGATGTCGCACCAGTACGAAAGCCTGTTGAAGAAGGCCAACCTCAAGGGTGGCTCGCGCGGCGGCGGTTTTGCCCGCGGTTGATTGCTATACTGTTTGAATCCTTCCGCGAAGACGCCCCCGGTTCCCGGGCGCAGTCTTCCGACTTGAAGGGCGGCCCGTGCAGCGGTCTCGTGCGCGGGTGAGACGTGGTGGTCCTGCGCTGGAGTAGCGCGGGCGGCGGGGTGGAGGTTTCTCCCTGTCAACGACGTCCGGCGCCGGAGCATGGGCACACTCCCCATGCCGGGCTTGCGGAACCTGAGGTTCCGCGGGCTTCCATGTAACCCGAGACCTTGCTAGACTTACAAGTTCACTTTTTGATCCATCCTGCCGGATGGCGCCGTGGTGCGCCGTCGGGCCATCACTCAGTTGGAGAACCGCGTCATGGCGCGTATTGCAGGCGTCAACCTGCCAGCCCAGAAGCACGTCTGGGTCGGGTTGCAAAGCATCTACGGCATCGGCCGTACCCGTTCGAAGAAGGTCTGCGAAGCCGCAGGCGTGACCTCGACCACCAAGATCCGCGACCTGTCCGAGCCGGAAATCGAGCGCCTGCGTCTCGAAGTCGGCAAGTACATCGTCGAAGGCGACCTGCGTCGCGAAATCGGCATCGCCATCAAGCGACTGATGGACCTGGGCTGCTACCGCGGCCTGCGTCACCGTCGTGGCCTGCCCCTGCGCGGTCAGCGCACCCGTACCAACGCCCGCACCCGCAAGGGCCCGCGCAAGGCGATCAGGAAGTAAGGGACCGACATGGCTAAGCCCGCAGCAGCAAAGACCAAGAAGAAGATCAAGCGCGTCGTCACCGACGGTGTCGCCCACGTCCACGCTTCGTTCAACAACACCATCGTGACCATCACCGACCGTCAGGGCAATGCGTTGTCCTGGGCGACCTCCGGTGGCGCCGGTTTCCGCGGTTCGCGCAAGTCCACGCCGTTCGCGGCGCAGGTTGCCGCCGAGAAGGCCGGGCGCGCTGCGCTCGACTACGGCGTGAAGTCGCTGGAAGTGCGCATCAAGGGCCCGGGTCCGGGTCGCGAGTCCGCCGTCCGTTCGTTGAACAACGTCGGATACAAGATCACCAACATCATCGACGTGACGCCGATCCCGCACAACGGGTGCCGTCCGCCGAAGAAGCGTCGCGTCTAAAGGAGCGATAAGAAATGGCTCGTTATATCGGTCCTACCTGTAAGCTCGCGCGCCGCGAAGGCGCCGATCTTTCCCTCAAGAGCCCGGCGCGTGCGCTGGACTCCAAGTGCAAGCTGGAGCAGAAGCCCGGCCAGCACGGCGCGACCGCCCGCAAGGGCAAGCTGTCCGACTACGCCACCCAGCTGCGCGAGAAGCAGAAGGTCAAGCGTATCTACGGTCTGCTGGAGCGTCAGTTCCGCAACTACTACAAGAAGGCCTCGACCAAGAAGGGCAACACCGGCGAGAACCTGCTGCAGCTGCTGGAAACCCGCCTGGACAACGTCGTCTACCGCATGGGCTTCGCCGTCACCCGTCCGGCCGCGCGCCAGCTGGTGTCGCACCGTGGCGTGCTGGTCAACGGCAAGTCGGTGAACCTGGCCTCTTACCAGGTCAAGGCCGGCGACGCGATCGCCCTGTCGGAAAAGGCACAGAAGCAGCTTCGCGTGCAGGAAGCGCTGACCGTTGCCGAAACGCACGACCTGAACCCGTCGTGGGTCGAGGTCGATTCGAAGAAGTTCAGCGGCATCTTCAAGGCCGTGCCGGACCGTGCGGACCTGCCTGCCGACATCAACGAAGCGCTGATCGTCGAGTTGTATTCGAAGTAATCACATCGGAGAGCCTCCGGTCCACGGAGGCTCGTCAGGAGAACCCGCAACATGACGGTTACCGCCAACCAGGTTCTGCGCCCCCGTGGGCCGCAGATCGAACGCCTTACCGACAACCGCGCCAAGGTCGTGATCGAGCCCTTGGAGCGCGGGTATGGGCATACGCTGGGCAATGCCCTGCGTCGCGTGCTGCTGTCCTCGATTCCCGGCTTCGCGATCACCGAAGTCGAGATCGACGGCGTGCTGCACGAGTACACCACGGTCGAAGGGCTGCAGGAGGACGTGCTGGAAGTCCTGCTGAACCTCAAGGACGTGGCCATCCGCATGCATACCGGTGACAGCGCCACGCTGTCGCTGTCCAAGCAGGGTCCGGGCACGGTCACTGCCGCCGACATCAAGACCGACCACAACGTCGAGATCCTCAACAACGACCACGTGATCTGCCACCTGACCAAGGACACGGCGATCAACATGCGTCTGAAGATCGAGCGTGGCTTCGGCTACCAGCCGGCCGCCGCGCGTCGCCGTCCGGACGAAGAGACCCGCACCATCGGTCGCCTGGTCCTGGACGCCTCGTTCTCGCCGGTGCGCCGCGTCGCCTACGCGGTCGAATCGGCGCGCGTCGAGCAGCGTACCGACCTGGACAAGCTGGTCCTGGACATCGAAACCAACGGCACGATCGATGCCGAGGAAGCCGTGCGCACCGCCGCCGACATCCTCAGCGACCAGCTGTCGGTGTTCGGCGACTTCACCCATCGCGACCGTGGCGCGGCCAAGCCGGCCAGCAATGGCGTGGATCCGGTGCTGCTGCGTCCGATCGACGATCTGGAACTGACCGTGCGTTCGGCCAACTGCCTGAAGGCCGAGAGCATCTACTACATCGGCGATCTGATCCAGAAGACCGAAGTCGAGCTGCTCAAGACCCCGAACCTGGGCAAGAAGTCGCTCACCGAGATCAAGGAAGTGCTGGCCCAGCGTGGCCTGTCGCTCGGCATGAAGCTGGAGAACTGGCCGCCGGCCGGCGTCGCCCAGCACGGCATGCTCGGCTGAGTTTGCGCATCCGGCCGGTGCCGCAAGGCATCGGCCGCATGTCGTTCGCTTCATCCGCACCACCACGTCGACGGGTCAAAGCCCGCGGCGTCGCCCGGTCAGGGACGGCCGGCAAGGACCATCCGCAGTCCACTTTCAACGCCACGACGGCGACAGCGATCTCCAACAGTCACACTCTTCCATAGGAATCCCAACCCATGCGTCACCAGAAATCCGGCCGCAAGTTCAGCCGCACCAGCGCGCACCGCGAAGCGATGTTCAAGAACATGGCGGCGTCGCTGATCAAGCACGAACTGATCAAGACCACCCTGCCGAAGGCCAAGGAACTGCGCCGCGTCGCCGAGCCGCTGATCACCCTGGCCAAGGTCGACAACGTCGCCAACCGCCGCCTGGCGTTCGCCCGCCTGCGCGACAAGGAAGCGGTCGGCACCCTGTTCACCACGCTGGGCCCGCGCTACCAGGCGCGCCCGGGCGGCTACCTGCGCATCCTCAAGTGCGGCTTCCGCGCCGGCGACAATGCGCCGATGGCGTACGTCGAACTGGTCGATCGCCCGGCCGTGGCCGAGGAAGTGGCCGAGTAATCGGTTCGCGTCTGCAGCAGCAAGAAGCCCGGCATGTCCGGGCTTTTTTGTTGTTGGGGCCGGGATTGGGGAGTCGCGATTGGGGATTGGGAGAGCATGCTCGCCGTGCGGGCGAGGGCGACCAACAGCGCCATGACACATGGTGATGGGGCGCACGATCGCGGATAATGCGCGGATCGTCGATGCGAGTTCGAGTCCGATGAATCCGTTACGCTGGGGTTTCCGCGCGCAGTTCCTGCTCGGCTTTCTGATCTGCGCCGGCTTGCTGGGCTATGCGATTTTCGTGCAATACCGGCTGGGCATCGAGCCGTGCCCGCTGTGCATCTTCCAGCGCATCGCGTTCGCGGCGCTGGGCGTGCTGTTCCTGCTCGGCGCCCTGCACGGGCCGCGCAGCGCTGGCGGGCGCAAGCTCTACGGCGTCCTGGCGTTCCTGGCCGCGATGGTGGGCGCCGGCATCTCCACCAAGCACGTCTCGGTGCAGCTGTTCCCGGACCCGATGGCGTCCTGCGGCCCGCCGCTGAGCTTCCTGCGCGAGACCATGGGGTCGTTCGAGGTGCTGCGCCGGGTGCTGACCGGTACCGGCGACTGCGGCAACATCGACTGGCGCTTCCTCGGCCTGTCGATGCCGATGTGGTGCCTGATCTGCTTCGTGCTGCTGGCGGTGTTCGCGCTGTATGCGGGCTTCAAGAGCCGGCGACGCACGCTGATCTGACGGTTCCCCTGCTGTGCGCTGATCGCTCAGCCTTATGGCGCCTGGCGCCTGGCGATTGGCGTCAGCGCTGCTTGACGCCGAGATGGGCAGAGCGGACACACGCCGCCGCGCCACGACGTTGTCCATCCGATTGGGCAACATCCTGCTGTGTTGCCCGCGATTGGCGATCCGCTCTCTCGCCTGCCTGCCTCAATGCGCCGCGCTGGCCTGTGGCAGCGCCTGCGCGCTTGTAGCCTGCGGGACGACCTGGGCCAGGAACGCTGCCACCGACCTGGCCCACACCGACGGATCGGCCTGGGCGAAGGTCTTGTGGCCATCGTCGCCGAAGGGCGGCAGATCGACGAAGGTCACCGGCGGCGTCGAGCCGGCGCGGTAGGCCGCATATATGCGGTGCGCCAGGTCGCGCCGGAAGAAGTGATCGTTCGCGGCGTACAGCCACAGTTGCGGCAGTGTGTTGGCCGCGCCGAGGGTCTTTTCTGCTGCGACCAGGCGGTCCTCGCCGGCGCAGATGACCTCCTTGCCATTGCTGCCGCGCCCGCCGGCGAAGCTGATGACGCCACGCACGCCCGGCGGCGGCGCATCGGCCAGGGCCACCGCGCCGAGGCCGCCGGCGGACTGGCCGACCACCACGATGCGCTGCGGGTCCACGCCGGGAAGGCGTGCGGCGGCGTCGACGATCGCCGTTTCGGCCGCGGCGATCTTGCGCCCGGCGACGACGAAATCGGCATCGTGGCAGTTGCCGGCGCCTTCCAGATAGGTGCCGCTGGAACTGCCGTAGCCAGGCCGTAAGGCGAGCACCACCATGTAGCCACGGGCGGCGAACCAGCGCGCGGCGCGGGCGAAACCGAGGTGGGTATCGGCCAGCTTGCGCTTGTCCGCCGGAGTGCCGTGATGGATGACGATCAGCGGAAATGGGCCGGGTCCCGCGGGGCGATACACGCGGGCGGCGAGATCGTAGTCGACCCCTTGCACGAGGACCGGCATTCGGAAGTCGGTGACGCTTTCGGCGTGTGCCGTCGACGGTGCGGCGATGGCGAGAATGGTGGCCGCGACGATGGTGGCGAACAGGTGTTTGAGCATGCGCGAGACCTGCCTGGACCGGATGCATGGCAACGCGTCGTGGCGGCGGTCCGGAGCACGGGGATGACGTGATGGGGCGCCTCCCTCGGGCGGAGCGAAGCCACGGCCACGACGCGGCGTGCGGCTTCGCTGTGGTGCCGGACGGGCCGCGACCCGTCACGTCTTGCGGCGCGAGGCCTGCGGTGCGCCGGGAGGCACGCCGCAGGCGATCGCCGCGCCTGCTCAGAAGTCCTGCTGCAGGCTCAGGTAGACGCCGCGGCGCGGCGCCCACTGGGGCGCGAACACGCCGATGCCGCCGCCGTCGCGCAACTGGTAGTGGCGATCGAGCACGTTGAGCACGGCCAGCTGCGCGTGCAGCGGGTGGCTGCTGGCCAGGGCGAAGTCGTGGCCGGCACTGAGGTTGAGCTGGAAGTACGCCGGCAGCTCGCCGCCGTTGGGCACGCCGTTGGCGTCGGTGCGCAAGCCGCTGCCGAACAGGTAGTCGGCGCCGACGTGGCTGTCCTCGGCCAGGGCGTAGTTGATGCCGCCGGAGGAGGTCAGCTTCTGGTCGTGGTCCAGGTGGATCCAGTGATCGTTGGCGTAGGCCAGCGCATCCGGGTCGAAGTTGTACAGGCTGGTCATTACCTGCTTGCCCATGGCCTTGCTGTAGGCCGCGTTGAAGTAGGCGTTGATCGGGCCGTTGCTGTAGTCGGCGCTGAACTCTGCGCCGCGAATGCGGCCGTAGCGGTAGTTGAAGGTGGAGTAGACGTAGGCGGCGCCGAACTGGCCTTCGTCCTGCAGGCGGTCGGCCTTGCGGTAGTAGGTGTCCAGGCCGAGGGTCAGGTGGTCGCCGACCATTTGCGAGATGCCCAGGTCGTAGTAGTCGCTGCGCTCGCTCAGCGGCTTGGTCGGGCCGCCCGCCGCCGACTGCTGGTTGGTGGTGCCGTCGTACAGGGCGATGTCGCTGGTGGAGATCAGCTCGGTGGCCGGTGGGGTGAAGTAGCGCGCATAGCCGGCGTGCAGGGTGGTGCTGTCGCTGGCATGCCAGACCACGCCCAGGCGCGGGCTGAGCTGGCCCTCGGTGGTACCGAAGGCCTTGTAGCGATCGCCGCGCACGCCGTAGTTGATGGTCCAGGCATCGCTCGGCTGCCATTCGTCCTGCAGGTACACCGCGTAGGTGCTGGCGTGGAAGCGGCTGCCGTCGGGGATGAACAGCGGCACGTCGCTGCTCTGGCTGCCGTCGTCGTTGGCCGGGAACACGTAGGCGTTGTTGCTGGCGTTGGCATGTTCGAAGTTGCCGTACACGCCGTAGCGCAAGGTGTGGGTGCTGCCCCACGGCGTGGAGAAGTCGGCCTGCAGGGTGCTGGCGCGGTTGGCGCGCTGCACCTGCGAAGCGACGCCGTTGAAGATCAGGTCGCCGGCGATGTCCGGGGAGAACGCGACGCTGCTGTAGCGCTGGCCGGCCGACAGCTGGTAGCTGGTGTCGCCGAGCGCGCCCTGCAGCACCAGGGTGCCGAAGCGGGTGTTCTCGCGCTGGTTCTCGTCGAGCTGCGCGGAATCGAAGCTGTTGTTGCCCAGGTAGGTGAACGCCGGCGTCTGCCCCGGATTGTTGGGGATCTGGAAGCGGTTGTTGGCGTAGCCGACCAGCAGGCTGAGCCGGGTGTTCTCGTTCAGCAGGTAGCTGAGGTCGGCGAAGCCCTTGCCCTGGTGGGTCTTGTCGTGGATCGGGTTGTCGCTGTCGGTCGGGTTCTCCATGCCGATGCGGTTCTGCAGGTAGTTGCCGCTGGCGAACCAGCTGAAGCGGCCGTCGCTGCCCCACCACGAGGCGTTGGGATTGAGCGTGCCGTAGGAGCCGCCGGTGATGCCGACGCTGCCGCCGTTGCCCAGTTCCACGCCGTTCTTGGTGGTGATGTCGACCACCGCCGCGGTGCGGTCGCCGAACTGCGCCGGCAGCGCGCCGTCGAGCAGGCGGATGTTCTTGATCGTGCGCGGGTCCAGGGTCTGGCCGAAGCCGGAGATGGATTCGGGAATCATCACGCCGTTGATGCGGTACTGCAGATTGGCGTGGTCGCCGCGCACATGGATGCCGCCGTAGGAATCCTGGACCACGCCCGGCGCCTGCAGCAGCACCTGGTTGAGCGGGGTGGAGGCGCCCAGCGGCAGGCGGGCGATGTCCTCGGCGGTGATCGCGTACTGGCTGCTGCCGATGTCCGGCGACAGCGCGTTGCGCGCGGCTTCCAGCTTGGCGGTGACGGTGACCGGATCGAGATCGACGGTCGGTTCGGCGGCGGCGGTGTTGTCGGCGGCAGCGGCGAGGGCAAGGCCGGGGGCGACCAGCAGGACCAGGGCGATGGCGGAGGAGAGGGGGCGACGTGTCATGGCGAGGCGGACCAAAGGGAAAGGAATTGTTACTTAATAACAGTGTGCTTTCGCAAAAATGCCGGCGTAGGCCGGAAGTCATGGTGGCGTCGCGGTGTTGCTTGCCATTCATGTCGCGGCGCTGCCGGCATGACCGGCGTGCGGCGCTATGCGGCGCGCCCCGGCTCTGCGAACATCGCACACTGCCAAGGAGTCCTTTCATGAATCTGTCCGCCGCCGCCGTGTCCGAATCCGCCTCGTCCTCCTGGTCGCCCGCCAGTTGGCGCGAGCGGCCGGCGCTGCAGATGCCGGTGTATCCGGACCCGCAGGCGCTGGAGACCACGCTGACGGAGTTGCGGCAGTTGCCGCCGCTGGTGACCTCCTGGGAGATCTTCGCGCTGAAGAAGCAACTGGCCGAGGCACAGGAAGGCAAGCGCTTCCTGCTGCAGGGCGGCGATTGCGCGGAGAACTTCAGCGATTGCGAATCCGGCACCATCTCCAACCGGCTCAAGGTGCTGCTGCAGATGAGCCTGGTGCTGGTGCACGGCCTGCGCCTGCCGGTGGTGCGGGTCGGTCGCTACGCCGGGCAGTACGCCAAGCCGCGCTCGGCCGATACCGAGACCCGCGATGGCGTGACCCTGCCCAGCTACCGCGGCGACGTGGTCAATGGCCCGGAGTTCACCGCGCAGGCACGGGTGCCGGATCCGCGGCGCATGATCACCGCGCATTCGCGCTCGGCGATGACCATGAACTTCGTGCGTGCGCTGATCGACGGCGGGTTCGCCGACCTGCACCATCCCGAGTACTGGAACCTGAGCTGGGTCGGTTGCTCGCCGCTGGCCGACGACTACCAGAAGATGGTGTCCTCGATCGGCGATGCGGTGCGTTTCATGGAGACCCTCTCTGGCGCGCAGCTGTACAACCTCAATCGCGTCGATTTCTACACCTCGCACGAGGCCTTGCTGCTGCCCTACGAGGAAGCGCTGACCCGCGAGGTGCCCCGGCAGTGGGGCTGGTTCAACCTCAGCACGCACTATCCGTGGATCGGCATGCGCACCGCGGCGCTGGACGGCGCGCACGTGGAGTATTTCCGCGGCATCCGCAATCCGATCGCGATCAAGGTCGGGCCGTCGGCGCAGCCGGACCAGTTGCTGCGGCTGATCGACGTGCTCAATCCGGAAGACGAGCCGGGCCGGCTGACCTTCATCCACCGCATGGGCGCGGCGCAGATCGCCGAGAAGCTGCCGCCGCTGCTGGACGCGGTGAAGCGCGACGGCCGCCGCGTGCTGTGGGTGTGCGATGCGATGCACGGCAACACCGAGAGCACCAGCAACGGCTACAAGACCCGGCGCTACCAGAACGTCCTGGGCGAGGTGGAGCAGTCGTTCGATATCCACGCCGCGGCCGGCACCCGCCTGGGCGGGGTGCATCTGGAGCTGACCGGCGAGGACGTCACCGAGTGCACCGGCGGCGCGCGCGAACTGACCGAGCGCGACCTGGAGCGCGCCTACCGTTCCAGTGTCGACCCTCGCTTGAACTACGAGCAGTCGCTGGAGATCGCGATGGCGATCGTGCGCAAGCAGAACGGGCGCAACGTCGCCACGCCGCTCGCGTAGTCGGTTGGCGTCATGCGCCGTCGCGCCGCGTGCGCGTCGGCGCTGGCGCTGGGCACAGACCTGTGCGGGGCCATTGCATCTGCACGCATTGCGCGTGGCGGCGTCGCGCTGCAACTGACAACCCATTTCGCAGAATCGTGCGCACACGCGCCGACGCCTGCTGCGGCTGCCATTGCCCGGCGCCGCACCGTGCGTGCTCGACATCGCGCTAATCCCCGCACTGCCAGACTGTCGCGACTCCTCCCCCCAACAAAGGAGCGCAACTTGACCCTCGATCTTCACTGGGTGCCCTGGCGTGCCTACACGGTGCCGATCGGCGCCGCATTGATTCTCGGCTTCCTGGCCTGGTGGCTGCTGTTGCGCATCGCCCAGCGCATGCGCGGCCGCGACTACCGGCGTGCGCGCATCGTGCGCGTGGTCAGCGTGCCGGTCGCCTTCCTGCTGCCGATGCTGATGCTCAGCTTCGCGCTCGAATCCACGCCGCTGGACGAGAAGGCGCTGACCGACCTGCAGCACCTGCTGCACATCGGCATGATCGGTTGCGTGACCTGGTTGCTGGTGCGCGGCGTGGCGGCGCTGGAAACGGCGATCCTGCGCAGTCATCCGATCGAGGTGGCGGACAACCTCACCGCGCGCCGCGTGCAGACCCAGACCAGGGTGCTGGCGCGGGTGGTGATGGGCACGATCATCCTGTTGGGCACCTCGATCGTCCTGCTGACCTTCCCGGCGGTGCGACAGATCGGCACCACCTTGCTGGCCTCGGCCGGCATCATCGGCCTGGTTGCCGGTATCGCTGCCAAGCCGGTGTTCGGCAACCTGATCGCCGGCCTGCAGATCGCGCTGACCCAGCCGATCCGGCTCGACGACGTGGTCATCGTCGAAGGCGAGTGGGGCCGCATCGAGGAGATCGGCAGTTCCTACGTGGTGGTGCGGATCTGGGACGAGCGGCGCATGGTGGTACCGCTGACCTGGTTCATCGAGAACCCGTTCCAGAACTGGACGCGCAGCAGCGCCGACCTGCTCGGGACCGCGTTCCTGTGGCTGGACTACCGCACGCCGATCGCGCAGGTGCGCGCCGAGCTGGAGCGGATCTGCAAGAGCGAGCCGCTATGGGACGGACGGGTCTGCGTGACCCAGGTGACCGATACCAGCGAGCGCACGATCCAGGTGCGCCTGCTGGTCAGCGCGCGCAACTCCGGCGATGCCTTCGACCTGCGCTGCATCGTGCGCGAACGCATGCTGGACTTCCTGGTGCGCGAGCACCCTTACGCCTTGCCGCTGCTGCGCGCCGAAGTGGCGCCGGAGCCGGTGCGGCTGTCACATCCGCCGATACGCGCCAGCGACTCCGATGCGATGCGTTCGCCCGGTGCGGAGGATGGGGCGCCGGCCGCGACTGCTCCCGCGCAGCGCGCCACTGGGTAAGGGGAGTTGCGACACGGGTTTCGGCAGAGCACGTCGCCGGCACGCGATGCGGTGCCGGCGATGGCCTTGCCACTATGGCCAGCGCGTCAATTCGGCTGCACTTCCCAGAGCTGATTGACGTTCCCCAGGCATTCCCACATCTGCACGATGGCGCCGTTGCGGATGCCGCCGGCCGAGTCGTCCAGGCATTTTCCGTTCAATTCGCTGCGGATCTGGCCGCGGATCCGCCACGCCTGCGCATTGGTACCGGTGCACGCCATCATGCGCAGCGCGCCGCCGTTTTGGGCAGTAGTCGCTGCCTCCAGGCAATTGCCGCCGTAGCCCACGATCGAGCCGTTTTTGCCGAGCTGCCAGGCCTGGTTCTTGGTGCCGTTGCAGTCCCAGAGTTGCACGGGTGTTCCCGCGGCGACGCCGAAACCGGCAACGTCCAGACAGCGTCCGGTAGAGACCCGGATTTCGCCGTTCGCGGGATTGTACGACCAGCGTTGGTTGGTGCCGCCGAGGTTGTCCCAGAGCTGCAGTCGCGAACCGTTGTCTGACCCGAGCGCCACCACGTCCAGCACCTTGCCGCCGGTGGCGATGAGCGAAGCATTGGTGAAATACCAACCCTGGTTTGAGGTGCTCAACGATTGATAGAGCTGGATCGGTGCCCCATTGGCACTGCTCACGCCGGTGATGTCGAGCACCTTGTCGGTGCCCTCGCCGCGCAGGCTGCGGCTGCCGCGCTGGAATGACCACTTCTGCTGGCGGAACCCGTTGCAGTCCCAGACCTGCATGGAGGCGCCGTTATTGGTATCTCCATTGCGGACATCGACGCATTTGCCGGACGGGCCCATGATCTGTCCAGGTGAACTGGAATCGTCGAATGGCACCACGGTTTGCCGGTACTGGACGACGTTCGGCACCGTGGTGAGGAAGGCACGGGCATTGTCGGCCTGATCCGGCACGCCGCAGGCTTGCCCGTTGCAGGTGCTGATCGCCGGCGAGGAGTACACCAGGATCTCGCTCTGTCCATTGACCGCATAGGCCATCGTGGTGTGGAAGCTGCCGACATCGCTGCGATGGCCGAAATTGAAGCCCGGCTCCTGGCCGGTTTCGTGCTGGTGGCCGGAGCCGAGCAGGTGGCCGAACTCATGGGCGAGGGTGCCGCGCGTGCAGTAGTAGCCACCGTCCACGCCGTCGGAGATCACCGAGTATCCCCAGCGCGAATCCGTGCCGCCCGATTGCCAGGCGACGCCACAGCTCTGCTGGGCGTTGTTGAAGCGCCGCACCAGGCCGACCAGGTCGGCGCCGAGGCGGTCGCGGGCGTCGTGCAGCGGCACCAGCGCCGCGGCGGTGGCCTGGCCGACGCCGGTGAGTTCGTTGAGGGTGCCGTCGTTCAGCGTGTTGTCCGGGTAGTCGACCTGCACGGTCCCGACCAGGCGATAGCGCACATTGATGTTGGCGTTGACGAAGGATTGGTTCGCCGTTTCCACCAGATTGGTGAGCACGGTGTCGATTGCCGTGATGCCGCCGCGGTAGTCCCGATAGCCCGGCGTATAGCCGAGCAGCACGTCGATCGTGTTGGTAGAGGTGCTGCCCGCCTGCGCGTTGACCTGTGCAAGGCTGCTGTATCCGGCGATATAACCCTGGGCGATGTTGCCTGTGGGCAGCTGTGTGACCGACTCGGCCAGGCGTCGCGCATCCGCGCGGCTTCCGGCCGAATGCAGGTCGGCGCTGGCCGCCGCCATGATGTAAGGCTTCCCTTCGATTGTGGTGATCTGGTAGGTCATGCCATCGATGGTGCCTAGCGACCCGAACACCGCATCCTTACCGAAGCTGATGATCGTTTCGTTGCCCATCGGTTGGCCGTCCACCCGGCCGACCCAGGTCCAGATGCCGCGGTTGGCGTCGCGCCGGCTCTGATAGGTGATTTGCAGGTTCTTCCCGTCCGGCGTGGGGACCGTCATCGTGCCGTCGACGCTGGCCTTGATCGCATGCGCCTCGCTGATGGTGATGGGGTACAGGGCGAACGCGCCGTCGTGTCCGGTCGGAGTGCGGCTGGTGTAGCGGATCAGCGCGCCGCTGTCTTTCGCGTCGAACAAGGCGGCGTGCTGTACGGCGGCCGCTGCCGTGGCGGCCGTGCCATTAGCCAGGGCCGTCGGCTGCTGCCTTGTCCGGTTGGACGCTGTGGTGCCCTTGTCGCCGATCGCACCGCCACAGGCACTCAAGCCCGCGCACAGCAGTGCGGCCACACTCCATCCCATCGCTTCTGCGAACCGCATCGGTGAACCCCCTATACCAGTCTCCGCCACCGGCCGGTTGGCCGTCATGGCACGCGTTCCGGACGCGCCCAAACTACGCCAAAACAGCATCGGCAGGTGCGGTCGATTCTGTAGACGAGTGAACGCTTTAGCGCAGCGAGCATCGCATTGCGTGAAATGCGTCCATGTACAGCGTGATAGGTATTAGGGAATCGTGGCGGCTGGCTTGGTGTCAGGCAACACCCAGGCGCTGGGCCGAATGACGGTGGCGATGCGCCGTGTCGAGCGACATGCGGCGGGAGCGGCGTCCCGCCTCTTGCATCGGGCAATGCGGCTCAGGCCCGAGGATGCCGCCGGCGCCGCACCAGATCGCGGGCCAGGATGCCGACCACGGCGAGGTTGATCGCCAGCACCGCCCAGGAGGCCCAGCCGGGGTGGCGCACGATCGCGTAGACGTCGAACGGCAGGTAGATGGCTGCGGAGATACAGCCCAGTAGTGAGGCCCAGGCCTTGGCGCGCCAGAGGCCCCAGGCCTCGATGATGTGCAGCACGCCGTAGGCGAGCATGCCGGCGGCGGCCAGGTGCACCGCGCCGGGGCTGATCATGGTCAGCAGCGAGGGCAGGGCACCGTGGTCCGGATCCAGGCTGAAGCGCACGATCAGCTTGTCCACCCCCGCGCGCAGCGGGGCTGGACCCATCAGTTCCAGCCCCGTGGCCGCCAACACCGCGAGCAGGCCCTTGCCGGCCTCCAGCAGTGCGATCAGGTGCAGGCCCGGATGCGCGTGCGGATCCGGGTTGTACGCCTTGTCGGCGGCCATAGGCGTGCGCTGCCGCTTAGCCCGCGCGACCGGCGCGCTTGCGCTCGTTTTCGGTCAGGTGCTTCTTGCGCAAGCGGATCTCCTTCGGGGTGACTTCGACCAGCTCGTCATCTTCGATGAAGTCCAGCGCCTGTTCCAGCGTGTACTTGATCGCCGGGGTCAGCTTGATCGCATCGTCCTTGCCCGAGGCGCGCATGTTGGTCAGCGGCTTGGTCTTGATCGCGTTGACGGTCAGGTCGTTGTCCTTGGAGTGGATGCCGACCAGCTGCCCTTCATACACGTTGTCGCCTTCGGCGGCAAACAGGCGGCCGCGCTCTTCCAGCGGGCCCAGCGCGTAGGCGGGGGTGGCGCCGGGCGCGTTGGCGATCATCACGCCGTTCTGGCGCTTGGCGATGGCGCCCTGTTCCTTCGGACCGTAGTGGTCGAACACGTGGAACAGCAGGCCCGAGCCCTGGGTCAGGGTGCGGAACTCGTTCTGGAAGCCGATCAGGCCACGCGCCGGGATCATGTAGTCCAGGCGCACACGACCCTTGCCGTCCGGCTCCATGTTCTTCAGCTGGCCCTTGCGGGTGCCCAGCTTTTCCATCACGCCGCCCTGATGCTGTTCCTCGATGTCCACCACCAACTGCTCGACCGGCTCCATCAGCTTGCCGTCGATCTCCTTGATGATGACTTCCGGGCGCGACACCGCCAGCTCGAAGCCCTCACGGCGCATGTTCTCGATCAGCACCGACAGGTGCAGCTCGCCGCGGCCGGAGACCAGGAACTTGTCGGCGTCTTCCAGCTGCTGCACCTTCAGCGCCACGTTGTGCACGGTCTCGCGCTCCAGCCGGTCCTTGAGCTGGCGGCTGGTCAGGAACTTGCCGCCGGACAGGTCCTTGTTGCCGGCGAACGGCGAGTTGTTGACCTGGAAGGTCATCGAGATGGTCGGCTCGTCCACGGTCAGCGGCGGCAGCGCCTCGGGGGCCTCCAGCGCGCACACGGTGTCGGAGATGGTCAGCTCCTGGATGCCGGAGATGGCGACGATGTCGCCGGCCTGCGCGCTGTCCTGCTCGATGCGCTCCAGGCCCAGGAAGCCCAGCACCTGCAGCACCTTGCCCTGGCGCTTCTTGCCTTCGCGGTCGATCACCGCCACCGGCATGTTCTTCTTCAGCACGCCGCGCTGGATGCGGCCGATGCCGATCACGCCGACGAAGTTGTTGTAGTCCAGCTGGCTGATGCGCATCTGGAACGGGCCGTCCGGGTCCACATCCGGCTTCGGCGCGTGCCGCATGATCGCTTCGTACAGCGGGGTCATGTCGCCGTCGCGCACGCTGTCGTCCAGCGAGGCGTAGCCGTTCAGCGCCGAGGTGTAGACGATCGGGAAGTCGAGCTGCTCGTTGGTGGCGCCGAGCTTGTCGAACAGGTCGAACACTTGGTCGATCACCCAGTCCGGGCGCGCGCCGGGGCGGTCGATCTTGTTGACCACCACGATCGGCTTGAAGCCCATCGCGAACGCCTTCTGGGTCACGAAGCGGGTCTGCGGCATCGGGCCGTCCATCGCGTCGACCAGGATCAGCACGGTGTCCACCATCGACAGCACGCGCTCCACCTCGCCGCCGAAGTCGGCGTGTCCGGGGGTGTCGACGATGTTGATGCGGTTGCCCTGCCAGGTGATGGCGGTGTTCTTGGCCAGGATGGTGATGCCGCGTTCCTTTTCCTGGTCGTTGCTGTCCATCACGCGCTCGGCCAGCACCGTGCGCTCGGACAGGGTGCCGGACTGCTTCAGCAGGCAGTCGACGAGGGTGGTCTTGCCGTGGTCGACGTGGGCGACGATGGCGATATTGCGAAGATTTTCGATGGACATGCGAAAGGGGGCCAGCCGGCGCCAGAAGGAAGGAAAGGAAGCCACCTAGTATACCCGGATCCCGTGGCGCTTGCCGGCGCCCGGCGGCGGCAGGCCGGGCAGGCCCATTCAGGCGCAGGCGGTGGGCACGGGCGAAGCCTGAACAAGGCGCCGTGTATCCTATGCGCCCCTCATGACGCCCCCGTTTCCAAGGAATCCCATGTCCCTGATCGCCCATTTCGACACCGCCCGCGGCCCGATCAAGATCGAGCTGTATCCCGACAAGGCCCCGCTGACCGTGGCCAACTTCGTGAACCTGGCCAAGCGCGGCTTCTACGACGGGCTGAACTTCCACCGCGTGATCGCCGACTTCATGATCCAGGGCGGTTGCCCGGAAGGCTCCGGCCGCGGCGGCCCGGGCTACCGCTTCGAGGACGAAACCAACAACGGCGTGCGCCACGACCGCGGCGTGCTGTCCATGGCCAATGCCGGCCCCAGCACCAACGGCAGCCAGTTCTTCATCACCCACACCGCCACCCCGTGGCTGGACGGCAAGCACACCGTGTTCGGCAAGGTGCTCGAGGGCCTGGATGTGGTCGACAGCGTCGCCCAGGGCGACGTGATCAACAAGATCACCATCGAAGGCGACGCCGACGCGGTGCTGGCGGCCAAGGCCGACCGCGTCGCCGAGTGGAACCGCACGCTCGACGCCTGATCCGGCGCTGTCCGCGCGTCCGGTCCTGCGGCCGGGCGCGCAGACCCTGCGTGCTACCATTTCCCGGTTGATTGCCGCACCCGACCGCCGATGACGATGCGCCCCCTTGTGTTGTGCCTGCTGCTGCTCGTGATCGGCGGCGGCGTGCACGCGTGGTGGCGCAGCGCGGCCTCGGCACCGTCGGCCGCACTGGCTGCCGGCGACCCGCGTCTGCTGACCGGCGACGACGGCATCGTCATGCTCGCCGCCGACTGGTGCGGCTACTGCCGCCGGCAACAGGCCGATTTCGCCCTCGCCCAGGTCCGCTACACGGTCCTGGACGTGGAGCAGGAGGCCGGCCGCCAGGCCGCCGCCGCGCTGGGCCTGGAAGGCGTGCCGATCACCGTGATCGGCCAGCACGTGGTCGAAGGCTACGACACCGCCGCCCTGGACCTGCACCTGCAGCCGCTGGGCTATCGCGTCTACTGATCCACCCCACCCACTTTCTTAGCAGAGGAATCCCCCATGAAAGCACCCGTTCGTGTTGCCGTGACCGGCGCCGCCGGCCAGATCGGTTATGCCCTGCTGTTCCGTATCGCCTCCGGCGAAATGCTGGGCAAGGACCAGCCGGTGATCCTGCAGTTGCTGGAACTGCCGATGGAGAAGGCCCAGGCCGCGCTGAAGGGCGTGATGATGGAGCTGGAAGACTGCGCGTTCCCGCTGCTGGCCGACATGGTCGGCACCGACGACGCCGAAGTCGCGTTCAAGGACGCCGACATCGCCCTGCTGGTCGGCGCGCGTCCGCGCGGCCCGGGCATGGAGCGCAAGGACCTGCTGCTGGAGAATGCCAAGATCTTCACCGCGCAGGGCGCGGCGCTGAACAAGGTGGCCAAGCGCGACGTCAAGGTGCTGGTGGTCGGCAACCCGGCCAACACCAACGCCTACATCGCCATGAAGTCGGCGCCGGACCTGAACCCGAAGAACTTCACCGCCATGCTGCGCCTGGACCACAACCGCGCGCTGAGCCAGCTCTCGCTCAAGCTCGGCAAGCCGGTCGGCGGCATCGAGAAGCTGGTGGTGTGGGGCAACCACAGCCCGACCATGTACCCGGACTACCGCTTCGCCACCGCCGACGGCGCCTCCATCGCCGATGCGATCAACGACCAGGAATGGAACGCCGGCACCTTCATCCCGACCGTGGGCAAGCGCGGCGCGGCGATCATCGAAGCGCGCGGCCTGTCCTCGGCCGCCTCGGCCGCCAACGCCGCCATCGACCACGTGCGCGACTGGGTGCTGGGCAGCAACGGCAAGTGGGTGACGATGGGCGTGCCGTCCGACGGCTCCTACGGCATCCCGGAAGGCGTGATCTTCGGTTTCCCGGTCACCACCGAGAACGGCAAGTACACCATCGTCAAGGATCTGCCGATCGACGACTTCAGCCAGAAGTACGTCGACAAGACCCTGGCCGAACTGGAAGAAGAGCGCAGCGGCGTGGCCCACCTGCTGGGCTGATCGCCACCGCGATCGCGTCGTCACGGAACGCCGGGCCCTGCCCGGCGTTTCGCGTTGTGGGAAGACCGACATGATGAATCTGATCCACTGGCGGCTGTTCGTCGCCGTTGTCGAGTGCGGCAGCATCAGCGCAGGCGCCGCGCGCTGCGGCATCACCCAGTCCGGCGCCAGCCAGGCCATCGCGCAGATGGAGCACGTGCTGGGCGCAGCGCTGCTGCTGCGCGAGCGCGGGCGGATCCAGCCGACGCCGTTCGGAGCGCATGCGCTGGAGCATGCGCGGGCGATGCTGGCCGAGCTGGCGCACGTCCAGGCGCTGGCCAGGGCGCAACGTGCGCCCGCCGCGCCGTCGCTGCGGGTAGCCGGGTTCGCCTCGTCGCGGCCCTGGCTGGCGCCGCGCCTGCGCGCGTTCGAGCGGGCGCATCCGGACATGGGCGTGGTCTGGCTGGAAGGCAGCGACGAAGAGGTCGAGGCCTGGCTGGCGGCCGGCAACGTCGACCTGGGCGTGGTGCTGGATCCGGCGCCGGAGCGCGACGCTACGGTGTTCGGCACGGACGAATGGTTGGCGGTGCTGCCGCCGGCGCTGGCGCGTCCGCAGGCGCGCGACATCGCCCTGACGGAGCTGCTGGCGCTGCCGTTCGTACTGGCTACCGGCGGTTGCTGGTTGCATGCGCAGCGCCTGGCCGAGCGTGAGGGACTGACGATCGCCGACCTGCGCCTGCAGGTGCGCGACTGGTCCAGCGCCTGGACCCTGGTGCGCGATGGCGCGGGCGCCAGCCTGCTGCCGGCGTCGGTGCTGCCGGCCGCGCGCGACGGCGTGCAGGTCCTGCCGTTGCAGCCGCGGTTGCAGCGCCGCTTCGCATTGGTCGCTGCTGCACACGTGGCACCGGCCGCGTTGCAACTGCGCGGGTTCCTGGACGAAGCCATTAGCAGCGCTACTGGCGCGCCCTGACATTCTTGTTCTCGACAGGCCCCGTGCCGCGCACACTGCGCGCGCCGATTGTCCGGTGTTCCTGCGAGACCGTTCCGATGCACCTCTATGCCGCTCCTGGCGCGTGCTCCCTGGCGCCGCACATCGTGCTGCGCGAACTGCAGTTGCCGTTCCGGCTGGTGCGGGTGGACAACCGCAGCAAGCGTACTGCCGATGGCGAGGATTTCCGGGCGATCAATCCCAAGGGTTATGTGGCCGCGCTGCAACTGGACGACGGCCAGGTGCTGACCGAGGGGCCGGCGATCCTGCTGTACCTGGCCGACCGCTGTCCGCAGGCGGCATTGGTGCCACCGGCGGAGGCAGGCGCCTTGCCGCGCTATCGCCTGTACGAGTGGCTGGCCTTCATCAACAGCGAACTGCATGCCGGCAGCGTGCCGCTGTTCGATGCCGGGCTGGCGCCGGAGCGGCGCGCCGCGGTCGCCGCCCGCCTGCTGCAGCGCTATGGCCATGCCGAGACCGCGCTAAGCGCGCGGCCGTACCTGCTCGGCGAGCGCTTCGGCGTGGCCGATGCCTACCTGTTCACCGTACTCGGTTGGCTGCCGCGGTTCGGCCTGTCGCTGGACGCGCATCCGGCGTTGGCCGCCTACACGGCGCGCATCGCGCAGCGTCCCAGCGTGGTGGCGGCGCTGGCCGCCGAGCAGGCGCTGGCGCCGTCCTGAGCCGGGGCGGCGCGGTCCGGCCGGGCATGACCTTCGGCGCTCGGCCGCTGCGCGGCGGCCGTGCTACGTTGCCGGGGCCATTCGAAAGGGGGTTTCGATCATGCTCATGCCGTTCCGCTGGGTCGGCGCGCTGGCGCTCGCCAGTGCGTTGCCTGTTGCCGCCCATGCCGCCACCGCCGACAGCGGTTACCGGCAACCGCCCGAGCCGCTGCTGGGCGTGATGCGCGCGCCGCTCAATCCGTCGCCGCGACTGGACCCGACCGGGCGCACCCTGCTGCTGGTGGAGCGCCAGGCCTATCCGCCGATCGCGCGCGTCGCCGAGCCGTACCTGAAACTGGCCGGGGTGCGCGTGGAGCCGCGTACTCACGCCCGCCACGACATGTCCAACGGCTACGGCATCCGCGCCTGCCTGGACGGCTTCAGCCTGGTCGACGTGGCCAGCGGCAAGCAGACCGCGGTCACCCTGCCGGCCGGCGCCTGTCCGGCACAACCGGTGTGGTCGCCGGATGGCCGCCGCTTCGCCTTCAACAACACCGCGGCCGACCGCGTCGAACTGTGGCTGGGCGACGTCGCCACCGGCGCAGTGCGCCGCATCGACGGCGTGCAGCTCAACCCGGTGCTGGGCGGCGAGATCCAGTGGCTGGGCGGCAGCGACACGCTGCTGGTGCGCACGGTGCCGCAGGATCTGGGCCCGGCGCCGGTGAAGGCGGCGGTGCCGCCGGGGCCGGAGGTCAAGGAAGCGATCCGCGGCAAGGGCGAGAGCAGCACCTACGAGGCCCGCGACACCCTGTCCAGTCCCGAGGACGAGGCCCAGTTCACCTACTACGCCACTTCGCAGTTGGTCACCGTGGATGCCGCCAGCGGCAAACTGCGCACGATCGCCAAGCCGGCGGTGTACTCGGTGGTCGACGGCGCGCCGGACGGCCGCCACGTGCGCGTGGAGCGCCTGCAGCGCCCGTATTCCTACGTCACCACCTACGGCCGCTTCGCCCACGACGTGACGGTGCTGGACCTGGCCGACGGTAGCGAGCGCGTGCTGGCCAACCTGCCGGTGGCCGACCGGGTGCCGGTGCATGGCGTGCCGACCGGGCCGCGTGCCTACGGCTGGCGTTCCAACCAGCCGGCCACCCTGGTCTGGGCCGAGGCGCTGGACGGCGGCGACTGGAAGACGAGCGTTCCTGCCCGCGACAAGCTGCTGACCCTGTCGGCGCCGTTCACCGGCAAGCCGCGCGAACTGGCCAAGGTGACCCAGCGTTACGCCGGCTTGAGCTGGTTCGCGCAGGGTGGGCAGGTGTTGCTGGACGAGTACGACGAGAACCGCCACTGGCGCCGCACCACGCTGTTGGACGCGGACCGCCCCGGCAGCGCCGGACGGGTGCTGTTCGACCTGTCCACCGACGATCTGTACGCCGATCCGGGCACGCCCGAGCTGCGTCGCTTGCCAAACGGCGAGTACGTGCTGCGCGAGGACAACGGCGCGCTGTTCCTGAGCGGACAGGGCGCCACCCCGGCCGGCGACCGGCCGTTCCTGGACCGCTACGACCTGGCGAGCGGCAAGACCCAGCGCCTGTTCCGCAGCGGCGCCGACGTCGACGAAGCCTTTGCCGGATTCGCCGGCGACGACACCAGCCGCCTGCTGACCTGGCGGCAGTCGCCGAGCGACCCGCCCAACGTGTACCTGCGCACGCTGGGCCAGGCGCAGCCGGCCGCGGCGGCCGGCGAGGCAGTGGTCGCCTCCACCCTGGCACCGGTGACCCGCTTCCCCGACCCGACCCCGGTGGTGCGGCAGATCCAGAAACGCCTGGTGACTTACAAGCGCAAGGACGGGGTGGAACTGTCCTTCACCCTGTACACGCCGCCCGGCTACAAGGAAGGCACGCGGGTGCCGGCGATCCTCTACGCCTATCCGCTGGACTACGCCGATGCCTCCAAGGCCGGCCAGGTCAGCGGCGCCAACGACCGCGACTTCACCCGCCTGCATTCCTACCAACTGTTGCTGCTGGCCGGCTACGCGATCATCGACGATGCCGCGTTCCCGATCGTCGGCGACCCGAAGACCGCCTACGACACCTACCTGCAGCAACTGGTGGAGAATGCACAGGCGGCGGTGGACAAGGCGGTGGCGCTGGGCGTGGTCGACCGCGACCGCATCGGCGTCACCGGGCATAGCCACGGCGCGCTGATGGCGGCCAACCTGCTGGCGCATACCGACCTGTTCCGCGCCGGCGTGGCCACCAGCGGCAGCTACAACAAGACCCTGACCCCGTTCGGCTTCCAGAACGAGCGGCGTTCGTTCTGGGCCGCGCCGGAGGTGTACGCGCAGGCCTCGGCGTTCTTCCACGCCGACAAGATCAACGAGCCGCTGTTGCTGGTGCACGGCATGGACGACGCCAACCCCGGCACCGAGACCACCCAGGCGCCGCGCATGTTCCAGGCCATCCGCGGCCTCGGCGGCACCGCGCGGCTGGTGCTGCTGCCGTTCGAACCGCACTGGTACACCGCGCGCGAGTCCAACGAGGACGTGGTGGCAGAAATGCTGGAGTGGTTCGACCGCTACGTGAAGCAGGCGCCGCCGCGTGCGGCGGCGGCGAGCGCGGCGGTGCAGAAGCAGTAGCCGGGCGGTCCGGGAGCGTACGATGCGATCGATCCTGTTCCTGGCGCCGCTGTTACTGGCGCTCACGGCATGCGATGCCGTCGACACGGTGAAGGATGCGTACGCGCATTCGCGGAAGGTGGCTGCCGACCTGGAAGCGTCGGTCGGCAGCAAGCCCCAGGTCGGCTTCAACTGGAAAAACGGCGCCCTGGACCAGGTCGCGATCAACTTCCAGGGCGTCCCGCACAAGCCGCTGGAGCAGATCGTGCAACTCAGCAAGGCCTCGGTGGTCGCGCGCTTCGAGCAGGCGCCGAAGAATGTGGTGGTGACGTTTACGGTGCCGGGGAAGTAGTGCCGCATCCGGCGATTCGTCCAGCCGACGCCGCGTTGCGGCGCGGCTCGATTCAGGCGTGAGGCAAGGCATGACCAGACCCTGCTATCCGGGTACAACGATTCCCGTCCGTCGTGGGGACCTGGTCAGGTGGCATGACGACGAACGCCCATCGCAAGTGCTCTTTGTCGTCAGCACTGGCGACTTTCCGCCGGAAGAAGACGTCGCCTCAAGAGAGTGGTTTCGGTCCGAGTTCGGCGAAGGCATCATGATCGACACGCCTGCCGCGGGTTGGGTACTTGAGTCGGAAGACTGTGTGAACATCGTCTTGCTGCGTGCGGTCGATGAGCGCGCCTGACGAAGCTCGTTCGAGCCGATGCTGTTTCGCAGCACTCGTGGATCGTGGCTAAGGAGTTCTGCATGCATCACGCTGATGACGCGGTTGAGATCGAGCGCCTTGTAAACGTGTTGGTTGCAGAAGGGTACTTCGCATATTGCAGGTGGGATGGCACGGTGCCGCTCTTGTTCGCTCTCGGCGAAAAGAAGACGCACTCTGTGGACGTGCGGCGTCGCGGCGAGCAGGTGACAGTGCATTACTGGTTCGGATATCCCGACGACGATTTCATTCGCGAAGAACGGTTCCAGAGCTTCGCTGAGACGATAGCGCCGATGAGGGCTTGGCTCGCCAAGGACACCTCGAGCTGACGCGGCGTCGCAGCAGTTTTTCGTTGAAAGGTGCGATAGCGCGTGCTGCACCGAGGCCGGATCCGCGTTCTCCGTCTAGGCCCCTTCGACCAAGGTCGGAACGACGCCCTCCCCGCCAAAGGACTATGCTCGGAGCCGGCGCACCGGCCTTGGGAGGGGCGGCATGGACTACGCGACGCTGTACCGACGTTCGATCGAGCAACCCGAGGAATTCTGGGCCGAGCAGGCCCAGGCGATCCACTGGGAGCGGCCGCCGCAGGCGATCCTGGAGTACGACACGCCGCCGTTCCGGCGCTGGTTCGTCGGCGGGCTGACCAACCTGTGCCACAACGCGGTGGACCGGCACCTGCCCGCGCGCGCCGCGCAGTTGGCGCTGGTCGCGGTGTCCAGCGAAACCGGGCAGACCCAGGAAATCACCTACGCGCAGCTGCACCGCGAGGTCAACGCCTTCGCCGCGGTGCTGCAGCGGCTGGACGTGCAGCGCGGCGACCGCGTGGTCATCTACATGCCGAACATGGCCGAGGCGGTTTACGCGATGCTGGCCTGCGCACGCATCGGCGCGGTGCACTCGGTGGTGTTCGGCGGCTTCGCCGCGCACAACCTGGCGCTGCGCATCGACGATGCGCGCCCCAAGCTGCTGATCGCCGCTGATGCCGGCAGCCGCGGCGGCAAGCGCATCCCCTACAAGCCGCTGGTCGATGCCGCGTGCGCCGAAGCCAGTGCGCCGCCACCGACGGTGCTGATCGTCTCGCGTGGGCTGGATCCGGCGCAGCCGCGCGTACCCGGGCGCGACGTCGACTATGCCGCGCTGCGCGCCGAGGTCGGCGATACGCAGGTACCCGTGGTGTGGCTGGAATCCAACGAGCCCAGCTACCTGCTGTACACCTCCGGCACCACCGGCAAACCCAAGGGCGTGCAGCGCGACGTCGGCGGTCATGCGGTGGCGCTGGCACTGTCGATGCGCACGGTGTTCGACTGCGGCCCCGGACAGACCATGTTCTCCACCTCCGATGTGGGCTGGGCGGTGGGGCACTCGTACAACGTGTACGGCCCGCTGATCGTCGGCGCGACCTCGCTGCTGTACGAAGGCCTGCCGGTGCAACCGGATCCGGGTGTGTGGTGGGCGCTGTGCGAGAAGTACCGCGTGCGCACCATGTTCTCCTCGCCGACCGCGATCCGTGTGCTCAAGAAGCACCCGGCGCGCTACCTGCGCGAGCGCGACCTGAGCGCGCTGCGCTATCTGTTCCTGGCCGGCGAGCCGCTGGACGAGCCGACCGCACTGTGGATCGGCGAAGCGCTGGGCAAGCCGGTGATCGACAACTACTGGCAGACCGAGACCGGCTGGCCGGTGCTGACCCTGTTGCCGGGCGTCGAGCTGCGGCCGGTGAAACCGGGTTCGCCGGGCTTTCCCAATCTCGGTTACCGCACGCGCATCGTCGACGAGCATGGCGTGGAGGTGCCGGCCGGGCGCAAGGGCGTGTTGGTGATCGAACCGCCGTTGCCGCCGGGCTGCATGACCACGGTGTGGAACGACGATGCGCGCTTCCTGCGCAGCTACTTCAGCCACTTCGACACGCTGCTGTACAGCTCGCTGGACTGGGCGATCCGCGATGAGGACGGCTACACCTTCATCCTCGGCCGCACCGACGACGTGATCAACGTCGCCGGGCATCGCCTGGGCACGCGCGAGATCGAGGAAGCCATCGCCGGCCACGCCGACGTGGCCGAAGTCGCGGTGATCGGCATGCACGACGAATTGAAAGGGCAGGTGCCGGTGGTGTTCGCGACGCTGAAGCAGGCTGCGCCGGATGCCGCGGCGGTGGTCGAGGAACTGCGCCAGTGCGTGGTGCAGCGGCTCGGCGCAGTGGCGCGGCCGGCGCAGGTGTATCTGGTGCAGGCACTGCCGAAGACGCGCTCGGGCAAGCTGTTGCGGCGTTCGCTGCAGGCACTGGCCGAGCAGCGCGATCCGGGCGACCTGTCGACGCTGGACGATCCCGGTGCGCTGGAGGAGATTCGCCGCGCCTTGCGCGGTTGACGCCGCATGACGACGCCGGCGCAGATGCGCCGGCGTTTGCAGCAACGCTTAGCTCAGGCCTTCGGCCTGCAGCGCGGCCTGCACCTGCGGATCGGCGGACATGCGTTCGAAATGCAGTTGCAGGTTGGCGCCGAGCGGAATCTGCTGCGCGCGTGCCCAGCGCAGGGTGACGAACAGGTAGGCGTCGGCGATGGAGCGGCGTGCGCCGCCCAGCCAGGTCTGCTGTTCCAGTGCGGCCTCCACGCGCGCATACAGCGTGCGCACACGCTCGCGTGCGTGTTCCTGGGTGCGCGCGATCACCGCGGCGTCGTCGAGATAGCGGGTGCTGCCGAACAGCGGATGGAAGGCCGGATGCAGGTCGGCGTTGAGGAAGGCCAGCCAGCGCTGCACTTCGGCGCGGCTGCGCGGGCTGCCGTCGCCGGCCAGGTGCGCGTCGGGCGCGAGATCGGCGATGTAGTTGAGGATCGCCGAGTTCTGGGTGAGCACCCAGTCGTCCACCTGCAGCGCCGGCACCGCGCCGGCCGGATTGATCGCCAGATACGCAGGCGCCTTCATCGCGGCGGCATCGAGCAGCTTCAGTTCGAACGGCAATCCGGCCCAGCGCAGCGCGATGTGATCGGCCAGCGAACAGGCGCCGGGCTTGGAATAGAGTTTCATGGCATGCGGCTCCGCATCATTCAGGACGCCAGAGCGTACCCGCTGCGCGGGGCGCTTGGCGATCACTGGCACGCCGTGCGTGGCGTGCGGGAGCCTGCGTCGGATGTGCCTGCGTGGCGAAGGATCAGGAGGCGTTGCGCGGGCGCAGCTTCTGCACGCGATAGAACGTGTGGTCGCCGATGGTCGCGACCTGATAGGCGTTGCGCCAGCTCGGGCTGGCGATGGCATGCGCGGCGAAGTGGCTGGCGCCGGGCACGATCTCCTTGCGCTGGCCCTGCGGCAGCGCCCAGTTGCGCTCGGCGGCGAAGGCGACCTTGACCGCGTCGGCCCAGGCGTCGTCGTTCTTCAGTTCGGTGCCCGGCTTCACCAGGCCTGGCGCGAACTGCTTGCGCGCGGTGACCACCTGGCACATCGAATCGCCCCACAGACCGCTGTCCAGACGCCGCAATGCGACTTCGGCGACGGCTTGCTGCCCGCGCAGCGTCTGGTCGCGCGCTTCCAGGTACACGGTGGTGCTGAGGCAAAGCGAATCGGCAGCGGGTTGCGGCAACAATTGCGATAGCCAGAGGATCCAGGCCAGTTTCATCGTACTCCTTGCTCCGTATGGGCCGTCGTCGAGGTGACGCGCCGGAGTGGCGCGGCAAGCGATGCGGCTTGGCGTCATGGGGAGGCGGCCTGTCACGGGCCGCCCGGGTGCCGGCAATCTGAAGTCCGGCGGGACCCGCCAAGATGGGCGGGTCGGAAGAGGGGCGCACAATAGGCGCCGCTTCCCGAATCGCAACTGAACCCCGAGTCTTGACAGGGTTCACATCTCGCACTGTGGCAACGCCGTCGTGCCTGGCCGCACGACGGCATGGTGCAGCGCCGCGATGCGGCGCATCAGGCTCAGGGAAACTGCTTGCGCTGCATCAGCATCGCGTACACCTTGACCACCGGGTCGGCATGTCCGCTCAGTTGCGCGAGGCGCTGTTCGCGATCGGGCCAACGTTGCGCTTGCTCGGCGAGCACGTGCAGATCGCCGAACCAGGTGTCGTGATCGCGCGCGTAGTACGGTCCGCTCAACAGCGTGGCGAGCAGGTTCATGCCGCGGTCGCGCGCGGTGCCGGCCGGCGCATACTCGAGATAGCGCAGCAGTTCGCGCAGGCGCGCGCGCTGCACGCGGCCGCTGTCGTCGCTGGCCGCGGTCTGTTGCAGCACGCCGTGGTCGAGTTGGTCGAGGAACTCCAGCGAGGCTTTTTCCGTAGCAAGGGCGTCGGCGCCAGCATCAGGATCCAGCAACTGCGTGCGGATGTTGTAGCCGGCCTGGCGGATCAGCGAGATCGCGTCTTCGTCGACCGGCTGGGCCGTGACCGGTTGCGCGGGCAGGATGCGTTCGCTGGGCAGCTCGGCGACGAAGCGCTGCTCCAGCAGCCAGTGGTTGCCGAGCACGCTGGACGGACACCGCGTCTGCGCCAGGTGCGCGGCAACGTAGCCGCGGTAGGCACTGTGCAGCCGCTCGCGCAGCGCGGTGTCGGAGAGCTGTTGCAGCACCAGCGGCATGTCGCCGGCCACGCTCAGTTCGGTTGCGGTGAAGCCGGCATCGTCGCCGCGGATGCGCGCGAGCATGCGCGTCAGGCTGTCGGCGAGCTGTGCCTGTCCTGCGCTGTCCAGCGGCGCAGCGGCGAGTGCCATCTTCAGCGCCGGCGCGGTGTCGGTTTCGTGTTGCGCCGCGTCCACACGTGCGCTCACCGCGGTTGCGCGCGCCGTCGGTTGTGTCGGCTGCAGTGCAGTAGTCAACGCATAGATCGGACTGGGATCGTCGAGGTAGGCCGCATCGCAACTGCCGGGTTGCGGTGTCGGCAGTGCCGCGAACAGCGCCTGCGCCTGTGCCGGCGTGGCGCGCTGCGCGGCACGCGTCTGCAGTGTCAGCCGGTCCAGGCCGGCGGTGCGCAATGCGCGCAGTTCGTCGGGGTTCTCTTCGCTGACGTAGCCGACACGGGCCAGGCCGGGCATGCGCCGTTGCGCGCGCTCGGCCAATGCCACGGCCTGTTGCGTCAGCCGTTGCGCGGCAGTGGCACGGTCGCCATCGGCTTGCAGATCGGGGGAGACGGCGAGGCGCAGCAGCACATCGGCCTGGAAGTCGGCGGGCAGCGCCTGCGCCGCGGCCAGCACCGCGCTTGCGGGCGGTCCGGGCATGGCATTGCGGTTCACCGACGGGACGTCGGTGTGCAGCGGGGTCTGTGCGCTCGCCGGGTCGGCAGGCGCGTGCGTTGCGAGAGAGGCGGGCGCTGCGGTTTGCGCGCCGTGAGCGGTGGCCGCGCGTTGCAGCAGCGGCACGCACGCGCCGGCGACCAGGAGCGCGAGAAGCAGATGGCGGGGACGTGGGGCGGAACGCATGGGAGCTCCTGAAGGCGGACGACGGACTGCACGGCGCATGGGCGCCGTGCAGGGCCGGAGAGCGCACTCCCCGGCGCGACCATCCAGTGGTCAGTTGTAGCGCGCGGTGTTGCGCGGGACGTTGGCGCGGATCACACCGAGCGGATCGTCGGTGATGATGCTGGTGAAGCCGGCGGTGACCTGCGCGCGGAAGTTCGGACGGTCGTCGGCGGTCTCGTTGCCGAAGTACTTGGTTTTCGTCAGGTAGTCGTCCAGCGATGCGCAGCAGGTGCCGTTGCTGCGCACGAAGTGCTGGCCGTCATGGCTGCTCAGGCGGTACTCGGGCACCGGCGAGAAGGCGCCGATCGCCTGCTTCTGCGCCTGGTTCGCGGCCAGCAGCTCGGCAGTCGGGTCGCCGCGGCGGGGCTGCTTGTTGCCGATTTCCAGCCAGGCGAAGCCGCCTTGCTTGCGCACTTCGGTGATCCACGCGCTGACCCGGCACTGCGGCGTATTGGGCGCGGTGAAGCCGCACAGGCCGACGTAGTTGTCGGCGATCCTGTCCATGTCGCCCGCATAGACGGTCGGTGCGAACGGCACGCCCTTGGTGAAGCGGGTGATGTCGCTGGGTGTCTTCGGCAGCAGCGAGGCGCTGAACTTCAGCACCACCTGGTTCTGCATCTTGAACGCATTGACCTGGTCGGCCGCGCGCGACACCGCGTCCAGCGACTTCAGATCCAGCACCACCACCATGTGGTTGGCATAGTGGCTCACCGCATCCAGTGCGATGCCCAGCGAGGCCGGATGGTCGTTGGTCTTGGCGAAGTTCTTGTCGCGCAGGTACATGTTGATCAGATCATGGCTGCTCAGGGTGCTGATGTCCGGATTCCAGCCCGACGGATTGGCGGCGGGCTGGAAGATGTTGAAGCCGGGGTTGTGGTCGATGACGCGGCCGGCGTTCTGGTCGTGGAACAGCCACAGGACGCCATCGGAGGCCTGCTTGACGTCCAGTTCGATCGCTTCGATGTTCTCGTTGTAGGTGTCGAGGATCGAGCAGGTGGAGTTCTCGGCGCAGCCGTTGCCGACCAGCCCGCGATGCGAGATCACCACGACGTCGGCGTGATTGCCCTGGTAGGGATTCTTCATCACGTTGAGGATGTGTTCCGGGTTCCAGTTGCTGGCGGCCGACGCCATGCCGGACAGCGCGCTCAGCGAGACGCAGGCCAGCGCCAGGGCGAGGGCCTTGGCGGGTTTCTTGGGCAGTTTCATGTGCTCTCTTCCGTTCGGGGTTGATGGAATGAAGTGAAGGAACGCAACGCGCCGCCGCCGCCGCCATGCCAGTGAGCGCGGTCGTCAGTGGTGCAGTGCTCGAAGCGACGGGCATCGTCCTGGCAGTGCATGCCGCCCGTCTGAAACTGGACTCCTGGCGACGCGGCGCGTGGCGATCGCGCCGCGTCGCCAGGATTGGGAACGAGACCGGCTACCGGGGCGTGTCCGTGCCGTGCAGGTAGCGTTGCAATGCCAACGGTTCGTCGGTTTGGATCATGCTCACGCCGTGCTTGCGCAGCCCGCCCCAGACCGCGGCCGGATCGCGCAGTGCGCGCTGGTCGGTGTAGTTGGCCGACAGCCGCATCGGCCTGCCGCTGGCGATGTCGTTGGTCATGGTGTTGACGAACAGCCGCGCGTGCGGCGCCAGTTCGCGTTGCGCGATGTCCAGCACCGCCGGGTCGTCGAACATCAACTGCACCACCGCCGGCCGCAGGCGCGCGGCGCGGCGCAAGGCCTGCTCGGGCGACAGCGCCGAATCGCGCTGCAGGTACAGCGCCTGCACCGCGATATCGGCCTTGCGCGCGCGCTGCAGCACCGCCGCCGGTACGTCCAGTGGCACGTTGAGCAGTACGTCGCGTTGCGCGCCGGCGGCCTCCACCGCGTCGATCACCTGGTCCAGCGCCGCGGCCTTGATGTCCAGGTTCACCAGCACCTTGCCGCGCGCCACGGCCAGCGCCTGCGCCAGTGTCGGCGGATGCCGCGCGGTGAGCGTGCTGTCGCGCCCGCCGCCCTGGCTGCGCACGCGCAAGGCGGCGATCTGCGCCGCCGTCAGATCGGCCACCGCGCCGTGGCCGTCGGTGGTGCGGTCCACGGTCTCGTCGTGCATCAGCACCAGCCCACCGTCGCGGGTGGTGCGCACGTCGATCTCGACCATGTCCACGCCGCGTGCGATGCAGGCAGCAATGCCGTCCAGGGTGTTCTCGGACGCGAACTTCCAGCAGGCGCGGTGCGAGACCACCAGCGGCGGCCCGTGCGGGTCGCGCAGGCGGTCGGGCAGGCTCGGCGTGGCCGCCAGGGCCAGGATCGGCAGCGACAGCACTGCGCTCATCAACAGTCTCCGGCAGTGCATGCTCACCACCTCCAGGTCAGCGATGCGTTGTAGTTGCGGCCGAAGATCGGCCGCGCGTAGATCGCGTCGGCGGTGCCTTGCCCGGACAAGGTGTCCACCCGCGCATTGCCTTCGGTCAGGCCAAGCGCGTTGCTGACATTGGCCGCGTGCAGCTGCAGTTCCAGGTGCTCGCTCAGCCGCGCGAACAGGCCCAGGTCGTAGGTGGTGTAGGCGGGCAGGGCGGTGGCGTTGGTGTAATCGACGTAGCGCTGGCCCATGCGATAGGCGGTGGCCGACAGTTCCACCGGCCGGCCGTCGATGTCGAAGTACAGGGTCGGGCTGATCGACGCCATGAACTTGGGAATGCGCGAGATCTGCTTGCCGTCCAGGTCGCCGTAGCTGAGGCCGGTGGTCGCATTGCTCAGGCCGCGCGTCTGCGGATCCTGCAGCGTGGCCGAGCCGGTGATGCCGAACAGCGGCGACGGCCGCCAGGTGAACTCCGATTCCAGGCCCAGGGTGCGGGTCTTGCCGACCAGTGCCAGGTTCTGCACAGCGCCGGTGTTGTCGAGCACGATGGCGCTGATCGACAGGTCGTTGAAGCGGCTCCAGAAGCCGACCGTGGAAAACGAGAAGGTGTCGCCGAAGCTGCCGCGCAGGCCGGCTTCGGCCTGGTCGATGTCGGTGACGTCCGCGTTCTGGGTCTGGTAGACGTTCTGCAGCCGCGGCAGGCGCTGCGACTGGGTGTAGCGGGCGAAGGTCTGCAGTTGCGGGGTCAGCGCGAACTCGGCACCCAGCGTCCACTGCGTGGCATGGCGGTGATCGGTGCGCGGACTGAACGCACCGCTGAGGCCGCCGACGTTGTCGTCGGCCAGCGTGCTCGGATCGCCGAGATTGCGCGTGGTGTTGGCGTACACGCCGCCGTTGGCGTTGTAGCGGGTGTAGCGCACGCCGGCATCCAGGCCGAGGCGGCCGAAGCGCACCGAATCCCACAGGTACGGCGACAGGTAGGTGGCGTTGGCGAAGCCGCTGGTGACGCCGTTGCCGTAGCGCACGAAACCGTTCTGGGTGACCGAACCGACCACGTTGCCGGCGGCGTCGTAGGCCAGCACGTCCAGGCGCTGCGCGTTGTTCTGCAGCGTGGTGAGCACGGTGTTCTGCAGCCGGTCCTGGCGGAATTCGACGTGCTGCACGTTGAGGCCGGCGGTGAGCGTGTGCTTGCCCAGCGCGGTGTCGTCGAACGCCTTGCTCAGGCGCAGGTCGTCGGACAGCGTGCGCAGATGGGTGCGCGCATTCCACAGGCCGCTCTCCAGCACCAGGCCGTCGGCCGTGGCCGGATCGTAGGCGGCGCCGTCGCGGGTGGTGACGTAGCCGACCCGCGCCACGCGCGCGCCGAAGCCGCTGCGCGCGCGGCCGAGCTGGGTGTTGAGGTAGGCGCCGGCATCGTAGGGCGCGGCGCCGGAGAACAGCGCGGTGTAGTCCACTTCCGCATCGACGAAGCGCATGCGGTTGTTGAGGGTCAGGCCATCGCCCAGGTCCCATTCCAGGTGCGTGCCGAGTTGTTTGACCTTGTTGTGGATGCCGTCGGCCAGGTCCAGGTTGCGCGCCAGCGGACCATTGCCGTCGAAGGTGAGCGCGGTGGTGTGGCGCAGGTCGTTGGATAGCAGCGTGCCGTCCAGCGGGTCGATCAGCGCCGACAGCGACTGCGACGGGTTGCGCGGGTCGGCGAGCGGGATCGGGTTGTAGAAGGCGGTGCGGTCGTTGAGGTACTTGGCGTCGACGTCGAGGATCGCATCGCCCATCAGGAAGGTCAGGTTGCCGCGCAGCTGGCCGCCCTGGTCGGCGGTGTAGCCGGTACGGCGCAGGCCGTCGTCGCTGCGGTGATAACCGCCGATGCTGTACAGCACGTTCTCGCTGAGCGGGCCGGCGCTGTAGGCGTCCTCGCGGCGCAGGCCGTCGCTGCCGACGGTCATGCGCACCGCGCCCTCGGGCGTGGCGGTGCCGTGGCGGGTGATGGCATTGACCGTGCCGCCCGGCGCGTTGGTCGCGAACAGCGGCGAGGTGCCGCCGCGCACCACTTCCAGGCGCTCGGTCATCATGTCCAGCGCGAACAGGGTGTCGACGTTGAAGAAGCTTTCCTGCGGCTCGTCGAACAGGGTCAGGCCGTCTTCCTGGTACTGCACGTAGTACCAGCCGCCTGCGGGCAGGCCGCGCACGTAGATGTTCTGGCCACCGCCCTGGCCGCCGGAGGGTTCGGCGGAGAAGCCAGGGACCGCCCGCAGCATGTCCACGCTGCTGCTCGGGGTGCTGCGCTCCAGGCGTTCCTTGGACACCACGCTGATCGCGAACGGTGCGTCCTTCTGCGACTGGCCCTGCGGCGTGCCGGTGACCACGATCTGGTCCAGGGTGGTGGTGGCATCGGCCGGCGGTGCCGGCGCGTCCTCGGCATGGACGGCAGTGGCGCTGCCGAGGATGGACGCGAGCGCGAGCGCCAGCAGGCTCGGGTGCGGATGAACGGTACGCATGAAGACCCCCAGTAAAAGAATGTGGGGGTAATACTATTTACCATGTATGAAACTTCTGTGTCCACATGCTAGGTTGTTGCGGTTGTGCATCCATCACGCTTCTGTCCGCCTATGCCGCATCTCGATTTCCCGCCGCGCGTCAGTGCCGGCGGCCGCCAGTTGCTCGACCGTGTGTTCAAGACCGGGGTACAGACCCAGGCGGCGCTGAGCCGCGACCTGGATCTGTCGCAGCCCACCGTGGCGCGCCTGCTGCAGGGTTTCGTGCAGGACCGCATGGTCCAGCTCAGCGCCCGTGCCGCCGAGGGCCGCGGCAATCCCAGCGTCGACGTGCGGCTGGCGCCGGACTACGCCTACGCCTTCGGCATCGGCCTGATGGGCGACGTGGTGGCGCTGGCGCTGGTGGATTTCGCCGGCAACGTGCGTGGTCAGCGCCGCATCGGCCTGGCCGACATGCGCCGTGCGCCGGTGCTGGCGCAACTGCAGCGATTCCGTGCCGAGCTGCTGGCCGAGACCGGGGTGGACCCGGCGCGGGTGGTCGGCGTGGGCATGGCGATCTCGGCGTTCTTCACCGGGCAGGGCCGGCAGATGGCCGGGCCGCCGGCGCTGGAGGACTGGACCCAGGTGGACCTGGTGCCGATCCTGGAAGAGGCGCTGGGCTGTGCGGTGACGGTCGAGAACGACGGCGCGGCGGCGGCGGTGGCCGAGAGCCTGTATGGCGTCGGCCGCGAGTGTCGCGACTTCGTGTACCTGCACCTGACCAACGGTTTCGGCGGCGGCATCATCGCCGATGGCCGGCTGTTCCGCGGCTACCGCGGCAATGCCGGCGAGTTCGGCGGCATCTGGACCGTCGGCGGCATGGCCTATCCGAACCTGGATGCGTTGCTGTCCCTGGTGCGCGCCGCCGGCCAGGACTACGCCGGCGTCGAGCAGATGCTCGGCGCGATCGACGCGCACACCCCGGGCGTGGATGCCTGGCTGGAGATGGCCGAGGCGCCGTTCTCGCAGCTGTGCGCCTACCTGGCCTATGCGCTGGATCCGCAGGCGATCGTGATCGGCGGGCGCCTGCCGGCCACGATCGGCGCGCGCCTGATCGAGCGCATCCGCATCCCGCGCGCGCCCAACCGGCATGGCCTGGCGCCGCCGCTGCCGCAGTTGTGCATCGCCCGCACCGTCGGCGACGCGGTGACCCTGGGTGCGGCGTTGATGCCGTTGCAGCGCGCCTTCTTCGCCTAGCGCACGACTGGGCGCGCTGCGCCGCAGGGCCGATGCCGCCGCGTGGCGGGCGATCCTGCGTCAGATCCGTGGCCTTTCGGGGCCGCAGCGGCGTCGGCGTCGGCGCTGCCGCCGACCCTGTGCCAACGCCTCAACCGCCGTTGGCGGTCGCCGCCATGCCGGCGTCGGCAGCCAATGGCCGGCGACGCCCGGTGAGCAGCGCCAGCAGCAGGCACAGCGCCCCGCACAACAGCGGACCGGCCGCCATCGCCCAGCACAGCAGCAGGCAGTGCCCGTCGCGGTAGTCCAGCGCGTCCAGCAGCAGGCCGATCAGCACCACCCCGGCGGCCAGTGCCACCTGCGCGGCGGCGGTCAGCGCGGCGAAGCTCAGCGCGTGCTGGGCGACGGCGCGGGTGGCGGTGCGTTGTGCGTGCCAGGCCCACACCAGTTGTCCGCCGCTGCCGCCGATCGCACCGATGCAGGCCGCGGCGGCCAGGCTGAGCAACGGCTGCGCCGGCAGGGTTAGCGCGAACAGCGGCGCGCAGAGCAGCAGGCCGCTGCCGAGCCAGGCCAGCCGTTGCGCCGGCGTGCGCTGTCGGCCCCAGCGCGCGGCCAGTGGCTGCACCAGCACCGTGCCGAGCGCATAGGCGATCAGGACCGCACTGCCCCAGCCGGGCGAGAGCAGGCCGTAGGCGGCCACGTATGGAGCGAGCTTGGTGAACGCGGGCAGGGTCAGCGAGACCGCCGCGATCAGCGCCAGCGGCTGCCAGGGAATCGCGCGCCACGAGGGCGCCGTGTCGGTCGCGGCTGCGGCGATGGTGCCGGAGGGTGCAGGATGCGCAGCGGCATGACGGTGCAGCACCCGCTGCAACTGCCAGGCGCACAGCATCGCCACGGCCGCCAGCACCGCGCTGGCCTGCAGCGCCAGGCCGCCGCCATCGGCGCCGCGGGCCAGCACCGCACCGACCACGCTGCTGATCAGCAGCGCCGCGGCGCCGCTGCCGGCCAGGCGCAGCGCGCTGGCGCCGTCGTGGCCGCGCCACGGCCACTGCGCCAGGCTGAGCAACGTGTTCTGGGCCACGTCGCAAGCCGCGTAGGCCAGCCGGAACAGCAGGCTCACCGCCAGCACGTAGCCCAGCCGCCACGGCGACGGCAGCAACGGCGTAGCGAACACCAGCAGCAGCGCCAGCGCGGCCGCGGCCAGGCCGTGCCATTGCAGGCGTCCGGCGTTGCGCACGTCGCGCAGGCGTCGGCGCAGGCGCCAGCCGGCGCCGACGCCGATCGCGGCGCTGAGCAGCAGGCCCAGCGCCAGCACCAACCCGGCCGCGATCGCGCGCAGGCCGGCGTGTTCGGTCAGCGAATAGATCAGCAGCAGTTCGCCGGCGTACCACAGCAGGCTCTTGCCGAAATGCGCGCCGGCATACGCCGCCAGCGCCGCGTGCGGCAGGCGGGGCAGGGTAGGCAGGGGGGAGGCGCATGGCATGCCCAGGCTTATAGCCGCACGATGCGACAGCACCAAGTCCGCCGCGCCGGCTTGCTAGGATCGACAGCGCTGGTCCTGGTTGCCAAAGGAGTCCGCCGATGTCGCTGTCATCGTCATTGCCCCGGCTGCTGTGCCTGTGTCTTGCCGCCGGCAGCGCGCCTGCCGCCGCGTCCGTGGCCGCGCGTCCGGAGGCGGTGCATCAGCTGTCAGCTGGCGATCTGCTGCGATTGCTGCGCGGCGATGCGCAGGCCGTGGCGACGCCGCTCGTCGGCAGCGCCGAACAGCGCCGCGCGCAGGCCAGCGCGATGGCGCGGCTGTACATCGCCGGCGTCGCCGATGCCACCGAAGGCACGCAGTGGTGCGCCGGCGCGCAGGGCGTGCTGGCGCATGAACTGGTCGATCGCGTGTTCACCGCGCTGGCCGCGCTGCCGGCGGCGCAGTTGCGGCAGCGCGCGGCGGTTCCGGTGGGGCATGCGTTGCACGCGGCGTTCCCCTGCACGGCACGTTGAGGCTTGCAGGCCCGTAGTTGGTGGCGGACAGGCATGCCTGCTGCAGACGACGTCCGCCTTGCGCGCCGGTAGCGAGGACGATCACCGACTGCGCCCGGCCTAGCCCGCGTGCATCGGCGCGACATTGTCGGCGATGGTCGCCGACGGCCTGCCGGGTCAGCGCATGCCCTACAACTGCGCCGCCAGCCGGCTGCCCTGGGCGATGGCGCGCTTGGCGTCCAGTTCGGCGGCGACATCGGCGCCGCCGATCAGGTGCGCGCTGCGGCCGGCGGCCAGCAACGCCGCCTGCAGGTCGCGCCGCGGTTCCTGGCCGGCGCAGACCACCACCGTACCCACCGGCAACAGTTGCTCGGCGCCGTCCACGCGGATGCGCAAACCGGTGTCGTCCACGCCCAGGTATTCGACGCCGCCGAGCATGGTCACGCCCTTGGCCTTGAGCGTGGCGCGATGGATCCAGCCGGTGGTCTTGCCCAGCCGCGCGCCGGGCCGGCCCGGGCTGCGCTGCAGCAGCCACACGCTGCGCGCCGGCGGCTCCGGACGCGGCTTGCACAGCGCGCCGCGGCCTTCGAACTGCGGGTCCACGCCCCACTCGGCCATCCACCGCGCCGGGTCCAGCGCGGTCGACTCCCCGGCGTGCACCAGGAATTCGCCGACATCGAAGCCGATGCCGCCGGCGCCGATGATCGCCACCTTGTCCGCGGCCTGCACCCGGCCCTGCAGCACGTCCAGATAACTGACTACGTTGGGATGATCGGCACCGGGGAACTGCACCGTGCGCGGCACGATGCCGGTGGCGAGTACCACCTCGTCGAAGTCGGCCAGCAGCGCAGCATCGGCGGTGGTCTGCAAGCGCAGCTCCACGCCGGTGGCCTCGAGTTGATGGCGGAAGTAGCGCAGCGTCTCGTGGAATTCCTCCTTGCCGGGAATCCGCTTGGCCACGTTGAACTGACCGCCGATCTCGCTGGCGCTGTCGAACAGGGTGACGCGGTGGCCGCGTTGCGCGGCCACGGTCGCGCAGGCCAGTCCGGCCGGGCCGGCGCCGACCACGGCGATGCGCTTGGGCGCGCGCGTCGGCAGGTAGTTCAGTTCGGTCTCGGCGGCCGCGCGGGGATTGACCAGGCAACTGGCGGTCTTGTTCTCGAACACGTGGTCCAGGCAGGCCTGGTTGCAGGCGATGCAGGTGTTGATCGCCTGCGCCTGGCCGCGCTGCGCCTTGTTGGCCCATTCCGGATCGGCCAGCAGCGGCCGCGCCAGCGACACCATGTCGGCGCCGCCACCGGCGAGGATGCGCTCGGCCACGTCGGGCATGTTGATGCGGTTGGTGGCGATCAGCGGCAGCCGCACGTGCGGCTTGAGCTTGGCGGTGACCGCGGCGAAGGCGGCGCGCGGCACCGAGGTGGCGATGGTCGGCACGCGTGCCTCATGCCAGCCGATGCCGGAATTGATGATGGTCGCGCCGGCGGCCTGGATCGCCTGCGCCTGCATCACGATCTCCTGCCAGTCGCTGCCGTCCTCGACCAGGTCCACCAGCGACAGCCGGTAGACGATGATGAAGTCCGGCCCGCAAGCGGCGCGGATGCGGCGCACGATCTCCACCGCAAAGCGCATGCGCTTGGCCGCGTCGCCGCCCCAGGCATCGCTGCGGCGGTTGCTGCGCGGGGCGATGAACTCGTTGATCAGATAGCCTTCCGATCCCATCACTTCGACGCCGTCGTAGCCGGCCTCGCGGGCGAGCTTGGCGGCATGCGCGTAGGCATCGATCTGGCGTTCGACGCCGCGCGCCGACAGCGCGCGCGGGGTGAACGGGTTGATCGGCGCCTTCAGCTTCGACGGCGCCACCGACAAGGGGTGATAGGCGTAGCGCCCGGCGTGCAGCAGCTGCAGGCAGATCTTGGCGCCGTGCGCATGCACCGCGGCGGTCACCTGCCGGTGCGGGCGCACCTCCCACGGCCAGGACAGCTTGCCGCCGAACGGTTTCAGCCAGCCGACCACGTTCGGCGCGAAGCCGCCGGTCACGATCAGTCCGACGCCGCCGGCGGCGCGCTCGGCGAAGTACGCGGCCAGCTTGGGGAAGTCGCGGGCGCGGTCCTCCAGGCCGGTGTGCATGGAGCCCATCAGGATGCGGTTGCGCAACTGGGTGAAGCCCAGATCCAGCGGGGCGAACAGGTGCGGATAGGCGGCGGAGGCGGATTCGGGCTGGCCGGGGGCGGGCGACATGGCGTGGATACGCAGGCGTACGGAAGCGCGCAGGGTGCCGTGAAACTTGGGCTACGGCAAGAGGGACGTTGCCTTCGTGCCTTTACGCTGACTTTGAGGTTGCCTTGGCTATGGCGCGGGGATTCTGAAGCAGGAAGCTTTGAAGCAAAGGCAACAGCTTCCGCTGACGCGGGTCACTTTTCTTTGCTTGTGCAAAGAAAAGTAACCAAAAGAAACACACCCCGCAGCGCGCCCTCCGCGCTAGCGCGCTCCGGGTCCGCAGCCACGTCGGGCATTTTCCGACGGCACTTGTCCGCTACGCGGCCAAGCCCGGGGCAGGCGCCTCACGGCGCCTGCCCGTTCGCCGGGGCGAAGCAGTGCTTCGCCTTTGTCCGGCTCACCCATGTGCCGGCGGAAAACGACGCGCATCCTGCGCGTCGCCCTTCGGGTATTCGCCCGCCGCGTCTGCCGCGCCGAGGGGGCCCGGGTAGATCAAAAGCACAGCAAACGCAGAAGCAACATCAGCAGAAGCGGAAGCAACAGCAACAGCAACAGCAACAGCAGTTACGGTCGGCGGGGCGATCGTGCGAATGTTCCGATCACTGCGCGGCCGCTCAGCCCCAGCCGACCAAGGCCAGTTTGCCGATGGTGCTGCCCGACTCCAGGCGCCGGTGCGCTTCGCGCAGGGTGGTGGCGTTGATCGGGTTGAGCGTCTCGGTCAGGGTGGTGCGCAGTTCGCCCGCGTCCACCAGGCTGGCGGTGCGTGCCAGGATGCGGTGTTGCTCGATCATGTCCTCGGTGCGGAAACGGGCGCGCGCGAACATCATTTCCCAGTGGATGCCGATGCACTTGGCCTTGTACGGGTCGCCGATGTGCAGCGGACCGCTCGGCTCGACGATCAGCCCGACGTGGCCCTGCGGCGCCAGCAGCTCGCCCAGCGGCTGCCAGTAGCGGTCGGTGTCGGCCAGGTTCAGCGCCGCGTCCACCTGGTCGATGCCCAGCGCCTGCAGCTGCGGCGCCAGCGCCTGGCGATGGTCGATCACGTGGTGCGCGCCGAGTTGCAGGCACCAGTCGCGGGTCTGCGGGCGCGAGGCGGTGGCGATCACCTCGAAGCCGGCATGCCGCGCCAGCTGGATCGCGATCGAGCCGACCCCGCCGGCACCGCCGATCACCAGCAGGCGGCGGCCGCGGTTGCGCGCGTCGTCGAAGTCGAACGGCATGCGCTGGAACAGCAGCTCCCAGGCAGTGAGGGTGGTCAGTGGCAGCGCTGCGGCCTGGGCGAAGTCCAGGGTGGCCGGCTTGCGCGCGACGATGCGCGCATCCACCAGTTGGTACTGGGCGTTGCTGCCGGCTCGGGTGATATCGCCGGCGTAGTAGACCTCGTCGCCCGGCTCGAAGCCGTCGACCTCGGGCCCGACCGCCTCGACCACGCCGGCGGCGTCGTAGCCCAGCACCTTGGGCTGGGCGTCGCGCGATGCGTTGCCGCGGACCTTGGTGTCCACCGGATTGACCGACACCGCCTCCACCCGCACCAGCAGGTCGTGGCCGCCGGGCGCGGGCGGCGTGGGCAGGTCGAGGTCGTGCAGCGACTGCGGATCGTCGATCGGCAGGGGTTGGAGAGTGGCGACCGCTTTCATGGAGGCTCCTGGACGTGAGGGAAAGGAGGGCACGGCCGCGGCTCAGACCAGCCGCGGGTTGCGCTCGGCGAAGCCGCGCTGGTGCCAGTACGGATACACCGGTACCGCTGCGCTGGCCGCATCCAGCTGTTGCACGTGGGCGGCATCGAGGGTCCAGCCGACCGCCCCCAGATTCTGCCGCAACTGCTCCTCGGTCCGTGCGCCGATGATCACGCTGCTGACGGTCGGTCGTTGCAGCAGCCAGTTCAGCGCGATCTGCGGCACGCTGCGGCCGGTCTCGGCGGCGATGGCCTCGAGGGCGTCGATTACCCGGTACAGGCGCTCTTCCTGCACCGGCGGGCCGGCCTCGGTGACCGCCTTGTCGTGCAGGCGGCTGCTGTCCGGCAGCGGCTGGCCGCGGCGCAGCTTGCCGGTCAGCCGGCCCCAGCCCAGCGGGCTCCACACCAGCGCGCCCACGCCCTGGTCCAGGCCCAGCGGCATCAGCTCCTCTTCGTAGTCGCGCCCGATCAGCGAGTAATAGGCCTGGTGCGCGACATAGCGCGACCAACCGTGGCGATCGGCCGCCGCCAGCGACTTCATCAGTTGCCAGCCGGAGAAGTTGGACACGCCCAGGTAGCGGATCTTGCCGGCACGCACCAGGTCGTCGAGCGTGGACAGGGTTTCCTCCACCGGCGTGCGCGCGTCGAAGCCGTGCAACTGGAACAGGTCGAGGTAGTCGGTGCCCAGGCGGGTCAGCGCCGCTTCCACCGCGCGCACCAGGTGGAAGCGCGAGGAGCCGACGCTGTTGCGCACCGCGCGGTCGAAGCGGAAGCCGGCCTTGGTCGACAGCAGCACCTGGTCGCGGCGGCCCTTGATCGCCGCGCCCAGCACCGATTCGGCGGCGCCGCCGGAATAGACGTCGGCGCTGTCGAACAGGGTGACGCCGGCCTCCAGGCAGATGTCGATCAGGCGCCGCGCCTGGTCCACGTCCGAATTGCCCCAAGTGGCGAAGAAGGGATCGGTGCCGGCGAAGGTGCCGGTGCCGAAGCTGAGCACGGGGACCTTGAAGCCGGACGCACCGAGATGACGGTATTCCATGGAGAACTCCTGATGGTGGGGAAGGGGATGGGAGAGACGGCGTCAGCGCGCCGCGGTGTCGGTGTCGACCGCGCCCGCAGCGGCGGGAGCAGGAGGGCGCGCGGGCGCGTTGGCGCCGAGCAATTGCGCGGCAGCCTGTGCCATGGCCGCGTAGCCGGCGTCGCCGGGATGCAGGTGATCGCCCGAGTCGACGTCCGCGCGCATCCGCGTGGGGTGCGCGGGGTCGCGCAGCAGCGCATCGAAATCCAGGATCGCGTCGAAGCCGTTGCCGGCGCGCAGCCAGGCATTGACCTGCTGGCGTACGGCCTCCTTCTGCGCGCTGTAGTAGCCGGGGATCGGCGAGTCCGGCAACGCGCCCTCGAACGGGGTGAGGGTGGCGCCGATCATCCGGAGGCCGCGTGCCTGCGCGCGCTGCAGCAGCTGCCGGTAGCCGGCGATCAGTTCCTCGGCCGACACCGGTGCATCGTCGGGTGCGAACGGCGTGGCATACCAACTGATGTCGTTGATGCCCATCAACAGGATCAGGCTGTGCACGCCGGGCTGCGCCAGTACGTCGCGGTCCAGCCGCGCCAGCGCGTTGCGGCCCATGCGGTCGCGCAGCACGCGGCCGCCGGAGATGCCGGCGTTGAGCACCGCCACCCGCTGTCCCGCCAGCCGCGTGGCCAACTGGTCCGGCCAGCGCCGGTCCTGCCCCGGCGTCGAGGCGGCGCCGTCGGTGATCGAGTCGCCCAGCGCCACCACCGCGCCGGCGGCATCGGCGCGGCGCACCTGGATGCCACTGACGAACAGCCGCACCGGCAGCGCGGTGGCGTCGGCCAGCGTGGCGTCGGCAGTGCGTTCGCCCTCGGCCAGCCACGCGCTCTGCAGGCCTTCCCAGTGAAAGGTGGACGGCGCGGTCGGCTGCGGCAGATACAGGCTGATGCTGAGCCGGGCCAGGTCCGGCACGCTCAGCGCCACCGGATCGCTGAGCACCGGCGCGCCCGGTGGCACCGTCACCTCGGTCTTGCCGCCGAAGCGCAGCGGCCGCTGCGAGCCGGGCAGGGTCGCAGCGCCGTCGCCGGCCAGCGCCAGCGACGCGGCGCCGATGTGCAGCGGCGTGTCGCCATAGGCGTTGCTCAGCTCCACCCGCACCTCGCTGCCACCCAGGCTGACCCGCGCCACCTGGCGCACGGTCTGCCGCCACAGGTGGAACGGCGTCTGTGTCGGGAACGGGAAGTCTGCGGCCCATAGTGGTTGCGGGCTGGCCTGCCAGGTCGCGACCCAGTCGCGCGGCGCCGCGTCGGCCGGCAGCGCCAGCGTGCCCAGCAGGGCCGTCGCCAGCGCGGCCCTTGCCATCGCCCGGCTCATGCCGCACCGCCAGCGGCGCAGCCGGCGCCGGTATCGGGCGTGGGCACGGCGGTGGCCGGCGACAGCCGCAGTGCGGCCAGCGCCACCGCCAGTCCGGCCAGGGTCAGCAGTGCCGCCACCCACGGCAGTTGCGACAGGCTGCCGCCGTGGCCGAGTACCAGGCCGCCGAGCCACGCGCCCAGCGCATTGCCCAGGTTGAACGCGCCGATGTTCAGGCTCGAGGCCAGATGCCGGCCGGCCTCGCCGGCCTTGCCCAGCACCCACACCTGCAGCGGCGCCACCGTGGCGAACGCGGCCACGCCCAGCAGGCCGATGCCCAGCGCCATCGCCGGTGCCGACGGCAAGGCGAAGGTCAGCGCCGCCAGCACCACGGCCAGCGCACCCAGGCTCAGCGGCAGCGCCTGCCGCGGGCGGCGGTCGGCCAGGCGTCCGCCGAGCACATTGCCGACGATCATGCCCACGCCGAACACCAGCAGCAGCGGCGACACCGCGCTGTCGGCCACCCCGGTGACCTGGGTCAGCAGCGGCTGCACATAGGTATACACCGCGAACACGCCGGCATAGCCCAGCACCGTGGTCGCCAGACCCAGCAGCACCGGGGCGCGACCGACCGCGCGCAGTTCCTCGCGCAGCGGCGGCGCCGGCGGGGCGTCGCGGTCGGCCGGCACCAGTGCGGCGATCACCACGGTGGCCAGGGCGCCGATCGCCGCCACCGCCCAGAACGTGGCGCGCCATCCGTACTGCAGGCCCAGCCAGGCACCGGCCGGCACCCCGAGCAGGGTGGCGACGGTAAGGCCGGTGAACATGGTCGAGATCGCCGAGGCCTTGCGCTGCGGCGGCACCAGGGTGGTGGCCACCACCGCGCCGACGCCGAAGAAGGTGCCATGCGCCAGCGAGGTGACCACCCGCGCCGCCATCAGTGCCGCATAGGTCGGCGCCAGCGCGCAGGCCAGGTTGCCGGCGGTGAACACCAGCATCAGCGCCAGCAGCACACGCTTGCGCGGCCAGCGCCGGCTGGCCACGGTCAGCAGCGGCGCGCCGAGGAACACGCCCAGCGCATAGCCGGAGATCAACAGCCCCGCGGCGGGGACGCTGACCTGCAGGTCGGCGGCGACCTGCAGCAGCAGGCCCATGATCACGAACTCGGTGGTGCCGATGCCGAAGGCGCCGGCGGTCAGTGCGAACAGCGCGATCGGCGTGCGCCCGGCAGCGGGCGTGTGGGGAGGTGGGGCGAGCGAGGCGGCCATGCGGCGGCTCCGAGAGTGGCGGGAGGACGGCAGCCTAGGCCTGCAGGTTCTCAGCAAAAACAGTAAAAATATTGAACGACTTTCAATGGAATCCACACAATGGACCGGATCGGCGATATCGCCCTGTTCCTGCGCGTGCTCGACCTCGGCTCGATCAGCGCCGCCGCGCGCAGCCTGGACATCTCGGTGGCGGTGGCCAGCCAGCGGCTGCAGCGGCTGGAACGCGCGCTCGGCGTGCGCCTGCTGCACCGGACCACGCGGCGCCTGCACCCGACTCCGGAAGGCCTGCAACTGGCCGAGCAGGGGCGGCCGCTGGTCGAGGACCTGGAATCGCTGGCCGGCGGCCTGCGCCAGGCCGGTGTCGCCGCCGCCGGCACCCTGCGGGTGACGATGTCGGCCGCGTTCGGGCGGCTCTACGTGTCGCCGCTGCTGCCGCGGTTCATGGCGCTGCACCCGCAGGTGCGGCTGAGCGTGCACCTGAGCGACAACGTCGTGGACCTGGTCAGCGAAGGTTTCGACCTGGCGATCCGCATCGGCAACCTGCGCGATTCCAGCCTGGTCGCGCGGCGTCTGGCCGGCAATCGGCGCATGCTCTGCGCCTCGCCGGACTACCTGCGCCGCCATGGCACCCCGGCCACGCCGGCCGACCTGGCTGCGCACGCCTGCCTGCTGCTGACCGGCAGCGACGGAAGGCAGGACACCTGGCGGCTGCAGGGGCCCGACGGCGAGATCGCCGTGCGCGTGGCCGGACCGCTGGAGACCAACTTCGGCGAGGTGCTGCGCGACGCCGCGGTCAACGGCCAGGGCATCGCCCTGCATTCGGAATGGCACGTGGCCGAGGACCTGCGGCAGGGGCGGCTGCGCCAGGTGCTGGCCGACTTCCCGCTGACCGAGACCGGCATCTACGCGGTCATGCCGCAGCGCCGACTGGTACCGCCGCGGGTCCGGGCCTTCGTCGAGTTCATGCAGGCCGAGTTGGCCGACCCGCCGCCCTGGGCGCGGCCGCGGTGAGAACTGGGTCGCCCTGTGGGCGCTTGTCTACGACCGCAAACGGTCATCTCCCCGCCGCATTGCGGGATTTCATCAACCTGTATAGGGTGTATCCACGGCCTTGCAGCGGCTGGCGTTGACTTTCACATGTTACGTGCCCGTTAACGCCATCTTCACTATGCCGCGCATAATGTGCGCGGCGATGGCGTGCGGAAACGGCCGTCTGGATGTGACGAGACATCTGTACTGAACCATGCCTCTACCGGTTTCTATCTCCCCGAAACAAGGAGTTGTATTAATGAACAAGAAAATTCTCACCGCCGCGTTGCTGGGCGGTCTGGCCGTCGCCCAGGCAGCGTCCGCGCAGGAATTCGACGACCGCTGGTACCTGACCGGTTCGGCTGGTTTCAACTTCCAGGACAAGGATCGCACCACCAACGATGCGCCCTTCGTCACCTTGGGCCTGGGCAAGTTCATCAACCCGAACTGGTCGCTGGACGGTGAGCTGAACTATCAGAACCCGAACTTCGACAAGAACCAGGACCTGAACTGGAGCCAGTACGGCATCTCGTTCGACCTGCGTCGCCACTTCATCCAGGAAGGCCGCGGCTGGAACCCGTACCTGCTGTTCGGCCTGGGCTACCAGCGCTCGGAAGAAGAGTTCGACACCGGCGGTCCGGTCTCCCCGGGCCAGCGCAAGGACGGCAACTTTGCCGCCAAGGCCGGCGTCGGTCTGCAGACCACCTTCGACAAGCGCGTTGCCGTGCGTGCCGAAGTGGCCTACCGCGCTGACTTCGACGACCAGAGCGTTGCCGCTCCGTCGCAGAACTGGTTCGGCGACGTGCTGGCTTCGGTCGGCGTCGTGATTCCGCTGGGCCCGCCGCCGGCTGCCCCGGTCGCCCCGCCGCCGCCGCCGGCCGCTGCGCCGAGCTGCGCCGACCTGGACGACGATGGTGACGGCGTCAACAACTGCGACGACAAGTGCCCGAACTCCCAGCCTGGCCAGACCATCGGTCCGGACGGCTGCCCGGTGCCGGTGTCGATCGACCTGAAGGGCGTCAACTTCGACTTCAACAAGGCGAACCTGCGTCCGGACGCCGTGGCGATCCTGGGTGAAGCGACCGAGATCCTGAAGCGTTACCCCGACCTGCGTGTCGAGGTTGCCGGTCACACCGACTCGAAGGGTACCGAAGCCTACAACCAGAAGCTGTCCGAGCGTCGCGCCCGCGTCGTGTACGACTACCTGACCAAGAACGGCGTGGACGCTTCGCGTCTGGTCGGTCCGATCGGCTACGGCGAGAGCCGTCCGATTGCGCCGAACACCAACCCGGATGGTTCGGACAATCCGGAAGGCCGTGCCAAGAACCGTCGTACCGAGCTGAACGTCCAGAACTAATCGGACGCTTCCAGTCTCAAGCAAAGCCCGGCCTCGTGCCGGGCTTTGTTTTTATGGGACGGCGAATGGATTCTTCGGTATTGCCGTAGGAGCGGCTTCAGCCGCGACGGGCCTTCCCAGGAACGCCTGTCGCGGCTGAAGCCGCTCCTACATGAGCTGCATTGCCCGCCGGTCAAAGCTGAATTTTTTCAGCAATCCCAATTATTTAGCGCATGTAGTGCCGGTAACAGTTGAAAGCACGCCGGGCCCTGCCTACACTCGCTCGTCGACTCGCCTGAATGGAAAAAAACCGATGCTGCGTATCGTGACGGCCAGCCTGCTTGCGCTCGCCCTGATTCCTGCGGCCCACGCCGCACCGGATTGCTCCGGCGATCTGCTGCCCAAGCCGTTGGCGCTGCCGGCCACGGTCGCCGCGCCGGTCGCTTCGGAGCTGTTCAGCCGCAACGTGCAGCTGGGCATGCCCAGCGGCGTGCTGACCCAGTCCTACAGCAGCGACCAGTCGCTGGACCGCGTGCTGCTGCGGTTGCGCGCCGAAGGCTGCCAGAGCCTGGCCAACGCCACCCCGGGCGCGGTGAAGCCGAACGATCCGGCCGCGTACAAGCCGGCCACCGCCTTCGACAACACGCCCTGGCGGTTCGACATGAGCCAGAACGGCAAGCGCATGACCGCCGAGGAGTTCGACGCCTGGATGAAGGCGCGCGGCGTTCGCGTGGTCAAGGCGCGTCCGGCACCGGTACCGGCTGCCGCCGCCGAGGCGCCGGCGCCGGCCGACGCCAACAAGCAGTAAGTCCGGCGCGCGGCCGCTTGCGGCCGCGCCCGTTCGCGCAGTGCGAGGGGCCAAGCCGCCGCGTTCCCGTCGTCCGGCGTCGTCCCCGGCGGTGCCCGCGCGTCCGCGCCCTTCCGCGCGCGGCGCCGCGCCAGCCACGCCGCGTCACGGCCTGGCCCGCACCCTGTCCAAGCTTGGCCTGTGCTCGCGTACCGAGGCCACACGCTGGATCGCCGCCGGCCGTGTCACCGTCGACGGGCGCATCGTCACCGATCCCGAATTCCCGATCCTGCAGGGCCGCCACCGGCTGGCCGTGGACGGCGCGCCGCTGGCCGACACCGCGCGCCTGTACCTGATGCTCAACAAGCCGCGCGGGTTGGTCACCAGTGCGCAGGACGAACGCGGCCGCGACACCGTTTATCGCTGTTTCGACGGTGCCGGCCTGCCGTGGCTGGCACCGGTCGGGCGCCTGGACAAGGCCAGCGAGGGCCTGCTGTTGTTCAGCAACGACCCGCAATGGGCGGCGCGGGTGACCGACCCGGGCAGCGGCCCGGACAAGACCTATCACGTGCAGGTGGACGCGGTGCCCGACGCGGCGCTGCTGGCACGGATGTGTGCCGGCGTGGTCGACGATGGCGAACCGCTCCGCGCCAAGCAGGTGCGCCTGCTGCGCCAGGGCGAGCGCCATGCCTGGCTGGAAGTGGTGCTGGACGAGGGCCGCAACCGGCAGATCCGGCGGCTGCTCGCCGCGCTCGGCCTGGACGTGCTGCGGTTGGTGCGGGTGGCGATCGGCGAGCTGGCGCTGGGCGAGTTGGGCAAGGGTGCCTGGCGCGAACTCAGCGCCGCCGAAGTCACGGCGTTGGCGCCGGCGGCGGACGCCAGCGTGCCAACCGCGCGCTGAGCAACGCGGCGACGACGTCGCGGGCGCGCGCATCCTGCGGCCCGCGCGCATCGTGGTGGCGACCCTTGGCGTGATTGCAGCCGGCACAGGCCAGCGCCAGGTTGCGTGCATCGTTGGGATCGTCGCCCACCTGGGCGCACAACGCTGCCGCGGCGCGGCGCCCGAACCAGGCCTGCGGCACCACATGTTCGAGCGAACAATGGCCCAGCGGCTCGCCGTCGCCGCGCAAGTCAAGGCGTCGCCGGCAATGCAGGCAGCGGCTATGCCAACCGCCGGCTGCAGGCTGCGCCTGCGCGTCGGTCTGCGCCGCCAGCAACAGCCGTTGGCGCAGCGCGGCGCGCATCTCAGGCGGTGATGACGCCCAGCTCGCGGCCGATGCGGATGAACGCCTCGATCGCCCGGTCCAGGTGGTCGCGGGTGTGCGCGGCGCTGATCTGGGTGCGAATCCGCGCCTGCCCCTTGGGCACCACCGGGAAGAAGAAGCCGATCGCGTAGATGCCTTCCTCCAGCAGCCGTTCGGCGAAGCGCTGCGCCAGCGGCGCGTCGTACAGCATCACCGGGCAGATCGGATGGGTACCGGGCTTGATGTCGAACCCGGCGGCGGCCATGCGCTCGCGGAAGTAGGCGGTGTTCTCGACCAGGCGTGCGCGCAGGTCGTCGGCGGCGTCGAGCATCGCGAAGGCCTTGATCCCGGCGGCGACCACGTGCGGCGGCAGCGAGTTGGAGAACAGGTAGGGCCGCGAGCGCTGGCGCAGCAGTTCGATCACCTCGCGGCGGCCGGTGGTGAAGCCGCCCAACGCGCCGCCCATGGCCTTGCCCAGGGTGCCGGTGAAGATGTCGATCTTGTCCAGCACGCCCTTGACCTCGGCCGAGCCGCGGCCGCTGGCGCCAAGGAAGCCGGTGGCATGGCATTCGTCGATGTGCACCAGCGCGTTGTATTTCTTCGCCAGCGCGGTGATCTCGTCCAGCGGGGCGATGAAGCCGTCCATCGAGAACACGCCGTCGCTGGTGATCAGCTTGGTCTTGCAGCCGGCGGCGTCGGCCGCCTGCAGCTGCGCTTCCAGGTCGGCCATGTCGCAGTTGGCGTAGCGGAAGCGCTTGGCCTTGCACAGGCGCACGCCGTCGATGATCGAGGCGTGGTTGAGCGCATCGGAGATGATCGCGTCGTGCTCGCCCAGCAGCGGTTCGAACAGGCCGCCGTTGGCGTCGAAGCAGGCGGCGTAGAGGATGGTGTCCTCGGTGCCGAAGAACGCGGCGATCTGCGCTTCCAGCTGCTTGTGCAGGTCCTGGGTGCCGCAGATGAAGCGCACCGAGGCCATGCCGAAGCCGTGCGTGTCCAGCGCATCCTTGGCGGCCTGGATCAGCGCCGGATGATCGGCCAGGCCCAGGTAGTTGTTGGCGCAGAAGTTGAGCACGCGGCGGCCGTCGGCGAGGACGATTTCCGCCGCCTGCGGGCCGACGATGATGCGCTCGGACTTGAACAGGCCCTGGGCGCGGATCGCGTCCAGTTCCTCGGCGTAGTGCTGGGTGAGGCGGGAGTCGGTCATGACGGGCACGCGCGGCGGAAAGAGACGGCGATTTTACCGCGGCGCCCGCGAAGGCCGGGGTCGTCATGCGCAAATGGCATGAGCCGCTGCCGGGAAGTCATTTCACCCGCCGCCTGCCGCTGCGCAGCATGCGTCATGGTCCGCGGCGGGCATCGGCCGCGGCATCGGCCTGTGTGTTTTCGGAGAACCGTCCATGTCCAGCCTTCCGCCGCGCCGCTGGCGCCCGCTGCTCGCGCTCGCGCTGTGCGTGTTCGCCGGGGCCGCGGCCGCTGCCGAGACGCAATTGCTCAACGTGTCCTACGATCCCACCCGCGAGCTGTACCGGGACTACAACGCCGCCTTCGCCAAGCATTGGGCGCAGCTGCATCCCGGCGCGCAGGTCGCGGTGGAGACCTCGCACGGCGGCTCCGGCAAGCAGGCGCGCGCGGTGATCGACGGGGTCGAGGCGGATGTGGTGACGCTGGCATTGGCCTACGACGTCGATGCGATCGCCGCCAAGAGCAAGCTGATCGATGCGAACTGGGCCACGCGCCTGCCGGACAACAGCGCGCCGTACACCTCGACCATCGTGTTCCTGGTGCGCAAGGGCAATCCGAAAGGGATCAAGGACTGGCCCGATCTGCTGCGCAACGGCGTGTCGGTGATCACGCCCAATCCCAAGACCTCCGGCGGCGCGCGCTGGAACTACCTGGCCGCCTGGGCCTACGCCGACCACATCTTCAAGGGCGATCGCGAGCGCATCCTCACCTACATGCGCGCGCTGTTCCGCAACGTGCCGGTGCTGGACACCGGCGCGCGCGGCGCCACCACCACCTTCGTCCAGCGCGGCATCGGCGACGTGCTGCTGGCCTGGGAGAACGAGGCGTTCCTGGCGCAGCAGGAACTGGGCCAGGACAAGTTCGAGATCGTGGTGCCGAAGCTGTCGATCCTGGCCGAGCCGTCGGTGGCGCTGGTCGACAGGAACGTCGACAAGCACGGCACCCGCGCGGTCGCCGAAGAATACCTGAAGTACCTGTACTCGCCGGAAGGACAGAGGATCGCGGCCAAGCACTATTACCGGCCGCGCCATCCCGAGTACGCCGACCGCGCCGATCTGGCGCGGCTGCCGAAGGTGCGCCTGGTCACCATCGACCAGGCGTTCGGGTCCTGGGCCAAGGCGCAGGCCACGCACTTCGACGACGGCGGCCTGTTCGACCAGATCCAGGCGAGCAAGTGACGCGATGGCCGTGACCGCCGCCGCCGTTGCCCGTGCACCGCGCCAGCGCCGGGTGATGCCGGGCCTGGGGTTGAGCCTGGGCATCACCCTGACCTGGCTGGGACTGGTGGTGCTGATCCCCTTGCTCGCGGTGCTGCTCAAGACCAGCGGGCTGGGCTGGGACGGCGTGTGGCGGGTGTGGAGCGAGCCGCGGGTGCTGGCGGCGTTGCGCTTGAGCTTCGGCACTGCGCTGGCCGCGGCGGCGTTCAATGCGGTGATGGGCACCTGGGTGGCCTGGGTGTTCGTGCGCTATCGCTTTCCCGGCAAGCGCCTGTTCGACGCGATGATCGACCTGCCGTTCGCCCTGCCGACCGCGGTGGCCGGCATCGCCCTGACTGCGCTGTACGGCAGCAACGGCTGGATCGGACGCTGGCTGGAGCAGCCCGCGCAGGCGCTGGCGGCCAGCCTGCCGGCACTGGCCTGGTGGTGGCCGCGGCTGGCGTTGCTGCTGGCGCTGTCGGCCATCGGCTACGCGTTGTTGCGGCGCAGCCAGTCGCTGCTGCCGGCACCATTGCGTGCGCTGCAGCGCCTGCTTGGCACGGTCGCCGTGCTCGGCCTGGCCGCGTTGGGCGTCGGCGGCCTGCTGATCGGCTATGCCGGGCTGATGCAGAGCAGCGGCGCCGGCGGGGTCAAGGTCGCCTACACGCCGCTGGGCATCGTGGTGGCGCTGGTGTTCGTGGGGCTGCCGTTCGTGGTGCGGATCGTGCAGCCGGTGCTGGCCGAGGCCGAGCGCGAGTTGGAGGAGGCGGCCGCGACGCTCGGTGCCGGGCGCTGGCAGACGGTGCGCCGGGTGCTGCTGCCGACGCTGTGGCCGGCGGTGCTGACCGGATTCGCGTTGGCCTTCGCGCGCGGCGTCGGCGAGTACGGTTCGGTGATCTTCATCGCCGGCAACCTGCCCAACGCCACCGAGATCGCGCCGCTGCTGATCACCATCCGCCTGGAAGAATTCGACTACGGCGGCGCCAGCGCGATCGCCGCGGCGATGCTGCTGTTGTCGCTGCTGTCGTTGCTGCTGGTCAATGCGGCACAGGCCTGGTTCGCGCGGCGCGGCAGGGCGGTGGCGTGATGGCGTCGGTCGTGTCCGCGCTCGCCGCGCACGTCCCGGGGCAGGCCGGCGCTGCCGCCGTCGCCGCGCACGCGCAGGCCTCGGTGGTCGACGAGCCGCGCTGGGTGCAGCGGCTGCTGATCGGCGGCGCGCTCGTCTTCCTGCTGGCGTTTCTGCTGCTGCCCTTGCTGCTGGTGTTCACCGAGGCGCTGCGCGGCGGCGCCGACGTGTTCTGGCGTGCGATCTCCGATCCGGACGCGCTGGCGGCGATCCGCCTGACCCTGCTGGTCGCGGCGATCGTGGTGCCGTTGAACCTGGTGTTCGGCGTGGCCGCGGCCTGGGCGGTGAGCAAGCACCGCTTCCCCGGCAAGCGCCTGCTGGTGAGCCTGATCGATCTGCCGTTCTCGGTGTCGCCAGTGGTCGCCGGGTTGCTGTTCATCCTGATCTTCGGCCGTAACGGCTGGGCCTGGCCGCTGATCGACGAGGGCGTGCGGCTGTCCCTGCCGCTGCTGGGCGAGGTGGTGCTGCGCCTGCCGCGGATCGTGTTCGCGCTGCCGGGCATCGTGCTGGCGACCACCTTCGTCACCTTCCCCTTCATCGCGCGCGAACTGATGCCGCTGATGGAGCAGCAGGGCGACGACGAGGAACTGGCGGCGCTGAGCCTGGGCGCCAGCGGCTGGCAGACCTTTCGCCGGGTGACCTTGCCGAACATCCGCTGGGGCCTGCTGTACGGCGTGCTGCTGTGCAGTGCGCGGGCGATGGGCGAGTTCGGCGCGGTGTCGGTGGTGTCCGGGCACATCCGCGGGCGCACCAATACGCTGCCGCTGCATGTGGAGATCCTCTACAACGAATACGCCTACAGCGCCGCCTTCGCCTGCGCCAGCCTGCTGGCGCTGACCGCGCTGCTGACGCTCGCCGTGAAGTCCTGGCTGCACTGGCGCCACGGCGCGGCGCTGGCCGCCACTCACCGACATTGAGGTTGCGATGACCATCCGCCTGCAGCACCTGGGCAAGCGCTTCGGCGATTTCGCCGCGCTCGACGACGTCAGCCTGGATATCCGCCAGGGCGAACTGCTGGCGCTGCTGGGGCCGTCCGGCTCCGGCAAGACCACGTTGCTGCGGGTGATCGCCGGCCTGGAACACGCCGATCGCGGCCGCGTGCTGATCCACGGCGAGGACGCCACCGCGTTGTCGGTGCAGGCGCGCCGGGTCGGCTTCGTATTCCAGCACTACGCCTTGTTCAAGCACATGAGCGTGTACGAGAACATCGCCTTCGGCCTGCGCGTGCGCCGCGAGGCGCGCTGGAGCGAGTCGCGCATTCGTGCGCGGGTGCAGGAGCTGCTGGCGCTGGTGCAGTTGCACGACCTGGAGCGGCGCTACCCGGCGCAACTGTCCGGCGGCCAGCGCCAACGCGTGGCGCTGGCCCGCGCGCTGGCGATCGAGCCGCGCGTGCTGCTGCTCGACGAACCGTTCGGCGCGCTCGACGCGCAGGTCCGCCGCGACCTGCGGCGCTGGCTGCGCGAACTGCACGAACGCACCGGCCTGACCACGGTGTTCGTCACCCACGATCAGGAGGAGGCGCTGGAACTGGCCGACCGCGTGGCGATCCTCAACCGCGGCCGGATCGAGCAGATCGGCAGTCCCGCGCAGGTCTACGAGCAGCCGGCCTCGCCGTTCGTGTACGCCTTCGTCGGCGCGGTGAACCGGCTGCCGGCACGTCTGCACGACGGTGCGGTGCAGGTCGGTGGGCTGGCCTTGCCGGCGCCGTCGACGCCGCTGTCCAGCGGCCCGGTCGAACTGTATGTCCGGCCGGAAGACCTGGCGCCCGGCAGCGAGGGCTGGGCGGCGACGGTGCTGTCGATCCAGCGCAGCGGCCCGCGCCTGCGCCTGCGCGCGCAACTGGCGCACGGCCACGACGAGGTGGAGGTGGAGCTGCCGGCGGGCGAGGGGGTGCCGGACTACGCGCCGGGCCAGCCGCTGCACCTGCGCGCGCGCCGCTTCGGGGTGTTCGCCCGGCCCGACTGAGGCGCCATCGCGCCATGCCGATCGCCCATTGGCGCGGCTGCGCGCCGGTGCCGCCAGCGGCTGGCCCGATCGGCCTCGACGTGACCGCCAGGTCGCTGGCCGGGTCCATGCCTGTCGAGTTTGAGGCCAACGCCGGCGCGCCGGCCGTGTCCGCACGTGACGCAAAAGTACAGGCTTGTGTCAGGCCATGGCATGCGCTGGGCGAAAAGTTGTTGCACTGCAAGATCAAAGCAGTTAAAAAAGCGTGAAAGCGCATGCGTCCCGCTGCGGCAACCCACCCTCGTCAACCCACAGGAGAATGACCGGTGAACAAGACCACTCTCGCCCTGGCCGTCGCACTGGCCGCTTCGCCGTTCACCGTCCTGGCCCAGGACGAACCGGCTTCGCCGATCACCGGCTCCTACGGCGTGGTCAGCGACTACGTGTTCCGCGGCGTCTCCCAGACCGACAAGGGCCCGGCGTTCCAGGCCGGCCTCACCTACACCTCGCCGTTCGGCCTGTACGTGGGCACCTGGGGCTCCAACGTCGACTTCGGCGCGGGCGATCCGGACTGGGAAGTGGACGGCTTCGTCGGCTACAACGTCGATTTCTCGCCGGACTGGAACTTCGACGTGATGGTCAACCGTTACGGCTACCCGGGCGCCGGCAAGTCGAACTACAACGAACTGATCACCAAGACCAAGTTCCTCAAGACCTACACCCTGACCGTGGCGTACACCGACAACGTGTACAACCTCGACCGCGACAGCTTCTACTACGCGCTGGACGGGAACTGGGCGCTGCCGCAGGGCTTCAGCGTCGGCGCGCACGTCGGCCGCACCACCTACGAAAGCGCGCTGACCGCGTACCAGGACTACACCGACTACAACGTCAGCGTGGGCAAGATGGTCGGCCCGCTGGCGCTGAGCGTGGGTTACTACGACACCGACAACAAGGGCCCGGAGAACTTCACCGAGCGCCTGGCCGGTCACCGTGTGGTGGTCTCGGGCACGATCGCGTTCTGATCGCATCGTCTCGTGAAACGACGAAGGGCGCCGCAAGGCGCCCTTCGTGTTTTTCCGGTATCGCCGCGTTGCCGCGGCGCGCGCCTTACCAGCTCAGCACGACCTTGCCGGCCTTGCCTTCTTCCATCAGGTCGAAGCCCTTCTGGAATTCGTCGATGGTCAGCTGGTGGGTCAGCACCTTGCCCAGCGGGAAGCCGGACAGCACCAGCTGGGTCATCTTGTACCAGGTCTCGTACATCTTGCGGCCGTAGATGCCCTGCACGGTCAGGCCCTTGAAGATGATCTTGTCCCAGTCGGCGCCGGCGCCGCGCGGCATGATGCCGAGCATGGCGATCTTGCCGCCGTGGTACATGCAGTCGAGCATGTCGTTGAAGGCGCGCGGATTGCCGCTCATCTCCAGGCCCACGTCGAAGCCTTCCATGTGCAGGTCGGCCATCACGTCCTTGAGCGAGGTGTTGGCGACGTTGACCACGCGGGTCGCGCCCATGTCCGCGGCCAGCTTCAGGCGGAAGTCGTTGACGTCGGTGACCACCACGTTGCGCGCGCCGATGTGCTTGCAGATGCCCGCGGCGATGATGCCGATCGGGCCGGCGCCGGTGATCAGCACGTCCTCGCCGATCACGTCGAACTCCAGCGCGCAGTGCGCGGCGTTGCCGTAGGGGTCGAAGAACGCGGCCAGTTCGGAGGGGATCTGGTCGGGGATCGGCCACAGGTTGGAGGCCGGCATCACCATGTACTCGGCGAAGGCGCCGTTGACGTTGACGCCGATGCCGACCGTGTTCGGGCACAGGTGCGGACGTCCGCCGCGGCAGTTGCGGCAGTGGCCGCAGACGATGTGGCCTTCGGCCGAGACGCGCTGGCCGACCTCGTAGCCGGTGACCGCCGAGCCGAGCTGGGCGATGCGGCCGACGAACTCGTGGCCGATGGTCAGGCCGGGCTTGATGGTGCGCTGGCTCCACTCGTCCCACAGGTAGATGTGCAGGTCGGTGCCGCAGATCGCGGTCTTTTCCAGCTTGATCAGCACCTCGTTGGGGCCGGGGACCGGCACCGGCACCTGTTCCAGCCAGATGCCCTTGGCGGCGTCGCGCTTGACCAGCGCCTTCATTGTTTGCGCCATGTCGGTGCAGATTCGATGGGAAGAGGGCGCGCAGTATAAGCGCCCGGCCGGTGCGCCCATGTTGCGGCGCGGTCAGGACGTGCCCGGGACTGGGCGACACGCCCCAGGGTGCCATTGGTCACGGTCCGGGCGATTGGTGACAGCCGTTACACTCTAACGTCTGTCATCAAGGAAGCTATTCGATGCGTTCGAATTCGTTGGCTGTCGCCATCGCCGCCGTGGCCGCCCTGTCCGGTGTCTCCACCGCCCAGGCCGGCGAGGGCATGTGGGTCCCGCAGCAGTTGCCGGACATCGCCGGGCCGCTGCAGCAGGCCGGCCTGAAGCTGTCGCCGCAGCAGCTGTCCGACCTCACTGGCGACCCGATGGGCGCGGTGGTCTCGCTGGGCGGCTGCACCGCCAGCTTCGTCTCGCCGCAGGGTCTGGTCGTGACCAACCACCACTGCGCCTACGGCGCGATCCAGCTCAACTCGACCCCGCAGAAGAACCTGATCCGCGACGGCTTCAGCGCCGCCAGCCAGGGTGCGGAGCTGAGTGCCGGCCCGAACGCGCGCATCTATGTGCTCGACCGCATCACCGACGTCACCGCGCAGGCCAAGGCGGCGATGGCCGCCGCCGGCAAGGACGCGCTCAAGCGCACGCAGGCGCTGGAGGATTTCGACAAGACCCAGGTCGCCGCGTGCGAAGCCGATGCCGGCTACCGCTGCGAGCTGTACAGCTTCTCCGGCGGCAACACCTACCGTCTGTTCCGCACCCTGGAAATCCGCGACGTGCGCCTGGCCTACGCGCCGCCGTCGGGCATCGGCAAGTTCGGCGGCGACGTCGACAACTGGATGTGGCCGCGCCACACCGGCGATTTCTCGTTCTACCGCGCCTACGTCGGCAAGGACGGCAAGCCGGCCGCCTATGCCAAGGACAACGTGCCGTACCAGCCCAAGCACTTCCTGAAGTTCGCCGACCAGCCGCTGGGCGCCGGCGATTTCGTCATGGTCGCCGGTTACCCGGGCCGCACCAACCGCTATGCGCTGGCCTCCGAATTCGACGCCACCGCCGACTGGGGCTATCCGACCGCCGCGCGCCAATACCGCGATCTGATCGCGCTGGTCGAGCAGGCCGGCAAGCAGAACCCGGACATCCAGGTGAAGTACGCGGCGACCATGGCCAGCTGGAACAACGTCGCCAAGAACTACGAAGGCCAGTTGGAAGGCTTCAAGCGCATCGATGCGGCGGCCAAGAAGCACGCCGAGGAACGCGCGGTGCTGGACTGGCTCAAGCGCCAGGGCGGCGAGGGCAAGGCCGCGCTGCAGGCGCATGCGCAGCTGCTGGCGCTGGGCGAGCAGGCCAAGGCGACGCGCGATCGCGACCTGGTGCTGCGGCAGATGCAGCGTACCGGCGCGCTCGGCAGTGCGGTGTCGCTGTATCGCCTGTCGATCGAACGCGCCAAGCCGGACGCCGAGCGTGAGCCGGGCTACCAGGAGCGCGACCTGCCCGAGATCGAGGGTGCGATGAAGCAGATGGAGCGCCGCTACGTCGCGTCCATGGACAGCCAGTTGCAGCGCTACTGGTTCGACCAGTACCTGAAGTTGCCGAAGGCGCAGCGCCTGCCGGCGCTGGACCAGTGGCTGGCCGGCGCCGATGCGCAGGCCGCCGCCGCGCGCCTGGCCGGTACCCAGTTGGGCAACACCGATGCGCGCCTGAAGTGGCTGCATGCCGACCGTGCCGCGTTCGAGGCCAGCGACGATCCGGCGCTGCGCTATGCGGTGGCGCTGATGCCGACCCTGCTGCAGATCGAGCAGGACCAGAAGCGCCGCGAGGGCGAGGAACTGCTGGCGCGTCCGCGCTACCTGCAGGCCGTGGCCGACTACAAGAAGAGTCAGGGTGAGTCCGTGTATCCGGACGCCAACTCTTCGCTGCGCATCACCTTCGGCAACGTCAAGGGCTACGTGCCCAAGGATGGCGTGGCCTACACCCCGTTCACCACGCTGGAAGGCGTGGTCGCCAAGGACACCGGCGTGGAGCCGTTCAATTCGCCCAAGGCGCTGCTGGATGCGGCCAAGGCCAAGCGTTACGGCGGGCTGGAAGACAAGCGGTTGGGCACGGTGCCGGTCAACTTCCTGTCCGACCTGGACATCACCGGCGGCAACTCCGGCTCGCCGGTGATGGACGCGCAGGGCAAGCTGGTCGGCCTGGCCTTCGACGGCAATTGGGAGTCGGTGAGTTCGAACTGGGTGTTCGACCCGGCGATGACCCGGATGATCGCGGTCGACACGCGTTACCTGCACTGGATCATGCAGGAAGTGATGCCGGCGCCGCGGCTGTTGAAGGAGTTGAACCTGGCCAAGTGAGCCGGGCCCGACGGACGGCGGCCATGGCCGCCGTCCGCGTGTCCGCCCCGGCGCGCTGCGGCGGCGGGCGGGATGCGGCGCAGGGTTTCCGGCGACGGAGCGGGTATCATGCCGCTCCGTTTTCGTTTGCGAGACGGGCCCTTCCCCCAAGGAATCCAGCGCATGCGCATTCTGCTCGCCCGCCATGGCGAAACCCCGTGGAACGCCGAAGGCCGCTACCAGGGCCAGATCGACATCCCGCTGTCGCCGGTCGGCGACGCCCAGGCGCAGGCGCTGGGTGCACGCCTGCGCGAGGTGCCGCTGACCCGCGCCGTGGCCTCGCCGCTGGCACGCGCACAACGCACCGCGCGCTTCGCCCTGGGCGCCGAGCGCGAGGCGCTGCTGCAGACCGATCCGGACCTGCAGGAGATCGCCCATGGCGAGTGGGAGGGTCTGCTGGCCAGCGAAATCAACGAGAAGGATCCGGCGCGCCTGCGCGCCTGGCGCGAGGAGCCGGATACGGTGTTGATGCCGGGCGGCGAGTCGCTGCGGCAGGTGCTGGAGCGCTCCTGGCGCGGCCTGGCCCGCGCCGCCGAGGGCCTGGGCGAATACGACACGCTGCTGGTGGTCGCCCACGATGCGGTCAACCGGGTGATCCTGTGCCGGGTGCTGGGCCTGCCGATCGCGCGGCTGTGGAGCTTCCGCCAGGCGCCGACCACGCTGAATCTGCTGGAAGGGCCGGACGTGGAGCATCTGGAAGTGGTGCGGCTGAACGATTGCGCGCACCACACGCCGTTCTTTGGCGAGGCGAAGCATCGGGCGCTGTAGGACGAACACGATGCGCGTATAGCGTGCGCGGTCCCATCTGTGGGCTGATCCGTTGCGCTTCCGATGCGCGCCGCTTGGCCGTTGCCTTTGCCGTTGCCTTTGCCGTGCTGGTGCCGTTGACGTTGCTCTGCTTTTCGGGATCCCGTGAGCCGCGGCACTTGGCCTGGGCGAAAACCCCGCAGGGGCGGCGCGCAGGAAGCGCGCCGTTTTTCGCCGGCACATGGATGTGCCGTCGAAAAATGCCCAGGCCAAGTGCGGACCCGGAGCGCGCAGCGCGGCGGGCGCGGCTCCCGGGTGTGCTTGACCAGCCATTCGGCTGTGTTAAAGCGTTTCTTTTGGTTACTTTTCTTTGCACAAGCAAAGAAAAGTGACTCGCGCGTCAGCGCGAAAGCTGTCGCTTCCAGAGCTGTTGCTTCTGACGAAGGCGAGCGAACGCGCTTGCCTGAAAGAGTAGAAATAAACAAATGAACACCCTCTCCGAATGGCTCGCCTACATCGAGCGCCAACATCCCCAGGACATCGCCATGGGCCTGGAGCGGGTGCGCGCGGTCGCCGCGCGCATGCGCCTGACCCGGCCGGCCAAGCACGTCATCACCGTCGGCGGCACCAACGGCAAGGGTTCGACCGTCGCCTTCATCGAGGCGATCGCGCGTGCCGCCGGCTGGCGCGTGGGCAGCTACACCTCGCCGCACCTGCTGCGCTACAACGAGCGCGTGCGCATCGAGGGCGAAGAGGCCAGCGATGCCGACCTGGTGACTGCCTTTGCGGCAGTGGAGGCCGCGCGCGGCGAGACCGCGCTGACCTACTTCGAGTACGGCACGCTGGCGGCGCTGTGGCTGTTCCAGCAGGCCAAGCTGGGGTTGGCGGTGCTGGAGGTCGGCCTCGGCGGCCGGCTCGACGCGGTGAACCTGGTCGACGCCGACGTGGCGGTCATCACCACCGTGGACATCGACCACACCGACTGGCTCGGCAGCGACCGCGAAGCGATCGGCACGGAGAAGGCCGGCATCGCGCGGCCGTGGAAGCCGCTGGTGCTGGGCGAGATCGATCCGCCCTCCAGCGTGCTGCGCCGCGCCTACGCGATCGGCGCCAACGCGATCCGCGCCGGCAGCGACTTCTTCCACGAGCCGATCGACGCCGAACGCTGGCGCTGGCGCGACGTCGGCACCGAACTGCAGCTGCCGTTGCCGCAGTTGCGCGCGCCGGTGCAGCGCGCCAACGCCGCCACCGCCATTGCCGCCCTGCGCGCGTTGCGCCGGTCGCTGCCGCGCAACGCCTATGCCGAGGGCATCGCCGCCGCCCGTCTGCGCGGACGGCTGCAGCCGTGCGTGCGCGATGGCGTGGAGGTGCTGGTCGATGTGGGCCACAACCCGCAGGCGGCGCGCGAGCTGGCCGCCGCGCTGCAGGCGCAGCCGGTCGCCGGCCGCACCTGCGCGGTGTTCGCGGCGCTGGTCGACAAGGACGCCGCCGGCGTGGTGGAGGCGCTGGCCGCGCAGGTCGATGCCTGGCACCTGGCCGGTTTGAGCGGCAGCCGCGGCCAGAGCAGTGCGCAGTTGCGCGCGCGGCTGGCGGGTACGGCCGCCGCCGAAGCCAGCGTTGCCGAGAGCGTGGCGCAGGCGCTGCAATCGGTGCTGGCACAGGCGCGGCCGGGCGACCGCATGCTGGTGTTCGGCTCGTTCCATACCGCCGCCGAGGCCCTGCACTGGCTGCATTCAGCCGGCTGATCCCGCCCTCGCGCGGGCCGACCTTATAATCGACACGGCACTCCGCCACGCCGCCCCCTCACCCCTTCCGTGGATACCGTCCTGAAACAGCGATTGATTGGCGCCCTCGTCCTGGTAGCGCTCGCCGTGATCTTCCTGCCGATGCTGGTGAAGGGGCCTGCGCCCGACAGCGGCGTGGCCAATGTGCCGTTGAAGGCGCCCGAGGCGCCGGCCGACGGCCAGTTCCAGACCCGCGAGTTGCCGCTGGTGACCCCGGGCGATGCACCCAGCGGTGGGGCGGTGGGCATGGCCAAGTCCCCGGGTGCCACGCCCGCGGCCGCCGCCGCGCCGGCGCCGGTCCAGAACAACCCCGATGCCGCCGACCTGGCCGATCCGGCCGCCGGCAGCGCCGCGCAGCCGTTGCCGCCGAGCGTGGCCGCCGGCAACTACGCGGTGAACTTCGGCGCCTATGCCACCGCCGCCGATGCCGATGCGGTGATCGCACGGCTCAAGCAGGCGCAGCTGCCGGGCTTCCGCGAGCAGGCCACGATCGGCGGACGCCAGGCCTGGCGGGTGCGGATCGGGCCGTATGCCGATCGCGCCCAGGCCGAATCCGTGCGTCTGCAGGCGGTCAAGGTCCGCAACGACGTCAACGCCCAGGTGGTGACCCTGGACGCGGCGCCGAGCAACGCGACCCCGACCAGCGCCACGCCGGCCGCCGGCAGCCATGTCGCCGCCGCCGCGCCCGCCGCCCCGGCCAAGACCGAGGCGCTGCCGCCGGAGCCGGCCAAGCCGGTCGCCACCGCCAAGCCGGCGACGCCGCCGGCGCCCAAGCCGGAACCGGCCAAGCCGGCCGTGACCAAGCCCGAACCCACCAAGCCTGCGGCCACGCCGGCCACCACGGCGGCCGCCAAGCCAGCGCCGAGCGTGCCGGCTGCGCCTGCCGCTTCCGGTACCGGCTTCGCCGTGCAGCTGGGCGCGTTCGGCAAGGCCGAGGACGCCAATGCCCTGCGCGACAAGGTGCGCGCGGCCGGCTTCAGCGCCTTCGTCGAACAGGTGCGCACCGACAAGGGCGCGCTGAACCGGGTGCGGGTCGGGCCGGTCGCCAACCGCGCCGATGCAGAGCAGTTGCGCGCCCAGGTGGCGGCCAAGGTCGGTATCAGCGGTATGGTACGTCCACATCCTTGATCGGGCCCCGGCCCATGGAGTAGCACGATGGTCCAGGGAAGGCAGGCGCGACGCGCGATCGGCGCGATGCAGCGGCTCGGCCGCGGGAGGCGCGCATGATCGACATGGTGCTGTTGACGGTGATCCTGGTCTCGGCCCTGCTCGGGGCCCTGCGTGGGTTCGTCGGCATCGTGGTCGGCACGCTGTCCTGGTTCCTGGCCGGCTGGGCCACGTTCCAGTTCGGCGGCAACGCCGGGCAGTGGTTGGCCAACGGCTCACGGCCGAGCATGAGCTACTACCTGGGCGGCTACGCGCTGACCTTCGTGACGGTGATGGCGGTGGTCGGCATCACCGGCATGGTGATCCGCACCGCGGTGCGCTCGACCGCGCTGTCGGGCACCGACCGCGCGCTCGGCTTCGGCCTGGGCGCGGCGCGCGGCGGCTTCTTCGCCGCGGTGCTGGCGTTCCTGATGAGCTTCACGCCGCTGACCCGCGAGCCGGACTGGCGGCATTCGATGGTGCTGCCGGTGCTCAGCCCCGGCGTGGGCTGGATGCGTGCGCAGATGCCGGACTGGCGCATGCCGCAGATGCCGCAGTTGAACCTGTCGCAGATGCCGCAACTGAACGTGTCGCAGATGGATTTGGGCAACTTGCCCGCGGCAGGCGATAATGCCGCGCTGGGCAACGCCCTGCAGGCCAGTGGGCTGCAGGAGATGATGTCCAAGGCCCTGGGACGTCCCGGGGTGCGGTCCGCGCAGCCCGGGAGCGATCCGTCGCAACTGATGCCCGCGAACATCGATCCGGCGCAGGCGCGTCCGGCGCAATCCGACCCGGCACGGGTCGAACCCAACGGCCAGGCACGGCCACCTTCCCAATAGCGGCGTCCCCGCCGCGGAGAGCGTTGACATGTGTGGCATCGTCGGAATCGTCGGCACCCAGAACGTGGCCGGGCAACTCTATGACGGCCTGGCCGTGCTGCAGCATCGCGGTCAGGACGCGGCGGGCATCGCCACCGCCGACGGCACCCGCCTGCGCGTGCAGAAGGCCAACGGCCTGGTCCGCGACGTCTTCGACGAGAAGCGCATGGCGGTGCTGGAAGGCCGCGTCGGCATCGCCCACTGCCGTTATCCGACCGCCGGCTCGGAAGGCATGGACGAGGCGCAGCCGTTCTACGTGAATTCGCCGTACGGCATCGCACTGGCCCACAACGGCAATCTGGTCAATACCGAATCCTTGCGCCAGCAGGTGTTCGAGGCCGACCGCCGCAACATCAACACCGATTCGGACAGCGAAGTGCTGCTGAACGTGTTCGCCTACGAGCTGGACGCGCAGCGCATGCTGACCCCGGAGGCGGCGATCCGCGCCGTGGCTGGTGTGCACCGCCGCTGTAAGGGCGGCTACGCGGTGGTCAGCGTGGTGCTGGGCCTGGGCCTGGTCGCGTTCCGCGATCCGCACGGCATCCGCCCGCTGGTGCTGGGCAAGCGCGAGAGCGTGGAGGGCGACGAGTACATCGTCGCCTCCGAGTCCTCGGCGCTGGACATCCTCGGCTTCACCCGCGTGCGCGACGTGCGCCCCGGCGAAGCGCTGGTCATCACCGGCCGCGGCGAGCTGTTCTCCGAGGTCTGCGCCTCGCCGACCGACCACACCCCGTGCATCTTCGAGTACGTGTACTTCGCGCGCCCGGACTCAATGATCGACAACGTCTCGGTGCACAAGGCGCGCATGCGCATGGGCATGAAGCTGGGCGAGAAGATCCTGCGCCTGCGCCCGGACCACGACATCGACACCATCATCCCGATCCCGGACACCTCGCGCGACGCCGCCTTGGAGATGTCCAACGTGCTCGGGGTGAAGTACCGCGAGGGCTTCGTCAAGAACCGCTACATCGGACGCACCTTCATCATGCCGGGGCAGGGCGAGCGGGTGAAGTCGGTGCGCCGCAAGCTCAACCCGATCCACCTGGAATTCCGCAACCGGGTGGTGCTGCTGGTCGACGATTCGATCGTGCGCGGCACCACCAGCCGGCAGATCGTGCAGATGGCGCGCGACGCCGGCGCGCGCAAGGTGTACCTGGCCAGCGCGGCGCCGCCGGTGCGCTATCCCAACATCTACGGCATCGACATGCCGGCCGCCGACGAACTGGTGGCGCATGGCCGCAGCGAGCAGGAGATCCAGGAATTCCTCGGCTGCGACTGGCTGATCTACCAGGATCTGGAAGATCTGGAGACCGCGGTGCGCGAGGGCAATCCGGAACTGAAGGCGTTCGACTCCTCGTGCTTCAACGGCCAGTACACCACCGGCATCGAGCCCGGCTATTTCGAGCGGATCATGCAGTTGCGCTCGGACGAGGCCAAGCGCAAGCGCCGTGCCTGAGCCCCGCGGCGGCCGCGCCCGGGCGCGACGCATGCGCGCGCTGGCGGGCCTGGCCGCGTTGTGCGGCGGCTGTCGCGCGCCGCTGGTGACCGCGGCCGCGCAACCGCCGGCGGCGCCGTGAACGGCGACCTGTACCAGGCCGCGCGCGCCTGCCTGGACGCGGGCGACCCCGACGAGAAGGTCGCGCTGACCCAGCGCCATGCCGCGGCCTGGCGTCATGGCGACTTGGCGATGCCGACCGAGGCGCCGGCGCCCGAGCCGATCCGCATGCCCGGGCGGCCACCGCGACCGCTGTTGGTGCATCCGCGCGAGCTGCCGCGCCGCGGCCTCGGCAGCGCCGAAGGCCGCGCCGCCTTCATCCATGCCATCGCCCACATCGAACTCAACGCCATCGATCTGGCCTGGGACGCGGTCTACCGCTTCCGCGGCCTGCCGCCGGCGTTCTATGCCGACTGGGTGGCGGTGGCGGACGACGAGTCGCGCCATTTCGTGCTGCTGCGCGACCGCCTGCGCGCGCTGGGCCACGCCTACGGCGATTTCGCCGCGCACAACGGCCTGTGGGAGATGTGCGAGAAGACCGCGCACGACGGCCTGGCACGGATGGCGCTGGTGCCGCGGGTGCTGGAGGCGCGCGGCCTGGACGTGACCCCGGGCATGATCGCCAAGCTGCGCGCGCTCGACGACAACGCCACCGCCGACATCCTGGAGATCATCCTGCGCGAGGAAGTGGCGCACGTGGCCGCCGGCTCGCGCTGGTACCGCTGGTATTGCGCACAGGCCGGGATCGAGCCGCGCGCCCGCTTCGCGGCCCTGCTGCGCGAATACGCCGGCGGCTACCTGCATGGTCCGTTCAACCTGCAGGCGCGCCTGCTGGCCGGGTTCGACGAGGACGAATTGCAGGCCCTGCAGCAACAGGCCGGCTGAGGCGCCGCCGCCGACAGGGCGTGGCGTGTGCTGCAACGAGGCGCCGACGTGGGCGACATTCCAGAGGCGTCGCGTGGATTTCGTGATGCCTATCTCCGACTGATGCCTGGACCGCATTTGTTGCTTGCGCTGAACGGTGGCTGAGCGGCTAATCGAACTCCCCCGCGCGGCCTCCCCCGTTCCGGCCGCGCGCGGGGCGACGTTCGTCCCTACTCACCACCCAGGAGTCCGACATGAAGTCGATCTGCAGCCTTACCGCGATGCTTGCCCTGTGTGTCGCCGGTTCCGCCTCCGCGGCCGGAACGCCTCTGTTCCAGAGCAGCCAGTACGTGTCCAAGTCCATCGCCGGCGAGCCGGCGCTGAGCCGCCTGCTGGCCAATCCCGCCACCGGCGCGGTGCAGCGCGTTGGCGTGAACGCTGCCGCGGTCACCGCCGGGCAGAAGCAACTCGAGCTGGACCTGCTGGGCCAGCGCATCACCGCCACGCAGTTGAAGACCGAGCAGTTGGAAGGCGGCAACAGCATCTGGTACGGCAACCTCGGCAATGCCGCGGTGGCCCGGACTCGCGCGCCCTCCGGCCTGGATCCGCTGAACTCGGCGATCCTGGTGCGCAGCGGCGACACCATCACCGGCAGCATCCGCAGCAACGGCACGCTGTTCCACCTGCGTCCGATCGCCGGCGGCGGCCATGTGCTGGTGGAAGTCGACGAACGCCGCATGCCGGCCGAGCATCCGGCCGACTACGCCCTGCTGCCGACCGTGCAGATGCCGCAGTCGGTGATCGACGAGCGCATGACCGCCGCCGGCGCCTCGTCCGGTTCGCCCGCGACCATTCGCGTGCTGGTGGTGGCGACCAACAAGGCGGTGACCAGCTACGGCGGCAACATGCAGTCGCTGGTGCAACTGGCGGTGGCCGAGTCCAACCAGGGCTACACCAACAGCAACGTCGGCATCACCATGCAACTGGCCGGCTACGAGACCACCAACTACACCGAGTCCGGCGACTTCAACACCGACCTGACCCGCTTCCGCGGTACTAGCGACGGCTACATGGACAGCATCCATACCTCGCGCAACAGCACCGCGGCCGACGTGGGCGTGCTGATCATCGACAATTCCGCCTATTGCGGCCTCGCCTCGGGCATCGGTTCCACCGCCGCCACCGCGTTCGCGGCGGTGTACTGGGATTGCGCCACCGGCTACTACAGCTTCGCCCACGAGATCGGCCATCTGCAGAGCGCGCGCCACGATGTGGCCACCGACTCCAGCACCTCGCCGTACGCCTATGGCCACGGTTATCGCTACGGCAACAGCTGGCGAACGATCATGGCCTACAACTGCACCAGCAGTTGCCCGCGGCTGAACTACTGGTCCAACCCGAACGTGTCCTACAACGGCGTGCCGATGGGCAACGCCAGCACCGCCGACAACCAGCGCGTGCTGGTCAACACCAAGGCGACGGTGGCCGGGTTCCGCTGAGCCGGCGTGCGCGTGGCGCAGGCCGCACGCCTGCGCCACGCGTGACGGAGACGAGCGGAGCGGGCGCGGTGGCGTGCGCTTCCGCTATGCTGGGAAGTGGCGCCGGCGCGGTCGGTGCCGACCGACTTCCTGGGATCGACGATGTTCAAGCGCATGCGACTGCTGGCCACACTGCTGCTGGCGATGCTGAGCGCGGGCTGCGGCCCCGCCCCCGATCGGCAGGCCGATAGCCCGTCGCCGACGGCCAAGACCGACGCGCCGCGGGCGACCCCGCCGGCCGACACCTTCGACGAAAACCGCGCGATGGATCTGCTGCAGGCGCGCCTGGCGGCCGATCACGCCTATCCCGACCTGCAGTGCCTGGGCTATGCCATCGAGGACGATCAGGACGAGGCGGCCTCCGCGACAGCCTCTGCACCGGCCGCACCCAAGGCCTCCGCGCCGGCGGCGATCGAGATCGCGGTGCGCGAGAAACATGGCGACGGTTGCCCGGGCGACCCGCAGACCGAGCCGGTCCGCGACCGCTTCCGCGTCGAGCGCTCCGGCGCGATCCGTTGGTACGACGTGGTCGACGGCGACTTCGTCGATTACGCGCAATGGCGGCAGCAGCAAACCGGTGGCGGCTTGCCCTGAGCGGCGGGTCTTGTGCGCGTCGCCGGGCTGCGCGCGGCCGCGCCGGACACGTGTACTAGAGCTGTTGCAGTCGGCAGCCCTGCGCATCCACGCGCAGCACCGAGCCCTGTTCGTACCAGTCGCCGAGCACGATGCGGGTGCAGGCACGACCCTCCACGTCCAGCGCATGCACCGCCGGCCGATGGGTGTGGCCATGGATCATCCGCGCCACGCCATAGCGGGCGAAGGTGGCGGCGACCTCGGCCGGCGCCACGTCGGTGACGGTCTCGAACTGCGTGCGGTCGCCCTGTTTCAGGTCGGCCTGGCGCGCCTGGCTGGCGGCACGCGCCTGCTGCGCGTAGGCGATGCGCGCGGCCAGCGGCTGCGCCAGGAACTGCTGCTGGAACGCCGGGTCGCGGGTCTGCGCGCGGAACGCCTGGTAGGCGGTGTCGTCGGTGCACAGCAGGTCGCCGTGCAGCAGCAGGGTCGGCTCGCCGTACAGATCGATCACGCAGGGATCGGGCAGCAGGCGCAGGCCGGCGCGCTGCGCGTAGTCGGCGCCGAGCAGGAAGTCGCGGTTGCCGTGCATGAAGAACACCGGCACCCCGGCCGCGTGCAGCGCGTGCAGCTCCAGCGCCACCGCATCGGCCGCCTCGGACGGCGTGTCGTCGCCGATCCAGGCCTCGAACAGGTCGCCGAGGATGTACAGCGCTTCGGCCCGGCGCGCCTCCCCGCGCAGGAAGTCGAGAAACAGCGCGGTGATCGCCGGCCGTGCCGGATCCAGATGCAGGTCGGAGATGAACAGCGTGGTCATTCGGCCATTGTACGGCCGGGATTGGGGAATCGGGATTGGGGAATCGGGATTGGGGATTGGGGATTGGATGAAGCCGCGAGCACTGGCGTCGTTGTGCCTGGCGTAGGAGCGGCTTCAGCCGCCGCCTTGGAACCGAAACCGCCCTGGTGGCTGGCGACCAGTGAGCGTTCACGTTGAACTACGGTTCCTCTTTCTACCGGGTCGCGGCCCGTTGCCGTCCTCTTGTCGCTTTGTGCGGCGCTGCGATTCTGGTCGGTAGTGCAGGGCCTTCGTTTGCCGAGGTGAGCGCGGCCAAGGCACTGTTTGATACGCCGACGCATCTCACGCCATCAACATAGAAATGTTTGTTAGCGTGACCGCATTGCTGGCGCCATCGCGCGCTCCGGCCGTGAATCGTCTTTCAACGTTTGAAGGAGGTCGTCATGAGGACCGTACAGGGGGTCTACGCCGATCTGAGAGATTCCATCGGAATTGACGCCGGCACCACGGTGGTCCTGACGGGCCACGACCCGGTGACGCCATCGGTCCATCGTATTGGGGACGGTGCCGCCGCGGCCCTCGGCTTGCTGGGCGCGGGCATGAGCAGTCTCGGCGAGTTGAGGGGCGGGACACGACAGACCGTCACCGTCGACGTCGAGGATGCGATCGCGCAGCTGATGGCGGTGTTCCTGACGACCTTGAACGGCGTGCCTGCCGAACGACTCTTCGAGGATCCCTCCCTGTTCGCGGACAGCGACTTCTATCGTGCAGGCGACGGCCGTTACGTTTATCTGCTGTTGACCTATCCGCATCTGCGGATGCTGGCCTGCCAGGTGCTCGGTTGTCCTCCGTCACGTCGGCATTTTGCCGACGCGATCGCACGTTGGGACGCTTTCGCATTGGAGGACGCCATCAGCGGGGTAGGGGGCACATGCGTTGCCGTCCGGACGCGGGCGGAATGGCGCAGCCATCCCCAAGGGCTCTACCTTGCCGACCGACCGCTGATCGAGATCACCAGGATCGGCGATACCCCACCGGTGCCCCTGCCCGAGGGAAGGGCTGCGCTGCCGATGGATGGATTGCGCGTCCTCGACAACACCCATGTCATAGCAGGGCCGATCGCGGCGCGACTGATGGCTGAACATGGAGCGGAGGTCCTTCATCTTTCGACACCGCGTTATCCCGACCCGCAGGCGATGCAGGTCGAGACCAATATTGGAAAGCGAAGCGCCTGGTGCGACCTTAACGAGCCGGCGGGACGCGCGGCATTCGAACGGCTGTTGGGCGATGCCGACATCTATGTTGGAAGCTATCTTTCCCTCGATCGCAAGGGGTACGGGCCGCTCGCGCTTGCCGAGCGCCGGCCGGGGATTGTCGTGCTCGACTTCCATGGCTGGGGCAAGGCGGGGCCTTGGTCTCAGCGCGGCGGGTTCGATCAGCTCGCCTGCGCCGCCACGGGGTTTTCGGCGGAGGAGGGGGCGTTCGATGGCCCCCGCTTGCCGCCGACCTATCTGCTGAACGACTATCTGGCCGCGATCTTGGGAGCGGCCGGTGTGACCGAGGCCCTTCGGCGGCGCACAGTGGAAGGCGGCGCCTACCATGTCCATCTCGACCTGGCGCGGGTCTGCATGTGGATCCAGGATCTCGGCCTGCTGTCTCGTGCACAGGTGATCGGCTTGCCGCCGCCCGATCCCGCGCGGCTGAAGAATCGACGTGTGACGGTGCCGGGACCGTTCGGCGAAACGACGTACCTGCCAACCCAGATCAACTACTCGGACCTTCGCCCGTCTCTCGCCCGTGGCGCCGAGCCTCTTGGCGCGTCTCCATGCGCATGGGCAAGCGACTCGGCCAAGGCACGATGAAGCAGTCTTGAGAGCGTCAGGATGGAGAGAGAGCGCATGGGGCCGGACGGCGCCGGCTGTTCCCACTCCCTATTCCCGATTCCCCACTCCCAGCTTTAAACCAACCACAGCGACACGCCCGCCAGCAGCGCGCCAATGCCGGTGGCGGCGAGGACGTCGCTGGGGTAGTGCAGGCCCAGCACCACCCGCGACAGCGCCACGCAGGCGATGAACGGCACCAGCAGCGGCGCCAGCCACGGGTAGTAGGCGAGGGCGACGATGCCGAAGGACACCGCGTGCAGGGTGTGGCCGGAAGGGAAGCTGAATTCGTCCAGCGGCGCCACCCAGGCGCGGATGCGCAGGTCGGCGGCGTACGGGCGCGGACGCCGGGTCCAGCGCTTCAGGCCCTTGTACAGGCTCAGCGCGACCACGCCGGTGGCGGCCATGTGCGCGGAGGCGAACACGCCGTCCATGCCGTCGCACAGCACCAGCAGGGTCATCAGCGCATACCAGAACACGCCGTCGCCCAGTCGACTGATCACCGAGAAGAAGCGCCGCACCGAACGCCGCCGGCACCAGTGGTTGGCGCGCCGGCACCAGCGGGTCTCGTGCCCGCGCAGGATCTCAAGCCGCGTCGACATGCGTCCTCCGGGTCTGCGCCAGTTGGTTGAGCAGGGCATCGAAATCGGCCACCACCCGCTCCGGGCGCAGTTGCTGGATCGACGCGCAGGCGGCCGCGCCCAGGCGCCGGCGCAGCGTCTCGTCGCTGCCCAGGTGCAGGGCGGCGGCGATGAAGGCGTCGTCGTCGGCCACCGCTGCGCCATTGCTGCCGTCGCGCAGGTACTCGCGTGCCGCGCCGTAGTCGAAGGCGACCGTGGCCAGGCCGCTGGCCATCGCCTCCAGGGTCACGTTGCCGAAGGTCTCGCTGCGGCTGGGGAACAGGAACAGGTCGCCGCTGGCGAAATGCCGCGCCAGCGCATCGCCGCGCTGTACGCCGCAGAAAATGAAGTCGGGATTCTCCTGCGCCAGGCGCTCGCGTAATGGGCCGTCGCCGACCCAGACGAAGCGTGCGCGCGGGCGCAGCTGCTGCAACTGGCGGAACGCGCGCACCGCCAGCGGCAGGTTCTTCTCCGAGGCGATGCGGCCCACGTACAGCACCGCGCAATCGTCGTCCTGCAGCCCCCACTGCTGGCGCAACTGCGGATCGCGGCGCTGCGGCTCGAACTGCTTGCTGTCCACCGCGCGCGCCAGCAGGCGTACCCGCTCGAAGCCCTGGGTGGCGAGGAAGTCGCGCAGTTCGCGGGTCGGCACCAGGGTCGCCTGGGCCTGGTTGTGGAAGCGCCGCATCCAGCGCAGCGCGGTCGACTGCAGCCAGGCCGCGCCGTACTGCGGCAGGTACTCGTCGAAGCGGGTATGGAAGCCGGTGGCGATCGGAATGCCCAGGCGCCGCGCGCTGCGCAGCGCCGACCAGCCCAGCGGACCCTCGGTGGCGATGTATACCGCATCTGGCGGCGCCGCCTGCCACAGCCGGGTCAGGCGCCGCGGCGCGGGCAGGCCGAACTTCAATCCGGGATAGCGCGGCAGCGCCGCACCGCGCACCAGCCGCAGATCCGCCGGGTCGGCATCGCCGGCCTGGCGCGGGCGCACCACGTCGACGCTATGGCCGCGCGCGCGCAGCCCCAGTTCCAGCCCCTGCACGGTCAGCGCCACGCCGTTGACCTCAGGGGGATACGTCTCGGTGACGATCGCGTAGCGCATGCGGGGGCTCCGGTTTGGCAAAGCCTCGCGCACGGCGGTGAAGCGAACATGTCCAGCGCATGTAGGAACGATGACGCCAGAAGCCGGGATTCGGGATGACCAGCCTGCGGCTGTTGAAAGCCGGGATTCGGGATTCGGGATTCGGGATTCGGGATTTTCGCAAGTTCGTCGCCGTGCCGCTTTTCTGTGGGAGGGGCTTCAGCCCCGACGCGGTATCGGTAAGGCGTCGGGGCTGAAGCCCCTCCCACAAAAAAGCCGCGGTGTCGCGGCTTCAGGGAGTGCGGCTTTTTCTTTCAAAAACCGGCACTTTTTTCATCAAATCGCTTGACCGCGATTTGACCGCGGACAGCATGCTGCCGTC
>NZ_JACHOG010000001.1:0-1027782 GCF_014199735.1 Xanthomonas sp. 3307 | reverse complement strand
TCCCGCCCGAATCCCGAATCCCGAATCCCGAATCCCGAATCCCGAATCCCGAATCCCGAATCCCGAATCCCGAATCCCGAATCCCGAATCCCGAATCCCGAATCCCGGCCCTCAAGCCACGAACGGCCGGAAATTGATCCCCAGCCCGGCCATGCCCTCGACTTCGCCGATCAGGTCGGCGCGCTGCAGCGGCCGCGATTCGATCCACGGCTGCGACAGGATCAGGTGCAGGTTGGCGCCGTCGGCCTTCAGTTCCAGCGCGGGGATCGGATCGGCCTCGTGCGCGCGGTGCAGCAGCACCGCCAGGCGCAGCAGCGCGGCCTTGCGCTTGGCGCTGAGCAGCAGGCGGTCGGGCAGCGCGTCGAACGCGGTCTTGGAGACGTTGCGGCGGTGCGTGCGCACCAGCGTGGCCAGCACCTGCTGCTCCTGCCGCGAGAAGCCGGCGATGTCCGAGTGCTCCAGCACGTAGGCACCGTGCACGTGGTACTGGCTGTGCGCGATGGCCTGGCCGAGTTCGTGCAGGCGCGCGGCCCAGCCGAGCATGCGCGCGTCGTCGGCATCCAGCGCCCAGTCGCCGGCGACCTGCTCGAACAGCGCCATCGCGGTGTGCTCCACGCGCGCGGCCTGCGCCTCGTCGATGCCGTAGCGCTGGGTGAGCGCGGCGATCGCGGTTTCGCGCGGATCGTTCTCGCCGCCGCGGCCGAGCATGTCGTAGAGGATGCCTTCGCGCATGGCCGCCTTGCTCACCATCAGCCGTTGCAGGCCCAGCGCCTGGAACGCCGCCTCCAGCACCAGCACGCCGCCGGCGATGATCGGCCGGCGGTCGGCGGACAGGCCGGGCAGGTCGATGTCCTCGATGCGCTTGGCCAGCAGCAGGCGGTCGCGCAGTTGCGGCAGCGCCTCGGCGGTGATCGCGCCCTTGGTCAGCTTCATCGCCGCGCAGATCTCGCCGATCGCCTTGTGCGTGCCAGACGAGCCGAGTGCCTCATGCCAGCCCAGCGCACGGTACTGCCCCGCGAACTGCTGGAACTCGGCGCCGATCTCGGTCAGCGCGTCCTTCCACTTCTTCCTGGACAGCTTGCCGCCCGGGAAGAAGCGTCGCGTGCTGGCGATGCAGCCGGCCTGCAGGCTCTCGCGTTCCAGGGTCTGGAAGCCGCTGCCGATGATGAACTCGGTGGAGCCGCCGCCGATGTCGATGACCAGGCGGCGTTCGTCCGGCTTGGGCGGCTGCGCGTGGGCCACGCCGAGGTAGATCAGGCGCGCTTCCTCGCGACCGCTGACTACTTCGATCGGATGGCCGAGCGCGGTCTCGCCGGGAATCAGGAAGGTCTGCGGCGAGCGCAGCTGGCGCACGGTGTTGGTGGCCAGCGCGCGCACGCGCAGCGAAGGCAGGTCGCGGATGCGCTGGCCGAAGCGCGCCAGGCATTCCAGCGCGCGCTGTCGCGCGTCGGCGGACAGCCCGCCCTTGTTGTCCAAGCCGTCGGCCATGCGCACGGTCTCGCGCAGGCGGTCCACCACCCGCAGCTGCCCGAGCTGATAGCGGGCGATGACCATGTGGAAACTGTTGGAACCCAGGTCGATGGCGGCCAGTAGGTCGTCGTCGCGCAGCGGCGGATGAGTGGGGGAGGTGGCAGGCATGGCGGAATGGTAGCCGATGCGCGGCGCGCGCCGTTGGCGCGACGCCGCGCTGCGCTCAGAGCCCGTCGAGCAGGGCCAGCTGCGCCGAGTGCGGCGGCTGGTCCTGGCCCGGGGCCAGCTTGCGGTAGTTGCCGTCGGCGTCCAGTTCCCAGGCGTTGAGATTGTCGGCCAGGTAGTTCTGCAGCACCTCGCGGTGGATGCGCTTGACCAGGTCCGGATCGAGGATCGGGAAGCCGGTCTCCACGCGCCGCAGCAGGTTGCGTTCCAGCCAGTCGGCGCTGGCGCAGAACAGTTCCGGCGCGCCGTCGTTGCCGAACCAGTAGACCCGGCTGTGCTCGAGGAAGCGGCCGACGATCGAGCGCACCCGGATGTTGTCGGACACGCCCGGCACGCCGGGGCGCAGGGTGCAGGCGCCGCGCACGATCAGGTCGATCTTGACCCCGGCCTGCGAGGCGGCGTACAGCGCGCGGATCACCTGCGGCTCGTTGAGCGCGTTCATCTTGGCGATGATGCGGCCCGGGCGGCCGGCGTGCGCCAGCTTGGTCTCGCGTTCGATCCGGTGCAGCACGCCCGGGTGCAGGGTGAAGGGCGATTGCAGCAGGCGCTTGAGGCGGATCTTCGGTGCCAGGCCGGACAACTGCTGGAACAGCAGGTGCACGTCGTTGCCGATGTCCACGTCGGAGGTGATCAGGCTCAGGTCGGTGTAGGCGCGTGCGGTGCCGCTGTGGTAGTTGCCGGTGCCCAGGTGCACGTAGCGGCGCAGCTTGCGGCCCTCGCGGCGCACGATCAGCAGCATCTTGGCGTGGGTCTTGTAGCCGACCACGCCGTACACCACCTGCACGCCGGCTTCCTGCAGGCGGTCGGCCAGGCCCAGGTTGGCCTCTTCGTCGAAGCGCGCGCGCAGCTCCACCACCACGGTGACGTCCTTGCCGTTGCGCGCGGCCAGCACCAGCGCATCGACGATCGCCGAGTCCTTGCCGGTGCGGTACAGGGTCTGCTTGATCGCCAGCACGTTGGGGTCGATCGCGGCCTGCTTGATCAGGTCCAGCACCGCGGTGAAGGCGTCGAACGGGTGGTGCAGCAGCACGTCGCCGGCGGCGGCGATCTCGAAGATGCCTTCGCTGTCGCGCAGGGTGCGCGGGTTCATCGCCGGATACTTCAGGTCCGGGCGCTGCACCAGGTCGTAGACCTGGTTGACCCGGCTCAGGTTGACCGGGCCGTTGATGCGGTAGACCGCGTTCTCCGGCAATTCGAAGTTCTGCAGCAGGGTGCGCACGATCGACTTCGGGCAGTCCTCGGCGATCTCCAGCCGCACCGCCGGCCGGTAGCCGCGGTTGACCAGTTCGTCGCGCAGCGCCAGCGCCAGGTTCTCCACTTCCTCCTCGTCCACCACCAGTTCGGAGTTGCGGGTGACGCGGAACTGGTAGGAGCCCATCACCTCCATGCCCGGGAACAGTTCGTCGACGAAGGTGGACAGCACCGAGGACAGGAACACGAAACTCTGCCCGCCCTCGGACAGGCTTTCCGGCAACTGGATGATGCGCGGCAGCGAGCGCGGCGCGCGCACGATCGCCAGGTGGCCGACGCGGCCGAACGCGTCGGTGCCCTTGAGCACCACCACGATGTTCAGCGACTTGTTGAGGATCTTCGGGAACGGATGCGCCGGGTCCAGGCCCAGCGGCGACAGCACCGGCATGATCTCGTTGCGGAAGTAGGCGCGCAGCCAGCGCTTCTGCCGCGCGTTCCAGGAATGGCGGCCGAGCACGCCGATGCCGGCGTCCTTCAGTGCCGGGCGCAGCACCTCGTTCCAGCAGCGGTACTGCTGGTCGACCAGTTGCGCGGCGCGGTCGTGGATGGAGGTGAGGATGGCGCTGGGGCTCATCCCGTCCGGCGCCGGCGGCAGCCCGAACTCCTGCGCGTGGCGCACGGTGGCGGCGCGGATCTCGAAGAATTCGTCGAGGTTGGTGCAGGAGATGCACAGGAAGCGCAGCCGCTCCAGCAACGGCACCTGCGGGTCCTGCGCCTGCGCCAGTACCCGAAAATTGAAGTCCAGTTGCGACAGTTCGCGGTTGATGTACAACGCGGGATCGCGCAGCGGGTCGCTGGGAATGTCCGGTGGCGGCGTGGGCGGCAGGGCAGGGGCGCGGCGGGGCATGGCGATACTCGTTAGACGGAGGTCAGGGTGGCATGGTCGTGCCGCGGATGCACGCGCCCGGCGCCGAAGTGGCAGGAGAAGGTGCTGCCCTTGCCGACTTCGCTCTCGATCTCCAGTCGCGCCTGATGCAGACCGAGCACGTGCTTGACGATCGACAGGCCCAGGCCGGTGCCGCCGCTCTCGCGCGAACGGCTGCTGGAGACGCGGTAGAAGCGCTCGGTGATCCGCGGCAGATGGTGCGCGGGAATGCCGTAGCCGCTGTCGCGCACCGACAGCACCGCGCCGTCGCCTTCGCGGGCGAAGCGGATGCGGATGGTGCCGCCGGCCGCGGTGTAGCGCACCGCGTTGGTGACCAGGTTGGAGAAGGCGCTGTGCAGTTCCTTGTTGGAGCCGACCAGGTCGCAATCGGCCTCGTCGTGGACCTCGATGCGGTGCCGGCCCTGGCTGTGCGCCTCGGCCTCGCGGCGCAGCGTGGCCAGCATTGGCGCCATCGCGATCGACTCCTCGTTGGCGTGCTCCTGCGATTCCAGCCGCGACAGGGTCAGCAGGTCCTCGACCAGTTGGGTCATGCGCTGCGACTGCTTGCGCATCTCGGCGATCATCGGCCCCGAGTCCGGGAAGTCCTCCGGATCGAGCATGTCCAGGTAGCCATGAACCACGGTCAGCGGCGTGCGCAGCTCGTGCGAGACGTTGGCGACGAAATCGCGGCGCACCTGCTCCAGCTGCAGCAGCTTGCTGACGTCGCGTGCGACCAGCAGCCAGTGGTCGTCGGAATAGGGGATCAGGCGCAGGTTCAGGCGCAGGCGGTCGTCGACCGGCGAGGGCATGTCCAGCATCGGTTCGGCGTTGCGGCCGCCGCTGAGCCAGTGCGCCAGCGGCATCGGCTGCAAGCGCTCCACCACCGGCGCGCCGAGGTCGCCAGGGTGGCGCAGGCCGAGCAGGGTGCCGGCCGCCTCGTTGAACCACTGGATGCGCTGGCTGTTGCGGTCCACCACCACCACCGCGTCGGGCAGCGCCGCGGCGGCGGCGCGGTAGGCGCGCAGCATGTCCAGCAGGCGCCGCTTGCGCACGCGCATTTCCGCCTGGCTGCGGTACAGCAGCCGGTCCAGCTCGTTCCACACCCCGGTGCCGGCCGGCGGCTCCCAGCGCTGGCGCGCGGTCAGCCGCCGCAGCACCCGCCGCAGCCGCCAGTAGTGCCAGCCCATCACCCCCAGCGACATCAGGGTCAGCGCCATCCACACATGGCCGCCGATCCAGCCGACCAGCAACGCCAGCAACAACATGCCGGCGAGCGTGCCGAGGGTCTTCAACCAGGCGGAGCGGATGTGGCGGGGCATCGGGAACGCACTCTGTCGCAAAGGATCGTGATCCGTCCGCCGTTATAGCAGGCGAAGCCGGCGGTCAGATGGACGCAGAGAAGCGATAGCCGGAACCGCGGACGGTCTGCACCATGTTTTCCACCGCGAACGGTTCCAGCGTCTTGCGCAGGCGGCGGATGTGCACGTCGATGGTGCGCTCTTCCACGTAGACGCTGCCGCCCCAGACGTGGTCGAGCAGTTGCGCGCGGCTGTACACGCGCTCGGGATGGGTCATGAAGAAATGCAGCAGGCGGTACTCGGTCGGGCCGATCGGCACCGGCGCCTCGCCGGCGAACACCCGGTGCGCCGCGCCGTCGATGCGCAGGCTGCCGACCGAGACGCTGCCGTCCTCGTCGTCCTCGCGGGTGCGGCGCATCACCGCGCGGATCCGCGCCAGCAGTTCGCGCGCGGAGAACGGCTTGACCACGTAGTCGTCGACGCCGGCCTCCAGGCCGCCGACGCGGTCGTTCTCCTCGCCGCGGGCGGTGAGCATGATGATCGGCACTTCGCGGGTCATCGCATCCTTGCGCCAGCGCCGGGCCAGTTCCAGGCCGCTGGTGCCGGGCAGCATCCAGTCCAGCAGGATCAGGTCCGGGACCCGGTCGGCGATCGAGGTCTGCGCCTCGCGGGCATCGCCGGCATGCACCGGCTCGAAGTCGCCCTTGCGCAGGGCGAACGCGACCATGTCGCGGATGGCCGGTTCGTCGTCGACGATCAGGATGCGTTTCTGCACAACGGCACCGTGGAACTGGGGAGGAAGGTCGCCAGTAGACTACGGTTTTATTACGGTTGAGTGACGCCTGACACGGGCGCGTTTCAGCGCCGTTGCATGTCCGGGTCCTGCACGCCCTGGCGGCGCAGTTCCAGCACCGTCGGGGTGATCGCGGCGATCCGCGCATCGATGCGCGCGCGCGCCACGTAGTCCAGGTCGTTGCGCTTCTTCAGGTTGCTGAGCTGGATCAGTGCCTGCTCCGGGTGCCCGTTCAGGTAGGCGGCCTCGGCATAGGCCTCGCCGGCGCGGGTGTCGTCGCCGGCCAGTTCGCAGGCGCGGGCGAAGGTGCGCTGGAACACCGGATCCTCCGCGGCGGCCCCGAGCAGCGGCCGCAGCACCGCCTGGGCGCGCTGGCCGGCCTGGCGGCCGCCCTGTTCGTTGAGGGCGGTCGCATAGCTCAGCGCCACCGCCCGATTGCTGGGCATGCGCTTGACCAGCGCCTCGAAGCGCTGGTCGGCGGCCTGGTTGCGGCCGGCCTTGGCCTCGGCCTCGGCCACCGCCACGGTCAGCCACCAGTTGTCCGGGTGCGCCTCCAGCAGGCTTTCCAGCGTCTGCGCGACGTCCTGCGCGCTGCCGCCGCCGCGCAGCCGGGCCAGCGCCAGGCCGTAGCGCTGGGCGTCGCTCAGGCCTTGCTTGCTGCCCTGGCGCAGGCCTTCGTACTCGCGGATCGCATCGGCCGGGGTGTTGGCGCTGAATACCCGCAGCCGCTCGCGGGCCCACGCGAACTGGCCGCTGGGGCCACGCGCGTAGTCGGCGAACGGCAGCTGCAGGCCGCCCGGCAGCAGCGGGTTGCTGGGGGCGCCCAGCGGCTGGCTCAGCGACACGTCGTTCGGATCGACCCGCTCCTTCAGGGTGCCGCCGGGCACGCTGGTGGTCACGGTCAGGGTGTTCTTCTTCATCTGCTCGGCGCGTTCGCGCGCCTCGCTGATGCGGGTGGTGGTGACCGGGTGGGTCATCAGGAAGTCGGGAGTGCTGTAGCCGCCCTGGTTGCCGCGCATCGCCAGCGACATGCGCTCGAAGAAGCCGGCCATCGCATCGACGTCGTAGCCGCTGCGCGCCAGGGTGCGGATACCCAGGCGGTCGGCCTCCGATTCGTTGGAGCGGGTGTAGTCGATCTGCCGCTGCTGCATCAGCCCCAGGCCGCTGGCGATCGCCGCCTGGGTGGCGTCGCCGCTGGAGCGCCCGCCGGCCTGCTGCGCCGCGACCACCGCGGCGAGCATGCCGAGCAGGATCGGGATCTGGTCGCGCTGCGCCCGCTCCACTCCGCGCAGCACGTGCTGCTGGGTGACGTGGGCGATTTCGTGCGACAGCACCGCGGCGACCTCGTCCTCGCGTTCGGCGGTCAGCACCAGGCCGGCGTTGACCGCCACGTAGCCGCCGAGGGTGGCGAAGGCGTTGATCTGGCGGTCGCGCAACATGAAGAAGGTGAACTTCTGCTGCGGCTGGTCGCTGTTGGCGCCGAGCCGGGTGCCCATGGTCTGCAGCCAGTCGTCGATCAGCGGATCCTCGAGCACGTAGCCGTAGCTGCGCAGCTCGGCCAGCATCATCTTGCCGTACTCGGCCTGGCGCGCTGGGGTCAGCAGCTCGCCGGCCGAGGAGCCGATGTCCGGCAGCTTGTTCTCCTGGGCCGGCGCCACGGCGCAGGCGGTGGCCAGGGTGATCGCGAAGGCGAGCGGCAGCAGGCGCAAGACGGGCTCCAGGAGGGCAGGCGGACGCCGGGTGGCGTCCGGGACGACGGTGAATCCGGGATGATTCGCAGTGTTGCGGCAGCGGCCTCGAAAATCCACCCGGCCGCTACCATAGTGACTTGGACCTTCTACACCGCCCGGAGTTTCCCGTGGACAACCCAACGACCGATACCAGCCACGCCGGCGGCGCGCCGATCACCCTCTATTCCACCGCGATCTGCCCGTATTGCGTGGCGGCCAAGAACTTCCTCAAGAGCAAGGGCCGCACCTGGAACGAGGTGCGGATCGACCTGGATCCGGCCGAGCGCGAGAAGATGGTCGCACTGGCGCGGCGCACCAGCGTCCCGCAGATCTTCGTCGGCGACGTCCATGTCGGCGGTTACGACGACATGATGGCGCTGCACCGCGCTGGCAAGCTGGAGCCGCTGCTCGACGGCCACGCCCCCGAGGCGCAGGCGTGAGCGGCGCCGCAACGGGCGAGGGCGGCGCATCCGGGTCGGACCGGGTCCGCGAGTTCACCGAGTTCCGCCAGCGCATGAACCAGCGCATCCTGGCCGAGCCGAACCAGGTGGTGCGGCGCTTCTTCGCGCTCGACACCCAGACCTACCAGGCCGGCGCGCTGGACGTGAAGACCAAGGAACTGCTCGGCTTGGTCGCCTCGCTGGTACTGCGTTGCGACGACTGCATCAGCTACCACGTGGCCCAGTGCAAGGAGGCCGGGGTCAGTCGCGAGGAGTTCTTCGAGACTTTCTCGGTGGGCCTGGTGGTCGGTGGGTCGATCGTGATCCCGCACCTGCGCCGTGCGGTGGACTTCCTCGACACGCTGGAGGCCGGCGCCGCCGCCCCGGCGCAGCACGCGCACGACTGAGCCCGCCCCGGGCTGCCCCGATGGCCGCCGGCGTCCGACGCCGACGGCCGTTCGGTTTTGGGCGCCTTCACCGGCTTCGGGCATAATTACCACTGAAACCTCCTTGCGCCTGCAGCCCCGGTTCCCGGGCGGCGCTCCCCCCTCTTGTACGGAAACCGCAACCCTATGACGCAGACAATCACGGTCATCCGTGGCGATGGCATCGGCCCGGAGATCATGGACGCCACGCTGTTCGTGCTCGACGCGCTGAGCGCCGGCCTCACCTACGAATACGCCGATGCGGGCCTGGTGGCGCTGGAGAAGCACGGCGACCTGCTGCCGGCCGCCACGCTGGAGTCGATCCGCAAGAACAAGGTGGCGCTGAAGAGCCCGCTGACCACGCCGGTGGGCGAGGGCTTCAGCTCGATCAACGTGGCCATGCGCCGCCAGTTCGACCTGTACGCCAACGTGCGTCCGGCCAAGTCGTTCCCGAACACCAAGTCGCGCTTCGGCGCCGGCGTGGACCTGATCACCGTGCGCGAGAACACCGAAGGCGCCTACCTGAGCGAAGGCCAGGAAGTGTCGGCCGACGGCGAGACCGCGCTGTCCATGGCCAAGGTGACCCGCAAGGGTTCCGAGCGCATCGTGCGCTACGCCTTCGACCTGGCCCGTGCGACCGGCCGCAAGAAGGTCACCGCGGTGCACAAGGCCAACATCATCAAGTCCACCTCGGGTCTGTTCCTGAAGGTGGCGCGCGAAGTGGCGGCGAACTACCCGGAGATCGAATTCCAGGAAATGATCGTCGACAACGCGTGCATGCAACTGGTGATGCGCCCGGAGCAGTTCGACATCATCGTCACCACCAACCTGTTCGGCGACATCCTGTCGGACCTGTGCGCCGGCCTGGTCGGCGGCCTGGGCCTGGCCCCGGGCGCCAACATCGGCGTGGACGCGGCGATCTTCGAAGCCGTGCACGGCTCGGCCCCGGACATCGCCGGGCAGGGCAAGGCCAACCCGTGCGCGCTGCTGCTGGGTGCGGCACAGCTGCTGGACCATGTCGGCCAGCCGCAGAACGCCGAGCGCCTGCGCAACGCCATCGTCGCCACGCTGGAAGCCAAGGACGGGCTGACCCCGGACCTGGGCGGCAGCGGCAACACCATGGGCTTCGCCAAGGCTATCGCCAGCCGCCTCTGAGCGCGCCGGAAGATCGCAAACAAGAAAGGGCGCCTCAGGGCGCCCTTTCTTTTGCTAGGAAGTTGTCCGAAACCACATCCGCAGATCGGTCAAGGGGAGTCGCTCTTACGATTCCCCAATCCCGATTCCCGGCTTCAATTCCGCGACTGCAGCTTCGACAGCAAGCGCAGGAACTCCACATACAGCCACACCAGCGTGACCATCAGGCCGAACGCGCCGTACCACTCCATGTACTTGGGGGCGCCCTGTTCGACGCCGCTCTCGATGAAGTCGAAGTCCAGCACCAGGTTCAGGGCCGCCACCACCACCACGAACAGGCTGAACAGGATGCCGACCGTGCCGGAGGCGTGGATGTAGGGAATCTGGATGTTGAAGAAGCCCAGCACCATGGTCGCCAGGTACACCAGGGCAATGCCGCCGGTGGCCGCGACCACGCCCAGCTTGAAGTTCTCGGTGGCCTTGATCATGCCGCTGCGGTAGGCGAACAGCAGCGCGAACAAGGTGCCGAAGGTCAGCAACACCGCCTGCAGCACGATGCCGTTGAAGCGGTGCTCGTAGACCGCCGAGATCGAGCCCAGGAAGAAACCTTCCACCAGCGCGTACAGCGGCGCGGTGATCGGCGACCATTCCTTCTTGAAGATCGTGATCAGGGCCAGGATGAAGCCACCGATGGCGCCGCCCAGCGCGTAGCCGGCCACGCCCGGGGCGATCATCTCGTTGCCCGCGGCGTCGACCGAGAGCGACTGGCTCCAGGCGAACACGGCGGTGAGCACGGTCAGCATCAACAGCACGCCGGTCTTGTTGGCGGTACCGTTCAGGGTCATCGCGCCGCTGTCGCGCGCGACGACCGTGCCGCTGCCGGGCGAGACCACGTTGCCGCTGTGCAGATCGAGGAAGGTGGATTCCTTCAGGGCGGGATTGCCGCTGCGAAGCATGCTGTTTTCTCCTTCAAAAAGTGGCGCTCGGCCGGTGCCGATGGCAAGGCGTGAGCATAGCGCAGGCGATGTTGCGTACATGCGACGTTGACAGCGGGCCTCAGGCTTCCCACAATAGCCGACCTTTCCGGCCTTGGCCGCGAGGGATGTTCCGCCGGGGTATAGCGCAGTCTGGTAGCGCGCCTGCTTTGGGAGCAGGATGTCGGGGGTTCGAATCCCTCTACCCCGACCAATCCGATGTCCAACGGCTGAAAGGAATGCGACAATCCAGCCAGGGCGCCCGTAGCTCAACTGGATAGAGCACCGGCCTTCTAAGCCGGCGGTTACAGGTTCGATTCCTGTCGGGCGCGCCACACCGGCGCCGGGCAGGAGATGCAAGGTTTCAATGGTGGCTGTAGCTCAGTTGGTTAGAGTACTGGATTGTGATTCCAGATGTCGGGGGTTCGAGTCCCCTCAGCCACCCCATTGATCGTGTGACCCGACGCTTCGCGGGTGTTGCAACGAAGCAAAAAAGCACATAGAATGTGCGACTCAGTTTCAGGGCCGTTAGCTCAGTTGGTAGAGCAGTTGACTCTTAATCAATAGGTCCAAGGTTCGAATCCTTGACGGCCCACCAAAACAGAAAGGCACCTGCTCCGGCAGGTGCCTTTTTCTTTACCGGCCGGCCTGCAACAATGTGCCGGCAGGCGCCTTCCGGCGCCGCAGCGCGAAAGTGGCGGAATTGGTAGACGCCCTGGTTTTAGGTACCAGTGCCGCAAGGCGTAGGGGTTCGAGTCCCCTCTTTCGCACCATCCCGATGCCCGTGGACCATGCTCGCGCGGCCACGTCCGGCGTCGCCGCTTCGGGCCTACCGGCCCTGCGCTGGCAGGCGCCGCGGGAATAGGCGAAACTATCCGGCTGCGGCGGCTGTCCCGTGCCCGCGCCAACCCGTACTTTTCTACATCGTGCCGAGAGCCGTGGGCTCCCGGTGGCAGGAGTCCACATGCAAGCTTCGATCGAAACCACCGGTACCCTGGAACGGCGTCTGACCTTCACCCTGCCGGAGGATCGCCTGGAAACCCATGTCGGCGGTCGCCTGCGCGAAGTCGCGCGTACCGCGCGGATCAAGGGCTTCCGTCCGGGCAAGATTCCGGCCAAGGTGATCGAGCAGCGCTTCGGGCCGCAGATCCGCGCCGAGGCGCTGGACGGCCTGCTGCGCGAGACCTTCGACTCGGCCGTGCGCGAGCACGAACTGCGCCTGGCCGGCAATCCGCGCATCGACCGCGCCGGCGACAACGAACTGCAGTTCGTGGCCACTTTCGAAGTGGTGCCGGACTTCGGCGACATCGACGTGTCCACGCTGCAGGTGATCCGCCACACCGCCGAGGTCACCGACGCCGACATCGAGCAGATGATCGAAAACCTGCGCCTGCAGCGCCGCACCTGGCAGCCGGCCGCGCGTCCGGCGCAGGACGGCGACCTGGTGACCCTGGAGACCTGGTCGCAGGTCGGCGACGAGCGCCTGCCGGCCGAGGGCGTGGAGAAGGGCAGCAGCGTGATCGGCTCGGGCGTCATGTTCCCGGCGATCGAGCAGGGCCTGGTCGGCCTGTCCAAGGACGAAGAGAAGACCCTGACCGTCGACTTCCCGGCCGACTGGCGCGTGCCGCAGTTCGCCGGCAAGCAGGTCCAGGTCCACGTGAAGGCGGTCGACGTGGCCGCGCCGGTGTTGCCGGACGTGGACAAGGAGTTCATCAAGAGCTTCGGCGTGAAGAGCGGCGATGCCGAGCAGTTCCGCAAGGACATCCGCATCAACCTCGAGCGCGAGCTCAAGGGCGCGCTGATGAACCGCCTGCGCCGCGAAGTGGGCGAGCAGCTGATCGCCGCCTACGCCTCGGTCGAAATGCCGCCGCGCCTGGTCGAGAACGAAGCGCGCGCGATGCTGGCGCAGCAGGTCGAGCAACTGCGCCGTTCCGGCCGCGACCCGGGCCAGGTGCCTGACGATGCCCACCAGGGCTTCATGGATGCCGCGCGCAAGCGCGTGCTGGTCGGCCTGCTGGTCGGCGAGGTCGCCCGCCGCAACGAACTGCGCCTGGACCCGAAGCGGGTCTCGGAGACGCTGCGCCTGATCGCCTCGACCTACGAAGAGCCGGAACAGGTCATTGAGATGTACCGCAACGACCCCCAATTGATGGGAGGGCTGCAGAGCCGCGTGATGGAAGAGCAGGTGATCGACTGGATCGCCGAGCGCGCCCAGCACACCGAGCAGGCGATGTCGTTCCAGGACGCGATCCGTCAATAAGACGACGCGTCGCCGCCGCGCGCATCCCGGCATGCGCGCGCCGAATCCCGTTTCACTCCCCGCGGCGGCGGGGCGCAACACGATGCGAAGCCCTGTACACCCCCGTACAGGGACCGACCCCGAGCAGCAGGAGATCACCGCGTGGACAATGTGACCAAGGCCTTGAATCTGGTTCCGATGGTGGTCGAGCAGACCAGCCGCGGCGAGCGCGCCTACGACATCTATTCGCGCCTGTTGAAGGAGCGCCTGATCTTCCTGGTCGGCCCGATCGACGATCACATGGCCAATGTGATCGTGGCGCAGCTGCTGTTCCTGGAAGCGGACAATCCGGAGAAGGACATCAGCATCTACATCAACTCGCCGGGCGGCGTGGTCACCGCCGGCATGGCGATCTACGACACCATGCAGTACATCAAGCCGGACGTGAGCACCATCTGCGTTGGCCAGGCCGCCTCGATGGGCGCGCTGCTGCTGGCCTCGGGCGCGGCCGGCAAGCGCTATGCGCTGCCGAACTCGCGGGTGATGATCCACCAGCCGCTGGGCGGCTTCCAGGGCCAGGCCACCGACATCGACATCCACGCGCGCGAGATCCTGACCCTGCGCGCGCGGCTGAACGAAATCCTGGCCAAGCACACCGGCCAGTCGCTGGAGACCATCGCCCGCGACACCGAGCGCGACAACTTCAAGAGCGCCGTCGACGCGCAGGCCTACGGCCTCGTCGACCAGGTTCTGGAGCGTCGCCCGGATGAGTCCATCCAGCCGGCATAAGGCTTGCATGTACTGCTAAACGCAGCGTATTCCGCAGGGCCGGGGTCGGGCTAGCGTCCTCCCGGCCCTGTGCTATTCTCGAAATCGAACCACCGTTCATCGGGTGGGGTAACTGGGTAAGCGAAGCAATGAGCGAAGACCGGCAAGGCCGTTCCGGCGACAGCAACAAGATCCTGTACTGCTCGTTCTGCGGCAAGAGTCAACACGAGGTCCGTAAGCTGATCGCCGGGCCCAGCGTGTTCATCTGCGACGAATGCGTCGAGTTGTGCAACGACATCATCCGCGAGGAGCTCGAGGAGAAGGCGCAGTCGGCACGCAGCAGCCTGCCCAAGCCGCGCGAGATCCTGGAAGTGCTCGACCAGTACGTGATCGGCCAGCAGCGCGCCAAGCGCACGCTTGCCGTGGCCGTGTACAACCACTACAAGCGCATCGAGAGCCGGCAGAAGAACGACGAGGTCGAACTGGCCAAGTCGAACATCCTGCTGGTCGGTCCGACCGGTTCGGGCAAGACGCTGCTGGCCGAGACGCTGGCGCGCCTGCTCAACGTGCCGTTCACCATCGCCGATGCGACCACGCTGACCGAAGCCGGCTATGTCGGCGAGGACGTGGAGAACATCATCCAGAAGCTGCTGCAGAAGTGCGACTACGACGTCGACAAGGCGCAGCAGGGCATCGTCTACATCGACGAGATCGACAAGATCTCGCGCAAGAGCGAAAACCCGTCGATCACCCGCGACGTGTCCGGCGAAGGCGTGCAGCAGGCGCTGCTGAAGCTGATCGAAGGCACGGTCGCCTCGGTGCCGCCGCAGGGCGGGCGTAAGCATCCGCAGCAGGAATTCCTGCAGGTGGACACCAAGAACATCCTGTTCATCTGCGGCGGCGCGTTCGCCGGCCTGGACAAGGTGATCCAGCAGCGCTCCAACGATGCCGGCGGCATCGGCTTCGGTGCCAAGGTCAAGAGTTCCGAGCGCAAGCGCGAGGTCGGCAAGATCCTGGCCGAGGTCGAGCCGGAAGACCTGATCAAGTTCGGCCTGATCCCCGAGTTCGTCGGCCGCCTGCCGGTGGTCGCCACGCTCGAGGAGCTGGACGAGCCGGCGCTGATCAAGATCCTCACCGAGCCGAAGAACGCCATCACCAAGCAGTTCAAGAAGCTGTTCGAGATGGAAGGCGTGGAGCTGGAGTTCCGCCAGGACGCGCTGCTGGCCATCGCCAAGAAGGCGCTCAAGCGCAAGACCGGCGCACGCGGCCTGCGCACCATCGTCGAGTCGGTGCTGCTGGACACGATGTACGAGCTGCCGTCGCAGGAAAACGTCAGCAAGGTGGTGGTGGACGAGTCGGTGATCGAGCACAAGTCCGAGCCGTACCTGATCTACCAGACCCCGCCGGCGCCGCCCAAGGTCGCCTCCGCGGAGTGACCCCGGGCGGGGTGGGCGCGGCGACCTCGTCGCGGCCTCCCTGTGTCTCGGTAAGTTACTGAAAGTAAAAGGGGTTTCTTGCTCCCCTTGCATCGTCCAGCCGATGGCCCCATAACGGGGCCATCGGCGTTTTTATGGCCGCCCGCACCGCGTTCCCGCCTCCCAAATCGGAATCCTTATGGCCCAGTCCCAATCCGAAGTCCTCGACCTGCCGGTCCTGCCGTTGCGCGACGTCGTGGTCTTCCCGCACATGGTCATCCCGCTGTTCGTCGGTCGCGACAAATCCATGCGCGCGCTCGAGCACGCGATGGAGGCCGACAAGCGCATCCTGCTGGTCGCGCAGAAATCCGCTGAGACCGACGATCCGGCGGCGGCCGACCTGTACAACGTCGGCACGTTGGCGCAGGTGCTGCAACTGCTGAAGCTGCCCGATGGCACCATCAAGGTCCTGGTCGAAGGCCTGTCGCGGGTCAGCGTCGACAAGGTCGCCGAGCGCGACGGCGCGCTGCAGGGCGAAGGCCGCGAGATCGACGCCGCCGAATCGCGCGAGGAGCGCGAGGTCGAGGCGATCGCGCGCTCGCTGATGTCGCTGTTCGAGCAGTACGTCAAGACCAACCGCAAGCTGCCGCCGGAGTTGCTGCAGACGTTGTCCGGCATCGACGAGCCCGGCCGCCTGGCCGACACCATCGCCGCGCACATCGGCGTGCGCCTGGCCGACAAGCAGCGCCTGCTGGAAACGCTGGAAGTGGGCGAGCGTCTGGAGATGCTGGTCGGCCTGGTCGACGGCGAGATCGACGTGCAGCAACTGGAAAAGCGCATCCGCGGCCGGGTCAAGTCGCAGATGGAGAAAAGCCAGCGCGAGTACTACCTCAACGAGCAGATGAAGGCGATCCAGAAGGAGCTGGGCGACCTCGACGATGCGCCGGGCGAACTGGAGGAACTGGCGCGCAAGATCGCCGAGGCCGGCATGCCCAAGCCGGTGGAGACCAAGGCCAAGGCCGAACTCAACAAGCTCAAGCAGATGTCGCCGATGTCCGCCGAAGCCGCGGTGGTGCGCAACTACCTCGACTGGCTGCTGGGCGTGCCGTGGAAGAAGCGCAGCAAGGTGCGCAAGGACCTCAAGGTCGCGCAGGAAACCCTCGACGCCGATCACTACGGCCTGGAGAAGGTCAAGGACCGCATCCTCGAGTATCTCGCGGTGCAGTCGCGGGTGAAGCAGATGAAGGGGCCGATCCTGTGCCTGGTCGGGCCGCCGGGCGTGGGCAAGACCTCGCTGGGCCAGTCCATCGCCAAGGCCACCAACCGCAAGTTCGTGCGCATGTCGCTGGGCGGCGTGCGCGACGAGGCGGAGATCCGTGGGCATCGCCGCACCTATGTCGGTTCGATGCCGGGCCGCATCGTGCAGAACCTCAACAAGGTCGGCAGCAAGAATCCGCTGTTCGTGCTCGACGAGATCGACAAGATGTCGATGGACTTCCGCGGCGATCCGTCCTCGGCGCTGCTGGAAGTGCTCGACCCCGAGCAGAACAACGCCTTCAACGACCACTACCTGGAAGTGGATCTGGACCTGTCCGAAGTGATGTTCGTGGCGACCTCCAATTCGCTGAACATCCCGGGCCCGTTGCTGGACCGCATGGAAGTGATCCGCATCCCCGGCTATACCGAGGACGAGAAGCTCAACATCGCCGCACGCTACCTGGTACCCAAGCAGCTCAAGGCCAATGGCCTGAAGCAGGACGAACTGGAGATCGGTGCCGACGCGATCCGCGACATCGTGCGCTACTACACGCGCGAATCCGGCGTGCGTAACCTCGAGCGCGAAGTGGCCAAGATCTGCCGCAAGGTGGTCAAGGAGATCGCCCTGGCCGGTCCGCAGACGGTGGTGCCGGCGAAGAAGGCTGCGGCCAAGAAGGGTGTCGCGCGCAAGGACAAGGCGCGCGTCAGCGTCGGCTCGAAGAACCTGGACAAGTACCTGGGCGTGCGCCGCTACGACTTCGGTCGCGCCGAGGAGCAGAACGAGATCGGCCTGGTGACCGGCCTGGCCTGGACCGAGGTCGGCGGCGATCTGTTGCAGATCGAATCGACCCTGGTGCCGGGCAAGGGCGCGGTGATCCTGACCGGCCAGCTCGGCGACGTGATGAAGGAATCGGCGTCGGCGGCGTTGTCGGTGGTGCGCTCGCGCGCCGAGCGGCTCGGCATCGAGGCGGACTTCCTGCAGAAGCACGACGTGCATCTGCACGTGCCCGATGGCGCCACGCCCAAGGACGGCCCCAGCGCCGGCATCGCGATGGTGACCTCGCTGGTGTCGATGCTGACCAAGGTGCCGGTCCGGTCGGAGGTGGCGATGACCGGTGAGATCACCTTGCGTGGCCGCGTCTCGGCGATCGGCGGACTCAAGGAAAAGTTGCTGGCGGCGCTGCGCGGCGGTATCCGCACCGTGCTGATCCCCGAGGAGAACCGCAAGGATCTGGCCGACATCCCGGAGAACGTCACCCGCGATCTGAAGATCGTGCCGGTGAAGTGGATCGACGAAGTGCTGGATCTGGCCCTGGAGCGTCCGCTTGCGCCCAAGCCCGCCGCCGATGCCGAGCAGGCGCCGTCGCGGCGCAAGCAGAAAGCATCCTCGAACCCGCGCGTCAAGCACTGACGCGCGCTGAACCGTCCCTGCGCACATGGCTCAAACCCGCGCCGTTGCTGGCTTTTCGGCTTGCGCGGGTATGGGCCCGCTGGTATAAATGCAGCGCTTGCGAGCACCGCGAACGGGCGTGCTTGGTAGTGCAAATCATCGATCGGGGTCTCGCCAACGCGAGACAGGCCACGCCGACACCCGATCCTCAATTCCGCGGTCTTCTGCCGCACATGGAGTCATCAAGAAATGAATAAAGCCGAACTGAACGACGCGATCGCCGCTGCCGCCGATATCTCCAAGGCCGAAGCCGGTCGTGCCATCGACGCCTTCGTGTCGGAAGTGACCAAGGCGCTGAAGAAGGGCGACAGCGTCACGCTCGTGGGCTTCGGCACCTTCCAGGTGCGCGACCGTGCCGAGCGTACCGGCCGCAACCCGAAGACCGGCGACTCCATCAAGATCGCGGCGTCGAAGAATCCGACGTTCAAGGCTGGTAAAGCGCTGAAGGATGCCGTAAACTAATCGACTCGCTAGGGTGCTTAGCTCAGCGGTAGAGCGTCTCCTTTACACGGAGAGGGTCGGGGGTTCGAAACCCTCAGCACCCACCAGAGCACCAAGCGACAAGTTTCAAAAGCGGAGTGGTAGTTCAGTCGGTTAGAATGCTGGCCTGTCACGCCGGAGGTCGCGGGTTCGAGTCCCGTCCACTCCGCCAGTTGTACCGAAGCCCCCGAGCGATCGGGGGTTTCGTTTCTCGCAGTCGCCGCCACGCGCCAGCGTCGGCCCGGCCGCTCCGGGAAAGCGGGCCTCGCGCCCGCCTCCGTTCAAACGCGGAGTGGTAGTTCAGTCGGTTAGAATGCTGGCCTGTCACGCCGGAGGTCGCGGGTTCGAGTCCCGTCCACTCCGCCATTTGCACGCGAAACCCCCGAGCGATCGGGGGTTTCTTTTTTTCCGCAGTGCGCTGGTTTCGCCCGGATTCGCCGCCGCGGCGCATGAGCGGCGCGGGCTGGCGGGCCGCCGGTTCTGCCGCAAGGCGTGAAGCGGGTTAAACTGCGCGGCTCGCCAATAGGCCGTCGGTTCCCAATGCTGCAGAAACTTCGCGAAAAGACCTCGGGCTGGATCGCCACCGCGATCATCGGCTTGTTGATGATTCCGTTCCTGTTCGTCATCGACAACAGCTACCTCGGTGGCGTCGGTGCCAACAATGTCGCCAAGGTGCAGGCGCCGCCGGCGTGGTGGTCGTCGGCGCCGACATGGTGGCCGGTGTCGCTGCTGTGGCAGCACCACGAAGTGAGCACGGAACAGTTCCGTACCCGCTTCGAGCAGGCGCGCATCCAGGCGCGCGAACAGCAGGGTGAGGATTTCGATCCGCGTGCGTTCGAAAGCATCGACAACAAGCGCAAGCTGCTCGATCAGCTGATCGACGAGCAGGTGGCGAAGCTGTCGGCCGAACGCGCCGGCGTGGTCATCGGCGATACCGCGGTGCGCGATTACATCAGCTCCATGCCTGCCTTCCAGAACGACGGCAAGTTCGATCCGGAGCGCTACCGCCTGGCCCTGGCCTCGGGCACGCCGCCGCGCACGCCGACCATGTTCCAGCAGCTGGTGCGCGACGCGCTGCAGCAGTCCGTGATCCCTTCCGGCATCGCGGAATCGGCGTTCGCCACCAAGCAGGAGACCGAGCGCCTGCTGAAGATGCTGGGCGAAACGCGCGACGTGGAGATGGCGCTGTTGCCGGAAATGCCGGCCGACACCGCACCGGTCAGCGACGCGCAGGTGCAGCAGTGGTACGACTCGCACAAGTCCGACTTCAAGCAGCCGGAAACCGTGACGATCGAGTACGTCGACCTCAATGCGGCCAACCTGCCGCCGGTCAAGCCGGCCGACGAGGCGACGCTGCGCAAGCGCTACGACGACGAGAAGGCGCGCTTCGTCGAGCCCGACCAGCGGCTGGCCTCGCACATCCTGATCAGCGCCGGCAAGGACGCGGCCTCGCAGAAGGCGGCCGAGGCCAAGGCGGCCAAGCTGGCGGCCGAGGCCAAGCAGCCCGGTGCCGATTTCGCCGCGCTGGCCCGCGCCAACTCCGACGACCCCGGTTCCAAGAACGCCGGCGGCGATCTGGGCTGGGTGGAGAAGGGCGTGATGGTCAAGCCGTTCGAGGATGCGCTGTTCGCGATGAAGCCCGGCGAGATCGTCGGTCCGGTGAAGAGCGAATTCGGCTATCACGTGATCCAGCTGCGCCAGGTCAAGGGTGGCGGCGGCAAGTCGTTCGAGCAGGTCCGCGATCAGCTCGCCAGCGAGCAACTGAAGGCCGACAGCGAGAAGGCCTTCAGCGAACTGAGCGGCAAGCTGGTGGACCTGGTCTACAAGAACCCGACCGCGCTGGCCTCGGCGGCGAAGGAAGTGGGCCTGCCGGTGCAGACGCTGGGGCCGTTCTCGCGCGCCACCGCCAGCGGCATCGCCGCACAGCCGGCGGTGCTGCGCGCCGCGTTCTCCGACACCCTGGTGCAGGACGGCACGGTCAGCGACCCGATCAACCTGGGGCCGAACCACAGCGTGCTGATCCGCGTGACCCAGCATCAGCCGGAGCAGATCCAGCCGCTGGCCAAGGTGCACGAGCAGGTGGTGGCCGCGGTGCATGCCGACCGCACCGCCAAGGCCGCCGCCGCCAAGGCCGACGCGCTGCTGGCGCGCTTGCGCAAGGGCGAGACCCTGCAGGCGCTGGCCGGCCCCGAAAAGCTTCAGATCAACCCGATGCCGGGGCTGCCGCGCAACGTGCCGATGCCGAGCGCGCAGGCCAGCCAGGCGATCTTCAGCGCGCCGCAGCCGGCCGACGGCAAGCCGTCGGTGGGCAAGGTGGAACTGCCTGCGGCGCCGGGCACCGTGGGCAAGCGCTATGCGCTGTTCGCGGTGACCAAGGTGACGCCGGGCGACCTGAGCAAGGTGCCGGCCGAGCAGCGGACCATGTTCCAGCAGCAGCTGGCGCGGATCGAGGGCGAGGCCGATGCCAAGGCCTACGTCGATGCGATGCGCAAGCACTTCAAGATCAGCGTGCAGGAGTCGCAGCTGTAACGGCTGCGCGCCGTCGAAGCACGATGTCACGCAACAGGCCCGGCAATGCCGGGCCTGTTGCGTTTCAGGCGTCATCGAGGTGTGCGTGTCGCCACGGGAGAGGTGCGCAGCCTTGGCGCGCAAGTGCATCGCGCGCCGGCAGGCTTGGCAGTGCCACGACTGGGCGGCAGGCGCGGTACGTCGCGACCTTCGCCTCGTGCGCATGCTGAGCGCGCTGGGGCGATCGAGGCAGACATGCTGGCCGTGGGGCAGTGCGCGGTTGCCGCAGGCCCTGGACGCGGTGATACGCCTGTCTTGCAGGCGCTTACGTTGGTCGCAGGTGCTCATTCGGGTTGGGAACGAGTGATCAGGTCATCCCGCGGCGTGGCTGCACGGCCGTCGGCGCTGCGGCACGTCGTGGACGTCGTCCCGCCGCGGCGGGAGCGCGTCAGTCCTCGTAGCTCAGCACCATGCCGGGACGCAGCACGCTGCGCGCGGACAGGCCGTTCTTCATCAGCAGCGCCTGCACGGTGATGCCGTAGCGCTTGGCGATGTTCCAGGCGGTGTCGCCATCGCGCACGGTGTGGGTGTGGCGCGAGCGTGCGCCGGCGCGCGTGGCGCGTTTCGGCGCGGGGCTGTCGTCGGTGCTGGCCACGGTGGCGACGACCGGCGCGTCGTCCTGCACCGGCGGCGCGGTGTCCTGGGCCAGCACGGGGCCGCCGAGGCTGCGCGGCGCCAGTACCGGCAGCGCACGCTTGGTGCTGCGGCCACTGCCCAGCGCCGGGTTCAGCCGTGCGAGTTGGTTGCCCTGCAGCGCCTGGCGCCGTGCCCATTCGTCCAGCGCCATGCCGGCGGGCAGGGTCTGTGCCTGCAGGATCGGCACGTCGCGGTCCAGCGAGGCCATCCATTCGTCGCGGGTCTGCGCCTGTTCCAGCACGCAGGCCAGCGCGTGCAGCTTCTCGACATAGGCGTAGGTGACCGAGGACAGCCCGGGCAGCTTGTCCGGCTGCGCGTTCTGCGCGTTCATGCCGGCGCGGCGCATCGACTGCAGCACGCGGTACTCGCCGGCGTTGTAGGCCATGATCGCCAGGCGCCAGTCGCCGCCGAACATGCCGTGCAGGGTCTTCAGGTAGCGCACCGCGGCGCGGGTGGAGTCCACCGCGGACAGGCGGCCGTCGTAGCCGCTCTCCACCGGGACATCGTGGTTGCGCGCGGTGCCGGGGATGAACTGCCACAGGCCGGCGGGGCCGCCGCTGTTGCGGGCGCCTGGGCGGTAGCCGCTCTCCACGAACGGGATCAGCGCGAACTCGGTCGGCAGGTTGGCCGCGCGCAGTTCGTCGACCACGTAGCCGAACAGTGGCAGCACGTCCTCGTCCTCGTCGGCCAGACGCGACGGCGCGCGCGAGAATTGCTGCTGCCAGCGCGCATCGGTGGCGCCGGCGTCGCAGCGCGCGTCGGCCAGGCCATCGCGGAAGCGGGCGAGGATGTCGTGCCCGTTACGGGTGGTCGGTGGTGGCAGCGCCGCCGCGTCAGTGGGCAGGCCGTTCAGGCCGGCCACGGTCTGTTCGAGTGCCGCCGCAAGCGGGGTCGAGGCCGCCGCGGGGGGCGCCGCCGACGCCATCGCCAGCGTCAGCGCCGCCGTCAACGCCAGCGCCCTCATGCGCGGAAATCGTCTTTCCAGCGCCTCAATTCGGCGAAGACGTCCACCTCGTCGGACATCCCCCGGCCGAGCCGGGCGCCGATCGCCTGCTGGATCGCCGCAGAGGCGGTGCGCAGGAACGGATTGGTCGCCAGTTCGCTGGCGAGGGTGACGGGAACGGTGGGGCGGGCAGCGTGACGCATGGCCTGGGCTTCCTGATGGCGCTGCCGCAGGGCAGCGTTGGTGGGATCGACCGTGACGGCGAATGCCGCATTGGCCAAGGTGTATTCGTGTCCGCAGCAGACCAGCGTCTGGCCCGGAAGGGCGGACAGGCGCTGCAGCGAACCCAACATCTGGGAGGGCGTACCTTCGAACATGCGCCCACAGCCCAGGCTGAACAGCGTATCGCCGCTGAACAGGTGGCCCTGGCCGACATAGGCCAGGTGCGAGCGGGTATGGCCGGGGACGGCCAGGGTATCGAACTGCCAGTCCAGCACCTTCACGACATCGCCGTCGCCGACCCGCTGGCACGCGAATCCGGCGATCCGCGGGTCGTCCGGCGCGTACACCGGGATGTCCGGCCAGCGCTCGCGCAAGGCGGCGACGCCGCCGATATGGTCGTCGTGGTGGTGGGTGAGCAGGATGGCAGCGGGCTGCAGCCCTTGCGCCGCGGCTTCCAGCACTGGCTCGCTCTGGCCGGGATCGACCAGCAATGCACGCCCGTCGTCCGTGGCGATCGCCCAGATGTAGTTATCCTGGAATGCGGGCAGGGCGATCAGTCGCATAGAATTGGCACCATGCCTGCCGTGTCGCTCCCTCGTCAAGCCAACGTCTCATCCTGGTTTGATACAGCCGGGGCGCAGGCGCTGCTGCAGGCCGAGCAGCCGCTGATCCTCGACGCCCTGCTCAAGCGCCCCGCGCAGCCTTGGCTGTGGCTGGCGCCGGTACCGCTGCCGCCGCCGTCGCGCGAGGTTCCGGGCAGGGGCGTGCGCCTGCACCGCAGCGCGCGCGGCTATGCCGGCGACCTGGTGTGCACGCTGCCGCTGCCGCTGCCGTCTGAGAGCGTCAACGCCATCGTCCTGCAACACGTGCTCGGCGCCGATGCGGCGGCGCTGCTGGAGGAATGCGAGCGCATCCTGATGCCGGGCGGTCGGTTGTGGCTGTTCGCGCTCAACGCGATGAGTCCGTACCGGCTGCGCTGGCGCCGCCAGGGCCTGGTGGCGCGCCCGCCGGGCAGCTGGCGCGGCCTGCTCGAACAGGTCGGCCTGCCGTGCGTGGAGCAGTTGCGCTATCTCGGGCCGGTATGGCCGACTCGCGGTGGTGTCGGCCCGGCCACGTCCACCGCACCGCTGCGCGCGGTCTGCCTGTTGCAGGCGGAGAAACGCACCGCCGCCGGCATCGGCCCCATCCCGTTGCGCGCGCCGGTCCGCTGGCGCGGCTCGGTCGCATCCATCTGAACACGGAGTTTCATGAAGACTGTCGACATCCATACCGATGGCGCCTGCCTCGGCAATCCCGGCCCCGGCGGCTGGGCCGCGCTGCTGCGCTACAAGGGACTGGAACGCGAGGTGGCCGGCGCCGAGGCGCACACCACCAACAACCGCATGGAGCTGATGGCCGCGATCATGGCCCTGGAAACGCTCAACGAGCCGTGCCAGATCGTGCTGCACACCGACTCGCAGTACGTGCGCCAGGGCATCACCGAATGGATGCCGGGCTGGGTGCGGCGGCAGTGGAAGACCGCTGGCGGCGATCCGGTCAAGAACCGCGACCTGTGGGAACGGCTGCACGCCGCGGCGCAGCGGCATACGATCGACTGGCGCTGGGTCAAGGGCCACAACGGCGATCCGGACAACGAGCGGGTCGACCAGTTGGCGCGCAACCAGGCCCTGCACGTGCGCGCCGGCGGCGCCGCGGTGGCGACCTGATCGTGTCTTCCTTTTCCGCTGCGAGTCCCATGCGCCAGATCATCCTCGATACCGAAACCACCGGCCTGGAATGGAAGAAGGGCAACCGCGTCGTCGAAATCGGCGCGGTGGAACTGCTCGAACGCCGCCCCAGCGGGCGCAACTTCCATCGTTATCTGCGCCCGGACTGCGATTTCGAGCCCGGCGCGCAGGAAGTCACCGGCCTGACCCTGGACTTCCTCGCCGACAAGCCGGAATTCCACGAGGTGGTCGACGAATTCCTGGAGTTCATCGACGGCGCCGAGCTGATCATCCACAATGCCTCGTTCGACCTGGGCTTTCTGGACTACGAACTGTCGCGGCTGGGCGAGTCCTACGGCCGCATCCTCGACCGCGCCACGGTGATCGACACCCTGCTGCTGGCGCGCGAGCGCTTCCCCGGCCAGCGCAATTCGCTGGACGCGCTGTGCAAGCGGCTGGGCGTGGACAACTCGCACCGGCAACTGCACGGCGCGCTGCTCGATGCGCAGATCCTCAGCGACGTGTACATCGCGCTGACCTCCGGTCAGGAGGAGATCGGTTTCGCCCTGGCCGAGGACGGCGCCGCGCGTACGGCAGCGCAGGGGCCGGCCTTCGACATGTCGATGCTGCTTCCGCGCCCGCGGGTGCTGCCGACGGCCTCGGAGCTTGAGGCGCACCAGGCGCGGCTGGAGAAGCTGCGCAAGAAGGCGGGCCGCGCGCTGTGGGACGACGCCGAGCCGGTCGCGGCGGAGGCAGTGGCCGGCTGAGGCCGCCTTGCGCGGGTGGCGCGTCTGCCACGCCGACCTGAGGATCTGGCTGGCTGCGCGCCAAACGTGTCATCGCTCAGGCGTGGACAGGCGGGCGGTTACTTCTTCGCGCTTCGATTCTAGAAGGCGTGCGCGGCAGGACGTCGTGCCCGGGACAGATGACGCGCCCTAGTGGCAGCGCACCAGGATCGCGGTGATGTTGTCCGAACCGCCTTCGTCGAGCGCGGCGGCGACCAGCATGTCCACGCATTCCTGCGCGCTGCAGTCGTCGTGGCCCAGCGCGTTGGCCAGTCCGGCATCGTCCACTTCCTCGGTCAGCCCGTCGCTGCACAGCAGCAGGCGCATGCCCGGGCGCAGCTCGCCGGTCATCGTGGCCACGTTCAAGTGCTGCGGATCGGTGACGCCCAGCGCCTGGGTGACGACGTTGCGGTGGGGATGCGCGCGGGCCTGCTCGGCGGTGAGTGCGCCCTGCGCGATCAGCTCCTGCACGTAGCTGTGGTCCTGGCTGAGCTGGGCCAGCTTGCCGTCGCGCCACAGGTAGGCGCGGCTGTCGCCGACCCAGGCCACCTCGAAGCGGTTGCCCTGCACCCGCGCCGCCACCACCGTGGTGCCCATCGGCAGGGTGTCGTTGCGGCGCTGCGAGGCGCGGATGATCTCCTCGTCGGCGATGCGGATGGCCTGCGCCAGCGCGGTGCCCCCGCGAACCTCGCGCACGATGGCCTCGCGCGCCAGGGCGCTGGCGACTTCGCCGCAGGCGTGGCCGCCCATGCCGTCGGCCACCAGCCACAGCCCCAGTTCGTGGTCGCCGTAATAGGTGTCCTCGTTGAGGTCGCGGCGCAGGCCGACGTGGGTGAGGTGTCCGAATTCGATCATTGCGCGCCTGCGGCCGGCCGGTGTTTTCTGGGGTCGAAGGGCATCATCGCGGTCGCGCGCGGATCAGGCAATCGCCGGGCGCGGCGCCACGCAGGCGGGATTCATCGCCCCGCGCCACGGGGGCGCTTGCGGGGCATCGGCGCCGGGCCGCTTGTCCGCGCGCGGCGGGAACCGTATGATGCACGCCCCCGGTCCGCCGGGGACCACCCGGGAAGGTGGCAGAGTGGTTGAATGTACCTGACTCGAAATCAGGCAGGCGTTTATAGCGCCTCGGGGGTTCGAATCCCCCCCTTCCCGCCAGTTCTCGCGTCTCGCGCTCCCGCGAGGTTGCGTCTCCAGGGGGCATAGACATGCCCCGTGCCGGACCGGCAAACGTCGCTGGCGATTCCAGCCGCGCTGCAGGCGCTGTGCCGTTACCCCATCGCATCCCCGCGCCGCGACCGAGCCGTCCAGGGTCCTCGGGCGGGCGGTCGACCACATGTGGCCATCGATGGATCGCCCCGTTCGTGCAGGTTCGATCGCAACAGGTCTTGCGCGTGGCGTGGACCCGCACTCCACCTCCGGTTGGGCCTGATCCCGCCTCACCGCGGGTGAGACCGGCCGCCAGGTCTGCCTGCGCAGGTGGACGCCCGCATCCCGAGGCGTCGCGCCTGCATCCGGCGCGTCGCAGGCGTTCCCGCCATGCGTTGGACAAGATCGTTCTCCCGGTTCATCCATCGTCCAGCGGTCGTGTTCGCATGCTGTCGCCCCCTGGTTTCGGCATTGGCGCAATGGACAGTCGGGTTGGCTTCGAGCGAGTGGATCGACGTGCCGATGCGTGTCCCGGCGTCACCAAGGTGGTGCCGCGCGCGCAGGCGATGAAAACGACGAACGCAGGTGGGCACCCAGGATCGCGTCGGTGCTTCTCCTCCATCGTGATGTGCATCCTGCTGTTTGCCGCGGTCGGCGCCACGGCCCCGCGCGGCGTTGCGGCGCCGATGCCGGACGCGCCGGCATCCGCGCGCGCGGCGCGGTTCGGACTCAGCGAACGCGCGGATGCCTATGTCGTCGACACTGGTGCGGGCCTGACCTTCGCCGTGCGGCGCATCGCCGGCCACAATGGGTTGCAGAGCGCGGGCGGTCTGTCCTCGCTGCGCTGGCATGGTGTCGAGTACCAGGATCCGGCCAAGGACAGCCACGTCAACTCGGGCTTCGCCGGCCTCTACGCGGACGCCGGGCCGGTCGCCGTCGAGGCGCGACAGCTCGATGCCGACACGATCCGGGTGACGGTGCGCTCGGGTGATCTGATCCATTACTACCTGGCCCGGCGCGGCGAGCCGCGCATCTACATGGCCGACCGCTTCAGCAGCGAACCGAAGCCCGGGCTGCTGCGCTTCGTCGTGCGCGTGCCCTGGGCGCTGCTCCCGCATGGCCCCGAACCGGCGGACCTGCACGGTACCGATCGCACCATCGAGGCGCATGACGTGTTTGCCCGTCCGGACGGGCAGACCCGCTCGAAACACTATTCCAACATGCGGCTGCTCGACTGGCGCTTCTTCGGCGCGACCGGTGCGCATGTCGGGATGTGGATGGTGCGCGATGACAACGAAGGCGGCTCCGGCGGCCCGTTCTACCGCAGCCTGCTGGACCAGGGCACCGTCGACCAGGAACTGACCTACATCGTCAATTACGGCGAAGGCCAGACCGAGCCGTTCCGGACTGGCATCCTCGAGGCCTACACGCTGGTCTTCACCGATGGCGCGCCGCCCGGGCCGGTCGATACCGCGTGGTTCGCCGGTGCGGGCCTGGACGGTTACGTCCCGCCGGCGGCACGTGGCGGGGTGGTCGGTACGGCGCGCGGCCTTGATCCCGCCTTTGCCTACACGGTGGGTTTCGCCTCGGCCCAGGCGCAGTACTGGACCGGTGCCGGCGCGGACGGGCGCTTCGAACGCAGCGGCATGCTGCCGGGCGTCTACCGGGTGACGCTCTACAAGAACGAACTGGCCGTCGCGCAGGGCGAGGCCACCGTGGCGGCAGGCCGTACCGTGGCCGCGGGGACGCTGCGCGCCGACGATCCGGACGCCGTGCCGGCGTTGTGGCGGATCGGGCGCTGGGACGGCTCGCCGCGCGAGTTCTTGAACGGCGACAAGGTGACGACCATGCACCCGTCGGACGTGCGCATGGCGAGCTGGCGGACCGCGCCGTTCACGGTTGGGGCGTCGTCAGCGGCGCAGGACTTTCCCGCGTATCAATGGCAGGACGTGAACAACGCACTGCACGTGCGCTTCGTCCTCGCGCGCATGCCGGCCGCGCCGCCGACGCTGCGGATCGGCATCACCACCGCCGCCTTTCATGGGCGCCCCGTGCCCGCGATCGGCGGTTGGCAGGCGGCGGTTCCCGCGGCGTCGCAGCAACCGACCTCGCGCACGTTGACGGTCGGCACCTATCGCGGCAACAACACCGTCTATCGCTTCGTCATCCCGTTGTCCGCGTTGAAGGTCGGGAGCAACGAGCTGACGTTGAGCGTCGCCAGCGGTCAGCACGGGCAGGGTTTCCTCAGTCCGGGCGTTTCGTACGATGCGATCGATCTGGTCCAGGAGAACGTACCTGCGGGCGTCGCTGCGGCGCGCTGACGTCCGTGCGCCGTTCCACTAGGTTGGTACGTAGCCGCGGCGCAGCGCCGACGCCGTCTTAAGGCAGAGCCGTTACACTTGCGCGACTTCTGTTTGTGGTGTCTGCCATGTCCGAAATCCTGGTGCCCGTATCCTTCGGCGAATTGCTCGACAAGATCGCCATCCTGCAGATCAAGTCCGAGCGCATCGGCGATGCCGAAAAGCTGGCCAACGTGCGCGCCGAGTTGTCGGCGCTGGAAAAGACCTGGATGGCACATCCGGCGGCCGGTGGGGACGTGGCGCGGTTGCGTGCGGAGTTGAAGGCGGTCAACGAGCGCCTGTGGGTCATCGAGGACGAGATCCGGATCAAGGAGAAGGCGCAGGCCTTCGACGAGGAGTTCATCAAGCTGGCGCGCAGCGTGTACTACGAAAACGACGAACGCGCGCGCCTCAAGAAGGAAATCAATCTGGCCCTGGGCTCCAGCTACGTGGAAGAGAAGTCCTACCAGGACTACCGCAACCCCTCGGCCTGAGGGCGGCGCCCGGGAGGCGTTGCCGTCTCCCGGATGCCGGACCACCGTCAGCCGCGCGCCACCACCAGGCCGGTCAGGCGCCGCACCAGCGGCAGCACCAGCAGCAAGGTGGGGAAGGCGACCAGCCAGGACAGCGCCCAGGCGCCGAGCCAGAGCGTGCCGACGCCGGGCGCCAGCCCGACGCTGCGCAGGGTGCTGATCATCGAGACGATGCAGGTCATCAGCACCGACAGCAGCAGCGGGGTCACCCAGGCGGCATGGCGCGGGGGCAGTTTGCGGGAAAACAGCGGGGAACGTGACATTGCGGACTCTCCGTAAGCCGGTCGATCGAAGGCGCCACCCGCCAACGGCCTGTCAGGCCCGGGCGGGAAACAGCCCCGGACGGATCCGGCGCAGTTGGCGCGTTGATTGACGTAAACGCTTACGGCGGCTCCTGCGGGCCGGGTCGGCGGCAGGACGCGCGGCGATGGTAGGGCGGCGCCGCGCGCGTCGCAATAGGACTCAGTGGCCGTGGTCGGCGCGGTAGCGCTCGAACGCGGCGATGGCGTCGTCCACCTCGATCAGCGCCATCACCCCGTCGAACTCGATCTTGCTGCCCCACTTCAGGCGCTCGGCCGGCTTGCCCAGGTACTTGCGCGCGGCCGCGTCGTACCTGTCCACGCAGTAGCGCAGGTCCGAATACGGGCCGCTGCGGCGCGGGTTGCTGGCCGCGTGCAGGCCCAGCACCTTGGCACCCATCGCGTTGGCGATGTGCATGGGGCCGGAGTCGGGGGTCAGTACCAGCGCTGCGCGCTGCAGCAGCGCCGGCAGTTGCTTGAGCGTGTCGCGGCCGACCAGGTCGAGCACCGGCGTGCGCGCTGCGGCGACGATGGCGTCGGCGGTGCTGCGTTCCAGATCGCTGCGGCCGCCGCACAACACCACGCGCCAGCCCTGTGTGGCCGCATGGTCGGCCAACGCGGCATAGCGCTCGGCATACCAGTTGCGGCGTTGGTGGCTGGAGCAGGGCGAGATCAGCAGTGCTGGGCGGCCGTCGTCGGGCCATTGCGCGCGCGCCCAGGCATGGGCGTCCTCGGGCACCGGCAGGTCCCAGCGCACCTCGGTCTGGCGCAGCCCCAGCGGCTCGCAGAAGCTGCCGATCGCATCCAGCACGTGGATGCCGGGGCGGTCCGGAATGCGTTCGTTGACGAACAGGCCATGCAGGTCCTTGGAGCGGCTGCGGTCGTAGCCGATGCGCCGGCGCGCCGGCACGAACGCCGACAGCACGTTGGCGCGCAATGCGACCTGCATCTGCAGCAGCGCGTCGAAGCCCTGCGCGGGCAGGTCACGGCGCAAGGCGCGCATGCCGGCCACGCCGCTGCGCTTGTCGTAGGTGTGGAACACCACGCCCGGCAAACCGTCCAGCAGCTTGTGCCCGGCCTTGTCGATGATCCAGTGCAGTGCCGGCGCCTGCGGCCAGGCGCGCTGCAAGGTCCGCACCAGCGGCACCACGTGGGTCACGTCCCCCAGCGCCGACAGGCGCAACAGGCACAACGAAGGGAGCGTTGCCGGCATGGTGTTGTTAGACTCGCTGGATGGTTGCATTCGACGCCACCGAAGCGCTGACGCCGTACCGCGAGGGCCGCGGTTACGGGGCCATTCTGTTCGACCGCGAGCGGCTGCGGCAAGCCGAACCGGCGCTGTTCTCCGCCGCCGCCTGGGCCGAACGCGCGCGCGCGGTGGATGCCGGCGGCCGTGGCGGCGCCTGGTTCGTCGATGCCCCGTTCGGCAGTTGTGTGCTGCGCCAGTACCGCCGCGGTGGGCTGGTCGCCAAGCTGGTCCGCGACCGCTACCTGTGGACCGGCGCCGACCGCACCCGTAGTTTCGCCGAGTTCCGGCTGATGCGTGCGCTGATCGCGCGCAAGCTGCCGGTGCCGCGACCGCTGGCGGCTTGCTATCTGCGCCAGGGGCTGCGCTACCGCGCGGCGATCCTGATGGAGCGATTGGAGGGCGTGCGCTCGCTGGCCGACTGCGCGCGCATCGCCGGCCGCGGCGCGCCGTGGGAGGAGGCGGGGCGGCTGATCGCGCGCTTCCATCGCGCCGGCCTCGACCACGCCGACCTCAATGCCCAGAACATCCTGTTCGACGGCAACAACCGCGGCTGGCTGATCGATTTCGATCGCGGCGTGCTACGCATTCCCAGCACCCGCTGGCGCGAGCGCAACCTCAAGCGGCTACGTCGTTCGCTGCTGAAGCTGCGCGGCGAACGCAGCGTCGATGCGGTGGAGAAGGACTACGCGCGTCTGCGCCGCGCCTACGACCTGGCCTGGGAGCGCGGTTGCTGATGACCGACTGGGCGCTGCGTTTCCAGGGCGTGGGCAACGCGTCGGCGGTGTCGCTTGGCTCGCCGATGGCCACCATCGAGCGCGATGGCCGGCCGTGGCTGACCATCGATTGCGGTGGTGAGGGGCTGACCGCCTACCAGGCGCACTACGGCGCGATGCCGCAGGCGCTGTTCGTCACCCATGTGCATCTGGACCATGTCGCTGGGTTCGAGCGACTGTTCGTGGACAGCTATTTCTCCGAGCGCCGCGGCAAGGTGCGGTTGTACGTGCCGGCGACGGTGGTGCCGCTGCTGCACCGCCGGGTGGCCGATTATCCGAACGTGCTGGCCGAGGGCGGCGCCAACTTCTGGGATGCGTTCCAGCTGATCGCGGTGGGCGATGCGTTCTGGCACGAGGGCATGCGCCTGGAGGTGTTCCCGGTGCGCCACCACTGGCCGGAGACCGCCTACGGCCTGCGCCTGCAGGGTGCGCTGGTGTGGAGCGGGGATACCCGGCCGATCCCGGAAATGCTGAACCGGTATGCCAACGACGGCGAACTGGTGGCCCACGACTGTGGTCTTCACGGCAACCCGTCGCATACTGGCGTGGACGATCTGGAGCGGGAGTATCCCGCCGAGCTGCTGCAACGGACCATGCTGTACCACTACGCCAGCACTGAGGATGCCGAAGCCCTGCGCAGGCGCGGGCACCGCGTGGCGCGCCCGGGCGAATGCGTGGCGCTGCCCGCGCCGCGCGCCGCGCAGGTGCCGCAGGTACCGTTGGGATGAACGCGCTGCCGCGCCTGCCGCTCGCGTCGGCGACGCCGGCGGACCGGCGCGGGCGACCGTTGCGCGACCTGCGCCTGTCGGTGATCGAGGCGTGCAACTTCCGCTGCGGCTACTGCATGCCGGCCGACAAGGTGCCGGACGATTACGGCTTCGACGCCGCATCGCGGCTGTCGTTCGCGCAACTCGAGACCCTGGCCCGCGCCTTCGTGCGCAACGGCGTCAACAAGTTGCGCCTGACCGGCGGCGAGCCGCTGCTGCGCCGCGATCTGCCCGAACTGGTGCGGCGGCTGGCGCGCATTCCCGGTGTGGACGACCTGGCCATGACCACCAACGGCGCGCTGCTGGCGCGGCACGCACAGGCCTTGCGCGAGGCCGGCCTGCGTCGGGTCACGGTCAGCCTGGACGCGATCGAGCCGGCGGTGTTCCGGAAGATGTCCGGCGACCGCGGCGAGATCGCGCAGGTGCTGGAGGGCATCGATGCGGCGGTCGCGGCCGGGCTGGGGCCGGTCAAGCTCAACTGCGTGGTCCAGCGCGGCATCAACGACGATCAGGCGCTGCCCTTGCTGGCGCATTTCCGCGGCAGCGGCCACGTGCTGCGCTTCATCGAATACATGGACGTGGGCACCTGCAACGCCTGGCGCCGCGAGCGGGTGGTGCCGGCCGCCGAACTGCGCGACCGCATCGCCGCGCGCTGGCCGCTGCAGGCGCTGGCGCCGCACTATCCCGGCGAGGTCGCCGCGCGCTATGCCTTCGCCGACGGCGGCGGCGAGATCGGCTTCGTGACCTCGGTCAGCACGCCGTTCTGCGGCGATTGCCACCGCGCCCGGGTGTCCGCCGATGGCCATCTCTACACCTGCCTGTTCGCGGGCGAAGGGACCGACCTGCGGCCGGCGCTGGCCGGCGGCGAGGAGGCGCTGGCCGAGCGCGTGCGCGCGCTGTGGGAACAGCGCGACGATCGCTACAGCGAACTGCGCGGTGCCGCGCAGGTCAGGCGTGGCAAGCATGTCGAAATGTTCCTGATCGGCGGTTGAGCGATGGACGCCGCGTTGCAACGCGCGCTGGTCGCGCTGGAGCTGGAATTGCTGGAGCCGGCGGTGCGGGCCTCGGCAGCGCGCGTGGCCGAACTGCTCGACGAGGCCTTCGTCGAGTTCGGCGCTTCCGGCCGCCACTTCGACAAGCCGGCGGTGCTGCACACGCTGTCGGCCGAATCGGGCGACGTCCGCTACCGCGCCTTCGACATCGAGGTGCAGTCGCTGGCGCCGGATCTTGCGCAAGTGCGTTACCGCAGCGAGCGCAGCGGCGGCGAGCCGCCGCGGCAGGCGCTGCGCAGTTCGCTGTGGCAGCGCCGTGACGGCCGATGGCGCATGCTGTTCCACCAAGGCACGCCGATCCCCGGCGGTGCCTGAAGATCGCGCCGTGGGAGCGGCAGCGCAGTCCATGACCAAGAAGACCACCGCCACGTCCGCGCGCGCCGCCGCGCCGGCGCTGACCCACCTGGACCCGCAGGGGCTGCCGACCATGGTCGATGTCTCCGCCAAGGCCGCCACCGCGCGCGTGGCGGTGGCGCAGGCGCAGGTGCGCTTTCCCGCCGCCGTGGCCGCGCAGTTGCGCGCCGATGCGCTGCGCAGCGCCAAGGGGGGTATCGTCGACACCGCGGTGATCGCCGGCACGATGGCGGTCAAGCGCACCCACGAACTGATTCCGTTCTGCCATCCGCTGCCGATCGACGGCTGCCGCTTCGCCATCGACTGGCGCTCGCCGCAGGTGCTGGGCATCGAGTGCACGGTGCGCACCGTGCACCGCACCGGCGTGGAGATGGAGGCGCTGACCGGCGCCAGCGTCGCCGCGCTGACTGTCTACGACATGTGCAAGGCGCTGACCCACGCGATGACCATCGGTCCGGTGCGGCTGGTCGGCAAGCGTGGCGGCAAGCGCGACGTCGGGAGCGTGGCATGAGCGCCTCGGTGACCGTGCTGTACTTCGCCAGCTTGCGCGAAGCCGCGGGCCTGGAGCGCGAACAGGTGCGCACCGATGCGCCCGACCTGCGCGCGCTGTACGCCGAACTCGATGCCCGGCATGGCTTGCGCTGGCCGCTGGATCGGTTGCGGGTGGCGGTGGACGGCGCCTTCGTCGGCTGGGACGAAGCGGTGCGCGACGGCAGCGAAGTGGTGTTCATCCCGCCGGTCTCGGGAGGCTGAGCCATGGCCACCGAACCGCGTTTCCGCCTGGCCGGCCAGCCGCTCGACATCGCCATGCTGCGCGCCCCGCTGGCGCACGCCCAGGCCGGCGCCTACGCCAGCTTCGAAGGCTGGGTGCGCGATCACAACGACGGCCGCGCGGTCGACGGCCTGCACTACGAGGCCTACGCCGCGCTGGCCGAGGCCGAGGGCCAGCGCATCGTCGACGAGGCGCTGGCCCGCTTCGCCGTCCTCGATCTGCGCTGCGTGCACCGCATCGGCGAACTGGCAATCGGCGATCTGGCGGTGTGGGTCGGCGTGGTCGCCGCGCACCGCGGTGCCGCGTTCGACGCCTGCCGCTACGTCATCGACGAGGTCAAGGCGCGCGTGCCGATCTGGAAGCGCGAACGTTATCGCGACGGCGATGCCGGCTGGTTGCATCCGGAGACGCAGGCGCGGCAACGCGAATAGCGGCGCACGATCATGCGTTGATCGCTGTCTTCGTAGGGAGGGGTGGTAACCCCGCCGGCTGACCTCGGCGCCCGCGTCGATCGATACCGTTGCTGCCTTCCGGCCCTGGCGGGGTTTTCGACCTAGCGTCGCGAGGGGCCGACGGGGCCACCATAGAGACGAAACCGCGCCGTGGCGCGGTCTTCCCTCCAATCGAAACGCGCTGCTTGCGGCAGAGGATTTCAGCGGGGAGGTGCATTCGGAGTTGCCGAAGAAGTAGGCGCGGTGCCCGGCTTCTTCAATTCCAGACGCGACAGGGCGTTCTTTGTTCCGCACTGCCGCGCGCATTGTAGCCGGTTGGTCTAGCTCCAGGCTAGTCTGCGCTGAGGTTGGCTAGCCGCGCAGTAGGATGGGGCGACGACAGGCAGAACTCGCCGCCTTACTCGGTTCAAACGCGGGTGTTCGGTCGAGAGGGCAGGCGCCTAACTGGCGCCTGCCCTTCATTCCGCGGCCTATCTAGGTGCGATCTTGGATAGCTCCATCTTTCAGGCCGGGTAGCTCTGGTTCGTACCGCCGACCAAGGTTCCACCTTCCAGCCCCAGTCCCAGGCTACGCTCGTTGGATGCGGTGCCGAGCGAGCTGTCTTGGAATGCAATGCCCCAGCGACAGTAATTGGCGCTCGCTGGGTTGTTGATCCCGCCACCCCATAGATTCCCATGCGAATGCACCATGGACGACGCGGAGCCGACGAAGCACCCCGATTGGGTTGTCAAGTCTCGATTCGTGCTGCCATCCGAGTTGTAGGCGGACACATGGTTGCCGAATATCGAAACGCCAACGGCGTGGTCGATATAGATAGGGCATCCCCTGTAGTACTGGAGGATATTGCTATTGATGGAGATTTGCCATCCGCCGGCAACGCCTTCGAATTGTTGTACCTTCACGAATCCAAGTTCGAAACCATAACCTACGCCTGTGTTGTGGTGAATGTTGATGAAATTCGGAACGCTGGAAGAATTCAGTGCTCTGATTAGGATGCTGTAGTTGAAGGACCCGTCGAGCATGTTGTCATGGATCTCTCCATGGGTCACGATGGACTTGGATTCAATCAAGATGCTGTTTTCGGCTTGTCCGCCGATGTAGTTGTCCGAGATGGTGAAACGCTCCGCGCTCCTGATCCTGATGCCGAAACGGATACCGGCATTCAATACCTTGGATACCGTTACGCCATTGGTGGTGACGTCGGTTGGTGCGCTGGGTCCGTAGCCTCCGATCCTGCAGTGCGAGATGTTGATATTGTCGTTGCGGGTTGAGTTGGAGGTGGTGTCCATGTAGATACCGCACTCGGTATCCTGCAATCCTTCGCGGTTGGCATCCCATATTCCATTGAAGTTGCAGCGATCGATCCAGACGTTGTATGTGTCGCGCATGTAGACGTTGTTGCGGTTTCCTTCGAACCAGCAGTCTGTTATGCGCACATTCTGGCCGCTGAGGATCTGCAGGTGCGATCCAGTCGTGTTCCTGTTGGTGACGCTGGTCGACGTGCCAGGATCATACGTATTGCCGTTGTTGAACGAGTAGTAATGCCAGAAGAATATTCCCGATACCGTGACATTGCCGGCGTTCGCGGAAGTGCTCCCGACTTGCAGGGTGTCGCCGTACGTGTCCGTCCTGAAGATCCTGCAATTCTCTGGTGTCGATCCTATCAGGTGTAGACCCGGGCGGGCGACAAGCGTTGCGCTGACTTTGTAAACGCCATCCGGGAGATACACCTTGTTGGATGCATCCAGGGCGCGTTGAAACGCGGCTGTGTCATCAGTGGTGCTGTCTCCAACTGCACCGAAGTCCCTGACGCTGACGAATTCAGTGAGCTTGTTCATGACGCTGCGCGTGACCGAGCCCGTACCTGCCTGATTGAACGTGACGTTGGATGCGTCGATTTCTGCCATAGGATTTTCCTTCAATGGGAGGGTGACCGAATGATTGAATGCTGAGCGATTTCTTGTTTTCTTCTCTTGGGAGGAGTTGGTGATCTGCCGTCTTCTCGTTCCAGGCTCGACTCATCGCTTTGCAATCAGATGAATGGCAAAGGGGCATCGTCTGTGGCGCGTTGCCAAGTGAGCTTGGGATTGCCATCTTGGCACCCACATCTCTCACAGCCTGAGACCGTATCGGCGGTCGTACTCTGCACTCATGCAAGGGAGGGCAAGAGGATGGGTTTAGGGAGGCAAGCGGATGTATGGAATGTGCAATGGAATATCCGTGCGCTGCCGGCGTCCGATGTTCCCAGCAGGCTTCTGCTTGGCTCAGCGGCAGCATGCGCTGTCAGCCTACGTTCGACCTCGCCGGCGGCAGACAGTTGGAAATGCGTCCAATGTGTGGGCGAGCCGTATCGGCGAATGCAGGGCAGAGGCGTTGTGATCGATGCCCAGCGGCCCGTGTCAATGCCACTCCGCAATGCAAAAAAAACCCCTGCATGGGCAGGGGTTCATTTACTTCAGAGAGGAGGGTTCACTCGACATCTGCGATGTCTTGACCTGCCGGCGACTTCGCCGCGCAGGTAGCTATGCCAGCTGTAGAACCCTAGGGCTCTCACCCCTCCCAGACGCCGGCAAACGCACGCGGCTGGGCCATCTCAACACTGCAATCTGGCGGAGAGAGGGGGATTCGAACCCCCGAAGCGCGGTTTAGACGCTTACACACTTTCCAGGCGTGCTCCTTCAACCACTCGGACACCTCTCCGGGTCTTGCGCGGGCCATGCGGTCCGGGCAAGGGCGGGAATTCTAGCCGTCATGGCGGCCGTTCACAAGGCGAACCACCGCCGTTGCGTGAACTGCGCTCATCTTCGCTTGTTCATCGTCGCAGGCAGCCCTGCGCCGAAGGCCGGCGCGCGTGACGGCGGCTGACCGGGCGACTGAACGATCGTGGTGGCCCGGCGTGGCACAATGGTGGTTCAGATGAAGACGGTCGCCTGATGTCCTATCTCGTTCTCGCCCGCAAGTGGCGCCCCAAGCGTTTCGCCGAGTTGGTGGGGCAGGAGCATGTGGTCCGCGCGCTCACCAACGCGCTGGACAGCGGCCGGGTGCACCACGCGTTCCTGTTCACCGGCACCCGCGGCGTCGGCAAGACCACCATCGCGCGCATCTTCGCCAAGTCGCTGAACTGCGAGCAGGGCACCAGCGCCGACCCGTGCGGCCAGTGCGCGGCCTGCCTGGACATCGATGCCGGCCGCTACATCGACCTGCTGGAGATCGACGCCGCGTCCAACACCGGCGTGGACGACGTGCGCGAGGTGATCGAGAACGCGCAGTACATGCCCTCGCGCGGCAAGTTCAAGGTCTACCTGATCGACGAAGTGCACATGCTCTCCAAGGCGGCGTTCAACGCGCTGCTGAAGACCCTGGAAGAGCCGCCGGAGCACGTGAAGTTCCTGCTCGCCACCACCGACCCGCAGAAGCTGCCGGTGACGGTGCTGTCGCGCTGCCTGCAGTTCAACCTCAAGCGCCTGGACGAGGAGCAGATCCAGGGGCAGATGACCAAGATCCTGGCCGCCGAGCAGATCGAGGTGGATGCCTCGGCGATCGTGCAACTGGCCAAGGCCGCCGACGGCAGCCTGCGCGACGGCCTGTCGCTGCTCGACCAGGCCATCGCCTACGCCGGCGGTGCGCTGCGCGACGACGTCGTGCGGACGATGCTGGGCACGGTCGACCGCACCCAGGTCGGGGCGATGCTGGACGCGCTGGCCGATGCCGATGGGCAGCGGCTGCTGCAGGTGGTGGCCGGCCTGGCAGAGTTCTCGCCCGACTGGGGTGGGGTGCTGGAGGCGCTGGCCGAGGCCCTGCACCGCATCCAGGTGCGGCAACTGGTGCCGGGCGCCGCCACGCCCGCGCTGGACGGCCTGGATCCGGCCCCGTTGGCCGAGCGCCTGCGGCCGGAGATCGTGCAGCTGTGGTACCAGATGGCGCTGAACGGGCGCCGCGACCTGTATCTGGCGCCGAGTCCGCGCGCCGGCTTCGAGATGGCGTTGCTGCGCATGCTGGCGTTCCGTCCGATGGGCGCCGCGGCGCTGCCGGCCGGCACCGCGACCGGTGCGGCGGCGCAGGGACATGGCAATGCCTCGGCAGCCGCGGCCAGCGCGCCTGCGGCGGCGATGGCGGCACCTGCTGCGGTGGCTGCCGCTGCCCCGTCGGCGCCCGTCGGCGCCGTGTCGGCACCGGTCCCCGCTGCGCCCGCGGCGGCTGCGCCCAGTGCGGCGGCGACTCCGCTGGATCCGCCGTGGGATCCGCCGGCGCCGCCGGTGGCACGCCCTGCGCCGTCCGCGCCAGTCACGGTACCGGCGCCAGCGGTCGCCCCGGCCGCGGCCGCCGAACCGGAGATGGCAATGGTGCCGCCGCTGGCGCAGACGCCGCGCACCCACGCCGCCGTGTCCGACACGCCGCGCGCGCTGCACAGCGCCGAGGACTGGCTGGAACTGGTCGCCGATTGCGGCCTGAATGGTCCGTCGCGCCAGCTCGCCGCCAATGCCGCCTTCGTCAGCCATGCCGAGGGCGTGCTGCGGCTGTCGCTGTCGCCGGGCTTCGAGTACCTGCAGTCGGAGCGTTCGCTCGGCGAACTGGCGGCGGCCCTGGCCGATGCGCTGGGGCAGCGGCCGAAGATCGTCATCGAAAGCGGCATCGCGGTCGATGCCGAAACCCTGCACGAGCGCTCGCACCGGCAACGCGGCGAGCGCCAGAACGCGGCCGAAACCGCGTTCATGAACGACCCGGCGGTGCAGGCGCTGATCCAGCAGCAAGGCGCGCGGGTCGTTCCCGATTCCATCCGTCCCTACGATGAGTGAACCACGATGCGCGGCAATATCGCCCAACTGATGCAACAGGCGCAGAAGATGCAGGAAAACCTGCAGCGCGCCCAGGAAGAACTGGCCCAACTGGAAGTCACCGGCAGCGCCGGCGGCGGCATGGTCACCGTGACCCTGACCGGCGCCAAGGAGTGCCGCAAGGTGCGGATCGATCCGAGCATCCTGGCCGACCAGGAAATGGCCGAGGATCTGATCGCCGCCGCCTTCAACGACGCCTCCAACAAGATCGACGCCGAGTCCAAGTCGCGCATGGGCGCGGCCACCGCCGGCATGCCGATCCCGCCGGGCATGAAGCTGCCTTTCTGAGGGCCCGGGATTCGGGAGTGGGGATTCGGGATTCGTGGGTTTCTCGCGAGCGCGCCGCATCACCTGCTTCGGTGCACTCCCCGCGTAGGAGCGGCTTCAGCCGCGATGGGCATTGCGGGTAACGCCCTCCGCAGCTGAAGCAGCTGCTACGCAATGTCCCGTTTTCACCGGATCGCTTGACAGCCACTTGGTGGTGGATAGCCCGCTGCAATTCCCAATCCCGAATCCCCAATCCAGAATCCCCAACCGCAATGAGCTCGCCGCTGCTCGAACAACTGATCGATGCGTTCCGCGTGCTGCCTGGCGTTGGCCAGAAGACCGCGCAGCGCATGGCCTATCACGTGCTTGAGCGCGAGCGCGAAGGCGGGCAGCGCCTGGCCGAGCGGTTGCACGAGGCGATCGAACGCATCGGCCATTGCGCGCAGTGCCGCGATTTCAGCGAGACCGAACTCTGTGCGATCTGCGCCAGTCCCGCCCGCGACCGCCAGCAGCTGTGCGCGGTGGAATCGCCGGCCGACCGGCTGGCGATCGAGCACGCCACCGGCTACCGCGGCCTGTACTTCATCCTGCAGGGCAGGCTGTCGCCGCTGGATGGCATCGGGCCGCGCGAGCTGGGCCTGGATCGGCTGGCCGCGCGGCTGGCGCAGGGCGAGGTCGCCGAGCTGATCATCGCCACCAACTCCACGGTCGAAGGCGAGGCCACCGCGCATTACCTGGCGCAACTGGCGCGCCAGCACGGCGTGCGGCCGAGCCGGCTGGCGCAGGGTCTGCCGCTGGGCGGAGAGCTGGAGTATGTGGATCGCGGCACGCTGTCGCATGCCTTTGGCAGCCGCAGCGAAGTACCGCGCGCCGACGCCGGCGAGTAACCGCCGCACGCGGCTGCGGCGCAACGTCGAATTGGGCTATAACGACGGCCCCTTCTTTCGTTCCGGGCGCGCTCCATGGACACCATCTTCGGCAAGATCATCCGTCGCGAAATTCCCGCCAGCATCGTCTACGAGGACGACGCCGTGCTCGGCTTCAAGGACATCGCGCCGCAGGCGCCGGTGCATGTGCTCTTCATCCCCAAGCAGGTGGAGATTCCGACCCTGGACGACCTGGCGCCGGAGCAGGCGACCCTGGTCGGCCGGCTGGTGCTGGCCGCGGCCAGCTATGCGCGCGAGCAGGGCCTGGCCCAGGATGGCTACCGGGTGGTGATCAACTGCCGCGAGCACGCCGGGCAGACCGTGTTCCATCTGCACCTGCATCTGCTCGCCGGCGCGCCGCTGGGGCGCTTCGGCACGCCCTGAGTCGCGCGGCTGGCGCCAACCGGCAGGCATAAAAAAACGCCGCTGGATCAGCGGCGTTCTTCGTTGCGGTGAACGCGGCAGGCTTACCACCAGCCCCAGCGCGGACCCCACGGGCCCCAGCCCGGGCCCCACGGGCCGTACGGGTAGGCGGGCACCACTTCGACCTGGCGCACCACCGGCCACAGGTAGACCACGTCCGCGTCCATCTTCGGCAGGCGGTAGTCGTACTCGCCGATGCGGGTGTTGTCGTAGCCGGACACATGGCCGATGAAGGTCACTTCGCGGCCGGGCTCGAACACCGCCGGGTCGTAGAAGCCGGCGCGGCAGGCGATGAAGCGGCCATCGCTGGCGTCGGCCGAACTGCTGTCCGGACGGCCGCTGGCATTGAGCGGGCGCGACAGCATCTGGAAGCAGGTCTGGCCCTGGCCGGGCGTGGTCTTGATGATCTTGCCGCCCCATCGCACCGGCGCGCCGGCCTGCTGGCCGGCGACCGAATCGCGCGGGCTGACCGGCGCGAACTGGCCTTGCAGTGGCTTGGGAGCGGTGGCGCAGGCGCCGAGCGCCAACGCAGCGATCACGGGGAACAGCAGGCGAATCTTCATCGGGATGCTCCAGTGGGCGGACGGTGCCTGCGCAGGTCGCGCAACAATGAAGCGCTGTCCGAATCAGCGCCAGCGTAGCGCGCATCGGCGAAACGCCGGCTGAGCGAAATCAGCGTCGCATCGCCGGTTTCCTGCTGCACGCGCGCGGCCCACGCCAATGCCGGTTCGTGCGGCGCGCGGCCCTGGCCGCGCTTGGCGTAGCGCCGGCTCAGGCCGCGCCAGGCACGCAGCAAGGGATCGCGCTCGCGCTCGCCGCGGGCCAGCCACCATGCCATCGCACCCAGCAGCAGGGCCGCCAACCCGGCGAACAGCGCCACCAGCTGGCCGGGCTCCAACTTCGCCACGCCGAACTGGCTGAGCAGGCGCTGCTGGCGGTTGGCGTCGAAGGACAGCACCAGGTCGTTCCAGCCGCGCCGCGCCCAGTCGGCGAGGTCGCGCAAGCGCCAGTCGGCGTTGCCGCCCTGGGCGCCGGCGCCGTTGCCCAGCCGGTCCTCCAGGGTGTCGTAGATGCGTTCCGGCGCCACTGCCGCGGTCGGGTCCACGCGCACCCAGCCGCGTTGCGGCAGCCACACCTCGGCCCAGGCGTGCGCGTCCATGCGTCGCACCACCCAGTAGTCGCCGAACGGGTTGCGGGTGCCGCCGGCATAGCCGGTGACCACGCGTGCGGGAATGCCGGCGCCGCGCATCAGCACCACGAACGCCGAGCTGAAGTGTTCGCAGAACCCGGCCTTCTGCCGGAACAGGAACTCGTCCACGCCGTCGCGGCCGGGCAGCGGCGTCTGCAGGGTGTAGGCGAAGTCGCGGCGGATCCATTGCAGGGCGCGGGCGACGATCGCCGCGTCGTCGGCGCCGGCCTGCTGCCGCCATTGCCGGGCCAGCGCCAGGGTACGCGGGTTGTAGCCCGGCGGCAGCGCCAGTGCGCGTTGCCGCTGCGCCGGGTCGAGATCGGCCTCGACCCGTTGCGGCGGCGCCGAGCGCAGCCGCCAGCGGGTCAGCGCACTGAGCGGGCGCTCGGTCTGCAGCACCGCGTCGGCGCTGAGCCGGGTACCGGCCGGCGCCTGCAGCGGCAGGTCCAGCGCGACCAGTTGTCGGCGGTCGGTCGGCTCCACTTCGAGTTGGTAGTCCCAGCCGCCCGGCGCGAACTGCACCGCCGGTGCCGGCGCCCAGGCGTTGCCGCGTTGCGCGCGCCAGGTGCGGCCGTCGAAATCCCACAGCACCGGGCCGCGCCAGTAGCGCTGCGCCGGTGCCGGCACCGGGCCGAAGAACTGCACGCGCAGCGCCGGGGTGTCGTCGGCCATCAGGTCCAGCCATTGCCCCGGGCTCATCGTGTCCGACAGGCCGGGACGGCCCATGGCGCGCTCCGGAACGCCCCACAGCGGCGAGCCCAGTCGCGGGAACAGCCAGAACGCGGCCAGCGCCAGCGGCAGGCCCAGCGCCAGCAGACGGCCGACGCCGCGCAGTTGTCCGCGCAGCGGGCGGCGTGCGCTGTGTCCTTCCTGATCGGCCAGGCGCTGCATGCACAGCAGCGCCGCGATCACCGCGGCCAGCCCCAGCGCCATCGTCACCGGGCCCTGGTCGAGCAGGAAGGCGGCGAACGGCGCGAACAGGGCGAAGCCGAGCAGGCTGCGCGCATCGCGCAGGCTCTTCAGTTCCGAGGGCTTGATCGCCAGCATCGCCGCCAGCAGCGCGCAGCCGGTATCGCGGCCGAAGCGCAGGCCGACCTGCCAGTACAACGCTGCGAGCATCACCGCGACCAGGGCCAGGCGCAGCAGTGCCGGCATCGGCCGCCACGCCGAACTGGCGCCGATCAGCAGCGCCGACAGCGCGATCAGCCAGGCCAGCGTGCCGGGCAACTGCAGCAGCAGCGGCAGCAAGGCCAGCAGCGCCGCGCCCAGTGCCCAGGCGCGGCTGGCGGCGTGCAGCGCGGGCGAGCGCGGCTCAGCCATGCGGCAGCAGCGCCAGCGCGCGCAGGCACAGATGCCGGTGCTGCGGGCCGCGGCCCGGCCCCAGCGCCGGCTGCCCCGGCAATAACAGGCGGTAGCGGCGACCGTCGCGTTCGGCGTCCTCGACCCAGCGTGCCAGCCGCGCGATGCGGCGCTCATGCGGCAAGGTCGGCAATGTGCGCCAGTCCAGCACCACGTCCACCCCGATCGGGCGTTCGTACTCGCGCACCAGCAGGGTGTCGCGGCGCGCGGAATGCTTCCAGGCGATCGCCCGCGGCGCGTCGCCGGCGCGGTAGGGACGCAACTGGTGCAATTCCTCGCCGAGTGCGTGCAGCCGGGTCTGGGTCGGGGTGCCGGCGCCGGCCGGCAGCGGCGGGCCATCGGCTTCCGGTTGCGGGTAGACCAGCAGCGGGGTGTCCGGCCAGAACCAGGCCCAGGCGCGCAGCAGGCCCAGCGGCTGGGTGGTGGAGACCTGGATGCGCTGCAGGTCGAGCCAGCCGCGGCGCTCGGTGGGCACCTCCAGGTCGGCCTCGTTGCGGTCGTCGCGGTGCAGGTCCAGATAGGTGTGCGCGGCGCCGTGGCGCACGCGCAGGCCGCGCCGGCGGCGGCCGTCGGCGGTGGCCAGCGCCAGCCGCAGGCGCAGCGGCTGACCGGCGGCGACCGGCTCGGCCGACAGCGCCTCCAGGCGCAGCCCGGACAACTGCAGGTGGGCGACGATGGCGCTGGCCATCGCCGCTGCGCCGAGCAGCATCGCCAGCAGCAGCGCCGGGTTGTTGTTGTAGTTCAGCGCGCCGAGCAGCATCGCCGCCAGCAGCAGCGCCATGAAGCCGCCGAACGGCGTCGGCAGGATGTAGATGCGGCGCCGGTCCAACTGCATCGGCAGGGCTTCCGGCGCGCGCGGCGCGGCCAACTGCGCCAGTCGCTGCCGCCAGTCGCGCCGCCCGCCCGGCATCGGCGTCAGTCCACCGCGACGCTGTGCAGGATCGCCTTGGCCAGGGCCTGGCCGGAGGCCGATTCCTGCTCGGCCACCAGGCGGTGTTCGGCGACGGCCACGAACAGCGCCTGCACGTCGTCGGGCAGCACGTGGCCGCGCCCGAGCAGCAGTGCATGCGCCTTGGCCGCACGCAGCAGGGCGATGCCGGCGCGCGGCGACAGGCCCACACGCACGCCGGGGTGCTGGCGGCTGCGCGCCAGCAGCGCCTGCACGTAGCCGACCAGCGCCTCGCTGGCATGGATCTGCTCCACGCCCTGGCGCAGGGTGGCCATGTCGGCCTCGCCGAGCAGCGGCTGCGCCTGTGCGATCAGGTCGCGGCGGTCGCTGCCGCTGAGCAGCGCGCGTTCGGCCTCGGCGTTGGGATAGCCCAAGGCCAGGCGCAGCAGGAAACGGTCAAGTTGCGAGTCGGGCAGAGGAAAGGTGCCGGACAGGTCCACCGGGTTCTGCGTGGCGATGACGAAGAACGGCGACGGCAGCGGATGGGTGGTGCCGTCGAGGGTGACCTGCTGTTCGGCCATCGCTTCCAGCAGCGCGCTCTGGGTACGCGGCGGCGCGCGGTTGATCTCGTCGGCGAGCAGCACGTGGGTGAACACCGGCCCCGGGTGGAACTGGAACTGGCGCGACTGCGCGTCGTACACCGACACGCCGAGCACATCGGCCGGCAACAGATCGGAGGTGAATTGCACGCGCTGGAAGCCCAGCCCCAGGCTCGCCGCCAGCGCATGCGCCAGCGTGGTCTTGCCCAGGCCGGGCAGGTCCTCGATCAGCAGATGTCCGCCGGACAGCAGGGCGACAAAGGCCATGCGCACCTGCTGCGGCTTGCCCAGGACCAGCGAATTGACCTGCTGCTGGGCGCGTGTGAGCGCCTCGCGCAACGTATCGGTTAGCATTTCCGGCAAGCGGAGCGGAGTAGGCATCGCAGTCTCGCAACGGTTTCAGGGAGTGTACGGGCAATGCAAGGGGAACAACGTGCACGCAGCGTCTTCATCGTGCTGTGGACGCTCGTCACCGCCGCCAAACTGCTGGTCGCCGCGCGCCTGCCGTTGTTCGTCGACGAGGCGTTCTACTGGCAGGAAGGCCAGCATCTGGCGCTGGCCTATTCGGATCTGCCCGGGCTGACCGCGTGGTTGGCGCGGCTGGGCGTGGCGCTCGGCGGCGATCACCTGCTGGCGCTGCGCGCGCCGTTCCTGCTGCTGGGCGCGGCCCTGCCATGGCTGATCGCGCGCATCGCCACGCGCTGGTTCGGCGCGGTGGCGGGCTGGCGCGCCGGCAGCCTGGCCTTGCTGATGCCGCTGTCCGGCACCCTGGGCATCCTGGCGCTGCCGGACGTGCCGATGGCGCTGGCGACGATCCTGTGCCTCGACGCCACGGCGCGGCTGCTGCGTCAGTCCGAGGCGATGAGCGCGGTGGAGCTGGCGCTGGGCCTGAGCATCGGCGCGCTGAGCCATTACCGCTTCGTCGGCGTGATCGGCGTCGGCGCGATCGCGCTGCTGCTGATCCCGCAGGGCCGGCGCATGCTGCGCGATCCGCAGGTGTGGGTGGCGTTGGCGCTGGGCATGGTCGCCTGGCTGCCGCTGCTGGCCTGGAATGCGGACAACGGCGAGGCCGGTCTTAAGTTCCAACTAATCGATCGCCATCCCTGGAGTTTCCAGCCCACCGGCATCGCCTTCCTGCTGATCCAGTTGCTGCTGGTCACGCCACTGCTGGCGGTGGCGATGACCAAGGTGGCGCTGATGGCCACGCGCGGCGGCAGCAGCGGCACGCGCGTGCAGTGGCGCTATTTCGGCCTGCTGGGCGGGGTGTCCACCCTGGGCATCTTCCTGCTCGGCTTCTTTACCGATGCCGAGCGGGTCAGTTTCCACTGGCCGCTGCCGGGCTATCTGGCGCTGCTGATCGCCACGCCGGTGATCCTCAACGGCTGGAGCAAGCCGCTGCGCCGCGCCACCTGGCTGCTGGCCGGGCTGGGCCTGGTCGGCGCGTTCGGCTACTACCTGGCGGTGTCGACGGCGGTGCGCGAGCACGCCGCCGGCGACAAGTACTACCCGCGCAACTTCGCCGGCTGGCGACCGCTGGCCAGCGCGGTGCGTCGCGAACTGGCGAGCATGCCGCCCGGCACCCAGGTGCTGGCGGACAACTTCAAGGTCGGCGCCGAACTCGGCTTCGAACTGCGCGACCCGAACATCCAGGTGCTGCCGCATCCGTTGAACGACAAGCACGGGCGCAGCGCGCAGCTGCAGCAGTGGGGGCTGCTCAGCGACGGCCACCGCGACGGTCCGCGGTTGCTGGTGCTCTCGCCCAGCGACATGAAGTACCGGCTGCTGCTGCAGCGCTACCACGCGGTCTGCGACCTGGTCGGTCCGCTGCCGCCGCCGCGCGTGGTGTCCAGCGACCACGGCAGCCAGCGCTTCCTGCTGTTCGCGTTGCCGGCGCAGCGCGCGACCGGTCCCTGCACTACGCCGGCGATGGCCTGGTTCAACACCCCCGACGTGGATGCCACGGTCGGCCGCCGCTTCGACGTCTCCGGCTGGGCGTTCAAGGACGGAGTGGGGCTCGACCGGATCGAGGTGCTGCTCGACGGCAAGGTCGCGGCGCAGGCGCACTACGGCACGTTCTACGACGTCACCAAGTTCTGGAAGATCTCCACCGATCCCGGTCATCCGAACATCGGCTTCAGCGCCACCGTCGACGCCAGCGGTCTGGCGCCGGGCACGCACTGGCTGGGCCTGCGCCTGCACGGCCGCGACGGCAGCGTCGAGGACTGGTGGGAACAACCGATCGTGCTGCGCCCGCGCTGAGCTGGGGCGTCTCGTCGCCCCCGAGGATGCCGTGCTTGGTTTGGCGGCGCGCCTGCTATGCCAACCCGAATGCCGGGGTTGCGCGCCCGTGGCCGCGCCATCGTTCGGCCCTGGGCTGACGTCTACGTCCTCCTGCGTCTCGCCATAGGCGCGCGCAACCGCGGCGCGACGTGCTCGGGGAGTGGTGATCCGCCCTAGAATGACGCGCCTTTCCACGCCGTCGCGCAGGACCGCACGCCGCCCATGTCCAGTTCCCCCTCCGACCGCCCCGCGGCCGCGCCGCGGATCGCGGTGCTGGTGCCGTGCCACAACGAAGCGGCCACCATCGGCCAGGTCGTGGCCGATTTCGCCACGCATCTGCCCGGCGCGCGCATCCACGTGTTCGATAACAACTCCAGCGACGCCACCATCGCCCGGGCGCGTGCGGCCGGCGCGGTGGTGCGCGAGGTCGCGCTGCAGGGTAAGGGCAACGTGGTGCGGCGCCTGTTCGCCGACATCGAGGCCGACGTCTACGTGCTGGTCGACGGCGATGCGACCTACGATGCGGCGATGGCGCCGGCGCTGGTCGAGCGCCTGCTGCGCGACGGGCTGGACATGGTGGTCGGCGCGCGCCGCAGCGACGCGGCGGCGGCCTACCGCGCCGGCCATCGCACCGGCAACGTGCTGCTGACCCGCTGCGTGGGCTTCCTGTTCGGCCGCAGCTTCGACGACATGCTGTCCGGCTACCGGGTGTTCTCGCGGCGCTACGTGAAGTCGTTCCCCGCGCACGCCGCCGGCTTCGAGACCGAGACCGAACTGGCGGTGCACGCACTGCAGCTGCGCATGCCGGTGGCGGAAGTGGACACCGCCTATGGCGCGCGTCCGGAAGGATCGCAGAGCAAGCTGCGCACCTGGCACGACGGCACCCGCATCCTGTTGACCATCCTGCGCCTGTTCAAGGCCGAGCGGCCCTTGCTGTTCTTCTCGCTGGGCTTCGGCGCCTGCGTGCTGCTGGCGCTGGCGCTGGCGGTGCCGTTGCTGCAGACCTATTGGCAAACCGGCCTGGTGCCGCGCTTCCCCACGGCGATCCTGTGCTCGGCGCTGGTGTTGCTCGGCGTGCTGCTGCTGGCCTGCGGGCTGATCCTGGACACGGTCACGCGCGGCCGCATCGAGGCCAAGCGCCTGGCCTACCTGGCGATCCCGGCCTGGCCGGCGGCAGACGTGCAGGGTACGCAGCGGGGTGACGGCGCATGAGCGTGGGCATGGCTGCTGCGGCGGAAGTGCCGCGCCCGACCCGCCGCCAGCGCCTGCTGGCCGCGCTGGATCGCCGCTTCGCCTTCCACAGCCGCGGCAACGTGATCGCGGCGGGCGTGGCGGTGGCGCTGCTCGGCGGGCTGTTGTCGCTGTGGCTGGGCCAGGACGCCAACTGGGACCTGCGCAACTACCACCTGTACAACGGCTACGCCGCACTGCACGGCCGCCTCGGCATCGACCTGGCGCCGGCGCAGATGCAGAGCTACTTCAATCCGCTGCTGGACGTGCTGCATTACGCGCTGTTCGTCGGCCTGCCTGCGCCGCTGGCCGGGTTCGCGATGGGCGTGCTGCATGCGCTGGCGTTCCTGCTGCTGGCCGGCATCGTCTGGCAGGTGCTGGACCCGCGGCTGGATCGCGCGCGGCTGGTGCCGTGGCTGGCGTTGGCCGGCCTGTGCAGCGCCGCGTTCCTGTCCGAGTTCGCCGGCACCATGGCCGACAACACCAGCGCCCTGCCGGTGCTGGGCGCGCTGCTCGCCGCACTGCATGCGCAACGCCGCCAGCAGGCCGCGGGGCAGGGCGTGGCGCTGGGCTGGTGGACGCTGGCCGGTGCCCTGCTCGGGCTGGCGATGGCCTGCAAACTGACCAATGCCCTGTTCGCGCTGGCCCTGGGCGTGGCCGCGCTGGTCGCCGGCGGGCGCCCACGGCAGCGCCTCGGTGGTGCCGCGGTGCTGACCGCGGTGACGCTGCTCAGCTTCGCGCTGCTGGCCGGGCCCTGGCTGCTGCGGGTCTGGCAGACCTTCGGCAATCCGCTGTTCCCGCAGTTCAACAGCCACTTCCTGGCGCCGCTGGCGCAGCCGGTGGCGGTCAGCGACACGCGTTGGTTGCCGAAGACGCTGTGGGAATGGCTGACCTGGCCGCTGCAGTTCTCGCTGGCGCCGAACCGGGTCAGCGAGGTGCGCCTGCGGCAACTGGTGTGGCCGCTGCTGTATCTGCTGGGCCTGGTCGCGTTGCTGCGCTGGGCGCTGCGGCGTCCGCGCGCCTCCGCGCCGGCGGAGGTGGTCGCGCCGGCCTGGCGTGCGGTGCTGGTGTTCGTGCTGGTGGCCTTCCTCGCCTGGCAGGCGGCCTTCAGCATCCAGCGCTATCTGGTGGTGCCGGAGCTGCTGGCGCCGCTGCTGCTGTGGGTGGGGCTGCGGCGGCTGCTGCCGGCGCGCATCGCCGCCCCGGCGGCGCGCTGGACCCTGATCGCCTGTGCGGCCTTTGCGCTGTATGGCTGGGGCGAGTGGGGCCACGAGCGCTGGGCGCGCCAGGCGTTCCGGGTGCAGGCGCCGCCCATGCCGCAGCCCGAGCGCAGCCTGGTGCTGCTGGTCGGCGATGCGCCGGAGTCCTGGCGCATTCCGTTCCTGCCGGAGCAGGCGGCGTATGCCTCGGTCGCCTCCAATTTTCCGGAAACGCCGGCCTACGCCGCGCGGGTACGGGCGATGCTGGCGGCGCGCGGGCAGGGCTATGCGCTGTTGCCGGCCGAGGTGGATCGCAATGTCGAGCGCCTGCGGCGGCTCAATGCCGTGGCCGCGCGCCTGGGCCTGGATCGCGGCCCCGACTGCGCGCTGATGCGGCGCCTGGCGCACCGCCCGGTGCGTGCCGGCGTGGCCGTGGACGCCGGCCGCTGCCGCTGGGTGCTGCTGCCGGAACGGGCTGTGGATGTCGCCGCCGCGGACCGGCAGACCCAGGCGCTGGCCGAGCAGCAACTGGCGCGCTACGGCCTGGCGCTGCAGCCGGGGTCCTGCCGGATCTACCCGTCCTGGGTCGGGCAGGCGCGCTTCCCGTATCAGTGGTGCCGGTTGCAGTGAGCTAGGGCAGGGTGTAACCGGCCTCGCGCAGCAGCTCGGACAGCGCGATCAACGGCAGGCCGATCAGCGCGGTCGGGTCCTGGCTGTGGATCGCGCGGAACAGGCTGATGCCCAGGCCTTCGCACTTGAAGCTGCCGGCGCAGTCCAGCGGCCGTTCGGCGGCGACGTAGCGGGCGATGGCCTCGGCCTGCAGGTCGCGGAACTGCACTTCAGTGAGGTCGCAGGCCTGCAGCGTGCGTCCACCGCGCTGCAGGCACACGGCGGTGTGGAAGCGCACGCTGCGCCCGGACATGGCCGCCAGCTGTGCGTGCGCCGCGGCCACGTCGCCGGGCTTGCCCAGCGGTTGGCCGCCCAGTTCGGCGACCTGGTCCGAGCCGATCACCCAGGCCTCCCCGGCGGTGGCCGCGACCGCCGCGGCCTTGGCCGCCGCCAGCCGCTGCGCCAGCGCCAGCGGCGTCTCGCCGGGCAGCGGAGTCTCGTCGACCTGCGGGCGGGCGCAGTCGAAGGGCAGGCGCAGCCGCTGCAGCAGCTCGCGGCGGTAGGTGGAAGTGGAAGCCAGGATCAGCGGTGGCATCGGCGGTGGGCAGGCAGCGGTGGGCCGGGGCCGGCAGTCTGCGGCGGCCGGCGCGGACCGGCAAGGCGATGCAGGGACGGGTCCGGGACGGTTTGACAGCGGCCCCGGCAGTCCTTAACATTCTGCGGCTTATGTCCGCGAACGTGCCCGAACTGTTGGATGCCTGGCGGATGGTCGCAGCGCGCAGGGTCTTCGAAGACCGCCTGCCGCTCTCGGCGATGACCCGTCTGCAAGGCAGCCTGGCCGACACCGAAGGCGAATGCCGCTACACGCTGGAATTCGGCCGCGACGCTGTACTGCAAGTGTCCTATGTCGAACTGAAGATCGAAACCGAGCTGCCGCTGATCTGTCAGCGCAGCCTGCAGCGCTTCCTGCTGCCGGTGTCGAGCGTACAGCGGCTGGGGCTGATCCGCAGCGAGGAAGAAGAAGCCGCGCTGCCGCCGGATCACGAGGCCTTGCTGGTGCCGGAAGACGGCATGCTGCGGCCGGCCGATCTGGTCGAGGACGAGTTGGTGCTGGCGGTACCGCTGGTGCCGGTGGCGCCCGGAAGCGAGGCGGTCGATCGCGACTGGCCGGCGACCGAGGAAGAAACGAGCAAGGTCAACCCGTTCGCGGCGTTGGCGGCGCTGAAGAAACAGTAGCGGTCGGTCCGCCTGCCGCTGCCTGAGGTTGTTGCCGGACGCGCGCGTCCTGCGCGACGTAATGACGACAGATGTAAACGAACCGAGTTTGGAGCAATCCCATGGCTGTGCAGAAATCCCGTGTCACCCCGTCCCGCCGCGGCCAGCGCCGTTCGCACGACGCCCTCAGCGCCAAGCAGCTGTCGACCGATCCGACCAGCGGCGAGATCCACCTGCGCCACCACGTCACCGCCGACGGTTACTACCGTGGCAAGAAGGTGATCGCCACCAAGACCGCGCAGGTCGAAGAAGATTGATCCGTGCCCGTCCACCGCGCTGCGGCGGACGGAGTCACCCATCTTCACAGGCCGCGCCGCACCGGTGCGGCCTGCGTAACAGGCAACAGGAACCAGCATGAGCAAGCGGATCTATTCCAGGATCGCGGGCACCGGCAGCTATTTGCCTGAAAAAGTGTTGACCAACGACGATCTGTCGCAGATGGTCGACACCAGCGACGAATGGATCCGCAGCCGTACCGGCATCCGCGAGCGGCACATCGCCGCCCCCGGCCAGACCGCCGGCGACCTGGGCTACGAGGCCGCGCTGAAGGCGATCGAAGCCGCCGGCATCGATGTCGCCGAACTCGACATGATCGTGGTCGGCACCACGACCCCGGACCTGATCTTCCCGTCCACCGCCTGCCTGATCCAGGCCCGCCTCGGCGTGGTCGGCTGCCCGGCGCTGGACGTCAATGCCGCCTGTTCGGGCTTCGTCTACGCGCTCAGCGTGGCCGACAAGTTCATCCGCAGCGGCGACGCCAAGACCGTGCTGGTGATCGGCACCGAAACCCTCAGCCGCATCGTCGACTGGACCGAGCGCACTACCTGCGTGCTGTTCGGCGACGGCGCCGGCGCGGTGGTCCTGCGCGCCGATAACGACACGGGCATCCTCAGCACCCATCTGCATGCCGACGGCAGCAAGAAGGAACTGCTGTGGAATCCGGTCGGCATCGCCACCGGACTGGGCGATGGCACCGGCGATCCGGCCGCCGGCGGCATCCAGATGAAGGGCAGCGAGGTGTTCAAGTACGCGGTCAAGGCACTGGACGCGGTGGTCGACGAGACCCTGGGCGCCAACGGCCTGGACAAGCACGACCTGGACTGGCTGATCCCGCACCAGGCCAACCTGCGCATCATCGAAGCCACCGCCAAGCGACTGGACCTGCCGATGGAGCAGGTGGTGGTGACCGTGGACATCCACGGCAACACCTCGTCCGCCTCGGTGCCGATGGCGCTGGACGTGGCGGTGCGCTCGGGCCGCGTGCAGCGCGGCCAACTGCTGCTGCTGGAAGCCTTCGGCGGCGGTTTCACCTGGGGCTCGGCGCTGCTGCGCTACTGAGCCTGCCCCGTGCCCGGCGCCATCGGCGCCGCGGTGCGCCAGCGGCGATGCCGAACGCCGTGCGTCGTCTCCACGACACACGGCGATACGCTGGCCGAACCCATCTCATCGACGCCAGCGCGTCAGGCGCGCCGTGCACAGTCGCGGCGCCCGGAGGCGCGATGGGCGTCTGAGCGCGCTGTCCGCTGCTGCATTGCGTCGGCGCTTACCGAAGCTCCTGTAGGAGCGGCTTCAGCCGCGACAGGCATTCCCGGTCAAGCCCGTCGCAGCGGAAGCCGCTCGTACGCAGGTGACGAGGCGTCCCTGCTGAGCGACGGCAGCGCGCGGTGTTGCGGTGCCCTGCATCCGGTCGGTCGAGGTGCGGTTCGACCCGAGCGGCCGTCAGGGCGTGCGCGCCGACCGCGCCATCGCTTGGGCGACGAGCCCATGTCCAGTCGACCCATGCCCCCCGCGCCCTGCTGTCGGCATGCGCTGCCGTTGCCTCGCCTGACGCGCCCGGTCGCAGCGGTTTCCGCCCGCATGCGTCGCGCCGGCCAGGTGCGCTGTCGGCACGACACTCGGCACGGCGAAGCATCGCGTCGCTGGCGCCGCATGGTGGGCCGGCTGCCACTCACATACGCCCGAGTACAGACGTCCGGCCGGTTTCGCCCGTATCATCGCCGCTCGATTTTCGCAGGGCCAACCGCGTGACCGATTCCACACTCGCCTTCGTCTTCCCCGGCCAGGGTTCGCAATCGCTGGGCATGCTGGCCGAACTGGCCGAATTGCATCCGCAGCTGCGCGACAGTTTCACCGAAGCCTCCGATGGCGCCGGCGTGGATCTGTGGGCGCTGAGCCAGGGCGGCCCGGAAGAGATGCTCAACCGCACCGAGTACACCCAGCCGGCGTTGCTGGCCGCGAGCGTGGCGCTGTGGCGGCTGTGGCTGGCCGAGGGCGGGGCGCGTCCGGCGCAGCTGGCCGGGCACAGCCTGGGCGAGTACAGCGCACTGGTGGCTGCTGGCGCCTTGTCGCTGCACGACGGCGCGCACCTGGTGCGGCTGCGCGGGCAGCTGATGCAGGACGCCGCGCCGGCCGGCGTGGGCGCGATGGCCGCCGTGCTCGGCGCCGAGGACGCGCTGGTCGAGGAGGTCTGCGCGCAGGCCGCGGGCAGCCAGGTGGTGGTGCCGGCCAACTACAACTCGCCGGGGCAGGTGGTGATCGGCGGCGATGCCGCCGCGGTCGACCGCGCGCTGGCGTTGCTGGCCGAGCGCGGCGTGCGCAAGGCGGTGAAGCTGGCGGTCAGCGTGCCCTCGCATACCCCGCTGATGCGCGAGGCGGCCAACCGCCTGGCCGAGGCGATGCGCGGGCTGGCCTGGCAGGCGCCGCAGCTGCCGGTGGTGCAGAACGCCGATGCGCAGGTGCACGAGGGCGTCGAGGCGATCCGCCAGGCACTGGTCGAGCAGCTGTACCTGCCAGTGCGCTGGACCGGCTGCGTGCAGGCGCTGGCCGCCGGCGGCGCCACCCGCCTGGCCGAGTGCGGCCCGGGCAAGGTGCTGACCGGCTTGGTCAAGCGCATCGACAAGTCGCTCGATGGGCGCGCGCTGGGTACGCCCGCCGATTTCGCCGGTGCGCGCGAGGCCTGGGCCTCCTGATCGCCGGCCGCCGCGCGATGCGTGTCTTGCCCGCGCCGGCCTCCTTCCTTCCCCACGGCGCCATGCGCCGTCCGTCTTCAAGGAAACGCAGATGAGCAAGCCATTGCAGGGCGAGATCGCCCTGGTCACCGGCGCCAGCCGCGGCATCGGCGCGGCCATCGCCGACACCCTGGCCGCGCAGGGGGCCACCGTCGTCGGCACCGCGACCTCCGATTCCGGCGCGCAGGCGATCGGCGCGCGTCTGGCCGCCCACGGCGGCCATGGCCGCGCGCTGGACGTCACCGACGGTGCCGCGGTCGATGCGCTGATCGAGGCGATCGCCAAGGAATTCGGCCCGGTCTCGATCCTGGTCAACAACGCCGGCATCACCCGCGACAACCTGCTGATGCGGATGAAGGACGACGACTGGCAGGCGATCATCGACACCAACCTGACCAGCGTGTTCCGCACTTCCAAGGCGGTGCTGCGCGGCATGATGAAGGCGCGCAAGGGCCGCATCGTCAACATCGCCTCGGTGGTCGGCGTGACCGGCAATCCGGGCCAGGCCAACTACGCGGCGGCCAAGGCCGGCATCATCGCCTTCTCCAAGTCGATGGCCAAGGAAATCGGCTCGCGCGGCATCACCGTCAACGTGGTCGCGCCGGGCTTCATCGACACCGACATGACCAAGGCGCTGCCGGAGGCGCAACGCACCGCGCTGCTGGAGCAGATCGCGCTCGGTCAGCTCGGGCAGCCGTCGGACATCGCCAACGCGGTGGCGTTCCTGGCCGGCCCCAATGCCGGCTACATCACCGGCGAAACCCTGCACGTGAACGGCGGGATGTACATGCCGTAAGCCTGCGGCGCAGCGGACGCGCCTAAGTGGCTGATCGGCCGGCAATTGTGCAGCGATGCAAGGGCCAGCCGGTTTCCACTACACTATCCAACGCGGCCATCGCAGCCCGATGGCGTTTTGTGAGTCCCTCACAGGAGCACCGCACATCCGTGTGCGGGGGTCCTAAACTCGAACCACCACTACTCCATCTGGAGCGATATCCCAATGAGCACCATCGAAGAACGCGTCAAGAAAATCGTCGTCGAACAGCTCGGCGTCAAGGAAGAAGAAGTCACCAACAACGCATCGTTCGTCGATGACCTGGGTGCCGACTCGCTGGACACCGTCGAGCTGGTGATGGCCCTGGAAGAAGAGTTCGAGTGCGAAATTCCGGACGAAGAAGCCGAGAAGATCACCTCGGTGCAGCAGGCCATCGATTACGTGAAGTCGCACGTCAAGAGCTGATGCTGCGTTCTCGATCGCCATCGGCGCCTGCGTGGGCCCGATGCGCGTGACAATCCCATGGGGCCGCGCATGCGGCCCTGTGTTTTTACAGGGTCAAGGCCGCGCGCATCGCGGTGAGGAGATTTCGCAATGAGCCGTCGTGTCGTCGTAACCGGCATGGGCCTGGTGTCGCCGTTGGGCAATGACCTGGCCAGCAGTTGGGAAGGGATCGTCAACGGACGCTCCGGCATCGGCCCGATCACCCAGATCGATGCGTCTCAATTCACCACCAAGATCGCCGGCGAGATCAAGGATTTCGATCCGACCAAGTTCATCTCGTCCAAGGACGCGCGCAAGATGGATTCGTTCATCCATTACGGCGTCGGCGCCTCGTTCATGGCGCTGGACGATTCCGGCCTGGAGATCACCGAGGCCAATGCCGAACGCATCGGCGCGATCCTCGGCTCCGGCATCGGTGGGCTGCTCGGCATCGAGGAGCAGACCGTCAAATTCCACGAGGGCGGCGCGCGCAAGATCTCGCCGTTCTACGTTCCCAGCACCATCATCAACATGCTGCCGGGCCAGGTGAGCCTGATCAAAGGGCTGAAGGGGCCGACCTTCTCCGCGGTCTCGGCCTGCGCCACCTCCAACCATTCCATCGGCACCGCGATGCGCATGATCCAGCATGGCGACGCCGACGTGATGCTGGCCGGCGGCGCCGAGCGCGGCTCCTCGCCGACCTCGGTGGGCGGCTTCTGCTCGATGAAGGCGATGTCCACCCGCAACGACGATCCCGCCGCCGCCTCGCGGCCGTGGGACAAGGAGCGCGACGGCTTCGTGCTGGGCGACGGCGCCGGTGTGCTGGTGCTGGAAGAGTACGAACACGCCAAGGCGCGCGGTGCGCGCATCTACGCCGAGCTGGTCGGTTTCGGCGCCAGCTCCGACGCCTTCCACATGACCGCCCCGAGCGAGGACGGCGAAGGCGCCGCGCGCAGCATGGTGGCGGCGATGAAGGACGCCAAGCTCAACCCGGACCAGGTCGACTACCTCAACGCGCACGGCACCTCCACGCCGCTGGGCGACCTGGCCGAGACCCTGGCGATGAAGCGCGCGCTGGGCGATCATGCCTACAAGACCATGGTCAGCTCGACCAAGTCGATGACCGGCCACCTGCTCGGCGCCGCCGGCGGTGCCGAGGCGATCTTCTCGGTGATGGCGATCCACGCCGGCATCATCCCGCCGACCATCAACCTGCACGAGCCGGGCGAAGGCTGCGATCTGGACTACGTGCCGAACGTGGCGCGCGAGAAGAAGATCGACGTGGCCATGTCCAATGGGTTCGGCTTCGGCGGGACCAATGGCACGCTGCTGTTCAAGCGGGTGTAAGGGGGCGTAGCCCCCTCGGGATTCGGGAGTAGGGATTCGGGATTGGGAGAAGCCGGCGCCGTCATGGTGCCGCGCTGGTCCGCCTGACACGGGGGCGCGGCATGTCCGCGCCGAGATTCTCCGGCGTCGCATTGCCCGGCGGCGCCTGCACCGCCTCACGTTTTCATTCTTCCAGCGGATCTTCGATGCTGCGTACCGTTCCCTTGCCGGCCGACGTCGATCTGCTGGCGCTGCATCGCCTGGCGCCGCAGCGGTATCCGGTGCTGCTGGAATCGGCGGCGTCGGGGACAGCGCAGGGGCGCTGGGACATGTTGCTGGTCGCCGACGGGCAGGGCCTGCGCCTGGATCGCGATGGCGTCACCCGCGAGCTGGATGGTGCGGCGGTCGCCGGCGATTTCCTGAGCGCGCTGGACGCGCGCTGGCAGGCCGAACGCTGCGAACGCGACGAACCGCGCTGGCCGTTCCGCGGCGGCTGGGCGCTGCTGCTGGATTACGAACTGGCCGCGCAGGTGGAGCCGGTGCTGCAACTGCCGCAGTCCGCCGCGATCACGCCTGCGGCGCTGGCCTTGCGCTGCCCCGCCGCGCTGCTGCGCGACCACGTGAGCGGCGACTGCGTGGTGCTGGCCGAACCCACGCATGCGGCATTGCTGGAGGCCGTGCTCGCCGATCTGCAGTCGCTGCCCGCGGCGGCGCCGGCGCCGGCCTGGCAGGCGCCGCTGGCGATCGAGGAAGATCCGCCGCAGCGCTTCGTCGACGGCGTGCGCCGCATCCTCGACTACCTGCGCGCCGGCGACGTGTTCCAGGTCAACCTGTCGCGGCGCTGGTCGGCGCGCTTCGCCGCGCCGCTGGCGCCGGCGGCGCTGTACGCGCAACTGCGCCGCGCCAACCCGGCGCCGTTCGCCGGCCTGTTCGTCGGCCACGGCCGCGCCGTGGTCAGTTCCTCGCCGGAGCGGTTGGTGTCGGTGCGCGGCGACGTGGTCGAGACCCGGCCGATCGCCGGCACCCGCGCGCGCGCGCCGGGCGACGACGAGGCCGCGCGCATCCGCGAACTGGTGGGCCATCCCAAGGAGCGCGCCGAGCACGTGATGCTGATCGACCTGGAGCGCAACGACCTGGGGCGAATCTGCGCGCCGGGCAGCGTCGAGGTCGACGAACTGATGAGCGTGGAGAGCTACGCCCACGTGCACCACATCGTCAGCAACGTGCGCGGCCGGCTGCGCGCGGGCACCACGCCGGGCGAGACGATCCGCGCCACCTTCCCCGGCGGCACCATCACCGGCTGCCCCAAGGTGCGCTGCATGCAGATCATCGCCGAGCTGGAGCAGACCCCGCGCGGCGCCTACACCGGCGCGTTCGGCTGGCTCAACCGCGACGGCGACATGGACCTGAACATCCTCATCCGCACCGCCGAGGTGGACGGCGCGCAGGTGCAGTTCCGCACCGGCGCCGGCATCGTGTTCGATTCCGACCCGGAGCGCGAACTCGACGAGACCCGGGCCAAGGCGCGCGGCCTGCTGCGCGCGCTGGAGCCGTGAGCGGGGCGACGCGATACCGGGCAGCGCCGGCCGCGCGGTATCCTGCACGTCATTGACGTCGTTTCGAGGTGGCCGTGGCTTGGGCTAAACGCGGGTGTCTGACCCTACTGGGGACATTGCTGGTGCTGGCACTGCTGTTGGCCGCGGCCGGTGCCTGGTGGTGGCACAGTTATCGCGCCTTCGCCGGGCAGCCGCTGCAGGCGACCCAGCCCAGCGTGGAGGTGGCGCGCGGCGCCTCGCTCAACGGCGTGCTGCGCAACCTGCGCGCCGCCGGCGTGACCCAGGGCAGCGACCTGCAATGGCAACTGCTGGCGCGCGAGCTGGGCGTGGCCGGCAAGCTCCGCTTCGGCGAGTACGCGTTGCAGCCGGCGCTGAGCCCGCGCGAGCTGCTGCTGCGCATGCGCAAGGGCCAGGTGATCCAGTACCGCTTCACCATCGTCGAAGGCTGGAACGTGCGCCAGCTGCGCAGCGCCTTGAACGCGGCCACGCCGCTGGTGCACACCACCACCGACCTCAGCGACAGCGAACTGATGGCCAAGCTCGGCCAGCCCGGCCAGCACCCGGAAGGCCGCTTCCTGCCCGAGACCTACCTCTACCAGCGCGGCGACACCGACCTGCAGCTGCTGCGCCGCGCGCATGCGGCGATGGACAAGGCCCTGGCCGCGGCCTGGGACGCGCGCGCCAAGGACCTGTCGTTGCAGTCGCCGGAGCAGGCGCTGATCCTGGCCTCGATCGTTGAGAAGGAAACCGGCCTGGCCGCCGAGCGCCCGCAGATCGCCGGCGTGTTCGTGCGCCGCCTGCAACTAGGCATGAAGCTGCAGACCGACCCGACCGTGATCTACGGCATCGGCAGCGCCTACGACGGCAACATCCGCAAGCGCGACCTGGAGACCGATACGCCGTACAACACCTACACCCGCACCGGCCTGACCCCGACCCCGATCGCCATGCCCGGGCGCGAGGCGCTGCGTGCCGCCACCAATCCGGCGCCGGGCGACAGCCTGTACTTCGTGGCCATCGGCGACGGCAGCGGCGCGCATGCGTTCTCGTCCAGCTATGCCGAGCACAATGCGGCGGTGGCGCGCTACCTGCAGCGCCTGCGCCAGGCGCGCAACGGCGCGGCGGTGACGCCATGAGCGAGGCCGTGCTGCGCCACCATCGCTTCGTCAGCCTGGAAGGCGGCGAGGGCGCCGGCAAGACCACCGCGATCAATGCGATCCGCGACGGGCTGCAGGCGCAGGGCCACGAGGTGGTGCTGACCCGCGAGCCGGGCGGCACGCCGCTGGCCGAACGCATCCGCGCGCTGCTGCTGGACAAGACGCCCGGCGAGGTCGCCGAACCGTTGGCCGCCGAGACCGAGCTGCTGCTGGTGTTCGCCGCGCGCGCGCAGCACGTGCGCGAGGTGATCCGCCCGGCGCTGCAGCGTGGCGCCTACGTGGTCAGCGACCGCTTCACCGATTCCAGCTACGCCTACCAGGGCGAGGGCCGCGGCCTGGACCGCGCCTGGATCGCCGACCTGGAACGTCGTGCGGTCGGCCTGCAGCCGGGGCTGACCCTGCTGCTGGACCTGGACGTGCAGATCGGCCGCGCCCGCACCAGCGGCCGCGACCTGTGGCCGGACCGGATCGAGAGCGAGCAGGACGATTTCTTCCAGCGCGTGCGTGCCGGCTTCCGCCAGCGCGCCGCGCAGGACCCGCAACGCTTCCGCGTCATCGACGCCAGCCAGCCGCCGCAGGCGGTGGCGCAGGCGGTCACCGCCGCGCTGGCGGCGTGGGTGCGCGAGCAACAGGAGCCGATGCCATGAGCGATCTGCCGTTTTCGCCGTGGCAGCAGCGTGCCTACGACCAGACCGTGGCCGCGCTCGATGCCGGCCGCCTCGGCCATGGCCTGCTGATCTGCGGGCCGGAAGGCCTGGGCAAGCGCGCGGTGGCGCTGAAACTGGCCGCGCACGTGCTGGGCCAGGGCGAACCGGCCGCCAACCTGCGCAGTGCGCAGCTGATCGCCGCCGGCACCCATCCGGACCTGCAACTGATCTCGTTCATCCCCAACCGCACCGGCGACAAGCTGCGCACCGAGATCGTCATCGAACAGGTGCGCGAGATCTCGCAGAAGCTGTCGCTGACCCCGCAATACGGCGTGGCCCAGGTGGTGGTGGTGGACCCGGCCGACGCGATCAACCGCGCCGCCTGCAACGCCTTGCTGAAGACCTTGGAAGAGCCGCAGCCCGGCCGCTACCTGTGGCTGATCAGCGCGCAGCCGGCGCGCCTGCCGGCGACCATTCGCAGCCGCTGCCAGCGCCTGGAATTCAAGCTGCCGCCGGCCGACGAAGCGATCGCCTGGTTGCTGGCGCAGGACTTTCCCGAGAAGACCGCACGCGAAGCGCTGGATGCCGCGCGCGGCCATCCCGGCCTGGCCGCGCAGTGGCTGCGCGAAGACGGTTTGAAGCTGCGCCGGCAGGTGGCCACGGACCTGGAGCAGGTCGCCGCCGGCAAGCTCGGCACGCTGGAGGCCGCGCAGCGCTGGAGCAGCGACGCGCTGGCCGAACAGCGCCTGGGCCATGCCGCCGACCTGGCGCTGGCGCAGGCGTCGCAGGCCGGCTTGACCGACCCGGCGCGATTGCACAAGCTGGCCGCGTGGTTCGACGCCGCCAATCGCACCCGCGATCTGCTGCGGACCACCGTGCGCGCCGACCTGGCGATCGCGGAACTGTTGCTGGCCTGGCGCGATGGCGATCGCCCGGCCCGGAGAGGGGCACAACGATGAGCGCGATGAGCGGACGCCAGGGCATCCTGTCGCTGGCGGTGAAGGACAAGGCGGCGCTGTACAACGCCTACATGCCGTTCGTGAAGAACGGCGGCATCTTCGTGCCCACCCCCAAGCGCTACTTCCTCGGCGACGAAGTGTTCCTGCTGCTGACCCTGCCCGATTCCAGCGAGCGCCTGCCGGTGGCCGGCAAGGTGATCTGGGTGACCCCGGTCGGCGCCCAGGGCAACCGCGCCGCCGGCATCGGCGTGCAGCTGCCGGACAACAGCGAAGGCGAGACCATCCGCACCAAGATCGAGACCCAACTGGCCGGCACCCTCAACGCCGACAAGCCCACCCAGACCATGTAGCGCCGGCGCGCCAGGGCGCTCGACACGACCCATTGACGCCGCGCGCCACAGCCCTATAATGTGCGGCTCGCGACACGGGCGGTTAGCTCAGCGGTAGAGCATTGCCTTCACACGGCAAGGGTCGCAGGTTCGAACCCTGCACCGCCCACCACGAAATCAAGAATTACGAGAAGCCGGCCTAGTGCCGGCTTTTTCGTATCTGCACGTTAACAGCGACTGCGAGTGCGGAAAGACGGTATCGACGTGCGTGTTGAATGATGCAGCCGTGTCGGAATCCTGATACCGCCGCGCCGACCTGATGGCGATCCTCGCCATGCCGGACGCGGGCCACTGGCCGTTCGTCCCGCGGGCCTTGAGCAGGCCTCGTCGAATTCGGAACACGCTGCCGTTGGCGGCCCGAGGAGCTGTCGCGAAGAAGACGCAAACGTAGATTGCTGAAGCGTTAAACGTTTCACAGGCTGCCGTGTCCAAGTTCGAGGACCGCGGAGCTGACTGCGACGGCTAACGGGATTGCGCTTGCAAGTAGGCGCCCTGCAGTGGTGGTTGGAATCCGTATCGCCGGATCTGTTCGGTGCGAATGCGCTGCGACTGGATCCAGCGGGCCTTTGCGTTTTCTGCGCGATGCGCAGGGACGTCTGATGGGCTTTGAGCTCGATGGCGAGTGGTATTTGACACAGTTGTAAGTGTGGCCGGAACAAGACGGAAGCAACGGCCAGCACGGGCGCGAGCGCCAGGCCAGGTCACCCTGCCGGGCCAGCCCACCTGTTCGCAGCGCGCGTCGGCCATTTCGTCGGCCTTATCCTCGTTTTGTCCGAAGGCACCCGCCCAGGTATTGGTCCGGCTCCATACTCGCGGCCGTTCCATCATGCCGGGGTACATCGTGCGAAACCTCTTCAGTTCCGTTACTTATCGCTTGCTTGTCGGTGTGCTTGTCTTTCTCTGCGCGGCGATGCCGCTGCGGGCGCAGTCGCAGGCGACGCCACTCGAAGACTTCATCGCTACCTATGCCGCGCAACACGGCTTCAGCGGTACTGTCTTGGTCCAGCAGGACGGAAAGCGGCGATACCAGCGCAGTTTCGGCCTTTCCAGTGTCCAGTACGGCGTCGCCAACGGCGACCAGACCCGGTACTGGATCGCTTCCATCACCAAACTGTTCACCGCCACCCTGGTGCTGCAACTGCATGAAGAAGGAAAATTGGACCTGCAGGCGAACGTGGCCAGCTACCTGCCCGATTACGCCATCGCCGGTGCCGACCGTATCACCTTGCATCAGCTTCTCAACCACACGTCCGGACTGCGGAACTTCGACCAGGTGAAAAGCTTGGAGCAGGCATTGACCAGGGGCTTGCCGACCTACCAGTCGCCCTATACCAGCGATCAGTTGATAAGAAAATTCTGCAGCGGACCGCTACTGCATGCCCCAGGCACGACTTTCGACTACAACAACGGCGATTACCTGATCCTGGGCAAGGTCATCGAACGCGTCACGGGCAAAACCTGCGAGCAGGTGCTGAAGGAACGGATTCTAAAGCCGCTGGGGCTGCACCATACCGGCATGCTGCGCCATGAAAGCATCGTCGAAGGCTTGGCCTCCACCTACTCGTATCGCGAAGATCTCAAGTCCCTGTCCAACGACTTCCCGGTCTATCCGGAGAACTGGTACTCCGCTGGCGCAATGTACTCCACGGCCGAAGATGTGCTCAGGTTCTCGGACGCGCTGTTCGGGTCAGGCCTGTTGCGCAAGGAAAGCATCGCCCGGCTGACCACGCCAGGGCTCGACGACTACGGTTATGGCCTGTGGGTTTACGAGACGCGGATAGGCGCCGCCAAGCACCGTGTCGCCAAACGTCCAGGTCGGATCATGGGCGCGCAGGCGCAGCTGTATCGTTTCCTCGACCGCGACCTGACCATCGTCATTCTCGCCAATACCGCCAACACCGACCTGGACGAATTCGTTTTGCGGATAGGCGAGGCCGCGGTCGGTCCAAAATAGTGTGTGCGATGACTGTTCGCGCGGCCCGAGCCGCCTCTGTTCGTGATATCTACGAAGATGATGCGGTCGAAATTTCTTGAAAAGATGCGTTGATTCCCATGCTTGCGGATATTGATACGCTTTCGATCGACGGCTATCGCCTGTTGCCACGTGCATATGAAATGCGGGGGCTGCTGACATCACGCGGACCGCACGCATCCGGATCCATGAAGGCCTGGATCCCCCTTTGGCGGATCTGGTGTTCGGTGTGGTTGTCGGTGAAGAACGTTTCGGGCGCGAGCTGGTGGACATCCAGCAGCAGCTCGATGCGGCTCATGCCTGCCACTGCGCGGCGTGGCTGTCATCAGCATGTTCGGTCCCGCTCGCTGCAGGCCGAGTACGCGGCTGAACTGGAGCGGGCGGCCCCGGGTCGTTGGCATCGATCATCCGATTCCAACCCATATCCCAGCGCCGACTGACCAGCACTGGCTCCCGTTCGGCTCACGAATCGCTCACGGCCGCTATCGATACTTTGGCCATGCCTGAAGGTCCTTCTATCGTCATCCTGAAAGAAGAAGCTGCCGCGTTCGCCGGGCGCAAGGTGTTGCGGGTGTCCGGCAACAGCAAGCTGGACCTGGAGCGGATGCGCAATCGCAAGATCCTGTCGCTGCGCAGTTGGGGCAAGCATTTCCTGATCGAGTTCGATGCGTTCAGTGTGCGCATCCACTTTCTGCTGTTCGGTAGCTATCGGATCAACGCGCGCAAGGAGGCGTCGGCGCGCTTGAGTCTGGGCTTCGCCAAGGGCGAGGAACTGAACTTCTACGCATGTTCGATCAAGTTCATCGACGGTCCGCTGGATCCGGCCTACGACTGGACGGCGGACGTGATGAATCCCGACTGGGATGCGGCGCAGGCGCGGCGCAAGTTGCGGCTGCGCCCGCGGACGCTCGCCGCCGATGCCTTGCTCGACCAGGACGTGTTCGCCGGGGTCGGCAACATCATCAAGAACGAGGTGCTGCACCGGATTCGCGTGCATCCTGAGAGCGAAATCGGCGCATTGCCGCCGCGCAAGCTGGGCGAACTGGTGACGCAGGCGCGCGAGTACAGCTTCGATTTCTATCGCTGGAAGAAAGCCTACGAGCTGAAGAAGCACTACCAGGTGCACACCAAGACGGTGTGTCCGCGCGACGGCCATCTGCTCACCTATCGCAAGCAACTCGGCAAGGCGCAGCGGCGCGCGTTCTTCTGCGAGCATTGCCAGCGGCGGTATGCGCTGGATGATGGGTTGCAGACTGATATGTTCAAGTAATCCCGCTGCCGTCAGCAAAGTGCTGATCGTGTTGGCAGTTAAAGAGGCATGTACCTTGGCTGCAGTGTCCGCTTTGGATGCGGTGGCTGAGACCGCGTAGTCGTTGCCGGTGGCCGGCGCGCATGCGTCAGTCAGGGCAATGGGGCGTCGCTGTCCACTACGCGCGCTGATCGCCCTTCGTCAGGAGGGCAGCGCCACGGCCTCGTCTTCGAACCGCCGAATGCCCAGTTCGGTGAGCAGGCCGGCCCAGCCGAGATCGGTGACCACCAACGCGCGGGAGCCGTCGGCGCGACGCAGCCAGTGTCTGGCGCAGAACTGATCGAGCAGGGCGGCGCCCAGGGAGCCGGCGAGGTGATGGCGGCGTTCGGTCCAGTCCAGGCAGCGCCGGGCCATGGCGCGGCGGCCCTGGGCGAGATGCGGCAGATCCAGGCCTATGCGCGCGAACCACGCCCCGCCTTCGCTGGAGACGGCGTAGCGGGTGGCGTCGTCGTGGGTGGTCAGCCAGGCACGCTGTTCCAGTGCCTCGGCGACCGCCACGCCGAGACGCCCGGCAAGATGGTCGTAGCAGCAGCGCGCCAGGCGCAGCGTCTGCGTGTCGCGATGCGGGCGGCGGCAGCGCGACGCCTGCGGCGGCGCGAGGGTGGCGAGGGTCTCGAGCACGGCGGCGACGTGCGCGCTGGCCAGGCGGTAGTAGCGGTGGCGGCCCTGGATCTCGACCGCCAGCAGGCCGCCCTCCAGCAGCTTTGCCAGGTGTGCGCTCGCGGTCTGCGGGGTGACGCCGCCGGCGAAGGCCAGTTCGCCGGCCGGCAGTGCGCGCCCGTCGATCAGGGCCATCAGCATGGCGGCGCGGGCAGGGTCCGCGATCAGGAACGCGGTCGCCGCCAGCTTGGGTCGTTCCAGATGCATCGCCGCGCTCCCGATGGACGCGGCCATCATAGGGCCGGTCGCGCCGCGACGTTTCGATGCGCATCGAAACGATGTCGCCGGCGGATTCCTAGACTGCGCGCACCTCAGCCGGAGCTTGCCGATGCAGACGAACGAAACGCCGTCGAACTCCACCGAGCGCGATGCGCACCTGGTGTTCGAACACTGGCATCGGCATGTGGTCGCGCGCGATCTGTCGGCGTTGATGGCGCTGTATGCGCCGGACGCACAATTGGAGTCGCCGTTGGCCTATGTGGCGTCGGCGACGCGTCAGGACGGGCGGCTGCAGGGCCGCGAGGCCATCGCGGCGTTCTTTGCCGCGTCCTTCGCCCAGCCCGAGAACGGCCTGGGACGCTGGTATCGCAGCGGCTACTGTCATGTCGCGGGGCGGCAATTGGTCTGGGAGTACCCGCGCGAAACGCCGCAGGGCGATCAGGTCGATCTGGTGGAAGTGATGGACCTGGACGCCGCGGGATTGATCGCCTGCCATCGCGTGTATTGGGGCTGGAAAGGCGTGCAGACATTGCTGGCTGCGCTGGGCAGATAGCCTTCGGGACAAGGGCCGGCCTCCGCGGCCCGGACACGGCATGACCACGACGATCGCGGGCTCGCGCCGGAAAGCATGGCGCGGTGGCCTTGCGTGGCTGCGCTAGGAGCGGCCGTCGGCAGCATTGCCGCCTGACTTGGATCCGCCGATCCAGCGTTCGATCCGCCGTCGCCGGGTTTCGTCGCAATCCTCCTGGCGCCGGCGTTTGCGCTGGCTATCTTGCCTCGGCGCTGTCCGCAATGGGTGGATGGCGATACGTGCGGCCGGATGCCGCTGTGGCCTGTTTGCCGTTGTTGGCGGTGGTGCGCGTGGCGATGCCGGACGCGCGCCGCCGTGCCGTGCGGCGACGTCCTGCAGCGCTTCCGCTCTGCACGGCCGCATGGGGATGGCGGTTCTCCGTCTCCACTTGGGAGCAGTGATGGACAACGGACTCGCAGCGCTTGGTTTTTCGTGTTTGCTGATGGTGTGCGCACCGCTGCAGGCGGCACCGGTGGAGTGCGACAGCATGGCCGCGACGGCCAGGCTCGTGGCCAGATATCGTCAGTTGGGTGGGCCGTTGTCGGATATCGCCAGCCATGGTGCGATCGGATCGAGCAAGGCCAGGCGCGAATTGGCCGCCACCATCTATCGTGAACGCCTAAGCGAAGCGGAGGCGGTGCAACGGGCGATGCAGGCGTGCGGCGATGCAGCGGAGGCGCCGCCGCACTAACGGCGGACTGCCCGTTCGCTGCGCAAGGCGTACCACGCTGCGCTTGCGTCAGTGGAAGTCGCGGCTGCGGATGTCCAGCCCCAGCAGCAGCGGCGTCAGGTCTTCGAGGTGGGCAGCGATCAGGTGGCGCACCTCGCCTTCGGTCTCGACGCGGCCGCGCACCAGCAGCAGCCGCGATTCGATCAGCGCCTGGCGCTGGCGCTCGGCCAGGCGTCGCCACACCACCACGTTGACCAGGCCGTGCTCGTCTTCGAGGGTGACGAAGGTGACGCCGCTGGCGGTCTGTGGGCGCTGGCGCATGGTCACCAGGCCGGCGATGGCGACCGCGCTGGCGTGCGGCAGGTCGCGTAGTTCGCCGGAATGGCGGTAACGGCGCGCACGCAACTGCGCGCGAAGCAGGGTCAGCGGGTGCTTGCCCAGGGTGGTGCCGATCGTCGCGTAGTCGGCGCGGATGTCCTCGCCCTGGCTGGGCAGCGGCAGCGGGACCTGTTGCTCGGGCGTGGCCGCGAGCGCTTCGAACAGCGGCCGCTGCGCCTCGACGCCGGCCACGGCCCAACGCGCGCGATGGCGATGGCCGGCCAGCGCTTTCAGCGCGCCGGCGTCGGCGAGCGCGGCGCGGGCCTTGTCGTCGAGGGCGGCGCGGTGGCACAGGTCGGCGAGGTCGTGGAACGGCGCCTGCGCGCGCGCCTGTTGCAAGCGCAGCGCGGCGTCCTCGGCCAGGCCGCGGACCAGGCGCAGGCCCAGGCGGATCGCCGGTTGCACGTCGGGATCGGGGCTATACGCTTCCAGGCTGCAGTCCCAGTCGCTGTAGCGCACGTCCACCGGCCGCACCTGCAGGCCGTGGCGGCGCGCGTCCTGCAGCAACTGGTCGGGGCTGTAGAAGCCCATCGGCCAACTGTTGATCAGGGCGCAGGTAAACGCCGCCGGTTCGTGGCACTTGAGCCAGCAACTGGCATAGGTGAGCAGGGCGAAACTGGCGGCGTGGCTTTCGGGAAAACCGTAGCTGCCGAAGCCCTTGATCTGCTCGAAGATGCGTCCGGCGAATTCGGCGGTGTAGCCTCTCTCGAGCATGCCTCGCAGCAGTTTGTCGCGATGCGGCTCCAGGCCGCCGTGGCGTTTCCAGGCGGCCATCGAGCGGCGCAGTTGGTCGGCTTCGTCGGGCGTATAGCCGGCGGCGACCACCGCCAACTGCATCACCTGTTCCTGAAACAAGGGCACGCCGAGCGTTCGTTCGAAGACCTTGAATAGTTCCGGAGGCAGATCGTCGGTGGCTTCCTCGCCGCTGCGTCGGCGCAGATACGGGTGCACCATGCCGCCCTGGATCGGCCCGGGGCGCACGATCGCCACCTGGATGACCAGGTCGTAGAACCGTTCCGGCAGCAGCCGCGGCAGCATCGCCATCTGCGCGCGCGATTCGATCTGGAACACGCCGATGGTGTCGGCGCGCTGGATCATGGCGTAGGTCTGTGTGTCTTCGGCAGGAATGGTGGCGAGGGTGTAGTCGCGGCCGCGGTGCGCGCGCAGCAGGTCCAGGGTGCGCCGCAGCGCGCTGAGCATGCCCAGCGCGAGCACGTCGACCTTCATCAGCCCGACCAGTTCCAGGTCGTCCTTGTCCCACTGGATCACCGTGCGATTGGCCATGGTCGCGTTCTCCACCGGCACCAGGGTGTGCAGCGCATGCTCGGAGATGACGAAACCGCCGGGGTGCTGCGACAGATGCCGCGGGAAGCCGATGAGTTGGCCGGCGAGCACCAGCAGCCGGCGCATCACCGGCGTGTCCGGTTCGAAGCCGCGCTCGCGCAGCAGTTCCTGCGCCGACTCCACCGGGTCGCGCTGGCCCAGCGCGGAGGACAGCGCATCGACGGTGTCGCTGGGCAGGCCCAGCGCGCGTGCCACGTCGCGTACCGCGCTGCGCGTGTGGTAGCTGATCGCCACCGCCGCCAGTGCGGCGCGCTCGCGCCCGTAGTGGTTGAAGATGTACTGGATCACTTCCTCGCGGCGGTCGTGCTCGAAATCGATGTCGATGTCCGGCCGCTCCTTGCGCTCCTCGGAGATGAAGCGCTCGAACAGCATGCCGATGCGGTCCGGATCGATTGCGGTGATGCCGAGCGCGTAACACACCGCCGAGTTCGCCGCCGAGCCGCGGCCCTGGCACAGGATGTCCTTCGAGCGCGCGAAGCGCACCAGGTCGTAGACGGTGAGGAAGTAGGACTCGTACTTCAGCCGCTCGATCACGCCGAGTTCGTGTTCGATCAGGCGCCGCGCCTTGTCCGGCACGCCGTGCGGCCAGCGCTCGGCCGCGCCGCGTTCGGTGAGGATGCGCAGCCATTGCGTGGGCGTGTGCCCGGGCGGCACCAGTTCGTGCGGGTACTCATACTGCAGTTGCTCGAGATTGAAACTGCAGCGCCGCGCGATGCGCACCGTTTCGGCCAGCAGTGCCGGCGGATACAGCGTCGCCAGCGTGACGCGCGGGCGCAAGTGGCGTTCGCCATTGGGGTACAGGTGGGCGCCGGCTTCGTGCAGCGGCAGGCGCTGGCGGATGGCGGTCAGGGTGTCCTGCAACGCGCGGCGGCCGCGCGCATGCATGTGCACGTCGCCGCTGGCGACGGCGGGCAGCCGCAGGCGCTGCGCCAGATCGAGTCTCGCTTGCAGCAGCGCGGTGTCGTCGGGGCCGCGCAGCAATTCGACCGCCAGCCATAGCCGCTGCGGGAAGCGCGCCTGCAGCCAAGCGCCGTCCGCTGCGTCGTCGCCGTCGCCGCGCGGCAGCCACAGGCACAGCAGGCCGGCGCCGTCGTCCGCGCTGGTCAGATCCTCGCGCAACGCACGATAGGTGCCCTTGTCGGCGCGGCGTCGGGCCAGGGTAATCAGCCGGCACAGCCGCTGGTAGCCATGCAGGGTCTCGGCCAGCAGCACCAGCTTGGGGCCGTGCTCGAACTGGATCTCGCTGCCGACGATGAGGTGCAGGCCCATGTCCCGGGCCGCCTGCCACGCACGCACGATGCCGGCCAAGCTGCATTCGTCGGTGATCGCCAGGGCGCGGTAGCCGTGGTGCAGCGCGCGTTCGCACAGTTCCCAGGGGTGCGAGGCGCCACGCTGGAAGCTGAAGTTGGACAGGCAATGCAGTTCGGCGTAGTCGGGCAGCGTGGGGTCCGCTGGCGCGCGCGGCACGTTGGCGGCGGGTGCGCTGGCCGGCGCAGACGTTGGCGTCGGCAGCAGCCGCAGGCGCGGCGGCATGCGGGGGTGCGGCGGGGTGTGGCTCATGCGAACCAGCCGTGCAGCATCAGCGCATCCGGCGCATCGGCCGGGGCGAACGCCCAGGCGCGCTGGCCCTGGCGGGTACGCACGACGTAGTAGTCGCGGCGTACGTCGCCGTCGTCCCACCAGCCGCTCTCGATGCGTTCCGGCCCGGCCAGGCGGTCGGGCGCGCGTTCGCGCAGTGGCACCGGTCGCGGCAGCAGCCAGCCGGGGCGTGGCGGTGCGGTGGCGGGCGCCGCCGTGCCGCGAGCGGCGGCGGACTCGGCGCGCCAGGCCAGTTCCGGGCGATGGTCGGCGTGCGCGCGCAGGCCGTGCACGGCGTCGTCGCCCAGGCGCGCGCGCAGGCGTTCGCGCAGTTGCTCCCAAGGCAGCGCCTGTTGCGCGCGCTCGTCGAACAGTTCGCGCGCGGCCGGCACGAACGGCGGCAGTTCGTCGGCGCACAGGCGCAGCGCCTGCACCGGCGCCGGCACGCTGGCCTGCTGCAGGCGCCCGCGCGCCAGTTCGAACAGCATCGCCGCATCGCGCTCGGCGGCGAGGAGGCCCACCGGCACCACGCTGGGCTCCAGATCCTCGTGTTCCAGCAGCAGGCGGAAACGCTGCACGCCGCCATCGCGCCCGGCCAGGAACGCGGCCAGATCCTGGGTCAGCCGGCGCAAGGGGAACAGCAGCGCCTGGTTGGATTCGGTGGCATAGCCCAGTTCCACGCGCGCATCGAAGCGGTCCGGCGGCAGGTAGTACTGCAGCGGCAGCGGCGCCTGCCCGCGCAGCGCGTCCAGGTGCTGCAGCAGGGCTGGCGGATAGCGCCGTGCCAGCGCGGTGCGCGGTAGCGCGAACAGCTGCTGCAGGCGGCGCAGGCCCATCCGCGCGAAGCCGTCGGCCAGGGCCGGCGACAGCCCGGCGCGGGCGATCGGCAGCTGCCCCAGCGCGCGCTGCAGCGCGGCGTTGTCGAGCAGGGCGATGCCGTCGTGCGCATTGACCAGCGCACGCGCGGCCAATGGATGCGGTGCGACCACGATGCGGTGGCGAAAGCCCAGTGCGGTCAGCTCTTCGCGCAGCCGTGCCTCGAAGCGCGGCCAGGGCCCGAACAGGCCGAGGCTGGCCTCGATCTCCAGCAGCAGCGCGCCGGGATAGTCGGTGCTGACCAGCGAACTGAAGCGATACGCCCAGGCGGCCAGGAACTGCTGGCTGCGGCGGCTTTCTTCGGCATCGTGCAGGGCGGTGGCGAAGCGGTCGCACAGCGCCTGCGCGGTGACCAGCGATTGCCCGGGATGCAGGCCGCGGGCGCGCGCGGCGGCGTTGACCGCCTTCAGCATGCGCCGCTGCGGCGGGCCGTCGAGCAAGGCCAGCGGTTCGTCCGGCGACGGCCAGCGGCGCAGGACAGTGTCCAGCGCCAGTTGCGGCAACAGGATGCAAGCCCAGCGCATGCCTGCGTCCTCACCCGGTCGCCAGAGCGGACAGGGCGATCGGCTGCGCCGGCGGCAGGCCGCCGCGGCACTTGAGCACGCGCAGTTGTGCCGGCGCGGCGTCGATGGCGATGCGCAGCGCGGCCGGCGATGGATTGGCGGCCGCCTTCAGCGGCCGGTAGGCGAAGCCCAGGGTGCGCCCGGTCTCGGCGGCCACCTGCAGCCGGCGCAGGGTCTTGTCGCCGGCCAGCCCCGGCCAGCACAGCACCGCCGCGCAACTGCCCGAACGCAGGCATTGTTCGGCAGCCCAGGCCGCGTCGGCGCCGGCGCGGACGATCTGCAGCTGCGTCAACGCCACGCCGGCCTGCGCCCAGGCGGCGGGGTAGGGCAGGTACGGCGGATCGACCAGCACGATGCGGCCGCCGCCCTGCGACAGCCGCGCCAGCGTCGGCCACAGCAGCTGCAGCTCGCCGATGCCGTCGGCGGCGTGCAGCAGCTCGGTCAACGCCATCTCCGGCCAGCCGCGCGCGGGCAGCACCGCGTCCAGCGCGGCGTGCCCGGTGGGCTGCGCGCTGGGCGGCAGCGCCGTCGGCTGGCCGCGCCAGACCCGGCGCTCGGCCAGCAGGCGGTCGAGGGCGACGACGGCGGCCATCAGCCGGGCCGGATCAGGCCGCAGTAATGCCCTTCGATGGCGAAGTCCTGCCCGCGGCCGACCACGATCGGCGCATAGGCGGGATTGCGCGGCAGCAGCGCGATGCCGTCGCCATCGGCGCGATAGCGCTTGATGGTGAGTTCGCCATCCAGCCGCGCCACCACGATCTGGCCGTTGCGCGCGTCGGCGGCGCGACGCACCCCGACCAGGTCGCCGTCGAGGATGCCGTCGTCGATCATCGAGTCGCCCTGCACCCGCAGCAGGTAGTCCGGGCGCAGCGCGAACACCGCGCGGTCCAGGCGCAACTGCTGGTCCAGGCCGATGTCGGCACCGATCGGCGCACCGGCGGCGACCCGGCCCAGCACCGGCAACTGCAGCAGTTCGCTGCGGTTGCCGGCCTGCGCCGGGCGCAGGCTGCGCGCCTGCTGCGGCACCTGCGCCAGCAGCCCGGCCTCGACCAGCGCCTGCACGTGCTTGCGCGCGGCATTGCGCGAGGCGAAACCGAAGCGCTCGGCGATCTCGGCCAGGCTCGGCGGACGTCCGGCCTGCTCGATGCAGGCATGGACGTAGGCGAGGATGGCGGCGCGCTGCGGGGACAGGGTGGTCATGGTGTACATTTGTACACCGAGGGCGCCGCCTTGGCGAGATGGGGTGGCTGAACGCGTTCGGCGCCTCCCGACCGTTGTCAGCCCCGCGCGGCACCATCCTCCGGCATCGCCCCGGCGTAGCGGGCGCGGGGCCGGATCAGCTTGCCCAGGGCCTGCTGCTCCAGGGCGTGGGCCAGCCAGCCGGCCTGGCGGGCGGCGGCGAACAGCACCAGGGCGTGCGCCGCGGGCAGGTCGTGGACGAAGCAGAGCGCGGCCAGCAGGCAGTCGATGTTCGGACGCTGGCCGCTGCAGTCCTGGGCGGCGGCGATCACCGCTTCCACGTGCTGCATGCGCGCGCTGTCGCCGCTGCGTTCGCGCAGCAGGCGCAGCACTTCGGCCGCGCGCGGATCGCCGTCGGGATACAGGGCGTGGTGGAAGCCGGGCAGGTCGTCGCCGCGCTGCCAGCGTTCGGCGATCAGGGCGGCGGCGCTGGGCGCGTCCTGGGCGTCGCGCAGCAGGGCGTGGGCGCGGGCGGTGGCGCCACCGTGGCGCGGGCCGGACAGCGCGGCCAGGCCGGCGCTGACGGTGGCGTGCAGCGGCGCGCCGGTGGAGGCGACCACGCGCGCGGCGAAGGCGGAGACGTTGAGTTCGTGGTCGGCGCACAGCAGCAGCGCGGCGCGCACCAGCTCGGCGAAGTCGTCGTCGCCGGGGCGCCAGTGGTCGGCGATCAGGCGATGCAGTGGGCGCGCGTCCGGTACGGTGCCGACCAGCAGCGCGGCGTTCTGCCGCAGCAGGGTGGCGGCGATTTCGCGGCGCACGCCGGGGGCGGCGTTGAGCGACTGGCGCAGGTCCAGGGCCAGCAGCGGGATGCAGGCCATGGCGCGTTCCAGCGGCGGCAGCGCGGCATGTCCGGCCAGCGGCGCCACCACCGCCGGCCACGGCGCGACCGGGGCGCTGGCGAACGGGTCTTCGCCGTCGGGGCAGTCCCACAGCAGCCGCGCGACGTCCTCCAGGCTGGCGCCGGCGCGCACCATGGCCACCGCCGAGCGTCCGCGGTAGTAGGGGCCGTCGGGGCGGATCAGCGAGATCCGCGTCTCCAGCACCGGCAGGCCGCGGTCCAGGCTCTGCGCGGCGCCACGTGCGGCGCCGCGGCCGGCGCGCTTGCGCTGCGCCAGCCGCTCCACTTCGGCGCGCAGGTAGGCGCGGCTGCGGTGGTCGGCGCCGGCGCGCGAACTGAGCAGGCCACGGCTGACGTAGGCGTACAGGGTGGCGCTGCTGATGCCGAGCAGGGCGCAGGCCTGGGCGGCGGAGATCAGGTTGCGGTCGGTGGCGTCGGACATGAAGGGACGATAGGTTGATTCATTGAATCAAGATTGATCCGTGCTTGCGAGAGTGCCAGATTGGCGCCCATCGCGGAACGCCCGGTGGGGCGCCGCCGCCTCTTCGTCAGGAGTCGCCCATGTCCCTCGTTTCCCCCGGCGCCGGTTTCCGCGCCGCCCTGGCCGCCGAAGCGCCGTTGCAGGTGATCGGCGCGATCAACGCCAACCATGCGCTGCTGGCGCAGCGCGCCGGCTACAAGGCGATCTACCTGTCCGGCGGCGGCGTCGCCGCCGGCTCGCTGGGCCTGCCGGACCTGGGCATCAACACCCTGGACGACGTGCTGATCGACGTGCGCCGCATCACCGACGTGTGCCCGCTGCCGCTGCTGGTGGACATCGACACCGGCTTCGGGCCGAGCGCGTTCAACATCGAGCGCACCATCAAGGCGCTGATCAAGGCCGGCGCGGCCGCCTGCCACATCGAGGACCAGATCGGCGCCAAGCGCTGCGGCCATCGCCCGGGCAAGGAGATCGTCAGCCAGGGCGAGATGGTCGATCGAGTCAAGGCCGCGGCCGACGCCAAGACCGATCCGGACTTCTTCCTGATCGCACGCACCGACGCGATCCAGGCCGAGGGCGTGGACGCGGCGATCGAACGCGCCATCGCCTGCGTGGAGGCCGGCGCCGACGGCATCTTCGCCGAGGCCGCCTACGACCTGGACACCTATCGCCGTTTCGTCGACGCGGTGAAGGTGCCGGTGCTGGCCAACATCACCGAATTCGGCAAGACCCCGCTGTTCACCCGCGACGAACTGGCTTCGGCTGGCGTGGCGATCCAGTTGTTCCCGCTGTCGGCGTTCCGCGCCGCCAACAAGGCCGCCGAGGACGTGTACACCGCGATCCGCCGCGACGGCCACCAGCAGGCGGTGCTCGAGCGCATGCAGACCCGCGAGGAACTGTACGAGCGCATCGGCTACCACGCCTTCGAGCAGCGCCTGGATGCGCTGTTCGCCGGCAAGGGCGCATGATCGGCGGCGATTTTCCTGCCCGAGTCCGTCCATGAATACCCAAGCCAGCGCTGCATCGTTCCTGCGCAGCCGCATCGATCGCCGCCAGACCGCGCGGCACCTGCTGCAGACCGAACTGGACAAGCTGTCCGAGGCCGAGCGCGAGGTGGTGGAGCGCTTCATCGCCAAGCGCCATGTGGCCCGGGACATCGTCAAGCAGGCCGACAGCGATCGCTCGCTGGGCGAGCGCATCGCCGACCGCGTCGCCGCGATCGGCGGCAGCTGGAGTTTCATCATCGGCTTCGGCCTGGTGCTGCTGGGCTGGATCGTGCTCAACAGCCTGCTGCTGGCGCACGCCTTCGATCCGTATCCCTACATCCTGCTCAACCTGTGCCTGTCGTGCCTGGCCGCGATCCAGGCGCCGGTGATCATGATGAGCCAGAACCGCCAGGCGGCGGTGGACCGCCTGCACGCGCAGAACGACTACGAAGTGAACATCAAGGCCGAGCTGGAAATCCTGCAGGTGCACGAGAAGCTCAACCAGCTGCGCGAGCAGGACTGGGCGACGCTGGTGGAACTGCAGAACCGCCAGATCCTCATGCTGCAGCAACTGCTCGAGCGCGCCGGGATCTCGCCGCCTCAACAGCAGGCGCCCTGATCCACTACACCCATCCGACCGCAACACCCGGGAGATTCGCCATGAACGACAGCACCGCTCCGCAGACCGCCCCCGGCTTCAAGCCGAAGAAATCGGTGGCCCTGTCCGGCACCGCCGCCGGCAACACCGCGCTGTGCACGGTGGGCCGCAGCGGCAACGACCTGCACTACCGCGGCTACGACATCCTGGACCTGGCGCGCAGCAGCCAGTTCGAGGAGATCGCCTACCTGCTGGTGCACGGCAAGCTGCCCAGCAACAGCGAGCTGCGCGGCTACAAGGCCAAGCTGCGCTCGCTGCGCGGCATCCCGGCCGCGGTCAAGGCCGCGCTGGAGCAGTTGCCGCCGTCGGCGCATCCGATGGACGTGATGCGCACCGGCGTGTCGGTGCTGGGCTGCGTGCAGCCGGAGAAGGACGACCACAATCATCCCGGCGCACGCGACATCGCCGACAAGCTGATGGCCAGCCTCGGCTCGATGCTGCTGTACTGGTACCACTACAGCCACAACGGCCGGCGCATCGAGGTGGAGACCGACGACGATTCGATCGGCGGACACTTCCTGCGCCTGCTGCACGGCTTCAAGCCGCACGAGGAATGGGTGCAGGCGATGCACACCAGCCTGATCCTGTACGCCGAGCACGAGTTCAACGCCTCCACCTTCGCCTGCCGGGTCATCGCCGGCACCGGCAGCGACATGTACAGCGCCATCGCCGGCGGCATCGGCGCGCTGCGCGGGCCCAAGCATGGCGGTGCCAACGAGGTCGCCTTCGAGGTGCAGAAGCGCTACGACACCCCGGACGAGGCCGAGGCAGATATCCGCGCGCGGGTCGAGCGCAAGGAAGTCATCATCGGCTTCGGCCACCCGGTGTACACGGTGTCCGATCCGCGCAACCAGGTCATCAAGGACGTGGCGCGCGAACTGTCCGAGGCGCAGGGCAGCCGCAAGATGTACGACATCGCCGAGCGCCTGGAGACGGTGATGTGGGACATCAAGAAGATGTTCCCGAACCTGGATTGGTTCAGCGCGGTCAGCTACCACATGATGGGCGTGCCGACGGCGATGTTCACCCCGCTGTTCGTGATCGCCCGCACCGCCGGCTGGAGCGCGCACATCATCGAGCAGCGCATCGACGGCAAGATCATCCGCCCCAGCGCGAACTACGTGGGGCCGGAGGATCAGGCGTTCGTGCCGATCGATCAGCGCAAGTGATGCCACCCAAAATCGTCTACCCCGAGTGACACTCCCCTCTCCCGTCGGGAGAGGGGCCGGGGGTGAGGGTACGGCGGCCAGGGACGTCTGCGATGGAAGTCCTTTCCTCCAGGCACCTCCATAGCGCCCGTACCCTCATCCGCCCCTCATGAGAAATCGGATTGCACCAGGCTTCGCCCGTACCCTCATCCGCCCTCATGAGAAATCGGATTGCACCAGGCTTCGCCCGTACCCTCATCCGCCCCTTCGGGGCACCTTCTCCCGGTGGGAGAAGGAGTCCTGTCTTCGCTTTTTTCTACTGTAGCCAGCCATGAACAGCCACTACCGTAAATCCCTTCCGGGTACCTCGCTGGACTACTTCGACGCGCAGGCCGCAGTCGATGCGATCAGTCCAGGCGCCTATGCCGGCCTGCCTTACGTCTCGCGCGTGTTCGCCGAGAACCTGGTGCGTCGCTGCGATCCGGACCTGCTGCACGACGCCCTGCTGCAGCTGATCGAGCGCCGCCGCGACCTGGATTTCCCGTGGTTTCCGGCGCGGGTGGTGTGCCACGACATCCTCGGCCAGACCGCGCTGGTGGACCTGGCCGGGCTGCGCGATGCCATCGCCGAGCAGGGCGGCGACCCGGCCAAGGTCAATCCGGTGGTGCCGGTGCAACTGATCGTCGACCACTCGCTGGCGGTGGAGTGCGGCGGCGACGATCCGCAGGCCTTCGCCAAGAACCGCGCGATCGAGGATCGTCGCAACGAGGACCGCTTCCACTTCATCGACTGGAGCAAGCGCGCGTTCCGCAACGTGGACGTGATCCCGCCGGGCAACGGCATCATGCACCAGATCAATCTGGAGAAGATGTCGCCGGTGATCTACGTGCACGACGGCGTCGCCTTCCCCGATACCTGCGTGGGCACCGACAGCCATACCCCGCACGTGGACGCGCTGGGCGTGATCGCGATCGGCGTGGGCGGGCTGGAAGCGGAGAGCGTGATGCTCGGCCGCGCCTCGTGGATGCGCCTGCCGGACATCGTCGGCGTCGAACTGAGCGGCCGGCCGCAACCCGGCATCACCGCCACCGACGTGGTGCTGGCGCTGACCGAGTTCCTGCGCCAGGAGCGCGTGGTCGGCGCGTATCTGGAATTCTTCGGCGAAGGCGCCGCGGCGCTGACCATCGGCGACCGCGCCACCATCTCCAACATGTGCCCGGAATATGGCGCCACCGCGGCGATGTTCTACATCGACCAGCAGACCCTGGACTATCTGCGCCTGACCGGGCGCGAGGAAGCGCAGGTGGCGCTGGTGGAGCAGTACGCGCGCACCACCGGGCTGTGGGCCGATGCGCTGGCCACCGCGCAGTACGAGCGCGTGCTGCGCTTCGACCTGTCGCAGGTGGTGCGCAACATGGCCGGCCCCAGCAACCCGCACAAGCGCGTGGCGACCACCGAGCTGGCCGCGCGCGGCATCGCCGATGCCGCCAAGCTCGCCGCCGGCCAGGCCGAGCAGGCACAGGGGCGCATGCCCGACGGTGCGGTGATCATCGCCGCCATCACCAGTTGCACCAACACCTCCAACCCGCGCAACGTCATCGCCGCCGGCCTGCTGGCGCGCAATGCGCGCGCACGCGGCCTGGGTCGCAAGCCGTGGGTGAAGACTTCGCTGGCACCCGGATCCAAGGCGGTGCAGCTGTACCTGGAAGAGGCCGGCCTGCTGCCGGACCTGGAGGCGCTGGGTTTCGGCATCGTCGCCTTCGCCTGCACCACCTGCAACGGCATGAGCGGCGCGCTGGATCCGCGCATCCAGCAGGAGATCGTGGAGCGCGACCTGTACGCCACCGCGGTGCTGTCGGGCAACCGCAACTTCGACGGCCGCATCCATCCCTACGCCAAGCAGGCGTTCCTGGCCTCGCCGCCGCTGGTGATCGCCTACGCCATCGCCGGCACGGTGCGCTTCGATATCGAGAAGGACGTGCTGGGCACCGATGCCGACGGGCGCGAGGTGCGGCTGAAGGACATCTGGCCCAGCGACGCCGAGATCGATGCGGCGGTGCGGGCGGCGGTGAAGCCGGAGCAGTTCCGCCGCGTCTATGCGCCGATGTTCAACGTGCGCGTGGAGCAGGGCGCGCCGGTGGCGCCGCTGTACGACTGGCGCCCGCGCAGCACCTACATCCGCCGCCCGCCGTACTGGGAAGGCGCGTTGGCAGGCGAACGCACGCTGCGCGGCATGCGCGCGCTGGCGGTGCTCGGCGACAACATCACCACCGATCACCTGTCGCCGTCCAACGCGATCCTGGCCGACAGCGCCGCCGGCGAATACCTGGCGCACATGGGCGTGCCGGAGGAGGACTTCAATTCCTACGCCACCCATCGCGGCGACCACCTCACCGCGCAGCGCGCCACCTTCGCCAACCCGAAGCTCATCAACGAAATGGCGGTGGTCGACGGCAAGGTGCAGCAAGGCTCGCTGACACGGCTGGAGCCGGACGGGCAGGTGCTGCGCATGTGGGAGGCGATCGAGACCTACATGGCGCGCAAGCAGCCGCTGATCGTGATCGCCGGCGCCGACTACGGCCAGGGGTCCTCGCGCGACTGGGCGGCCAAGGGCGTGCGCCTGGCCGGGGTCGAGGCCATCGTCGCCGAGGGCTTCGAGCGCATCCACCGCACCAACCTGATCGGCATGGGCGTGCTGCCGCTGCAGTTCCTGCCCGGCACCACGCGCACCACCCTGGGCATCGACGGCAGCGAGACCTTCGACGTGGTCGGCACGCGCACCCCGGGCGCCACGCTGACGCTGCGCATCGTGCGCCGCAACGGCGACGTCGCGGACGTGCCGGTGCTGTGCCGCCTGGACAGCAACGAGGAGGTGTCCATCTACGAGGCCGGCGGCGTGCTGCAGCGCTTCGCCCAGGACTTCCTGGAGGACGCCCGCAGCGCCTGAGCCGACTGCCGCTGTCATGGGGCGCGTGCCATGCTGGCCGCGCCCGCCACCGCCAAGGAGACCGCCATGAGCACGTCCGCTGCCACCACCGGTACCGTCCACTTGCATCGCGTGTTGCGCGCGCCGGCCGAGCGCATCTACCGCGCCTTCCTGGAACCGGCGGCGCTGGTCAAATGGCTGCCGCCGCACGGCTTCGTCGCCACCGTGCATGCGCTGGACGCGCGCGTGGGCGGCAGCTACCGGATGAGTTTCACCAACCTCGGTACCGGCACCAGCAGCGCCTTCGGCGGCACCTACCTGGAATTGGTGCCCGGCCAATTGATCCGCCATACCGACCGCTTCGACAACCCGGACCTGCCCGGCGAGATGATCGTGACCGTGCGGCTGCGTCCGGTGGCCTGCGGCACCGCGCTGGAGATACTGCAGGAGGGCATCCCGCCGCAGATCCCGGTGGAGTTCTGCCATCTCGGCTGGCAGGAGTCGCTGAGCCTGCTGACGCAGCTGGTCGAGCCCGAGATTCCCGATTCGCCCTGATCCGTCCCATTCTTTCGTCCGCATACTCGGAACCGCCATGGCCCACGCTCCGCAACTCCGCATCCCCGCCACCTACATGCGCGGGGGCACCTCCAAGGGCGTGTTCTTCCGCCTGCAGGACCTGCCCGCGGCGGCGCAGACGCCGGGCCCGGCGCGCGATGCGCTGCTGCAGCGGGTGATCGGCAGTCCCGATCCCTACGCCAAGCAGATCGACGGCATGGGCGGGGCCACCTCCAGCACCAGCAAGACCGTGATCGTGGCGCCGAGCACGCGTCCCGGCCACGACGTGGACTACCTGTTCGGCCAGGTCGCGATCGAGCGCGCATTCGTGGACTGGAGCGGCAACTGCGGCAATCTGTCGGCCGCCGTGGGGCCGTTCGCGATCGCCGCCGGGCTGGTCGATCCGGCGCGGATTCCGCGCGACGGCGTCGCCACGGTGCGGATCTGGCAGGCCAACATCGGCAAGACCATCGTCGCGCAGGTGCCGATGACCGACGGCGCGGTGCAGGAGACCGGCGACTTCGAGCTGGACGGGGTGACCTTCCCGGCGGCGGAGATCGTGCTGGAATTCCTCGACCCGGCCGCCGACGAGGACGGCGCCGGCGGCGCCATGTTCCCCACCGGCAACCTGGTCGACACGCTGGAGGTGCCGGGCGTCGGCAGCTTCCAGGCGACCCTGATCAATGCCGGCATCCCCACCATCTTCCTCGAGGCGCAGGCGCTGGGTTACCGCGGTACCGAGCTGCAGGACGCGATCAACGGCGATGCGCAGGCGCTGCAGCGCTTCGAAACCATCCGCGCGTACGGCGCGCTGCGCATGGGCCTGATCGCCACGCTGGACGACGCGGTGACGCGCCAGCACACGCCCAAGGTCGCCTTCGTCGCGCCGCCGGCCGACTACATCGCCTCCAGCGGCAAGCCGGTGGCGGCCGCCGACATCGACCTGCTGGTGCGGGCGATGTCGATGGGCAAGCTGCACCACGCGATGATGGGCACCGCGGCGGTGGCGATCGGCACCGCCGCGGCGATCCCCGGCACCCTGGTCAACCGCGCCGCCGGCGGCGGCGAACGCACCGCGGTGCGCTTCGGCCACCCCTCGGGCACCTTGCGGGTCGGCGCCGAAGCGCGCCAGGCGGACGGCCAGTGGACCGTCACCAAGGCCTTGATGAGCCGCAGCGCGCGCGTGCTGATGGAAGGCTGGGTGCGGGTGCCGGAGACAGCGGCTGGTTGAGGCGCCGGCCGGCTGAGCCGGTGGCAGCGAGTGCGGCCCCGAGCGTCTCGGAGGCCGGAGAAGTTGCCGCTTCGCTCGTCGCGGCTGAAGCCGCTCCTACAGGTGGGTACAGGTGGGGCACCTCGCCAGCCTGATACGTCCACAGGGGAGGGCAGCCCTGTGGGAGGGACTTCAGTCCCGACGCGACGAAAGGCGACTACCGCAATCCGGGGAGGGAGGTCGGCCCGGGCCGTCAGGCCCAGCTCCGGCGCGAGGCCCGCTGTTGCCAATCCCAACTCCCCAATCCCAAATCCCGGCCTCCCCAGGTGACGCCGGCCGCCGCAGGTTGTATATTTTGTGTTAATTATGCTGCGGCGCGGCAAGGACTCGGCGCGCTCCCGATTACGCCCACCCATCCCGGAGTTCCCATGTCTGCCAGTTGGTCGCTGCGCGCCAGTGCGCTTGCCGTTGCCGTCGTTTCCGCGCTTTCGTTCCCCGCCGCCGCCCAGCAGGCGGACAGCACCGACGGGGTCGCCCGTCTGGACACGATCAAGGTCACCGCCGAGCGCCGCGCCGAGGACTCCAAGGACGTGCCGGTGTCGGCCAGCGTGCTGCGCCCGGAGTACCTGGACGCCATCGCCACCAGCGGCTCGGACGTGCGCGTGCTTGCGGGCAAGGCGCCCAGCCTCAACGTCGAGTCGTCCAACGGCCGTGTGTTCCCGCGCTTCTACATCCGCGGCTACGGCAACACCGACTTCAACACCTACGCCTCGCAGCCGGTGTCGCTGATCTATGACGACGTGGTCGCCGAGAACGCGTTCCTGAAGGGCTTCCCGATCTTCGACCTGCAGAGCCTGGAAGTGCTGCGCGGTCCGCAGGGCACGCTGTTCGGCCGCAACACCCCCGCCGGCGTGGTCAAGTTCAACTCGGTCAAGCCGACCATCGGCGCCAACGACGGCTACGCCAGCCTGTCCTACGGCACCTACGGCACCATGACCATGGAAACCGGCCTGAGCGTGGCCATGGGCGACAAGTGGGCCGCGCGCCTGTCGGCGCTGGGCCAGCGCCGCGGCGACTGGGTCGACAACACCGTCGACAACCGCTCGTTCGAAGGCTACATGGACTCGGCAGTGCGCCTGCAGGTGCTGTTCCAGCCGGGCGAGGACTTCAGCGCGCTGTTCAACGCGCACGCGCGCCACCTCGACGGCACCGCGCGGCTGTTCCGCGCCAACATCTTCCAGCCGGGCACCAACCAGCTGGTCGCCGGCTTCGACCCGGACAAGGTGTCCATCGACGGCAAGAACACCCAGGAACTGCAGACCTACGGCGGCAGCGCCAACCTGACCTGGGACCTGGGCGACATCGTGCTGCACTCGATCACCGGCTACGAGGGCATCGGCAAGTACTACAGCCGCGGCGACATCGACGGCGGCTACGGTGCGGTGTTCGCGCCGCCGTCCGGCCCCGGGGTGATCCCGTTCCCGGTGGAGACCGCCGGCGGCATCAAGAACCTGGACCAGTATTCGCAGGAGCTGCGCGCCGAGTCGCAATACGCCGGTCCGCTGAACTGGCAGGCCGGTCTGTACTACTTCCACGATTCGGTGGAGGGCGAGAACTACACCTACAACACCCTGGCCGGCGGCACCCTGTCCAGCTACCAGCTGACCCGCCAGCGCAACACCTCGTGGGCGGCGTTCGGCTCGCTGAACTACGCGGCCACCGAGCGCCTGAACCTGCGCGCCGGCATCCGCTACACCTACGACAAGAAGATCTTCGACGTGCTCGCGCTGGACCGCGTGACCCTGCAGCAGCCCTCCAGCGGCAGCACCGACAACTCCAAGGTCACCGGCGATCTCAGCGCCACCTACACGATCAACGACAACGTCAACGTCTATGCGCGCGCCGCCCGCGGCTTCCGCGGCGCCAGCTTCGGCGTGCCGTCGGCCACCGCACCGCTGACCGTGGCCGCACCGGAGACCGTGGACTCGTTCGAGGTCGGCATCAAGTCCGACCTGTTCGACAAGCGCGCGCGGTTGAGCTTCGACGTCTACGACTTCCGGGTGAAGAACCAGCAGCTGACCGCGGTCGGCGGCGCTTCCAACGACGTGCGCCTGCTCAACGCCGATACCTCCAAGGCGCGCGGTGCCGAATTCGACTTCGAAGCGCTGCTGACCCAGAACCTGCGCGTGACCCTGGGCGGTGCCTACAACTGGACCCGCATCGAGGACCCGACCCTGTCGGTGGGCGTGTGTCGTACCTGCACCGTGACCGATCCGATCAATGCCTCCGGTCGCGCGCTGATCGACGGCAACGTGCTGCCGCAGGCGGCCAAGTGGATGGGCAACGCGACCCTGCGTTACGGCATCCCGGTCGGCGACGACGCCGAGTTCTTCTTCTTCACCGACTGGTCCTACCGCAGCGAGATCAACTTCTTCCTGTACGACTCGCGCGAGTTCGTCGGTCAGCCGCTGCTCGAGGGCGGTGCCAAGATCGGCTACAACTGGGGCGCCGGTGCATACGAGGTCTCGGTGTTCTGCCGCAACTGCACCAACCAGATCCGCGCCACCGGTGCGATCGACTTCAACAACCTCACCGGCTTCATCAACGATCCGCGCATCGTCGGCGCGCAGTTCCGCGCCAACTTCTGATCCGCGGCCTCGCCGTTGCAAGACCGACCGCCGGCTATCATGCCGGCGGTTCTTTTTTGGGAGAGGCGCATGCGCAATCTGATCCGATGGGGGGCATTGGCGCTGCTGGCCACCGCGTCCGCGGCTGCCGCAGGGGCGGTGCGCCCCGCGGCCGTCGCGCCGCCGCAGGACGCAGGCGCATCCGCTACGCCCGTGCAGAAAGTGATCGTCTCCACCGACATCGGCGACGACATCGACGATGCGTTCGCGCTGGCGCTGCTGTTGCGCAGCCCGGAGCTGCAGGTGCTGGGCATCGCCTCGGCCTGGGGCGACACCGGCCTGCGCGCGCAATTGCTGCAACGGCTGCTGCAGCAGGCCGGCCGCAGCGACATCCCGCTGGCGATCGGCCAGCGCACCACCAGCAGCATTCCCTTCAGCCAGGCGCGCTGGGCGGCGAAGGGCCGCCTGCCTGCGGCGGCGCCGGACGCGGCCGCTTTCATCCTGGCGCAGGCGCGGCGCCATCCCGGCGAGGTCACCCTGCTGGTGCTCGGCCCGCTGACCGACGCGGCGCGCGCGCAGCAGCGCGACCCGGCCGGCTTCGCCCAGCTCAAGCAGGTGGTGCTGATGGGCGGCTCGGTGCGTGTGGGCTACGGCAAGTCGCGCTACCGCCCGCCCAATCCGCCGGCGGCCGAGTACAACATCGCGGCCGACATCGCCGCCGCGCAGCGCGTGTTCGCCGCCGGCGTGCCGATCGTGATGCTGCCGCTGGATGCCACCCAAGTGACCTTGGAGGAGCCGGAACGGGTGGCGCTGTTCGCCCATGGCGAGCCGCTGACCGACGCGCTGGCACAGCTCTACTATCAGTGGCGCGACACCGACCAGCCCTGGGCCAGCGCCACCCCGACCCTGTTCGACGTGGTGCCGGTGGCGCAGTTGCTCGACCCCAGCCTGTGCCCCACCGTGCCGCTGCGCATCGTGGTCGACGACAAGGGCTACACCCGCGAAGCGCCGGCGGCGGGCGCGCCGGGCGCTGCGGCCAATGCCCAGGTGTGCCTGGCACTGGACCGGCCGCGGCTGATCGCGCTGTACATGCAGCGGCTGCTGCGCTGAGCCGACATCTAGGTGCGTAGTGGTGGCTTCGCCATGAGGCCATCGCTCCTATGCGACGTGTCGTCGCGACAAGCGGAGCCACCGGCCGATCCGTTGCTCTGCAGTCGGGACTGAAGTCCCCCCACATGAGGCTCGCGCCGTGAGTGCTGTCGGCAGGGCCACCGGATTGGCTCCCTTGTGGGAGGGACTTCAGTCCCGACGAGTGGAGCTATCGGCCCATCCATTGCCGTCGCGTCGGGACCGACGTCCCTCCCACATGACCTCGAGGCGAGGGCGCACGGGTACTCATTCAGGGGGTAGGAGCGGCTTCAGCCGCGACGGGCTTTCCCGGGAATGCCTGTCGCGGCTGAAGCCGCTCCTACGGGGGCTCCACGGGGATCGTCGGCATGGTTGCCGGGCGTGTTTCCGCGCCGACGGTAGCTTGCCGCGCACACGCCGATGGATGGTGCACCTTCGCCCCTCCAGCCGTCGCGCCGGCGCTTTATACTCGCGCCACATTCACGGAGCGAACGCATGCACACGGATTCGAAGCGGCGCTGGGCGGGCCTGCGCGCAGGGTTGATGGGGACTTTCTTGTTGCTGGGTCTGGCGCTTGCGCTGGGTGGCTGCAAGCGCAACGAATCCGGGCAGTTGCCCGAGGCCAGCGGCGAGCCGGTGAAGGGGCAGAAGGAAGCGATGAAGGGCTTCGGCCTGGTCCGCGCCTATCCGGACCAGAAGGGCGACGGGCTGTCGCTGGCGCTGGAGTTCTCGCGGCCGCTGGTCGGCACCCAGGATTTCGACAAGCTGCTGCGCTTCGAGGAGAAGGTCGGCACCGACGAGAGCGCCTGGTCGCTGTCCGACGACGGCAAGACCCTGCGCTACCCCTACGTGGAGGCGGCCAAGGATTACACGGTGGTGATCTCGGCCGACCTGCTGGCGGCCGACGGCAGCCGCCTGGGCAAGCCGCTCAAGCAGAAGGTCTATACCGGCGAGTTGACGCCGGCCGTCGGCTTCGCCTCGCAGGGCAGTGTGCTGCCGGCGCGCGAGAGCCGCGGCCTGCCGGTGGTCTCGCTCAACGTGCCGGAAGTGGACGTGGAGTTCATGCGGGTCAAGGACAGCGCGCTGCCGGCGTTCTTCGCCCAGTACCAGCGCGGCGGCCGCCGCGGCACCTGGGAGCTGGACAGCGACTACGGCGACCACACCCCGATCTCGCAACTGGCCGATTCGGTCTATACCAACCGCTTCGTGCTTGGCGGTGACAAGAACGAGCGCGCGCTGACCTACCTGCCGATCCAGGAGATCAAGGAACTGCAGGCGCCGGGCCTGTACTTCGCGGTGCTGCGCCGCCCCGGCAAGTTCGACAACGAGTACGACACCGCCTTCTTCACGGTCAGCGACATCGGCCTGCATGCGCGCGCCTACAGGGACAAGCTGTTCGTCCACACCGCCTCGCTGCAGAGCGGCGAGCCGTTGAAGAAGGTGGAGTTGCGCGTGCTCAACGCCGACGGCGAGCTGTTCCTGAAGGGCCAGACCGACGACAACGGCAACGCGCTGTTGAACTACACGCTCGACGCCGGCCAGGTGCTGGTGGCGCGCAGCGGCACCGACCTGTCGATGCTGCCGTTCAACCAGCCGGCGCTGGACCTGAGCGAGTTCGCGGTGGCCGGGCGCGAGAACGCCTGGTTCGATGTGTTCGCCTGGTCCGGCCGCGACCTGTACCGCCCCGGCGAGACCGTGCGGGTGTCGGCGCTGCTGCGCGACAACGACGGCAAGCCGGTGCCGACCACCGGCAAGGGCGCGCAGCCGGTGTTCCTGCGGCTGAAGCAGCCCGACGGCAAGATCTTCCGCGAGACCCGACTGCAGCCGGGCGACCAGGGCTATTTCAGCTTCGAGCAACTGATCCCCGCCGACGCCCCGACCGGACGCTGGCAGGTGGAGTTCCGCACCGACCCGACCAGCAAGGAAGCGGTGCAGGGCATGACCCTGCGCATCGAGGAATTCCTGCCCGAGCGCATGAAGCTGGACCTGGACAGCGCGCAGAAGACGCTCAAGCCGGGCGAGCCGTTCAAGCTGCAGGCCACCGCCGCCTACCTGTACGGCGCGCCGGCCGCGGGCAACCGCTTCACCGCCAAGCTGGCGGTGGCGGTCGAGCAGCATCCGGTGGAGGCGTTGCCGGGCTACTTCTTCGGCGACCCGACCCTGCAGTTGCCGCGCGAAGCCAAGGATGTGGTCGATACCGAGTTCGGCGCCGACGGCAAGCTCAGCGAGGACCTTGCGCTGCCCGACGAGGCCAAGCCGACCAGCACCATCGCCGCGCTGGTCTCGGCCAGCGTGTACGAGACCGGCGGCCGCACCGTCACCCGCACCCTCAAGCGCGTGCTGTGGCCGGCGCCGGCGCTGGTCGGCGTACGCCCGCTGTTCGACGACAAGGACGGCGCCGACGCCAACGCCAACGCGCGCTTCGAACTGATGCGGGTGGATGCGCAGGGCAAGCCGCAGCCGGCCAAGGGCCTGAAGGTGACCCTGGTGCGCGAGTTGCGCGACTACCACTGGGCGTTCACCGACAACCGCTGGGACTACGATTTCACCCGCCGCTTCGAGAACAAGCAGACGCTCACCGTCGATGCCGGTGCCAGCGCCGCCAAGTTCGATTTCCCGGTGGAGTGGGGCGAGTACCGGGTGGACGTGTTCGACCCGGCCACCGGCCTGACCACGCGCTATCCGTTCCATGCCGGCTGGAGCTGGAACGACGAGAACCGCGGCCTCGATGCGCGTCCGGACAAGGTCAAGCTGGCGCTGGACAAGACCGGCTACAAGGCGGGCGACACGCTCAAGGTCACCCTGACCCCGCCGCACGCCGGCCCCGGCCTGCTGATGGTCGAGAGCGACCGCATGCTGTACGTGCAGGACATCGACGTGAAGCCGGGCAGCAGTTTCGAGATCCCGGTGACCAAGGACTGGGAGCGCCACGACGTCTATGTCACCGCACTGGTGTTCCGCGGCGGCTCGGCGCCGAGCAAGATCACCCCGGCGCGCGCGGTTGGCGTGGCCTACGTGCCGATGGACCGCAAGGCCCGGCGCGTGGCGGTCGGCCTGGTCGCGCCCAAGCAGATGCGCCCGGAGCAGCCGCTGCCGGTGACGGTGAGCGTGCCGGAACTGGCCGGCAAGCAGGCGCACGTGACCATCTCCGCGGTGGACGTGGGCATCCTCAACATCACCCGCTTCCCGGTGCCGGACGCCAACGCGCAGTTCTTCGCGCAGCGGCGCCTGGGCGTGGATGCCTACGACATCTATGGCCGGGTCATCGAGAGCTTCGAGGGCGGCACCGGCAAGCTGCGCTTCGGCGGCGACATGGCGCTGGCGGCGTTGCCGCAGGCCAAGCGCCCGACCGCGCGCGTGCAGACCGTGGACCTGTTCTCCGGCCCGGTGCAGCTCGACGCCAAGGGCAACGCCCGCGTGCAACTGCCGGTACCGGACTTCAACGGCACCCTGCGCGTGTCGGCGCTGGTCTATTCGGACGAGCGCTACGGCAACCGCGACGTGGAGACGCTGGTGCGCGCGCCGATCGTGGCCGAGGCCAGCATGCCGCGGGTGATGGCGCCGGGCGACCGCAGCACGGTGACCCTGGACGTGCAGAACTTCACCGGCCAACCGGGCGAGTTCAAGGTGCGGGTGGATGGCGAAGGTCCGCTGGCGATCGCCGACAACGCGCGCAGCGCCAAGCTGGGCAAGGACGGCAAGGCCACCCTGAGCTTCCCGCTGGTGGCGCAGGAGGGCTATACGGTGGCCAAGGTGCGGGTGCGCGTGGAAGGCAATGGTTTTGCCGCCGACCGCCGCTACGACCTGCCGGTGCGTGCGGCGTGGCCGTCGGTGCTGCGCACGCAGACCCGCGTGCTCGACCCGTTGGCGCCGGTGACCCTGGGCGCCAGCGATGCCGAAGGCCTGATGGCCGGCTCGGTCAACGCGCGCATGCTGGTCAGCGCCTTGCCGCCGATCCCGTTCGCCAGTGCCCTGCAGGGCGCGCTGCAGTACCCCTACGGCTGCGCCGAGCAGACCACCAGCAAGGGCTACGCCGCGCTGCTGCTCGACGACGCCACCGCGCGCCTGCTCGGGGTCAAGGGCCTGGATGCGGCCACGCGCCGCGCGCGCATGGAAGGCGCGTTCGGACGGCTGGCCTCGATGCAGGTCTCCAGCGGCCACTTCTCGATGTGGGGCGACGACGGCTACGTCAATCCGGGGCTGACCCCGTACATCGCCGAGTTCCTGCTCGACGCCAAGGACGCCGGCTTCGCGGTGCCCGACAACGTGCTGCAGAAGGCGTTGAACCGGCTCAGCGAGGACCTGCTGTCCGGGGGCAACAACTTCTACGGCCAGGACCGCCGCGAGAACCTGAAGTTCGCCAACCAGGCCTGGTCCGGCTACGTGCTGGCGCGGGTCAACCGTGCGCCGCTGGGCACGCTGCGCGCGCTGTACGACAACGACCGCAGCAAGGCGCTGACCGGCCTGTCGCTGGTGCACCTGGGCGTGGCACTGTCGCTGCAGGGCGACAAGAAGCGCGGCGAGGCGGCGATCGCCGCCGGTTTCGCCAAGGACAGCGCCGACCGGCCGCGCTACTTCGGCGACTACGGCAGCGTGGTCCGCGACGATGCGCTGATGATCGCGCTGCTGCACGAGCGTGGCCTGGCCAAGCCCGAGTACGACGCGCGGGTGATGGCGCTGGGGCGCGAGATCGACGCGCGCCGCCGTGGCGGCTGGCTGTGGCTGAGCACGCAGGAGCAGGTGGCGCTGGCGCGCATGGGCAAGGCCTTGCTCAACAGCCAGACGGCGCAGGTCTCCGGGCAGTTGAATGTCGGCGACAGCAGCGAAACGATCGCCCCGGCCAAGGCCTTCGGCCGTCAGTTCGACGAGGCCGAGCTGGCGCGCGGCGTGCACTTCGTGCCGCAGGGCCAGCCGCCGCTGTACGCCAGCCTGGAAATCGCCGGCGTGCCGCGCACGCCGCCGGCGGCCGACGACAGCACGCTGAAGGTGGAGCGCAGCTTCTACGGCACCGACGGCAAGCCGTGGACGCCGCAGCCGCTGAAGGAGGGCGAGGCGCTGATCGTGCGGGTCACCATCACCTCCGACACCAGCATGCCCGACGCGCTGCTGACCGATCTACTACCGGCCGGCCTGGAGATCGAGAACTTCAACCTGGGCGACGCCAAGCAGTGGGCCGACGTGGTGGTGGACGGCATCGAGATCAGCGACCGTTCCAACGCCGCCGACGTCAAGCACGAGGAGTTCCGCGACGACCGCTACGTGGCTGCGTTGAGCCTGTCGGCGGGCAGCAAGGCGCAGGTGTTCTACCTGGTGCGCGCGGTGACCCCGGGCACCTACACGGTGCCGCCATCGCTGGTCGAGGACATGTACCGTCCCGACCTGCGCGGCGTGGGGCGCAGCAACCCCGGCACGATCAACGTCGTGCAGCCTTGATCCAACGCCCCTCTCCCTGCGGGAGAGGGGCCGGGGGTGAGGGTACGACCGCCAGGACGCCCAACAGCGACGCCGCACCAAACTCCCCTCTCCCCCCGGGAGAGGGGCTGGGGTGAGGGTACGACCGCCAGGATGCCCAACAGCGACGCCGCACCAAACTCCCCTCTCCCTGCGGGAGAGGGGCTGGGGTGAGGGTACGATCGCCAGGATGCCCAACAGCGACGCCGCGCCAAACTCCCCTCTCCCCCCGGGAGAGGGGCTGGGGGTGAGGGTACGCCGGCCAGAGATGTCAGCCGGAAGGGACGGCTACCATGAGCGCCGCACCGATCGCGCTGCAGCCGCCGTCGCCATCGGCCTGCCGCCAGCAGTGGCCGCGGTGGCGGCGCTGCTGCCGGCCGCCGCCAATGCGCGCCTGCTCCGCCGCTGCGTTCCCCTTCCGTTCCCTGGAGCCCGTCATGCCCGCGTCCCCCCCGTCCGCCGCGCCCCACCTCGACACGGTGGTGTTCGATCTCGGCGGCGTCCTGATCGACTGGAACCCGCGCCATCTGTACCGCCGCCTGTTCGACGAGGAGGCGGCGATGGAAACCTTCCTGCGCGAGGTGTGCAGCCCGCAGTGGAACGAGCGCCAGGACGCTGGACGGCCGTGGCACGAGGCGGTGGCCGAACTGAGCGCGCAGCATCCGGCGCATGCGCCGCTGATCGCGGCCTACCACGCGCGCTGGCCAGAGATGCTGGGCGGCGCGCTGGACGCCACCGTGGCGGTGCTGGACGAACTGCGCGGGCAGGGGGTGCGGCTGTACGCGTTGACCAACTGGTCGCACGAGACCTTCCCGATCGCGCGCGAACGCTATCCGTTCCTGCAGTGGTTCGAGGGCGTGCTGGTGTCGGGCGAAGAACGCCTGCTCAAGCCGGACCCGGCGATCTTCGCGCTGCTGTGCGAACGCTTCGCGATCGACCCGGCGCGGGCGGTGTTCATCGACGATGCGCCGCGCAATGTCCAGGCCGCGGCTGCCACCGGCATGCATGCGCTGCAGTTTCGCGATGCCGCGGCGTTGCGCGAGGAGCTGGTCGCGCTGGAGCTGCTGCCGCCGCGCGCCGGCGCCGCGGCGCCCTGAGCGGCGAGCGCGACACGCTGCCGCAGGAGCGGTAGCAGGCGATCCTGCAGCGCCTGCGCGAGCACGGCCGAGTGGTGGCGGCGGAGCTGACGGAGCGCTTCGCCGTGGCCGAGGAGTCGATCCGCCGCGACCTGCGCGAACTCGCCGCGCAGGGCTGTGCCGGCGGGTCTACGGTGGGGCGCTGCCGCCAACGCCGGCGTCCGCGCCGCTGCCGCAGCGCCAGGCCTAGCATGCCGAGCGCAAGCGCGCGCTGCCTTCGCCACGCAGGCGGCGCAAGTGCACCACGCTGCAGCCGCGGCCACGGTCTGGGCCGGGCCGTCATCCGGCGGCTTCTGCGTTTCGGGCAACCGCTGCGGGAACGGCAGGCGCCAATCGTGCCTGCCGCATCGCACCGCATTGCAGGCGGCCGCCGGCCGCGCCGGCGGGCAGAGACGGCTGTGTCTTCACGCCTTCCACACAGCGCCATCGTTTCGTCATATCCCTGGGATTAAATAACAAACTTTAAGTTACTTAATTCAGTCAACCAGGGGACATCGCAATGCAATCACTCACCCATCGGCGCCGGGCGCTGATCGTCTGCGCGCTCGCCGCCAGCTGCCAGGCCGCGCTGGCGCAGGACGCCGCGTCCACCACGGCGGCGGTCGCCGCCGACGCAAGGGCCGTCGCTGCCGCTACCGCGGCCAACCCCACGCCCGACACCCCGCCCAACGATGCCTCCAACGGCGACGGCACCACCACGCTGTCCAGCGTGCAGGTCACCGGCGTGCGCAAGGCCAATGCCGCGGCGATCGAGAGCAAGCGCGCGGCCACCAACATCACCGACGTGGTCAGCTCCACCGACGTGCGCGCGCTGCCGGACACCACCATCGTCGAGGCGCTGCGCCGCATTCCGGGCCTGTCCGTCCTGCCGGCCACCGACAACGAGCATCCGCGCGACGAAGCCGCCACCCCGGTGCTGCGCGGCCTCGGCCCGTCCTACAACAACGTCACCATCGACGGCCTGACCGTGGCCTCGCCGGGCACGCCCAACGGCACGCTCGGCTCGATCACCCGCGGCGTGCGCCTGGACATCCTGCCGGCCTCGATGGTCAGCGAACTGCAGGTCATCAAGACCTTCACCCCCGACCTGGATCCGAACGCCACCGGCGGCGCGATCAACCTCAAGACCCGCAGCGCGTTCGAGAACGGCGGCAAGCCGTTCTTCACCGCCGAGGCGTCGCTGGGCCATGCCAACGACGTCGGCAAGCCGCGCGACCAGGACGACCCGGGCTACCGCGTGCTTGCCACCGGCAGCCGTACCTTCGGCAGCGAAGGCCAGTACGGCCTGACCCTGTCCGGCAACTACCAGACGCTGAGCAGCTACACCGAAACCCACATGACCACCGACACGGTGCACTACGGGTTCTACGACAGCACCGGCACGCTGCAGAGTGGCACCAACCTGGGCAACGGCTGGGCCGTGCCGCAGCAGGACAAGTACTGGTACGTGATGGACAAGCGCGACCGCTACGGCCTCACCGGCAAGTTCGAGGCGCGGCTGAGCGAGTCGCTGCAGGCCTACGCCACGGCCGGCTACTACTACTTCCGCGACAACATGGAGCGCAACGAGATCATCCTCGATCCGCGCAACCGCAATCGCGTCTACAACCAGACCGCGACCAGCGGCAGCTACCCGGTCGGCGACGTGGAAGTGGGCTATTCCAACCAGATCACCACCACCCGCACCAAGCTCGGCCAGACCGGCTTCGAATGGCGCCCGGACGACCGGCAGGTGCTGTCGGCACGCGCGTCCTGGTCCGATGCCACCTATGCCGAACCGATCAAGATGATCAAGTACGTCACCGGCGCGCAGCGCCCGGCGGCGGTGCCTACCGGACAGACCGGCCCCGGCGTCACCGTGGTGCCGACGGCGGCCTATGGCTTCAACTACGACACCTCCGCGCTCAATCAGCGTTTCCCGATGTCGGCGCAGGCGTACTACGACTACGACAACTACAGCCTGCTGTACTGGCGCCCGGACTACCAGCGCAATGCGCGCGACAAGGTGCTCACCGGACGCCTGGACTACGCCTTCAACCGCGGCGAGATGGACCGCGGCTTCGGCTTCGGCAGCGGCCTGAGCTACACCCGCGACGAGCCCGGTTTCGACATCTACCGCGTGGAGTACCAGCCCAACCGCAGCGCGCCGCCGCTGAAGATCGGCGACGTGCTGGCGCCGTCCAACGCGCCGATGCGCTACCTGGGCCTGAACCTGATCGCGATCGATCCGAACAAGGCCAACCAGGTGCTGGAAGCGACGCCGCTGAGCGCGTTCAACCGCACCGACCAGAGCGCCTTCAGCAACCAGGACAACTTCAGCCACCGCGAGGAGATCTTCGGCGCCTACGGCCTGCTCGGCTACCGCAGCGACGATGTCGACGTGGTAGCCGGCCTGCACTACGACCATACCGACCAATCCACGGTCGGCCGCCAGCGGCAACTGGACGCGGCCAGCGGCAACTACGTCTACGTCGATGCGCCCACCGATTCGCGCTACGCCAAAGTGCTGCCCTCGGCGGTGATGACCTACCACGTCAACGATCGCCTCGACCTGCGCGCCGGCGCCAGCCGCACGCTCGGCCGCCCGCCCTACGACGCCTATGCCGCGCGCACCTCGATCAGCTTCGTCAACAGCAGCGACATGGGCAATCCCAACGCGCAGGGCGTGACCGTCACCATCGGCAATCCCGACATCAAGCCGCGCGTGTCCACCAACCTGGACCTGTCGCTGGAATGGCGCCTGCCCGACGACTTCGACGGCATGCTGGCCGCGGCGCTGTTCGACAAGCGCATCCAGGACGAGATCTTCACCCTCTCGCGCACCGACCAGTTCAGCTTCAACGGCACCACCTATTCCAACGTGCTGATCAGCACCCCGGCCAACGCCGCCAAGGCGCACGTGCGCGGCCTGGAACTGAGCGCGGTGTTCAACACCTTGTTCCCGGGCGTGCCGGCGCTGTCCGGCCTGGGCGCCAGCGCCAACCTGGCCCTGCTCGACGGCGGCATGGACGTGCCGTTCACCAGCGGCAGCGCACCCAACGTGGTGCAGAGCCAGCGCACCGTCGATCGCCTGGTCGGGCAGCCGGACTACACCGCCAACGCCTCGCTGTTCTACACCGTCGGCGGCGTGGAACTGCGTGCGGCCTACAACCGCCAGGGCAAGGCGCTGCGCGCCATCGTCAGCAACATCGCCTGGCAGGACCTGTACTGGGCGCCGCGCTCGCAGCTGGATCTGTCGGCGACCTGGGCGGTGAGCAAGCAGCTCAGCGTGGTCGGCCAGATCAGCAATGTCACCCACAGCCGCCTCACCAGCCTGACCGGCCCCGGCGAGAACCTGCTGAAGGACAGTTATTCGATGCCGACCACCTACTGGCTCGGCCTGCGTTTCACCCCGTCGCTGTGACCGTTGCCGGAGACCAACCATGAACCTGCTTTTCTCGCGCGGCGCCGTTCTCGCCGCGCTGCTGACCGCGACGGCTCCGGCCGTCGCCGCCATCGCCCCGATCCAGGCGCGCCTGGCCGCACCGGACGGCGGCATCTTCGTCGTCGCCCATCGCGGCTGCCACAACCCCGCGCCCGCGCACGGCTTCGCCGGGCACGCGCCGGAGAACTCGCTGCTGGGCCTGGAGCGCTGCGTGACGCTGGGCGTGGACATGCTCGAAACCGACATCCGCCGCGCCGGCGACGGCACCCTGGTGATGTTCCATGACGCCACCGTCGACCGCACCACCGACGGCACCGGCAAGGTCGCCGAACTCACCTGGCCGCAACTGGCGCGGCTGCGCCTGCGCGACGACGAGGGCGGTCCCGACGCGGCGCTCACCGACCAGCATCCAGTGACCCTGGCGCAGATGTTGGCCGCGGCCAAGGGCCGGATCATGCTCAACCTCGACGTCAAGGCGCCGATCTACGCCGAGGTGGTCGATGCGGTGCGCCGCGCCGGCATGGAGCGGCAGGTGGTGATCAAGACCGAGGTCGGCGTCGCCAGCCAGGATCTGGCGTCGATGCCGCCGTTCGACCAGGTCAACTTCACCCCGGTGCTGCTGAATCCGCCGGGCACCGACGATCTGGTGCAGACCGTGCGCACCCAGACGGAAGGCAAGGTGCGGCCGGTGGCGATCGAACTGCCGCGGATGCGCCTGGCCCAGTTGCCGGCGGTGGCGGCCCTGGCCAAGCAGCGGCACGTGCGGCTGCTGGTCAACACGCTGTGGGACGGCTTCGTCGCCGACGTCGGCGGCGATGCCGATGCGGTGCGCGATCCGGAAGCGGTGTGGGGGCGGCTGTATCGCGCCGGCATCGGCGCCTTCCAGACCGACGAACCGGAAGCGCTGCTGCGCTATCGCGCGTCGCTGGAAAAGCCCTGACCCGCACCTGCTCGCGCCACTGTCCGTAATCGGTCGGTGCACGACCGCTTGCGGACGCGGCGACCGCGCGCGTCGCGGTCGTAGTGCAAACGATTCAATGGGTTAGTGCGGTTCGCCGATTGGCACGCAGCCTGCTGCACAGCGGGCATGGATATCGCGAAATCACCGAACCGTTCGTTCTGGCGCCACCGCCGTCGCTGGCTGGTGGTGGCCGCTGCCGTTGCGGTATTGCTTGGCGTGGCACTGCTCGGCAGCGGCCGCGCGGCGCCGCGCGTGACGCGCAGCGAATTGTGGATCGATGCGGCCACGCGCGGCGAGATGCGCCGCGAGGTCCGCGCCAGCGGCGTGCTGGTGCCGCGGCAGATCCGCTGGATCACCGCCGGGGCCCCGGCCACCGTGCAACAACAACGGGTCGAGGCCGGCGCGCGCGTGCAGGCCGATACGCCGATCCTGCAACTGGTCAATCCGGAACTGGACGCCGGCCTGGATCGCGCGCGCGCCGTGTTGGCTGGCGCCGATGCCGACCTGGCCGCACTGCACGCCGCATTGGCATCACAATTGCTGGACCAGCAGGCGCTGCAGGCGCAGGCCGAGTCCGAGTTGCAGATCGCGCAGATCAAGGCCAAGGCCTACCGGCGCGGCCACGATGGCGGGGCGATCTCGGACATCGACCTGACCCAGAGCCAGATCGTCGAGGCGCAGCAGCGCGGCCGCGCCGACATCGAGACCAAGCGCGTGGCCGCGTTCCGGCAGAACATGGCCGCGCAGTTGCGCGCGGCACAGGCGCGGCGCGCGCAGGCCGCCAGCACCCTGGCCATCGCCGCGCAACAAGCCGACGCGCTGCAGGTGCGCGCCGGCAGCGACGGCATCCTGCAGCAGGTGGACGTGGAGCCTGGCCAGCGTGTGGAGGCCGGCGCCAAGTTGGCGCGGGTCGCGCGCCCGGACGACCTGCTGGCGCGGCTGCAGGTGCCCGAGGTCCTGGCCAAGGACGTGATCGAGGGCCTGCCGGTCGCGGTGGACACGCACAACGGCGTCGTCAGCGGGCAGGTGGCGCGGATCGATCCAGCGGTGCGCAGCGGCAGCGTGGTGGTCGACGTGCGGCTGACGCCGCCGCTGCCGTCCGGCGTGCGCCCGGACCTGTCGGTGGACGGGCGCATCGTGCTCGGCACGCTGCGCGACGTGGTCAGCATCCCGCGCCCGGCGCTGGCCGTCCCCAACGCCGCCGGTAGCCTGTTCGTGCTGCGCGACGGCGGCCAGACCGCGCAGCGCATTCGCGTGCGTTTCGGCGCCGCTTCCAGCGACCGCATCCAAGTCCGTGCCGGCCTGCGCGCCGGCGATCGCGTCGTGCTGTCCGACACCAGCCAATGGAATGCCGACGCCACCTTGCGCTTACGCTAGCCAGACCAGGAGAGACCCCGCATGACCGCAATTCCCGCACCATCCGCCGCGCCGTTGATCCACCTGGACGGGCTCAGCAAGGTGTTCCACACCGAGGAAGTGGAGACGCACGCCCTGGCCGAGATCGCGCTGGAGGTGGCGCCCGGCGATTTCGTCGCCATCACCGGACCGTCCGGCTGCGGCAAGTCGACCCTGCTGTCGATCCTGGGCCTGCTCGATGCGCCCAGCGGCGGCAGCTACCGGCTCAACGGCCGCAACGTCGCCGAACTGGACACGGTCGGCCGCGCGCGCATCCGCAACGCCGAGATCGGCTTCATCTTCCAGGCCTTCAACCTGATCGCCGACCTCACCGTGGAAGAGAACGTGGCGTTGCCGCTGACCTACCGCGCCGGCGCCCAGCGCAGTCAGATCCGCCAGCGCGTGCGCGAGGTGCTGGAACTGGTCGGCATGCAGCATCGCCACAAGCACTATCCGGGGCAGTTGTCCGGCGGCCAGCAGCAGCGCGTGGCGGTGGCGCGCGCGCTGGCGGGCAACCCGGCGATCCTGCTTGCCGACGAGCCCACCGGTAATCTGGACAGTCGCAACGGCGAGGCGGTGATGCAGTTGCTGGAACAACTGCACGACAACGGCACCACCTTGTGCATGGTCACCCACGACCCGGCGTTCGCGCGGCGCGCGCAGCGCATCGTGCACATGCTCGACGGCCGCATCGTCGACGAGGACACCTTCGAGCGGCTGCGCCACGAGCAGGATGTGGCGTTGCCGGTGCGCGTCGCGGAGCAGGCGCGATGAGCGCCGCCCTGCATTGGGCGGAGATGCGGCAATCCTGGCGCGCGCTGGCGCGCAAGCCCGGCTATCTGCTGCTGGCAGTGTTGACCCTGGCGCTGGGCGTGGCCACCACCACGACAGTGTTCGCGCTGCTCGACCAGGCCTTGCTCAAGCCATTGCCGTTCCCGCAGCCGGAGCGGCTGGTCACGCTCGGCCTGTCCAGCGATCCCGGCCGCAATGTCGCCGCGCCCGGCTACTACCCGGTGTTGCGGCGCATGCCGAGCCTGCAGTCGATCGGCATCCTGCGCGGCTTCCCGGTGCCGGCCAACATCGCCCGCGGCGATGCCAGCGAGGTGGTCGCGTCAATCAGTGCCGATGCCGGCGTCCTGCGCACGCTCGGCCTGCCGATGGCGGCGGGGCGCAACTTCAGCGACGAGGAAAGCCGGCCCGGCGGGCCGCAGGCGGTGATCCTCAGCCATCGCTTCTGGCAGCGCTACTTCGGCGGCGATCCGGCGGCGGTGGGGCGCATGCTGCAGGTCGAAGGCAAGCCGGTGCAGATCGTCGGCGTGTTGCCGGCTGACTTTCCCTGGGCCGACCCCTTCGACCTGATCCGCAACATGCAGCCGGACCTGGCCGAGACCAACCTGTCCACCAACGAGATCGTGGTGGCGCGGTTGCGCCCCGGAGTCAGCGTGGCCGCGGCCTCCGCGCAGACCGCGGCCACGCTCAAGGCCTTTTTGCGCAACAGCCCGCACATGGACGCGTCGTGGTGGGGCTCGTTGCAGCGGCGGCCGCCCAATGCGCTGCCGTTGCAGGACAGTCTGTACGCCGCCAATAGCGGCAACACGCTGTGGCTGTTCTTCGCCGCGGCCGCCTGCGTGCTGTTGATCGCCGCGATCAACCTGACCAGCCTGATGCTGCTGCGCGCGCTCGGGCGCAGCCACGACAGCGTGGTGCGTGCCGCGCTGGGTGCATCGTGGCTGCGGCTGAGCCTGCCGGCGCTGGCCGAAGGCGTGCTGATCGGCGTACTCGGCAGCCTGGCCGGGCTGGCGCTGGCCTGGCTTGGGCTGCGCCTGCTCGGCGACTGGGTACCGCTGATGTGGATGCGCGGCGAGGCCGCGCACCTGACCGGCGCCAGCGCGCTGTTCGCGCTGCTCGCCGGCAGTGCCACCGCGCTGCTGGCCGCCGTGTTGGGCATCGTGCGCGGCCGCCGCCGCAATCTGGTCGCCGAACTGGCTGGCGGTGGGCGTGGCGGCTGGAGTCTGCAGGCCGGGCGCCTCGGTCGCGTCCTGGTGATCGCACAGGTGGCCATCGCCGTGGTGCTCCTGATCGGCGCGGCCTTGTTCACCCGCACCTTGCAGAAACTGGCGGAGGTGCCGATGGGTTTCGAGAGCCGGTCGGCGGTGGTGTTCACCCTGGCGCCGGTGAAGGAACGCTACGTCACCGCGGCCGATGCGGTGGAGCAGACCCGGCGCATCGTCGCGCGGCTGCAGCAGGTCCCAGGCATCGACCGCGTGGGAGTGTCGACCAATCCGCCGACGGCGACGCGGCTGAGCTGGAGCGTGGAGATCAACGGTGCGCCCTCCGTCGATGCCCAGTACCGGCTAGCCACGCCGCAATTCCTCGACGTGTTCCGCATCCCCTTGCTGGCCGGGCGCGGGATCGCCGACAGCGACGTGGCTGGGGCCGAGCGGGTCTGCGTGGTGAGCGCCAGCTTCGCCGCGCGCTACCTGCACGGGCAGGCGCTGGGCAAGAGCATCACCGTGCCCGACGACGGCGGCAACCAGCGCCTGGCGATGCGCGTGGTCGGCGTGGTCGGCGACGTGCGTCATACCAGCCCGGCCGAGCCGCCGGAGCCGACGGTGTACCAGCCGCTGGCGCAGATGAGCGAGCCGATGTGGCAGATCATTCGCGGTTTCGGCGCGCTGACCTATGCGGTCCATCTGCGCGCCGGCGCGCTGGGCGCCGACGAGCGCGCGCTGCGTGCGGCGATCGACGAAGTGGCGCCGCAGCAGCCGATCGCCGACCTGCGGCCGATGCAGGCGCTGGTCGCCACCACCACCAGCGAGCAGAAGCTCAACCTGCTGCTGGTCGGCTTGTTCGCCGCCCTGGCATTGCTGCTGGCGGCGGTCGGCCTGTACGCGGTCATGGCGGTGGCGGTGGCCGCGCGGCAACACGAGTTCGGCGTGCGCGCCGCGCTCGGCGCGCCGCCGGCACGACTGCGGCGGCAGGTGCTGGGCGAGGCCGGCATGCAGATCGGAGTGGGGCTGCTGCTGGGCCTGGGCGTGGCGATGGCGGTGTCGCGGCTGCTGCAGCGCTTCCTGTTCGAGGTGCGTGTGGCCGACCCGTTGGCGATCGGCGCGGTGCTGCTGGTGCTGGCCGCGGCCGGCCTGCTCGCCGCACTGGCGCCGGCGCAGCGGGCGGCGCGGGTGCCGCCGATGCAGGCCTTGCGCGCCGAATGATCCGCTTCGCCTCTCGATGCGGGTACGCCACGGCGGCGGCCGTGGCGCCTGCCCACCGCGCCCGGCCGCTAGACTCTGTGCCATGAACGACGCCCGCACATCGCCCTTGCCGCGCATCCTCGTCGTCGACGACCAGGCCGACGTGCGCGAAGCCCTGCGCATGCTGCTCAAGAGCGCCGGCTACGGCATGGTCGGCGCCGAATCGCCGGAACTGGCGCTGGCCTGCCTGCGTGGCGACGAATTCGCCGCGGTGCTGGTGGACATGAACTACGCCCGCGACACCACTTCCGGCGCCGAAGGCCTTGCCTTGATCGCGCAGATCGCCGCGCAATGGCCGGGGCTGCCGGTGATCGCGATGACCGCCTGGGCCAGCATCGAAGTGGCGGTGGCGGCGATGCGCGAGGGCGCTGTCGATTTCATCGAGAAGCCCTGGCAGAACGCACGGGTGCTGGCGGTGCTGGACAGCCGCATCGCACTGGATCGTAGCCGGCGCACCGCGCAGCGGCTCGGCGAGGCGCAGGCGTTGTTGCTGCAGGAGGGCGCGGCCGATTTCGTCGCCGAATCGGCACCGATGCAGCGGCTGGTCGGGGACCTGCTGCGCATCGCTGGCAGCGGCGCCAACGTGCTGCTGCTGGGCGAGAACGGCACCGGCAAGAGCCTGCTGGCGCAGTTGCTGCACCAGTGGTCGCCGCGTCGCACGCAGGCCTTCGTCAAGGTCAACGTCGGCGGGCTGGCGCCGACCCTGTTCGAGGCCGAACTGTTCGGTCATGTGCGCGGCGCCTACACCGACGCGCGCCAGGACCGTGCCGGCCGCTTCGAACTGGCCGATGGCGGCACCCTGTTCCTGGACGAGATCGGCAACCTGCCGCTGCAGCAGCAACCCAAGCTGCTGCGCGCGATCGAGGATGGCGAGTTCGAGCGGCTGGGCTCCTCGCGCACGCAGCGGGTCGACGTGCGCATCGTCGCGGCGACCAATGCCGACCTGGAGGCGGAAGTGGCGGCCGGCCGCTTCCGCCAGGATCTGCTGTACCGGCTCAACACCTTCCAGGTGCGGGTGCCACCGCTGCGCGAACGCGGCGCCGACATCCTGCCGCTGGCGCGGCATTACCTGGCCGCCGCCTGCACGCGGTATCGGCGGCCGCTGCCGACGCTGGCGCGCGACGCCGAGCGCGCGCTGCTGGGCTACGCCTGGCCCGGCAACGTGCGCGAGCTGGCGCACGCGATGGAGCGCGCGGCGCTGCTGGCCGACGGCAGCATCCTGGGCAGCGACGATTTGCGCCTGCAGCCGGCGACGAGCGTCGCGCCCGCGCTATCGACACAGCTGACCCTGGAAGAAGCCGAGGCGCTGCTGCTGAAACAGGCGCTGGCGCAGCAGCAGGGCAACCTGCAGCGCACCGCCGACCAACTCGGCATCACCCGGCAGAGCCTGTACCGGCGCCTGGGCAAGCACGGCCTGCGCAGCGATGACGGCGGCTGAGCGGCAGCGTTGGCGGCCGCTGTGGCTGGCGGCGCCGGCCTTGCTGGCCTTGGTGCTGGTGCTCGTGGCCGGCGCGCCGCGGCTGCCCGAGGCGGTGGTGCTGCTGCTGTGCGTGCTGTTGCTGACCGCGGCGCTATGGCGCCGGCAGCAGCGCGATGCCGGGCAGCGCCTGCGTACCCTCGGCGGCTTGCTGGACGCGCTGCGCGAGGGCGACTACAGCGTGCGTGCGGCGCAGGACGCGCACGATGCCGACGGCCTGCTGGCGCGATTCAATGCATTGGCGCAACGCCTGCAGGACGAACAGCGCGATTCGCACGAAAGCCTGCAACTGCTGAGCAAGACCCTGGCGGCACTGGACGGGGCGGTGTTCGCCTTCGAACAGGATCAGCGCTTGCGCCTGCTCAACCCGGCCGGCGAGCGTTTGCTGGGTGTCGCCGCCCAGCAGGCGATCGGGCAATCCGCGCAGGCGCTGGGACTGGCCGGCCTGTTCGACGTGCCGTCGGGCAGCATCCAGGCGCATGCGTTTCCTCGGCAGCAGGGGCGCTGGCAGATCGGCCACGCCGCCTTGCGCAGTCGCAGCCAGGCCGGGCGCCTGTTGCTGGTGCAGCCGATGGAGCGCGCGCTGCGCGAGGAGGAGGCGCAAGCCTTCCGCCGCCTGCTGCGCGTGCTCAGCCACGAGATCAACAATTCGCTGGCGCCGATCGCCTCGATCGCCGACACCCTCGCGCGGCTGCTGGCGGCCGCGCCGCAGGCGCTCGACGCCGAATTGCAGGCCGATCTGCACAACGGCCTGGGTGTGATCGAACAGCGCAGCGCCGCCCTGCAGCGTTTCCTGGGCGGCTACGCCCGGCTAGCCAGGCTGCCCGCGCCGGTCCCGGCGCCGGTAGCGCTGGCGCCGCTGTGCGCGCGCGTGCAGCGGCTGCTGGACGACGCCCGGGTGCAGCTCGCGATCGCACCGGCGCTGCACGCGCGCGCCGATGCCGACCAGCTCGAGCAGGTGCTGATCAACCTGCTGCGCAACGCGCTGGAAGCCGGCGGCAGCGCGCCGGTGACGCTGCGCGCGCGCGGCGACGGCGCCAGTGTGCTGATCGAGGTGCTCGACGGCGGCGCCGGCTTGCCGCCCAGCGACAACCTGTTCGTGCCGTTCTTTACCACCAAGCCCGGTGGCTCGGGGATCGGCCTGGTGCTGTCGCGGCAGATCGTGGAGGCGCAGGGCGGCAGCCTGAGCCTGGAGGCGCGCACGGATGCGCCCGGCAGCGTGGCGACGCTGCGCCTGCCGCTGGCGTAGGGTGGGGGGCGTTCGGCGGGGGCTAGCCCGTGCACTACGGGCTGGCATTGCGTGTCTCCGGGAGCCTCAATGCCGTTGTAGGAGCGGCTTTCGCCGCTACGGGCGTTATCGGGAATGCCCGTCGCGGCTGAAGCCGCTCCTACAAAGTACCAGCGCGTCCAATCGCGTCGCGGCAACCGCGAACTGTTGGCGGTGTTCCGAGCCGCGCATCGCCGACGACGTCGCACGCGCAGGAGCATTCCCACTCCCGCGTCGCCGCCGCAACAGGCAAAATGGCCGCTTCCATCGGGAGCACGCATGCCACTGGACGACACCGCCGCTCCGCACGCCGCACGGCGCCCCTGGCGCTGGACGCGTCTGCTGCCGTGGCTGCGCTGGGGAACGGTGGCGCTGCTGTCGACCTTGCTGTTGCTGGATCTCGCGTTCCCGCTGCCGCTGCCGAAGTCGCGCGACACCTCGACCCTGGTGGTGGCGGCCGACGGCACCCCGCTGCGCGCCTTCGCCGATGGCAATGGCGTCTGGCGCTATCCGGCCACGCCGGACAGCGTCTCGCCGCTGTACCTGCAGGCGCTGCTGAACTACGAAGACCGCTGGTTCTGGGTCCACCCCGGGGTCAATCCCTGGGCGCTGCTGCGTGCGGCCAAGCAGTGGCTGTTCTCGCGCCACATCGTCTCCGGCGGCTCCACCCTGACCATGCAGGTGGCGCGCATCCTGATGCCGCCCGAGGTCAGCACGCGCACGCCCTGGGGCAAGGCGCAGCAGGCGCTGCGCGCGCTGCAGTTGGAAGCGCACCTGAGCAAGCGGCAGATCCTGCAGCTGTACCTGGAGCGCGCGCCCTACGGCGGCACCATCGAAGGCGTGGACGCGGCGAGCTGGGCCTACCTGGGCAAACCGGCCGCGCGCCTGTCGCAGGCCGAGGCAGCGCTGTTGGCGGTGCTGCCGCAGGCGCCGAGCCGGCTGCGTCCGGACCGGCATCCGGAAGCGGCGCGCGTGGCGCGCGACAAGGTGCTCGAACGCATGGTCGCGCTGCGCGTGTGGCCGCGCGCGCAGGTCGACGACGCGCGCATCGAACCGGTGGTGGCGCGCTCGCTGCAGACGCCGCTGCACGCCGCGCTGCTGGCCGAGCGCCTGCGCCAGCAACACCTGCACGCCGCGCACATCGTCTCCACCCTCGACGCCGACCTGCAGCGCACCCTCGAAGACCGGGTCAGCGCCTACTTCTCGCAACTGCCCGAGCGCACCTCCGCCGCCTTGCTGGTGGTGGACAACCAAGACCTGCAGGCGCGCGCCTACATCGGCTCGGTGCAGTTCGGCGATCGCCGCCGGCTCGGCGACGTGGACATGGTGCAGGCGTGGCGCTCGCCCGGCTCCACGCTCAAGCCGTTCCTGTACGGCATGGCCCTGGACGACGGCCTGATCCACTCCGAAAGCCTGCTGGTCGACGCGCCGCAGAGTTTCGGCGACTACCGCCCGGGCAATTTCGACGAAGCCTTCAACGGCCCGATCGGCGCCGCCAGCGCCCTGCGCCTGTCGCTCAACGTGCCGGCGGTGGACCTGCTCGACCGGGTCGGGCCGGCGCGCTTCGCCGCGCGGTTGAGCAACGCCGGCATCGGCCTGAAGTTCCCACGCGGCAGCACGCCCAACCTGGCGCTGATCCTCGGCGGCACCGGTGCGAAACTGGAGGAACTGGTCGGCGTCTTCGCCGCGCTCAACCGCGATGGCATCGCCGGCCACGTGCGCTACAGCGCGTCCGACAAGCGCATCGAGCGGCGGCTGATGTCGCCCGGTGCGGCCTGGATCGTACGCGAGATGCTCGAGGCCAATCCGCGTCCCGGCTACGGCATCGGCACCTTCGACGTCGGCACGCGCCCGCGCGTAGCCTGGAAGACCGGCACCAGCTACGGCTACCGCGACGCCTGGGCGATCGGCAGTACCCGCCGCTACACCGTCGGCGTGTGGGTGGGCCGCCCGGACGGCACGCCGCTGCCCGGCCAGTACGGCGCGGTGACCGCCTTGCCGCTGATGTTCGAGACCATCGACAGCCTGCCGCGCCTGCGCGGCGACAACGCAGCGCGGCCGATGCCCGCCAACGTGCAGCAGGTGGACGTGTGCTGGCCGCTGGGCGTCGCCGCCGAGCAGACGCCGCCGGCGCTGTGCCAGCGCCGTTTCTCCGCCTATGCGCTGGATGGCGCGGTGCCGCCGACCTTCGCCGAGCGCGACGCACGGCTGTGGAGCGCCGGTCGCGAGACCGTGCAAGTGGACGCGCACAGCGGCCTGCGCCTGTCGCCGGACTGCGCGCAACCGCACGTGGCGGTCACCCGCGACCTGGCGCACTGGCCGGCACTGCTGACCCCGTGGCTGCACGCCAGCGAGCGCCAGGCCGGGCAACTGCCGGCGCTGGCGCCGGACTGCCGCGACGACGGCCGCGGCCGCAGCGACGTGCTGCGCATCGAAGGCCTCAACGACCGCGCCACCCTGGCGCGTGCGCCGGGCAGCACCAGCGTGCGCCTGCAGGTGCGCGCGCTGGGCACGAGCACGCCGGTGGACTGGCTGCTGGACGGCCGCTGGATCGCCCGTACCGAGGGCGCACGCACCTTCCAGCGCGACTTCGCCGATGCCGGCGACCACACCCTGACCGCGCTGGCCAGCAACGGCGCCTGGACCCAGGTCCGGTTCCGCGTGTTGCGTTGAGCAGCGGTGGCGCGCGCGCCCTCGTAGAAGCCAACTGTCAAGCAACCACGACGACCAGAGTAGGCGGACGATCTGACCTCGGAAGCACTAGGGACTGAAGTCCCTCCCACATCGCTCCCGGACACCGATAACCGCGAGTCCCTATGAGAGTCGCGGTGGCTTGGCGTTGGCTTTGGCTGTTGCTCTTGCTTTTGACTTGTCGGGTTCCCTTCCGAAGCGGCGGCCATCGCGGGGAAGAACCCGAAGGGCGGCGCACATGGATGTGCGCCGTCCGCGGCAGGGCAGGGCTCGCCGGAAAAGGCGAAGCACTGCTTCGCCCCGGCGGGCGGGCTGGCGCCGTGAGGCGACTGCCCCGGACTTGGCTGCGAAGCAGCCAAGCCCCTTCCGCGGATCCCCGCGATGGACGCGGACCTGGAGCGCGCAGCGCGGAGGGCGCGAAGGCAGGGCGCGCTTTCTTTTGGTTACCTTTTCTTTGCGCGAGCAAAGAAGCGCTTCTCAGCAGCCGCAGGCTGATCAAAGTAACTCGCCCGTAAGGGCGAAAGCCTTTGCTTTCGCTTGAGATTTGTGTATCGCGCGAAGAGAAAAAACGTAGGAGCGGCTGCAGCCGCAACAGAATCCATCGGGCAGGCCTGTCGCGGCTGAAGCCGCTCCTACGAGGGTGCGTAACGCAGAACCGGCTTACTTGCCGATCCAGCCTTCCAGCATGTCCGAGAACTCGTCGGCGTGCTCTTCTTCCTGGGCCAGGATCTCTTCCAGGATGCGCTTGGTGGTGGTGTCCTTGTCGCCGACGAAGTTGATCATCTCGCGGTAGCTGTCGATGGCGATGCGCTCGGCGATCAGGTTTTCCTTGACCATGTCGCGCAGGTCCTCGCCTTCCTTGTACTCGGCGTGCGAGCGCGCGGTCAGCGTGTCCGGGTTGAGGTCCGGCTCGCCGCCCAGCTGCACGATGCGCTCGGCGAGCTTGTGCGCGTGCGCCTGTTCCTGCTGCGCGTGCTCCAGGAACTCGGACTTGACCGCGTCGGCGAGCATGCCGGCGGCCATGAAGTAGTGGCGGTAGTAGCGCAGCACGCACACGTACTCGGTGGCGAGCGCGTCGTTGAGCATCTTGATCACCGCCTCGCGGTCGGCGCTGTAGCTCTTGGTGATCGCGCCGTCCTCGATGCTCTGGCGGGCGTTGGCGCGCAGGGTGGCGGTGTCGGTGAGGCCGGCGGTGTGCTGCAGCGGCTTGGCGTCGGTGTTCGGGGTGGCTGGCTTGTTGGACATGGCTGGCCGTTTCCTGTGGTGGGTGAGGGGATCAGTCGGGAAGATGCTGCAGCACGTAGTCGGCGGCGGAGACCTTGAATTCGCCCGGCGCCTCGACGAACAACGCACGTACCACGCCGTCGTCGGCGTATAGCGCGAAGCGGCGCGCCCGCACGCCCATGCCGTAGCTGCTGGCGTCGAGTTCCAGACCCAGTGCCTTGGCGAAGTCGCCATTGCCGTCGGACAGCATCTGCAGGCCGTCCGGCACCAGCTGGCTCTTGCCCCAGGCCTGCATCACGAACGGGTCGTTGACTGCCATGCAGTACACCTCGATGCCGCGCTTGCGGAACTCCTCGAAGTGCTCCACATAGCCGGGCAGGTGCTTCTCCGAACAGGTCGGGGTGAAGGCGCCGGGCACTGCGAACAAGAGCACGCGGCGGCCGTCGAACAGGGTGCGCGTGTCCACGGCTTCCACGCCGTCGCGGATGTGCTGCAGCACCACTTCGGGAATACGTTCGCCGATCTGGATGGGCATGTCGGGCTCCTTGGATGAACCGAGTCTAGAAACGGAAATGGGAAGGTGGCGTCAACGCCTTGAAAAGCGCGGCGGCAGGCCTATCTGACGGGCATGGACGGCGGGCCGGTCCCGCCGCCGCGAACCGTCCCCTCCGGGGTGTACCTCATTCACGTTTCAGGAGACCACGATGAGCATCGTCCGTTATCGCCAGTGGCCGGCCCAGGCCGCATTCCAGAACGAGATCAAGCAGGTGTTCGACCGCTTCTTCGACCCCAACGGCGGCACCGACGAATCGGCCGTCGTCACCGCGCAGTGGGTGCCGCGCGTGGACATCAAGGAGGAGCCGGAGCGCTTCGTGTTGTACGCCGACCTGCCGGGCATCGATCCGTCGGAGATCGAGGTGTCGATGGACAAGGGCATCCTCTCGATCAAGGGCGAGCGCAAGAGCGAATCGGCCGCCGATACCGAGCGCTTCTCGCGCATCGAGCGCCGCTACGGCAGCTTCCATCGCCGCTTCGCGCTGCCCGACAGCGCCGACCCGGACGGCATTTCCGCCACCGGCTACCATGGCGTGCTGGAAGTGCGCATCCCCAAGCGACCGGCGAGCACGCCGCGCCGCATCCAGGTCGATACCGGGGCCACGATCGTGCAGTAAGCGCCCGCTCGCAGCGGCGTCGCCATCGCGACGCCGCGCCTTCGCGGCCGGCCGTAGAATGGCCGGGCGATGGCGCAATGCATGCCACCGGCCCGTTGCCGCAAGGCGGCGGGCCGACTCTTTTTGAGGTGATGGATGGAATTCAAGGATTACTACGCGACCCTGGGCGTGGAACCCAGCGCCGGCGATGCCGAGATCAAGACCGCGTACCGGCGGCTGGCGCGCAAGTACCATCCCGACGTCAGCAAGGAGCCTGGGGCCGAAGAGAAGTTCAAGGCGATCAACGAGGCCTACGAGGCCTTGCGCGACCCGCCCAAGCGCGCCGCCTACGACCAGTTGCGCGCGCAGGGTTACCGCCCGGGCGAGGAGTTCCACGCGCCGCCGAACTACGGCGGTGCGCAGGGCTTCGACTTCGAGGAAGTGTTCGGCAACGGTGGCGCCGGCGGCGGCTTCAGCGATTTCTTCGAGAGCCTGTTCGCCCGCCAGCAGCGCGCACGCCAGGGCGGCGCCGGCCCCGGTCCGGGACCCGGTGCACCGCGCGGCGATACCCGCGCCAAGCTGGCGGTGCCGCTGGAGGCGGTGTACGCCGGCGACAGCGTGCGCATCACCATCAACGGCAAACAGTTGGACGTGCGCGTGCCCAAGGGCGTGCGCCCCGGCCAGGTGATCCGGCTGAGCGGACAGGGCAACGGCGGCAGCAACCTGCTGCTGGAGATCGAGTACGCCGCGCATCCGCAGTTCGAGGTGGACGGCCGCAACATCCTCTACACCCTGCAGGTGACGCCGTGGCAGGCAGCGCTGGGCACCAGCATCAGCGTGCCGACCCTGGGCGGGGCGGTGGAACTGAAGATCCCGCCGGAGTCCGACGCCGGCCGCAAGCTGCGCCTGCGCGGCCGCGGCCTGCCCGGCACCCCGCCGGGCGACCAGATCGTCGAACTGGAAGTACTGGCGCCGGCGCCGGAAACCGAAGCCCAGCGCAAGGCGTATCGCGGGTTGGCCAAGGCCTTTGGCGAGGCCGTGTGAGTGGTGCCGGGATTGGGGAGTCGGGAGTGGGGATTCGCAAAAGCGGGCTCCCCTCGCTCTGTGGCGTCGTAGGAGTGGCTTCAGCCGCGATGCGGTCCCGATAAACCGGCCATCGCGGCTTGCGCGAGGCGGCCCTGCACACGTATCTGCGCAATGCGGCGCGGCGCCAGCGAAACCGCATGGCCTGCGTAGGAGCGGCTTCAGCCGCGACAGGCGTTACCGGTAGCGCCTGTCGCGGCTGAAGCCGCTCCTACAAGGGGCGCCGATTGCAATGCGGCCTTACGCTGCGCGCTCAAACGCCGCCCGGAACCCGCCCTTACGAATCCCCAATCCCCAATCCCGATTCCCGGCTTCTACGGCGCATCCTCGCCGCTGAACACGCGCTCGATCACCTCGTACAGCTCGTCCTCGGAGAACGGCTTGGTGATGTAGGCGCGGGCACCCTGGCGCATGCCCCACATGCGGTCGGTGTCCTGGTCCTTGGTGGTGACCAGGATCACCGGGATGTTCTGCGTGGTCGGCTCGCGGCGCAGGGTGCGGGTGGCCTGGAAACCGTTGAGGTTGGGCATCACCACGTCCATCAGCACCAGGTCCGGCAAGGCCGCCTTGGCCGCTTCCACGCCGGCGGCGCCGTCGGTGGCGGTGATCGTTTCGTGCCCCAGTTTTTCCACGATGCGCTGGATGCCCAGCAACTGCGACGGCGAATCGTCGACGATCAGAATGCGTGCCATGTGCTTCCCCCTAGGAAGCTCGGAGTGTAGTGGCAGCGGCGCGAGGGCGGAAAGCGTTGCGTGTCACAAAGCGTCGGCGTGGCTACGCGCCCGGATCCAGTCGCACCACGGTGCGCCCGAACGACTGCCCGGCCAGCATTGTCGCGAACACCTCCGGCAGGCCGGCGAGGTCGACTTCGCGGGTGCAAATCGTGTCCAGATGGCGCGGCTTCCAGTCGCTGCCCAGGTGCTGCCAGATGCGGTCGCGCAGGTCGCGGGCGGTGCCGGCCGAGCCGATGCCCAGCAGCGACACCCCGCGCAGGATGAAGGGCATCACCGTCATGTCCAGCTCCGCGGTTGCGGCCAGGCCGGCACTGGCGACGCTGCCGTACGGTGCCGTCTGCGCCAGCAGGCTGGTCAGCATCGCCCCGCCCACGTTGTCCAGGCCGCCGCCGAAGCGCACCGACTCCAGCGGCCGCTTGGTCTGCAATGCCTCGCGGCCGAGCACCTGGGTGGCGCCCCAGGCCTTGAGCTGCTCGGCGCGGTCGGCCTTGCCGCTGACCGCATGCACCTCGAAGCCGGCGCGGCTGAAGATGTCGATCGCCAGCGAGCCGACCCCGCCGGTGGCGCCGGTCACGCACAGCGGACCGTGCGCCGGGCTCTGGCGGTTGTCGAGCAGGCGCAGCAACGCCAGCGCCGCGGTGAAACCGGCGGTGCCCAGCACCATGCTCTCGCGCAGGCTCAGCCCGGCCGGCAGCGGCACCACCCACTTGGACTCCAGGCGCACGTATTCGCTGTAGCCGCCGTCGCGGGTCTCGCTGAGGCCGCAGCCGGTGACCAGCACCGTATCGCCTTCCTTGAACGCCGGGTCGCTGGAGGCGACCACGTGCCCGGCCACGTCGATGCCGCCGACCAGCGGGAAGCGGCGCAGGATCTTGCCCTGGCCGGTCCCGGCCAGCGCGTCCTTGAAGTTCACCGACGACCAGGCCGCCCGGATCACCACCTCGCCGTCGTTGAGCTGGTCCAGGGACAGCGGGACGAGGCCGGCGTGGTAGCCGCTGGCGTCCTGGTGGATGCGGAAGGCGGAGAACTGGGCGGGAACGGACATGGAACACCTTGGTCGGCACGCAGGAATGCACCAAGATACCCTTTCGAAACGGCGGGTCTGCCCCATCTAGTAGAATCGGCGACTCATTATCCGGTGAGCGGCGCGTGACCGACGCGTCGCCACCTTCCTTCTTGGAGCATGCATGGCCTGGAATACACCTGGCGGCAAGGGCGGAGACGGCCCGGACAATCACGGGCGCGGTCCCTGGGCGCCTCGTGGCGGCAATGGGGGAGGAAAATGGGGCGGTTTGCCCGGTCCGTTGAAGGACCTGTTCGGCGACGGCGGCGGCATCGGCCGCTGGATCCTGGGCGCGGTGGTGCTGGTGCTGCTGTTCAGCAGCTTCCAGTTGATCGGCGAGCAGCAGCGCGGCGTGGTGCTGCGCTTCGGCCAGTTCTCGCGGATCCTGCAGCCGGGCCCGAACTTCAAGCTGCCGTGGCCGATCGAGACCGTGCGCAAGGTCGATGCCACCCGCATCAAGACCTTCGACAGCCAGTTGCCGGTGCTGACCGGCGACGAGAACATCGTCAACGTTTCGCTCAACGTGCAGTACCGGGTCGAAGACCCGCGCACCTACGTGTTCGGCGCGCGCAACGCCGACCTGGTGCTGGAGCAGGCCGCGCAGAGCGCGGTGCGCGAACAGATCGGCCGCTCGGATCTCAACACGGTGCTCAACAACCGCGGGCCGATGGCGGTGGCCGCGCGCGAGCGCCTGCAGGCCGCGCTGAAGGCCTATCACACCGGTCTGATCGTGACCGGCCTGACCCTGCCCGACGCGCGTCCGCCGGAAGAAGTGAAGTCGGCCTTCGACGAGGTCAATGGCGCCCAGCAGGTCAAGGAGCGGCTGATCAACGAGGCCCAGGCCTACGCCGCCAAGGTGGTGCCGGAGGCGCGCGGCCAGGCGGCACGCACCCGCACCGTCGCCGAAGGCTACAAGGAAGCGGCGATCGCCCGTGCGCAGGGCGACGCCGAGCGCTTCACCCTGCTGCAGCAGCAGTACCAGAACGCGCCGGAGGTCACCCGCAAGCGGCTGTGGCTGGAGACGATCCAGCAGGTGCTGGCGCAGAACCGCAAGGTCATCGGCGGCGACGGCCGCCAGCTGATCTACGTGCCGATGCCGGCCGAGGGCAAGGCGCCCGCCACGTCGACCCCGCCGACCTCGCCGACCACCGGCGGATCGCTGCCGACGGTGCCGACGCTGCCGCAGGAGGTGTTGATGCCGTCCTTGAACAGCAGTTCGGCCGAGAGTGTCCGCAACCCGGAGCGCACGCCGCGCCCGACCGGCCGTGAGGAGATCCAGCGATGAAACTGTCATTGTGGGCGGGCATTGCCGTCGTCGCGCTGTTCGCGCTGCTCAGCTCGGTATTCGTGGTGCCCGAGGACAAGGCGGCGATGGTGCTGAACCTGGGCCGCGTGGTGCGTGCCGACCTCAAGCCGGGCCTGCACTTCAAGGTGCCGCTGGTGGAGTCGGTGCGCATGTTCGACCGCCGCTTCCAGGTGATCGACACCACCCCGGCGCGCTACTTCACCGCCGAGCAGAAGGACGTCAGCGTCAGCTTCTTCGCCATCGGCTACATCTCCGACGTGCGCGCCTTCTACCGCGCCACCCAGGGCGGCGACGAGAAGGTGGCCAACAGCCTGCTGGCGCCGATCATCACCGATTCGCTGCGCAACCAGATCAACTCGCGCACCCTGCAGCAGCTGGTGTCCGGCGACCGCAGCGAACTGATCGCCAAGCAGCTGGTGGCGATCAACGCGGCGAGCAAGACCCTGGGCATGCAGATCGTCGACCTGCGCATCAAGCAGATCGACCTGCCGACCGACAGCCAGGTGATCACCGACGTGTACGAGCGCATGCGCGCGCAGCGCAAGCAGGAAGCGGCCAAGCTCCGCGCCGAGGGCGAGGAGCAGGCGCTGACCATCCGTGCCCAGGCCGACCGCGAGAGCACGGTGCTGGTCGCCGAGGCCGAGCGCGACGCGCAGAAGCTGCGCGGCGAAGGCGATGCCGAGGCGGCCAGCGTCTACGGCAAGGCCGGCTCCGCCGACCCGTCGTTCTACGCGTTCTATCGCAGCTTAGAGGCCTACCGCGGCGCCATGGCCGACGGCAACGGCGTGATCGTGCTCGACAAGAACGATCCGTTCCTGCAGTACCTCAAGAGCGATCGCTGAGGGGCGGGGATTGGGGAGTTGGGATTGGGGATTCGTAAGAGCGGGTTCCCGGTCCCGCTATCGGTTGGCCGCAGCCGCCTTCCTTTGTAGGAGCGGCTTCAGCCGCGACAGGGTTCGCGAAAAGCCTGCCGCGTCCGGACTTTTCTGGGAGACCCTGTTGCGGCTGAAGCCGCTCCTACAGGATGCGGGCTCTCCAGCTGACGCGCACACGCCATCTCCTTCTGCCTGTGAGACCCCATGCACGATCTGATCGCCGCGGTGTGCCTGGTCGTCGTCTTCGAAGGCCTGATCCTGCTGGTGGCGCCGGAGGCCTGGAAGCGGATGGTGCAGCAGATGTTGGCCATGCCGACCACACAATTGCGGATCGCTGGCGGGGTGGCCCTGGCGGTGGGATTGATCGCCTTGCTGTGGGTTCGCGGCTGACCCCGCATCCCGAGTGCTGCCGTCGGGCAGGTCGCTGAACGCGGCAGCGGAAGGGGTGGTGACCGCCACCCAAAACCCGGATAATGCACAAAAGCCGGCCGGGCCCGCTCCACGCGAGCGTCTCGACCGGCTTTTTCCGTGTATGGGTCTTGCCGCCGCCTGGACGCTCCCCGATGGAGCAACCGCGCTGGTGTCGGTCGGACCCCGCACGGCCACCACATCCGCGTGGCCCCGACGGTCGCGCAGCAAACCAGGAGTTACCCAGCCATGGGTCAGTCAGTTGTCGTGCTCGGCGCCCAGTGGGGCGATGAAGGCAAAGGCAAGATCGTCGATCTGCTCACCGAGGAAATCGGTGCCGTCGTGCGTTTCCAGGGCGGCCACAATGCCGGCCACACCCTCGTCATCAACGGCAAGAAGACCGTCCTGCACCTGATCCCGTCCGGCATCCTGCGCGACGACGCGCTGTGCCTGATCGGCAACGGCGTGGTGATCTCCCCGGCCGCGCTGCGCAAGGAGATCGAGGAGCTGGAGACCTCCGGCGTGGAAGTGCGTTCGCGCCTGAAGATCTCGCCGGCCGCGCCGCTGATCATGCCGTACCACATCGCCCTGGATCAGGCCCGCGAGAAGGCTGCTGGCGGCAAGGCCATCGGCACCACCGGCCGCGGCATCGGCCCGGCCTACGAAGACAAGGTGGCGCGCCGCGGCATCCGCGTCGCCGACCTGCATTACCCGCCGCAGCTGGAAGAGCTGCTGCGCACCGCGCTGGACTACCACAACTTCGTGCTGACCAAGTACCTGGGCGTGGAAGCGGTCGACTTCCAGAAGACCTTCGACGAAGCGCTGGCCTTCGGCGAGTACGTGCAGCCGATGAAGTTCGACGTGGCCGGCATCCTTCACGACCTGCGCAAGCAGGGCAAGCGCGTGCTGTTCGAAGGCGCGCAGGGTGCGCTGCTGGACATCGACCACGGCACCTATCCCTACGTCACCAGCTCCAACACCACCGTCGGTGGCGCGCTGGCCGGCACCGGCGTGGGCGCGCAGGACATCGACTACGTGCTGGGCATCGCCAAGGCCTACGCCACCCGTGTCGGCGGCGGCCCGTTCCCGACCGAACTGGACGACGCGATCGGCCAGGGCATCCGCGACCGCGGCGCCGAGTACGGCGCCTCCACCGGCCGTCCGCGCCGCTGCGGCTGGATGGACATCGTCGCGCTCAAGCGGGCGGTGGCCATCAACGGCATCTCCGGCCTGTGCATCACCAAGCTCGACGTGCTCGACGGCATGGAGAAGCTGAAGGTGTGCATCGCCTACGAATACCGCGGCAAGCGCACCGAGTACGCGCCGCTGGATGCGCAAGGCTGGGAAGAGTGCACCCCGGTGTACCTGGAGTTCCCGGGCTGGAGCGAGAACACCCACGGCATCACCGAGTGGGACAAGCTGCCCGCTGCCGCCCGCGCCTACCTGCGCGCGCTGGAAGAACTGGCCGGCTGCCCGATCTCCATCGTCTCCACCGGCCCGGACCGCGACCACACCATGGTGCTGCAGGATCCGTTCGCCTGATCGCGGGAATGAGTTGAGTCTCATTGAAAAGCCCCGCGTTGCGGGGCTTTTTTTTCAAATATTTTTACCAGTCAGCGCCATGCTGGGGCGGGCTTCGAAAATAATTTCGTTGGCTGCCGGATTTTTCTCCCCCATAGTGATCGATAGATTCGTCATGTGTTGTCACTTTCGTCGAGCATGCTGGCATCTGTTTCCGTTCGCCCTCTCTCGAAACGATGGGTTGGCAGTATGATGTAATCGATTGCCGCACTGTTGATGAAGGCGATGCGGTGCCAGCCTTCGATTGGAATTCTTATCAACTTGCTACGAGCGTCGTCAAAATTCTCGCTAAAATCGATAAGTTCATAGAACGAATCGAAAAGTTCTTTGTCATCTGAGATGTGCGCAGTTCGTTGCTTTCCGTTTGAAAGCTGATATTTGATGTGAGTTGCGCGCTCAAAGATCTTCTCTGTTTCAATGGCGTTTTTCTGTACTTCGCTTTCAAGCTCATCTGGCTTGATTTTTCCTTCTGCAACTAGTGTCTTATACTGAAGATCCGTGATCATGACTGCCTTGGAGACACGCTTGACGTCTTCGGCAGAGAATGCGGAAAGATCCCCGTCAAAGCTGAGCTCTTCTACGATTTCCCAGTCGCGTGCATCTGGCATCTGTAGGCTGGCGTGATCTACGTAGCTGTCATGTTCCGGGCCGAAGTCATCGTACGCTTCGCTTGAAAAGTACACGTCAGCGATCGAATTCGCCCGAATTACAACTGTCTGATTCGATAGGCTTTCGACTGTTACGAAGCTAGGCTGCTGCTGGAGCGCGCGATGTAGGCGGCTGAATGCACCGTCCGTGATTGAAAGTAAGAGGGGGGCGCCGCTTCCCGCAAAGTGGACCGCGACTTCACCGTAGTAGTTGAGGTCTTCTCCAACTGACTTGTCGTAGAAACCAGCGAGAACCGGCGGGTGTCTTCCAAGTAAGGCATCGGGATTTGTTTTTAGTATCTTTGCCAACTTTGCGAGCTTGTCTTTAGGGATGGGGGCGGCTCCGCTCTCCCAGCGCTGATAATTGGGCTGCGAGACGCCCACTGCCTTAGCCAGCTTGGCTTGGCTGAGCATTGCTTTTACCCGGAACTGCTTGAGCTTGTGTGCCATTGGCGGCCTCTTCATGTTGAAACGTATAATAAACGTATCATTTATCTTGGCTTGATGCTACGGCAATGGCTGCGTAGGAAGCACGTGGTGCATCTGGACGGCTCGCACTGATGACAGCGACGCCGTTATCGCAATTCATGCTGTGCTGGGCACCAACCTCTTTGATCAGTCAGTTGAGCGGTGACGGTAAGCGAGCTGGCGATATGGCGTGGCGCGCAGGGTGATGCGGCGTTGCCGAATACATCGTGCAGATCGCTACGGCGGTTATGCTGGCGTTGCGCTCGCAATCAGACGCCGGCTTCGTGGGCCGCTGACCTAAGTTGATGTGCGTGCTTTTCCTTGCGGCTCCAGGCAATTCGGAGAGGCTGTGTCGGCCTGCATGCATCCACACTCCGGCGCTATCTTCGGCCGCCTGCAAAGCTGCGATAGCATCCCGCGGCACTCGCATGATGCTATCTCGACAAGGAAGACCGCCGATGTTCAATGGCCTGTTCGACACGCTGTTCAACCGCAAGCCGCCTGGCCCGGATGCGTTCGCGCGCTTGTTCCTGGAGACGCTGCAGGCGCGCGGCTATGCCGAACCCCTGACGTACCAGCCGGACGCGTTCCGCCTGGTCGGCCAGAACGGCCGCACCATCCACCTGCACAACGCCTACCACTCCTATACCCAGGCCGATCGGCGCCAGCGCGACGAGGCGCTGCACAGCTACGTCGCCGCCTTCCTCAGCGAACAGGAGGCGAGCCGCCAGCCGCGCAGCTTCGAGGAACTGCGCGCCACGCTGATGCCGGTGATCCGCAACCGCGGCATGTTCGAGGACCTGCGCCTGGAGCAGTGGTGCGAGAAGGGCATGGACGTGCCGTTCCCCTATGCCTGCCGCGACATCGGCGAGGATTGCGTCGAGCTGCTGGCGCTGGACCTGCCCGATTCGACGTCCACCCTGATCGCCGGGCCGCGGCCGGAGTGGGGCATCTCCCTGGACGAGGGCCTGGCCATCGCCCGCGACAACCTGCGAGACGCCACCGAGGACCGTTTCGCCGAAGTCGCTCCCGGCGTGTTCCGCGGCGCCTGGTACGACGCCTACGACACCAGCCGCGCCTTGCTGCCGGACGTGCTGCATCGCGCGCCGGTGGCGGGGCGCCCGGTGTTCATGCTGCCCACGCGCGATTGCCTGCTGGTGGTCGGCGAGCGCGACAACGTGGCCATGGCCCTCATGCTGGAACTGAGCCTGCAAGCGGCCGAGCATGGCCGCTGCATCTCCTGGCTGGCTTTCACTTACGACGACGCGCGCCGCATCGTGCCGTTCGCGCTGACTGCGCCCGAGCACCGGCAGCGCCAGGCCGACCTGCGGCGGATGCTGGATACGCCCGCCTACGCCGGCCAGAAAACGCTGCTCGACAAGCTGCACGAGGCCAACGACGTGGATGTGTTCGTGGCCTCGTTCAACGTCTACCAGGACCGCAACGACAGCACGCGGCAGGTGTCGGTCGGCACCTGGACCGAGGGCGTGGACACCTTGCTGCCCAGGACCGACCACATCGCCTTCGTCGTCCCGCGCGAGGACGGCGAAGCGGATGTGACCGTCGCGGAGTGGGAGCCGGCGTTCGCCCTGCTCGGTGCGCTGATGGAGCGTCAGCCGACCCTGTATCCGCCGCGCTATCGCGTGCGCAGCTTCCCCAGCGCCGAGCAACTGCGGCAATTGCCCCCGGTTTAGGTACAAGGCGCGGGTCTTCGTCTTCGCGTCGGCGTTGTCGCGACGGATGCTAGAGCGGACATGCGGAATTGGACATAGCGCGTTCTCGCCGCATGCGTAGCACATGTGGGAAGGCAGGCCGCCGCCGATGTTTGGCGGGTGAGGGTGGACGAGCGGGGCTCAAGAAATCGCCAGTGCAGCCGATAGCAGCGCACGGATCGGCGTCGCTGCACATCGACAGCGACACGCGGGGAACCAGATTGCGCCGGCAGCCGCCGCGCCCAGGACTCCGGCGTGGGCCGTGGCATCTTGGGGGAGAATGCAGTGCGCAGTCGCTTGGTTTGGCAGTCGCTCGGAGCGCTGCTGTGGTGGGGTGTGCTCGCGCCGTGCGCGGTAGCACAGGCGGCGGTAACGCCCGCGTGTGCGCCAGCGCAGGCGTTGCCGGCCTGTGTGGCGGCCGTGCGCGCCGAAGATCCGGCTGCTGCGCTGCGCATGGGCATGCCGGCCTGGGACGCTGCGGCCGACAAGCAGGGCCTGATTCCCCTCGGTCTGGAACTGGTGGACGCGGCGTCCGCCGCCGGCAAGCCGGAGACCGTGGTCGCCCTCGGCTCGGCCCTGCGCACGCAGTCGCTGTCGCCGCAGCAGCGGGTGCGCCTGTTCAAAAAGCTCAACGGCGCCATCTGGCAGCCGCGCGACGCCGCGCGCATTGCCGAACTCGAAGCCGAGATGCGGCGGCTGGAGAAGGAACTGCCGGACGAGCCGCAGATCGCCGAATTGTGGCGGCAGCTGGCCGCGTCCTACTACCGGATGGGCGCGCAGGACGACGCCTTGCGCGTGGCCCGCATCGCCCTGTCCAAGGTGCGCAAGCATCCCGACCTGGTGGAATACAACGCCAACCAGATCGTGTTCATCGTCTCTTCGCAGCAAGGGCGCATGCCAGACGCAATCGCTGCATTGCTCGAGGCGGAGCGGGTAGGCAAGGCGTTGGGCAAGCCGGACGACGCCATGCTGCTGAACAACGCCACCGGCTTGTTCTGTTATGCCCGCGAATGGGAAAAGGCGATCGCCTATGGCCAACGCGCCTTGGCCGCCTACGACGCCAAGCCGCCCAAGGAACTGTCACGCGCGGCCGTGCTCGACAATGTGGGGTCGGCCTACGACGGCGCTGGCGAACTGCAGCGCGCCGAGGCCATCTACCGGCAGGCATTGGCAGCGGCGCGCGCCGACGACACGGCATCGCTGATCTCCCCGCTGAACAACCTCGCCGATGTCCTGCGTCGCCTGCATCGCCCGCAGGAGGCGTTGCCTTTGTTGCAAGAGGCGGCCGCGATCATGGATAACGCCGCGCAGAGCGGCGATCACGGCGATCACGGTGCAGCGGCCATCATCTATTCCAACCTCGGTACCACCCTGGTGGATCTCGGTCAGCGCGATGCCGCGGCTGCGGCGTTCGCGCACTCGCGGCAGTTGTTCGCGGAATCGGACAATGTGACACGGCGGCTTGAGCTGTATCCGCCCATGATCGACAACCTCGACGCGCTCGGCCGCGACCGCGAGGCGCTGGCGCTGATGCGCGAGTACAAGGCGGTCAACGACGAAGCAGTGAACGTCGAATCCAAGACCCGCATCGCGCAGCTCGAGTCGGCGGTGGACCTGGCGCGTAAGAAGAGCGAACTGGCTGCGCTCGGCCGCACCCGCGCCGCCGAACAGGCCGCCTACGCACAGTTGCAGGCGCGCGAACAGCGCCAGCGCAGCGTGCTCTACGGCTTGCTGGCCGCGCTGCTGGCGCTGGCCGGCTTCTTCCTGCTGAAGGTACGCGAAGGCCGCATACGCCGGCGCGTCAACGCCGAACTGGCGCGCAAGAACGACGAGATCCAGACCCAGCACCGCGAACTGGAACAACTCACCGCCACCATCCGCCGCCAGAGCGAAGAGGATGCCCTCACCGGCTTGCGCAACCGCCGCTACGTCACCGCCTGGCTGCAGGCGCGCGAGGCCGCGGCGACGCCGGAGCGCACGCAGGAACCGCTGCTGATCGCCCTGCTGGACATCGACCACTTCAAGCGCGTCAACGACCTGCACGGCCACGAAGGCGGCGACCACGCCCTGATGCACCTCGGCGACCTGCTGCGCGAGTGCGCGCGCAACTCCGACGTCATCGCTCGGTGGGGCGGCGAAGAGTTCCTGTGGATCTGCCCCGGCGGCACCCTGGCCGACGCCCCGCGCCTGTTCCGCCGCCTACGCGAACGCCTGCAGGCCGACCCCCTGATGCGCCCGGCCGGGCGCATCGCCCTCACCGTGTCGATGGGCGTGAGCCTGTTCCCCGCCCACCCCGGCGGCGACTGGCCACTGAGCCTGCGCATCGCCGACGCCGCCCTGTACCGCGCCAAGCATGCTGGCCGCGATCGCTGGGTGGGGTTGACGTTGGAAGGTGGGGCGACTGATCTCGGCGCCGATGTGTCGCTGGAGGCGCTGGAGGCAGAGGGGCGGTTGCTGCAGAGTGGGGGTGGGGGCGATGGGGTGGTGTTTGTGGTGGGGCAAGGTGTGGCTTGAGCAATCTCTCAAACATGTTTTGTATTTTGAATCTTGAGATGCTACCGCTTTAAAGATTGGCTACACGAAGTCCTTTACGTTGCGATTGGTCAGGGATCGCATCAGCCATTGGCGCTGTCAGTGCTGTGAGAGCAGCGCATTCCGGCTTGCTGATGGCAGGTACTCGGATGCCTTGCTGATCTAGAATGGTTACCTTCTAAGGAACTGTTCTTCAGGATCGGGGGCTTTGTGGCGATACCGGACTTCCAAACCATCATGCTGCCGTTGTTACGGCTTATCGCAGATCGCAAAGAGCACCGGCTTCGCGATGTTGTCGAGACGTTGGCTGAGGTGTTCAAGCTCACCGAAGAAGAGCGCAATGAACTACTGCCTAGTGGTACAGCGCCACTCTTCAACAACCGAGTGGGATGGGCGAACACTTACCTGAAGCAGGCAGGGCTTGTTCAAGCGCCAAAGCGTGGCTATCTGACGATCACAGCGGAAGGGCTACAACTACTGGCCTCCAATCCGGCATCAGTTGGATTGGAAACACTGCTGCGATACGAGGCGTTCAAGGAGTTTCGTAGCCGGCGGCGTGAGAATGTCGGGGATCAGGACCCAGTCAAGGCCGGCGCCGTTGAGGAATCTTCCGACTTGGTGACGCTACAAACGCCAGAGGATCAGATGGCATCGGCCTATCGCGCGCTGCGGGAGCGGCTTGAACTCGAGTTGCTTGATCAAGTCAAATCGGCATCGCCAGCTTTTTTCGAGAGGCTGGTTGTGCAGTTGCTGGTCGCCATGGGCTATGGCGGTTCGCTCGACGATGCAGGTCGCGCGATCGGAAAAAGCGGCGACGGCGGCATCGATGGCATCATCAAAGAAGATCGTTTGGGGCTGGATGCGATCTACATCCAGGCTAAGCGCTGGGAGGGAACGGTGGGGCGGCCCGATATCCAGCAATTCGCTGGAGCGCTCCAAGGACAGCGCGCGGTCAAAGGCGTTTTTATCACCACATCGACTTACAGTCGTGATGCGCGGGACTACGTGAAGTCGATCAACACCAAGATCATCTTGATCGACGGCACAGAACTGACTGGGTTAATGGTTGACTACGGTGTGGGCGTCAGCCGGGTAGGTGTCTATGAGTTGAAGCGCATTGATTCGGATTTCTTTGAGGAGAGCGGTGCCTGACCGGTAGTGACCGTTTGGCTGCTTTCTGCGGTCAGTTCCGCATGGCAATGTCTGCCATTCCATCAAGCCGTGGTTGAAGGCTCTCCAGTTCGATAGGTGCGCGTTTACTCGCCGCTGGAAAAGTTTGCTTGGTCTACGTGTTGATAGGACGTCGATGAGTGCGGAGCAAGCTGCGTGCTCGTGAGCAGGCGCTGATGTCAACGCTTCGGCACGTGCCTCGCCTTAGCTATCGCTGGAGGTCTGGCCGCCAGCGGTACTTTGGATGGGTTCTATGCGCGGTTTCCCATCAACGGAGTGCCTCGCCGATCCAGCGCCGACTGCTCACGATAGCGCAAGGCTTCGGTGCGTTCGCGGTCCAGCATGCAACTGGCGAGGCCTGGTGCTAGCCGACCATAAAATGCCGGCACCGGCACGTCCATCAGTTCGCCGAAAGTTCGGTAGGCGGCATTGCTGTTGATGGTCTTGCCGAAGAGCTTGATGCCGTACCTCGGATAGTCGAGGTCCATCGCGTTGAGCTCGGCGATTGCCTGCACGGCAGCGTTCCATCGCGCCAGAATATGGTCCTTGTCGCCAGTCACGACGATGCGCGACGGTTGGTCGTCGCGGAGAAAACTGGTCGAGTCGATCTGGGCGCCGATGGACTGGGCGTACTCATGGGTGTGCGGGTAATGCCAGGCGCGCAGAGAGTGTCGGGCTTCGTCGGTACCGATCGGGATGGCATGGCCGGTCGCACGGTCGGTGGCCAGACCGTGCAGTTCCGCCAATGCGTTGCCTTGTTCGTCGCGCAGCACCCAGAAGTTGTGACTGGCGATGCCGACGACGCAGAACGAGCGAGCTTCGATGGCGTAGGTGGGCATCCGATGGTTAGGCGATTAAGTTGACTGCATTGCGTAAGGCGGCCTCAGCGTAGGCGATACAGCGGTCCAGCGATGTCCACTTAACTCCTCCATCGCCCGCTTCACGCCTAGATCGACGAAATAGGCAGCCACACCTTTCAACGTAAGCGTCGCCTGATCGGTTCCTGGCGGGTGCTCCAAGCGCAGGCGAAAGCCCTGCGGTTCGTTTCGGGGAAGACACCCGCTTTCAGGGTGCCCTTAGCCGGGTCTTCGCGGGTGGCCTTGGGCCAGGAGCTGCTGGTCTCGAAAAGGCGCATGATACGGAACGCCTGGTGCTGTTGCGCGGTCAGCGCCTTGCGCGCCGCCAGGCGATCAGGGCCACGGCGGCCAGCGCGGCGACGGTGCCGACGGCGGCAACCTGCGCCGCGCGCTTGGCACGCAGCTCGCGCAGGCGCAGCGCGTCATTGCCTGCGTCGTCGCCGGACAGCGGCGAGCGGTACACGCTGTGCGCGGCGGCGCGGCCGGAGACGGCGGCACGGCGCGCCGGCGGGGTCGGGGCGCTGTCGGTGGCGGTGTCGTCCACGGCGTGGGCGGTGTCGGTGATCATGGTCGGTTGCATCCTCGGCGCTGCGTTCATGCGTGTGTATCGAGTGGGCGGTAGGTTAGGCAAGACCATCCTATCTTTCCAAGCGCCACGTTAACGCGGTGCGGGGGAAAAGTAATGTGCAGGCGCTGCGGGACGCGGGGACCCTGCCTGGTATCTCTTACCAGCAACCGGTTGCCTAAGGCGAGGGCTTCTTGCGTGCGCTGCAGCTGTGTTGTGCGTACAGGCCGCCTTTCAGTGCCAGGTCGGGCACGTCAGCCGGGGCGTGGCGATCGAGCGGTCTGCGATGCAGTGCCGGGGCAGGGCAGCTTGAACGGCCGCCATGCCCACGCTCGCCTGCACGCGCCTACGCGGGCAAGTTTGGCGATAATGCCGACCTGTTCCGTCAGGATCGCCGCATGACCGCTCTCACCGAACGCTACGCGCGCGCCGTGGACTACGCGCGCATCGCCCACGCCGGCCAGTTCCGCAAGGGCGGCATGGTGCCGTATCTGAGTCACGTGCTGGGTGTGTCGACGCTGGTGCTGGAGGCCGGCGGCGACGAGGACCAGGCGATCGCGGCGCTGCTGCACGACGTGGTCGAGGATTGCGGCGCCGGCCACGAGGCGGTGATCCGCGCGCAGTTCGGCGAGGCAGTCGCCGACATGGTGATGGCCTGCACCGACGCCACCGCAGAGCGCAAGGCGGTGCCCGCGGACGTGCCGGCCAAGCGCCGCGACTGGCGCATCCGCAAGCAGGCGTATCTGGCGCATCTGGCCGAGGCGCCGGACGCGGTGCTGCTGGTGTCGGCCTGCGACAAGCTCTACAACGCGCGCAGCATCGTCGCCGACCTGGAAGACCCGGAGGTCGGGGCGGCAGTGTTCGAGCGCTTCACCGCCGGCCGTGAGGGCACGCTGTGGTACTACCAGGCGCTGCATGCGATCTACGCCGAGCGCGGCGTGGCGGTGCTGCGCGCCTTCGCCAGTGCGGTGACGCGGATGCAGGCGTTGGCCGCGCGCGACGCGGACGCCGACACGCTGGTGGCGCCCGCGTTGGGTTGAGACCTGCGTCACCGGCGACTGCGTGCCCGTTCTGCGCCGATGAGAGACCGGGCGCGTCGCAGCACAGTCGCCACGACACGCCCATGGCGGCCGAGCGGCTAAGCTTGCGTGCTCCTTCGCGTTGCCGGTCCCGCCCATGTCCACACCTTCCGCTTTCGCCGCTTCCGGCTTCGTGCGCGTCCGTGGCGCGCGCGAGCACAATCTCAAGGACGTGGACGTGGAACTGCCGCGCGATGCGCTGGTGGTGTTCACCGGCGTGTCCGGCTCGGGCAAGTCGTCGCTGGCGTTCGGCACGCTGTTCGCCGAGGCGCAGCGGCGCTACCTGGATTCGATCTCGCCGTATGCGCGGCGTCTGATCGACCAGGCCGGCGTCGCCGACGTGGACGCCATCGATGGCCTGCCGCCGGCGGTGGCGCTGCAGCAGCATCGCGGCGCGCCGAGCACGCGCTCGTCGGTGGGCAGCGTCACCACCATCTCCAACTCGCTGCGCATGCTGTATTCGCGCGCCGGCACGTATCCACCGGGGCAGGGCATCATCCATGCCGACGGCTTCTCGCCGAACACGCCGGCCGGGGCCTGCCCCACCTGCCATGGGCTGGGGCGCATCTACGACGCCACCGAGGCATCGATGGTGCCGGACCGTTCGCTGAGCATCCGCGAACGCGCGGTGGCGGCGTGGCCGCCGGCCTGGCACGGGCAGAACCTGCGCGACATCCTCACCACGCTCGGCCACGACGTCGATGTGCCGTGGGCGAAGCTGCCGAAGAAGACCCGCGACTGGATCCTGTACACCGACGAGCAACCGACCGTGCCGGTGTATCCCGGCTTCACCCTGGCCGAGACCCAGCGTGCGCTCAAGCGCAAGCAGGAACCGGCGTACATGGGCACCTTCAGCAGCGCGCGCCGTTACGTGCTGCACACCTTCGCAAGCACGCAGAGTGCGTTGATCAAGAAGCGCGTGGCGCAGTACCTGATCAGCGCCGCGTGCCCCAGCTGCGACGGCAAGCGGTTGCGCCGCGAGGCGCTGTCGGTGACTTTCGCCGGGCTGGATATCGGCGCACTGTCGCAGCGCCCGCTCGGCGAGGTCGCCGACCTGTTGCGGCCCGCGGCGGAAGGTCGCATGCAGGGCCGTTCGCGGCATCCGGAACAGGCGCTGGCCGCGCAGCGCATCGCCCAGGACCTGCTGGCGCGGATCCAGGTGGTGGAGGCCTTGGGCCTGGGCTACCTGACCCTGGAACGCAGCACGCCGACGCTGTCGCCCGGCGAACTGCAGCGGCTGCGCCTGGCCACGCAGATCCGCTCGCAACTGTTCGGCGTGGTCTACGTGATGGACGAACCGTCGGCGGGCCTGCATCCGGCCGACACGCAGGCGCTGCTGGGCGCGCTGGACCAGCTCAAGGGCGCGGGCAATTCGCTGTTCGTGGTCGAGCACGAGATCGACGTGATCCGCCATGCCGACTGGATCGTCGATGTCGGCCCTGGTGCCGGCGAGCACGGCGGGCAGGTGCTGTACAGCGGTCCGCCGGCGGGACTGGCGCAGGTGCAAGCCTCGTCCACGCGCCGCTACCTGTTTGCCGAGCCGCGGTCCGCGGCGCATGCGCCGCGCGCGCCGGAGGGCTGGCTGCAGTTGCGCGAGGTCAGCCGCAACAATGTGGTCGCGCTGGATGTGGACATCCCGCTGGGCGTGTTCACCACGGTCACCGGCGTGTCCGGTTCGGGCAAGTCCTCGCTGGTCAGCCAGGCGCTGGTGGAATTGCTGGGCACGCAACTGGGCCAGGCGCCAGCCGATGCGGAAGAGGAACTGGATCCGCTGGAGCGCGGGACGCGCGTCGCCACCGATGGCTACATCGCCGACGGCCTGCAGCACGTGCGGCGGCTGGTGCAGGTGGACCAGGCGCCGATCGGGCGCACGCCGCGTTCCAATCTGGCCACCTACACCGGCCTGTTCGACCACGTGCGCAAGCGCTTCGCCGCCACGCCGGCGGCGCGCAAGCGCAAGTACGACGCCGGGCGGTTTTCGTTCAACGTGGCCAAGGGCCGCTGCGACACCTGCGAAGGCGAGGGCGCGGTGAGCGTGGAATTGCTGTTCATGCCCAGCGTGTATGCGCCATGCCCGACCTGCCATGGCGCGCGCTACAACGCAAAGACGCTGGAGATCGAACTGCGCGGCCACACCATCGCGCAGGTGTTGCGCATGACCGTGGCGCAGGCGCTGGCGTTCTTCGCCGACGATGCGGTGATCGCGCGGCCGCTGCAGGTGCTGGTGGACGTGGGTCTGGGCTATCTGCGGCTGGGCCAGCCGGCGACCGAACTGTCCGGCGGCGAGGCGCAGCGGATCAAGCTGGCCAGCGAACTGCAGCGTGCGCAGCGTCGCGGCACCGTGTACGTGCTGGACGAGCCCACCACCGGCCTGCACCCGGCCGACGTGGACACGCTGCTGCGGCAGTTGCACGGGCTGGTGGAGGCGGGCAACACCGTGGTGGCGGTGGAGCACGACATGCGCGTGGCCGCGGCCAGCGACTGGATCATCGACATGGGGCCGGGTGCGGGTGGGGCGGGCGGCAAGGTCGTGGCGGCGGGTGTGCCAGGCGTGGTGGCGCGGCAGGCCGACAGTCGAACCGCGCAGTTTCTGGCGGCGGAGTTGGCGGAGTAGCCGGTGACCGTGCGTCGCTTGGTGTAAATCCACGTCGGAGCGGCCGACGGGCAACCCACGTCGCCGCGCCCGCCCACGCTGCCGGTGGTGAAGCCGGTTTCCTGCGAGGCGAGCATTGTCAGCCCGGCAGTTCGACGCTGGCCGACAATCCCCGCGCCTGCGCCGCAGGCGCCACCCGCAGGTCGAACCGGCCGGGTTCGCCCGTTGGCGTGCTCAGCCCGCTACCACTCCAGCGTTTCCAGAAAGCGCGTGGCCTCGAGAGTGCTGCCCAGATAGGCGGCCAGCGCCGCGGCGACCGCGCTGCGGGCCGTGGCGCGCAGTTCGTCGCTGTCGTCGAACGCGGCATCGCCGAGGTCGGCCATGGTGTTGGCCATGGTGGCCAGGCCGCCGAATGCGATCTCCAGGCTGGCGGCCAGCGGTCGGGGCCTCCAGGCGCCTGCCCCGTGGAATGCGAACAGGACGTCATTGCTGACGGTATCGAGGATGACCGGATCCGCGCCCTGGTCCGCGATCACCAGCCAGTGATCGCGCCAAGCGGCAATGGGCTTGCCGTCGATCGCGTTCCAGCGATAGCCGGCCTGCAGTGCCCACAGCTTGCACAACGGCGGAATGTCGAGCGGGTTGCCGCCGAGTTGCAGCGACAGGCCGGTCGGGCCGACCGCGGCGTCGCGGGTTTCGCCCCATGGCCCCACCTGCGCATAGAAGTCGGCGAGCGCCTGCGGCAGCGGCAACGTGCCCTGCCAGTCGGATGCGGGTTGCGGACGCAGTTCGCCCCAGGGGGCGAGCAGCGTGTGGAGGGTGGCGTAGGACATCGGGCGTGTTTGGGCAGTCGACCTGAGGCGCAGTATGCCCGGTGCGTGTCGCGCGCCGTGTGTGTGACGACGCGCCGGGAGAGCCTGCTCGCGTGCGGCGCTGCGGCCGACGGCGGCTACTGGTCGTCCAGCCCGACGTTCCGCGCCGCGCTGGCCGGCGGGACGTAGACCCGCTCGTGCGGGACCTGCAGCGCCGCCTCGCCGTGCCGCAGGTTCGCCGCCTGCGCGTGCACGAAATCGGTGATGTCGGTGATCGAGATGGCCTGCCGTTCGCCGTACTGGCGCAGCGCCTGGCCGCGCAGCCCCAGTTGCAGTGCGCGACGCGGCAGCGCGCTGCCGTCGGGCGCGTGGTCCGGGTCCCACTGCAGGCGCACGTCGGACTGCTGGACCGCGTCCTTCCACGCGGCATGACTGGCGAAGCGCACCGGATCGAACGTCGACGGGACCGCGGCACGCAGCAGGTCGTCGAAGAAGACGCGCGGCAGCCGGATCGCCAGGATCCGCTCCTGCCCTTGCTTCTGCGCCCAACCGGCGCGATACATCATCCACAGGAAGTTCGGCTTGATCCAGCTCATCCGCTCGTAGCTGAACTCGCCGCCGAAGCGTTGATGGGCCACCGCGAACTGCGCGATTGCGGGGCGGTAGGCCTGGTAGACATCGATCGCATCGGCGTCGAAGCGCGCCAGGATGTGACGGCCCTGGCGGGGCCAAGTGGGCTGCAAGGCAGCGTAGGGAACGGAATGCATCCGTGCGCAGTCTACGTCGTCGCAACACCGTCGTCGATCTGCTGCCGCGTCTCCCCCGTGTCGGTTGGCTGCGTTCGCGTGTGCGTGCACTGAATCACTCAGCCTGCGCTCGCCTCCAGGCTCGCGCGCTGAGACCGGCACTGGCTACCCTGGTGCGTCCCACTCCCCGGAGCCCCCATGAGCCGACGTTCCGGCAGCGCCGATCTGCCCCTGCACGGCGGCCGCGTGCCGCACTGGCTGGGCGCGCGCATGACCCGGCTCGGCGCGGTGATGTGCGAGGCCATCGTTCACAGCTATGGCCGCGACGAATTGCTGCGGCGCCTGGCGCATCCGTTCTGGTTCCAGTCGCTGGGCGCGGTGATGGGCATGGACTGGCATTCCTCCGGCATCACCACCAGTGTGCTCGGCGCGCTCAAGCGCGGCCTGGCGCCGCTGTCCGGCGAACTGGGCATCCATGTGTGCGGCGGCCGTGGGCGGCATTCGCGGGCCACGCCGGACGAACTGCAGGTGGTGGGCGAGCGGACCGGTCTGGACGGCGCGGAACTGGCGCGCGTCAGCCGCCTGGTGGCCAAGGTCGACAGCGCCGCGGTGCAGGACGGCTTCGACCTGTACCTGCATGGCTTCATCGTCAGCGACGACGGGCGCTGGGTGGTGGTGCAGCAGGGCATGCACGGCGCGCGCAAGCAGGCGCGCCGCTACCACTGGCTGTCGGAAGGCCTGAGCAGCTTCGTCGATGCGCCGCATGCGGCGATCGACGGCCCGCGGCAGGGCCGCATCGTCAATCTCGCCGATCATCGCGCCGCCGCCGCGCGTGCGGCGCAGGTGGACCTGCTGCAGACGCTGGCGCCGGAGCGCATCGCCCGCGAATACGCTGCGCTGGAGGCGGCGCAGCCGTCGGCGCCAGTTGCCGCAGCGCCGGCGCGCGCCGCGCAGCGGCGGTCCGACACTGCGTTGCCGGCCGATGCGCTGTTCGCCGAGACCGGCGACCTGTTCGCGCCTGCGCCCGCGGTGGCGCCGGAACGCCGGCCGGCCGACCTGCCGCATCTGTCGCTGCCCGACCACCATGATGTGCGCGGCAGCGACGTCGTGGTGCGGCGGCTGCATGGCGCGCTGGCCGCTGCCGCCGAATGCGGACCGCGCGATTTCGCCGATCTGCTGCAGGTGCCGGGTGTCGGCGCACGTACGGTGCGCGCGCTGGCTCTGGTGGCCGAGGTGCTGCACGGCACGCCGTGCCGCTTCAGCGATCCGGCGCGGTTCTCACTGGCCCATGGCGGCAAGGACCGGCATCCGTTCCCGGTGCCCACGCGGGTCTACGACCACACCATCGGCGTGCTCAAGACCGCGGTGGCGCAGGCCAAGCTGGGGCGCGAGGAGAAGCTGGAGGCGATCCGCCGCCTGGACGTGCAGGCCCGCTTGCTCGAGCCGACCGCGCGTGGTCCGTCGGTGGAGGACTACATCGCCGAGGAGCGTGCGCAATCGCACGCCTACGGTGGGCGTAGCGTGTTCGGCTGGGAGCCGGCACCGGCGCCGGAGGCCGTGGCGGAGAGGCGCGCCGCACACGCGAGCTGAGAGGCGCGTGCGGCGGGTTGCTTGCGCCGTACGCGAACGGATCCAGGGTGCCGTGCAGCAGCGGCGACAGGGCGCCTCTGATGATGGCGGGACGTGTTCTGTAGGAGCGGCTTCAGCCGCGATGGGCGTTCCCGGTAAAGCCCGTCGCGGCTGAAGCCGCTCCTACGAGGGGCTTAGGGACTGCCGGCACGCGCAGGGCGGCGGCTGGATCAGTGGCCGCGCTTGTGCCTCCGTCGTGCGCTGCGCACCACGATCCTCCGGTTCCAGCGATCGCCCGTATCATGGCGGCCACGGCGCGCTGCGTCGGTGGCCCCAACGACGCGTACGCCGAAGGACGTTTTCCCCAGTATGTGGTCTGCCATCAGCAATTTCGGCGACGCAGCGATGACGCTGCCGCTGGCGCTCGTCTGCGCCCTGTGGCTGGCGCTGGGCAGCGGCGGTTGGCGCGCCGCCGGCACCTGGCTGGGCCTGGTGGCGACCGCCGCGGCCCTGGTGGGGGTGACCAAGATTCTCTATGCCGGCTGCGGCGTGGAGCTGCGCGCGCTGCAGTTCCGGGTGATCAGTGGGCACACCATGCTCGCCGCCTGCGTGTGGCCGATGGCCTGCATGCTGTGCCTGCGCGCCCGCCCGCGGCCGCGCCTGGCGGTGGCCTGCGGATTCGCCATCGCCAGCGTGATCGCCATTGCCCGCGTCTACGCACGTGCGCATAGCCTGTCCGAGGTCGCGGCCGGCGTGGTCGTCGGTGCCGCGACGACGGCTTGCTACCTGCAGTGGCGCGGCGCGCCGCAGTTGCCTGCTCGCCTGCGCATGTATGCGATCTTGTCTGTCGCCCTGGTCGGCGTGCTGATGTACGGACGCCATGCGCCGATCCAGCACGCCATCCAGACCTATTCGCCGGCGCTGTGCGGTCGCGACGGCTGATCGCACATTCGTCTGCGTGCACGTACATGCACGCGCGCTTCGCCTGTCGTATGCCTGCTCTTTACCTGTGCGTTGCTACACCCGAAGCCGATGGCCGCCGTGGCCGCGTTCAGGAGACGTCTCGATGCCGGAGCAATCCACCACCACCCGCGCGCGTCGCGCCAAGCGCGAAGGCAAGGCGGGCACCACCCAGGCCGGCGAATTCGTGCGCGAGGAAATCGATCGCGTGCGCGCCGGCAAGACCCAAGTGAAGTCGACCAAGCAGGCGATCGCCATCGGCCTGTCCAAGGCGCGCCGCGCCGGGGTCAAGACCGGCGCGTCGAAGACCGCGTCGAAAGACACCAAGAAGAAGGTGGCACAGGAAGAGGCCAAGGGCGGCAGGCAGGGCAAGCCTTCGCCGACGCGCTCGCGCGGTGCCAAGAAGGCGCTCAAGACCGCCAGCAAGGGCACGACCGCGCGCAAGACCGTAGGCAGCGAGGCGCTGTCGACGCAGACCAAGCGCGCGGCGAAGAAGCGCAGTGCCAGCAGCCGCTCGGCCGCAGCGAAGAAGGCGGCGCAGACCAAGGGCGCGACGGTGCGCAAGACCGCGGCCAAGAAGGCCGCGCAAACCCGAGCCAAACAAGCCGGTACGCACACCTCCGCAACGAAGAAGGGTACGGCGAAGACCGCCTCGGCCAGGAAGACGACGGCCAAGAAGGCCGCGAGCAAGAAGGCGGCGAGCAAGACTGCTTCGGCAAAGAAGGCTGCGACGAAGAAGACGGCATCCAGGAAGACAGCGTCGAAAAAGTCGACGGCGAGAACGTCGGCCGCCAGCAAGACGCCAGCGAAGAAGAGCGCCGCCAGCAAGCGCACGACGAGCAAGCGCGCAAACAAGACCTCGTCGGCGCGCAAGCGCAGTTCGCGCTCGGGCAGCTAGCAGTCCCATGACGCGGCGGCGCATGCCGCCGCCGCGCGTTTGGCGCCTCCGCGACCCGCGCGGCTAGCTGTATGTCTTACAGCTCGGTGTACTTGGTGATGCGGCCCTTGGCCAGCTCCACCGGATACTTGGCGGCATTGGCCAGCATCTTGCGCTGCGCGGCCTCGATCGGGTCGATGTCCAGCTTGTCGCACAACTGCACCAGGTACAGCAGCACGTCGGCGATCTCGCTGCCGACCTGCTGCTTTTTTTCTGCAGACAGTTGCTTGCTCTGCGCATCGTCCAGCCATTGGAAATGTTCCAGCAGTTCCGCTGCTTCCACCGACAGCGCTGCGGCGAGATTGCGCGGACTGTGGAACTGACCCCAGTCGCGGGCGTCGGCGAAGGAGCGCTGGGCGGCCTGCAGGTCGTGGAGGCTGTCGGGCATGGCATCGGCTCGCAGTGGGGATGGCGCATGGTAAAGCAGCCGCCGTACGTGCATGCGCGGCGGTCGCGACGTCGGACTCACGGCATGGTCACCGACGATGCACGGCCTCGGCAGCGACACTGCGGGACGTGTTCGCAGACGAAAGGAAATGCCCATGCAAGCTCTGACCTATCACGGCACCCGGGATGTGCGCGTGGAAACCGTTTCCGACCCGGTGCTGGTGGAGACCGACGACATCATTTTGCGCGTCACCGCCACCGCGATCTGCGGCTCGGACCTGCATCTGTACCGCGGCAAGATCCCCGACCTGCACACCGGCGACGTGCTCGGGCACGAGTTCATGGGCGTGGTCGAGGAGGTCGGCCCGGACGTGCAGCGGGTGAAGAAGGGGGACCGCGTGGTGATCCCGTTCGTGATCGCCTGCGGCGAGTGCTTCCATTGCCGGCTCACCGAGTACGCCGCTTGCGAGACGACCAACACCGGCAAGGGCGCGGCGCTGAACCAGAAAGGCATCCGGCCGCCGGCCGCGCTGTTCGGCTATAGCCATCTGTACGGCGGCGTCGCCGGCGGCCAGGCCGAGTACGTGCGCGTGCCCAAGGCCAATGTCGGCCCGCTGGTGGTGCCGGACGTGCTGCACGACGAGCAGGTGCTGTTCCTTTCCGACATCCTGCCCACCGGCTACCAGGCCGCAGTCAATGCGGGCGTGCGCCAGGGCAGCACGGTGGCGATCTTCGGCGCCGGCCCGGTCGGGCTGATGACCGCGGCCTGCTGCCGCATGCTCGGCGCCGAGCGCATCTTCATGGTCGATCGCTATCCGTACCGGCTGGACTTCGCCCAGCGCACCTACGGCGTGATCCCGCTGAACTTCGAGGAAGTGGACGATCCGGCCGACATTATCGTCGGCCAGACCGACGGCCGCGGCGTGGATGCCAGCATCGACGCGGTGGGCTTCGAGGCCAAGGGCAGCACGGTGGAGACGGTGATGGCCACGCTGAAGCTGGAAGGCAGCAGCGGCACCGCGCTGCGCCAATGCATCGCCGCCACCCGCCGGGGCGGCACCGTCAGCGTACCCGGCGTGTACGCCGGCTTCATCCACGGCTTCCTGTTCGGCGACGCCTTCGACAAGGGGCTGAGCTTCAAGATGGGCCAGACCCACGTGCAGCGCTTCATGCCGGAACTGCTGGAACACATCGGCGAGGGCCGGCTGCGCCCGAACGAGATCATCACCCATCGCCTCAGCCTGGCCGAGGCGGCGCAGGGCTATTCCATCTTCGACAAGAAGGAGCAGGACTGCCGCAAGGTGATCCTGACGCCGTAGGCCCGCGCAGCGCCATCGCCTCCGCGCATCGCTGGGGGCGATGGCACCGTGCTGTGGTGAACGCTTCATGCGTGTGCACGCCGCCGCGCGGTGAACACACGCTGGCTGCGCAGGCGGTCTGCTGTGATTGCACGCGGCTTCATCTCGGGCGCTTTGCGCTGCGGCCACCGCCGACGCTGCGTGGCGCCTTCGTACAGAGGATTCGCTTGACCGAACTGCTTTCCCCCACTGCCCTCGGTGACGCCGACGACCTGCGCGGCGCTGCCTTGCACGTCCTCGCGCGCCATCCACACTTGCCGCTGCCTGGCGCGGGCGACACCTTGGACCGCTGGCGCACCCTCGCCGAGATCGCCGCGGCCGACGTGTGCCTGGCCAAGGTGCTGGAAGCGCATTACGACGCGCTCGCGATCCTGGCCGAACTCGGCGCGCCGGCGCCGCCGTCCGGACAATTGTTTGCCGTGTGGGCCGCGGAAGCGCCGGACGCGCGTCTGGCGTACCGCGGCGACGCGCGACGCGGCGAGGTCCTTGGCCGCAAGGCGTGGTGTTCCGGTGCCGGCATCGTCGATCAGGCGTTGCTCACCGCGCATGACGCAGAACGGCAGCAGTTGGTGCAGGTGCAGTTGCGCCAGCCCGGCATCGCCATCGACACGCAGGCCTGGGCTGCCGTCGGCATGGCCCGTGTGGTCAGCGGCCCGGTGACGTTTGATGCGGTGCCGGCGGTCGCGGTCGGCGCGCCAGGTCAGTACCTGCAGCGTCCCGGGTTCTGGCATGGCGGTGCCGGCATCGCCGCCTGCTGGTACGGTGCCGCGTGCGCGATAGCCGAGCGCCTGCGCGCGCATTCCAAACTGCAGCGCGATGCGCATGCGGCGATGCACCTGGGCGTGATCGACCAGCACCTCGGCGCGGCGCGCGCGCTGTTGCGCGAACTGGCTGCCGCCATCGACGCCGCGCCCGACCAGGCGCATCGGCATGCGGTGATCCGGCTGCGTTCGTTCGTGGAGCGTGCCGCCACCGAGGTGCTCGATCGCGTCGGCCGCGCGCTTGGCCCGGGTCCGCTGTGCAGCGACCGCGAACATGCGATGCGCTGCGCCGACCTTGCGGTGTTCGTGCGGCAGAGCCATGCCGAGCATGATTGGGCCGCATTGGGCCAGGCATTGGGCGAGCAGGTGCAGCCATGGCGGCTGTGAGCGCCGCACGGCCGCAGATCCATGGCGATGGCACGCCGGAATCGGCGTGGCAGCGCTCGCCCTGGCTGGCCGCGTTGCCGCAGCGTCCGATCGAAGCGCTGATCGCGGGAGCCGCGCGGCTGGTGGTGGTGTCGCCGCATCCGGACGACGAAGCGCTGGGCTGCGGCGGCGCGATCGCCTGCGCGCGCCGCATGGGGATGCCAGTGCACCTGGTGGCGGTGACCGACGGCGAGGCCTGCTATCCGCACCACCCCTACTGGACGCCGCAGCGCCTGCGCACGGTGCGCCGCGCCGAGCTGGCCGCGGCCGCGCATTGCCTGGGCGTCGATCCCGCCGCGATCCACCATCTGGGCCTGGCCGACGGCGAGGTCGGCCAGGGTGAGGCGGTATTGAGCGAACGCTTGCAGGCGCACCTGCAGGCGGACGATCTGGTGCTGACCACCTGGCGCCACGATGGCCATCCCGACCACGAGGCCAGCGCGCGCGCTGTGCGGCATGCGGTCGCCGCCAGCGCGGCGCGCACGGTCGAGTTCCCGGTGTGGGCCTGGCACTGGCTGCAGGCCGACGCTGCTGTGCCGCAGGCCTTGCGCGGTGCGGTCCGCTACGCCCTGCGCGATGCCGACTGGCAGGCCAAGCAACGGGCGCTGCACTGCTTCGCCTCGCAACTGGGCACCGCACACCCGCCGGTGCCGGCGCCGATCCTGCCGCCGCAGGTCCTGCAACGTTTCGCTCGCCGCTTCGAGGTGTTTGTCGCATGAGCTCGGTCCCGGTCCAGGAATATTTCGGTGCCCTCTACCGCGACGAGGATCCGTTCGGCTATCGCGAGCGCTGGTACGAAGCGCGCAAGCGCGCCCTGTTGCTGGCCAGCCTGCCGCGCGCGCGCTTCGCGCGTGCCTGGGAACTGGGGTGCTCCAATGGCGAGTTGACCGCGGCCCTGGCGCCGCGCTGCGATGCGTTGCTGGCCACCGACCTGTCCGAGCGCGCGGTGGCCCTGGCCAGCCAGCGCAACGCCAGTGCGGCGCATGTGCAGGTGCGCCAGGCCGAGCATCCGCGTAGTTGGCCAGCGGGCCGTTTCGACCTGATCGTGTTCAGCGAGGTCGGTTACTACCTGCCGTTGCCGCGGTTGCAGGAGTGCGCCCGGCGCTTGGCCGCTTCGCTGAGCGAGCAGGGCGTGCTGGTCGCCTGTCACTGGCTGCATGCGTTTGACCAGGCCTGCATGGATGGCCGTGCCGTGCATGCCTGCCTGGCCCAGACGCTTGGGTTGCCGCGGCTGTTGCGCTACGAGGACGACGACGTGCTGCTCGAGGCCTGGAGCGCCACGCCATACTCGGTGGCCGCAGCGGAGCAGTTGCGATGATCGCGGTGCTGATTCCGGCGCACGACGAGGAACAACTGATCGGGGCGTGCCTGCGCTCGGTGGCGCTCGCGGCGCAATGCGCGGGTCTGCGCGGCGAGGCGGTGCAGGTGTTCGTCGCCCTGGACCGCTGCAGCGATGGCACCGCCGATATCGTCGCCGCGCATGGGGCGCACGCCATTGCGCTGCAGACCGGCAACGTCGGCAGCGCCCGCGCGGCGGCGGCGCAGGCGGCGCTGGCCGCCGGCGCGCGCTGGCTGGCCTGCACCGACGCCGACTCCGTGGTGCCGGCGAACTGGCTGTCGGCGCAGTTGGAGTGCGCCAGCGACGCGTTCTGCGGCATCGTCACGGTCATCGACTGGGATGATTACGGCACGCGCTTGCGCGATGCCTACCTGGCCGGCGAATGCCGTCACGACGACCATCCGCACGTGCATGGCGCCAACCTCGGCCTCAGCGCCGAGCTGTATCGGCGATGCGGTGGCTTCCTGCCGCTGGCGGCGCACGAGGACGTGGCATTGGTGGAGGCGATGGTACGCGTGCAGGCGCGGATCGCGCGGCGCGCGCAACCGGTGGTGACCACCAGCGCGCGCCGCGTGGCGCGCGCATGCGGCGGCTTCAGCGACTACCTCAAACAGATGGAGCGCCGTTTGGCCGAGTCCTTGCTGCCCGTGGTCGACGGCGACGCCCTGGCCTGAGCGTTGGAACGCCGCGTCGGGCGCCTGTGCCATCTGGGCGCTTGCAAAGGCCCCGGCGACTCCAGCTCGGCAAGGGCTGACCCGCTGCCTGAGCGTGGCGCAGTGCAGCATGCACAGCCCGATGCTGCCGGTCGGAAAGCCGCGCCAGGCACGGTCACAGAGGGCTCTCGCCGGCGGCGCCAACCGTCCGTCGCGAACGGGTGAAGTTTTCACGTCTCCTTCACCTTGCGTCTTTGTAGACACGTCGCCTCGAGGTTCGGGATAAGTTTTCTTCGGGCCTGGCGCCGGCAGGCTGTGCTGGAGTGGTTTGCCAGCTTCTTGTCAAGTCTTCGACAGGCTTTTTGACCAGCAATCAATAACTTAGTTGTTCTGGTCGGGTGAGGGCGCCATCGGCCCCTTGTCCACAGGGGGTGTGGATGACTTCTGCATAAGGTTGTGGATAAGGCCGATGCCGGCCCGTGACACAACAGTGTCAAGAGGGGTGGCGAAAAATTGACCAGGCCATGTTCGGGTCGCCATTGGGCCGGCCCGGATGGCCTGTTTCGGACCCCTGGTTGAGCGCATCCGGACGTGAACGGCCACGGTGAATGCGGACCGGATCTTGTCGTCGTCATGCCGGTCGCCTGTGCGGATGGCAACCCAGGAACATGCGCTGGCGCGCGACCATCCGTTGAGGCGTGGCGAAACGGAGCGATGGCATCCCCTGCGTGCCCAGGTCTCGGCTCGCGGCCATCGTGGTGCACCGGTTCGCGGGCTGGCGCGTGCCACCCGCGACCCGGCCGGGTCGCGATCATTGCCATGGCGCCGCGCCGTGCGGGCGCCATGGCGGAAACCGCCGCGTCGCTCAGGCCAGCAGGCGCAGCTTCGGCTCGCGGCTCCACTGCCGGGTCTTGGCGGCGTTGATGAAGCCCTTGCTGTCGCTGGCCTCGACCACCCCGGCATCCTTCTGCACATTGCCGGCCTTCAGCAGCGGCTGCGCGCCAGCGTCGGCGGCTATCGCCTTGAGGTGGGCGAAGGCATTGCTGACGAAGTCGATGGCCGCCGATTCCTTGCTCAGCCGCTTGCCGGCCTCGGCCGACAGCACCACCGCCACCGCGTCGAACACGAACGAGGGCGTGCCGGCGAGCTGGCCGTCGGCGGTCAGGCGCTTGCCGTCGCTGAGCACGGCGCCGCCCAGCTTGGGCGCGACGATCTTGACCGCCGCACCGGCGTCGGTGGCGGCCTTGCGCAACTCGTGCACGGCCTTCGCATCGGATCCCTCGTCGATCAGGATGCCGATCGCGCGACCCTGCAGGGTGGGCTTCATTCGCCCGATCAACTGCAGCGCCGGCGACAGCGGCAGGTCCTGCGGCGCGACCGCGGCGGGCGGTGCCGGCGGCAACCCATCCATGCCCAGGCCGTCGGCCACGCGCTGCGCCAGCTTGGGATCGACATGGCGCAGATGCCCGACCACCGCCGCACGCACGTGCGCGGTGTCGACCTTGGACAGCTCGAACACCAGCGCCGAGGCCACGTGCGCCTGTTCCGGCGGCGTCTGGCTGCGGTAGAACATCCGTGCCTGGCTGTAGTGATCGGCGAAGCTCTCGGCGCGAATGCGGCCCTTGGCGGCGTCCTCGGCCGGCGTGCGATGGCTGACGAAGCCGCGCGCCGTCTCGCGCGGGCTGTCGGCCTGCAGCGAGCTCGGTTCGTAGGCGACGCGGCCCTTGGGCACGCCCATCTGCATGTGGCCGTCGCGCTGCATGTTGGCGAACGGACACTTCGGCGCGTTGATCGGCAACTGGTGGAAGTTCGGTCCGCCCAGGCGGCTGAGCTGGGTGTCCAGGTAAGAAAACAGGCGGCCCTGTAGCAGCGGGTCGTTGGAGAAGTCGATGCCGGGCACGATGTTGGCCGGGCAGTACGCCACCTGCTCGGTCTCGGCGAAGAAGTTGTCCGGCCAGCGGTCCAGCACCATGCGCCCGACGATCTGCAACGGCACCAGTTCCTCCGGGATCAGCTTGGTGGCGTCCAGGTGGTCGAACGGGAAACCGTCGGCCTGTTCCTGGGTGAACAACTGCACGCCCAGTTCCCATTCCGGGAAGTCGCCGCGCTGGATCGCCTCGAACAGGTCGCGGCGGTGGAAGTCCGAATCGGCGCCGGCCAGCTTCACCGCCTCGTCCCAGATCGTGGACTGCAGGCCGAGCTTGGGCCGCCAGTGGAACTTGACGAAGGTGCTGCGGCCTTCCGCATCGAGCAGGCGGAAGCTGTGGATGCCGAAGCCTTCCATCATGCGCAGCGAACGCGGGATGGTGCGGTCGCTCATCGCCCACATGATCATGTGCAGCGATTCGGGCATCAGCGAGACGAAGTCCCAGAACGTGTCGTGCGCGCTGGCGGCCTGCGGGAAGCCGCGGTCCGGTTCCATCTTCACCGCATGGATCAGGTCGGGGAACTTCAGCGCATCCTGGATGAAGAACACCGGGATGTTGTTGCCCACCAGGTCCCAGTTGCCTTCCTTGGTGTAGAACTTGACCGCGAAACCGCGCACGTCGCGCGGCGTGTCCATCGAGCCGGCACCGCCGGCGACGGTGGAGAAGCGGGTGAACACCGGTGTTTTCACTCCGACCTCGGTGAGCAGCGCGGCGGTGGTGTACTTGGCCAGCGATTTGGTCAGTTCGAAATAGCCGTGCGCGGCGCTGCCGCGCGCGTGCACGATGCGCTCGGGAATGCGCTCGTGGTCGAAGTGGGTGATCTTTTCGCGCAGGATGAAGTCTTCCAGCAGCGTCGGCCCGCGCGGGGTGGCGCGCAGCGAGTTCTGGTTGTCGGCGACCGGAATGCCCTGGTTGGTGGTGAGCCGCGGATGCGTGCCGCCGGCCTGCTGGTGCAGTTCGTCGCCATGGCCGCGCTGGTCGGCGGGCGCGGCGGTGGAGGCGAGGGCGGTGGACGATGCGGGGTCGCTGGGCGTGCGTTTGCGGCTGGCCATGGGGGGTGCTCCGGTGCGTGGCGAGAAGAGGCGTCGCAGTGGTGTGCCCGGTGCGTGAAGATACGGGCGCGGCGGAAGTCCCGATCCTGGGCGGCGCGGCGTGAACGAGCCGTGCAACGCACCGCATCGGCACGCACTTGTCTACTGCAGTGCGCGCGATGCGCGCGCACAAAAAAACCCAGCCTCGCGCGCGAGGCCGGGTTTCGAATGCAGCGTCGAACGACGACGCGGCTCAGACCACCGCGTCTTCCTTGTACGCATCCACCGGGATGCACGCACACATCACGTTCTTGTCGCCGTACACGTTGTCCACGCGCGCCACCGGCGGCCAGTACTTCTGCTGCTTCAGCGTCGGCAGCGGGAACGCGGCCAGTTCGCGCGGGTAGGCGTGGGTCCACTCGCTGGCGGTCACCTGCGCAGCGGTGTGCGGGGCGTGCTTGAGCGGATTGTCCTCGCGGTCCAGGCGGCCGTCCTCGATCGCGGCGATTTCCTCGCGGATCTGGATCATCGCGTCGATGAAGCGATCCAGCTCATGCTGCGATTCGCTCTCGGTCGGCTCCACCATCAGCGTGCCGGCGACCGGGAAACTCAGCGTCGGCGCGTGGAAGCCGAAGTCGATCAGGCGCTTGGCGATGTCCTCGGCGCCGATGCCGCTGGTCTTCTCCAGCGGGCGCACGTCGAGGATGCACTCGTGCGCGACCAGGCCGTTGCGGCCGGTGTACAGCGTCTTGTAGTACGGCGCCAGGCGCTTGGCGATGTAGTTGGCGTTGAGCAGCGCGACCTGGGTGGCCTTGCGCAGCCCGGTGTTGCCCATCATGGTGATGTACATCCAGCTGATCGGCAGGATCGAGGCCGAGCCGAAGCTGGCCGCCGAGACCATGCCGACGTCGCCGTCGCCGCCGAGCGTGCGCGGCAGGTACGGCGCCAGATGCGCCTTCACCGCGCACGGGCCGACGCCGGGGCCGCCGCCGCCGTGCGGGATGCAGAAGGTCTTGTGCAGGTTCAGATGCGACACGTCCGAGCCCCACTTGCCGGGCTTGGCCAGGCCGACCAGGGCGTTCATGTTGGCGCCGTCGGTGTAGACCTGGCCGCCGTGCGCGTGCACCGCCTCGCAGATCGCCACCACGTCTTCCTCGAACACGCCGTGGGTGGACGGGTAGGTGATCATCAGCGCGGCCAGGCGCTCGGAATACTTCTCGGCCTTGGCGCGGATGTCGGCGACGTCGACGTTGCCGTTGCCGTCGCACTTGGTCACCACCACGGTCATGCCGCACATCTGCGCCGAGGCCGGGTTGGTACCGTGCGCCGATTCGGGGATCAGGCAGATGTCGCGATGGCCTTCGCCGCGCGCGCGGTGGTAGGCGCGGATCGCCAGCAGGCCGGCGTACTCGCCCTGCGCGCCGGAGTTCGGCTGCAGGCTGACCGCGTCGTAGCCGGTGCACTCCACCAGCATCGCTTCCAGTTCGTCGATCAGCTGCTTGTAGCCCACGCTCTGCTCGGCCGGGGCCAGCGGATGGATCGCGCCGAACTGCGGCCAGGTCACCGGAATCATCTCGGCGGTGGCGTTGAGCTTCATGGTGCAGCTGCCCAGCGGGATCATGGTGCGATCCATCGCCAGGTCCTTGTCGGCCAGCGCGCGCATGTAGCGCAGCAGTTCGTGCTCGCTGTGGTGGGTGTTGAACACCGGGTGCTGCAGGAACGCGCTGTGGCGCAGCAGCTGCGGCGGCAGCGCGTCGGCGGTGGCGGCATCGAGCGCGTCCACGTCGGCCTGCGCGCCGAACAGCTGCGCCAGCGCGACCACGTCGGCGCGGGTGGCGGTCTCGTCCAGGCTGATGCCCAGCGCGGTGCTGTCGATCGCGCGCAGGTTGATGCCGGCCGCGCGCGCCTTGGCGTGGATGGCCTCGGCGTCGACGCCGGTGACGTGCAGGGTGTCGAAGAAGCGCTCGCCGACGGCGACGCCGGCACCACGCAGCGCCGCGGCCAGGATCGCGGCCAGGCGGTGGGTACGGCGGGCGATGCGCACCAGGCCCTCGGGGCCGTGGTACACCGCGTACATCGAGGCCATCACCGCCAGCAGCACCTGCGCGGTGCAGATGTTGGAAGTGGCCTTCTCGCGGCGGATGTGCTGCTCGCGGGTCTGCAGGGTGAGGCGGTAGGCGGGGTTGCCGGCGGCGTCGATCGACACGCCGATCAGGCGGCCCGGCATCGAGCGCTTGTAGGCGTCGCGGCAGGCCATGAACGCGGCATGCGGGCCGCCGAAGCCGAACGGCACGCCGAAGCGCTGCGAGTTGCCGACGACGATGTCCGCGCCCCATTCGCCGGGCGCGGCGATCAGGGTCAGCGCGAGCAGGTCGGTGGCGACCGCGACCAGGCCGCCTTGCGCATGCACGGCGTCGGCCAAGGCCTTGTGGTCACCGATGTGGCCGAAGCTGTCCGGATACTGCAGCAGCACGCCGAAGCATTCGGCCTGCAGCGCTTCCTCCGGCGTGCCCACGCGCAGCACGATGCCCAGCGGCTCGGCGCGGGTGCGCAACAGTTCCAGGGTCTGCGGATGCACCGCGTCGTGCACGAAGAAGGTGTCGGACTTGGACTTGGCCGAGCGCTTGGCCAGGGTCATCGCCTCGGCCGCGGCGGTGGCTTCGTCCAGCAGCGAGGCGTTGGCGATCTCCATGCCGGTGAGGTCGGCGCACATGGTCTGGAAGTTGATCAGCGCTTCCATGCGGCCCTGCGAGATCTCCGCCTGGTACGGGGTGTAGGCGGTGTACCAGGCCGGGTTCTCGAGGATGTTGCGCAGGATCACCTTCGGCGTGTGGGTGCCGTAGTAGCCCTGGCCGATGAAGCTGCGCAATACCGTGTTCTTGTCGGCGATGGCGCGGATCTTGGCCAGCGCCTCCTCCTCGGTGATGGCGTCGGGCAGCGCCAGCGCGGCCGCCGACTTGATGTTGCCCGGCACGATGGCGTCGGTCATCGCCTCCAGCGAGTCGTGGCCGACGGTGCGCAGCATGTGCGCGATCTCGGCGTCGTTCGGGCCGATGTGGCGCTCGATGAAAGCCGAGTGGTGTTCGAGGTCGCGCAGCGAAGAGGTGTGAGACATGGCAGTCGTCCGGCTGAGGAAGGCACGAGGAGGCGGGGACGCGCGCAAGGCCGTCGTCGGGCCGCTGTGGCGGGCACGACCGACGGGAAGCGCGCGTCCTCCCAATGCCCCTCTGTCCTTTTGCCTGAGAGTTTGGAAGCGGCGGCTGGCGCTGCGCTTCGTGCCCCTTCGGCGCCGGGTTTGACCGGTCTCTCCAGAGTCTTGGTGCGGGTGGTATCGGGCCTGAGCGATTACGGGCGTTTGCGCCTTCGGCAGCGGGTCGCCCCGCTTCTCCCACCATGCTGCGCGGCGATTATAGCGTGGCCGGCGCCCCCCACGGCGGGCCGCGCGCGCCCACACCAGCCTGAATGGGCATGCCGCGGCGGATGCGCGCATGCGGCCGCAGCGCGTATCATGGCCGCACTCCCTTTTCTCGCGCCCGTCCATGCCGGACGGCGCTGTCGCGTGTGCGCCCGCCCTGTGGCCGCCGCGACCGGCTCTCAGGATGATGTCCCCATGACGCTCCCGTCCGTGTCCACGCGCCGCATGGCCCTGTTGCTGGCCGGGCTGGCGATGTTCGGCCCGTTCTCCATCGACACCATCTTCCCGGCGTTCCCGCAGCTGGCGCAGCGCCTGCACGCCGATCCGGTGGCGATCCAGCAGACGGTGAGCGTGTACCTGTTCGCCTACGCAGTGATGGGCCTGGCGCACGGGCCGTTGTCCGACGCGTTGGGGCGGCGGCGGGTGATCGTCGCCGGCCTGATCGTGTTCATCCTGGCCTCGGCCGGCTGCGCGCTGTCGCGGGACCTGCCGACGCTGCTGACGTTCCGCGCGCTGCAGGGCGTCTCGGCCGGCGTCGGCATGATCGTCGGCCGGGCGGTGATCCGCGATCTGTTCCACGGCGACGACGCGCAACGGCTGATGAGCCAGGTGTCGATGATCTTCGGCATCGCCCCGGCGATCGCGCCGATCATCGGCGGCTGGATCCTGGGCAGCGGCCGCGGCTGGCCGACGATCTTCTGGTTCCTGGTCGGCTTCTCCTCGCTGCTGCTGGTCGCCACCCTGCGCTGGATGCCGGAGACGCATCCGCCGCAGGCGCGCACGCCGCTGGCGCCGCGCACCCTGCTGCGCGACTACATCGGCATCGCGCTGAATCCGCGCTTCCAGCGCCTGGCCGCGGCCGGTGCGTTCAATTTCGGCGGGGTGTTCCTGTACATCGCTTCGGCGCCGGTGTTCATGATCGAGCTGCTGGGCAAGACCGAGCGCGATTTCGCCTGGCTGTTCATCCCCACCATCGGCGGCATGACCCTGGGCGCGTTCCTGTCCGGGCGCATGGCCGGGCGGCTGGGGCCGATGCGCCAGGTGCGCTTCGGCTTCGTCTGCTGCGGCGTGTCGATGGTCGGCAACATCGCCTACACCGCGCTGGCGCCGGCCATCGCGCTGCCGTGGGCGGTGCTGCCGATCTTCTTCGCGGGCCTGGGCACCGCGCTGATCTTCCCGATCCTGGCGCTCGCGGTGCTGGACATGTATCCGCGCCAGCGCGGGCTGGCCTCGTCGCTGCAGGCCTTCACCCAGTTGATGGTGACCGTGCTGGTGGCCGGCGTGCTGTCGCCGCTGCTCAGTGGCCATGCCCTGCACCTGGCGCTGGGCTCGGGCACGTTCTTCCTGCTCGGCTGGGGCTTCTGGCGCTGGGAGCGGCGCAGCGGCAAGCGCCTGCCGCGGCCGGATGCACAGGTGCCGCGCCTCGAACCGGCCGACCCGCTGTGAGCATGGCCGCAGTTGGGCTATCGTCGTCGGGTCATCGCTGAGGAAACCGCATGTCCATCGAGTCCAAGCAGCGCCGCGATCTGCGCAAGAAGCTGGCCGAGCGCCTGCGCCACCGCGCCGAGGGCGCCGCGCCGGCCGCGCCCATCGAACCGCACGCGGAGCTGCGCGACCAGCAGCGCACGCTGCTGGCCGGCATCGTGCGCCGCGACGGCGAGTGGGTGCTGGGCATGGACGGGCGCATCGCCGGGCAGAGCGAGAGCGCCGCGCAGGTGCTGTCGCTGATCATGCAGGCGGCAGAATTGCACGAGCGTGCCGGCACGCCGGTGCGGCTGATGTACTCGGACGCGCTGAAGGACGCCGCGCAGGCCGATGCGCAGGCGCAGGGCCTGAGTTTCGACGAGTTCAAGTCGCGGCATGCCCAGGTCATGGGCCGCGACGACGGCGGCGCGGCGGCCCCGGCCTGAGCCCATGGGCCAGAGTGCCGGCCAGGCTGCGCAGGAGGCCGTGTCGCTGGCGCGGGTGCGGCGCCGCGACGGCATCGCGCTGGTCCAGGCGCACCGCGCCAGCGTCGCCCTGCATCACCCGTGGAGCTATCCGTTCACCGACGTGCCCGGCTTCGAGGCCTGGTACGCGCAGACCCTGGACGGCAGCAACATCGCGCTGCTGGCGCGCGAACGCAGCAGCGGCGCGCTCGCCGGCCTGTTCACCTTCAGCCAGGTGATGGGCGGCTGCTTCCAGAGCGCCTATCTCGGCTACCACGCCATGGCCGGCTGCGAAGGCCGCGGACTGATGACGCATGCGCTGCGCCTGTGCGTGGCCTACGCGTTCGGCGAGCTGGGGCTGCACCGGGTGGAGGCCAACATCCAGCCGGACAATGCCCGCTCGCTGGCCCTGGCCAAGCGCGCCGGCTTCCGCCACGAGGGCTATTCGCCGCGCTACCTGCGCATCGGCGGGATATGGCGCGACCACGAGCGCTGGGCGCGGCTGGCCGACGACTGAGCTGATGGCGGCGCTTGCGCTGGCAGTGCTCAGCGCCGGAGCGCTGGCGTCGTCGGGGCAGGCGTGGGAGAAGCGGGCGTGGGAGCAGCAGGGGCGGTGGTTTGTGCCGGCCTCTGCGCCGAAGCCTCCCACCCGCACATGCGCCCCTGGTTCTGTTGCTTGAGCCACTCCTGCATCGGCGCGAAGTATTCCAGCAGCGGGCCGGCGTCGATGCGTTCGCTGCCGGTCAGTTCCTTGAGCGTAGCCTGCCACGGCTGGCTGCCGCCACGTTGCAGCATCGACCAGAACTTCTGCCCGGCTTCCTTGTTGCCGTAGAAGGTGCACTCGTACAGGGGGCCCTTGTAGCCGGCGGCGTCGCACAGGCTCTTGTAGAACTGGAACTGCAGGATGTGCGAGAGGAAGTAACGCGTGTACGGCGTGTTGGCCGGCACGTGGTACTTGGCGCCAGGGTCGAAGAAGTCCTCGCCGCGCGGTGTCGCCGGCGCCACGCCCTGGTACTTGGCCTTCAGCTCCCACCAGGCCTGGTTGTAGCGGTCCGGGGCGATCGAGCCGTCGAACACGCCCCAGCGCCAGCGGTCGATCATCAGCCCGAACGGCAGGAACGCGACCTTGCTCAGGGCCATGCGCATCTGTGCGTTGATCAGCGCTTCGCGGCCGACCTGCGGCGCGTCGACCAGGCCGATCGAATGCAGGTACTGCGGGGTCATCGCCAGCACCACGGTGTCGCCGATGGCTTCGTGGAAGCCGTCGTTGGCGCCGCCCTGGAACAGCGGCGGCAGCGGGTTGTAGGCCAGGTCGTAATAGAGGTGGCCGAGTTCGTGGTAGATGGTGGTGAAGTCCTCTTCGTTCGGCTTGACGCACATCTTGGTGCGCACGTCGCCGGCCATGTCCATATCCCAGGCGCTGGCATGGCAGACCACGTCGCGGTCCAGCGGCTTGATGAACTGGCTGCGTGTCCAGTAGCTGTCGGGCAGCTTGGGCATCGCCAGCGAGGTGTAGAAATCCTGCGCGCGCTCGGTCATCTGCCGCGCGCTGAGCAACTGCGCCTCGCGCTGGGCCATGAATCGCGCCTCCGCCGAGGTGTCGCCGTTGCGCCGCGCCAGTGCCGCGCTCAAATTGCCCTGGTACTGCCGTTCCAGCGCGTCGGTGATGTCCAGGCTGCCGGCACCGGGGTAGGGCTGCAGCAGGTCCCACAGGTTGCTCCAGTCCTGCTGCCACATGTTGCCGAGCAGGTGCGCCGGCAGCAGGCCGCCGGCGAGTTCGCCCTTGTCCTTGCCGTATTCGGCGTCGAGCTTGCCGCGCGCGTAGCAGTGCAGCTGTTCGTACAGCGGCTTGACCTGGGTCCAGAGCCGGTCGGTCTCGGCGGCGAGTTGTGCCGGCGGCATGTCGTAGCCGCTGCGCCACAGCGCGCCGGTGTCGGCGTAGCCCATGTCGCGCGCGCCTTCGTTGACCAGCTCGACGAAGCGCTGGTAGTCCTTGCGCATCGGTTGCACGGCGGCGTGCCAGCCTTGCCAGGCATCCAGTTGCTGGTCGTAGTCGCGGCTGCGACGCAGCACGTCTTCCAGTTCGCCCAACTGCCGGCAGCGGCGCGCATCGCCCTCGCCGGTGCAGTAGGAGGCGGCGCCGTAAGCGCCTTCCATCTTCGTCGCCAGTGCGGCCAGCTCGGCCAGCCGCGCCGGATCGCGCGGCGCCGGCATCGCGGTCATCTGCTGCAGCAGGCGCAGTGCGCGGGCGCTGTCGGCCGACATCGGCTTGCCGTCGTAGCGCCGTGCCTGCGCGATCCAGCCGTTGAGCGTGGTCAGCCAGCGCGCGTTGGCCTTGGCCGCCAGCCGCTCGCTGTCGCCGTTGATGTAGGTGGCCGACAGCCACTGCGCTGCGGTGAGTTCCGGCAGCAACGCGCGGTATTCCTCGTTGATGCGGGCGACGAACTGGTCGGCGCTCTCGCCCTCGGCCTGGGTCGTGGCGGGGGCGGCGGTCTCGGCCGCGGGTTCCTTGCGGCAGGCGGACAGCATCAGCAGGCTCGCGCCGAGACACAGCGCGAGCAGCGGAGAGCGGTGGTTCACGGCGAATCCTTGCAGGGCGATTGCCCGGAAGGCTAGTGGCCCGCCCGCAACGCCGCAAGTTCGGGCGGCACGCTTGTGGCCGCGCCGCCGTGTCCCGTCATGCCATGGCCGCCCGTGAGCGGGCGGTCACTGCGGCTTGGCGCATTGCGCGAACAGGTCGCGCGCGTGGTCGTAGACGCCGGTCTTGACCTGCATCAGGCCCAGTACCGACGGGAACAGGTTGTCCTGGTCGGCGTACTTGCGCGAGCGCGCCTGCAGGCAGGCCAGGTCCAGGCCGCGCGCGCTGGCGAAGCCCGGCGAGAACCACATCACCATCGGCACGTGGGTCTGCTCCTGCGGCGCGATCGCGTAGGGCACGCCGTGCAGGTACAGGCCCTTCTCGCCCAGCGACTCGCCGTGGTCGGAGAGGTAGATCATCGCCGTGTCGTAGTCGGGCATCGCCTGCAGCGTGTCGATGGTGCGCGCCAGCAGGTGGTCGGTGTACAGCAGCGAGTTGTCGTAGGCGTTGGTGATCAGCTCGCGGCTGCAGTTGCCCAGGTCGGCGGTGTCGCAGGTCGGGGTGAAGCGGCGGAACCCGGCCGGGTAGCGCTCGAAATAGCTGGGCCCGTGGCTGCCGAGCTGGTGCAGCACCACCACGCGGTCGCCGGGCTTGGCGCGCACCTGCGCGGCTAGGTCCTGCAGCAGGATCTCGTCCATGCAGCGCCCGTCCTTGCACAGTTGCGGATCCTTGGCATCGTCCAGGTGCTGGATCTGCAGGCCGTCGCACACGCCCTTGCAGCCGGACTGGTTGTCGCGCCACAGCGTGGCGATGCCGGCGTGCTCGAGCACGTGCAGCAGCGACTGGTGCTTGCGGATATTGCTCTCGTTGTAGTCGTGGCGGCCGAACGGCGAGAACATGCACGGTACCGAGACCTCGGTGCTGGTGCCGCAGGAGTGCATGTCGGGGAAGTTGATCACGTCGCGCTTGGCCAGCTCCGGCGTGGTTTGCCGCGCGTAGCCGTTGAGGCCCCAGTTCTGCGCGCGGGCGGTCTCGCCCAGCACCACCACCAGCAGCCGCGGCTTGCTGCCCGGCGCGCGCGCGGTGGCCTTGGCGTCATGTTCCAGCGGCAGCTTCGGCGCCTTGCGCGTGGGGCTGTCGGACTTGAAGTTCTGCCGCAGCGCGACCAGGTAATTGATCGGCGTGGCCAGGTAGCGGATCTCGCGATGGTTGCGCATCATCGCCGACAGGTCCTGGAACGACAGCATCGCGGCGACGCCGCCCAGCGCCAGCATGCCGACCAGGAAGCCGAGGCGGATCGCCAGCGCCTTCAGCGGCGAACGCCGGATCAGCCGCACCCGCCACAGCACCAGGATCGGCAGCACCGCGTAGAACAGCAGTGGCGCGATCAGCGCCGGCGTCATCAGTTCGCGCGATTCCTTGTGGTCGGTGGCCAGCACGTTGCGCAGCATGTCCGCGTCCAGGTAGACGCTGTAGCTGTTCATGTAGTGCGCGGCGAACGCGGTGGTGATCAGCAGCACCGTCAGCACCGGCTTGGCGATGCCGCGCCACAGCAACAGGCCGAGCAACAGGCCGTGCACCGACAGCAGCAGCAGGAACAGCGACAGCGCCAGCTTGATGTCGCCGGCATGGCCGCTCATCGCGCTGCGCCAGAACATGCCGTTGCAGGCCAGGGCGAAGAACGCGCTGGCGGCCAGCGCCAGCATCTCGTTGCTCAGCTGCGGACGCCAGGCCCACCAGCGGACGCGGGATGCGGTGGACGGCGGAGGCGGGGCTGCGGAATGGCTCATGCGGCGGGATCGTTGGTGGTAGAGGGGCGTCGCTCGGTCGGCGACGACGTCGCGCCCGGCCACAGCATCGCCCGGTACAGGCCCAGTGCCACGCCCCAGCACAGGGCCAGCGTCCACAGGTCGTGCGACATGAAATGCGCGCCGCGCAGCTGTTGACCGAGCCCGAACAGCAGGCCTCCCCCGAGGCCGATCGCCAGCGCTGGCCAGCGCCAGGCCGGCTTGAGCGCCAGCGCGACGAAGTACAGCCCCACCCAGGCATAGCCGGCACTGGAATGACCGGCGGGGAAGCATACCCCGCGCGGCATGCCGGCCGGGCGGCTCTCGAACAGACCCACGAAGATTCGCTCGCCGCCGTAGCGGAGCAGGTCCCAGGGGCAGTCCATATGGGTCACCGACTTCAGCAGCGACACTACGCCGGTGCTCAGCGCCACCGCCAGCAGCAGGTACAACAGCGGCTGCCGGTAGCGGCGGCCGTCGGGACGGCGCCAGGCCCACATTGCCAGCGCGGCGGTCACCGCCCAGGCCGCGGCGCTCAGCAGCTTGCCGTCGTGGTGGATCAGGCCACGGGTCAGCGCCGCATCCTTCAGTGCCCACTGCCCACCTTCCCAGCGGTACATCAGGTCGGCGATCCAGAAATCGCCGCCCATACCCATCAATACCGTGCTGGCCAGCAGCACCAGGGCCAATGGCACCCACAGATGGGAGAGATAGAAGTGCCGGCGCGCGCCGAGGTGGGGCGCCGCCGCAGCGGACAATCGCATGGGCGTAGTGAGCATGGTCGACGAAGGCGGCCAGGGACGGCGGGAAAGTGGGGGCATGGTCGGGTCGTAGGTGTCGGATAGCTGTCGGAACTGCGGGATGAGAGGGCCGATGCTTCAGCAAAGGTTGCCAACCGCCGCAGTCATGCAAGCGCCGGGCCGCAGGCGACGGGAACCCAGGAAACGGCGGGGTAGGAAACGGCGCGGAGGAGTCTCGGCGGTGGCGTGCGGGAGGGCAGCCTGACGTCGCCGTGTTGGGATCCTTTCCAGGTTTTATTGAGATTCGATCAAGACGCGACGCCGTTCTGACGGCGTTCCGACATGCTTCCGCTAGCATGGGCGGGTCCGTCCCCGAATTCGAGCGCCCCCATGCGGCTGCTGGTCATAGAAGACAACCGGAACCTGGTCGCCAACCTGTTCGACTATTTCGAGGTGCGCGGCCACACGCTGGACGCGGCGCCGGACGGCGTCACCGGGCTGCACCTGGCCACCACCCAGCGCTACGACGCGCTGATCCTGGACTGGATGCTGCCGCGGCTGGACGGGCAGCAGGTGCTGCGCGCGCTGCGCGAGGAGCACCATGCCGACGTGCCGGTGATCATGCTGACCGCGCGCGACGAACTGCCGGACAAGATCGCCGGCTTCCGCGCCGGCGCCGACGATTACCTGACCAAGCCGTTCGCGCTGCCGGAGCTGGAAGTGCGGCTGGAAGCGCTGCTGGTGCGCGCCAGCGGCCGCGGCCGCAGCAAGCTGCTGCGCGTGGGCGACCTGCAGATGGACCTGTCCACGCTGGAAGTGACCCGTGGCGGGCGTGCCCTGCATCTGTACCCGGCCTGCCGCAAGCTGCTGGAGGTGCTGATGCAGGCCAGCCCGGCCGCGGTCACCCGCGACCGCCTGGAGCAGGCGCTGTGGGGCGACGAGCCGCCGGACGGTGACATGCTGCGTTCGCACATCTACGACCTGCGCCGCAGCGTCGACGGTCCGTTCGCGGCCAAGCTGATCCACACCCTGCCACGCATCGGCTACCGCCTGGCGGTGGTCGGCCCCCACGAGGGCGAGCATGCCGACTAGGGCCGGCCTGCGGCAGCGGCTGACCCTGTGGCTGGTGGGCTACGCGGCGCTGCTGTCGCTGGCGGTGTTCGTGCATGGCTACATCGTCAACGACCAGGCCGAGCAGCTCACCTGGCGTTCGCTGCTGACCTCCGAACTGGACCACTTCCTGGCGCGCAGCGCGGCCGATCCGGACTACCGCTGGATCGACACCCGCACCGTGAGCCTGTACGGCGACGAGGGCGGGGCGCCGTTGCCGCCGGCAGTGGCGGCGCTGGGCCCCGGCCTGCACGACGAAGTACAGCTGGAAGGCAGCGAGAAGGTGGTGCTGGTGCAGGACGTGCGCGGCCGCCGCCTGGCGCTGACGCTGGACATCACCGAACTGCACGACCACGAGGACAACCTGGCGCTGTGGATGTTGGTGTCCAACGCGGTGGCGGTGCTGCTGCTCGGCGCCCTGGTGGCCTGGGGCATGGGCCGGGTGGTGCAGCCGCTGACCGACATGGCCCAGCGCATCGGCAGTCTGCGTCCGGACCGGCCCGGGCAGCGCATCGAAGTGCATCCACGTGCCAGCGCCGAGCAGGTGGTGATCGCCGAGGCGTTGAACGATTACCTGGCGCGCAACGACCTGTTCGTGGAGCGCGAGCGCGCCTTCATCGACAGCACCAGCCACGAACTGCGCACGCCGGTGGCGGTGATCGGCGGCGCCGCCGAGTTGGCGCTGGAGCAGCACGACGTGCCGCCCAGCGTGCGCAACCAGTTGCTGCGCATCCGCCGCACCGCCAGCGGCGTCGGCCAGTTGATCTCGCTGCTGCTGGTGCTGGCCAAGGACCCGGCGCGGCTGGCGCGTGGCAACGACCTGGTGCGGCTGGACCAGCTGCTGCCGGAGATCGTCGAGGACCATCGTCACCTGTGCGCGGACAAGCGCCTGGAACTGGTGCTGGCACCGCTGCCGCCGTGCGAGGTGCTCACCCCGCTGGCGATCGTGCAGGTGGCGATCGGCAACCTGCTGCGCAACGCCATCGAGAACAGCGACAAGGGCCGGATCGAGATCACCATGCCGGCGCCGGGCGTGGTCTGCATCGACGACCCCGGCCACGGCATGAGCCCGGAAGAGATCAGCGCGATCTACATGCGCATGGCGCGCGGCGGCGGCAGCCGCGAGGGCAGCGGCATCGGCCTGGACCTGATCGCGCGGCTGTGCGAGCACCTGGGCTGGGCGCTGCACCTGGATTCGCCGGCCGGCAGCGGCACCCGCGCGACCCTGGATTTGAGCAGCGCGCTGAAGCGCTCCGGGATGTCGCCGCCGTCGTCTGCGCCGGAGTGACGGGCTAGCGCCTGTCACCAAATCCCAGGCGTGCGCAAAAAGGGCGGCCTTTCGGGTTGGCGCGGCAAGGCCACCATCGTCGCGCCACGCGACGCAAACCTGACAGCCTTGCAGGGCCAACGCGGCCTGCCCGGAATTGGTGACAGGCCCTAAGCCTGCGCCGGCAGCAGCCCGCGTTGCGCCAGCCAGGCGCGCGCGTCGTCGGCGTCCTGTTCGAACCAGGCGCGGGTGGAGCCGAGCCGGTAGGTGTAGCCCCAGGCGTCCATGTCCGCCATCAGCCGCGCGCGGCCCACGCCGGGCAGGGCGTCGGCCAGCACGATCTGCAGGTAGCAGGTGGCGTCTTCCTCTTCCACCGAGTCGGTGGCGTCGGTATGCACCTGCGCGCGCCGCTGCGGCGGCAGCACGATCAGGTGGCAGGCCTCGTGCAGCAGCGAATGCACCGGCGTGTCGTCGCGCACGTAGACGCCGCTGGCGATCACCCCGGCTTCCGGCTCGCCCCAGTAGCTGCCGGGAATGGCGACGTCGTCGGCGACGCGGTGCAGGGCCAGCCCGTAGCCGGCCAGCAGCGCGCGCGGCGCGTCCAGGCCGATCGCGCCCACGGTCAGCACCTGGGCGGCGTCAGCGGCAGGGGCGGTATCGGTCTGCATCGGGTGAACTTCGTTGGGACGGAAAGGGCGCGACGGGCGCGCCCGATCACGGCAGGCACCGCGCCGGCGCGACCGGTGCGTCAGCCGCGGCGCCTGCCACGGCCGACGCGCGGCCTCAGGGCGTCGGGCCTTCCGGCAGGGCCACGGAGATGTCGAGCACGTCGTGCTCGCCGTCCTTGACCAGGTCCACCTTGACCGCGTCGGCGTCGATGTTGACGTACTTCTTGATCACTTCCAGCAGCTCGCGCTGCAGCAGCGGCAGGTAGTCCGGGCCGCCGCGGTGGTTGCGCTCCTGCGCGATGATGATCTGCAGGCGGTTCTTCGCGGTTTCGGCGGTGTTCTTCTTGGTCTTGAGGAAATCGAATAGTCCCATGCTCACCCTCCGAACAACTTGGTGAAGAAGCCCTTCTTCTCCACGGAGATGAAACGCATCGGACGTTCCTCGCCGAGAATGCGCGCCACGGCGTCATCGTAGGCCTGGCCGGCCGGGGATTCGCCGTCCAGGATCACCGGCTCGCCCTTGTTGGAGGCGTTGAGCACGTCGCCGGATTCGGGGATCACGCCGATCGCCTTCAGGCCGAGCACCTCCTCCACGTCGGTGATGCTGAGCATCTCGCCGGTTTCCACGCGCGCCGGGCTGTAGCGGGTCAGCAGCAGGAACGCGGGCAGGCTCTTGCCGTTCTCGGCCTTGTGGGTCTTGGAGTCGAGCAGGCCGAGGATGCGGTCGGAGTCGCGCACCGAGGACACTTCCGGATTGACCACCACCACCGCGCGGTCGGCGAAGTACATCGCCAGGAACGCGCCCTTCTCGATGCCGGCCGGCGAATCGCAGACGATGTAGTCGAACCCGTCGGCGGCCAGGTCCTTGAGCACCTTCTCTACGCCTTCCTGGGTCAGCGCGTCCTTGTCGCGGGTCTGCGAGGCGGCCAGCACGAACAGGTTGTCGAAGCGCTTGTCCTTGATCAGCGCCTGCTTCAGCGTGGCTTCGTTGTGCACCACGTTGACGAAGTCGTACACCACGCGGCGCTCGCAGCCCATGATCAGGTCGAGGTTGCGCAGGCCCACGTCGAAGTCGATCACCGCGACCTTCTTGCCGCGTCGCGCCAACCCGCAGGCCAGGCTCGCGCTGGTGGTGGTCTTGCCGACGCCGCCCTTGCCGGAGGTGACAACGATAATTTCAGCCAAAGGACTATCTCCTGATACGTTCGTGGTTGGGCCGCGTCAGTCTTGCGCGGCGATCATGATCTGGTCCTGCTCCAGCCAGACCTGGACGGCCTTGCCACGCAGTTCCTTGGGAATATCGTCCAGCACCTTGTAGTGGCCGGCAATGGCGACCAGTTCGGCGTGGAAGTCGCGGCAGAAGATCCGCGCCTCGGTGTTGCCCTGGGCGCCGGCCAGGGCGCGGCCACGCAGGCTGCCGTAGATGTGGATGCTGCCGTCGGAGATCACCTCGGCGCCGGCGCCGACGGTGGCCACCACGGTCAGGTCGCAATTCTCCGCATACAGCTGTTGCCCGGAGCGCACCGCGCTCTTCTGCATGCGCCCGGGTTGCGGCCGTGCCGCCGGAGCGGGTGGCGGCGGAGGCGGGGGCGGCGGCGAGACCGGGGCCGGCGCCGCAGCGGGCGCGCCGCCATCGAACCGCTCGTACTGCGCGCGGAACTTGGCCAGCAGCGGCAGGCCCAGCGCCACCGACAGCTCCTCGATCTCGCGGGTGCCGTAGGCCAGCGCCACCGGCAGTACACCGGCGTCGCGCAGGCCGTCCAGCAGCGCCTGCGCGGTGGCCGTGTCCGGGGTCTGCGCCAGGCCGCCGAAATCGATGATCACCGCGGCACGGCCGAACAGCTTGGGCGCACGTTGTACCCGCTCGCGCATCTCCTGGCTCAGCCGCGCCACGTCCAGCGTGCGCACGCGCAGGTTGGCGATGCCGACCTGACCGATCTTCAGTTCGCCGGCCTGCTCGAAATCCAGATTCACCGACGACACGCTCAGGTCCCGGTCGGGCGCTGCGCCCGCTGCAGACGATGGGCGTGGCCGGCCCAGGGCAGGTCGGGGAGGGTGTCGCCGTAGGTTTCGCGCACCCACGCGTAACTGCACAGATCCTTCAACAGCATGCTCGCACGCACCTCCACTTCGTTCATCGTGTTCTGGCCCACTTCGCGGAAGCCGAAGCTGCCATGGAACAGGAGCGCCGCATCGGCGCCGTGATCCAGAAAAACCTCGCACGCCAGTTGCGGGTAGCGCAACTCGGCGTAGCTCTGCACGTCGGCATAGAACGCCCGGCCGACGCCACCACCGCGGCGGCGGCTGGCCACCACGATGCGGTCGATATAGAAAAACTGCGGGTAGCGCTCGCGAAACCAGGCGAAATTGCTGCTGTCGTGGGCGCTGTCGCTACCGAACCCGACCAGGAAGCCGGCCAGGTTGCCGTCGCGCTCGGCGACGCGGAAGTACTCTGCGGTGTCGTAGAAGCGGTGCAGCTTGGCCGAATCCAGCGGCAGGATCGCCAGTCCGGCGTTGTTGTTCAGGGCCAGGACCGAATCGAGCTCGTGCTCGCGCACGTCGCGGATGACGATCGACATTGAGACTCCATTGCTGATGCGCGCGCGGCCCCGTGCGGGCCGCCGGGCCGGATTATCGCACGCGCGACCCGGGCCGGCGAGCCGCGGCGGCATGACTTCCGTGGGAGTGCAATGCGCGCCGTTCATCCTAAGATGGCTGCATGTTGGGATATCTCAGCCACACCCGCGTTCTGCGCTATGCCGGCCTGTTCACCTGGGCGGTCATCTGCATGCCGTTGCTGTACCTGTACTGGGAGCCGGTCGAGGAATCGGGGCGGATGCCCAGCGGCGAGGTGTGGCTGCTGCTGACCAGCTACCTGGGCTTCGGCGTGGTCTATTTCCTGCTGACCCGGCGCCTGCACAGCGGCGACGGCGTGCGCTGGTACGACCGCGGCATGCTGGTGCTGCTGACCGTCTGCGCGCTGGCGGTCGGCTACCTGCACCGCTCCGGGCTGGGCAGCATCCTGATGATGGTGGCGGCTGGGGTGATCCCCTGGCTGCTGCCGGTGCGCGCCGGCGTGGCCTGGCTGCTGCTGAGCCAGCTGGCGGTGCTGCCGGTGTACCTGACCATCGGCTTCCCGCCGTTCGAGGCGCTGATGCAGTCGCTGCTGTACGGCGGCTTCTCCATGTTCATCTTCGTCACCAGCCTGGTCGCGCGGCAGCAGACCCAGGCGCGGGAGGAGCAGCGCCAGCTCAACGCCGAGCTGCGCGCTACCCGCGCGCTGCTGGCCGAGAGCGCCCGGGTCAACGAGCGCACCCGCATCTCGCGCGAACTGCACGACCTGCTCGGCCACCACCTGACCGCGCTGAGCCTGAACCTGGAAGTGGCCGGCCACATCACCGAGGGCCGCGCCCAGGAGCACGTGCAGCAGGCGCATACCCTGGCCAAGCTGCTGCTGACCGACGTGCGCGAGGCGGTGAGCCAGCTGCGCGACAGCGGCGCGATCGACCTGGCGGCGGCGCTGCGGCCGTTGGCCGAGCGGGTGCCGTCGCTGCAGATCCACCTGCAGGTGGAGGAGCCGCTGACCGTGGAGGATCCCGAGCGCGCACACGTGTTGCTGCGCTGCACCCAGGAGATCATCACCAACGCGGTGCGCCACGCTCAGGCCGACAATCTGTGGATCGAGGTGCGCCGCGACGGTCCGCAGGTAGTGATCCAGGCGCGCGACGACGGCCGTGGTTGCGAGACCCTGGCCCCCGGCAACGGCCTGCGCGGCATGCGCGAGCGCCTGAGTCAGTATGGCGGCAGCCTGGACGTGGCCGCCGCCCCCGGCGCCGGCTTCCGCCTGCGCGCCGTCGTTCCCGGCGCCGCCACCCTGCTGCCGCCCGCCGTTCCCCAAGGAGTGTTGTGATGATCCGTGTCTGCCTGGTCGACGATCAAACCCTGGTGCGGCAGGGCATCCGCTCGCTGCTGGCGCTGGACGGCGGCATCGAGGTGGTGGCCGAGGCCAACGATGGCCGCCAGGCGGTGGAGCTGATCCCGCAGGTGCTCCCCGACGTGGTGCTGATGGACATGCGCATGCCGTCGATGTCCGGGCTGGAGGCGCTGCAGACGCTGTCGCGCGCCGCGGCGCTGCCGCCGACCATCATCCTGACCACCTTCGACGACGACCAACTGGTGCTGGCCGGGCTCAAGGCCGGGGCCAAGGGCTATCTGCTCAAGGACGTGTCGCTGGAGCAACTGGTCGGCGCGATCCGCACCGTGGCCGCCGGCGGCTCGCTGGTGCAGCCGGCGGTGACCCAGCGCCTGCTGTCGGGCCTGGAGCACATGCGCAACGACTTCGTCAGCCTGGACCGGCCCGACCCGCTGACCGACCGCGAGACCGAGATCCTGCGGCTGATGGCCAGCGGCTTCTCCAACAAGGAGATCGCCAATTCGCTGGGCGTGGCCGAAGGCACGATCAAGAACCACGTTTCCAACATCCTGTCCAAGCTCGGCGTGCGCGACCGCACGCGGGCGGTGCTGAAGGCGTTCGAGCTGCAACTGGTCTGACGGGGAGGGGCGGGGCGGCCCCGCCTGGCGTCGCGTTTGGTTCGGCCGCGCGCTGCAGTCGGTCTGAACACGACAGGAGGGCGGCCCGCGAAGGCGGATATCGCGCACACCGGGCCGGTCCAGCGTGACCGGGCGCTAGGGAAGCGTGCCGGCACGTGGCGGCCGCGCCTGTGCCGCTCGGGGCAGTGGTCTGGCCCGAGTCCGGCCTGCATGCGTCACGCCTGCAGGCCTTGGGGCGCCGCCGTTGCTCGCTTCGATGCGGTCCATGGCCGGGCGCGCATGTCTGTCCGATGCCACTGCCAGGACAATGGTCTGGTCGCCCTCGAGGTCGCGCACGCAGCCGTCACCCGCGCTGCGCGAGGCCGTTGCCGCGCAGGGCGAAGCGGCATTCCGTGATGTGCTGACCACGGACAGCGAAGCCTGCTAGGATGGGCGCTTCGCTTCATCAACCCGGCCGTGGGATCGGCCCCGGAGACCTCCTGAATGACCCGTATTATCGAGTTCCTGATCGCCCTGGGGATCGTGGCTGGCCTGTTCGTCATTGTCGGCGTGGTGCTGCCCTCGGAGCGTCACATGTCCGAAAGCGTCGAGACCAATCGGCGCATGACCATCGTCTATGACACGGTCAACAGCCTGCGTCGGTTCAAGGACTGGAATCCTCTGGTGCTGCGCGACCCGCGCATCGAGCTGAAGCTCTCCGGCCCGGAATCCGGCGTCGGCGCGCGCCTGGACTACAGCTCCAAGGAGGGCTACATCGGCAAGGGTAGCTGGACCATCACCTCGACCGAGAAGAACAAGGACGTGGTCATCGCCATCGAGGACGAGACCAAGGGCAAGGACAAGACCACCAGCTTCAAGCTCGAGCCGACCGGCAAGAACGGCCGCAACGTGAAGATCACCCAGGACTACACCGTCAAGTACGGTTGGGACCTGCTGGGTCGTTACGCCGGCCTGTACGTCAGCCGCCATGTCGGCGACGACATCAAGCTGGGTCTGTCGCGCCTGAGCAACGTGCTGGCCACCGTGCCGAACGTGGACTACCGCTCCGACGACACCCCGTTGAAGGACCTGAAGGTCGTCGACGTCCCGGCCGAGGACCTGCTGGTGGTCAACGCCGGCAACATCGACCGCGACAACGACTCCATCAAGAAGTCCATCAAGGACAACCAGGAGTGGATCAAGCGGGTGATGGACGCCAACGGCCTGGAAGCGGCCGGTCCGGTGCGCATCGTCACCACCGACTTCGGTTCGGACAAGTACGCGTTCGACGTCGCCCAGCCGGTGCGCAAGCGTGCCGGTGGCGCGCCGAAGGACGACGCCAAGAAGGATGAGAAGAAGGACGACAAGAAGGACGACGCGGCTGCCGCGCCGGTCGATGCCACCCCGGTTGCCGCCTCTGGCGAGCCGCTGAAGGTGACCATCCCGCAGGGTGCCCCGGTGACCTATCTGCGGACCGAAGCGCACCGTTCCGCCTTTGCCAGCTACACCGGCCACATGGCGGGCCTGGATGCGGCGCGCAATGCGCTGCGTGCCTGGGCCGCGACCAGCGGCTACGACGTGACCGACCGTCCGTACGAAGCCTGGAAGGGCGGCGTGGACAAGGCGTTCACGCCGGAAGGCACCTACGACATCTACTGGGCGATCAAGTAAGTCCTGCCCTGGTGGACGAGTGAACCGGAACGCGCCGCATCTTGCGGCGCGTTCTGTTTATGGGGGGCGGCAAACGCTGCCGCGCTCCCGGAGGGAACGCACATGCTGACGTTCGATCGCCGTACGCGCGGGCCGTTCTGGCTGTGCAGCGCCGGCGCGCTGCTTGCGGCCGTGGCCATCGGCCTGTCCGCCTATGCCTCGCACGGCGTTGCCGAGCCCCTGGCGCAATCGCACCTGCAGACCGCGGCGCTGTATGCCTTCGGCCACGGCGTGGCGCTGGCGGCGCTGGGCCGCCGCAGCGAACGCCTGCTCGCCCGCAGTGCGCTGTGCTTGCTGCTGCTCGGCACCGTGCTGTTTTCCGGCAGCCTGGCCGGCAACGCGCTGGCGCAGTGGCCGACCCGGCTGGCGCCGATCGGCGGCACCACGCTGATGCTGGGTTGGCTGCTGTGGGCGGTGGATGCGCTGCGGCGCTGAGCCGGAGTCACTTCGGCACAGGGGCGAAGCATGCCAAGCGCAGCAGCGGTAAGTGCGCAAAGGCGTGCTTGAACACCTTGCAGGAGCGAAGCTGCAGCGGTGCGGCGCGATGCCGTCGCCGCGGCGACTCAGGGTGTGGGCGCTACACGCGCGCTAGCCGTCTTGTCCGTGCTGGTCGGCTCGTGGGTTGGGCCGCGCGCCGCGCTCAGCGGTCGCCGACCAGTTCCACCTGCGTCTTCAACCGCACCCACGCGTCCTGGCTGGGGTCGTTGACCGTGACCTGCACGGTGTAGGTGCCGAGCGGGTCGCTGTCCTCGAAGCGCAGTTGCACCGACAGCGGCGCCAGTTCCAGCAGGCCGGCGGCGGCCGGTGGGCCACCCATGCCCAGTGGCCGCATCGGATCCTGCAGGGTCGTGCTGCCGTCGGGGCCGAGCACGCGCAGGCTCATCTGCGCATCGCAGGCGCCGTCGTTGTTGGGGCTGGGCGCGCAGCCGGAGTACAGCAGCGCCACGCGCAGCAACTGGCCGCGCTGCACGCGCGCGATCGTACGCAACTGCGGCGCGTGCGCGGCGTCGGTCTGCCCCCACTCCTGTGCGAACGCGGCGAAGTCGGCGTCGTCGGCGATCTGCAGCGCGGCGGCGAAGGCCTTGTCGTGCCCGCGCTCGGCGCTGTCGGGCAAGGCCTGGCCCTGCCGGTCGTGCCATTGCGCGGCGGCGCAGGTGGGCAGCGCCAGGGCCAGGAGGGCCAATGCCCGCCAGGCGGCGGTGCCGGCGCGCGGCCGGCGTGTGTCGGAATGGGTCATGCGCAAGCGGCCTCCTGCCAGCACCAGTGCCAGGGTTCGTAGACGATGCCATGCGGGTTGTCCCGCGGATAGCTCATCCGGTAGCCGAAGGCGCCGGCATGTTCGCGCAGCCAGGCAAAGGCCGGCGTGCGCTCGAAGCTTTCCTCGGCCGGCGGCTCGTCGGGCGTGCCGATGTCCAGCGCGTGCCCGCTGTGGTGCTCGCTGAAGCCCGGCGCGGCGTTGACCGCGAGGATCTGCTCCAGGGTCTGCCCGCGGGCGAACTTGCGCGCGAAGATGCCCAGTTGATAGGCGTGGCTGCGATAGCCGGAGATCGCCTCCAGTACCACGCCATCGCGTGCAGCGGCATGGCGCAGCGCGTGCCAGGCGCGTGCGGCACCTGCGCTCAGCCACAACGGGCGTCGGTAGCGGTCGTCGCCGGCCGCGTGCAGTGTGGCCGGTTCCGGCTGCAGCGGCAGGCCGGTGCGCTGCGCGTAGGCGTCGGCGGCCAGGCCCAACTGATCCAGTCGCTCCTGCAGCGCGTGCAGCGGCAACCAGGCCTCGTCCGCGGTTATCGCGCCGCGTGCGGGCAGCGCGTCGAGCCGATCCAGTGCCGCCTCGATGCCGGATTCGTGCATCAGCCGCGGCACCAGCGCGTGCAGCCCGTGTGCGTTCGCGGTCGCCAGGTAGCGCCCGTCGTGCTTGCGCCGCAGCAGCCAGGTCGCCTGCGCGAGCTGCCGCGCGTCGGCGTTGCTGCGCGCGCGCAGTCGCGCGGCCGGCAGCAGTTCGATGGTCTCGGTGTTGAGCAGCAGGCTGGGAACGGTGCGCATCGGCACAGGGTAGAGCCAAGCACCGCGGGCGGCCAGTCGCCGGGGGAGATCCAGCCGCGCCCGTGTGGCCGCGCCGCACGCGACGCAGCAAGGATGATCAGAAGAACTCGTCGAGCAACTGGTGGAACTGCAGCCGCGTGAGGTCCGGCGTGGCGATGCCGTACGCGGCGAAGAAGCGGCCGGCGAGCTCCGGGCCGAATTCGTCCAGGCGGTTGGCCATGATCGCCAAATCCTGGTACGGATCGGCGACCCCGGCGCGGCCGAGATCGATCACGCCGACGACGTGGTCCGGCGCGTCGAGCAGGATGTTGTCCAGCGAATAGTCGCCGTGGCACAGCACGCGTTCGCTGGCCAGCGGCAGCAGCGCGGTCATCGCCTGCCACACCGCGTCCGCCGACCAGCCGGTACGCGCCTCGTCGAAGTCTTCGGTGTCGACCAGGCCCGCCTGCAGCCGGCGCTGCGCGATGGCCAAGCGCAGCGGGTGGCTGGCATCGAACGGGCAACTGGCGATCGGCGTGGCGTGAAAGCCGCGCAGGAACTCGGCCAGCGCCTGCACGATACGCTCGGCCTGTGCGGGTGCTTCCAGCAGCCACTGGTAGGCGGTCTTGCCCGGCAGGGCTTCGCTCAGCAGCCAGGCGCCGGCGGCGTCGGCCTCGAAATGCAGCACGCGCGGCACGCAGCCCGTTGCGCGCAGCCAGTGCAGGCGGGCGAACTCGTCCACCACCTCGTCGTGCGCCTCGCCAGTGCCGCGCTTGAGGTAAAGGTCTGGCGTGCCAACGCCAGCGAGCCGATAGACCTGGGCACCGGCTTCGCCGACCAGATTGCGGTGCCAGTGCAGGCCATGCAGCCGCGCGGACAGCGTCGGCGGCAGCGCCGGTGCGGTGGCGGGAATCTCGTGTGGCGCTGCGTCGTCCATCGGGCCGATCCTAGAGGTTTCGCGATAGCTGAGACGAGGTTGTTGCCGTCGTCGCTGTGCATTCGGCTGGCGACGAAGGCGAGCTTGCTATTCCAGCGTATCGCCTCGGATCCGCCAGAACGCTCGGCGGCGGCCTCGGGAGAGTGGACGCACGCGAACCGGGAAACTTACCGCACCGCGCGCCGCGTGTCGTGCCCAGTGCGATGGCTGCTCGCAACGGTGACCGACGCGGTGGCGCGCGTCCTCCTCACGCCAGGCGGTGTGCCTTGCCACGTGTGTTGCCGCCGCCGGGTGCCTGCGTCGCGAGCGTCTGCCACTCCTGCAGCACCTTCCTGGGGTGTTCGACGCTGAGCAGCAGCCAGCCGCCATCGTGCAGGGGAACGGCCAGCACGCGGTCGCTGGTGATCAGGCAGAACGCCTTGTGCCCGTCGCGGGTCCGGAAGTGGCCGGCGTGGAAACCGGGGTAGCCGAAACCGAACAGCTTCAATGCCGGCTTGAAACCGGTGTGCTCGGACAGCGCGACCACGCGCGCGGCCTGCAGGCGCAGCGCGGCCAGCGGCACGCGCTTGGTCAGGAAGGTCGCGCGTATTTCCACCAGACCGTCGTGCAGCAGCACACGCTGTCGCGCGAAGGTGGCGGTGCCGGCCACGCCGATCAGCGCCAGCAGCCCGAAATGCCACCAAAGCGCGCCGGGCTGCGCCGCGTGCAGCGCGAAGCCGCCGATCACCGCGGCCACCAGCAGCAACGGCAACCACAGCCACAACGCCAGACCCAGCCGATGCGCCGGCGCCACCGGATACTGCCGTGCCGGCGAGGGCGAGGTGGATCGCAGTCGGCTCATGGCGCGGCGCCGTGGCTGGCGGGCAGGGCGCGCACCCAGGCGGCGACATCGGCGATCAAGGTCGGGTCGACGTGGCCGGGCGTCGCGTACTCGCCCGGCCCGGGCGCGCCGGTGCCGGCGATGCCCAGGTGATTGAGTTGCGCGTAGCGGTGCATGGTCGCGCGCAGGTCGTCGGCCAGCGCCTGTTGCCACCGCTGCCAGTCCGGCGCGGTGACCTGGAAATCGCGCTCGCCCTGCAGCCACAGCACCGGCTGCCCGAGCGCGCGGACGTCGGCGACCGGGTCGACCTGGTCGAACGCACGCCAGTAGGTGGCGGGTACGTCCAACGGCGAATCGCTGCGCGCGACCTCGCCACTGCCGCGGACCTTGGCCACGCGGCGCTCGATCTCGGCCAGCGCCGCCTGCCGCTGCGGCGACGGCGGATGTTCCTGGCTCAACAGGTAGCGGTTCTGCTCGATCAGCAGGTCCAGCAACGGCCGCGCCGGCGCCGCCCACAGCACGATGCCGGCGGTCTTGCCGGAGCGGTGTGCGATGCGGGCGGCGAGCATGCCGCCCTGGCTGTGGCCCATCACCACGATCCGCGCAGGGTCGATGCCGGGCGTGCGCGCCAGCGCCGCCACCGCGGCGACGGCGTCGTCGGTGGTCTCGTCGTCCATGGTGAACCCCGCGTTGATGCGCCCGGCAAAGCTCTCCGGCAAGGCGAAGGTCCGCTTGTCGTAGCGCAACACCGCGATGCCCTGCGCGGCGAGCCCGCGGGCGACGTCGAGGAACGGACGGTTCGGGCCGATGGTCTCGTCGCGGTCCTGCGGGCCCGAGCCGTGCACCAGTACCACTGCCGGGAACGGACCCTTGCCCGCCGGCAGGGCAAGCGTGCCCGGCAGTGGACCGACCGCAAACGCCTGTTCGCTGAAGCCGGCGTCGGCTGCGGGCGGCGGAGGCGCCGGCGGCGGTGCGGGGGTGAACAGCAGGCCGGCGACCTTGCCGTCCGCGTCGATCGACACATGCGCCAGCAGTGCGCCGCGCTCGAACTGCAGGCGCTGTTCGATCACGCGCAGCCCGTGCTGCTCGCGTTCGCTGGCCGGGCCGCGCTGCTGCAGCGCGCCCAGTTGTGTGGACAGCGTGCGCCAGGCCTGGGCCAGCTTGTCGGGTGGCACCGCCTTGGCCATCGCCGGGGTGAACTCGGCTTCGACCGCGGCCAGGTCGCCGGCCTGCAGGCGATCCAGCAAGGCGCTGGCGGTCTGTTGCGGCGGCGCCGCCAGCGCCGTGAGCGGCACCAGCAGCGCCGCCAGTGCAGGCGCGAGGAGCCGAGGCCGGCGCATGTCAGGCCTCCCGCTTGAACATCAGCAGCGGCTTGGTGCCTGGCAGCGTGAGCACGCTGACCAGTTCCCAGTCGAGCTTGCCGTGCTTGTTCAGGTCGGCCTGCAACTCGTCCAGTTTCAGGCCCAGCATCAGGTTGGTCTTGGCCTCGACGGTGAGGTATTCCCAGCGCTTGCTCATGATCCGCGTTCCTTGTCGTCGCCGGGCTTGGGCAGCCGGCCCGCCTTGCGCAGCGCGTCGCGCAACACGTATTCGATCTGCGCGTTGAGACTGCGCAGCTCGTCGTCGGCCCAGCGCTGCGCCGCCGCCAGCACGTCGGCGTTGATGCGCAGCGGATAGGCCTTCTTCTCGCTCATGACCGCTCCCGCCGCGCGGCGTCGCTGCGCCGCAGGTGCAGCAGCATCGACACGATCAGCGCGTTCACTGTCAGCAGCAGCACGATCGCCACCGCATAGACGCCGGTGCGCTGGCCGCCGGTCCAGTACAGCGCCGCTGCGCCGAGCAGGATCGCCAGGCCGATCAGCGCCCAGCGCAGGCCCAGCCCGCGCGCGCGGTCGTCGTCCTTGCCGCCGACCCAGGCGGCGATGACCAGGGCCGGCAGGCCGGAGAGGGCGAGCGCCAGCGGCGCGATGGCGGCGTGCATGGACATCGACACCTCAGTACAGCGAGCCGGCGTTGACGATCGGCTGGGTGCCGCGGTCCGAGCACAGCACGGTCAGCAGGTTGCTGACCATGTGCGCCTTGCGCTCTTCGTCCAGCTCGACCACGCCGTTCTTCTGCAGTTCGGCCAGGGCCATCTCGACCATGCCCACCGCGCCGGCGACGATGCGCGTGCGCGCGGCGATCACCGCGTTGGCCTGCTGCCGCTGCAGCATCGCCTGGGCGATTTCCGGAGCGTAGGCGAGGTGGCTGATGCGCGCCTCGATCACGTCCACGCCGGCCTGGGTCAGGCGTTCGTCGAGGTGGCGCTTGAGCTGTTCGCTGATCTCGTTGGGATGGCTGCGCAGCGAGATCTGCCCGTCCTCGTGCTGGTCGTAGGGATAGCTGGTGGCCATCGCACGCAGCGCCGCCTCGGACTGGATGTGCACGAAGCTCTCGTAGTCGTCGACGTTGTAGACCGCCTCGGACGCATCCATCACCTGCCACACGATCACCGCGGCGATCTCGATCGGGCTGCCGTCCAGTTCGTTGACCTTGAGCCGGCCGCTCTCGAAGTTGCGCACGCGCTGGCTGACCTTGCGCTTGCTGAAGAAAGGGTTGTTCCAGCGCAGGCCCGGGTCCTTGACCGTGCCCACGTAGCGGCCGAACAGGCTCAGGACCGCGGCCTGGTTGGGTTCCAGCGAGTACAGGCCGACCACCAGGAACAGCGCGACGGCCAGCACCGGGATCGCGACCAGCAGGGTCCACGGCATCGACGACGGCTGCAGCGCGCCGGTGGCGATGATCGCCCCGGCGCCCGCCACGAACACCAGGACCAGGCCCACGATCATCGGAATGCCGGGCAGGGAGGAACGGGGCTGCTCTTTCATGGTGGCGCGTCCTTGGGTGGTTGGGCGAAACGATATCAAATTGATATCATTTTGCAAGGGGCCGGGATTGGGGATTCGGGAATGGGGAATCGTGGAAGCGGGCCCATGGGGCGGGCGGATCCAAGAGACGTTTTGTGAATCGTCACTCGCCACTCCCGTGGCTGCGCGCGGCACCCGAGAAGAAGGGAGACGAAGTCGCGAGGTAGGGAGAGGCACGCGGCTGCGACCACGGTCGGGATATCGGCTTGGCGGACATAGGCCGATGTACATGCATGGGGCGCGCGCACCACCGCGTCGGCGCCGATGCGGCGCTTTTGCCAATCCCGATTCCCGACTCCCGAATCCCGGCCGCCGCAGGCGGCCACTCAGCCGCCGAGAATCAGCACCGGGCTGCGGAACCCGCTGAGATGGTGAGTGCCGGTGGCGATGTCGCTGCGGTAGCGGCCGGGGACTTCGACCTGGCAGCGTTTGCCGATGCGCACGCCCGGGCCGATGTCCACCTGCCGGCCGAGCGTGGCCTGGGCGCCGACCTGCGCTTCCGCGCCGATCGTCACGCCGGCCTCGATCCACGCCGAGGCGCCGACCTTGACCGCCGATTCCAGCACCGCCGCCGCGCCGATCCAGGTGTTGAAGCCGATGTCGCAGTGCGCATCGACGATGGCGCCGACGCCGATCGCGCAGTTCTCGCCGACGCGCGCGCTGGCGGCGACCTGCGCGCCGCGGCAGAGCAGCGGCGGCATCTTGAAGCCGCGCGCCTTGAGTTCGCCCATCAGCTCCTGGCGACGGAAGTTGAGGAATTGCGCGTCCCAGGCGACGAAGGCAGTGGCGCCGGTGTCGGCCAGCGCCTGCAGCGCATCCAGGTCGAAGCGGTAGTCCTTGCCCTGCGCCACGTCCACCGGGTGCAGCACGCAGTCCGGCGCCGTCTCGGCCCAGGCGGCGAGCGCCCAGCGCAGCCGTGCACCGCTGCCGATCACGTACTTGTCAGAGGACATGGCGGCCCTCCATGACGTCCATGTACCAGCGTTCGATCTGCATGTTGGCGTGCTCGTAATCGCCCAGCACCGCGCGCGGGGCGCCGGCGCGCAGTCCCGACTGCACCTGTTCCATGATCTCGATGTCCTCGCGCAGCACCTTCTCGGCGCCGTGCAGGTGCCCCAGCAGCACCGCGTCCGAACCCGGATAGCGATGCTTCTTGCGCGCGGTGACGTAGTAGACCAGCAGGTCGGTGCGCTGCGCCGACACCGGCTGGTGGTGCTCGATGATGAAGGAATAGCCGCCCGAGCCCGAGGCGATGTGCAGGTTCGGGTACAGCAGCCAGTTCAGATACCAGTCGTCGTTGCCGAAGCGGTCGACGTGGGCGTGCCAGGGGTAGTGCGCCATCGCCAGCAACGGCTCGTTGAGGCCGCCGCTGCTGAACGCGCGCAGCCGCGCCAGATGCGCCTCGCGCGACGCGCTGCCCTCGGCGTGGTAGCGGCGTGCCTCGGCAATGCCGGCGTCGTCCATCTGCACCTGGAACTTCACCTGTTGCGCCAGGGTGCGTGAATGCACGAAACGCGGGTGCAGCGCATCGCGCAGGTTCTCGTAGGCCAGCTTCCAGTTGAAGTCGGCCTCGAAGGTCGCCACCAGCACTTCGTCGTCGAACTGCTCGGAGGCGGCGCGCAGCATCTCCAACGCTTCCAGCGAGAACTGCGTCTCCAGCGGCATCGGCTCGGCCGACAGGTTCACGAACACCAGCTTGCCGATGCAGGCCACGGCGAAGCGGCGCAGCCGCAGGCAGGCGCGTGCCTCCGGAGCCAGGCGGTAGGCATCGTCCTGGAAGGGAATGTTCTCCACGCCGCCGTCGGCGCCGTAGCGCCAGCCGTGGTAGCTGCAGACCAGCGGGCGCACGCCTTGCGGTTGCTGCTGCAGCGGGTTCTGCCGGTGCAGGCACAGGTTGTCGAAGGCACGCAGTTCGCCGTCGATGTTCTGCACCACCACGTCCACGCCGCAGATCGAGCGGCGCACGAAGGCGTTGGGCTTGTCCAGCAGCATGCGCGGCGCCACGAACTGCCACAGCGGCATCATCAGCTGCGTGCGCTCGCGGGCGAACCAGGCCTCGTCGATGTAGGCCTCGGCCGGCATCAGCGACTGCATGGGCGCTCCCCGGCGGTGCGGCAGGGCGTGCCGTGGCGGTTTCCGGCGCTGCGTGCGTGCATGGCGACATCCCCAGTGACGCTGCAGAAGATAGCACCTCGCTACGCGCAGGCGCCTCCGCGCCATTGCTATGGGCATTGCAGAATTGCCGGTACGGCCGCCGCTACGGCAGCAACACGATGGCACCCGTGCTCGCGCGCGATTCCAGCAATCGGTGCGCATCGGCCGCGCGTTCCAGCGGCAGCCGCGCGCCGATCTCGACCCGCAGCCCGTCCGCCAGCCGTTGCAGCGTGGCCTGCGCCGCCGCGCGATAGCCGTCCAGGTCGCGGGCGATGAAGCCCAGCACGCTCGGCCGCGCCAGCGCGATCGAGCGCGCCGGGCCGAGGTCGTCGAGGTCCACGTAATGCCGTGCGCCGACCGCGGCGACCTGGCCGATGCTCGCGACCAGGCCGAACGGGCGCACGGCGCCGAGCGTGCGGGTCAGGACCTCGCCGCCGATGCCGTCGATGGCGTAGTCGACGCCGTCGCCACCGCCGAACGCGCGCGCGGCGGCGACGAAATCCTCCTGCCGGTACTCCACCACCGCCTCGGCGCCATGGCGGCGGGCCAGCTCGGCCTTGGCGGCAGAGCCGACCGTGCCGATCACGCGTGCGCCGAGTGCGCGCGCCCACTGCGTCGCCAGCAGGCCGAGTCCGCCGGCCGCGGCGTGCACCAGTAATGTGTCGCCGGCTGCGACCTGGCGAACGCGATGCAGCAGCATGTGCACGGTGATGCCTTTCAATAGCCCGGCAGCGGCCACCTCGTCGCTCAGCGCGTCGGGGAGGGGCAGCACGCGCGCGGCCGGCAGCGTGCGCAGGCTGGCGTAGCTGCCATTGGGCAGGCCCGCATAGGCGACCCGTTGGCCGGGCGTCAGCGTGCGCACGTCGGGACCCACCGCGTTGATCACCCCGGCCGCCTCGATGCCGAGCGCCTCCGGCAGGTGCGGCAAGGCATGCGCGCCGCTGCGGAAATAGATGTCGACGAAGTTCACGCCGATGGCGGTCTGGCGGACGCGGACCTCGCCAGGGCCGGGCGCGGCGACCGGCGCATCGAGTCGGCGCAGCACGTCGGCATCGCCATAGCGGTCGATGCCGATGCGCAGGGCAGTACGGGAAGGGGACATGGCGGTTTCTCGGGGTGGGGAGGAGGTCACCATCATCCGGCTGTGCATAATTCGGCGGAATTCCCTTCTTTCGCCCAGGCGCTGTGCAAAATTCGACCGACACCAGCCCGCTCCCGGCCGCATCTCCCGCGATGAGCTGGGACGATGTCCGCTACTTCCTGGCCGTCCTGCGCGACGGCAGCCTGTCCTCGGCGGCGCGGACCTTGCGGGTCCAGCACTCGACGGTGGCGCGGCGCATCGACGCGCTGGAGGCGACACTGGGCCTGCGCCTGTTCGACCGCCTGCCGCGCGGCTGGCTGCCGACCGCCGAAGCGCTGCAGTTGGCCGAGCACGGCAGGCGTCTGGAAGCGGAGGCGCATGCCTTCGGCCGTGCCGCGCAGGGCGCCACGACGTTGGAAGGCGTCGTGCGGGTCTCGGCCTCGCCGGTGTTCGCCAGCCACTTCCTGGCGCCGCGCCTGGCCCGCGCCCAGCGTGCCTGGCCGGCGCTGCGCATCGATCTGCTGGGCGAGGCGCAGGCGGCCAACCTGTACGCGCGCGATGCCGATCTGGCGGTGCGGCTGTCGCGGCCGCAGGCGCCGGGACTGGTGGCGCGGCGCATCGGCAGCATGCGCTTCGCGTTGTGCGCGAGCCCGGAGTGGGCCCGCGCGGCGCCTGCCAGTTGGTCATTTGTCGGCTATGACGATGCGCTTGCGCATACCCCGCAGCAGCAATGGCTGCAGCGCTTCGCGGGCGGGCGCCGGTTCGCTTTCGTCGCCAACGATCTGGCCGCGCAACTGCATGCCTGCGCGGCCGGGGCCGGCGTGGCGCTGCTGCCGCGGTTCCTGCTGGAGGCGACCGCGGCGAGCGCCGGCGGGGCGCTGGTCGAACTGCCCGAGGCGCCACGCTGCGACGTCGAGCGCGAGATCTGGCTGGTCGTGCATCCGGACGTGCGCCGCGCGCCGCGCGTGCAGCGGGTCGCCGAGGCCATCGCCGATGCGGTGCAGGCGGCGGACGGGCGGCTTTAGAATAGCCACCCCCTCTTCGCGCAGGCGCCGCCGCCATGGTCACTCTGGGAACCCCGCTGTCCGCTTCCGCCACCCGTGTGCTGCTGCTCGGCTCCGGCGAACTGGGCAAGGAAGTGGCGATCGAACTGCAGCGCTTCGGCGTGGAGGTGATCGCGGTGGACCGCTATGCCGACGCGCCGGCGATGCAGGTCGCGCACCGCAGCCACGTGGTCGACATGCTCGATGCGATGGCGCTGCGGGAGTTGATCGCGCGCGAGCAGCCGCACCTGATCGTGCCGGAGATCGAGGCTATCCACACCGAGACGCTGGTGGCGCTGGAGCGCGACCTCGGCCAGCGGGTGATTCCGACCGCGCGCGCGGCGCGGCTGACCATGGACCGCGAAGGCATCCGCCGCCTGGCCGCCGAGACCCTGGGCCTGCCGACCTCGCCGTACCGTTTCGTCGACACGCCCGAGCAATATCGCGAAGCGATCGCCGCGGTCGGACTGCCGTGCGTGGTCAAGCCGGTGATGTCGTCCTCGGGCAAGGGCCAGAGCACGCTGCGCAGCGCCGCCGACATCGATGCGGCCTGGGAATACGCGCAGACTGGCGGCCGCGCCGGCGCCGGCCGCTGCATCGTCGAAGGCTTCATCGACTTCGACTACGAGATCACCCTGCTGACCGTGCGCCATGCCGGCGGCACCGCGTTCTGCGATCCGATCGGGCACTGGCAGAAGGACGGCGACTACCGCGAGAGCTGGCAGCCGCAGCCGATGTCGGCGCTGGCGCTGCAGCGGGCGCAGGACATCGCCCGCGCGGTCACCGACGATCTCGGCGGCTGGGGCCTGTTCGGCGTGGAGCTGTTCGTCAAGGGCGACGAGGTCTGGTTCAGCGAGGTGTCGCCGCGGCCGCACGACACCGGCCTGGTCACCCTGGTGTCGCAGGAACTGAGCGAGTTCGCCCTGCATGCGCGCGCGATCCTCGGCCTGCCGATCCCGGCGATCCGCCAGAGTGGCCCGTCGGCCTCGTGCGCGCTGCTGGCGCACGGCGAGGGCGTGCCGCGCTTCGGCAACGTCGGCGCCGCGCTGCAGGCGCCCGACACCGCCCTGCGCCTGTTCGGCAAGCCCAGCGTGCACGGCCACCGCCGCGTCGGCGTGACCCTGGCCCGCGGCGCCGATATCGAGCAGGCGCGCCAGACCGCCCGCGACGCCGCCGCCGCCCTCACCATCGACCTCGACGCCTGAAGATTCGGGCACAGGAAAGCGGGCCGCAAGGCGAGCCCGCTTTCATCCCCACTCCCGAATCCCCACTCCCGGCCCCTCAAGCCGGCGGCGCGAACCGTGCCGCTGCCAGGCGGATGCTCCAGACCAGTTCCACCATCGCCAGGTTGTTGAGCAGCGCCTCGCCGCCCAGCACCAGCCAGTAGCCGGCGCCGTCGACCCAGAACGGGACGAACGACCAATCCGGCAGCAACAACTGCTGCTCGCTGTAGAACGCCACGTAGCGGTGCGCGCCGTGCCAGCCGCGCGCGCGCTGGCGCTGGGCGAAGCTTGCGAAGTCGGCCGCGGCCGCGCTCAGCGTCTCGGCCTGTTCCTGGTCCAGGCCGGCATGGCCGAGGCAGAAGCCGCTGTCGGAGGCCAGCACCGCGCGGCGTTCGGCCGACAGCGGGGCGATCACGTGCTGGGCGAAATCGTCCAGGCGGATTTCCGGGCCTGGCACCGCGCGTCGCAGCAACTGCACCCACTGCTGTTCGCGCGCGTCCTGCAGCAGGCGCTGCGCGTCGCCGCCCACGCGCTGGCGCCATTCCTGCAGCGACAGCGCGCCGTGCGCGCCAAGCAGCAGTTGCAGCGCGCGCTGCATGCGGTCGGGCGTGGCGCTGGCGAAGCCGTGCAGCACGCCGTACGGAGTCGGCATCAGCCAGGTCGGTTCGAGGCTGGTCGGTTCGGGGGTGGTCATCGCGGCGCACTCGCGCTGGAAAAGGACAGGGCGTCGACGCTGCGGCCGCCCAGCGGTTCGCGCTGCTGCAGCCAGCGCGCGGTGCTGTCCCAGCGGTCGCCCAGGGCCAGCGCGTGGCGGCGCAGTTCGCGGGTGGCGAGCATGAAGGCGAGCTTGTCCTGGCAACTGATGCAGTAGTCCAGGAACTCGCGTTCGCAGCGCGCCGCGGCGATCGGTGCGCCATCGCACAGCGCGTCCACCACCTCGCGCACCATTCGCCGCGAATGGTCCGGGCTGGCCCGGCGCACTCGCGCCGGCACGTCGGCGGACGGCCGCGCCAGCACGCTCCAGCGCGTGGCCAGGGCATTGATCGGCAGCAGCGCGTGGCCCTGGCTATGGCGCTGGAATGCCTCGGCCACGTGCGGCGCCAGATGCGCCGCGGCCATCTGCAGCGCCAGCTGGCGCAGGGCGACGTCGTGCCGCGGCAGGGCGACGAACAGGTCGGCGAGCACGCCCTGGGTCGGTTCGTTGTCGTGCAGTTGCAGCGCGGCGTGCAGTCGCGCCAGGTGTGCGGCGGCATCGCGCGGGTCGCGCAGCAGGGCGCGGGCGTGGGTGCGCATCACCAGGCGTGCGGGATCGCGGGCGGAAGGCGTGGGCATGGCCGCATCAGTCCAGCAAGGTGTCGATCAGGTCGATCATGAATTCCGCGTCCTCCGCAGCCATCGCCTCGAAGCCGCGCTCCAGGCCCAGCGCGTCCAGCACCGCCTGGTCGTCGCGGTGCGCGGCATCCCCGAGCGTGAGCAATGCGTCGCGCAGCACCGGTAGTTGCTGGCCCAGGCGCGGATGCGCCAGCAGCACGTGGCCGATGTCGCACAGCGCGCTTTCCACCAGCGGACGCAGCCGTGCGCGGGTCAGCCGCGACAGGCCGTGGTAGGCGGTGGCCAGGAACAGGCCGGCATCGGCTTCGCCCTCCAGCAGCAGTCGCGCCACCGCGGCATAGCTGCTGGCCGGGCGCCAGGCGATGCGCTCCGGCTCCAGGTCGGCCGGTTCCAGCAGGCGCAGGCCGATCAGGCGCACGTCCTGGTTGGCGGTCAGCGCGATACGGCAGCCGTAGGGCAGGTCTTCCACGCACCGCGCGGGCGCTTCGGCCGCGGTCGCGATCACCACCTCGTCGGCGTGGCCGCGCGGCCGCGCCAGCGGCAGGTAGCCGCGTTCGCGGATCAAGGCGCTGGCGTCGAAGGGGCTGGCGTACACCAGGTCGACGACGCTGTCGTCCAGCAACTGCCGCTGTTCGGCGGCGTCGGCCGGCATCAGCAAGCGCAGGCCGATGCCGGCACGGCGTTGCAGTACGGTGCTGAGCAGGTACCAGCCGCCGAAGTATTCGGGCGCGAAGTCCGGCGCGACCAGGAACGTGCAGCTCATGCCGGGGCCTGCGCGCGTTCGTCCTGCAGCCATTGCGTGTACAGCGGCTGCAGCGCGTCGATGCGCCGCCGCGAAGGCTTGCGCCGCACCGAGGTGAAGCCGACCACGCGGCCGTCGCGCACGTTCGGCAGCGTGGTGGCGTAGACCCAGTAGCAGGCGCCGTCGCGGCGCAGGTTCTTGACGTAGCCGTGCCACTTCTCGCCGGCCAGCACGGTGTCCCACAGTTCGCGGAACGCGCGCCGCGGCATCTCCGGGTGGCGCAGGATGCAGTGCGGCGCACCGATCAGCACCTCGCGCGGCCAGCCGCTGAGTTCGACGAAGGCATCGTTGGCGTGAGTGATGACGCCGTCCAGGTCGGTGCGCGAGACGATCAGGCGCCCGTCCGGATAGGCCACCTCGCGTTCGCTCCAGTACACCGTGCGGCGGCTGCCGTCGTGGTAGCGCAGCTCGGCGCTGCGGTGCGGTTCGTGCGGCGCTTGCATCGGCGGCAGCGGCATGGCGGCCCCCTACAGGATCTGCTGCAGCGCCTGTGCGGCGCGCTTGATGTCCAGGAATACCAGGCCCAGCCTGGCACTGGGCTTGGCCAGCACGGTGAGCACCGCCTCGCGGCCGGCCGCACTCATGATCACGTAGCCCGACTCGCCCTGGATCAGCACCCGCTCCAGCGCGCCGCGCGCCAGTTCGCGCGCGCTGCGCTCGCCCAGCGCGAGCAGCGCCGCGGACATCGCGCCGACGCGGTCCTCGTCCATGCCCTGCGGCATCGCCGAGGCGATCATCAGCCCGTCCAGGGAGATCAGCGCCGAAGCCTCGATATCGGCGGTGGCGCCGTTGAGCCCCTCCAGCGCCTGTTGCAATTGTTGCGTTCGCATGCTCGCCTTCCGCTTGCGCATCCCGACCGGGTGCGGGAGGCATTGGACCGCGTCGGCGCGGTGTTGCCCTTGATCTGGATCAAGGCCGATGGCGGTGCTCGGCGCGGCAGTCGCGCGAACGGCGCGGGCTGGCCGTGGAAAGGCGTCGCTGCCGAAGGCGGTGGAGGCACGCGTGGCGGGCTGAAGCCCCTCCCACAACGGCGCCGGCCATTGCGACGACTGTCGCGTGCTGCGCGGCAGGCGGTCACGGGCAACGCGGGCAATGGTCTGCCAGAAACAACGCGGCGGCCCATGGAGCCGCCGGTGGTGTGCTGCACGGGCCGCGTCGCGACCTGCGCTGTGTTCTTCGTCCGCGCTTACGGTCCTGCGGCGACGTCGACCCAGACCAGATGGTGGTCGCTGCCGTCGGCGATGGCCGCGGAGGGATCATTGGATGCCGGCCAGAACACGCCGCTGTCCAGGTAGCGGAAGTTGCGCGACGGCAGCACGTAATCCAGGCGCATGGTGCCGGCCTTGGGGCCGAAATCGCCGGTGACCTGCTGCGGCGGACCGCGATGGGCGATGCCGGTGGCCGCATACGCGCGCGTGGTCTCTTCGCCGCCGGCGCTGTGTGGGGTCGGGTACTGCAGCACGCGCGGATGCGTCACCAGGGCGCGGATCGCGTCGTGGCGGCCGTCGCCATCGATCACGTCGTTGTTGAGGTCGCCGAGCATCACGAACTGCGCATCGGCGGCCAGTCCGCCGCAGCGGCCGGCGTCGTCGCACAGCCAGCGCGCCTTGCCGCTGCCGGCATCGTCCAGGTACTCGCGCCACAGCCGCAGTTCGTCGTGGTTGCGTGCGGAGTTGCGCTTCTCGGCGCCGTCGAACACCGGCGGGGTCGGATGCGACACCAGCGCATGCAGCACGCCCAGCGGGGTGCGCACCGGCACGTCCCAATGCGACTTCGACGACAGCCGCAGCTGCGCCCACACCGCGTCGCTATGGAAGAAGCGGCCGGTGGCCGGATCGACCGGGCGCAGCGCGTCGGGCATCGCGCTCCACTTCAGCAGGCGGAAGCTGCGCACCGCCTTGCTGTCGATCGGGTATCGGGACAGCAGCAGCATGCCGTACTGGCCGGGATGCAGGCCGTAGCCCCAGGCATCGTTGCCGAACGCACGCCCTTGGCCGCCGACGTGGCCGTCGTTGTCCAGGTCCAGGCCGCTGGGCACGCCGGTATTGACCGGCGCCAGGTAGCGGTAGGGATAGCGCAGCGCCGCGCCGCCGTGCGGCTGCGGCACCGCCAGGTAGCGCTGCTCGAACAGGTCGGCGGCGCGATGCGCGTCGTCGTAGTCGAACTCGTTGAGCAGCACAACGTCCGGGCGCACCTGCTGCAGCACCGCGGCGATCTTGCGCGCCTGCGCGCTGTCGCCCTGCAGTGCGGCGATCAGCCCGCCGGCTTCGTCGGCATTGAGCGAGGTGTTGTAAGTGGCCAACCGCAGCCTTTTGGCGGCAGGCGCGGCGGCGTCGGTCATCGGGCGGGAAGTGGGGGCGGTGTGCGCGCAGGCACCGCACAGCAGGATCAGGGCGAGCAGGAGGAGGCGTGATGTCATGCGCCAAGTTTCGCATGCGCTGCATGTCCGCACGATGGCGCGACGACGCGCGGCGGCACGGTTCGGCAACGCGATGCCAGCCGCTCCGGTCAGCCGCCGAGCTGGCGCAGGTAGTCGTCGAAGTCGCGCCAGTGGCGACCGTCGTAGGCCTGCAGCGGCCGGAAGCGGCGCTTGTAGTCCATCTTCTGGTGGCCGCGGATCCAGTAGCCCAGATACAGATGGCCCAGGCCTTCGCGTCGCGCCCAGGCGATCTGCTGCAGGATCGCCAGCGTGCCCAGGCCGCGCGCGCCGGCGTCCGGGTCGTAGAAGGTGTAGACCGCCGACAGCGCCTGCGCGGCGATGTCGGTGACCGCCACCGCCAGCAGCGGACCGCGCCGCCCATCGGGCATGCGTTGCCGCAGCTCCAGGAAGCGCCCATGCGACCAGTGGCCGATCAGGAACTGGTCGAACTCGTGCGCGCCGTGATCGTCCATGCCGCCACCGGGGTGGCGATGGCGCAGGTAGCGTTGATACAGCGCCAGCTGTTCCTCGCTGCGCTCGGCGGCGACGATGCGCACCTCGACATCGGCATTGCGCGCCAGGCAGCGGCGCTGGCTGCGATCGGGCACGAAGTCCTGGATCGGGATGCGCACCGCCACGCAAGCGCGGCAGTGGTCGCAGTGTGGGCGATAGACCAGATCGCCGGAGCGGCGGAAGCCCCAGCTCAACGCCAGCGGATACAGCGCGCCCAGACGCGGATCGTGCGGATCCAGCACCAGGTCGCGGGCCTGCCGCTCGGGCCAGTAACCGCACGCGTGCTGGCCGGTCTGGAACAGCCGCAGGTCGTCGCTGGCGTCGGAATGGATGGCCATGCGTCGAGCATAGCGCTTCGCCATCGCAGGGGCCGCGACTGTCCCGTCCATGAATACGCCCGGCGGCGGGTCAACCGCGGCGGCGACGGGGCGTTGTCAGCAGGGAAGGCGCCGCGGTGCCGGCCCGTGCTGCGGGCCGCTTGCGGCGCCGGACGCCTGCCGTCCCGGCAGGTGCCTCATCATCCTCAGGGAGTGACCCATGAAGTCTCGCAACCCGCTGCTCGCCCTGGCCGTGCTGGCCGTCCTGTCCGGTGCCGCCTACGCCGTTCCGCCGCCGCCGGCCGATCCTGCTGCGCCCGCCGATGCCGGCGGCATCGCCGCGCTCGACAAGAACGGCGACGGCGTCATCGACCGCAGCGAGGCCGCCGCCGATCCGCGCCTGGCCGAACATTTCGACGCGATGGACAAGAACCACGACGGCAAGCTCAGCCGCGACGAGTGGCCGCGGCACGGCCGCCATGGCGGCCCGGGTGGACACGGCGTGCCCGGCGCGATGATGGCCAAGCTGGACACCAACAAGGATGGCCGCATCAGCCGCGCCGAGGCGCAAGCCGATCCGAAGCTCGCCGCGCGCTTCGACAAGATGGACGTGAACAAGGACGGCTACATCGACCGGGCCGACTTCGAGCTGCGCGCCAAGCAGCATCGCGATGCCTGGTTCACCGCCGCCGATACCAACAAGGACGGCATGCTCAGCCGCGCCGAGTTCGATGCGGCGCAGGCCAAGCGCTGGGCGCATCGCCCGGGTGGGCAGCGCGGTGGCGACGCGCCGGCGCCGATGCCGACGCCGGACAGCAACTGAGTCATCCGCCGCGGCCGTGGCCGCGGCGTCATTGCACCAAGGCGCCGATCGACAGCGCCCCTGCGCCTTTCGCGCAGGGGCGTTTTTTGTTTTCTATGAGGACGAAACCTGCTGTCGTGTGCTGGGCGGTGCGGCGGCAGGTACAGCGCGGGACGTGCGTGGCCGTGCGGCACTCGTCGACCTGGTCGCGGCCGGTTGCGATGTCCGGCATCCGCTACGGCGAGCACCGCGTGCAGGCTGCGATCGCGGTACCGATGGACACGGTGCCGATCGGATTGCCGTCGCCGCGCCTGGTGCCGCACCGTCGCGCAAGGACGATCGTCGGCAGGACGTCATCGCTGCGGACGATGTCCACCGCATGCGCGGCCGCTCGCTCCGCCAGGCTCAGTTGCCGCGCGGCGCCGGCTGCACGCGCACGCGCACTTCGTCGCTGCCGATGTCCTGTGCCGGGGGCGTGGCCGGCTGCGTCGCGGGGGCCTGCGCCGGCGCGGCGGTCGGCGCGCGGTTGTCGCGATGGCGCAGCACCGTGATCAGGGCCACTGCACCGATCGCCAGCAGCAAGGCGATGCGGATACGCCAGGCCCAGCGCTTGCCGGTGTCCGCGTCCACCTGCGAGCGGAACTCGCTCAGATAGGGCGCACGGCCCTGTTCCGGGTCGCGGCGGGTACTGTCGAGCAGGCCGGCGTCGCGCAGCAGTTCGCGTGCGCGCGGCTGGTCGTCGGCATGCACTACCCACACCGTGGGCTGGGCCTGCGCCGCCACCGGATCCAGATAGCTGAACTGGCCGCTGCGGCGAGTCCGGTAGGAGCGGCCGTTGCTCAGGCGCACGTCGATGCCGGCGTCGCGCAGCAGGGCGGCGACGCCTTCTGCGGTTTCCACGCGTTGGCTGCTGAAGATCTGACGCATGTTCCTGTCCTCAGCGCTTTGCCGGCACTTGCGCCGCGGCGTCGGCGTCGGGGACCACGCGGATCAGGCCTTCCTGCGCGGTGCTGGCCACCAGGATGCCGTCGCGGGTGAAGAACTGCCCGCGCGCCAGGCCGCGCGCACCCTGCGCGCTGGGGCTGTCCAGCGAATACAGCAGCCAGTCGTCGGCGCGGAACGGGCGGTGGAACCACAGCGCATGGTCGAGCGAGGCCATCTGCACGTTCGGCGTGTAGTAGCTGATGCCGTGCGGGAACGTGGCGGTGCCGAGCAGGTGGAAGTCGGAGGCGTAGGCGAGCAACGCCTGGTGCAGCTCCGGCGCATCGCCGACCGGCTCGCTCAGGCGCAGCCACATCTGCTGGAACGGCGGACGCTTGGGCGGATTCAGTTCGTCGCGCGGATACACGTGGCGGAACTCGAACGGGCCGCCGCGCGAGAGCCAGCGCTGCACCTTGGTCGGCAGCGTCGCCAGCACTTCCGGGCGCGCCGCCGGGGTCGGTTCGATGTCTTCCGGCTGCGGCACTTCCGGCATCTTCAACTGGTGCGTGGCGCCGTCCTCCTGTTCCTGGAACGAGGCTGCGCAGAAGAAGATCACCTTGCCGTGCTGGATCGCGGTGACCCGGCGCACCGAGAAGCTGCCGCCGTCGCGGGTGCGGTCCACGTCGTAGACGATGGGGTGCTCGATGTCGCCGGCGCGCAGGAAATAGGCGTGCAGCGAATGCACGCGGCGCGCGTTCTCCACCGTGGCCTGCGCCGCCGACAGCGCCTGGCCCAGCACCTGGCCGCCGAACACGTACTTGGTGCCGATGTCGCGGCTCTGGCCACGGAACAGGTTGTCCTCCAGCCGCTCCAGCGACAGCAGCTCGATCAGTTCGGAGACGACGGGGGCGGGCTTGGCGGACAAGAGGCGGGGCCTGGCGACGGACGTGCGCCGATTATAGCGGGCCGTCCGCGCCCGCCCGCGCGCCGGCGCCGCTCAGCCCTTGCCCAGCCGCGCCGCCAGTGCGCGCAGCGCGGCCTGGGTGTCCGGCGCCTGCCAGTCGTCGATCAGCCGCTCCAGCCCGATGTGCTCGTCGGCCAGCGCCACGCGCAGGTCGGCGCGGGCGATGGCACGGGTCTGCAGCATCGGCTGCCGCGGCCGCTTCAGCAATTCCAGCAGCCAGGCCAGCGCACGTGCCACCACCAGGTCGGCGTCGACCAGTTCGTCGACCAGGCCGATCTCCAGCGCGCGCTCGGCACTGACCAGGTCGCCGCCCACAATCAGGCGCTCGGCGCGATGCGCGCCGACCACCCGCCGCAGCAGGCGCTGGATGCCTTCGGGGGCGACCAGGCCGACCTGGGTCTCGTTCAGGCCGATCTGCAGCGGATGCGCCGCATCGGGGCTGCGCGCCATCACCCGGTAGTCGCAGCACAGCGCCAGTACGCAGCCGCCGGCCGGGGCGTGGCCGGTCAGCGCCGCCACCACCGGGATCGGGCTGGCGGCCAAGGCACGCGCCGCGCCGAAGAACTGCTGCCAGCTGCCGAGCAGCTTGGCGCGGTCGTCGCCGTGGCTGAGCAGGTGCGGCACGTCCATGCCGGCGGAGAACAGGCGTTCGTTGCCCGACAGCACGATGCCGTGCGCGCCGTCGGCACCGGCCTGCTCGATCGCCTGGATCAGGTGCCGGCACAGCTCGGTGTCCAGCGCATTGACCGGCGGCCGCGCCAGGCGCAGTTCGCGGATGGGGCCGTGGTTGATCACGTCGATGAGCGTCGTCATGCTGCGGTCTGCTTTCGAAGAAGGAACCTCGGCGATGATAACCAAACCATTCGCTGGCGTATTGTTCGTGCTGTGCGTGGCCGCCGCCTCGGCGTCGGCCGCGCAACCGGCCTGCCTCACCCTGGAGCAGGGCTGGGTGCGGTTGCCGCCGAATCCGGCGATGCCGATGACCGCCGGCTACGGCGTGCTCCACAACGGCTGCGGCAAGCCGGTCACGGTCACCGGCGCCAGCAGTTCGAGCTTCGGCGATGTGTCGCTGCACGAGACCACGGTCGTCGCCGGCGTCAGCCGGATGCGCGCGGTCGAGCGGGTGCCGCTGGCGCCCGGCGCGCGCGTCGAACTCAAGCCCGGCGGTATGCACCTGATGCTGATGCAGGGCAAGGGCGCGCTGAGCGAAGGCCAGGCCGTGCCGCTGCAGTTGCAACTGGAAGACGGCGGCAAGGCCGATGCGACGCTGACGGTGCGCAAGCAGGCGATGTAAGAAGCAGTTTCCTTGGTACTTCGTAGGAGCGGCTTCAGCCGCGACAGGCATTCACTGCAATGCGTGTCGCGGCTGAAGCCGCCCTACAAGAGCTGGGGCGCTGCAAAAAGCGGGCGATTGGAGTTGCCTGTAATGCGTGCGTGCATCGCGCGCAGGTGCTTGACTAGGTACGTGCCGCCGGGCGGTCGCGCGCTGCGTCGGCCAATTCAAGCGCGAACGCCGCCGGTATTGCGATGGTTTGCCTTGCGCCGGGCCGTGCCCGGCGCAAGCGCAGCTGTCAGCTCGTCGCCTTGCGTACGGCGTCCGGCAGTGGCGCGCTCTTGCCGGTCTGGGTGTCCATCCACACCACCACCACGTTGCCGTCGGAGTACAGCCGGCTCTCGTCCTGCTGGTCGACGATGCGGTGGCCGATGGTCACGCTGCTGGTGCCCAGGCGTTCGACGAACAGCTCGACCAGGATGTCGTTGGGCCACACGATCGGCGCGCGGTAGTTGACGTTGGTCGCCGCCACCACCGGGGCGATGCGGTCGCTCATGGACACGCCTTCCACGCCCAGCATCCAGCGCACGCGCGCTTCTTCCAGGTAGGAGATGTACTTGGCGTTGTTGACGTGGCCCATGCTGTCCATGTCGCGCCAGCGCACGCTGATCGGAATGCGCGCCAGGATCTTGTGTTCGCTGCTCATCAAACGTCCTTCTTCTTTTTGGTGCCGGTACTGGTGGTGCTCTTGCTGGCCTTGTCGCTCTTGGCGGCCACGGCCTTCTTCGCCGGCTTTTCCGGCTTGACCTTGCGCGGCGGGCGCGCATCGGGCTTGTTGGCCATCGCCGCCGGTTGCTCCGGGCGCGCGCTGGTGGACGGCAGCATCCGCGCCAGGAACTGGCCGGTGTACGACTGCGGGCAGGCCGCCACGTCTTCCGGCGTGCCGGTGACCAGGATGGTGCCGCCGCGGTGGCCGCCTTCCGGGCCGAGGTCGACGATCCAGTCCGCGGTCTTGATCACGTCCAGGTTGTGTTCGATCACCACCACCGTGTTGCCTTCGTCGCGCAGCTTGTGCAGCACGCCCAGCAGCGCCTCGATGTCGTGGAAGTGCAGGCCGGTGGTCGGCTCGTCGAGGATGTACAGGGTGCGGCCGGTGTCGCGCCGCGACAGTTCCTTGGACAGCTTCACGCGCTGCGCCTCGCCGCCGGACAGGGTGGTCGCGCTCTGTCCGAGCTTGATGTAGCTCAGGCCCACGTCGACCAGGGTCTCCAGCTTGCGCGCGATCGACGGCACCGGCTCGAACAGCTTCAGCGCATCCTCGACGGTCATTTCCAGCACGTCGTTGATGTTGAAGCCCTTGTACAGGATCTCCAGCGTCTCGCGGTTGTAGCGCTTGCCGTGGCAGACGTCGCAGGGCACGTACACGTCCGGCAGGAAGTGCATTTCCACCTTGATCAGCCCATCGCCCTGGCAGGCCTCGCAGCGGCCGCCGCGCACGTTGAAGCTGAAGCGGCCCGGCGAGTAGCCGCGCGAGCGCGCTTCCGGCACCTGCGCGAACAGTTCGCGCAGCGGCGTGAACAGGCCGGTGTAGGTCGCCGGGTTGGAGCGCGGGGTGCGCCCGATCGGCGACTGGTCGATGTCCACGACCTTGTCGAACAGGTCCAGGTGCTCGATCTCGCGGTACGGCGCCACGCTGTGCGAGGCACCGTTGATCTCGTTCGCCGCCAGGGTGAACAGGGTGTCGTTGATCAGCGTCGACTTGCCCGAGCCGGACACGCCGGTGATGCAGGTCAGCAGGCCGGCCGGGATATCCAGGTCGACGTTCTTGAGGTTGTTGCCGGTGGCCCCGCGCAGGTGCAGGGTCATCTTCGGATTGGCCTTGTGGCGCTTGGCCGGGATCTCGATGCGGCGCTTGCCCGACAGGTATTGCCCGGTCAGCGAGCGCGGTGCCTTCAGCAGGTCCTGCACACTGCCGTGGCCGACCACCTCGCCGCCGTGCACGCCGGCGCCGGGGCCGATGTCCAGCACGTAGTCGGCCAGGCGGATCGCGTCCTCGTCGTGCTCGACCACGATCACCGTGTTGCCGAGGTCGCGCAGGCGGGTGAGGGTACCGAGCAGGCGTTCGTTGTCGCGCTGGTGCAGGCCGATCGACGGCTCGTCGAGCACGTACATCACGCCGACCAGGCCGGCGCCGATCTGGCTGGCCAGGCGGATGCGCTGCGCCTCGCCGCCGGACAGGGTGTCGGCCTTGCGCTCGAGGGTCAGGTAATCCAGGCCGACGTCGACCAGGAAGCCGAGCCGCTCGGCAATTTCCTTGACGATCTTGCTGGCGATCTCGCCGCGCCAGCCGGGCAGGTCGAGCTGGCGGAAGAAGGTCAGCGCGTCGTCGATCGGCAGCACCACCAGGTCCGGCAGCGGACGGTCGGCGACGAACACGTTGCGCGCGGCCTTGTTCAGGCGCGCGCCCTTGCAGTCCGGGCACGGGCGTTCGCTGATGTACTTGGCCAGTTCCTCGCGTACCGCCGGCGATTCGGTCTCGCGGTAGCGGCGTTCCAGGTTGGGGATGATGCCTTCGAAGCGATGCTTGCGCTGGGTGCGGCCGCCGGCGTCGGTGAAGTAGGTGAAGGTGATCGTCTCGTCGCCGCTGCCGTACAGCACGGCCTGGCGCACGCTCGCCGGCAACGACTGCCAGGGCGCGTCGACGTCGAACTTGTAGTGCTTGGCCAGCGAGGCGATCAGCTGGAAGTAATACGCGTTGCGCCGGTCCCAGCCGCGCACCGCGCCGGCCGACAGCGACAGCTCCGGATGCACCACCACCCGATCGGGATCGAAGAACTCGGCCACGCCCAGGCCATCGCAGCTCGGGCAGGCGCCCATCGGCGCGTTGAACGAGAACAGGCGCGGTTCCAGCTCCGGCAGCGAGTAGTCGCAGACCGGGCAGCTGTACTTGGAGGAGAACAGGTGCGGCGCGGCCGCGGTGTCGTCCAGCGACTGCACCGAGACCATCCCGTCGGCCAGCTTCAGCGCGGTCTCGAAGCTCTCGGCCAGACGCTGCTTGATGTCCTCGCGCGGGCGGAAGCGGTCGATCACCGCCTCGATGGTGTGCTTCTGGCGCAGCGCCAGCGCCGGCACCGCGTCGATCTCGTACAGCTCGCCGTCCACGCGCACGCGCACGAAGCCCTGCGCGCGCAACTGCTCGAACACCTGCGCATGCTCGCCCTTGCGCTCGCGGATCACCGGCGCCAGCAGCATGTAGCGCTGCTCCGGGTCCAGGGTCAGCACGTGGTCGACCATCTGGCTGACCGTCTGCGCCTCCAGCGGATAGCCGTGATCGGGGCAGCGCGGCTGGCCGACGCGTGCGTACAGCAGGCGCAGGTAGTCGTAGATCTCGGTGATGGTGCCGACGGTGGAGCGCGGGTTGTGCGAGGTCGACTTCTGCTCGATTGCGATCGCCGGCGACAGGCCCTCGATGTGATCGATGTCGGGCTTCTCCATCACGCTGAGGAACTGCCGCGCGTACGCCGACAGCGACTCCACGTAGCGGCGCTGACCTTCAGCGTAGATGGTGTCGAACGCCAACGAGGACTTGCCGGACCCGGACAGGCCGGTGATCACGATCAGCTTGTCGCGCGGCAGGTCGAGGTCGAGATTCTTGAGGTTGTGCGTCCGCGCGCCGCGGATGCGGATGTAATCCATCGCCATGAAGAGATTCCGGAGTGTGCCGGCCGCGGCGGTGCCACTGGCCAGTGTGGGGGCGGAAAGGGGACGGCAATCGATCAGCGTACCCAGCTTGTCAGGTGGGGGCAATTGCCGCAGATCCCAGCGTGGCCGGGCGCCGGCGGCTGGCTGGTTCAGGCAGTCGTGCCGGCCCGCGGGGCTTGACAGTCCGGGCCTGGGTGGGCTTGACCCTGTCGCGCGCGGCGGATTACAATTCCGCTCCTGTCTGCCCGAAACGGCACGACGGGAACGACCACAATAACTACAGAGGAAGTCTGGTCATGTACGCAGTACTGGTCACCGGCGGTAAGCAATACCGCGTCGCGCAGGGCGAAACGCTCCGCGTGGAAAAGCTCGAAGTCGAAGCCGGCAACGAGATCACGTTCGACAACATCCTGATGCTGGGCGACAGCGACGGCATCAAGATCGGCGACGCGCTGAAGGGCGCCGCCGTCACCGCCAAGGTCGTGGCCCACGGCCGCGCCGACAAGGTGCGCATCATCAAGTTCCGCCGCCGCAAGCACCACATGAAGCGTCAGGGTCATCGGCAGCACTACACCGAAATCGAGATCACCGGCATCGCCGGTGGCGACAAGAAGTAAGGAGCAGCAGTCATGGCACACAAAAAAGGCGTAGGTTCCTCGCGCAACGGCCGCGACTCCAACCCGAAGTACCTGGGCGTGAAGATGTTCGGCGGCCAGGCCATCGAAGCCGGCAACATCATCGTGCGTCAGCGCGGCACCCAGTTCCACCCGGGCGCCGGCGTCGGCCTGGGCCGCGACCACACCCTGTTCGCGCTGGTCGACGGCAAGGTCGAGTTCTCGGTGAAGGGCGCCAAGAAGCGCCGCACCGTGAGCGTGGTCACCGAGGCGTAAGTCGCCGGTGTCCAGGGCCTGCGCCCATGGCGCAGGCTTGCTGACGAAAGCCCCGCTTCGGCGGGGTTTTTCGTTGGTGGCGGGGATGTCGGGATTGGGGATTGGGGATTCGCAACGGCGGATTCCATTGGCTCCTTCGATCCCTTACTCCGTTCCTTTGCCGGGGCCGCTAAACTGCGGCGTCCGGTGGTTTTTCCAATCCCGAATCGCGAATCCCGAATCCCATGAAGTTGGTAGACGAAGCGGAAATCCAGGTCACGGCCGGCAATGGCGGCAATGGCTGCATCGGCTTTCGCCGCGAGAAGTTCATCCCGCTGGGTGGGCCTGACGGCGGCGATGGCGGCAACGGCGGCAGCGTGTGGCTGGTCGCCGACGAGAACCTCAACACCCTGGTCGACTTCCGCCACCAGCGCGCGTTCCGTGCGCAGCGCGGCGAGAACGGCATGGGTCGGCAGATGTACGGCAAGGCCGGCGAAGACCTCACCATTACCGTGCCGGTCGGTACCGTGGTGATCAACGTCGAGACCGACGAGGTCATCGGCGACCTGGTCGCGCACGGCGACCGCCTGCTGGTCGCGCAGGGCGGCAAGGGCGGCCTGGGCAACATGCACTTCAAGAGCTCGGTGACGCGCGCGCCGCGCAAGGCCACGCCGGGCGAGGAGGGCGAGGAGCGCACGCTCAAGCTGGAGCTGAAGCTGCTGGCCGACGTCGGCCTGCTGGGCTTCCCCAATGCCGGCAAGAGCACCTTCATCCGTGCCGTCTCTGCGGCCACGCCGAAGGTCGCCGACTATCCGTTCACCACGCTGTACCCGAACCTGGGCGTGGTCAGCGTCGAGGCCTACCGCAGCTTCGTGATCGCCGACATTCCCGGGCTGATCGAGGGTGCCGCCGATGGCGCCGGCCTCGGCGCGCAGTTCCTGCGCCACCTGCAGCGCACCCGCCTGCTGCTGCACCTGGTGGATCTGGCGCCCATGGAGGGCGGCGTGGACGGCGTGTCGCCGACCGAGCAGGTGCGGGCGATCGAGCGCGAACTGCAGAAGCACGATCCGGAGCTGCTGGCCAAGCCGCGCTGGCTGGTGCTGAACAAGGCCGACCTGATGTTCGAGGACGAGGCGCGTGCGCTGGCTGAACAGGTCGTTGCCGAACTGGGCTGGACCCAGCCCTGGTACCTGGTGTCGGCGTTGGGCCGCGAAGGCACCTGGCCGATCATGAAGGACGTGATGGCGTTCTTCGACCGCCAGCGCGAGGAGGCGCTGGAGGCGGCCGCCAATGCCTCCTGAGTGCCGCGCCGTACCGCGGCGCTCAGGGCAGGGTGGCGCGCACACGAAAAACCCGGCCGAGGCCGGGCTTTTTCGTGGTGCTGCCGGAAGCGCGGGCGCTTCCGGCGTCGACTGCAGCCGATCAGGCGGCGGTCTTGATCGCCTTGATGCGGGCGCTCAGGCGGCTCTTGTGGCGGGCAGCCTTGTTCTTGTGGATCAGGCCACGCGAGCTGAAACGGTCGAGGATCGGCTGGGCGATGGCGAAAGCGGCTTCGGCGCCGGCTGCGTCGTTGGCGTCCAGGGCCTTGATGACCTTCTTGACGGCGGTGCGCAGCATCGAACGCTGAGCCGTGTTGCGCGCGTTGCGCACGACGGTCTGCTTGGCGCGCTTCTTGGCGGACTTGATATTGGCCACGGTGGTGGTTTCCTGGAAAGCTGTGTGGTGGATAAAAACAAGCGGGAGAGTATGAAGCGTCCGAATATTCGCGTCAAGTCAATTGTCAAGAGGGCCGCCGCATGAGCACGCCGCGCATGTTTCGCGGGCTGCTCTCCTTCAGCAGCATGACCATGGTCTCGCGCGTGCTGGGGCTGGTGCGCGACCAGGCCATCACCATTTCCTTCGGCGCCAACGCCACCACCGACGCGTTCTGGGTGGCGTTCCGCATTCCCAACTTCCTGCGCCGGCTGTTCGCCGAAGGCTCGTTCGCCACGGCCTTCGTGCCGGTGTTCACCGAGGTGAAGGAAACTCGCCCGCACGCCGACCTGCGCGCGCTGATGTCGCGGGTGTCCGGCACCCTGGGCGGCGTGTTGCTGCTGGTCACCGCGCTGGGGCTGATCTTCACCCCGCAGGTGGCGATGCTGTTCAACCCCGGCGCCAGCGACGACCCGGCCAAGTTCGGGCTGATCGTCGACCTGCTGCGGCTGACCTTTCCGTTCCTGCTGTTCGTGTCGCTGACCGCGCTGGCCGGCGGTGCGCTCAACAGTTTCCACCGCTTCGGCCTGCCGGCGCTGACCCCGGTGATCCTCAACCTGTGCATGATCGCCGGCGCGCTGTGGCTGGCGCCGCGGCTGCAGGTGCCGATCCTGGCGATGGGCTGGGCGGTGCTGGTGGCCGGCGTGCTGCAGTTGCTGTTCCAGTTGCCGGCCTTGCGCGGCATCGACCTGCTGACCCTGCCGCGCTGGGGCTGGCAGCACCCGGACGTGCGTCGAGTCCTGACCCTGATGGTGCCGACCCTGTTCGGCTCCTCGATCGCGCAGATCAACCTGCTGCTGGACACGGTGATCGCCTCGTTCCTGTACGCCGGCTCGCAGAGCTGGCTGTCGCAGGCCGACCGCTTCCTGGAGCTGCCGCTGGGCGTGTTCGGCGTGGCCCTGGGCACGGTGATCCTGCCGGCGCTGTCGCGGCATCACGTCAAGACCGACCGCGCCGGGTTCTCCAGCGCGCTGGACTGGGGCTTGCGCACCACCTTGCTGATCGCGGTGCCGGCGATGCTGGGGCTGATGCTGCTGAGCCAGCCGCTGGTGGCGACCCTGTTCCAGTACGGCAAGTTCACCGCCTTCGACACGCGCATGGCGGCGATGTCGGTGTTCGGCCTGAGCTTCGGCCTGCCCGCCTTCGCCCTGCTCAAGGTGTTGCTGCCGGCGTTCTATTCGCGCCAGGACACGCGCACGCCGGTGCGGGCCGGCGTCGCCGCGCTGGTCGCCAACATGGTGCTGAACCTGTTGTTCCTGGCGATCCTGTACCAGTTGTGGGTGCCGGCGGAGCTGCGCGCGCAGGGCGTGCGCGCGGCGCTGGAGGCGGTGCCGGGCCTGCACCTGGCGCTGGGCCTGGCCAGCGCGGTGGCCAGCTATCTCAACCTGTCGCTGCTGTGGCGCTGGCTGCGCCGCGACCAGGTCTACCAGCCCAAGCCGGGCTGGAGCGGCTATCTGCTGCGGCTGGGCGTGGCCTGTGCGGCCATGGCTGCGGTGCTGGCGCTGGGCCTGCACTGGTTGCCGGCGTTCACCACCATGGACAAGTGGCACCGCATCGGCAGCCTGCTGCTGCTGGTGGGCGGCGGTGGCGCGGTGTATCTGGTTGCCTTGCTGGCGCTGGGGTTCCGGCCGCGGGATCTGCGGGAGCAGTAGTGGGGCTGGGAGTGGGGATTCGGGATTGGGGATTCGTAGGAGCGGCTTCAGCCGCGACCGGGGGTGGCATACCGGTGAAATTCCCGGTCGCGGCTGAAGCCGCTCCTACGACGGGAGGCCGCGCCCGGTCATGCCCCCACCCGCTATACTCGACGGTTACGCATCATCGACCGGCGCCTCCTGCGCCGGCGCTTCGGACCGAGGAATGAGCAGGCTGTTTAGAGACGTCGAGGGCGGGACCCTGTTCCCGCAGGGAAGCGTGGTCTGCATCGGCGCCTTCGATGGCCTGCACCTGGGCCACCGCGCGCTGGTGCGGCAGGCGATCACGCGCGCGCGCGCGGCGGACGTGCCGGCGGTGGCGCTGAGCTTCGAGCCGCTGCCGCGGGAGTTCTTCGCCCCGGCCGCGCCGCCGCCGCGGCTGACCCTGGCCCGGGCCAAGGTGCAGGGCCTGCACCGGCTCGGCATCGACAGCGTCGGCCTGCTGCGCTTCGACCGGCGCATGGCGTCGATGAGCGCCGAGGACTTCGTGCAGCGCGTGCTGGTCGAGCGCCTGCGCGCGCGCGAGGTCTGGATCGGCCCGGAGTTCCGCTTCGGCCACAAGCGCGGCGGCGACATCGCGCTGCTGCGCGCGCTGGGCGCCCAGCACGGCTTCGCCGCCGACGAGATCGCGCCGGTGCACCTGCGCGAGGAGCGCATCTCCAGCACCCGCATCCGCGAGTTGCTGGTGGCCGGCGAGTTCGCCCATGCCGCCGAGCTGCTCGGTCGCCCGTATGCGATCGGCGGCCGCGTGGTGCGCGGCAAGCAGCTCGGGCGCACGCTCGGCTATCCCACCGCCAACCTGCGCTTCGCCCGCACCCCGGCGCTGTCCGGCATCTACGCCACCTGGGTGCACGGGGTGGCGGCACAGCCGTGGCCGTCGGTGTCCAGCTTCGGCACCCGCCCGACCGTGCAGGGCGTGGAGCCGCTGCTGGAAGCGCACCTGTTCGATTTCCAGGGCGACCTGTACGGTCGCCACATCGAGGTGGAGTTCGTCGCCAAGCTGCGCGACGAGGAAACCTTCGCCGATCTGCCGGCGCTGACCGCGCAGATGCACCGCGACGCCGCGCTGGCGCGGCAACTGCTCGCCGCGCCGGCCGCCACGGGCCTGCCTCCCGTGTCCGCCGCCCCGCGCGCGGACCTCCCCCTGAAGACCACCGACCGGTAACTGCCCGTGACCCAGGACTACAAAGCCACCCTCCACCTGCCGGCGACCGAGTTCCCGATGCGCGGCGACCTGCCCAAGCGCGAGCCGGACATCCTGGCGCGCTGGGAGAGCGAGGGCCTGTACACGCGGCTGCGCGACAACGCCCAGGGCCGGCCGCTGTTCGTGCTGCACGACGGCCCGCCGTACGCCAACGGCGCGATCCACCTCGGGCATGCGGTCAACAAGATCCTCAAGGACATCATCGTCAAGTCCAAGTACCTGTCCGGCTTCGATGCGCCGTACATCCCGGGCTGGGACTGCCACGGCCTGCCGATCGAGATCGCGATCGAGAAGAAGTTCGGCAAGGTCGGGGTCAAGCTGGATGCGGTGGAGTTCCGGCAGAAGTGCCGCGAATACGCCAACGAGCAGATCGACCTGCAGCGCCGCGACTTCAAGCGCCTGGGCGTGATCGGCGACTGGGACAACCCCTACCGCACGCTGGACTTCCATTTCGAGGCCAACGAGATCCGCGCGCTGGCCCGGATCGTCGAGAACGGCCACCTGACCCGCGGCGTGAAGCCGGTGCACTGGTGCTTCGACTGCGGCTCGGCGCTGGCCGAGGCCGAGATCGAGTACGCCGACAAGCAGTCGCCGACGGTGGACGTGGCCTATCCGGCCCGCGACGGCGCGGCGCTGGCCGCCGCGTTCGGCGCGACCCTGCCGGAAGGCGCCGAGGTCGCGGTGCCGATCTGGACCACCACGCCGTGGACGCTGCCGGCCTCGCTGGCGGTGTCGCTGGGGCCGGAGCTGGTCTATGCGCTGGTCGAAGGCCCGGCCCGCGACGGTCGCCGCCGCTGGCTGGTGCTGGCCGATGCGCTGGCCGAGCGCGCGCTGCAGCGCTACGGGGTGGATGAGGTGGTGGTGCACGGCCGCATCGCCGGCGCGGCGCTGGAACACCAGGTGCTGGCGCATCCGTTCTATGACGAACGCGACGTGCCGGTGATCCTCGGCACCCACGTGTCCGACACCGACGGTACCGGCGCGGTGCACACCGCGCCCGGCCACGGCCAGGAGGACTACGTAGCGGTCAAGCCATACGGGCTGCTGGAGCGCTACAGCGCCGCGCAGATCAACCCGGTGGACGCACGCGGCGTGTACCTCCCGTCGACCCCCGCGGCCGATGGCACGGAACTGGCCGGGCTGCACATCTGGAAGGCCAGCGACGTCATCGCCGACCTGCTGGCCGCGCGCGGGCTGCTGCTGGCGCGCGCCAGCATGGTCCACAGCTATCCGCATTGCTGGCGGCACAAGACCCCGATCGCGTTCCGCGCCACGCCGCAGTGGTTCATCTCGATGGAGCAGGCCAACCTGCGCGCCGACGCGCTCAAGGCGATCGAGGGCGTGCACTGGTACCCGACCTGGGGCCAGGCGCGCATCGCCGGCATGGTCGCCGGGCGCCCGGACTGGACGATCTCGCGCCAGCGCACCTGGGGCGTGCCGATCGCGCTGTTCGTGCATCGCGAGACCGGCGAGCCGCATCCGCGCAGCACCGAGCTGATGCGACAGGTCGCCGACCGGGTCGAGGAGGGCGGGGTGGACGTGTGGTACACGCTCGACGCCGCCGACCTGCTGGGCGAGGAGGCCGCCGACTACGACAAGATCACCGACATCCTCGACGTCTGGTTCGACTCCGGCGTCACCCACGAGGCGGTGCTGACCGAGCGCGGCCTGCCCAAGCCGGCCGACCTGTATCTGGAAGGGTCCGACCAGCACCGCGGCTGGTTCCAGTCCTCGCTGCTGACCGGCGTGGCGCTGGACCACGCGGCGCCGTACCGGCAGTGCCTGACCCACGGCTTCACCGTGGACGAGCATGGCCGCAAGATGTCCAAGTCGCTGGGCAACGGCATCGAGCCGCAGGACATCATGAAGACCCTGGGCGCGGACATCCTGCGCCTGTGGATCGCCTCGGCCGACTACAGCAACGAGATGTCGCTGTCGCAGGAGATCCTCAAGCGCAACGCCGATGCCTACCGGCGCCTGCGCAACACCGCGCGCTTCCTGCTCGGCAACCTGCATGGCTTCAATCCCGCCGTGCACCTGCGGCCGCTGCCGGAACTGGTGGCGCTGGACCGCTGGATCGTGCACCGCGCCAACGAGGTGCAGGAGCAGATCAAGGCGGCCTACGCGCGCTACGACTTCGCCGCCATCGTGCAGGCGCTGCTGAACTTCTGCAGCGTGGACCTGGGCTCGCTGTACCTGGACGTGACCAAGGACCGGCTGTACACGATGGCCGAGGACTCGCTCGGCCGGCGTTCGGCGCAGACCGCGATGTTCCATGTGGCCGAGGCCTTCGTGCGCTGGATCGCGCCGATCCTGAGCTTCACCGCCGACGAGCTGTGGGGCTACCTGCCGGGCGCGCACCTGGGCAATGTGCTGTTCGCGACCTGGTACGAAGGCCTTGCGCCATTGCCGGAGGACGCGGCGCTGAGCGCGGCCGACTTCGAGCAGCTGCTGGCGCTGCGCGAGCAGGTGGCCAAGGTGCTGGAGCCGATGCGCGGCAACGGCGTGATCGGCGCGGCGCTGGAGGCGGAGATCACCGTCGCCGCCGACGCCGCCACCGCGGCGAAGCTGCAGCCGCTGCAGGAGGAACTGCGCTTCCTGTTCATCAGCGGCGACGTGGTGGTACGCGAGGCCACCACCGACGAGATCTTCGTCAGCGCCCAGGCCACCGAAAAGCCCAAGTGCGTGCGCTGCTGGCACTACCGCGCCGACGTCGGCGCCGACCCGGCGCACCCGGAACTGTGCGGCCGCTGCGTCAGCAACATCGAAGGGCCGGGCGAGGAGCGCCACTGGTTCTGAGTCCCGTCCCAGGCCACGCGTCTTGCGCGTCGCCGGGCCCATCGGCGGCGCCATTGCGGCGCCGGCCGTCCTTCCTTCCCTCATTCGCCCAAGGCGGACTTCCGGCATGACCGCACGACCCAACCCCTCTGCCCTGATCTGGCTGCTGCTGTCGGCCGTGGTGATCGGCCTAGACCAGTGGAGCAAGGCCTGGGTGCTCTCCAGCCTGCCCGAGTTCACCGCGGTGCCGGTGATTCCCGGCTTCTGGAACTGGTATCGGACCTACAACACCGGTGCGGCGTTCAGTTTCCTGAGCCAGGCCGGCGGCTGGCAGCTGTGGTTCTTCACCGCGCTGGCGGTGGGCATCAGCGCCCTGCTGGCCTGGTGGCTGGCGCGCACCCCGCGCGGCGAGTGGCGCAGCGCGCTGCCGTACGCGCTGGTGATCGGCGGGGCGATCGGCAACGTGATCGACCGGCTGATGCACGGCCACGTGGTCGATTTCATCCAGTGGTACGTGGGCGAGCACTACTGGCCCTCGTTCAACATCGCCGACTCGGCGATCGTCGCCGGCGCCATCGGCATCGCCCTGTTCGGCGTGTTCGACGGCAAGGCGAAGCGAAAAGCGGGATAATCGGTGCCACTCTCCCTGTCGAAGCGCCTGGCCCCCTGCGGCCGGCGGATCTAGCTATGGATGTCCTGCTCGCCAACCCCCGCGGCTTCTGCGCCGGCGTCGATCGCGCGATCGAGATCGTCAAGCGGGCCATCGAAACCCTGGGCGCGCCGATCTACGTGCGCCACGAGGTGGTGCACAACCGCTTCGTGGTCGACGACCTCAAGCAGCGCGGCGCGATCTTCGTCGAGGAACTGGACGAGGTGCCCGACGGCAATACGGTGATCTTCAGCGCCCACGGCGTGGCCCAGGCGGTGCGCCAGGAAGCCGAGCGGCGCGGGTTGAAGGTGTTCGACGCGACCTGCCCGCTGGTCACCAAGGTGCATTTCGAGGTGGCACGGCACTGCCGCGCCGGCCGCGACGTGGTGCTGATCGGCCACGCCGGCCACCCGGAGGTGGAAGGCACGATGGGGCAGTGGGACCGCGAATGCGGCACCGGCCGCATCTATCTGGTCGAGGACATCGAGCAGGTCGCCACGCTGGACGTGCAGCAGCCGGAGAACCTGGCCTACACCACCCAGACCACGCTGTCGGTGGACGACACCCGCGGCATCATCGAGGCGCTGCGCGCGCGCTACCCGGCGATGCAGGGGCCGAAGAACGACGACATCTGCTACGCCACCCAGAACCGCCAGGACGCGGTGCGCGACCTGGCCAGGGAGTGCGACCTGGTGCTGGTGGTCGGCTCGCCGAACAGCTCCAATTCCAACCGACTCAGCGAGCTGGCGCGGCGCGACGGGGTGGAGTCCTACCTGATCGACGGTGCCGACGAGATCGATCCGGCCTGGATCGCCGGCAAGCGCCGCGTCGGCCTGACCGCCGGCGCCTCGGCGCCGCAGGTGCTGGTGGACGGGGTGATCGCGCGGCTGCGCGAACTCGGCGCCGACGGCGTGTCCGAACTGGCCGGCGAACCGGAGTCGATGGTGTTCGCCCTGCCCAAGGAACTGCGCCTGCGTCTGGTCGACTAGCGGGCACGTCTAATTACGCGTTCTTGCAATGGTTTGCTGGGGCTTCGTTGCGATCGTAAGAGCGGCTTCAGCCGCGACGGGCATTCCTGGTAAAGCCGGTCGCGGCTGAAGCCGCTCTTACGACAGTGCAATGCGCAGCAACCGCAGCGTGGTGGGGTGCCCTGAAGCCGCCTCGACACGTGAGCCCAAGGCGTCCTGGCGGCGATGCCGGCATCGCACATGCTGCGCCCAGCGCTTGGCTGCGCCGCAGGTGCCGCGGCTCACTGGCGCTGCATGCCGTGCGGCCGCCCCTGTGCATCGAAGAGGATGCCCATGGTGACGCGATCGCCTTGCACGCCATCCGGCATCCAGCGCAGGCGCCCGCGCCGGCCGATCAGCACGTAGACGTGGTCCACCTTCTCCGGCTTGGCCTGCAGCGCCTCGCCCTGTTCCTTCAGGGCGGTGGCCACCCGATACGCACCCTCGAAATCGATGTCCTGCAGGGCGGCGTTGTCGGTGGCCGGCTTGAGGAACGGTCCGAACATGCCGGGATTGACCGGTTCTTCCTTGTGCCAGCGCTCGTTGTCGAAGCTGTATTCGTCCACGTGGCTCGGCTGCGTGGGGTCCAGCAGCTCGAGCCCGATGCGGTTGTCGTAGAAATGCACCGCATGGAACACGCGCAGGTCATGGCCCTGCAGCTCGGGCAGGTCCGCCAGCGCCTGCCGCGCCGCGCGTAGCCGCTCCGGATCGAACAGCAGGTTGCCGCGCGGTGCCGGCGGCGGCTCCGGTTCGGGGGGCGTATCGGCAGGGGCGGCCGGGGTCACCGCGAGCGACTGTGGCTTCGAGGTGGTCTGCATGGCGGTCGCCTGCAGGCGCGGTCCCGCCCGCAGGGTGGCGCGGATGGTGTCCCAGGCGCCGCCGGCGAAGGCAATGCCGCCGAGCAGCAGCACCACGCCGGCGAGTACCACTGGGGTGGACGGCGTCTTCATGGCAGCTCCAGGTCGGCGCGGGCGGGGTGTTGCGGGTCGTACAGCACCGACACGGTGTCGCGCGGCAGCTGCCCGACGTCGATCAGCGACACGAACCGCCGCATCGTCGCCTCGTGCTTGTTGCCCGACGCGTCCTCGAACGCCACGCGGAACTCCACCTGCGGCTGCTCGTTGAGGGTGGTGCCGGTCTGGCGCACGTCCAGCACCCGCGCACGGGCGCGCAGGCCGCGGTACTTCAGGGTCTCGTCGGTGGCGTTGCTGCGGATCACGCGCAGGATCACGCGCAGCGCCAGCACGTAGCCGTTGAGCACCAGCGCACTCATCAGCAGCGGATGGTTGAAGGACAGGAAGGTCCAGCCCAGCCCGCGGTTCTGCAGGCGCCAGGCCACGACGTAGGCCGCGCCGACCAGGGCCACCAGCAGCACGGCACCGGCCGCGCGTCGCCACAGGCTGGCGCGGTCCAGGGCCGGCTCGGCGTCCTCCAGTACGAGGTTCGGAGTGGCGCCCGGCGTCGTGCTCAGCCGCAGCGGCACCGTCCGCCCGGTCTCGAAGCGGCGTTGTGCCGGCTTGCGGTCCACGATCACCTGGGTGTCTTGGATGGGGGTGCCGGACAGGTTGTCGAAGGCCAGGGTCAGCGACAGCTGCGGCCATCCCTTGACCTCGACGCCCGTCGGTGCGGCGCGTTCGATCAGCGCCTCGCGGCGCACGCCGTGGGTGAGGATGTGGCGCACGCGTTGCAGTGCACGTCCGGGCAGTAGCAGCAGCGTGTCCAGGTAGGCGTAGAGCAGGTGCAGCCACAGGCTCAGCGACAGCGCCAGCAGGGTCAGCGCCCACGCGGGCGAACTGGGCTGGGCCAGCACGCGTGGCCAGTCGCTGGCGAAGTAGAGGATGCAGGGGAAGGGGATGGCGAAGAACAGCAGAAATGCGAGCCAGAACCAGGCGAACAACTTCACGATGAGTGGTGGATGCGTACGACGGGGGCGGGAGGGTAACCCATCGGTCGCTGCGCTCGCGCGAAGGCCCGGGCAGCGATTGACCCCGGCCCGGGCCGACGCCTAGAATTGCCAGTTCCGCCGGAATAGCTCAGTCGGTAGAGCGGCGCATTCGTAATGCGTAGGTCGCAGGTTCGACTCCTGTTTCCGGCACCAGTTGCACCCAGAAGGCAGCCGCGAGGCTGCCTTCCTGGTTTCTGCGATGGCTGTTTCTGCGACGCAGGTCCGTGCGCGCGACCGCCTGCGACGTCGTGTCGCAGCCGGGTGCGGCAATGTGTCGCACATAAAAACGCGGCCTGGCGCCCGCCTGGGCTTGTCAATGACTTCCGGAGTTGCGGCACGGCAGCATAAAATGCGTCGTTGATCGCGCATGCCGGCCTGGATGCCGCGGCGGATGCGGGACAGCCCCTTCTACGGCGCCCCGTTTCCCGCTCCCGCGCGGTTCGCATCCCCTACGCAATTGGATCGTTCGATGATTCCGTTGAAACAACTCCGGCGCTCGCTGCGCTCCGGTCTGTTGCTGCTGGCCGCGCTGCTGCTGGCCGGTTGCAACTCGGCCATCCTCAACCCCAAGGGTCAGATCGGCCACGACGAGAAGACGCTGCTGATCACCTCGGTGGTGCTGATGCTGCTGGTGGTGATCCCGGTCATCGTGATGACCCTGGCCTTCGCCTGGCGCTACCGCGCGTCCAACACCAAGGCCCGCTACGAGCCGAACTGGTCGCACTCCACCGCGATCGAGGTGGTGGTGTGGTCGATCCCGTGCATGATCATCCTGGTCCTGGCGGTGCTGACCTGGCGCTCCTCGCATGCGCTGGATCCGTACAAGCCGCTGGATTCCAAGGTCAAGCCGATCACCATCGAGGCGGTGGCGCTGGACTGGAAGTGGATGTTCATCTACCCGGAGCAGGGCATCGCCACGGTCAACGAGATCGCGTTCCCGGTCGATACGCCGCTGAACTTCAAGATCACCTCCGACACGGTGATGAACTCGTTCTTCATCCCGCATCTGGGCACGCAGATCTACGCGATGGCCGGCATGGAGACCAAGCTGCACCTGATCGCCAACGAGCCGGGCGAGATGTTCGGCCTGTCGGCGAACTACAGCGGCCACGGCTTCTCGAAGATGGGCTTCGCCGCGCATGCCACCGACCGCGCCGGCTTCGACGCGTGGGTGGCCAAGGTCAAGGCGTCGCAGAAGACCCTGGACCAGGCCGAGTTCCAGGTGCTGGCGGCCAACCGCAACGACAAGGCCGCCTACCCGGTGACCTACTACGCCTCGGTGCAGGACGGTTTGTTCAAGTCCTTGATCGACAAATACATGATGGGCAAGGGCCACAAGATGGAAGGCCATGACGCTCATCCGGCATCGGCTGCTGAGCCGGTCGCCATGTGCACTTCTGGAGACAAGTGATGCTAGGCAAACTCACGCTCGAGGCGGTTCCGTACCACGAGCCGATCATCATGGCGGCGCTCGGCGGCGCCGGCTTCCTGGGCCTGCTGGTGGTGGCGGCGATCACCAAGTACAAGCTGTGGGGCTACCTCTGGAAGGAGTGGTTCACCTCGGTCGACCACAAGCGCATCGGCGTCATGTACATCGTGGTGGCCCTGGTCATGCTGCTGCGCGGCTTCGCCGACGCGGCGATGATGCGCACCCAGCAGGCGATCGCGCACGGCGGTAACGAGGGCATCTTCCCGCCGCACCACTACGATCAGATCTTCACCGCGCACGGCGTGATCATGATCTTCTTCATGGCCATGCCGTTCATGACCGGCCTGTTGAACCTGATCGTGCCGCTGCAGATCGGTGCGCGCGACGTGGCGTTCCCGTTCCTGAACTCGCTGAGCTTCTGGCTGTTCGTGGCCGGCGCGGCGCTGGTCAACATCTCCCTGGGCGTGGGCGAGTTCGCGCAGACCGGCTGGCTGGCCTATCCGCCGCTGTCCGGGCTGGAATACAGTCCAGGCGTCGGTGTCGACTACTACATCTGGGCGTTGCAGATCTCGGGCCTGGGCACATTGCTCACCGGCATCAACTTCTTCGTGACGATCATGCGCATGCGCGCGCCGGGCATGACCCTGATGCGCATGCCGATCTTCACCTGGACCGCGCTGATCACCAACATCCTGATCATCGCCGCGTTCCCGATCCTGACCGTGGCGCTGGCGCTGCTGGGTGCGGACCGCTACCTGGGCACGCACTTCTTCACCAACGACGGTGGCGGCAACGCCATGATGTACGTCAACCTGATCTGGATCTGGGGCCACCCGGAGGTCTACATCCTGATCCTGCCGGCGTTCGGCATCTTCTCCGAGCTGATCGCCACCTTCAGCCGCAAGCGCCTGTTCGGCTACACCTCGATGGTGTACGCGACCTCGTGCATCGGCGTGCTGTCGTTCATCGTGTGGCTGCACCACTTCTTCACCATGGGCTCGGGCGCCAACGTCAATGCCTTCTTCGGCATCACGACGATGATCATCTCGATCCCCACCGGCGTGAAGATCTTCAACTGGCTGTTCACCATGTTCCGCGGCCGCGTGCACATGACCGCGCCGGTGCTGTGGACCATCGGCTTCATGATCACCTTCACCATCGGTGGCATGACCGGCGTGATGCTGGCGATCCCGGCGGTGGACTTCGTGCTGCACAACAGCCTGTTCCTGATCGCGCACTTCCATAACGTGATCATCGGCGGCGTGGTGTTCGGCTACCTGGCGGGCCTGACCTACTGGTTCCCGAAGGCGTTCGGCTTCAAGCTCAACGAAAAGCTGGGCAAGGCTTCGTTCTGGTGCTGGATCATCGGCTTCTTCGTCGCCTTCATGCCGCTGTACGTGCTCGGCTTCATGGGCATGACCCGGCGCATGAACAGCTACAACCACCCGGAGTGGGCGCCGTGGCTGATGGTGGCCGCGGCGGGTGCGGCGATCATCGGCATCGGCATCTTCCTGAACCTGGTGCAGATCGGCTACAGCATCTGGAAGCGCAAGGAGAACCTGGACCTGACCGGCGACCCGTGGGATGGCCGGACCCTGGAGTGGGCGACCTCCTCGCCGCCGCCGTTCTACAACTTCGCGGTGCTGCCGCACATCGACGACCGCGACCAGTTCTGGGAAGACAAGCTCAAGGGCAAGGGCTGGACGCGTCCGGCCAAGTACGAACCGATCCACATGCCGCGCAGCACGGCGGCGGGTTTCTGGATCGGCGCCTTCAGCATCGTCCTGGGCTTCGGTCTGACCTGGCACATCTGGTGGATGGCGGTGATCGGCCTGGTCGGCATGATCGGCAGCTTCATCGCGCGCACCTTCGATGACGACATCGATTACTGGGTCCCGGCGGAGGAAGTGGAACGCATCGAGAACGCGCGTTTCGCCCTGCTGGAACAGCAACACGCGGCCAACGCCGCAAAGGCGGTCTGAACCATGGCTTCCACGACGCTCGATCCCCACGCCGCCCACGCGGGCGGCCACGACCACGACCACGAACATCACGACGCGGGCGGCAACACCGTCTTCGGGTTCTGGGTCTACCTGATGAGCGACTGCCTCATCTTCGCCGGCCTGTTCGCCACCTACGCGGTGCTGGCCGGCGCGACGGTGGACGGCCCGACCGCCAAGGAACTGTTCGACCTGAAGTTCGTGCTGGTGGAAACCTTCCTGCTGTTGTTCAGCAGCCTGAGTTTCGGCTTCGCGATGATCTCGGCGAACAAGCGCAGCATGGGCGGCCTGTACGGCTGGCTGGCGGTCACCGCGGCGCTGGGCCTGGGCTTCCTGGGCATGGAAATCTACGAGTTCCACCACCTGATCCAGGAGGGCGCCGGCCCCGGCCGTAGCGCGTTCCTGTCGGCGTTCTTCACTCTGGTCGGCACCCACGGTCTGCACGTGACCTCGGGCCTGCTGTGGATGGCCGTGCTGGTGATCCAGATCGCCAGGAACGGCCTGACCCCGCGCAACATGACCCGCCTGGCGTGCCTGAGCCTGTTCTGGCACTTCCTGGACGTGATCTGGATCGGCGTGTTCACCATCGTCTACCTGCTGGGAGCGCTGTAATGGCCAACCACCACTCTTCCTCCGACGCGCACGCCGAGCACGGCCATGGCGGCGGCCTGAAGTCCTACCTGGTCGGCTTCGTGCTGGCGGTGATCCTGACCGTGATCCCGTTCGGCATGGTGATGAGCGGGGCGTTCCCGCGCGGCGTCACCGTCATCGTCATCGCGGTGCTGGCCGCGGTGCAGATGCTGGTGCACCTGATCTACTTCCTGCACATGGACCGCTCCGCCGAACAGCGCTCCAACGTGCACGTGGGCCTGTTCTCGCTGCTGATCATCGGCATCGTGGTGGTCGGCTCGCTGTGGGTCATGCACAACCTCAACGTCAACATGATGCACTGAGCGCGCACCGCAGTTGCGTCGCGAAGGCCGCCTCCGGGCGGCCTTTTGCGTTGCGGGGCATAGGCGGGTGCGGCCTTTCTGGATGGGCAGGCGGCCGGTGGACGCGAAAGCGGCGCGCTCGTCCCAGCGTCTTGCCGCACCCTGATCGGCGCACCACGCGTGCGCTCCAACGCCGCTCGCAGTGCGACTCGCGGAAGCGCACTGCGGCGCGTGACCGTTGTCAGCTCCGGCCGAGCCTGCCGGAAAGCTGCAGCAGCACGTTCGCCTCCTCGGCGCTGAGGCGATCCAGCAGCCAGGTTCTGACCGCGGCCGCATGGATCGGCCGCGCCGCGGCGATCTTCTCCTGGCCCAAGGCGGTGATGGCGACGGTCACCACGCGCGGTTCGGCGTCGCTGCGGCGAACGAGGCCGCGTGCCTGCATGCGCGTGAGCTGGTGCGATAGCCGACTCTTGTGCCATCCCATGGAATCGGCGAGCGCCTGTTGGCGCAGTTCGCCCTTGCCCAGATCCATCAGTCGCGACAGCACGCCGAAGTCGCTGCCGGTCAGGCCCGTGTGGTCGGTCAGCTCCTTTTCGACCGCCGCCATCACCGCCTGGCCCATCTGCTTGAAGGCGTGCCAGATCGCTAGTTCGCGGGTGGAAAGGCGTGCTTGGTTCATCGCGGCACCTTAGGCGGATGCGGTTGACGTAGCAACCACGCGGGCGTACTTTTGGTTGGCATGACAACCAGGATCTGGCGGTTGCGGCGCTGTACGAGCCCGCGACTCAGTCCCGATCTTCCGAAGGCGACCGCGATGACAGCAACGACGTTCGAAGGCGTGGATGTGGTGATCACTGGTGGAAGCGATGGCATCGGCTTCGGCCTTGCCCGGCGCTTCCTGGCGGCAGGCAGCCGGGTGCTGGTCACCGGTCGCGACCCAGGCAAGCTCGAGCGTGCCGCGTCGGCGGCGCCCGGCCTGCACACGCTGGTCAACGACATCGGGGTGGCCGAGGAGCGCGAGCGACTCGCGCAGTATCTGCAGGCGCAGTGCCCGGGGTTGCGCGTGGTGGTCAACAACGCAGGTATCCAACGACGGGTGTCGCTCGCCGACGACCAGGCGCCTTGGGTGGAGCGCCAGCGCGAAATAGAGATCCTGTTTTCTGCCGTCGTGCATCTGAATCATCTGCTGATCCCGCTGTTGCTCAAGCAGGGAGAGCCATGCCTTATCGCCAATGTATCGTCCGGCGGCGCCTTGATCCCGCAACCATTCGCACCGGTCTACAGCGCCTGCAAGGCCGCGATCCGTAGCTACACCGCCAACCTCAGGTTCGCGCTGTCGGAGACGCCGGTTCGCGTCGTGGAAATCATCCCGCCCGCCGTCCGCACCGGCCTGGCGGGCACGGGCGTGGCGCATGGCGCGGACCTGGAGGTGTTCTGCGACGCGATCTTCGCCGGGCTCGAGGCAGGGCAGGCCGATGAACTCGGCTTCGGGATGACCGACTCGGCGGAGCTTCGGCAGCGTCTGGCCGTCGACCGCGCCTTGTTCGACGGTTTTTCCGGGCGTTTTCCGGTGCGCACGTATTGAGGCGTGGCATGCGCCGTTGCGACCAGGCCTTCAGGCCTGCCTCGCGCACGCAGCTTCCGTGCGTCGCGCTGTGCCGCGGGCATGACCTATGGCATGGCACGTCGCGGCGCCGCAGGCATAGCATGGGGGTTTGCCTGTTCGCCGCCGTTCCTGCCTGGAGATCCCATGAACAAGTCCACCGCCTGGATGGCGCCGTTGCTGCTGGCCGCCACTGTCGCGTTCCAGGCCTCGGCGCAGACCGCACCGCCGCGCGACGTGCCGTTCGCCGGCACGTTGAAGATCGATGTCGACGCCACCGATCTGGCGCACCGCATTTTCCGCGTGCGCAGCACCATTCCGGCCACGCCGGGGCCGATGACCCTGCTGTATCCGCAGTGGATCCCCGGCAACCATTCCCCGACCGGCCCGATCGACAAGGTGGCCGGGCTGGTGATCAAGGCCAACGGCAAGGTGCTGCCGTGGACGCGCGACCAGTACGACGTCTATGCGTTCAAGATCGACGTGCCCGCCGGCGTCAGCGAGATCGTCGCCGAGTACCAGTTCCTGTCCTCGCAGGGCGACGGCCAGGGCCGGGTGATGATGACCCCGGAGATGCTCAACCTGCAGTGGAACACCACCGCGCTGTATCCGGCCGGGGTGTACGCGCGCAACATCAAGGCGCAGGCCAGCGTGACCCTGCCGGCCGGCTGGAGCTACGCCACCGCGCTGGAGACCGCCGGGCGGACCGGCGACACGGTGACGTTCAAGCCGATCGATTTCGACGACCTGGTCGATTCGCCGATGTTCGCCGGCAAGTACTACAAGCGCATCGTGCTGGACAGCAAGGACAAGGCGCCGGTGGCGCTGAACGTGTTCGCCGACAAGCCCAAGTCGCTGGAGGCCAAGCCCGAGCAGGTGAAGGCGCACGTGGCCCTGGTGCAGCAGATGGACAAGCTGTACGGCGCGCGCCACTTCGACCACTACGAGTTCCTGCTGGCGCTGACCGACAAGCTCGGCGGCATCGGCCTGGAGCACCACCGCTCCAGCGAGAACAGCGGCCCGCTCGACTACTTCACCGAGTGGGACAAGAGCTGGGAGATGCGCGACCTGCTCGCGCACGAGTTCAACCACTCCTGGAACGGCAAGTACCGCCGCGGCGCCGACCTGGCCACGCCCAACTTCAACGTGCCGATGGGCGACAGCCTGCTGTGGCTGTATGAGGGTCAGACCCAGTTCTGGGGCGAGGTGATCGCCGCGCGCGCGGGGCTGTGGACGCAGGATCAGGCCCGCGACATGCTGGCCAACGTCGCCGCGGTCTACCAGCGCGGCCGTCCCGGCCTGGCCTGGCGCGCGCTGCAGGACACCACCAACGACCCGACCATGTCGATGCGCCGGCCGCGCGCCTACCGCAGCTACCAACTGAGCGAGGACTACTACTCCGGCGGGCAGATGCTGTGGCTGGAGGTCAACGCCAAGCTGCGCGAGCTCAGCGGCGGCAAGCGCTCGCTGGACGATTTCGCCAAGGCGTTCTTCGGCATGCACGACGGCGCCTGGGACGTGAACCCTTACACCTTCGACGACATCGTCGCCACGCTCAATGGCATCGCCAAGTACGACTGGGCGACCCTGCTGCGCAGCCGCCTCGACGCGCATGGTTCGCTGGTCGGCGGGATCGAGGCCAGCGGCTGGAGGCTGGTCTATACCGATCAGCCGAACGCGGCCAGCAAGACGTCCGAGTCGCGTAGCAAGAGCCTGGACCTGAGCTATTCGCTGGGCCTGAGCCTGGACCAACAGGGCCAGGTGCAGGCCGTGCTGTGGGACAGCCCGGCGTTCAATGCCGGCCTCATCGCCGGCAACCGCGTGGTCGCGGTCGGCGGCCGCGAGTACAGCGCCGAGGCGCTCAAGGACGCGGTCACCGCGGCCAAGGGTGGCAGCACCCCGATCGAACTGCTGGTCAAGCGCGGCGACCGCTACGACACCTTGCGCATCGCCTACTACAGCGGCCTGCAGTATCCGCACCTGGAGCGCATCGCCGGCACGCCGGATCGCCTGAGCGACTTGTACAAGGCGCGTTGAGCGGTAGATGCGATCGTCCCTCGGCGCCTGCGTGCGCCTGGGGACGGGAGCAGGGCAGCAGTGCCATCTTGTGCGGCGGTGGATCGCTTCCATCGCGTCGGATGGATCCACGTGCGTAAGAGCGGCGTCAGCCGCGACGAACTGCACCCTTCACCCCAGACTGGATAAAACGTCGGGACTGAAGTCCCTCCCACAAGGCACCTGGTGGGAGGACCACCAGTGCGAGTTTCTACAACGAGGCGCAGTGCAGAAGGCTGGGCGGGCGTGCCAGAAGGCCAGGCCGCGTCGCCGTCGCGGACCTTGAGACGATCAGCCACTATGCTGATGCATTGTCTGAGCGGACCAACACCAGATGGCGAAAGCGAAAACAGCCTATGTCTGCGGCGAGTGCGGCGCCGAGTACAGCAAGTGGCAGGGCCAGTGCGTCGAATGCGGCGCCTGGAACACGCTGAGCGAGATCGTGCTGGAGAGCGCGACCACGGCCAAGGCGCCGGCCGCGGCGCGGCGCAGCGGCTGGGCCGGCAAGGCCGAGGCGCCGAAGATCACCGCGCTCAAGGACGTCGAGCATCGCGACCAGGCGCGCGTGTCCACCGGCATCGGCGAGTTCGACCGGGTGCTCGGTGGCGGCCTGGTCGAGGGCGCGGTGGTGCTGATCGGTGGCGACCCCGGCATCGGCAAGTCGACCCTGCTGCTGCAGGCGCTGGCGAAGATGGCCGGCACCCTGCCGGTGCTGTACGTGACCGGCGAGGAATCGCTGGGCCAGGTCGCCGGGCGCGCGGTGCGCCTGGACCTGCCGCTGGATGGCCTCAACGCGCTGGCCGAGACCGGCATCGAGCACATCCTGCAGCACGCCAGCGCGGCGCGGCCCAAGCTGATCGTCGCCGACTCGGTGCAGACCCTGTGGACCGAGGCGTTGACCGCCGCGCCCGGCTCGGTGAGCCAGGTGCGCGAGAGCGCGGCGCGGCTGGTGCGCTACGCCAAGGAGACCGGCACCGCCGTGTTCCTGGTCGGCCACGTCACCAAGGAAGGCGGCATCGCCGGCCCGCGCGTACTCGAGCACATGGTCGATGCGGTGCTGTATTTCGAGGGCGAGAGCGGCAGCCGCTTCCGCCTGCTGCGCGCGTTCAAGAACCGCTTCGGCGCGGTCAACGAACTGGGCGTGTTCGCGATGGGCGAGAAGGGGCTGAAGGAAGTCTCCAATCCGTCGGCGATCTTCCTCTCCGGCGGCAGCGCGCACCAGCCCGGCAGTTGCGTGATGGTCACCCGCGAGGGCACGCGGCCGCTGATGGTGGAAGTACAGGCGCTGGTCGATGCCTCGCCGCTGTCCAATCCGCGGCGCGTGGCGGTAGGACTGGAGCAGAACCGGCTGGCGATGCTGCTGGCGGTGCTGCACCGCCACGGCGGCATCGTGGTCGGCGACCAGGACGTGTTCGTCAACGTGGTTGGCGGCATCCGTGTGCAGGAGACCGCGGCCGACCTGCCGGTGCTGCTGGCGGTGCTGTCGTCGCTGCGCGACCGGCCGCTGGCGGAGAAGACCATCGCCTTCGGCGAGGTCGGCCTGTCCGGCGAGATCCGCCCGGTGCCCAACGGCGAGGACCGGCTGCGCGAGGCGGCCACGCACGGCTTCAAGCGCGCCATCGTGCCCAAGGCCAATGCGCCCAAGACCGGCACGGTCAAGGGCATGGAGGTGATCGCGGTGGAGCGCCTGGCGCAAGCGTTGGAGGCGGCGAGCGAGTAGTTGCCAGCGTTTCCCCTTGGCGGCGTTTATGCCACCATGCCGCCCGCTGCAGTGAGGCAGCGGTTCGAAAAAAAAGGAAAACACAATGGAATGGATGTTGATGCCGCTCAAGCGTTACGCGGATTTTTCCGGTCGTTCGCGGCGCAAGGAGTATTGGATGTTCGCTCTGTTGAACATCATCGTGATGACCGTGCTGATGGTGTTGATGGGAATCGGTGGCGGCGTCGGCGGCCAGAATGGCACCAGCATGCTGTCGCTGGTGGCGGTGGTGCTGCTGGGCCTGTACTCGCTGGCCGTGGTGGTGCCGTCGATCGCGGTGCAGGTGCGCCGGTTCCACGATCAGGGCAAGTCCGGCTGGTACGTGCTGCTGGGTCTGATTCCCTGGGTGGGCGGCTTCGTGATCCTGGTCTTCATGTTCCTGGAAGGGGTCAAGGGCGCCAACGCCTACGGTCCGGATCCGAAGCAGGCCTGATCTGCGGTTGGATCCGCCGCGTCGGGTCCGCGACGCGGCTGCTGCCGATGTCGTGGCGTGCAGCGCCGTTTACGGCGAGGGTCGCCTCGGCGTTGAAACCGCGGCACGCGGATCCGGGGAATCGCGATTGGAGGATGTGCGCGACGACGCAGCGGCGTTCGCCGGCATGCTTGCCGCAGGTCGAGCGCACCGACACTCCGCGTCGCTGAAACGGCGCTCGCTTTTGCGAGCGCCGTTCTCGTTTATGCGCGAACGCAGGCGCGAGCGTCCGGCGTGATGCGTCAGTCCTTCCGGTACACCACGCCGAGCTTGTCGATCTCGTCGCCGTCGCGGCCGGTGAAGCCGGCGATGTGCCAGCCGCTGGGCGCGGTGAGCGTGTAGGTCTCGCTGGTCGGCGTGCCGGCGCTCAGGCTGCGGCCCTGGTTGGTGCGCAGGCTCAGCGAGAACAGCCGGGTGTGGCCGTTGTACTGGCCCACGCTCAACGTGGCCGAGGTCAGCCGCTCGTTGGCAGCCAGGCGCAGCGTGACCGCGTCGCCGCCGCTGCCGCCGTGGGCCAGGGTGCTGCCGTTGTCCAGGCCAAGTGCGATCCCGTCCAGGCGCTCGGCGCCACGCAGGGTCACGCTGGCGATGGTGCGCTGCTCGGCGCCCTTGGCGATGTCGTTGAACGGCGTGCCGTGCGGGCCGCCGTACTGGTCGCTGGTGCGCACGGTGGCACCGACCGCCCAGCCGAACTGCGCGGCCAGCGGGTAGTGGTCGGACAGCGGCTTGCCGTCGCTGTCGTAGAAGTGGCCGTCGTCGAGCTTGTAGCGGTTGGCGACCAGGGTCAGCTGCGGCGCGTCGCGGTACAGGATCTTGTCCACCACTTCGCAGTCATTGGTCGGCGGAGTGCCGCACAGCAGCGGCGCGGCGCCTGCGGCCGGCGCGCTGCCCTTGACCAGTTCCACCCACGTATCGGTCAGGCCGTTGCCGGCGATCAGCGTGCGGATGTTGTCGTCGGCGCGGGTGTAGCGGGTGTTGGAGTCCATCATCACCAGCACCGCGTTGCCGGCCGACCAGGTCTGGATGAACTGCGAGAGCTGGCTGATGTTGGCGCGCCGCGCGGCCAGGTCGCCGCTCTCGGTGCCGGCGTTGGGATGTGCGTTGTACACGTCCAGCAGCACGCCGTCGTCCAGGCGCACGCGCATGTAGCTGAAGCCCTTGGGAGTCAGGCAGTCGGTGCCGTTGCACTTGTCCCACTTGACGCGGGTGAAGTCGTCGAAGGGGTAGTTGCTCAGCGTGTTGAGGCCGTCGCCGATCGCCGCGCCGCCGCTGGTGGGGGTGCGGTAGGGGTGCTTGTCGCCGGCGTACAACGTGGCGTGGTAGTTGAAATCTTCCTGCACGTTGATCAGGCCGTAGGGCGCCAGCTTCGGTGCGATCTGGGCGGTGTTGGCGGCCGGGTTGCTGCTGGAAATGCCCTGCGGCAGGCCGGCGACGTTGTAGGTGAGCACGTCGAGCACGCCGACGTCCGATTGCGCGTGGACCACGCCGGCGCAGGCCAGGCTCAATCCGATGCCGTAGCTCACGAGGGTGCGTAGATGCTGGATCATGAATCGCCTCTTGCGGGTTGGGAGGAACAGCGGGTGGCGCGAGCGCCAGGGAGCGGTGCCGGAAAGCACCGATGCCGCCGCGCGACCGGCCGGGGCCGGCGCACGTGGCGTCATGGGGTCAGGAACTGCGGATCGAGCGCGGCTTCGACCGCGGCGGCGAAGGCCGGCAGCGGGCAGTCGTAGGCGGCATCGGCGCGGCTGCACTGCGGGATGAACACGGCCGATTCCAGCGGTGGCGCCTGCGCGGTCAGCGCGCGGCGTTCGCGCAGTTGCGCCAGGCTCTGCGCGGTGTAGCGCAGGCGGATCACGCGTTCGCCGTCGGCGCGGCGCCAGCGCTCGAACACCAGCGCGCCGCCGGGCACGGTCTGGTCGGGCTGGTAGCCGGGCAGTTGCCAGTGCAGGTCGAGCATGCCGGCCAGCAGGGTCAGGGTGCCGTCGTGGCCGGACAGCACTACCAGCCGCGCCGCACCGCCGATCGGCGCGGCGTGCGTGGCCTGGCCGCTGCCTTCCAGCAACGTGGCCAGCAGCCGCGCCGCCAGCGGTGAGGCCGCCATGCGCGCCACCGCCGGCGCGCGCAGGCGCAGGGCGAACTCGGCCTGGTGCGGAGCGAAGGCGCGCAACAGGCTGGCGGCGTCGACGCCGCGCCAGCCCAGTGCGGCGAAGTCCTGGCCGTCGGCCCAGGCCATCAGCAGGCTTTCGCTGAGGCCGGAGGCGGCCGCGGCCGGGCCTTCGATGCCGGGGATCGCGTCGTCGGCGTCGCCCAGCCGCGCCGGCACCGCATCCAGGCGCAGCTTGCCGCTGCCGGCGTCGGCCGGGCAGGGCCGTTGCGCGCACTGCAGCAGCAGTTGCTGCAGGCTGTCGATGGCGTCGGCCTGGGCCGCGTTCCAGGCCTGCGCATCGCCGCCGATGCGGCCGGCGATGGCCGCGCGCATCTGCGCCACCGCGGCAGGACCGCGCAGCGCGGGCGCGCCGTCGAACAGCGGATCGGAGGCGCCGTCGGCGACGCTGTGCACCGGGTTGGCGCAGCCCGGGGTCAGCGTGCTGGCCAGCGCCTGCGCCGAGGCGAGGGTGCGCTGGGTGCGGTTGGCCCAGTAGTAGGCGGCCGCGCAGCCGTCGCCGGCGAACAACCCCAGCGGTGCGTAATGCGCGCGGTAGTAGGTGCCGAACAGCCGTTCCAGTGCCGCGCCGTTCGCGGTGAGATGCCCGGCGGGGACGTCGAAGCGCGGCCACGGGCGTGCCGAGTAGCGCTCCAGTTGTTCCGTGCTGGACATCGCCGCGCGCACGCCGTGGCGCTTGAGGATGACGACTTTTTCCAGCGTCTCTGTCGCGGTCGGTTGCGCGGGTGCCGCGGCGCAGGCCAGCGGCGCGAGCAAGAACAGGGCGAGGGCGGCGAGGTGCGACAGCGATGGCATCGGCAAGCTCCAGGCAGAGGCGGTGCGTCGCGCGGCGGTGCGCGGCGGTGGCCGCGCCCGCGGCCATGCAGGCAGCGGGCGCCGGCTGGCTGCCGCGCGCGGGCGGCAGCGCGACGGATCAGAAACGTGCGCGCAGGCCGACCGACCAGGTGCGGCCGTAGTCGGTGTAGCCGCCGAACAGGCGGTCGCCGACGTACTGGCGCTGCACGGCGCCGGTGAGATTGATCGCGTTGACGAACACCGACAGGGTGTCGTTGACCTTCCAGGCCACGTTCGCATCGAGGCTGCCGAACCTGTCGCTGTTGAGCGTGGCGACGTTGGCGGTGCCGACCGCGTTGACGATGTCGTCGCTCCAGCCGTAGCTCACCCGCGCCATCAGCGGCCCCTTCTCGTAGAACAGCACCGCGTTGTAGGTGTTCTTGGCCACGCCTTCGAGGCTGTCGGTGAAGCTGCGGCTGCCGTCGCGGTAGGTGGCCTCGCTGTCGGTCCAGGTGTAGTTGAGCTGCATGCCCAGCCCGTCCAGCGGCGCCGGCAGGCCGGCGAAGACTTGCTGGTAGGCCACTTCCACGCCCTTGACGCTGGCCTGGCTGCCGTTGGTCTTGGACGAGAGCAGGTAGGTCTGGCCCTGGTACTGCAGGTTCGACAGCTGGGTCTGGATGAAGCGCGAGATGTCCTTGTAGAACACGCCGCCGGTCAGCGCCGAGGTGCCGTCGATGTACCACTCGAAGGTCAGGTCGTACTGCCAGGCCTCGAACGGGCGCAGCGACGGGTTGCCGCCGCTGGCGGTGAGGATTTCGCCGCTGGAGTTGAAGGTGAGCTTGGACGACAGGTCGGTGAGGTCGGGACGGGTGATCACCTTGGCCGCGGAGCTGCGCAGCACCATGTCGTCGCGCACGTCCCAGGCGGCATTGAACGAGGGCAGCGCGTTGCTGTAGCTGCGCGCGAAGTGCACCGGTTGCGCGCTGCCGTCGACGTCGGCGTGGCCGTCGGTGGTCTGCTCGGTGCGCACCAGGCGCACGCCGAGGTTGCCGCGCAGTTCGCGTCCGGCCAGTTGGCTGCCGAAGTCGGCCATCGCGTAGGCCGAGCCGATCTTTTCCTTCACCTCGTAGGAGTTTTGCAGGTCGGCGCTGTTGGGCGTGTTGACCAGATCCGCAGCGGTCGGCCAGGTGCCGAAGAAGGTCGATTCGATCGGCGCCAGCCAGTGCCGCGGCAGGTTGCCGTTGGCGTCGGCGAGCATGTCGTCCACCGGCAGCGCGGTGAAGTTGCCGGCCGGGAAGCGCACGCCGGCGATGCTGGTCAGCAGCAGGTCGGCGCGATCGTAGGTGCGCGAGCGCTGCCGGTACTTGGCGCCGACCTTGAGCTCGCGGAAGAAGCCGTCGCCGAGCGTGCGCTTGGCGTCGAACTGCAGCGCGTCCTCCTTGTCGCGCGCGTCGATCTCGCGCCATTCCAGGCGTCGGCCGGCCACGCTGGCCGGGTTGGTCGGATCGAAGCCGTTGGTGAAGCGCCAATCGGGTACGTCATCGCCATCGGCCTGCGGCATGTCCACGCGCATCGACAGGTTGGTGCCGCTGCGCAGGCGCGTGCGCCGGATCGGATCGGAGTCATAGCTGTGCGCCTGCGAGTGGAACGCCACCGCGCCCAGCGTCCACGCATCGCCGCTCCAGGTGCTGGACAGGCGCACGCTGCGGTTGTCGTCGGTGATGCCGGAGGTCTCGCGCGAGATCTGCACCTGGCCGTTGCGGTAGTCGAAGCCGGCGACGCCACCGTGTGCCACGCGCAGGTTGCTGAGCTTGGCCAGGCTGTCGAAACCCACGCCCAGGCTGTATTCGTCGTAGTGCACGGTCTGCTTGGCATAGAGCAGGTCAAGGTTGGTTTCCCACGCCGCGCTCGGCTTCCATTGCAGCGAGGCGGCGATGCCGGTGCGCTCGCGCTGCTCCAGTTCCAGCGTCGGACGCAGGCCGGTGGCCACGTAGTTGGCGCCGGGCACGCCCGGCACGCCGTCGCGGTAGTAGTCCCAGCTCACTTCGTTGACCCGGTCCTGGCGCAGGCTGCGCTGCGCGTAGGCGCCGGACAGCAGCAGGCCGAAGGTGCCGTCGGCATTGACCCAGTTGAACAGGCCGGATACGCGCGGATCGTTGGCGTGGGTGCGCTGCGCCTGGCTCGATTCCAGCGACACGTTGGTCAGGGGTTTGCCCAGTTCCAGCGGGCGAAAGGTGCGCACGTTGACGATGCCGCCGATCGCGCCTTCGTCCAGGTCGGCGGTGGGGCTCTTGATCACCTCCAGGCCGGCGACCAGTTCCGCCGGCAGGGTGTCGTAGCGGAACTGGCGGCCGGTCTGGCCGGAGGTGCGCACGTTTTCGTTGACCGCCATGGTCTGGCCGTTGAGCGTGGTCACCTGGAAGTTGGGGCCGAGGCCGCGCACGCGCACGTACACGCCTTCGCCGCGGTCGCGCACGATCGACACGCCGGGCACGCGCTGCAGCGCTTCGGCCACGTTCTGCGCCGGCAGCTTGCCGATGTCCTCGGCGGCGATCACGTCGACCACGCTGTCGGCGTAGCGCTTCTCGCGCAGCGCGGCGCTGAGGCTGCCGGCGTAGCTGCCGAGCACCTGGATGCCGTCCAGTTGCTTGACCGGTGCATCCGCAGGCGTTGTCGGTGCCGGCGCTGGGACGGCGGTCATCGTCGCCGGTACGGTAGCGGCGGTTTCGGCCGGCGCGCTCGCTGCCTCGATCGTCACCGTGGTCGGGGTCAGGAAGCGGTAGCGCAGGCCGGTGCCGTCGAGCAGTTGCTGCAGCGCCTGCTCCGGCGCCACGCCGGCGCTGCTGCCATGGGTCTGCGGGTTGCCGGTGCTGCCGGCGGCATAGACGAACTGCAGGCCGGTCTGCCGCGACAGGACATTGAGCGCACGCGCCAGCGGTTGCGCGGGAATCGCATCGACCGCGACGGGTGCGGTCTGCGCGCCGGCGGCAGCGGCATGCAGGGCGAGGGCGATGGAAAGGAACAGGGTGCGGCGCATCGTCGGGTCCTGTGAGAGCGGGGGTGGTGGTGCGCGCGGCATCGCCAGTGGGCGGTTGCCTGCGCTGTCCCTGGACTACGAGGTACGACGGCGAAGATCGGGCACCGTTTTTCGATGAATTTTCTGTGACACGTGCGGGGATTGGTGGCGTCGCGTGCGCGCACGAAGGCGTGCGTGCACGCTGCGTGTGACGCGTTGATGGCACGCGACTGCGCGCCGGGCCGTCCGGTCTGGACGATGCGTGCGCTGCGCAGTGCGCGCATCGCACCTGCCGCGCTACTGCAGGCGTGCTTGCGTTTGGGTGCGGCTGCGCACGTGGATACCGTTGGCGCTGGTGCGTACCTGCAAGGTCGGCTGCGCATCCAGGAAGGCGCGCAATGCGGCGACGTCGTCGCCACGCAGATTGCCGGTCAGCCGCATCGCCCCGGCATCGGCGTCGTCGATCAGCAGGCGGGTGCGGTTGAGCCGGTTGAAGTCCTCGGCGACGTTGGCCAGCGGCTCGTCGCGGAACACGATGCGGCGTTGCCACCAGGCATGCATGGTGGCAACGTCCTCGTTGCCCAGTTCGACCCGGCCATCGGCGGTGTCGATGCGCGCGCTCTGGCCGGCGCCGAGATCGGCCAGCATCGGCTGCTGCGGCTGGTCCTGGCGCCACACGTGCACGCGGCCGGCCGAGACCTCGATGCGCGCCTGATCCTGGTGCAGGGCGATGTCGAAGGTGGTGCCGATGTCTTCCACGCGCAGGCCGCCGGCCTGCACCTGCAGCGGGCGCCGGTCGGCGGCGACCACGAAACTGGCCTGGCCCCGCAGCAACTGCAGCGTCCGGCTCCAGGGTGTCAGCGTGGCGCGTACCTGGGTCTGCGCGTTGAGCCGCACCGTGCTGCCGTCGGCCAGTTGCACGCTGCGTTGTTCGCCGAGCGCGGTGCGGTAGGTCTGGCTGGTCGGCCAGTTCCAGCCGATCAGCACCGCGACCGCGCACACCGCGGCGGCTGCGGCCAGGCGCCAGCGCGGCGCGGCGCGGGTGCGCGCGGCGCGCGCTGGTGTCGCTGTCGCTGTCGCTGGCAGGCGCCGCGGCAAGGGCAGGGCGATCACGTTGCCGGTTGCGGCGGTGGCGGCGTCGTCGCTGGCCAGCAAGGCGTCCACGTCCAGGTCCATGCCGCGCAGCGCCTCGCCGAGTTCGCCGGCCACGCGCTGCATCGCCAGATACTCGCGCAGGTGCTGCGGCGAGGCGGTCAACCAGTCCAGCAACTGCTGTTCCTGTTTCGCATCCAGCGGCTGCATGCGCTGCACCGCATGCCAGTGCGCGGCCTCGGCGATGGCGCTGCGCGACGAGAAGGCGCTGTCGTTCACCAGCGGTCTCCGCTGTCGGCCAGCGCGCGGCGGCAGGCCGACAGGCCGCGCACCACGTGCTTCTTGACCATGTGCGGCGACACGCCCATGCGTTCGGCGATCTGCTTGTAGCTCAGCCCGTCGCGGTACTGCATCACCAGCACCGCACGGGTGCGCGCGGGCAGGTCGGCGAGCAGGGCCTGCAGGTACTGCTGGCGCTGCCGCTGATGTGCGCTGTCTTCCACGTCGTCTCCCGCTGCCAGCAATTGCGAGAACTGCTCCATCTCGTCGATGCGCAGCGGCGCCTGGCGGCGGCGCGCGGCCTGTTCGCGCGCCAGGTTCTGCGCGACGGTGTACAGATAGGCTTCGGGATTGGCGATCGCCTCGCCCTGCTGCCGATGCGCGCGCAGCAGCCGCAGATAGGTCTCCTGCACCATGTCCTCGGCGTCTTCGCGCGCGCCACGGCGCACGAAGAAGCCGCGCAGCACCGGGCCGTGTTCGGCGAACATGCGCGCCCATGCGCGTTTGGGGTGAGCCGCCACCGAGCCTGCCTTGTTCCTTGGGTGCGGCGCAGGCTAGAAGCTGCTGATGACGGTTCGGTGACGTGGGGGGCGATGCGCGTGGAAGAAGGCGGCCTGCTTCGCGACGCGTGCGGGTGACGTCGCGCGGCTTCCTATCGCCAGAAAAGCGGCATCTGTAGGAGCGGCTTCAGCCGCGACCAGGCGTTACCGGTGGCGCCTGTCGCGGCTGAAGCCGCTCCTACGAAAGTCGTGGAAGCATCTCGCTGCGGGTGCTAATGCGAATCGCGCGCCACCGCGTCGCCGCTGCTGCCGACCAGGAAGTCCAGGTCCGCGCCCAGGTGCGCCTGCTGCACGTGCTCCACGTAGAGCTTGCTCCAGCCGCGCGTCGGCGCCGGCGGCGGCGTCCATTCGCTGCGCCGGCGCAGCAGTTCCTCGTCGCTGACTTCCAGGTGCAGCGCGCGGCCGGGGACGTCGAGTTCGATGATGTCGCCGTCGCGCACCAGCGCCAGAGTGCCGCCGGCGGCGGCCTCGGGCGAGGCGTGCAGCACCACGGTGCCGTAGGCGGTGCCGCTCATGCGTGCGTCGGAGATGCGCACCATGTCGGTGATGCCGGCGCGCAGCAGCTTCGGCGGCAGCGGCATGTTGCCGACTTCGGCCATGCCCGGGTAGCCGCGCGGGCCGCAGTGCTTGAGCACCATGATGCAGTCGGCGTCGATGTCCAGCGCCTCGTCGTCGATGCGCGCCTTGAAATCCTCGATGCTCTCGAACACCACCGCGCGCCCGCGGTGCCGCAGCAGGTGCGGGGACGCGGCCGAGGGCTTGATCACCGCGCCGTCAGGCGCCAGGTTGCCGCGCAACACGGCGATGCCGGCCTCTGCGCGCACCGGTGCATCCAGCGGGTGGATCACCTCGCGGTTCCAGCACGGCGCCTGCGCCACGTTCTCGCCCACGGTGCGGCCGTTGACGGTGCGCGCGTCCAGCGCCAGTTCGCTGCCGAGTTCGCGCATCACCGCCGGCAGCCCGCCGGCATAGTAGAAATCTTCCATCAGGTACTGGCCGGACGGTTTGAGATTGACCAGGCACGGCAGCCGCGAGCCGAGCCGATCCCAGTCGTCCAGCTGCAGCGGCACGCCCACGCGGCCGGCCAGGGCGAGCAGGTGCAGTACCGCATTGGTGGAGCCGCCGATCGCCGCATTGACCTTGATCGCGTTGGCGAAGGCGTCGGCGGTCAGCACCTGCGACATGCGCAGGTCCTCTTCCACCATCTGCACGATGCGCCGCCCGCTGAGCCGGGCCAGCCGCGCGCGGCGCGCGTCCACGGCCGGGATCGCCGCGTTCTCCGGCAGCGACATGCCCAGCGCCTCGACCATGCTGGCCATGGTCGACGCGGTACCCATGGTCATGCAACTGCCCTTGGAGCGCTGCATGCAGGCCTCGGCCTCGACGAAGTCGTCCTGGCTCAGGGTGCCGGCGCGGACCATCTCCGACATCTCGATCACGCCGGTGCCCGAGCCCAGCGGTTGCCCGCGCCAGTTGCCCGACAGCGACGGCCCGCCGGACACGCCGATGGTCGGCAGGTCCACGCTGGCCGCGCCCATCAACAAGGACGGGGTGGTCTTGTCGCAGCCCATCAGCAGCACCACGCCATCCAGCGGATTGGCGCGGATCGATTCCTCCACGTCCATGCTGGCGAGGTTGCGGAACAGCATCGCGGTGGGGCGCATCTGCGTTTCGCCCAGCGACATCACCGGGAATTCCAGCGGGAATCCGCCGGCCTCGTACACGCCTTTTTTGACGTGCTCGGCCAGTTCGCGCAGATGGCCGTTGCACGGGGTCAGCTCCGACCAGGTGTTGCAGATGCCGATCACCGGGCGGCCATCGAACATGTCGTGCGGATGGCCGGCGCTCTTGAGCCAGCTGCGGTAGTAGAAGCCCTGCTTGCCTTCGCGCCCGAACCACGCCTGGCTGCGGCGCGGCGGTTTGCTGGGTGAGCCCATGTCGGCGGATTCCTCGAGTCCAGGACGCCGGGATCCGCCTGCGCGCAAGCCGCCCCCGGATGCTTTACGTCGGCGATGCTAGCGGGCATATTGATACGTGAAAAATAGCAAATATCTTCGAATGGATATTTGTTTTCATATATCGAAATCCTATCCACCTAGAGCGAAACGGCATGGACAACTCGGCAAGCGCGGCGCCTTCCTCCCTCGGCAACGCAACCTACGGCAGCCTGCGCGGCCGCCGCGTCTTCATCACCGGCGGCGGCTCCGGCATCGGCGCCGCGCTGGTGGAGGCCTTCGCTGCGCAGGGCGCACAGGTGGCCTTCGTCGATGTCGCGGCCGAGGCCAGCGCCGCGCTGGCTGAGCGGCTAGCCGCGGCGGGCCTGACCGCGCCCTGGTGGCGCCGCTGCGACGTCACCGACGTGGCCGCGCTGCAGGCGGCGATCGGCGCGGCGGCGGCCGAACTGGGCGACTTCCACGTGCTGCTCAACAACGTCGGCAGCGACGACCGCCATGCGCTGGAGGCGGTGACGCCGGAGTACTGGGAGCGCTGCGTGTCGATCAACCAGCGTGCGGCGTTCTTCGCGATCCAGGCGGTGGTGCCGGGCATGCAGCGGCTGGGGGGCGGTTCCATCGTCAACCTGGGCTCCACCGGCTGGCAGAGCAAGACCGGCGGCTATCCGGTCTATGCCACCGCCAAGTCCTCGGTGAACGGCCTGACCCGCGGCCTGGCCCGCGACCTGGGCGCGGCGCGGATCCGCATCAACGTGCTGACCCCGGGCTGGGTGATGACCGAGCGCCAGGTCACCCTGTGGCTGGACGAGGCCGGCGAGCGCGAACTGGCGCGCAACCAGTGCCTGCCGGACAAGGTGATGCCCGACGACATCGCGCGCATGGCGCTGTTCCTGGCCTCGGACGAGGCGCGCGCGATCACCGCGCAGGAGTTCGTGGTGGATGGCGGCTGGACCTGAGCCAGGTCCGGCGGCGGGCGGTGTAGGGATGCCCTGCGGGGTGGCGTCGGCTCGGACAGGGCCATAGCGGAGGAGGTGTCCCGCTTCGCGCGTCGGGGCTGAAGCCCCTCCCACAAACAGCCTGGCGCTGCTGCTGGGAGGCGCGTTGTGGGAGGGACTTCAGTCCCGACGCGATCAGCTGTCCGCAGTCAGCGACGGCGCGGTCGCTGCCACGGCGACGCCGTAGACCGTGGCGGCCGCCTCCTGCAGCGCCTGCAGCACGATCCGCGCGCCGGGCGACAGCAGCCAGTCGCGGCGGGTGATCAGGCCGAAGGCGTCCATGCGGCAGGACAGCGCCACCGGCACGATCGCCACGCTGCCGTGGTCGGCGAAATGCCGGGCCACGTCCTCCGGGACCACTGCGAGCGCGTCGCCATGCCGCAGCAGCTGCGGCAGCACCACCAGCGCCGAGGTCTCGATCACCCGCTTGGGCGCCTCCAGCCCGGCGTTCTGGAACATCAGTTCGAAGCGGTGGCGCAGCACGCTGCCGTCCGGCGGCACGATCCACGGTGCCTCGGCCAGCACGGCCAGTGTCGGCGCCGGCGCCGCCAGCAGCGGATGGCCGGGGCGGGCGATGGCGCAGACCTTTTCCTCGGCCAGCGCCTGGTAGTGCAGGTGGCGCTTGTCGTGCCGCGCGAACAGCCGCGCCACCACGATGTCGAGCTTGTTTTGCGCCAGTTGCTCCAGCAGCACGTCGCTGCCGTCCACGCGCAGGCTCACCCGCAGCAGCGGATGCTGCGCGCCGACCTGGGCCAGGGCCGACGGCAGCAGGCTCATCGCCGGGCCGGCGATCGCGCCGACGGCGACGCTGCCGGCATAGCCGGCCTTCAGCGCCTCGATCTCGGCGCCGGCCTCGCCGAGGCTGGCTAGGGCGATGCGCGCGTGGCGGATCATCGCCTCGCCGTACCAGGTCGCACGCATGCCGCGCGGCAGGCGCTCGAACAGCGGCACCGCCAGCATGTCCTCCAGGTCCTTGAGCAGCTTGGAGGCGGCCGGCTGCGACATGTTCAAGGTCTCGGCGGCGCGGTGGATGTTGCCTTCCTCCTCGATTGCCAGCAGCAGCATCAATTGCCGGGTCTTCAGGCGGGCGCGGACGAACCAGGGCGGGGCGGCGGGCATGGCGCTCACAAAGATACGAATGTTCGTATACGTTAAGCCAAAACCGATATTTGTTGCATATAGGTCGTCCGGCCAGAATAGGACCGGTGCATCGCGTCGCGCGTGTCCCGCGCCGCTCGCTGCGCGCCCGCATTCCGACAGGCGACCGATTCATGCGATTGATCCAGTTGCTCGATGACGCAGGGACCCCCGGCGTCGGTGTGGTGGAGGACGACGGCCGCCAGGTGCGGCTGTTGCGCGAGGTGGATTCGACCTACGCGCTGGCCAACGTGGCGCTGGCCGCCGGCAACCGCCTGGACGCGCAGGCGCAGCTCCTGCGCGGCGAGCGTGTGCTCGACTATGCCGCGCTGCTGGCCGCCGGCCGGGTGCTGCCGCCGCTGACCCATCCGGACCCGGCGCATTGCCGCGTCACCGGCACCGGCCTGACCCACCTGGGCAGCGCCGCGACCCGCGATGCCATGCACCAGAACCTGCAGCAGCAGGCCGAGCAGGGCACGCTCACCGATTCGATGAAGATCTTCCAGCTTGGCGTGGAAGGTGGCATCCCGCGCGACGGCCAGCCCGGCGCGCAGCCGGAATGGTTCTACAAGGGCGACGGCAGCAATCTGGTCGCGCCGGGCGCGCCGCTGCCGTCCCCGGACTTCGCCCTGGACGGCGGCGAGGAACCGGAGCTGGTCGGGCTGTACGTGATCGGCGCCGACGGCGTGCCGTACCGGCTCGGCTTTGCGCTGGGCAACGAATTCTCCGACCACGTCACCGAGCGCCAGAACTACCTGTACCTGGCCCATTCCAAGCTGCGCGCCTGCGCGGTCGGCCCGGAGCTGCGCATCGGCGACCTGCCGCGCGACCTGCGCGGCCACAGCCGCATCCGCCGCGGCGATGCGGTGATCTGGGAAAAGCCCTTCGTCACCGGCGAGGCCAACATGTGCCACTCGCTGGCCAATCTCGAGTACCACCATTTCAAGTACGCCGCGCACCGCGTGCCCGGCGACGTGCACCTGCATTTCTTCGGCACCGCCACGCTGAGCTTCGCCGACGGCGTGCAGGCACAGCCCGGCGACCGCTTCGAGATCGAACTGCCCGAGTTCGGCGCGGCGCTGGTCAATCCCTTGCAGCGCGTCGAGAGCGGATTCGCCCTGGGCGGCGTGCGCGCGCTGTAGAACCGCACGGAGGTAGACATGACCCGACGTTTCCAGAGCTACATCGACGGCCGCTGGGTGGCCGGCGATGCGATCGCCCCCGACGAGAATCCGTCCGACCTGTCGGCACCGGTCGGCGAGGCCGGCGGTGTCGATGCCGCCACCGTGCGCGAGGCGATCGCCGCGGCCAACGCAGCGCAGTCGGCCTGGGCCGCGACTACGCCGCAGCAGCGCGCCGACGCGCTGGACGCGGTCGGCAGCGAGATCCTGGCGCGCAAGCAGGAATTGGGTGCGCTGCTGGCATCGGAAGAGGGCAAGACCCTGCCGGAGAGCATCGGCGAGGCGGCGCGCGCCGGGCAGATCTTCAAGTTCTTCGCCGGCGAGGCCTTGCGCATTCCCGGCGAGACGCTGGCCTCCACCCGGCCCGGGGTCAACGTCGAGATCACCCGCGAGCCAGTCGGTACGGTCGGCATCATCGCGCCGTGGAATTTCCCGCTGGCGATCCCGGCGTGGAAGATCGCGCCGGCGCTGGCCTACGGCAACACCGTCGTGTTCAAGCCGGCGGAGATCGTGCCCGGTTGCGCCTGGGCGCTGGCCGAGATCCTCAGCCGCGCGGGCCTGCCCAACGGCGCGTTCAACCTGGTGCTCGGCAGCGGCAGCACGGTCGGCCAGGCGCTGGTCGCCGAGCGCGGCATCGATGCGCTGAGCTTCACCGGCTCGGTGCCCACCGGCAACCGGCTGCTGCGCCAGGCCGCCGAGCGCGGGCTGAAGATCCAGTTGGAGATGGGCGGCAAGAATCCGCTGGTGGTGCTGGCCGATGCCGACCTGGACCTGGCGGTGGAGATCGCGGTCAACGGCGCCTACTTCTCCACCGGCCAGCGCTGCACCGCCTCGAGCCGGTTGATCGTCGAACGCGCGGTGCACGATGAATTCGTCGCGCGTGTGCGTACGCGCCTGGCCGCGCTGAAGATCGGCCATGCGCTGGAGCCGGGCGTGGACATCGGCCCGGTCGCCAGCGCCAGCCAGTTCGAACAGGACCGCGACTACCTGCGCATCGCCCGCGAAGAAGGCGCCGAACTGCTGTATGGCGGCGAAGCGCTGGAATGCGCGCACCGCGGCTACTACCTGCGCCCTGCACTGGTCGCCGCGCAGCCGCAGCACCGCATCGCCCGCGAGGAAGTGTTCGGCCCGGTCGCGGCGGTGTTGGTGGCCGACGACTACGAGCACGCGCTGGCCCTGGCCAACGACACCGAGTTCGGCCTGTGCGCCGGCATCGCCACGCGCTCGCTGAAGCACGCCACGCATTTCAAGCGGCACGCGCAGGCGGGCATGGTGATGGTCAACCTGCCCACCGCCGGCGTCGACCCGCACGTGCCGTTCGGCGGGCGCAAGGCGTCCAGCTACGGCCCGCGCGAGCAGGGCCGGTATGCGGTGGAGTTCTACACCACGGTCAAGACCGCCTATACGTCCGCACCATGAACTGATCGAACCAGCGCACGCCGGCCTGGGAGGGTGGGCGGCGCGTCGCGGCCTCAGGGCCCGTCCGCCGCCAGCGTGCCATCAACGAGGAGGGGCTATGCAGAAGCACACGTCGGGAATGCGGGCGCTGGGAATCGCAGCGTTGCTGGGCATGGCGCTGGCCGCCTGTTCCGGCGGCGGCAAGGACGCGGGCAAGGCGCCCGGACAACTGACCGTCGGTTTCAGCCAGGTCGGCGCCGAGAGCGAGTGGCGTACCGCCAACACCGCTTCGATCAAGCAGGCCGTCGCCGATGCCGGCATGAAGCTGAAGTTCTCCGACGCGCAGCAGAAGCAGGAGAACCAGATCAAGGCGCTGCGCTCGTTCATCGCCCAACGCGTGGACGTGATCGCGTTTTCGCCGGTGGTGGAATCGGGCTGGGAGACGGTGCTGCGCGAGGCCAAGGCCGCGAAGATCCCGGTGGTGCTCACCGACCGCGCGGTAAAGGTGTCCGACGACAGTCTGTATGTCACCCTGATCGGCTCGGATTTCGTCGAGGAAGGGCGCAAGGCGGCGCGCTGGCTGGTCGAGCAGTCGCCGTTGAAGAACGGCGACAAGCCAGTGCGCATCGTCGAGCTGCAAGGCACCGTCGGCTCGGCGCCGGCGATCGATCGCATGAAGGGCTTCAAGGAAATCCTGGCGGCGCATCCGCGCTTCCAGATCGTGCGCTCGCAGAGCGGCGACTTCACCCGTGCCAAGGGCAAGGAAGTGATGGAGGCGTTCCTGAAGGCGGAAGGGCGCAACATCGACGTGCTCTATGCGCACAACGACGACATGGCCATCGGCGCGATCCAGGCGATCGAGGAGGCCGGGCTGACGCCGGGCAAGGACATCCTGGTGATCTCGGTGGACGGGGTGAAGGGCGCGTTCGAGGCGATGCAGGCGGGCAAGCTCAACGTCACCGTCGAATGCAATCCGCTGCTCGGCCCGCAACTGGTGCAGGCCATCCGCGACCTCAAGGCCGGCAAGACCCTGCCCAAGCGCATCGTGGTGGAGGAGTCGGTGTACACCCAGGACCAGGCCGCGGCCGAACTGCCCAAGCGCAAGTACTGAGGGCGCGCGCATGCATCCGCTGGTGCTGGAGGCGCAGGGACTGAGCAAGGCCTACGCCGGCGTGGCCGCGCTGGAGGACGTGGCGCTGCGCCTGCGCGGCGGCGAGATCCACGCGCTGATGGGCCAGAACGGCGCCGGCAAGTCGACCCTGATCAAGTTGCTGACAGGGGTGACGGCCGCCGACGCCGGGCGCATTGTGCTGGACGGCGCTGTCGTCGCGCCGGCGTCGCCGCAGCAGGCGCAACGGCTCGGCATCAGCACCGTGTACCAGGAAGTGAACCTGTGCCCGAACCTGTCGGTGGCCGAGAACCTGTTCGCCGGCCGCTATCCGCTGCGCGGCTGGCCGCGGCGCATCGACTGGCGCCGGGTCGAGCGCGACGCCGAGGCCGCACTGCAGCGCCTGGGCATCGCCATCGACGTGCGTCGCGCGCTGGGCACCTATCCGGTGGCGGTGCAGCAGATGGTGGCGATCGCGCGTGCGGTTAGCGTCTCTGCGCGGGTGCTGATCCTCGACGAACCGACTTCCAGTCTCGACGAGGGCGAGGTGGCCGAGCTGTTCCGGGTGATGCGCGCGCTGCGCGAGGCCGGCATGGCGATCCTGTTCGTCACCCATTTCCTGGACCAGGTGTATGCGGTGGCCGACCGCATCAGCGTGCTGCGCAACGGCCGCCTGGTCGGCGAGGACACGCCCGACGCGCTGCCCGCACCGCAACTTGTGGCGGCGATGGTCGGGCGCGCGCTCGACCCGGCCAGCGCCGCAGCCGCCGCGGTGCGCGCCGCCGCGCCCGAGGACGCGGCGCCGCTGCTGCAGGCGCAGGGCCTGGGCCGGCGCGGCCAGCTGCACCCGACCGATCTGCAACTGCGCCGCGGCGAGGTGCTGGGCCTGGCCGGCCTGCTCGGCGCTGGCCGCACCGAACTGGCGCGGCTGCTGTTCGGGCTGGACCGCGCCGATCGCGGCCGCGTGTCGATCGACGGCCGCGACGTGGCCCTGCGCGGCCCGCCCGACGCGATCGCCCACGGCCTGGCACTGTGCCCGGAAGAGCGCAAGACCGAGGGCATCGTCGCCGAGCTGTCGGTGCGCGAGAACATCGTGCTGGCCTTGCAGGCGCGCATGGGCCTGCGCCGGTTCCTGGCGCCGGCCGAGCAGGTGCGCATCGCGCAGGGCTATGTGGACGTGCTGGGCATCAAGACCGCCAGCCTGGACACGCCGGTGGGGCTGTTGTCCGGCGGCAACCAGCAGAAGGTGGTGCTGGCGCGCTGGCTGGCGACGCGGCCGCGGCTGCTGATCCTCGACGAACCCACCCGCGGCATCGACATCGCCGCCAAGCAGGACATCATGACCCGGATCCTGGCCTTGGCCCGCGAGGGCATGGCGGTGCTGTTCATTTCCGCCGAGGTCGCCGAACTCGCGCGCATCGCCGACCGCATCGCGGTGCTGCGCGAACGCCGTCTGGTCGGCGAACTGCCCGGCGGCTGCGGCGAGCGTGCGATCTTCGACCTGATCGCCGGGAGCGCGGCATGAGCGCCGCCGCCACGCCCGATACGACTGCCGCGCGCTGGCCTACGCGGCTGCGCGCGCACCCGCTGTTCTGGCCGCTGGCGACGCTGGCCGTGCTGCTGCTCGGCAACGGCGTGTTCGATCCCGGCTTCCTGAGCCTGCAATGGCGCGATGGCCATCTGTACGGCAGCCTGGTCGACATCGGCAACCGCGCCGCGCCGCTGGCGCTGGTGGCGATGGGCATGACCCTGGTGATCGCGGTGCGCGGCCTGGACATCTCGGTGGGCGCGGTGGTGGCGATCGCCGCGACGGTGGCGGCCTGGATGATCGGTGGCGGCGAACACAGCCGCTTCCCGCTGTGGGCGGTGCTGCTGGCGCCGCTGCTGGTGGCGGCGCTGTGCGGGCTGTGGAACGGGCTGCTGGTGGTCAAGGTCGGCATGCAGCCGATCATCGCCACGCTGATCCTGATGGTGGCCGGGCGCGGCATCGCGCAACTGCTCGGCGACGGACAGATCCTGACCATCTACTACCCGCCGTACTTCTATCTCGGCAACGGCTTCCTGCTCGGCCTGCCGTTCGCCTTGTTCGTGGTCGCCGCGGTGTTCGTGGTGTTGCAGCTGCTGCTGGGGCGCACCGCGTTGGGGCTGTTCGTGCGCGCCATCGGCCACAACCCGCGGGCGGCGCGGGTGGCGGGCGTGCGTGCGCGGTCGATCGCGGTGCTGCTGTATGTGTTCTGCGCGTTCAGCGCCGGCCTCGCCGGGCTGCTGATCAGTTCCAACGTCAAGAGCGCCGACGCCAACAACGCCGGGCAGCTGATGGAGCTGGACGCGATCCTGGCGGTCACCCTCGGCGGCACGCTGCTCGATGGCGGCCGCTTCAGCCTGGCCGGCAGCGTGATCGGTGCGCTGATCATCCAGACCCTGACCGCGACCATCTATGCCTTCGGCGTGCCGGCGCAGGTCACCATGCTGATCAAGGCGCTGCTGGTGTTCGCGGTGATGCTGCTGCAATCGCCGGTGTTCCGCGCCAACCTGCGCAGTTGGATCAGGCGTTCGCCGCCGCAGGTGCGGCCATGAGCGCGGCGGCGCCGCGCGCGACCGTGTCCGGCCTGCGCAAGGCGGCGGGCACGCTGCAGGGCGCGCGCCTGCCGCTGGCGATCACCGTGGCGCTGTTCGTGGCCATGCTCGCGGCCGGCGGCGTGCTCTACGACGGCTTCCTGGCGCCGCAGGTGCTGGCCAATCTGCTGATCGACAACGCCTTCCTGTGCATCGCCGCGGTGGGCATGAGCCTGGTGATCCTCAGCGGCGGCATCGACCTGTCGGTCGGTGCGGTGCTGGCCTTCAGTACGGTGCTGTCGGCGTCGCTGGTCGAACGCCATGGCTGGTCGCCGCTGGCGGCGATCCCGCTGGTGTTGCTGCTCGGCAGCGTCTTCGGCGCCACCATGGGCCTGCTGATCCAGCGCTACCGCCTGCAGCCGTTCGTGGTCACCCTGGCCGGCATGTTCCTGGCGCGCGGCGCCAGCACCCTGATCAGCGTCGACTCGATTTCGATCACCGACCCGCTGTACACCGCGATCGCGCAGGCGCGGCTGCCGCTGGGCGGCGGCGCGTCGCTGTCGGTCGGCGCGCTGATCGCGCTGGCCATGGTGGCGCTGGGCATGTGGCTGACCCAGTGCACCCGCTTCGGCCGCTGCGTGTACGCGCTCGGCGGCAGCGAGGCCTCGGCGCGGCTGATGGGCCTGCCGGTGGAGGCGACGCAGGTGCGCGTCTACGCCTTCAGCGGCTTCTGCTCGGCGCTGGCCGGGGTGGTGTGCACGTTCTACATGTTGTCCGGCTACAGCCTGCATGCGCAGGGCCTGGAGCTGGACGCCATCGCCGCGGTGGTGATCGGCGGCACCCTGCTCGCCGGCGGCAGCGGCTACGTGATCGGCACTTTGTTCGGCGTGCTGATCCTGGGCGCGATCCAGACCTTGATCGTGTTCGACGGCACGCTCAGCTCGTGGTGGACGCGCATCGTGATCGGTGGTTTGCTGCTGCTGTTCTGCCTGTTGCAACGGCTGCTGACCCGGCGCCTGCCGGCAGCGGATGCCGTTGCCTGACCTGGGGCGCCGGGCGGCGCCAGCGCGCAAGCGCGCGCGTGCTGCCGTTTCTCGCGACAGTCCCCGCTAGCGGGGTGCCGGCGGCACCGCGTCGTCCTGCAGCGGCGTGACCGCGATCCAGTCGATGTCCGGTGCGTACCGCGAGCGCAGCAGGATGTCGGGAGCACGCTGCGAGATGTAGTGGACGCCGTCGGCGTCGGGCATCTCTTCGCCGGAAAGCTGGATGCGATTGCGCCCGGCGTGCAGTTCGACCGGCACGCTCAGTTCCCACCAGTTGTTGCGGTGGAAGCTGTGCGGAAAGGTCGCCAGTATCGGCGGCGCCCTGTTGACGCGGATGCGCCCGATGCGGGCCAGCGGATCCGGGTTGTAATGGCTTGCCTTCGACTGTTCGTCGTTGGCGTAACGCAGGGTCAGCATGTACGGGCCGGCGCGCTCGACCATGACCGAGGCGAAGGTGAGCGTATTGCCGTTGCCGGGTTCGCCGCCGATGCCGGTCACCGCTGCGCCGCCGCTGGCGAGGGTGGCCTGGGTGCGATGCGCGCTACCGACGATGGTCGCCTGTTCGGCTTCGTAGTGCGGGCCGAGCATAGCGCCGGGCCCCACCCGCAGGCGATCCAGCACGGGGCGCTCGGCGCTTCCGCCGACCACGATCTTGTTGATCCCGCCCAGCAGGAACACCGCTTGCGTGGGCGTCTGCAGCGGGCGGCCGTTGACGGCGAGCGACAGCGCGCCGGGCGTGGCCAGATCCATCGACAGCGGCGTCACTCCTTCCTGCGCCGCATACACCCAGAAGGTGGCGGTGGCGCCGGCCGGCAGCGCCACCGCGCCGGCGCCGGAGACGTCGTCGCGGTCGTAGCGCGCCTGCGCGCCGCCCGCCAGCGTGGCGAGTTCGGCCTCGTAGACCTGCGTCTCGCTGGCGGGATCGGGCAACGACAGGGTGATGCGGTCGATCAGCGCATTGCCGCGTGTGTGCCGCCGCCCATCCGCGCTTGCGCTGGCGATGCCGAGCACGTGGCGGCCCGCGCTCAGGCGGAGGCGCAGGTCGGCGTGGTCCCACACCACCGGCTTGTAGCCGAGCGGTAGCATCACCTCGCGTTCGCTGGCCGGATCCCCGTCGATGCGCACGAAGACATTGGTCGGCCCCAGTGCGGCGACCAGCGGATCCTGGTTGAAACTGTTGGCGAGGATGCGCAGATCGTAGAGGCCGTCCTGCGGCACCGCGACGGCGAAGTCCAGGCGCACATCGCGGTCGCTGGCGAATCCGCCGACGGCGTAGCGGCCGGAGGTGAAGAAACGATCGAGCGCCTGCGGCGAGCCTTCCGGACCGTGCCGTTCGTAGCCGCTGCCCTGATGCGCGGCGTCCTCTGCTTCGTACCGCTGCTGCCAGCGCAGTGCCGGCGGTTGTGCAGGGCCGCCGTGCATGCCCGGCATGACCACCAGGCTGTAGGCCGATTCGGCGTTCAGCGCCGGCAATGCGCCGTGGCCGAACTGCAGATCGATGCGGTCGGCGACCACCGGCACCTGCACGTCCGCGAGCAGGCGCGGTGCGGCGGCGTCGCCGAGCTGTCCGGTCCAGGGGACTTCGCGCACGACCACGCGCACTTGCTTGCCGAACGAGGCGCTCGGAATGTGGGTCAACGCCAGCGTGGCGGGCCCGCTACTGCCGCCGAACAGGACGCGCGCCTGCGTCTGTCGCGGGTCGAGGGCGGCCACCGCCTGCAGGCTGTCGTCCTGCCCGGGATGCGGTGGCGTTACCGCCACGGTGCGCATGCCACGCATCGCCGCATAGGCGTTCAGTAGCCACCACTGGCCGTTGCCGCGATTGGCCTGGACCGCCGAGTCGCTCAGGTTGCCGTCGATGTTCCAGTACGCCAGGTCGGCATCGACCTTGGCCGCTTCGATCGCCGCCGCCCACTGCACGATCTGCCCCGGCACCGAGGTGTGGTAGTTGAACGCGTACTCGTCGATGTTGATCCGCAGGTGCCGGCCGGCCAGCGCGGTGCCGGCGAAGAGTTCCTGTTCCCAGCGGCGGAAGCGGGCCACGCTGCGCGACAACGACGCGGGATTGCTCAGTTCGTGCCAGGTGACCACGTCGGGCAGGGTGCCCGCGCGCAGCGCATGCTGCAGGAAGCCCTTGTCCTGGTCGAACAGAATGCTGGTGTTGGGGCCGGCGATGCGCGCGTCCGGCAGGATGGCGCGGATGCGTCGCCATGCGCGGTCCCAGGCGTCGAAATAGGCGCTCGGGTCGCTGCGCCAATCCACGCCGTTGCAACTGTCCGGACCCGCCTGTCCCGGCGCGGCGGCCTTGGCGAACATGTTGCCTTCGGGCTCGTTGAACGGCACGAACACCACGTGCCGGCGGTATTGCGCGGGCAGCGCCTTGACCTGCTCGACCTGGCGCGCGATCTCGTCCAGGTAGTGCGCTACGGACTGCGCGCAGTCGCCCTGGGTCCAACCGTACGGGAAGCCGCGGTGGATGTCGGTCATGTAGATGTAGGTATCGCCGCCGGAGCCGGTGGCGATCGAGCGAATCACCTCGAGCGCATCGGCGCCGGGATGTTGCAGCCCGTCCTGTGCCTTGGTCGCCACGCTGCGCAGGCCCATGCCCTCGACCAGGTTGGGTGACGGCAGGCGCGCGTCGTACAGACCGTAGAGACTGCCGGCGCCGCCGCCATGGAACGGGCCGGTGTCCTGCGCCAGGTCGACGGTGAGGCGATCGGCCGCGGTCGCGGTGCCGGCCCAGGTGGCGAGGCAGAGGGCCAGCAGCCGCGGGACGGGGAAACGAACAGATGCGAGCATGGGCGGGATGTCGGCAATGGCACGATGCGGCCGGCGCGTGGCGACACCATCGCCCGCCGGGTCTTGGCGGCAGGATAGGGCCGCCAGCCACCATCGAACAATCGCGTAAATCGGCGCTGCGATATCCGAATCGGGATGAGGTGTCGCCGCCTGCGACGGATCGCGCTGTCGCGGGTGGTTGCGTGGTGGACGCGCATCCTGATCGGCAGTCTGCTGCAGTGCTTCCTGCTGTGGCCGCCTTCCCGACGGCGGCGGGCGGTGCGCGCTTGCACGGCGCTGCGGCGTAGAATCCAGCGAACGCAACCGGAGCGCCGACATGCTGACCATCTGGGGTCGCCACAACTCGAGTAACGTGCGCAAGGTGCTGTGGTGCGCCGAGGAAGCCGGCGTGGCGTACCAATCGATCGAGGTTGGTGGCGCGTTCGGAGGCAACGACGCACCGGCCTATCGCGCGCTCAATCCGAACGGCCTGGTGCCGGCGATCGAGGACGACGGCCTGGCGTTGTGGGAATCCAACGCCATCGTGCGCTACCTGGCCGCGCGCTACGCCCCGGGCACGCTGTACCCGCAGGATCCGGTGTTGCGGGCGCAGGGCGACAAGTGGATGGACTGGACCACCTCGCGCTTCGCCGGCGCCTTCCGCGACCTGTTCTGGGGCGTGCTGCGCACGGCGCCGGAACAGCGCGACGCCGCCAGGATCGCCGCCGCGCTGGAACAATCGGCCGAGCTGTTGCACACCGCCGATGCCGCGCTGGCGCAGCAGCCGTGGCTGTCGGGCGAGCACTTCGCGATGGGCGACATCCCGCTGGGCAGCTTCGTCTATGCCTGGTTCGAGATGCCGATCGAGCGCCCGGCGCTGCCGCACCTGCACGCCTGGTACCAACGCCTGCAGCAGCGCCCGGCCTACCGCAAGGGTGTGATGACGGCGCTGACCTGAGTGGCATCGTGCACGGCCGGCGCGTCGTCGCGGCGGCCCGCCTGTGACGTGCGCGCATTTGCGATCCCACTGACGGCAAGGAGCCGCGACCGATGATCGAACCTCCCAAGATCGTTCTCTGCATTCCCGGGTCATGGCCGGATCGCGCCGACCTGCTGGCGCGCATCGTTCAGGACAGTGGCGGTTACCTGTTCGCCGGGCACGTGCTGATGCACATCGACAGCGGTGCGGCGTGCGAATTGCAGCACGAGCCGCACGATGCACGCATGGCTGCCGCGTTCGCCGCCGCCGGACCGCACTGGCGTGGCTCCACGGACATGGCACGCATCGGCACCCATGCGTCGGTCGTGTACCTGATCGGCGCCGGCGGCTCGCGGGTACGCGCCGAGACGATGATGCGTGCGGCCGCTGCGTTGCTGGACGCCGGCGGCCTGGGGGTGAAGGTCGAAAGCAGCGGCGTCGCCCACAGCCCGGCCGACTGGCGCCAACTGTGCGCGGACCTGGCGCTTGGCAGCGCCCATCGCGCCTACGTGCTGAACATCACCGGCGAGCAGGTGCATTCCTGCGGCATGCACCAGTTCGGCATGAAGGACGCGATCGTCGCGGCGCAGGCGGCGACCGAGCCGGTCGGCCTGCTGCACACCTTCACCTCCTATCTGTTCAACGAAGCGCCCGACGTGCGTGAGGGCCATACGTTCTCGGTCGCGGCGGATGCGCCGCGCTACCGGATCCAGGCCGAGGCCAGCAGCCAGTTCCAGCCGGGCGACCTGTTCGCCAATCCCTACGGGTTGTGGCGGCTGACACCGCTCTGACGGCGCGTTTCTTCCGAGATCCGTGTGTGGCGAGCAGGGCCTGATGAGTTGCTCGCCGCGACCGGCGGCTGCAGTGAGCCTGGTCTGCTCCGGATGCGGCGTTGCGACGATGCCTTCGTCGGCGCCTGTGCGCCTCAGGGTCTCCCGCCGGCCACCGCCGGCACCGCGTCGCCAGCTGCGCGGCGCATCACCCAGTTGAACAGCGGGGTGGCCATCAGCGTGGAGGTGATGGCCATCAGCACCAGGATCGAGAACAGGCCCTGTTCGATCACTCCGGCCTGCAGGCCGATGTTGATGATGATCAGCTCCATCAGGCCGCGCGCGTTCATCAGTGCGCCGATCGCCATCGCATTGTGGTTGTTCTCGCCGCTGATCCGCGCCGCGGCCCAGCAGGCGATGCCCTTGCCCAGGAACGAGGCCAGCAGCACCACGCCGGCGGCCAGCAGGATCTGCGGGTCCAGCAGCACGCTCAGCTCGGTCTTGAGCCCGGAGAAGGTGAAGAACATCGGCAGCAGGAACACCACCACGAACGGCTGCAACTGCTCGCGCAGCTTCTCGGTCAGCGCGCCCTTGGGCAGGCAGGCACCGAGCAGGAAACCGCCGAACACCGCGTGGATGCCAATGGCGTCCATCGCCCAGGCGCTGACGCAGAACAGCATCAGCACCACCGCGAGCACGCCTGCGCTCAGTGGCTGGTCGGGGCGCACGTGGTCGGCCAGGCGGCGCAGCCAATGGCGGCCGACCAGCATCATGAACAGCGCGTAGCCCACGCCGCCGCCGATCGCCAGATAGGCGCTGCCCCAACTGCCGCCGAAGCTGGCCAACACCACCGCGAGGATGCACCAGGCCGCGGCGTCGTCGACCGCGCCGGCGGTCAGCGCCAGCGTGCCCAGCGGGCTGCCGGTGAGGCCGCGCTCGTGGATGATCCGCGCCAGCATCGGGAACGCGGTGATGGCGATGGCCGCGCCCAGGAACAGCGAGGCCTCCAGCAGCTTGGCCTTGGCCGAGAACAGCCCCGGCACGTGCAGCAGCCACGGCGCCAGCACGAAGGCCAGCACGAACGGCACCGCGATGCCGGCCAGCGACACGCCCATCGCGCTGCGGTAGCGCGTGCGGAAGTGCTCGCCACGGAAATCGGTACCGACCAGGAACATGTACAGGCCCACGCCGAACTGCGCCGCCACGTACAGCATGTCCAGGGTCGGCTTGGGAAACAGCGCCTGCTGCAGGTCCGGCAGCAGCGCGCCGAACAGCGACGGCCCCAGCGCGACGCCGGCGATCATCTCGCCGACCACCTGCGGCTGTCCCAGGCGCTTGGCCAGCAGGCCGACCAGGCGGCACGCCAGCAGGATCGCCGCTGCCTGCAGAAAGAAATACACCGACATCTGCGGGGTGGTCATGGGCGGCCGTCCTGGAAGTGTCGGCGGATGATAGGAGGCCGGCGCCGCGAAATCCATGCGGCCGCCGCGCCACGTGGTGGAGCGGGGCGCGTTTGCGGTATGGTGCCTCGCGCGCGCCGCATCGCGCATGACGGCACGCACGCGCGCCGACACCGCAGGACGCACCGGGGAACGAAGCGATGAGCAAGGGATGGACGCGGCGGCAATGCCTGGGCGCCGCTGCCGCAGGCGCCGTGGCCGGCCTGCGGCCCGGGGCCGCCATCGCGGGCGCCGCCACTGCCGATGCGAGCGGCGCCGATGCGCTGTACCGGCGCGCATTGGTGCTGGATGCCAATGCCTTGGCGTCGATCGGGGAGGTGTTCGCTGGCGCGGATGCGCCGCAACTGCTGCAGCAACTGCGCGACTCCGGCGTATCGGTGCTGAAGACCACGCTGGGCGGTGCGGCGGGCGACTTCGAGACCGCCGTGCAGGACATCGCCGCCGCGCAGGCGCTGGTCGAACGCGAGCCGCAGCACTTCCTCAAGGTGCTGCAGCCAGCCGACCTGCGTCGCGCCAAGCGCGAGGGGCGCGTCGCGTTGATCTTCTCCTTCGAGTCGGCGGCGATGCTGGAGGACAAGCCCGCGCGCATCGACCTGTTCCGCCAGCTCGGGGTGCGGGTCATGCAACTGACCTACAACCGCACCACGCCGTTCGGCGTGGGCTGCCTGGACGGCGACGCGGGCGGCGTCACCGCGCTCGGCCGCGACGCGATCGCGCGCATGAACCGGCTCGGGGTGGCGCTGGATCTCAGCCATTGCAACCTGCAGACCACGCGCGATGGCATTGCCCTGTCGCAGCGCCCGCCGGTCATCACCCATGCCGGATGCGCCGCGGTGTTCGCGCATCCGCGCAACAAGCAGGACGCCGAGTTGCGCGCGCTGGCCGACAAGGGCGGAGTGATGGGCGTCTACATGCTGCCGTTCCTGACCGAGGATCGCCGCCAGCCGCAGCTGGCCGACTACATGCGTCACCTGCAGCACGCTCTCGACGTCTGCGGCGAGGATCATGTCGGTATCGGCACCGACTCGCTGTTTTTCCCGATCACCGACGAGGACCGGCGCGCCTTCGCCGCGGACCTGGTGCAGCGGCGCCGCGATGGCATCGGCGCCCCGGGCGAGAACCGTCTGCCCTACCTGCCCGACGCCAACACTCCGCGCAAACTCGAACGCGTCGCCGACGCGTTGCTGCGCCAGGGCTACGGCGCCCGCGTCGCCGAAAAGGTGCTGGGCCTGAACTTCGAGCGGGTCTTCGGCGAAATCTGGAGCGTGTCACGCTGCGCAGTGCGCAATTGGCCTGGCGTGACGCCACGGTAGGTGGTGCGTTGCAAACAGCGGCGTTCACCGTTCCAGCGGCAACGCGCCGCCCGCATTGACCGGGTCCTCGCACAGGTCCAGACTTGCGGCCACATTTCCTCGAACGCCCACGCCGCCATGGCCCACGCACCGCTGCTGATATTGCCCAACGCCCTGCGCGTCAGCGCAGGCCGGGTGCGCCTGCCTGAAGGAGTGGTCGACGCCGTGCGCTAACGCCGGCCATCGCCGATCCGACGCAGACAAGCACCCGATGGGTGCTTTTTTATTGCCTGTTTTTTGCTGTTCCACCGTTCCGACACGCCAAGGAGAACGTGCCATGCACTACGCCGCCGAACCCGAAACCTAGCCGCATGCCCGCCTCGCCAACCGGGGCATGCGGCTTCCCCAGTGTTGGCAATGCGGAACCTCTCTCATGAACACGAATACCCTTTCCCGCTGGCGCAACCTCGGCATCATCGCCCACATCGACGCCGGCAAGACCACCCTCACCGAACGCCTGCTGTGGGCCGCCGGTGCGATCCATCGTCTCGGCGAAGTCCACGACGGTGCCGCCACCACCGACTTCTCGGACATCGAGCGCGCGCGCGGCATCAGCATCGGTGCGGCCGCCGTGCAGGTGCAGTGGGCGCCGGCCGGGCAGCCGACGCATCGCCTGACCCTCATCGACACGCCCGGACACATCGATTTCGCGATCGAGGTGGAACGCTCGCTGCGCGTGCTCGACGGCGCGGTCGCGGTGTTCTCCGCGGTCGACGGCGTGCAGCCGCAGTCGGAAACCGTGTGGCGGCAAGCGCGTCGCCACGGCGTGCCGATGCTCGCGTTCGTCAACAAGATGGACCGTGCCGGCGCCTCGTTCGACGGCGTACTGGCGCAGTTGCGCAGCAAGCTCGACGCGACGGTCTGGGCGGTCGGCGTGCCGATGCCGGGCGACTCCGGTTTCGACGGCTGGAGCGATCTGGTCGGCGGCCGCCTGCTGACCTGGGACGACGAGGGGCAATTGCACACGCGCGCCTGGCATGCCGCCGAGGCAGCCGCGTTCGCGGACGCGCGCGAGCAGTTGATCGCCGCGGTGGCCGAACACGACGAGGCGCTGGCGCAGGCCTATCTCGAGGAACGCGCGATCGACGCCGAGCTGCTGCGCGCCGCCTTGCGCCGGGCCACCCTGGCCGGCGCCGGTGTGCCGGTGCTGGCCGGATCGGCGTTCAAGCGCAAAGGCATCGAGCCGTTGCTGGACGCGATCGTCGACTGGTTGCCGTCGCCGTTGGACCGCCCGCCGGTCGCCGCCCGCCCCGACGCCGACGCCGACGCCGAGGACGGACACGACACGTTGCTGGCGCCGGATCCGTCCGGTCCGCTGGCGGCGCTGGTGTTCAAGTTCGCGCATACCGCGCAGGGGCCGTTGGCCTTCGTGCGCGTGTATTCGGGCACCTTGCGCGTCGGCGACACGGTGTGGACCTCGCATGCGCGGCGTCCGCGCCGGGTCGGCCGGCTGGCGGTGGTGCAGGCGCAGCGGACCCACGACGTGGACCAGGCCCAGGCCGGCGAGATCGTCGCCGTGCTCGGCTGGAAGGACGCGGTCAGCGGCGAGACGCTCAGCGGTGTGCAGGCGCGGTGGGTGCTGGAGCGCATCCGCACGCAACCGCCGGTGCTGGCGTGGCGGCTCGGCGCGGCCAACGCGGCCGAGCTGGTGCGGCTGGGACAGGGCCTGGCGCGGCTGGCGCAGGAGGATCCCTCGTTCCGCGTCGACAGCGATCCGGAGACTGGCGAAGCGGTGATCTGGGGCATGGGCGAGCTGCACCTGGAGGTGATGGTCGAGCGCCTGCGCAGCGAGTGGCACGTGGACGTGCGCACCGGTGCGCCGCGCGTGGCCTACCAGGAAACGCCGCGTGCGGCCGCGCTGGGCGTGGCGGCACGGCTGTCCAAGCAGAACGGCGGCCAGGGCCAGTTCGCGCAGGTGGTGCTGGATGTGCTGCCGCGTGCGGACGGTGCGGTGACCTTCGTCGACCGCAGCCGCGGCGGCGTGGTGCCGAAGGCCTTCGTCGCCGCCACCGAGAAGGGTGCGCGGGCGGCGCTGGCGCAAGGCCCGCTCGGCCATCCGGTGGTCGGCGTGGAGGTGGTGCTGGTCGATGGTCAGGCGCATGCGGTGGATTCGTCGGACCTGGCGTTCCAGCGCGCGGCCTCGGAAGCGGTGAAGGCGGCGCTGGCACAGGCCGGGACGCTGCTGCTGGAGCCGGTGATGGCCTTGGCGATCGAGACGCCGGCGCACAGCGTCGGCGACGTGCTCGGCGATCTGCAGCGGCGCGAAGGACGCGTCGTGGCGATCGAAGAGCGCGGCGCCCGTGCCGAGGTGGTCGCGCAGGCGCCGCTGGCGCAACTGCAGGCCTACGCCACCGCGTTGCGCTCGCTGACCCAGGGTCGGGCATCGGCGAGCATGACCTTCGACGGCTATGCGCCGGTCAAGGCCGCGTGAGCCGGATTGCCATCTGGCAATGCGGCAGGAGGACGAGGAGCCGGTTCGCCGGCTCCTCTTTTTTTGCGGCAGGCAACGCCGTGATGCAGCCGCCAAGCGGGCGTGGATGGCGCTCGCAATCCTGGCAACGGCACGCGACATTTTGTTCGCCATGCTGATGCGCACCGCTTGCGTCGACGCCGCGAACCGGGCTTCATAGCCGGCCCCGATCGCCGGAGCCGCCCATGCATCGCCGTCTTGCCCTCCTGACCCTGCTTGCCCTGTCGCCGGCACTCGCCGCGGCGCAGCCGCCGGCATGCGCGACGCCGCTGCAGATGGCCGAGCGCCTGTACAAGGCGCGCGATTTCTACTGGCAGCCGCAGAACCTGGACGGCTTGCTGACGCCGTCCTTCGCGCACGCGCTGCAGGCCGACCAGCGCTGCGCCGCGCGCGAGGGCGTGTGCCGCCTCGACTTCGATCCGTGGACCAGCGCGCAGGACGGCGACATTCAGGGCGCGCCGACCTTCACCCTGGTCTCGGGCGGGTCGCAGGCCACCGTGGTGGAGGTGCGGATGGACTACCGGCTCGCGCTCGGCGGCCGCGCCGCGCGGGCGCGCTCGGTCAAGATCGAACTGCAGCGTCGCGGCAACGGCTGCTGGGCGGTCAGTGACCTGATCGCGCCGGACGGGCAGTCGCTGTTCGCGCTGCTGACCGACCCGGAGGGCTAGGCGCGCAGCGCGGCATGTCGCCCAGGAATCCAAATCCTTCTGCTGCGAGAGGGCTGGTGCGCCGTGCGCATTGCCGCATGCCGCCCTCACTGGGCGGGAGACCTTGGATGCGCTGGCAGTTGGGTCTGCTCCGCGCATACGCTATCGATCGGCGGCCGGCGATTGGGGATGAATGGATGTGCTGCGCGCACAGACCCTCACCCCAACCCCTCTCCCGGCGGGAGAGGGGCTAGCAGCGCGGCGGTGGTCTGGGACTACTGCAGCTTCAGCATCACGATCGCCTTGGCCGGCAACGTCACCTGCAGCGTGCCGCTCTGCAGGCGCGCGCCCTGGAACGCGGCCGGGCGCACCGCCTGCGGCTGCGCGAAGGTGTTGAGCGCGTCGATGGTCGGCGCGGTCAGGATCTGCCCGCCCACGCCGCGCGCCTGCACGCCGTCGACCTGGACCGCGACGTCGGCGCTGCGGTTGGGGTCCAGATTGGTCAGCGCCACATACACGTGCCCGTCCTTGGCCCGGACCGCCGATCCGTGCACCGCCGGCACCGTATAGCCGGCATGCCGGTAGTCCGGCGTGCTGATCTGCAGCGGCAGCGCGGTCGCGTCCTGGTAGGGCTTGTACAGCATGAACACGTGATAGGTCGGCGTGAGCAGCATCTTGTCGCCGTCGGTGAGGATCATCGCCTGCAGCACGTTGACCATCTGCGCGATGTTGGCCATGCGCACGCGGTCGGCGTGCTGGACGAAGATGTCCAGGTTGAGCGAGGCCACCAGTGCGTCGCGCAAGGTGTTCTGCTGGCGCAGGAATCCCGGGTTCACGTCGGGCAGGCCCTTGTACCAGGTGCCCCATTCGTCGACCACCAGCGCGACCTTCTTGTCCGGGTCGTACTTGTCCATGATCGCGCTGTGCTTGGTGATCAGTTCGTCCATCAGCAGTGTGCGCGACAGCGTCTCGATCCAGGCCGCCTCGTCGAACGTGGTGGACGAGGCGCGCGGCGGCCAGCCGCCGGGGATGGTGTAGTAGTGCAGGCTGAGGCCGTCCATGAACTTGGCGGCCTCGCGCATCATCACCTCGGTCCAGTGGTAGTCGGCATCGCTGGGGCCGGGGGCGATCTTCATGATCTTCTGGTCGGCCGGCGCCTTGACGAAGGTCTGGTAACGGCGGAACACGTCGGCGGCGTACTCTGCGCGCATGTTGCCGCCGCAGCCCCACAGCTCGTTGCCGACGCCGAAGAACGGCACCTTCCACGGGTCCTGGCGGCCGTTGCGGCGGCGCTGCTCGGCCAGGGTCGAGCGCGTGGGCGCGGTCATGTACTCCACCCACTGCGCCATCTCGTCCGGTGCGGCATCGCCGACATTGCCGGCCACATAGGCCTGCGTGCCGAGCAGTTCGGTGAAGTCCATGAACTCGTGGGTGCCGAAGCTGTTGGGTTCCTCCACGCCGCCCCAGTGGGTGTTGACGCTGGTCGGACGCTGGTTGCGCGGACCGACGCCGTCGCGCCAGTGGTACTCGTCGGCGAAGCAGCCGCCGGGCCAGCGGATGTCGGGCACGTCCAGCGCTTTCAGTGCGGCGACCACGTCGTTGCGGTAGCCGCGGGTATTGGGGATCTTCGAGTCCGGGCCGACCCAGACGCCGCCGTAGATGCCGTTGCCCAGGTGTTCGGCGAACTGCCCGAACAGGTGGCGCGACACCGCGGCGCCAGGGCGGTCGGCATGCAGGGTGCCGCGCACCTCGACGTCGGCGGCCTGCGCCAGCGTGGCGGTCAGTGCCAGGCCGATCGTCGCGGCGATCAGCGGCAACCGCCGCCAACACACTGCACGCTGCTTCAGGAAACGGGGCGAACGCATCGGGAACTCCTTGTCGGGTAGGGCGGCGCCGTCGCCAGCGCTGCGTGTGAGTGACGGCCGGCGCGTCGCGTTGGCGTGGCGCCAAGGGGATGTCGCCTGCTGGGAGGCAAGCTCGACGCGATCGCGTCGGCGCCGCCTCGGTGCGCTGCCCCCGGTTACCGCTGTCTGTCCCCTGGCCCGAGCATAGAAGACACGCGCAGGGTGGACCAATGCGCAAATGCAACGCCGCTATACCGGAATTGCAATGCGCGTACGGCATCCCATCTTGTCCGCGCCCAGAACGTGCGCGGTATCGCACAGCGCAACGCCGATGCCCGTGCAGCGATGGCCGCGTCGCGCCATCGCTGGTTATGCTGCGGACCCCGCGCATGCGCGCACCGCCCAGGCTCCTGCATGTCCTCGCTCTTCGGTCATCTTCCCGACGGTACCGCCATCCAGTGTATGGTCCTGGACAGCGGCGACGGCCTGCGCGCCGAACTGCTGACCTACGGCGGCCTGTTGCGCAGCCTGCGCCTGCGTGGTGCGCACGGCGAGACCGAGCTGGTGCTGGGGCTGCCGACGCTGCAGGACTACCTGCAGGATCCGGCCTACCTGGGCGTGCTGGTCGGGCGCTTCGGCAACCGCATCGCCGGCTCGGCCTTCACCCTCGATGGCCGGCATTACGCGGTCACCGCCAACGAGGGCGCCAATCATCTGCATGGCGGCGCGCTGGGCTTCGGTCGCCGGGTGTGGACGGTGCTGGCGCAGACCGAGCGCATGCTGCAGTTGCGCTACGACTCGCCGGCCGGCGAGGAGGGCTACCCGGGCAACGTCTCGGTGGAGGCGACCTACCGCGTCGAAGGCCGCTGCCTGAGCGTGGAGTTCGTCGCCCAGACCGATGCGCCGACCCCGCTCAATCTCACCCATCATCCTTATTTCAACCTGGCCGGCGATGCCGCGGTGCCGGCCGCGGCGCAATGGCTCCGCGTGCCGGCCGATCGTTATCTGCCAGTCGGCGACGCGGCGCTGCTGCCGCGCGGCGAGGTCGCCACGGTGGCCGGTACGCCGTTCGATTTCCGCCACGCGCGCGCCATCGCCGACAAGGACATCGCCGCCGATCCGCAACTGTCGATCAGTGCCGGCTACGACCACTGCCTGGTGCTGGCCGACGGCCACGACTGCACCGCCATGCTGTATTCGCCGCACAGTGGCGTGGCCATGCGCATCGTCAGCCCGATGCCGGCCGTGCAACTCTATGAAGGCCAGGGCCTGGACCGCCAGCATCCGGCGCTGGGCCGCGGTATCTGCCTGGAGCCGCAGGGCTATCCGGACGCCCCGAACCAGCCTGGTTTCCCCGACAGCATCCTGCGTCCGGGCCAGGTCTATCGGCACCGCATCGCCTACCACTTCGCCGAGGTCGACCGCGGCGCCGACTGGACGGCGGTGGAGGCGGCGCTGGCGGGGCAGGGCGGCGGTTGATGCGGGGGACATCGTAGGAGCGGCTTTAGCCGCGACCAGGCGTTCCTGGGAATGCCCGGTCGCGGCTGAAGCCGCTCCTACAAAACATGCGCTGCGCCAGGCTGGGCGGACTGCGGGCTACTGCGCGTGCCCCAGCACCAGCTCGATCACGAACTTGCTGCCGAAGAACGACAGCAGCAGCAACACCATCGCCGCCAGGGTCCAGTGCACCGCCTTGACCCCGCGCCAGCCGTAGCGCCAGCGGCCGAACAGCAGCGCGCCGAACACGATCCACGACAGCACGCTGAGCACGGTCTTGTGCACCAGCCGCTGCGCCAGGAAATCCTGCACGAACAGCACGCCGGTCAACAGGGTCAGGGTCAGCAGGATGAAGCCGACCACGATGGTGCGGAACAGCAACGTCTCCAGCGCAGTCAGCGGCGGCAGCGCACGCAGCCAGGGATGGAAGTCGCGGCGCCGCAGTGCGCGCTCCTGCAGCCACAGCATCACCGCCAGAAGGGCGGCGATGCCCAGCGTGGCGTAGGCCAGCAGCGCCAGCCAGGCATGCAACTGCAGCCGCCAGTCCAGCACCGGCGCCGGCTCGTGGCCGTAGCCGTGGTAGGCCAGCAGCAGCGCCGCCGACAGCGGGAATACCACCACGCCCAGCGCGGCCATGCGCCCACTGGCGCCGACCAGCGCGGTCATCAGCGCCATGCCCAGGCTGACCAGCGACAGCGCGGCGAAGAAGTGCATGTCCGGGCCGCCGGCGGTGTGCAGGGCGACCTGCACGTGATAGCCCGCATGCAGGGCCACCGCCGGCAGCGCCGGCCACAGCCAGGCCCGGCTGCGGTCCACCCGGTCGCGCACCACCGCGGCGATCAGCAGGCCGCTGGCGGCCAGGTACAGCAGGGTGGCGAGGACGGTGATGAGCATCGGGTCAGTTTCGCATATCGCGCCGGCGGCCGTGACGGCGGCGCCGGGGGATCGCCGGCGCGCCCGGCTATAATCGACGGCCGTTTCCCGTCCGCGACCTGCCCGCATGTTCGAATCCCTCACCCAACGCCTCTCCGGCACCATGCAGCGCCTGCGCGGCCGCGGTCGCCTGACCGAGGAGAACATCCGCGAAGCCACCCGCGAAGTGCGCATCGCGCTGCTCGAGGCCGACGTCGCCCTGCCGGTGGTGCAGGCGCTGATCGAGCGCATCAAGGTGCGCGCGGTCGGCCAGGAAGTGCTCAAGAGCCTGACCCCTGGCCAGGCGCTGATCAAGGTCGTGCGCGACGAGCTGACCGCGGTGATGGGCTCGGCCGCCAGCGACCTCAACCTCAACGTGCCGGCGCCGGCGATCGTGCTGATGGCCGGCCTGCAGGGCGCGGGCAAGACCACCACGGTCGGCAAGCTGGCCAAGCACCTGAAGGAAAAGCGCAAGAAGAAGGTGATGGTGGTGTCGGCCGACGTCTACCGCCCGGCCGCGATCGAGCAGCTCAAGACCCTGGCCGAGCAGGTCGGGGTGCTGTTCTTCCCGTCCGAGGCCTCGCAGAAGCCGGTGGACATCGTCCGCGCCGCCATCGCCGACGCGCGCAAGTCCTTCGTCGACGTGCTGCTGGTGGATACCGCCGGCCGCCTGGCCATCGACGCGGCGATGATGGAGGAGATCAAGGCGCTGCACGCGGCGATCAACCCGGCCGAGACGCTGTTCGTGGTCGACGCGATGACCGGCCAGGACGCGGCCAATACCGCCAAGGCATTCAGCGAGGCGCTGCCGCTGACCGGCGTGGTGCTGACCAAGACCGACGGCGACGCCCGCGGCGGTGCGGCGCTGAGCGTGCGCTACATCACCGGCAAGCCGATCAAGTTCATCGGCGTCGGCGAGAAGCCCGACGGCCTGGATGTGTTCCACCCCGACCGCCTGGCCAGCCGCATCCTCGACATGGGCGACGTGCTGTCGCTGGTCGAGCAGGTCGAGCACCAGGTCGACAAGGACAAGGCGCAGAAGCTGGCCGAGAAGGTCGCCAAGGGCAAGAAGTTCGACCTCAACGACATGCGCGACCAGCTCGAGCAGATGCAGAACATGGGCGGCCTGTCCGGACTGATGGACAAGCTGCCGGGCATGGGCCAGATCCCCGAGCACCTCAAGCAGCAGGTCGCCGGCAACAAGGACGTGCCGCGGATGATCGCCATCATCGGCTCGATGACCAAGAAGGAGCGGCGCAACCCGGGCCTGCTCAACGGCTCGCGCCGCGCGCGCATCGCCCGCGGCTCCGGCACCCAGCCGGCCGACGTCAACAAGCTGATGAAGCAGTATCAGCAGATGGAAAAGATGATGAGCAAGATGGCCGGCGGCGGCATGAAGGGCCTGATGCGCGGCATGAAGGGCATGATGGGCGGCATGGGAGGCCGCGGCGGGTTGCCGTTCCGCTGAATCTGGCCACGCGCGGTTTTCCTTCTTGATCGTGCGGTCGCCGTCCGTTCTTTTTTGCAGTGTCAGTTCGATCGCATGGGAAGGGTATGAACCGGCAGATCAAGCACCGTACGCTCGTCTTCGAACGCTCATGTAGGGCTGGTAGCGCGCGCGTCTTCGGCGCTTTTTCCGACGCCACGCAGCGCGCGATCTGGAGCACTCCGTCCGAGAGCGCGGCATTCATATACGAAGCGGCCGATTTTCGTGAAGGCGGACGGGATGTTTTCCGATGCGGGGACAAGGACGATCCGCAATACACTGGCGTCGTCACTTATGTTTCCATCGTGCCGGACTCCCGGATCGTATGGAGCGAAATCGTGGAATCCGGTGGCCAGCCCCTGGCAGCGCTTCTGATTACGGTATTGCTTGAAGAGCAAGTCGATGGGGCAAGGATTCGTATGACGGTTCAGGCGATATCCTTCTGCGGCGATGCGATGATCGAAGGAATCGAAGCCGGTAACAATGCGGCGCTCGACAATCTGGTTGCGTTCGTCGCCCAGTGATTTTCCGCTTGGATCGGCTGCAGATGCATGCTGCGTGGCGCTGCGGCGAATGGTCGCTAAAGCGCTGACCGCAAGCTAAGGGATTGGATTTTCGCGTTGTTAGAAGGTGCGCCTTGCGAAGACCGCTGCCGCTGCCCGTGAGTGCAGCCCTGTCCGCTGCACGGTGGCCTGGATGCGGCGCGGCTACCATGGCGGTTCCCGGATTCGCGGAGAACTCATGATGCAGCGCTTGGCACGTGTGGAGTCCTTCCGGCAGCGCTTCGGCCTGCGCCTGCCGATCCTGCTCAGCCCGATGGCCGGTGCCTGCCCGGTGCCGCTGTCGGCCGCGGTCGCCGCGGCCGGGGGCATGGGCGCGATGGGCGCGGTGCTGTCCGCGCCGCAGGACATCGTGACGTGGATGGATGCATTCCGCGCCGCTGGCGGCGGGCCGGCGCAGATCAATCTGTGGGTGCCGGATCCGCCGCCCGCGCGCGATGCCGCCGCCGAGGCCGAGGTGCGTGCTTTTCTCGGCGCCTGGGGGCCGCCGGTCGAGGCGGCCGCCGGCGATGCGGCGCCGGCCGATTTCGACGCCCAGTTCGAGGCCCTGCTGGCGGCGCGGCCGGCGGTGGCCTCGTCGATCATGGGCCTGTTCCGGCCGGACCAGGTGCAGCGCCTGCAGCAGGCCGGAATCGCCTGGTTCGCCTGCGCCACGACCCTGGACGAGGCGCTGGCCGCGCAGGCCGCCGGCGCCGATGCGGTGATCGCGCAGGGCGCCGAGGCTGGCGGCCATCGCGGTGCGTTCGAGGCCGGCAGCGCCGAGCGGCAGGCGACCGGGCTGTTCGCCCTGCTGCCGCGGCTGGTCGATCATCTGCAGATCCCGGTGATCGCCGCAGGCGGCATCGGCGACGGGCGCGGCATCGCCGCCGCGCTGGCCCTGGGTGCGAGTGCGGTACAGATCGGCACCGCCTTGCTGCGCAGCCCCGAGGCAGCACTGGCGCCGGCCTGGGCGGCCGCGCTGGCCCAGGCCGAACCCGAGCAGACCGCGCTGACCCGCGCCTTCTCGGGCCGCCTCGGCCGGGCGCTGGTCACCGACTACGTGCGCGCGGCCGCCGCGCCGGAGGCGCCGCCGCCGCGGCCGTACCCGGTGCAGCGCGGGCTGACCGCGCCGATGCGCCAGGCCGCGCAGCGCGACGACCACCTGGCGACGATGCAGGCCTGGGCGGGGCAGTCGGCATGGATGGCGCCGGCCGCGCCTGCCGCGGACCTGCTGGCACGCTGGTGGGCGCAGGCGCAGGACCTGCCGTGAGCGCGCAGGTCTTCCACCACGGGCAGCCTGCGGGCGCAGAACTGCTGGCCGCGGTCGCGCTGGTGAACTACGGGCATTTCAGCACCATGCAGGTCCGCGACGGCGCCGTGCGCGGGTTCGATCTGCATCTGCAGCGGCTGCAGCAGGCCAACGCGGCGCTGTTCGGCAGCGACTTGCCGGCTGCGCGCGTGCGCGACGCGCTGCGTGCGGCGCTGGTCACGTTCGGCAGTGGCGACGCCTCGCTGCGCGTCACCGTGTTCGCGCCGGGTTTCTCGCTGCGCCGGGCCGATGCCGACTGCGCGGTGGAACTGCTCGTGTCGCTGGCGGCGCCTGCGCAGGCCGATCTGGCGCCGCTGCGCCTGCGCAGCGTCGTGTTCGCGCGCGAGGCGCCGCAGTTCAAGCATGTCGGCACCTTCGGCGCATTCCACCAGCGCCGCCTGGCGCTGCAGGCCGGCAGCGACGATGCGTTGTTCGTCGACGCGCAGGGGCAGGTCGCCGAGGGGCCGACCTGGAACCTGGGGATCTGGGATGGGGCGTGCCTATACTGGCCGCAGGCGCCGGCGCTGCGCGGCACCCAGGAGCGGCTGCTGCAGGCCGGGCTGGCCGCGCTGGGTGTGGCGCAGGCGGTGCGGCCGCTGTCGCTCCATGAATTCGGGGCGGACGTGGCCGCCTTCACCTGCAATGCCCGGGGGCAGCAGGCGGTGGCGGCGGTGGACGGGCACGCGCTGCGCCCGGCCGAGGATCTGCTGGCATTGCTCGAGGACGCGCTGCGCACCCAGCCCTGGCAGGCGATCTGAGCGCCCTAGGGGACATCTCGCCACCATTGGTGCCGCTTCTAGCGAATCCCCAATCCCTAATCCCTAATCCCTGCCGCTTCAGCGGCAACGACTTGGCAGCGCCGGGGGCGGCCGCTATAATCGTCGGTTCACCGCGCCATCCTGGCGACTGGGCAACACCGGAAACTCACCATGGTCAAGATCCGCCTTACCCGTGGCGGCGCCAAGAAGCGCCCCTTCTACCACATCATCGTGTCCGACGTGCGCAGCGCGCGCGACGGCCGCAACATCGAGCGCCTGGGTTACTACAACCCGGTTGCCCAGGGCGCCGAGCCGCGCGTGGTGCTGGACCTGGCCCGCGTCGACCATTGGGTGTCCAATGGCGCGCAGCTGACCGACAAGGTGCGCAACCTGTACAAGGAAGCCACCAAGGCCCAGGCCGTCGCGGCCTGATCCTGCGGGCCGCGCCCCGCGCGCGGCCCTTGCGTTTGCTCCGATGAAAGACAGCCAGCGCCGCATCCTGCTTGGTCGGGTCCTGGGCGCGTTCGGCATTCGTGGCGAGGCGAAGCTCGAGTCCTGGACCGAGCCGCGCCTCGCCATTTTCCGTTATCAGCCCTGGATCGTGCGCAAGCCCGACGGCAGCGAAGGCAGCCTCAACGGCGTGCGCGGCCGCGAGTCCGGCAAGTCCCTGATCGCCACACTGCCCGAGGTCACCGACCGTGACGCGGTCGAGGCCCTGCGCGGGACCGAGATCTACGTGGCGCGCAGCAGCCTGCCGCCGCCGCGCCCGGACGAGTACTACTGGGTGGACCTGGAAGGCCTGGACGTGCGCACCGTCGACGGCGTGGCGCTGGGTCAGGTATCGCACCTGTTTTCCACCGGTGCCAATGACGTGATGGTGGTGCGTGGCGACCGCGAACGGCTGGTGCCGTTCGTGCAGCCGGACTACGTCAAGTCGGTGGATTTCGAGGCCAACCTGGTCGTGGTCGACTGGGACCCCGAGTTCTGAGCGATGCCGGCGCGCACGCCGGCCCCGCTGTCGCTTTGCCGAATCCCCAATCCCGACTCCCCAATCCCCGCCCCATGCGCATCGACGTCATCAGCCTGTTCCCCGAGTTCGTCGCCCAGTGCGCCGGGTTCGGCGTGGTCGGGCGCGCGCAGGAGCGCGCGCTGCTGGACCTGCATGGTTGGAACCCGCGCGACTACGCCACGGGCGGCTACCGCAAGGTCGACGACCGCCCGTTCGGCGGCGGCCCGGGCATGGTGATGATGATCGAGCCACTGCAGGCCTGCCTGCGGGCGGTGCGCGACGCCGATCCGCAGCCGGCGCCGCTGATCTACCTGAGCCCGCAGGGGCAGCCGCTGACCCAGGCTAAGGCCCGGCAACTGGCCGCGCTGCCGCGGCTGCTGCTGCTGTGCGGGCGCTACGAGGGCGTGGACGAGCGCTTCGTCGCCGCCGCGGTGGACGAGGAAATCTCCATCGGCGACTACGTGCTGTCCGGCGGCGAACTGGCCGCGGCGGTGCTGGTGGATGCGGTGACCCGGCTGCAGGAGGGCGCGCTGAACGACGCCGAATCCGCGGCCCAGGACAGTTTCGAAGGCCCGGACGGTCTGCTCGACTGCCCGCATTACACGCACCCGCGCGAGCACGCCCTGGGCGAGGTGCCGGCGGTGCTGCGTTCCGGCAACCACGCCGCGATCGCCCGCTGGCGGCGCATGCAGGCGCTGGGACGCACCTGGCTGCGGCGCCCTGAGCTGCTGGACGAGGCGGCGCTGAGCGTGGCCGACCGGCGGCTGCTGCAGGAATTTCGCCAGGAACGGGAAGCGGCCGCGGCCGCCGAACAGGAAAATCCACCCAGGCCCTAGCCATGGCCGCCGGGCTGGGTTAAAATGCCCGGCTTTCCGGCCAGTGCGTTCCGTGCTTGGCCCATCCGATATCGTGCAATCGCCGTGCGGCGACTGCCGGACCACCTCACCAGACACAAGCGGTGCCCACCATGAGCAAGCTCAACAAGACCATCCTGGCCGACTTCGAAGCCGCCCAGATCCAGCGCAAGCTGCCGGAGTTCAACCAGGGCGACACCGTCGTCGTCAACGTCAAGGTGAAGGAAGGCAACCGCGAGCGCGTGCAGGCCTACGAAGGCGTGGTGATCGGCACCAAGAACGCCGGCCTGAACTCCTCGTTCACCGTGCGCAAGATCTCGCACGGCTACGGCGTCGAGCGCGTGTTCCAGACCCACAGCGCCACCATCGACTCGGTCGAAGTGAAGCGCCGCGGTAAGGTCCGCGCCGGCAAGCTGTACTACCTGCGTGGCCTGGAAGGCAAGGCTGCCCGCATCAAGGAAGATCTGGCCGCCGCTGCGCAGGCCAAGGTCGCGCGCCAGGCCGCTGCTGCTGCCGCCAAGGCCGAGTAATCTCCCGGCGACCTTTGGTCGCGCTGCCGCAACGGCCGCCTTCGGGCGGCCGTTTGCGTTTGTGGAATGGGCTGGGTGTGCGCCGTGGCCTGCGGTGCGATGATTCGCGACGCTGTTGTTTAACCGACGCACGCGCGGGACGCCCTCGTAGGAGCGGCTTCAGCCGCGACCGGGCATTCCCAGAATCGCTCGCCGCCGAGCGCCTGCCTGCGTCTCGATGATGGTCGGCGGGCTGGTCGCGGCTGAAGCCGCTCCTACAAGTGGCGGAGGATTCGGCCGCAAGGCATTGCCGCCGCCAGGCACTCAGCGCGCCGGGTCCTGGGCGACCGCCACGTCGGCGACCGGTGCCGGCGGCTGCGCCGGCACTTCCGCCGGATGCGCCACCGTCTCCGGCGGCGAGGGCGCCAGCATGCGCGCCTTGCGCCAGTTGCCCCAGCGGTAATACGCCAGCGACAGCAGCATCGCGCAGGTGGCGCTGGTCGGGAAACTCCACCACACCGCATCCACGCCCAGTTGCGGCTGCAGCAACTGCGCGAACGGCACGCGGATGCCCCACAGCGACAGCGCCAGGATCAGCAACGGCGGGATCACCGCGCCGGTGGCGCGGACCACGCCGGAAATCACGAAAGTGACGCCGAAGAACAGGAACGACCACACCGCGATGTGGTTGAGATGGCGCGCGATCTCCAGCGCTGCGCTGTGCGGCGGCAGGAACAGCGCCAGGGTCCAGCGATCGAACAGGATCAGCGGCGCGATCAGCGCGCCGGTCAGCAGGAAGTTGAACAGCACGCCCTTGCGCGCGGTCGCCGCGACCCGGTCCCAACGCTGCGCGCCGACGTTCTGCGCGGCCATCGACGAGCAGGCCGCGCCGATCGCCATCGCCGGCATCTGCAGGTAGGCCCACAGCTGCAGCGCCGCGCCGTAGGCCGCGGAGGTGGCGGTGCCGTAGCCGTTGACCAGCGCGATCATCACGATCATCGCCAGCGAGATCAGCACCATCTGCAGGCCCATCGGCACGCCCTTGACGATCAGCGCACGCAGGATCGGCAGGTCGAGCCGGAACAGCCGCGCGTCGCGGCGGCCCAGCCACAGCACGTGGCGCTTGTGGCGCAGGTACAGCAGCAAGCCGGTCAGCGCCACCGCCTGCGCGATCAGCGTGGCCCAGGCCGCACCGGCGATGCCCAGCTTGGGGAACGGCCCCAGCCCGAACAGCAGCAGCGGATTGAAACCGATGTCCAGCACCACCGACAGCAGCAGGAAGCGAAACGGTGTGCGCGAATCGCCGGTGCCGCGTAGCGCCGCCGACAGGAACGCGAACGTGTACAGCAGCGGCATCGCCAGGAAGATCACCCGCAGGTAGGCCTCGGCCAGCGGCAGCGACGCCGCCGGCGTGCCCATCGCCGCCAGCAGGTGCCGCGCCAGCCACCAGCCGCTGGCGGCGATCAGCACCGAGATGCCGATGAAGAAGGTGGCGCTGGTGCCCATCACCCGCCGCGCCTGGGCCACGTCGCTGCGGCCCATCGCCTGGCCGATCAGGATGGTGGAGGCCATGCCGATGCCGAACACCGAGCCGATCAGGAAGAACATGATGCTGTTGGCGTTGGCCGCGGCGGTGAGCGCGGCTTCGCCGAGATAGCGGCCGATCCACACGGCATTGACTGAGCCGTTGAGCGATTGCGCGATGTTGCCGGCCATGATCGGCAGCGAGAACAGCAGCAACTGGCGGCCGATCGGGCCTTCGGTGAGCACGGCGGGCTTGGGCATCGCGGGTCGGGATCGAGCGTGAGCCGGCCACACTAGCACCGACGGATGGCGGTGGGGCGATGGACGGGTTGGGCGCCGTGGTCTGGAGCGTTCGCGTGATAGTCGTGCATGGTGCGGGCCTGCGCTGCCCCGTGGCGTGCGCCCTGTGCCGTCGCGTGCGGCGGTCAGTCCTATCCGAGTCGTGCGGTCGTGTGCTTCCGGCGAGGATGGGCGCGCGTTCGGCACAGATCGCGTCATGCGCGCCTTGGCGCGGGCGTGGATCGAGGCGTGTGCCGGCGGCCCGTGACGAACGACCTGGGCAAGCCGCGCCCGGGCGCGTCCGCATCGTGGCCGGTTGCTACCCATCGCCCCATTCTTCCCTGCCAACCCATTCATCCTGGAGGGGTGGGTCCTGACGGGCGCCGTGCTTGTATTGAAGCGACGGCATCGCCATCTGTGCGGGGAGACATGCGCGCCGGCCCATGTCTCCGGCAGGCGCGGTGTTCCGTTCCGGCATTGCCTCTGGCTGCCTGCAACCTCCAACGCAAGTGGATGTCGAGCAACGCAATGAATGAATCTGTCGTGCAAGCTGCCGCGGTGCGCCTGGATGTCTGGCTGTGGGCCGCGCGCTTCTTCAAGACCCGCAGCCTTGCCAAGCAGGCGGTGGAAACCGGCAAGGTGGACGTGGCCGGGCAGAGGCCGAAATCTTCGCGCGCGGTGCGCGTGGGCGAGCAGGTGCGCGTGCAGCGCGGCGACGAGGTGTTCGAGATCCAGGTGCTGGGGCTGAGCGATACGCGCGGCCCGGCCAGCGTGGCGCAGACGCTGTACCAGGAGAGCGAGGCCTCGCGCGAACGCCGTGCGCAGTTGCGCGCGCAACGCAGTGCCGAGCGCAATGGCTACCAGGCGCCGGAGGGCAAGCCGGACAAGCGTGCGCGGCGGCTGATTCGCGCGCTGGGGGATCTGGACGCGCTGTAGCCGAGCGCGGTGCGTCGTCGCGCGATTGGCAGGACGGCGCGGTATCGATCGCGGCCAGCGGACGGGCTGTGGACCTGCAGGCCGCTCGCGTCGATGGATGCGGCCACGCGTTCGGTGCTGCAGTCGCGGCTGACGCTGCTCCTAGGGCGGTCGGCGTGTCCTGTGCGAGCGACTTCAGTGGCGACGACCGAACACGGGAGATTGCCTGGCCCGTCCAGCAGTCGGGACCGAAGTCCCGGCCACACCGAGCGGTTGCGCTTGGCCTGGTCGGCTTGGCTGTCGGAGCGGCTTCAGCCGCGTCGCGCTGAGACGTCGCGCGACCATCCTGCCGTCTCTGCCACACGTTCGGCGCATGGCGGTTGCCATCCACACGCACGACAACGCCCCGGCGAGCGGGGCGTTGTCGTGGCGTGCGCTACGGTCTTCAGGCGGCCAGGTCGAAGCGGTCCAGCTGCATCACCTTCGTCCAGGCGGCCACGAAGTCGCGCACGAACTTTTTCTGCGCGTCGGCACTGGCGTAGACCTCGGCCACTGCGCGCAGCACCGAGTTGGAACCGAACACCAGATCGGCGCGGGTGCCGGTCCACTTCACGGCGCCGTTCTTGCGGTCGCGGCCTTCGTAGACGTCCTTCATCTCCGAGGTCGCCTTCCACTCGGTGTCCATGTCCAGCAGGTTGGCGAAGAAGTCGTTGCTGAGCACGCCCGGGCGATCGGTGAACACGCCATGCGCGGACTGACCACTGGTGGCGCCGAGCACGCGCAGGCCGCCGACCAGCACGGTCATCTCCGGCGCGGTCAGGGTCAGCAACTGCGCCTTGTCAATCAGCAGCGCTTCGGCCGACAGCGCGTAACGGCGCTTGGCATAGTTGCGGAAGCCGTCGGCGATCGGTTCCAGCACCGCGAACGATTCCACGTCGGTCTGTTCCTGCGAGGCATCCATGCGACCCGGCACGAACGGTACCTCGACGGTCTGCCCGGCCAGCTTGGCCGCCTGTTCCACCGCGGCGGCGCCGCCGAGCACGATCAGGTCGGCCAGCGAGATCTTCTTGCCGCCGCTCTGCGCGCCGTTGAACTGCGCCTGGATGCGCTCCAGCGTGGTCAGTACCTGTGCCAGTTGCGCCGGCTGGTTGACCTCCCAATCCTTCTGCGGGGCCAGGCGGATACGCGCGCCATTGGCGCCGCCGCGCATGTCCGAACCGCGGAAGGTGGACGCCGACGCCCAGGCGGTGGACACCAGTTGCGCCACGCTCAGCCCGGAATCGAGCAGGGTCTTCTTGAGCGCGGCGACGTCCTGCGCGTCGACCAGCGGATGGTCCACGGCCGGGATCGGATCCTGCCACAGCAGTTCTTCGGCCGGCACGTCCGGGCCGAGGTAGCGCGCGCGCGGGCCCATGTCGCGATGGGTCAGCTTGAACCAGGCGCGGGCGAAGGCGTCGGCGAACTGCTGCGGGTTCTCCAGGAAGCGGCGCGAGATCTTCTCGTAGGCCGGGTCGAAGCGCAGCGCCAGGTCGGTGGTGAGCATGGTCGGCAGGTGCTTCTTCGACGGATCGTGCGCGTCCGGAATCACCGCTTCGGCGTTCTTGGCCACCCACTGGTGCGCGCCGGCCGGGCTCTTGCTCAGTTCCCACTCGAACTTGAACAGGTGCTCGAAGAATTCGTTGGTCCATTGCGCCGGCTTGGTGGTCCAGGTGACTTCCAGGCCGCTGGTGATGGTGTCGCCGCCCTTGCCGCTGCCGAAGCTGTTGGACCAGCCCAGGCCCTGACTTTCCAGGTCGGCCGCTTCCGGCTCGGCACCGACGTGGTCGGCCGGGCCGGCGCCGTGGGTCTTGCCGAAGGTGTGGCCGCCGGCGATCAGCGCCACGGTCTCTTCGTCGTTCATGGCCATGCGGCCGAAGGTGTCGCGAATGTCCTTGGCTGCCAGCAGCGGGTCGGGATTGCCGTCGGGACCTTCCGGATTGACGTAGATCAGGCCCATCTGCACTGCGGCCAGCGGGTTCTCCAGGTCGCGGGTGTGGCGCACTTCGCTGTCGTCGTCCTTCACCAGCACGCCGTGCGCTTCGTCCACGCCCGGCGAGCCGTGCGCATAGCGGTCGTCGCCGCCCAGCCACTTGGTCTCGCGGCCCCAGTACACGTCCTGATCCGGCTCCCAGGTGTCGGCGCGGCCGCCGGCGAAGCCGAAGGTCTTGAAGCCCATCGATTCCAGCGCGACGTTGCCGGTGAGGATCAGCAGGTCGGCCCAGGAGATGGCCTGGCCGTACTTCTGCTTGATTGGCCACAGCAGGCGCCGCGCCTTGTCCAGGCTGACGTTGTCCGGCCAGCTGTTGAGCGGGGCGAAGCGCTGCTGCCCGCGGCCGCCGCCGCCGCGGCCGTCGCCGGTGCGGTAGGTGCCGGCGCTATGCCAGGCCATGCGCACGAACAGCGGGCCGTAGTGGCCGAAATCGGCCGGCCACCAGTCCTGCGAGTCGGTCATCAGCGCGTGCAGGTCGCGCTTGAGCGCTTCCAGATCGAGTTGCTGGAACGCCTTGGCGTAATCGAACTGCGGGTCCAGCGGGTTGGAGCGGGCCGAATGCTGGTTGAGCAGGTCCACGCGCAACTGCTTGGGCCACCAGTCGCGATTGCTGGTGCCGCTGCCGCTGGCAGCCTGGTGGAACGGGCATTTCGATTCGCTGGTCATGGGAGGCTGCCTTGGCTCTTGGTGGACGAGATGGGGTGGCTCGGCGCCGCGATCATACGGCGGCGATACGGTGAAACTGGAGACACGATAGGCGTAAGCGGCGATATATAGAATTCGAATTCTTCTAATCAATCGATAGTTATTGACTATCGTTCCATTCGATGGCGATGCGTGGTCGCGGAAATATCGGGTGTGTAGCACTGGGCCCGACCAGTGCGCGCCATGCCGGCCGCCGGCTGCGCTCGCTATCCTGTCGCCATGACCCAACGCGCCACCCGTCTGTTGCGCCTGCTCGACGCCCTGCGCGGGCGCCGCCGGCCCGTGGCCGGGGCGCAGCTCGCCGCCGACCTGGGGGTGAGCCTGCGCACGCTGTACCGCGACATCGCCAGCCTGCGCGGGCAGGGCGCCGACATCCTCGGCGACCCGGGCGTGGGCTACGTGCTGCGCCCGGGCTTCCTGCTGCCGGAGCTGAACTTCAGCGAGGACGAGCTGGAGGCGTTGACCCTGGGCGCGCGCTGGGTGGCGAGCCAGGCCGATCCGGAACTGGCGCAGGCGGCGCAGCGCGCCATCACCCGGATCGGGGCGTCATTGCCGGCGCCGTTGCGGCTGGCGCTGGAGACCAGCGGGTTGCTGGTGCCCGCGGCCCCGCCCGCGCAGCCGGCGGCGCCGTGGCTGCCGGTCCTGCGCCGCGGCATCCGCCTGGAGCACGTGCTGCACATGGACTACGCCGATGCCGGCGGCGTCGCCTCGCAACGGCGCATCTGGCCGTTCGCGATGGCCTTCCTGGGCGGCTTCGGCATGATTGCGGCGTGGTGCGAACTGCGCGGCGACTTCCGTCATTTCCGCGCCGACCGGGTGCTGGCGCTGCACGACGACGGCGAACGCTACCCGACGCGGCGGCATCTGCTGATCCGGCGCTGGCGCGCCGCCACCGGACACGGCGTCGGCTCCTGACAGCAGGTGTCAGCAGGGCGCGCGCAGACTGCGTGGCGTCCACCACGGAGTCCGACCATGTCCCACGATCTTGTGCTCTACACCCACCCCATGTCGCGCGGTCGCATCGCGCGCTGGATGCTCGAAGAAACCGGCCTGGCGTACCGCGCGCAGATCCTCGACTACGGCACCGGCATGAAGTCGCCCGACTATCTGGCGATCAACCCGATGGGCAAGGTGCCGGCGCTGGTCCACGGCACCACCACCGTCACCGAGAACGCGGCGATCTGCGCCTACCTGGCCGACCTGGTGCCGGAGCGGCAACTGGCGCCGCCGCTGGGATCGCCGGCGCGGGGCGAGTACTACCGCTGGCTGTTCCTGCTGGCCGGGCCGGCCGAGGCGTTTCTCACCGCCAGGCAGCACGGCACCCTGGCGCCGGCGCACAGTGCGGGCTACGGCCATGGCGAGGATCTGCTGGACATGCTGGAGCAGGGCGTCGCCGGTCGCGAGCACCTGGCCGGCGACCGCTTCAGTGCGGCCGACCTGTATGCCGCCGCGTTCCTCGGCTTCTACACGCGCATCGGCGTGCTGCAGGCGCGGCCGGCGTTCGTCGCCTTCGTGCAGCGGCACATGGCACGGCCGGCGGCGCAGCGTGCTGCGGCCATCGACGATGCGTTGGTGGCCGCGCATCCGAACCCGTTCATGCGGCGCCCGAGCGCTGTGCCGGCGACCGCCTAGCGGAAGGTGGACCACCGCGGTTGGGGGTGCCGTGCGGCAACCCCTCTCCCGGTGGGAGAGGGGCTCGGCGCTTTCCTTCTCCCTCCGGGAGAAGGTGCCCCGCAGGGGCGGATGAGGGTGCGGGGCGCAGCCTCGCATTGCCAGATCAGTGCAGGCGCTGCGCGCCCCGTACCCTCACCCCAACCCCTCTCCCGATGGGAGAGGGGCTCGGCGCTTCCCTTCTCCCTCCGGGAGAAGGTGCCCCGCAGGGGCGGATGAGGGTGCGGGCACAGCCTCGCATTGCCAGATCAGTGCAGGCGCTGCGCGCCCCGTACCCTCACCCCAACCCCTCTCCCGATGGGAGAGGGGCTAATCGCACGCCGCCTACAGCAGCGACTTGAGCCGGTACAGCGCTTCCAGCGCCTGCTTGGGCGTGAGTTCGTCCGGATCCAGCGCGGCCAGCGCTTCCTGTGCCGCGGAGGGCGTGGCCGCGAACAGGCCGAACTGCTGCGGCGCGTCCAGGGCCTGCGGCGCCATCTGCGAGGCATGGCTCTCGCCGCCGCGTTGCTCCAGCTCCGCCAGGCGCCGCCGCGCCTGCGCCACCGTGGTCTTGGGCAGGCCGGCCAGCGCCGCGACCTGCAGGCCGAAGCTGCGGTTGGCCGGACCGTCCTTGACCGCGTGCATGAACACCAGGCGGTCGCCGTGCTCGACCGCGTCCAGGTGCACGTTGGCGATGCCGCTGGGGCCGCCTTCGACCGATTCGTCGGCCAATGCGGTCAGCTCGAAATAGTGCGTGGCGAACAGCGTGTAGCAGCGGTTGTGGTGGGCGAGATGGCGCGCCACCGCATCGGCCAGGGCCAGGCCGTCGTAGGTGGAAGTGCCGCGGCCGATCTCGTCCATCAGCACCAGCGACTGCGCGGTGGCGTGGTGCAGGATGTAGCTGGTCTCGGCCATTTCGACCATGAAGGTGGACTGGCCGCGGGCCAGGTCGTCGCCGGCGCCGATGCGGGTGAGGATGCGGTCGATCGGGCCGATCACCGCGCGCCGCGCCGGCACATAGCTGCCGATGTGCGCGAGCAGCACGATCAACGCGTTCTGGCGCATGTAGGTCGATTTACCGCCCATGTTCGGGCCGGTGATCACCAGCATGCGTCGGTCGGGGTGCAGATCCAGATCGTTCGGTTCGAACGGTTGCTCGCGCACCGCTTCCACCACCGGGTGGCGGCCGCGTTCGATGCGCAGGCAGGCACCGCTGTCCAGCTCCGGCTGGGTCCAGTCCAGCGCCTGCGCGCGTTCGGCGAAGCCGGCCAGCACGTCCAGTTCGCTGAGCGCGGCGGCGGCACGCTTGAGCGGCTCCAGGCGCTCGCCCAGCGTGTCGAGCAGGCCTTCGTAGAGCAGCTTCTCGCGCGACAGCGCACGCTCGCGCGCCGACAGCACCTTGTCCTCGAAGTTCTTCAGTTCCTCGGTGATGTAGCGCTCGGCGTTGGTCAGGGTCTGGCGCCGGCTGTAGTGCACCGGCGCCTTGTCGGCCTGGCCCTTGCTGATCTCGATGTAGTAGCCGTGCACGCGGTTGTAGCCGACCTTCAGCGTGGCGATGCCGCTGCTGGCGCGCTCGCGCGCTTCCAGATCGATCAGGAACTGGTCGGCGTTGGTGCTGAGCCGGCGCAGTTCGTCCAGCTCGGCGTCGTAGTCGGCGGCGATGACGCCGCCGTCGCTGAGCTTGAGCGGCGGCTGTTCGGCGATCGCCGACGCCAGCAGGTGCGCGATCTCGTCGTGCTGGCCCAGCGCCGCCGCCAGTGCCGCCAGCCGCGGCGAATCCAGCGGCGCCAGGATCGCGCGCACCTTCGGCAGCAGGCCCAGGCCGTCGCGCAGGGTGGAGAAGTCGCGCGGACGCGCCGAGCGCAGGGCGACGCGGGTGAGGATGCGCTCGACGTCGCCGAGCGCGCGGAACGCCTCGCGCAGGTCGGCATCGGCGCCGCGGTCGATCAACGTGCCGACCGCGTGGTGACGCTGCACCAGCACCTCGCGCAGGCGCAGCGGACGGTGCAGCCAGCGCCGCAGCAGGCGCCCGCCCATCGGCGTGACCGTGCTGTCGAGCACGCCGAGCAGGGTGTTGCGGGTGTCGCCGTCGACGCGCGTGTCCAATTCAAGATGACGGCGCGTGGCCGCGTTCATCGCGATCGCCTCGCTGGCGGTCTCCATCGCGATCGCGGTCAGGTGCGGCAGGCGTTGCTTCTGGGTTTCCTCCACGTAGCCGAGCAGGGCGCCAGCGGCGGCGGTGGCGCGCGGCTTGTCGTCGATGCCGAAGCCGCTCAGATCGTGCAGCTGGAAGAACGCCAGCAACTGGCGGCGGCCGCTGTCGGCGTCGAACAGCCAAGGCGGACGGCGGCGCACGCCGCGGCGCTCGCGCAGGAATTCCGGCCATTGGTCCTCGTCGGGCACCAGCAGCTCGGCCGGCTCCAGTCGCGCCAGTTCGGCTTCCAGCGCGTCCTCGCTGTCCACCTCGTTGACCAGGAACCGGCCGCCGGCCAGGTCGGCCCAGGCCAGGCCGTAGCCCTGCTTGGTGCGCGCGATGGCCATCAGCAAGGTATCGCGGCGCTCGTCCAGCAAGGCCTCGTCGGTCACCGTGCCCGGGGTGACGATGCGCACCACCTTGCGCTCGACCAGGCCCTTGGCCAGCGCCGGATCGCCGATCTGCTCGCAGATCGCCACCGACTCGCCCAGCGCCACCAGCCGCGCCAGATAGCCCTCGTAGGCATGCACCGGCACCCCGGCCATCGGAATCGGCGCGCCGCCGGAACTGCCGCGCTGGGTCAGGGTGATGTCCAGCAGCCGCGCGGCCTTGCGCGCGTCGTCGTAGAACAGTTCGTAGAAATCGCCCATGCGGAAAAACAGCAGCAGGTCCGGGTACTCGGACTTGGCGGCGAAGAACTGCTTCATGAGCGGGGTGTGTTCGGGGACTTTCTCGGAGGTCATGGCGCCTTCGTGCGGACGTGCGGGGCGGCGGGCGCATGGCGCGCGCCGCCGGTGCGACAGGGCATGGGGCGGCGGGCCGCCCGTGGGGGAGGCAAGTTTAGTGGATTGGGGTTGCGGCTGGTCGGGTGGGTCGCGAGGCCGGAGCGCCGGCGCCGTGCGATCGGGGCGCCGTGGGCATGGGCGATGGAGCCGTCGCGCCGATTGGCGGCCCATGTGAGCCGCTGCATGCGCGGCGACCGCGCGTAGAGCAGGACGGGCGACGGGTCGTGCCGTGCGTGCTGCCGGTTCAGCCGCCGAGAGCAGGCACCTGCTGCATGCGCAGCAAGCGGGCGCGGTCCTTGCCCTCGCGCTTGGCCTGGTACAGCTGTGCATCGGCGGCGGAGAACGCGTGTTCGAAGGCGGCGCGCTCGAAGCGCTCGATGTGGACACCGCCGAGGCTGATGGTCACTTGCGGGAGGCCGCTGCTGCGCTCGTCCGGCTGGCTGCGGACATCGGCGACCAGGCGGTCGCAGGCGACGAGGAAGTCGTCCATCGAGATGTCGGGTAGCGCGATCAGGAACTCCTCGCCGCCCCAGCGCGCCGCGATGCCGGTGGCGTGCGCGCTGCGTTGCAGGACCGCCGATACCATCAGCAGGATGCGATCGCCGACGGCATGGCCGTAGGTGTCGTTGATCTTCTTGAAATCGTCGATATCCAGGACCGCGAGTCCGAGCCTGCTCCCCGGCGGCAGTCGATCGATGGCCTTGACCATGAAGGCGCGGTTGTACAGGCGGGTCAGGCGATCGGTCTCGGCCTGGTAGGTGGTCTTCACCAGCAGGCGGTGCTTCTGACCCAGCAGTTCCGCCATGAACACCACCAGGATCGCCACGATGGCGAATTCGATCCGGTGCGCGAAAATCTCCTGGTAGAAGTTGGCGCTCTTCTGGTAGTTGTTGGTGACCACGTAGAAGTGCACGCGCGACAGCGTCGGCAGGGTCATGCACAGTCCGGTCACCAGCACGGTGCCCTTGAAGTCGAACCGTGCCAGTGCGACGAGGGCAGGAATGGCGGCGATCGAGGTGATCGTCAGCCAGGGGCTGAAGGTCAGCATGAGTTGCGCCAGCACCAGCGCGGCGATCAGCAGGACCGCGGGGCGGTCGCGGCGCCGCCGTTCGGCGCTCCAGTTGCTTCGCACGCCGCCATGGAAGATCAGGGTGACCACCAGGCAGGTGAGGAACTGTTCGCTGATCCAGTCGATGACGACGAAACCGGTCGTGCCGAGCGGAACCAGGCGGTTGAGAAGCAGCCCGACGCACGCTCCCGAGGCAAGGACCGACAGAAGCACCGGCGCGATCAGCAGGGCGGTGCGACGGTAGGGCGCGAACCAGTGCCGGTACCGCACCACGAGCCGCATCGCAATACCGTAGGAGGCGACATGCAGCGTATCGAACAGACATGCCCAGAATTGCTGCTGCGGCGTCATCGGCTGCGGCACCAGCAGCGAGGTCGCATAATGGCCGGCAAAGAACAGCAGCAAGAATGCGCCATGCCGCAGGGGAGCCCCGCGGCGGTCGCGGCTGCGCCAATGCAGCGCGAGCAGCGCGCCCAGGGCATTGCCGGGCCAGAAGAAGATCAGGCCAACTGCGCTCTGTTCCAGCAGCGCGAGATAGTTGATCAGCGCGCAGGCGAAAAAATAGAAGAGATACCGGCCCAGCATGCCCATCGTTCCGTCCGGGGTTGAGCGTACCGCGGCCATGCCGGCGACCCGTTGCTAAAGTGCTGAAATAGTAATGGTGTCGCGATCATTACAAGGCCGATGTCGACGTTGTTGCGCGGAATGCGCCATCGGTTGGCCCATTCGTATGTTGTCGGCGCGTCGCGCCTGTTCTTGATAGCGCCCATGACTTGATCGCACCCATGCGCCGACCGTCGCCGCCATTGCCTGTCACGGGATGCTGGGCATCGAGGTGCGCGATCGCTCGCCTTTACTCAACCCAGGTGGCGTGGCTAGACTGCCGAATCGGGGAGGCCGGCGGGCACGCCGCCGGCTGGCCGGTGCCGACTCAGGGGGATAACGATGTTCAAGCGACTGTGCTTGGCCTTAGGGCTGAGCGTTTTCTGTGCGTCTTCGATGGCCCGCGACAATGCGTTGCCGTTGCCATTGGCGTCCGACATGCCGGTCGAGGTGCAACTCACCCAGCAGGAACTGGCGATCGATGTCTCGTCAACCGCGATGGAGATGGGGATGCAGTTCGGGCTGGTCGGTGCCCTGATCGGAACTGCCGTGCAGAACGCGAAGAACAAGAATGCCGAAGCTACCGTGCTGCCGTTGCGCAACATGATGGTCGGCTACGATTTCGAAACGCCGTTGATGCGGTCCCTGCAACGCCGGCTGCCTGGCTCGGGAATCGCCGATCGCCCTGTGATCACGGTCGTTCATGCGCCTTGGGAGGCACGGCAGGACCTGGATGGCATGCCGAAGCATGTCTTGGTCATCAGGCCGCGGTACGCCATGGGCGATGCGATGGGCACGGCCTATGTTCTGCTCAATGTGACGATCGAAAATCGCCAGATAAAGAACGGAACGGTCAAGACCAGGTTCCTGTTCTCGCGTCCTTATGCTGTTCGCTCCAGTTTCCAGTTGCCCGCCACAGGCGAAAGCAGGCCTTGGCTCGATCTGGGAGCAGCGCGGATGGGCGGGCTGATCGATCAATCGATCGACCAGGCCGTTGCCATGATGGTCTACGACTTTTCCGCAGAAGGTCGCCAGCAATGGGACCAGAAGATCAAGGGAAAATCGGACATTGCCGGACGTAGCGTGTCCGGCCGCATCGAGCGGCGCGAAGGGGACGTGGTGTGGGTGCGTGCTGGCAACACGCGCTTTCAGGCCATCACCGGGTACCAGTGGTTGCGTTCCGACTATCAGCCGGCAGCGCTGCCGGTGGCCGTGCCGAACCAGGCGGTTGCTGTCGAAGCAGCCGCATCCCAGGCGGTCGCGCCGACTCCGTCGGGCGCTGACACGTCCATCGTGCAGGTCGCCGCCGCGTCGCACAGCGAACCGGTTCCGAGCGTGAGCGCGTCTGCCGCCGTCGACACACCTGCCCACCCAGTGCAGGCGCCTGCAGAGACGTCCGTATCCACGGAGCCGGGCAAGCGCAAGACCTTCTGGGAAACATACAGGCCGAAGGATCAACCGATTCCTCAAGGCCAAGCGGCCCATCCCTGATGATCCGCATCGCCGCTTCGCTCAGCCTGCTGCTGTCGCTATGCGCATGCGCAGCCCGCATGGAGCGCGCGGAGGTGCTGCATCTGCCGACGACGGTCGATTCCGGTCTGCGCTGCCCCTACCGGCTGGGTCAGATCGTCGATGCGCGATCGACCACGGAGGTGGGAATGCTTGGTAAGCGCACGTATGCCTTCCCTGACATCGCTGCCAGCGTCCGTGAGGCGCTGGGATCGGTAGGCTGGTCGCGCGATGCGGACGCGTCATCGGTGACGATCAGCATTCAGAAGCTCTATCTGAGTGCCTTGCCCGCAACCGTCACCGGGGTGGCGGCATTCGAGATTCGGCCCCACGGCGCCTCGGCGTTCGTCGTGCGCGGGCAGTCGGCCAGAGTCAACTGGAACTCATCCACGTCCGATGCAATGGGGATTCTGGGCGCCGCGGTCGGCGACGCGCGTATGCAACTCGTTGCGCGACTCAATGCCAGTTGCCGCACCCCAGCTACCGCCGGACCCTGACAAACAGCGAACGCCGCCTCGTCGAACCCCGAGCGATGGCAGAGGCTTGCATCGCATACGGATTCCAGGTCATACGGGGCCCGGCCTGGTGATGAAATCGTGGCGTCATCTTCTCCCCGGAAGATCACCTGTTTCCATCTCTGGACGCGGTTGGAGCGGTCGTGAGTGGCGCGAGGGTATGGGAAAAGAGCTATGCGCTGCGGGGGCGCCTGCTGCGTGGCTTCTTCCTGCGCCGCGGCTCGCATGCCGAAGACGCCGAGGATCTTGCGCAGGAGGTCTATCTGCGCCTGTTGCGCAGCACCGGCGAGAACGCCGAGGCCGTCGCCAACCCGGAAGCCTATCTCTATACCGTGGCGGCCAACCTGGCGCGCGAACATGCGCGCTCGCGCGCTGCGCTGCCGCCGCTGGAGGATGTCGAGCTGCTGGCCGAAGTGCTCGAAAGCGAAGAGGACGTGGAGGGCGAGTTCGAACGCCGGCAGCGTTGGAGCGACATCCGCAACACCATCGCGCAACTGCCGCCGGCCACCCGCCAGATGATGGAACTGCACTATCGCGACGGACTGGAGTGCCAGCAGATCAGCGCGCGGATGGACGTGTCCGTGCACATGGTGCGCAAGCACATCGGCAGGGGACTGCAGGCGTGCAGGGCGAGGTTGCGCATCCGGGGTGAGGCATGAACCAAACGCCACCCACCATGGACGGCACCGTGGCCGAGCAGGCGGTGTCCTGGTTCCTGCGTCATCGCGAGGCGCCGTTGGGCGAGCCCGAGCGTCTGGCGTTCCTGGAGTGGATGCAGCGTTCGCCCGAACATGTGCGCGAATACCTGCGCGCCTCGCGCCTGCATCGCGAAGTGGGCGAGGCCATGAGCCCGCGGCGGCAGCAGGATGCGGCGGCCGGCCAAGCCGCCGTCGCCGCGCATCCGCCCCGCGCCAAGGTCGTGCCGCTGTTCTCCGGCACGGGACCGCGTGATGCCGCACCGGCCGCCCGGCGTCCGCGCCGACGCTGGCAGGTGGCAATTGCGGCTGCGGCCTGCGTGGCGATCGCCCTGGGCGCCCTGCTGGCGCATCTGCAATCGCCGGAGTTGCTGTTGCAGGCTGGGCACGGACAGCTGCGCGCGTTCACCCTGGCCGATGGCAGCCGGGTGCGGCTCAACGCGGACAGCGTGGTGCGCGTCCGGCTGGGATGGCTGGCCCGGCGCGCCGAATTGCTGCGCGGGGAGGCCAGTTTCGACATCGCAGCGGACCGGCGCCCCTTCCAGGTGCAGGTCGACGGGCTGCACATCCGCGACATCGGCACCGTGTTCGACGTCGCGCGCCGGTTGCAGGACACCCGGATCGGGGTGGTGTCCGGTGCAGTGGAGGTCTGCAGCAATGGCGAGAATGCGCGTTGCCTGGCGCGGCTGGATGCCGGTCGGGTGGCCACGGTCGATCACGGCAGCCTGGTGGTGCGGCCGCTGAGCATGCCGGCCTCGATGCTGCTGGACTGGCAGCAGCGCAAGATTTCCTTTCTCGACGAACGCCTGGACGAGGTCGCGCAGGCGTTCAATCGCCACAACACGGTACAGGTGGTGATCGCGGACCAGGCGGCTGCATCGGCGCGCCTGTCCGGCAGCCTGGACGCGCACCGGGTCTCGGCGCTGCAAGCCTTCCTGCAGCGCGACCCGCGCTTGGTGGTGCAGCGCGATGGCGACACGGTGCGCGTTTCCAGCCGCTGAGCATGCCGCGGACGTTGTCAGAAAAAATTCATCGAATCCGCGTTCTCCATTCCGGCGCTTGCCCGCTCTTTCTTAAGGAGAAGCCGCTGTCGTTCCGCGACGCGGCGTCGACATCCTCTCTCCCTCAAGGAACCGTGATGCGGAAGCCGCTCTCCCTGTCGATCGCCCTGGCCATCGTCCTCTCCCACGCCTTCCTCGGCCAGGCCCAGACCGCGACGCCGGATGCGCTGGTCGCGAAGATCACCACGCCGATCGCCGCGCAACCGCTGAGCCGCGCGCTGCAGCAGCTGTCGCGTGAGTCAGGCGTGCAGTTCCTGTACTCGCCCAACGGCTCCCCGCGCACAGGCGGCGCGGTGGCGGCGGGGTCGACGGTCAAGCAGGCGCTGGAGGCACTGCTGGCAGGCACCGGCCTGCGCTATTCGGTGGTGGACGGCAACGTCATCGCGATCGATTCCGCGCCGCCGCCACGCGATGTGCCGCAGACGGCCGCGCCGCAGCCGGGCGCCGAGCAGGAAAGTGCGGCACCGACGCTGGATGCGGTGAACGTGATCGCCGCGCACGAGGTGATCGAGCAGAAGAAGCAATCTCCGGGCATCAAGGACTCGGTGATCTACGACGAGATGGACAGCTACGGCGACGAGACGCTGGCTGAGAGCCTGATGGCCGCGCCGGGGGTGAGCGCGGTGGAGGACGCGGGCGAGCCGCGCTACGTGACCGTGCGCGGCGTGCAGCCCAACCTCAACTACACCACCATCGACGGGATCGCGATCGCCAGCGTGGGCGGCAGCGGCTCGGGCGAGCGCATGAACAACCTGCAACTCATTCCCAGCGACATCGGCACCCGCACCGACATCTACAAGAGCTTCAGTGCGGAGCAGGCGCCGGATGCCATCGGCGGGGTGATCGACATCGTCAGCCGCAGCGCCTTCGATCGCTCGGGCCGCTACGTCTTCGCCGATCTCGCCGGCATCTACTCCACCGCCGAAACCGACGTCGGCCGCAGCGCCGGCGGCGACCACAAGACGCTGGGACACTTCGGCAAGAGCGCCAAGGCGGTGTTCTCCAACCAGTTCGGGGCCGATCAGGAATTCGGGGTCGTGGCGGTGGCGCGCTACGAGCAACGCTCGCGCAACAGCATCAAGCGCTGGGTGGAGTCGAACTATTACTTCGACGCCGCAGGCAAGTACCTGACCGACGGCACCACCGATCCCGAGGCGGCCGCCGGCTGGAACGGCCTGCGCGCGCCGGGCAATTTCAGCACCGGCACCTATACCAATTACATCACCAACTTCGGTGGGTCGGCCAAGCTGGAGTGGAAGCCGTCGCAGGATCCGTTCTACGCCTCGTTGCTGCTGTACTCGTACCGGTTCTACGAGAACTCGACGATGAACAAGACCGATCTGTACTCCAATCCGAAGTTCCCGATCCGCAACGCCAGCGAGGACGGCGGCACCACCCAGATCAACAGCATCTACATCAAGAACCGGCACGACCGCTGGGATCGCAGCAACCGCGGCGCCATCGCCGTGTTCGACTGGGACGTGGGCGAGCGCTCGCGGCTCAGCCTGCGCGCCGGTCATACCGAAGAGACGTTCGACAACACCCAGGTGTACTGGGGCGTGCGCGCGTATCCGAGCAGGCTGTTCGTCGACTACGCCAACGACGGCAACGGTTTTCCGAACGCGGTCGGCGTGTCCGATCCGAGCCTGCTGACCACCTCGGCGTTCAAGCTCAATCCGGCGCAGGCCTACATCTCTCCGCGCGACGCGCAGGAAAGCATCGACGATGTGCGCGTGGATTTCACCCACAACATCGACGCCGACGCGCGTGGCTTCGGCCTGGCCACCGGCGCCGAGTACCGCCGCCTGGACATCTGGCAGAACATCGACTTCACCTACTACAAGACCAGCGCCACGCTCAATCGCTATCTGTATCCCGGCGCGACCCTGGTCGGCAGCGTGCCGGGCTTTCCGCTGATCGACAACCGCCTGTGGACCGAGCAGCTGCTGCCGACGCTGGACAACAACAACGCCGCCTACCCGAACGCCAACCTCACCAGCGACTACCGGTACGTCGAGGACATCGGCAATGCCTACGTCTCGGCGCACTATGCGTGGGAGCGGCTGCTGCTGATCGGCGGCCTGCGCTACGACCACACGCGCTTCGACGCGTATAGCCCCTTCAGCGCCGATGGCGGCGCCACCTATAGCGCCGACCTGCGCAAGAACACGGGCGGCTACGCCAATGTGCTGCCGTCGCTGAACGCCACCTTCAAGCTCAGCGACGACCAGCGCCTGCGCGCGTCGGCCAGCCGCACGCTGGGCCGGCCGACGCCGAGCAACATTGCCCAGGCGACCCAGACCAACTGCGGCGACGATGGGCAGGGCGGGAACTTCTGCACCATCCAGCAGGGCAACGCCGGCCTCAAGCCGCGCCGCGCCACCAACCTCGACCTGGCCTGGGATCTGTACTTCAACGGCAACAACGGCCTGGTGTCGGTGGCGCTGTTCGACAAGGTCATCCAGGACGACATCTATACCCTGACCACCTACGAGACCATCGGCGACGTCCGCTATCGGGTGACCCAGCCGATGAATACCGATCAGTCCACCCTGCGCGGCATCGAGTTGTCCGTCGCCAACCGCAACCTGCGCTGGGGCAATCAGCACCTGGACATGTATTTCAATGCTACCCGCCTGCAAGGGCGGACCAACTACACCATCACCGACGGCAGCCAGCGCCGCCTGGACCGCCTGCTGTACCAGCCGGACTGGTCGTTGAACGGCTCGCTGATCTGGCGCATGCCCTGGCACAGCGCGCAACTGCGTTTCTCCGGGACCTACCGCAGCCGCATGCTGGTCGACTTCGGCGATACCCAGTGGCTGGATTCGTACTACGACCCGTACATGACCTTCAACCTGGCCTTCAGCCACAGGATCGGCAAGCACGTGACGCTCAAGTACGAGGCCAAGAACCTGTTCAACACGCAGCCGACCTACAGCACCGGCCCGAACGGACGCTTCCGCACCGAGATCGACGACTACGGCCGTTTCTTCTACTTCCATGTGATCTACAACTGAGGCGATCGCCATGAGTACCTTCAATCGCAGGCGCTTTCTCGCCCTGTCCGGTCTTTCCGCGTTCGGCGCCTGGATGCAGACCGCCTCCGCGCTGGCTACGCAGACCGATGCCAAGACCTTGCTCCCCCGCAACCTGCTCGCCTCGCCACGGTTCGCGACCACGCCGTTCACCCTGGGCGTGGCCTCCGGCGACCCCTCGCCGGAAGGCGTGGTGCTGTGGACGCGGCTGGCGCCCGAGCCGTTGGTATACGGCGGGGGGATGCCGACGCGGCCGATGGTGGTCGACTGGGAGGTGGCGGCCGACGAGGGATTCGCCACGCTGGTGCGACGCGGATCGTCGCTGGCGCATCCGGAACTGGGCCATGCGCTGCACGTCGAACTCAAGGGTCTGTCGCCGGCCAGGCCGTACTGGTATCGCTTCAGGATCGGCGATCACGCCAGCCCGGTCGGCCGCACCTGCACGCTGCCGGCGGCCACCGCCAAGGTGGAGCGGGTGCGTTTCGCCGTTGCCGGCTGCCAGCACTACGAGGAAGGCCACTACACCGCATGGCGGTGCATTGCCGAGGAGCCGCTGGATTTCGTCTTCCACTACGGCGACTACATCTACGAAGGCGCAGCGCGGCCCGGCCCGCGCACGATGAACGGCCGTCCGTTCACCAACCTGCGCGATCATGTCGGTCCGGAGATCTACACGCTGGACGACTACCGACGCCGCTACGCGCAGTACAAGTCCGATGCCGACCTGCAGGCGGCGCATGCCGCCGCGCCGTGGTTCGTGACCTTCGACGACCACGAAGTGGACAACAACTGGGCCGGCGCCGAAGACCAGGACGACACCCCCAGCGAGGTGTTCCTGTTGCGGCGCGCGCAGGCGTTCCAGGCGTATTACGAGAACATGCCGTTGCGCCGCACTGCGTTTCCGCGCGACGGCCACATGCAGTTGTACCGGCGCGCCCGCTACGGCACCTTGATGGACCTGCATCTGCTCGATACCCGCCAGTACCGCAGCAAGCAGGTCGACATGACGCAGCGCGACCAGGTGCAGTCGCCGGCGCGCAGCATCATGGGCGAGGCGCAGGAGCAGTGGCTGTTCGACGGCCTGGCCGACAAGGCGCCGCGCTGGCACACCATTGCCCATCAGGTCGCGCTGGGCAACTACGCGATCGAGAAGAACGGCGAGGTGGTGTATTCCGACGACCAATGGTCGGGCTATCTGGCCAGCCGCCGGCGCCTGCTCGACCACATCCAGCGGGTCGGCTTCGGTAACGTGGTCACCACCTGCGGCGACGCGCACCGCCATTTCGCCAGCGACCTGGTGCAGGACGACGCCGATTCCGGCATCGTCTCCAGTGAGCTGCTGGCCACCTCGATCACCTCCGGCTCCGATGGCCTCGGCGAGGATGCGGTGGCCGAAAACATGCTGCGACACAGTCCGCACCTGAAGGCCAGTACCGACAAGCGCGGCTATCTGCTGTGCGACGTGCGCCGCGACGCGTGGATCGGCGACATGAAGACGCTGGATCAGGTGATGCAGCCGAACGGAACGTTGCAGAGCTGGCGGCGCTACGCCATCGCCCACGGCAAGCCCGGCTTGCAGGAGGCCTGAGGCGCAACAGTTGCGTAGCGCCGGCAGCGGCCGCACCTGCTTGCCGGCGTGCGCTTCGTCGTCGTAGGCGCTCTTCTTGGCCGTGCACCACCAGGAGAAAGGTGGCGACGCATGACGCTCGACTGGCCGCCGGTATGGCTGGTGATCGTGGCCACGATGGACTGGCGGACGCGTGGAGGCGAGACCGGACGCAGCCGCAAGTCCGCGGCGGCGTCTGGCGCGTTCGCAGCGCGGGCGACAGCTCAGACCGGCAGGTCCACCGCCGCCAGTTGCGCGTTGACCTGGATCGTGGCGTTTTCCTTGAGCGCACCGAAGTTCAGCGACACCTTGTTCTCGAACACCACGCACAGCGTCGACCCGCCGTAGCTGAAATAGCCGAGCTCCTCGCCCTTGCTGACGTGCTGGCCATCGGCCACGGTCTGGGTCAGCGAGGAAATCTCGGTGATGCCGATCGGCATGACGAACACCGTGCCGATCCGCGCGTCGTCGGCGGTGATGGCGACGATGCCGCGGTTGTTGACGGCTGCGCCGTACACCTGCGAGGCCACGCCGGCATCTTTATCGAACGTGCTGTCCTCGTTTTCGCTGAACAGCAGTCCGTCCACGTTGCGGTACGCCACTACGCCGTCGACCGGTGCGTGCCAGCGGTGGTAGTCGGCACCGCTCAGGAAGATTTGCACGACGGTGCCGCCGACGAAGCGCTGCAGCGTCGCCGGGTCGGGGTTGGCCAGCATGTCCTGCAAGGAGTAGGCCTTCTCCTTGATCCAGAACACCGCGGTCTGCTGCACGCCGGTGGCGATGCGGTAGACCGTCCCATCGTTCGGCGAGGTGACGATGCCGGGGTTGCCGACGCCGGCGATGGGGCGAACCTTGGACTGGATCTCGCGATGGAAGAACGCGTTGTAGGAGCCGAAGCCGCCGTACTCGGCGTCCCAGTCGATCACGAAGTCGGCGAGCTTGAATTCAGCGATGGCGGCCGTGCCGAGCCAACCGGTCACCGGGTCCGGATTCAGTACCGAGCAACTCGCCGGGCTGTCGAGATAGGCGGCCCAGGTCTCGAGGATGGCGCGGAGGCCTTCGTTGAAGGCGTCGAGACGGAACAGCGCCTTGCCGGCCGGGGTCGCCATCATGTCGACGAACAACGCCGACATGGGAAACAGCACGCGCTTGTTCGGGTTGGCGTTGTACTCGGGCGCGGTGGTGCAGATCAGGTCCAGTTGCGCCAGCATGTCGTCGATGGAGGTGATGTTTGGCGGTTGCTGGACGATCTGGGCGATGGCCTCGGTCGCGTACATCCGCACGATCGGGTCGGTCGCGATCAGGTCGGCCAGGTGTTGCACGGCATCGTGCGCATAACCGGGTGCCGTGCCGTCGCGGTGTCGCAGGGCGCGTTCGCGAAACGCGGCATGCCAGTGCCGCAGGCCGCTGCGATCTTCCGGCAAGTAGCCGGCGAGCCAGCCGAAGCTGTTCCGGTAGTGCGTGTCGAGCGCACTTTCGTTCATGTCAGTCATGTGCGGTGTCCTTGTCGCGGTGGATGAAAGCGCTGGGGAGGTGCAAAGCCGGCGGTGCGGGCGTGTTGAGCGGTGTCAGCGTCACCAGGCTCGATGCCTGCGCATCGGGCAGCCATAGCGCGAGCAGGGCCAACACCTCGCCCGTATCGCGGCCGGTGCGCCGCGCGGCCGCCTGGGCGCAGGCCTGCAGTGGACGTCGTCCGCGCGCGGCATGGCGCAACGCGAAGAACTGCCAATCGCTCAGCGCTGCGATGGTGGTGCGGAACCGATGGCGGCCAATGCACAGGAAGCTGGGTTGCGCGGGTTCCGGCACCGAGGTCGCGGTGCCGGACAGCCAATCGCGAAACGCGGCGCATGGATAGGACAGCATGGCCAAGCGGGTGGTCGCCGGCACGCCGATGCGGCAAGGCCAGCCGAGCGCGAGCGCAGAGGCGTCGACGGCTGGCGCGTGCGCTTCGGCTTCCAGGCCCTCGGCACGGCTGGCCTCGGCCAGGGCGCGCTCCAGCCACGCCAGTTGCACGGGGAAGCGATCACGCGCCTGGCCCTGGCGGCGCTGGGACGCGCGCAGGAAGGCGGGAAACCCCGCACCCAGCGTATGCAGCGATGGCGCGCGCGGCGGGTGCGCGCTGAGGTAGGCGCGGGCGAAGAAGCCGAACAGGTCGTCGCCGAGCAGGCGGCACAGTGCCGGGAATTCGGCACGCAGCGCCTCGATCAGGCGTTGCCAATAGCCGTTGGCGTAGATCGCCAGTCGCGCCTGCGGATCGCCCCCCTCCGGCGACGTCAGCAGCCTGGCGGCATCCAGTCCGTGCAGGTCGCCGGCGTAGCGGAGGCCAGCCGCGAGTCCGCCAGGATGCGTGGTCGCGCTCAGCATCCAGCGCTGCACGTGGGCGAGCGCTGCCGGCGCCGTTCCGATGACGGCGGCGTCAGGCATCGGCAGGTTCCCTCGATGCGTAGTGCAACGGCGTGGACACGGCGTGCTCGGCGCAGACGGGATCGGCCATGTCCGGCATCGTGCCGGCCATGACGGCGCGTGCCTTGTCCAGTTCTTCCAGCAGGCCGTCGTAGTCCGGCAGCCTGGCGTCCCATTCCAGCAGGGTGGACACGCCGCCGGTGAGTTGCTGCGCGAGCGCATACAGTTCCCAGACGCGGCCAGGCACCGGTTGGTCGTGGGTGTCGATCAGGCAATCGCCGTGGCGGGTGGGGCCGGCCAGGTGCAGTTGCACCACGTGATCGGCAGGCAGGGCGCGCAGGTAGCGCTCGGGATCGAAGCGATGGTTGTGCGCGCTCACGTAGACGTTGTTGACGTCGAGCAGGATGCCGCAGGCGGTGGCATCGGCCAGGCCGCCGAGGAACTCCCATTCGGGCATGGTCGAGGTCTGGAACTGCACGTAGCTGGAGGGGTTCTCCAGCACCAGCGGCCTGCCCAGGATGTCCTGGACCTGCAGCACGCGATCGCGCACATGCGCGAAGGATTCCGCATTGAACGGCAACGGCAGCAGATCGTGCGCATTGTGCGAGCCGAGTCCGGTCCAGCACAGATGGTCCGAGATCCACGCCGCGTCGACGTCGCGCGCCAGGCGCTTGAGCTTGCCGAGATAGTCGTGATCCAGCGGTGCGTCCGATCCGATCGAAAGACAGACCCCATGCATGACGATGGGCGTCTGCTTGGCGAGCGCGTTCAACATCGCGCGCTGGTAGCCGGCGTCCTCGATGTAGTTTTCGGAGATGATCTCGAACCAGTCCACGCGCGCTCCCCCGGCCAGAATGGCCGGGAGATGCTGCGGGCGCAGGCCGACGCCGAAGCCCAGGTTCGGCAGGCCCAGACGCGATGGTGCGGCATTTGGCGCTGCCTGATGCGGCCGCGCACGCGTCGGGTCTGCCATGTCCGCCATCGCCTTGCCTCCTCAGGTCGACGGTGGCAGGGCGACGCGCAGGTCGGTGGGCTTTGGCTGGTCGCCCACCGGCAGTTTGCGCTCGGTCATCACCTTCTTGTATGTCTCCCACGCGATGTCGTAGACCGCATCGCCGACGGCGAACGCCTGCGTCGTCAAGGGCGTCGGGGTGTTGTCCGGGGCGGTGAAGTCGAAGACCTGCATGGTGCCGGCAGCCGGATAGAGTTGCGATGCCGAGATCGGCACGGCACAACCGCCGAAGCCGCCGCACTTGTTGTTGGCTGGCGCGCTGTACAGCGTGGGCGCGCCGCAGGTTCCGCCGACCTGTTCGCCCGCTGCGGCCTTGGCCGCCGCCTGTGCCGCTGCCGCGACGCGCTGACCGCAACCGCCGCCGATGGCCTGCGAGCAATTGCCGCCGCCGTCCACCGATTGCACGAATCCGCAGCCGCCCTGGGTGGCGCAGTGGTTGGAACCCTTGCAGCTGTGATAGATCGCCGGCGCCGCGCAGTCGCCGCCGGATCCATCGAGGGCGAGTCCCTGGCAGGCGTGCAGCAGTGTGCTTCTCGCTTGCGTGCTGCTGGTCACCTTCTGCAAGGTGGGCGCGCTGCCGTAGATCGCCCAGTACAGGCCCAGGCGATCGCCGGAGCCGACCATCGACGGATACGGGAACTGGACATCGGTGGCGCCCCACGACTCGCTCAACACGGTGGTGATGCCGGCGAGCGCGCCTTGCGCGACGTTGTCCAGCGCGGTGGGATCGACCTTTTTCAGATTGTTGAGTGCGGTGGCCACGTCGTCGGGCTTGGGGATGTTGCTTGGCGCGGTGGTGGGATCGAAATCGGAGGTGGTCAGCATCGCGCCCGTCCAGACGTTGCTCGAAATCGCATGCCATTGGCTCCAGGTCTGCACCTGTCCGACCAGTCCCAGCAGGTTCTCGAAACGCTGGTGGTGGTCCAGCGCACCATTGGTCGCGCGTGCGTCGGCATCCGTGGAGGTGGCCGATGCGCCGGTGTCGGTATAGGAGGGGTGGTTGTTGGCCATCGCCTCCTTGTCCGGCTGGAACGTCGGAACCACGCTGTTGATCTCGGCCAGGGACATGCCAATCTCCAGCGCACGCGCGTGCAGCATGTTCAGGAACTCGCGGGTGGTCGATGCGTCGATGCCGCCTTCGCCCTGGTCGCAGATGGCGGCCATCATGGTGATCGCCTGCATGCCGGCGGTCACCGCGGCCTTGGCGGTGATCTGCGTCGGCATCAGCGGATACTCCTTTTCCGCGGACTTGGCCGTGCTGTTGAACAGGTCCCATTGTCCGACGGGTCCGACGAACAGCTTCTCCCATAGCAGCTGTCCGTCCTCGTACTTGATGGTCATGTACCGATAAAGGCTGTAGTACATCCATCCGATCGTCCCGAACAGCGGCAGGTCGGTTTCCTTGCTTTGTGCCGTCCAGTCCGCGAACGGGACCTGGGGGAAATACGCATTACCTGGGTCGGACTTGATCCTGGCAAGCGCGGCCGCGTGGTCTTCTTCGATGAGGGTGAACAAGGTGACCTGGTCTTCACTCAGTTCGGACAGCTGCACGGTCAGGTTGCTGCCGACCGAGGGATCTTTCAGGTCGCGCAGATCGATCACGTGCGGAATGACGGTCTGCGTGGGGCCGTAGCAGATCCAGTTGTAGTTGGCGTCCTGCAGCAGCGGGCTGTTGAAATTGGGCTGCACGCCAACGGCGTTGCAGATGTTGGCCGCCATCTGCAGGTGCAGCATCTCGTCGATGAAGACCGAGAACAGCAGGTTGTAGGCGCGCTGTGGTGCAGTCGCGGGCGAGGTGTCGTCGGCAGGCACCACGACGCCGGTCGCCATGCCCGGCCAGACGCGGCCCTTGTAGTAGGAAATGCCGCTGGCGTTGATCGCGTGCGTGCCCTGGATCGACTTCATCGTGCACATGTACAGCGGGATGGTGAACAGCTCCACGTTGACCGCGGCCTGCACCAGAGCCTTCAGCGCGGCGGTGTCGGCGGCCAGTTCGCTCAGTGGCTGTCCGGTGATCTGAATCGGCTGCTTGGGGATGATGCCGCGGATGGCAGGGGCTTGCGATGCGCTCATGAAACCTTCTCCGTGGTGGGCCTGGCGTTGGGCTGGGTGATGAGCAGGCGCGAGCAACTGCACCTGCGTGTTCCACGTGGTGGTGCGGGTGAGGCGTTGAGTCGATACGGATGCTGGGTGCGCGAAGCGGTGTCGCGCGAAAAGTGGCTACGATGCGAGTCGGTGGTGTCGGCATGCCCCCGCATGCCCGCCGTGTGATGCGAGATATAGGCGTCGGCGCAAAGTGCGTCAATTGATCTGCGACACTTGTCTCAAAGTGTCTACTTGACGAGACGCCCGCAGCGTTGTTTCAGAGTTGGTGACGCGACGATGCTGAAGGTATGACGGTGAGATGTCGCGGGACGCGCCTGCGCATCCCACGCATTGCGGTGACGACGCGGTGGCCATCGCGCCATGGACAAGCGCGGGCGTGATGCTGGGCGCATTGACGCCATCCGGCCGGAAGCCGCACGTGCCTCGACTGGCAATGATCAAGGTTGGGGCGCAGGAGGCCGGCAATGATGCCGCCGCCGAAGTGCAGCTGCCCTGTGTCCATCGCCGCACCCTCGCAGCAGCGAAGGCGCCCAGTGCTTACGCCACGAACGGACGCGATCGCGCGCGTTCCACAGGCAACGCCAACCGAGCCGGTGCCAACCCAGGTGCCGTAGCTTCCAACGTCAGCGTGCCCGCCGTGCGCGTGGTCTGCAGCAAGGCCATGCACAGGCCGTTGAAGGCGTGGCGATGGTCGGCCTTGTCGCTCTCGTGGCTGGACGGGTCGCCGTTGCCCACGCCGATCAGGCGGCCAGGGCCGCGGACGGCGAAGCGCACGGCGTCGCTGGCGGTGGGTACGACGCGGCCCTTCGCGTCGACGATTTCCACCGCGACCACGGCGACATCTTCGGCGTCGGCCAGCAGGGTGGCGCGCTCGCAACGCAGGCGCACTGCGGTCGGGGCGCCGACGGTCTCGCGCAGCTGCGTCAGCACCTGCTTGCCGCCGCGGTAGCCGCGCGCTTCGATGCGACCGGGGGCGTAGCGCACGTGCCACTCGACGTGACCGTAGGCCGGCACCTGTTGCAGGCCCTGGCTGACGCCGTTGACCAGCAGTTCCACCGCGTCCAGGTTGCTGTGGCACCACACGTCGACCATGCCGTTGTCGCGCTCGTCCAGCAGGCCGTCCCAGTTCCAGTGCGGGAACAGGTGCAGCACCGGCTCGGCGGTCCACTGCGCGCGGTAGTACCAGTAGTTGTCCTTGGGAAAGCCGCAGCTGTCGAGGATGCCGAACTGCGAGGCCACGTTCGGCCAGCGGTTGTACGGGGTCGGTTCGCCGCGGTAGTCGAAGCCGGTCCAGACGAAGCCGCCGGCGATGTACGGGCGCTGCGCGACATAGCTCCACCAGGCTTCGGCGCTGCTGGCCCACCAGGGGTAGTCGAGGTCGTAGGCGCGGGCGTAGCCGCGCACGTCGTCGGTGCGGTAGTTGCCGCGCACGCCGACGGTGCTGCCGGTTTCGCTGCCGTAGACCGGGATCTGCGGATGGCGCGCATGGAAGGCGTCCATCTGCGTGGTGCGGTAGTTGAAGCCGACCACGTCCACGACCTGGCCGACGCCGTCGTCGAAGCCCTTGTCCATGGCGAAGGTGGTGGGCCGGGTCGGGTCCAGGCGGCGGACCAGGCGCTGCATGCGCGCGACGATGCGCGCGCCGCGCGCGGTGACCATCTGCGGCTCTTCGTTGCCCAGCGACCACAGCATCACGCAGGGATGGTTGCGGCCGCGCCGCACCATCGACGTCAGTTCGGCCATGGCCTCGTCGTCGGAGGACATGCGCCGGGTCTCGTCGATCAGCAACAGGCCCAGCCGGTCGCACAGTTCCAGCACGGCGGGCGAGGCCGGGTTGTGCGCGCTGCGGTAGGCGTTGCAGCCCATCGACTTGAGCTGGCGCAGGCGCCATTCGTGCAGGCGGTCGGGAATGGCGGTGCCGACGCCGGCATGGTCCTGGTGGTTGTTGGTGCCGTGCAGCTTGTAGACGGCGCCGTTGAGCAGCAGGCCGCGCTGCGGATCGAACTGCAGGCGGCGCACGCCGAAGTGCGTGGTGGTCGCGTCGCAGGTGCGGCCATCGCCGAGCAGGCGCGTGGACAGGGTGTAGCGCTGCGGGGTTTCCGGCGACCACGGCGCGGGTGTGCCCAGGTCCAGGGTCTGCTGCACGCGCTGCACCACGCCCGGTTCGACCGTGATCGGCGCCGAGCTGGCCTGGGCGACGATGCGCCCGTCGGGGGCGCGGATCACCGACACCACGCTGCACTGGCGCGGCGTCGCGCCGTTGTTGCCGAGTTCGGTTTCCACCATTGCTTGTGCGTCGCCGCCGTCCCAGGCGCTGCGCACGAAGACGCCATCCATCGGCACGTGCAGCGCGTCGGTGGTGCGCAGCCAGACGTGGCGGTAGACGCCGGCGCCTTCGTAGAACCAGCCTTCGCCGAGGGTGGCGTCCACGCGTACGGCGATGATGTTCCTGGCGCCGCAGTCGAGCACGTCGCTGAGGTCGACCTCGAAGCCGCAGTAGCCGCTGCCGTTGCGGCCGACGATGTGGCCGTTGCAGAACACGATGCAGTCGCGGAACACGCCGTCGAATTCCAGGCTGATCCGCTTGCCCAGGTCCTCGGCCGGAATCTCCAGCACGCGCCGGTACCAGCCGATGCTGGTCTGCGGATCGGTGCGGCCCAGCGGCGTGTAGCCATGCGCGGCGGCCGGGTCTTCGCCGTTGACCAGGGTGGAGGTCGGGTCCTTCCGTGGCGGCAGCGTGACTGCCCAGTCGTGCGGCAGGTCGATGCGCTCCCAGTCGCTGTCGTCGAAGCCGAGCAGGGCGGCGTCGGCGGTGTCCTTGCCGGCCTTGGCGTAGGTGCGCTGGAAGGTGCCGAAGTTGAAGTCGCGCGCCGGATCGTCGGCGTGGCCGAGATGGAAGCGCCAGCCGGTATCGCACAGCAGGCGCCGGCGCGGCGCGTCGTCGTCCAGGTCCAGCGACAGCGGTGACGCGGCGCTACCGCTGGCGGGCGTGGCGGCCAGCGCGGCCGGCGCCAGCGCCGCGGCCGCGCCGGGCACTGCCACCTGCACGCCGCCGGCGACCAGCGAGCGCAGGAGGTCGCGGCGGCTCAGTTCGATCATGGCCGCGCGTCCTGCGCCGGCGCGTCGGCCTTGCTCGCTGCCGTGGCCGGAGCCGGCCGGTAGGCGTGCTGCATGAAGCCGATGCCGGGCAGCAGTTCGTTGCCGTGGCGGAAATCGAAGAAACTGGCGTTCTCCCACGAGGAGCCGACGCCCCAGCGGGTCTTGCACTGGTTGCTGGTCCACGCCGGCTCCCAGTACACGACGCCGCTGCCGCCGTTGTCGACCACCAGTTGGGTGAGGTCGACCAGGTACTTCAGCTGGCCCTGCGGCGTGGCCGGGTAGCCCGGAATCAGCGAGTCCGCGCCGAGCAGGTTGGGCGAGGGATCGCCGCTCTCCAGCGTCCATGGATAGGCGGTCTCCACCACCATCACTTCGGCCGGATAGCGCTGGCGCAGGCGCTTGATGGTGGCGCCGAGCTGGTCCATGGTCTCGCGCGACCACTTGCGGTAGTAGCTGATGCCGATGAAGTCGAAGTCGCGCACGCCGGCCTTGGCCGCGTCGGCGAACCACGGCTCCACGTTCTCCGGCTGGGCGATATGCAGCATCACCTTCGGTTTGATCGTCGAGCGCGCGCCGGCGTCGCGCACTGCCTTGATGCCGGCGTTGAACAGCTTGGCGTTGCGGGTCCAGTCGATCGGCCGGCGCTTGTCCCAGGGCTGGCTGTCCATCAGGTCCGAATTGCTCTCGTTGCCCACCTGCACCAGTTCCGGCATCAGCCCTGCGCGGTCCAGCGCGCTCAGCGTGTCATAGGTGAAGCCGTACAGCGTGCGCGCCAGTTCGTCCTGGTCGGTGATCGAGGCCCAGGCCTTGGGGATCAATTGCTTGTCGCCGTCTGCCCAGTCGTCGGAGTAGTGGAAGTCCAGCAGCACCTGCATGCCCTGCGCACGCGCGCGACGGATGGTCTTCTTGACGTCGCTCAGGTCGCTGTAGCGGGTCCAGCGCGCATCGTTCCACAGGCGCACGCGCACCAGGTTGGCGCCGTGCGCGTGGAACAGCTCGAACGGGTCGCGCACCGTACCCTGCTCGCGGTACTGCACGCCGCAATCTTCCATCTCGTTGACGTAGGACAGGTCGGCGCCCAGGTACAGCGGGCCGGCGCCGGCCATGGGCGTGGCGAGGGCGGCCGCGAGGGCCAGCGCGAGCGCCGGCAGCCATGTGCGTTTGGATCGCATGCGGGTCTCCACCGACTCAGAACGTGTAGGTCGCTTCCAGGGCGAAGCGGCGCCCGAACAACTGGTAGCCGCCATCATCCTGGTTGGCGAGCCGGTTGCGCTTGTTGTCGCTGTAGGCGCGCAGTGGTTCGTTGGTCAGGTTGCCGACCTGGAACTTGAAGCCCAGGTGCTCGCTGTAGCGCCAGGCCAGGCTCAGGTCCACCGTGCCTTCGCTCTCCAGTCGCGCCAGCCGCGCCGCGTTCCAGCCGTACACCACAGTGTAGGGGCTGTGGTACTTGTAGCCGATCCGCGCTTCGAAACTGCCGTTGTTGTACCAGAGGTCCAGCGTGCCGGTGTTGCGCGCCAGGCCGCTGAGCGGCAGCGGATTGTCCGCCGGCGAGAACTCGTGCAGGTTGGACTCCACGTACGAGTAGTTCGAGTAGATGCCGAAGTTCTCCATGTGCGGGATGAAGAAGAACGGGGTCTGGAACGTCAGCTCGGCGCCGTTGATGTAGCCGCCGCCGCCATTGAACGGCCCGCTGATCAGGTAGTCGCGGCCGTCGATGGTCTCGTGCTGGGTCTTGTAGCCGATGCTCGAATCCACCCACTTGCGGTACAGCGCCAGCGCCGCCAGCGCTTCCTTGTGGAAGTACCACTCATAGGACAGGTCGAGCTGGGTGGCGCGGAACGGGTTGAGCTGCGGGTTGCCGCCGCTGCCGGTGAGCTGGCCGACGGTGGTGTTGGGATCGTCGAGCGCGCGTCCGGTACGCAGTTCGTCCAGCGGCGGCCGCGCCATCACCTTGGCCACCGACACGCGCAGGATGCGCTCGGGGTCGATCAGGAAGTTGACCGTGGCGCTGGGCAGTACGTCGGTGTAGGTCTTGCCGGCGCTACTCGGCTGCACCACGCCGCCGACGGTGTCGTAGCCATGGCTGTCGGTGTCGGTGTGGACCACACGCACGCCGGCGTTGCCGGTGACGTCCACGCCGAACCACTGCGCACTGAACACCGCCTTGGCGAAGGCCTCGCGCACGTTCTCCTCGACGTTCCAGTGGTCCAGGCGCTGTTCGGCGGCCAGGCCGGGATCGAAGCCGCCGAAGCCGAGCTTGGCGATCGCGTCCAGGTCGCCGCCGGTCAGCGTCGGCACGTTCAGATCCGGCATCGTCACCGGGTAGATCAGGTTCTGGTAGGCGGAGATCGGCTGCTCGTAGCCGGACTGGAAGCTGGTGAAGTGGCGGTTCTGCTTCTCGCGGCGTGCGGCGCGCGCGCCGAACTCCAGCGCGGTGACCGGCGAATCCTCGATCGCGCGGCTGGCGCTCAGTGCCAGCGCGGCGATGCGGTCGCGCAGCGCCTGCGGTTCGGTCTGGCCGCTGATGCCCCATTCCGGCGCATCGGAGCTGGTGCTGATGGTGGGGGTGACGCCATGGCGGAAGTCGAACGACACCGTGTCCGGGTTGCTGCCGAAGCGCACCGCGCGCCAGTCGTTGTCGCGCTTGGCCTGCGAGAACGACAGGTCGCTGCCCAGCGTCCACACGTCGCCGCGCCACTTGGCGTTGAGGCCGCCGGCCGCCAGCGTCTTGACCTCGTTGTAGTTGGCGATGACGTGGTCCACCTGCAGCTTGGAATTGGCCAGGGTGCCGGCGACCACGTCGCCGTCGACGATGGTGTAGGACGAACCGGGCGTGGTGTACGGGTTGCTGGCCGAGTAGATGCTGTAGCCGAGGTTGTTGAACCAGTTCTGGCGCTGGTCCTCGTCGATGCGGATGCGCGAGTACAGCCCGTCGAGCTTGAGTTCCAGGTTGCCCGAGCGCCACTGCACGGTGCCCATGGCGCCGGTGCGGGTCTGCTCGGTCAGCTTGAGCTGGTCGGCCGCGCCCCAGGGCGTGTAGTCGACCTTGCCGTCGCCATCGACGTCGCGCGCGCTGCTGGCGTCGGTGTAGCCCCAGGTGCCGATCGAGACGCCGGCGTTCTTCTGCTTCTGGTAGGTGGCGCCGAGCGCGACCGCCAGGTTGTCGTTGATGCGGTGGATCCAGCTCGCGCCCAGGCGCTGGCCCCACGGCGAGTAGTCGCGTGCGTCCTTGGCCTCGTCGTAGTAGACCGGGCCGGCGGTGGCGACGAAGGTCGGGCCGGTGTGATCGAGCGGGTTGATGGTGGAGATGTCCACGGTGGCGGCGATGCCGCCGGCGATCAGGTCCGCCGACGGGGTCTTGTAGACCTTGACGGTGGAGACGATCTCGGTGGGGAACACCTCCCAGCGCACCGCGCGGTTGGGTTCGGAGGAGGCGATCTCGCGGCCGTTGACCGTGCCCATGGTCATGCGCGGGCCCAGGCCGCGCACCGTGGCCAGACTTTCGTTGCCGCGGTCGCGGGTGCCGTTGACGCCGGGCAGGCGCACCAGCGCCTCGGCCACGGTGACGTTGGGCATCTGCCCCATGTTGTCGGCGGAGATCACCTCGACCACGTGGTCGTCGAGCTGCTTGGCCTGCACCGCCTGCTCCAGGCTGGCGCGCTGGCCGACCACCATCACGTTGTCCAGGGTGACCGGTTGCTGGCCGTTCTTGGCGTCGGGCGTGGCATCGGTTTTGGCGGGCGGCGTGGTCGACGGATCGGCGGTGGCGCTCTGCGCGTGCGCGGCGAAGTTGCCGGACAGGACCAGGACGATGGCCGCGCCCAGCAGGGTGCGGGCGGCAGGGCGATGCGCGCGCCGGCCGAGCGGGCGACGGAGCTGTTCCAAAGGCATTTTTGTTCCCTCCCAGGACAAAAAGTGACCGAGCAAGTTGGCATGGGCCGGAAGGGTCCGGTCCTGGGGGCATCGACAGGACGGCGTGCGTGACTGCAGGCTGTCCTGGTCGTTGTCCTCGATGGCGTGTCTGTCGGCGTGGCAGGGCGGGCGTGGCATGTCCTGCGGCGGCGCCGGGGACATCCCCGTTCCGCTGCCTTGGCGCGCGAGAGACCGGGAGCGAGGATAGAAGCGCAAGGCATTCCATTCCAATGAAGCATTTGCCGAGGGCTATCTCGTTTTGGAATGGATGTCGCGCGCTGCGGCGCGTCACCCGGTCTGCGCTGTGCTCAGGCCGTGGCGGATGGGGTCTGCAAGCCGAGCAGGGCGGCCGCCGCCGCGCCCAGGCTGCGTTCGCGGTGGTGCAGCGCATGGAAGGTGCGTTCGCTCAGCGTCACGGCGAGGCGCTGCAGGCGGCCGCTCTCCAGCCAAGGCGCCGCGGCCAGCTCCGAGATCGCCGCCAGGCTGTGCCCGGCCTGCACCGCCGACAGCACCGCTTCGTTGGAGGGCAGGGACAGCGCCACGCGCAGGCGGTCCGGGGCGATGCCGGCGGTGCGCAGCGCCGCCTCGAACGCCGAACGGGTGCCTGAGCCGGGCTCGCGCATGATCCAGGTGCTGTCCGCGACCAGCCGTGCCAGCCCGGGGCGGCGGCGCCCGGCCAGCGGGTGGTCCGGCGCGGCCACCACGCTCAGCCGGTCGTGGTCCAGCGGCGAACTCCGCAGTTCCGCGGCCTGCACGCGCCCCTCGACGAAGCCCAGTTCGGCGCGCCCCTCGCGTACCGCACGCGCCACGCTGTCGGTGTTGCCCACGCTCAGGCGGATCTCGATCTGCGGATAGCGCGCGTGGAACGCCATCAGCCGGGTCGGCAACCAGTAGCTGGCCACGGTCTGGCTGGCGTGCAGGTCGAGGGTGCCGCGCAGCACGCCGCGCCATTCGCTCAGCGCCAGCTCGGCGGCGCGGCTGCGCGCCAGGATCGCCTTGGCGTCCTCGCAGAACGCCGCCCCGGCCGCGGTCAGCACCAGGCCGCGGCCGACCCGGTCGAACAGCGCCACCCCGTACCGATGCTCCAGCGCCTTGATCGCGGCGCTGGCGGCCGACGGCGTGCGATGCGCGGCCTGCGCGCCAAGGGTCAGGTGCTGGCGCTCGGCCACCGCCACGAACAGCGCGAGTTGTTCCAGGGTCATGCGAGGACCGTTCGGATGGATCGAATGAAGTGTGCGCCATTATGCGATGGATCGAAATGGTCAACGGGCGCAATCTGCCGCCACTTCGATCCGGACCGCTCCCATGCGTACGCACTTGCACAGACCTTCGACCTTGCTGCCCGGGCTGGCCCTGGCCATCGCGGTGGCGGCGCTGGCCTGGCTGGCCGAGCGCGCGCAACTGCAGTGGCTGGGTCGGCGCTGGATCGACGCGCTGGTGTTCGCAATCGTGCTCGGCACGCTGCTGCGCACCGCCTGGCGGCTGCCGCCGTCCAGTCACGCCGGCATCGCCTTCGCCGCCAAACTGCCGCTGGAACTGGCGATCGTGCTGCTCGGCGCCTCGGTCGGCATCGGCGCCATCGGCGCCGCCGGCGGTCTGTTGCTGGGCGCCATCGCCGCGGTGGTGCTGCTGGCGATCGCGCTCGGCTACGGCATAGGCCGTGCGCTGGGGTTGCCGTCGCGGCTGGCCACGCTGGTCGCCTGCGGCAACGCGATCTGCGGCAATTCGGCGATCGTTGCCGCCGCGCCGGTGATCGATGCCGACTCCGGCGACGTCGCCGCCTCGATCGCGTTCACCGCCGCCCTGGGCGTGCTGGTGGTGCTGCTGCTGCCGCTGGCGGTGCCGTTGCTGGGGCTGGACCAGCGCCACTACGGCATCCTCGCCGGCATGACCGTCTACGCCGTGCCGCAGGTGCTGGCGGCGACCGTGCCGGTGGGCGCGGTCAGCGCGCAGGTGGGCGCGTTGGTGAAGCTGATGCGGGTGGTGATGCTGGGGCCGGTGATGCTGCTGCTGGGACTGATTCGCGGCGGATCGCCGGCGCAGCGGCGCCCGCTGCATGCGCTGGTGCCATGGTTCGTGTTCGGCTTCGTCGGCATGATGGGCCTGCGCGCGCTGGGCGTGCTGCCGGCGCCAGTGATCGAGGCGGCGCAAGCGCTGTCGCTGCTGTTGACCCTGGTGGCGATGGCGGCACTGGGGCTGTCGGTGAATCTGCGCAGCGTGCTCGCCTCCGGTGGCCGCGTGCTCGCCGCCGGCACGCTATCGCTGCTGGCGTTGGCCAGCCTCAGCGTGCTGCTGCTGCACTGGTTGCCGTAAGCGCGGTACGACGCGGCGCGTTCGTGGTCAGTCGCCGTGGATGCGGCCGCTCTCGCCAGCGCGGTACAGCGTGCCTTGTGGGTCGCGCGCCGGCTGCGCCTGCCGTTGCTGTTCGCTGCGCAGCGCCGAGAGCCGGTCGGCCAGGCGCGGCAGCAAGTGGGTCATCGCCACGTTGGCGCTGGCCAGCATGCCGACCTTGACATCGCGACCGCCGTGTTCGGCCGCATGCAGGATCGCCTCGGCGACCCGCAGCGGTGCGATCATCGGTTTGGGCAGCGTCGGTTCCTCGCGCAGATAGTTGCGCGCATGCTGCGGATACGGCGTGTTCACCGCGGTCGGCTGGATCAGCACCACCGATATCGGTGCGCCGTCCAGCTGGTCCAGTTCGATCCGCAAGGTATCGGTAAAGCCCTTTACCGCGTGCTTGGATGCCGCATACATGCCCTGTAGCGGAAGGGTCGCCTCGGAGGCCTCGCTGCCCAGATTGATCAGGGTGCCGCGCGAGGCCAGCAGATGCGGCAACGCCGCCATCGATCCATGCACCACGCCCCAGAAGTTCACGTCGAACAGGCGCCTGCTGTCGCCATCGTCCACATCGGCAAGCTTGCCGTAGATCGCCACGCCGGCGTTGTTCACCCAGGTGTCGACGCGCCCGAAGTGCCGGATCGCCACCGCCGCGGCTTCGTCCAGCTGCGTGCGCTCGGCGACATCGGCGACGACGGCGAGCGCGTCGCCGCCGCCATCGCGGATGGTCTGCACGGTCGCGTCGAGAACGCCCTGGCTGCGCGCCACCAGCACCAGGCGGGCACCGCGTTCGGCGGCCAGGAGTGCGGTACACAGGCCGATGCCGCTGGAGGCGCCGGTGATCACGATCACCTGTTGCGCGAGCGGAAGATGTCGCTGTGCCATGTGCTGTGCTCCGGAGTGGGATAGCCCCAGCCTGGGCCGCGGCGTGTTGAGGGGTGTGAGGTACGGATCGCGGTGGCGTCAATCGTCGCGGACATCACATAAATCTCCGCAAGCGATGCTGGTGCGCATTGGTCCCTTTTGCGGCTGCAGCATTTCGCATCGTCTGCACCCACGTTCAACCAAGCGCTCACGAGAGGCGGCAGAGCATGGCTGCACCTGTCATGCAAAGGAAATCGTCATGCGTCCTTCCCGTTCCGTTCTCTCCCTGGCGCTGGTGTCGGTCTTCGGCATCGGCCTGGCCCACGCACAGACCGATGCCTCCGGCCAGGCCGGCACGCGCGATCCCGGCGCGATGCAGCAGAACGCCCCGTCGACGACTGCCTCGCCGGCGTCGACCAGCATGCAAGGCGCGCGGACGGCTGCGCTCACCGAAAAGCAGGCGCTCGGCGTGCTGTCGGCGATCAACACCAGCGAGGTCAACGCCGCCAATCTGGCCCTGCAGAAGCAGGTCAAGGGCCCGGTGCGCGACTACGCCATGCAGATGGTGAAGGAGCATTCCGACAACAACGCCAAGATCGCGTCTTGGGGTCCCGACACCAAGGCCGCGCCTGCGCAGCAGCAGATGCAGAAGGCCAAGGTGGAAGCCGGCAAGCTGCAGGCATTGGACGGCGATCGCTTCGAGCAGGCCTACGTGGCGGCGATGGTCAAGGATCACCAGGCCGCCCTGCAGATGCTCGACAGCACGCTGATCCCTGCGGCCAAGACGCCGGAAGTGGCCGCGCATCTGCGCACCACGCGCGCGCATGTGGCCGAGCACCTGGCCAAGGCGCAGCAGCTGCAGAGCGCTGGCGCCACGCCGGCCGGTTCCAGCCGCTGAGCCATGCTGCGGGTCGCGGCCGAGCCGCCGCGACCCGCACCGCGACCGCGTCGCTCGCGGCGGCCGCGTGCGCGGCGTTTCGTTGCGGTCCAGGGCCGTCGCACCGGTGGTGTAATAGTCTCCGCGCAGGCGGCGGCCTAAGGTGGCGGCCATCTTCCTCCGCATCGCCATCGGTCGCCCCATGGGACACGATCACAGCCACGCCCCCACCGAAATCCGTCACGAGCAGCCCCTGTGGTGGGCGCTCGGCCTCACCGCGCTGTTCCTGGTGGTGGAGGTGGCCGGCGCCTTCCTCACCAACAGCCTGGCGCTGTTGTCCGACGCCGCGCACATGGCCACCGACACGCTGGCGCTGATGATCGCCTTGGTGGCGGTGCGGCTGAGCCGGCGCCCGCCCGATGCCAAGCGCAGCTATGGCTATGCGCGGCTGGAGGCGCTGGGCGCGCTGGTCAATGGCGCGCTGCTGTTCGTGGTGGCCGGCTACATCCTGTGGGAGGCGGTGCAGCGGTTCCGCCAGCCGCAGGAGATCGCCACCGTCGGCATGCTCGGCATCGCCGCGTTCGGCCTGCTGATCAACCTGATCTCGATGCGCCTGCTCAAGGCCGGCAGCGGCGAGAGCCTCAACATGAAGGGCGCCTACCTGGAAGTGTGGAGCGACATGCTCGGCTCGGTCGCGGTGATCGTCGGCGCGCTGGCGATCCGTGTCACCGGGTGGAAGCTGATCGATCCGATCCTGGCGGTACTGATCGGTCTGTGGGTACTGCCACGAACCTGGGTGCTGCTGCGCGAAGCGGTCAACGTGCTGCTGGAAGGCGTGCCCAAGGGCGTGGATCTGGATGCGGTGCGCGGCTACCTGCAGTCGGCGCCCGGCGTGGCCAGCGTGCACGACCTGCACGTGTGGGCGCTGGCCTCCAGCACGCCGGCGCTGACCGCGCACGTGGTGGTCGCCGAGGGCGGCGACGCCGATGCGCTGCGCGCTGCGCTGTGCGATGGCCTGCATGCGCAGTTCGACATCGACCACATCACCCTGCAGATGGAAGCCGGCCATTGCGGTGCCACCCCGTGCGGCGCGCCGGCCGCGGCGGGTGAGGGCGCTGGTCACGGTCATCATGGGCATGGTCACGAGGACCACGATCATGGTCATGCTCATCCCACACATGGGCACGGCCACATGCATGGGCATTCGCACTCGTAGGCAACACTGCTGCGTGATGGCGTTCGTGCAGGTGCGGTGCGTGTCCTCGGTCCGGAATTGGCTACCCGCGGCTATCGGCAATGCCGGTCGCGGCTGAAGCCGCTCCTACGAATCCTACAAGGGCGTCCGCCTCGACGGCTGCCTAGATGCCGAATCAGGTGCATGCGCTTCACGCAGCGCCGCGAGGCGCTTTCGTAGGAGCGGCTTCAGCCGCGACGCGCTTTCCCAATGGCGCCTATCGCGGTTGAAACCGTGCCTACATGTGAGCGCCTGCGCGCCTCAGACCACCGGCTCGCGCAACGCCGGCGACTCCCAGCCCGGGCGCGGCGCGAAGCGCTCGCCGTAGCGCGCCTGCAGCGCGCGCAGGCGGGCGAGCAGCACGTCGGCGCCAGCGGCACGGATGTGCTGGATCGGGCCGCCGCGGAACGGGGCGAAGCCGGTGCCGAAGATCACGCCGGCATCGAGCAGGTCGGCATCGGCGACCACGCCTTCGTGCAGGCAGGCGACCGCCTCGTTGAGCAGCGGCAGGATCAGGCGGTCCTCCAGATCGTCCGGCGCGTGATAGTCCTTGGGCAGTTCGGGCTTCTTGGCGCGGCCGTTCTCCCACGCGTACAGGCCCTGGCCGTCCTTCTTGCCGCGCTTGCCCGGCTCCACCGTCTGCAGCGCCGCCGGGATCGGCAGGCCCAGGAACGGCGCCAGTTCGGCGCCGACGCCGGCGGCCACGTCCAGGCCCACGGTGTCGATCAGTTCGATCGGGCCCATCGGCATGCCGAACTTGACCGCGGCCTTGTCGATCGCCGGGCCGGGAATGCCTTCGGCATAGGCGGTGGCCGCTTCCAGCATGTACGGGAACAGCACGCGGTTGACCAGGAAGCCGGGCGTGCCGGCGACCGGCACCGGCAGCTTGTCGATCGCCTTGCAGAACGCGGCCAGCCGCTTCTGGTTCTCCGGCGCCAGCCCGTCGTGGCAGACGATCTCCACCAGCGGCATCTGCGCCACCGGGTTGAAGTAGTGCAGGCCGCCGAACTGCGCCGGGCGCTGGATGTGCTCGCGCAGTTCGGTCAGCGGAATCGAGGAGGTGTTGGTGCTCAGCAGTGCGTTCGGCTGCATGCGCGGCTCCAGCGACTGGTACAGCTCGCGCTTGGCCTGCGGGTTCTCGATGATCGCCTCGATCACCAGATCGGCGGTCGGCACGCCGTCGCCGGCCAGGTCGCCCTTCAGGCGCGCCGCCACCGCCGGGCGCTTGCTGTCGTCCTTCACCCGCTTGGCGAACAGTTCGCCGGCGCGGCTCAACGCCCCGTCGATGAAACGCTGCTCGCGGTCCTGCAGGGTCACCTCGAAGCCCTTGTAGGCCGACCAGGCGGCGATGTCGCCGCCCATCACCCCGGCGCCGACCACGTGCACGTGGCGAATGCCGTGATCCTTGCCGCCCAGCGCCTTGAGCCGTTCGGTGAGGAAGAAGATGCGGATCAGATTGCGCGCGGTCGGCGTGCTGGCCAGCTTGACCACCGCCTTGCGCTCGGCGTCCAGGCGCGCCTGGATGCCGCTGCCGCCGCTGCGTTCCCACACGCCGATCAGCGCATACGGCGCCGGGTAGTGTTCCTTGCGCGCCTTGCGCGCCACCTGCTTGCGCATCTGCGGCGCCAGCAGCTTGCGCGCCGGCCAGGTGTTGGTGGCCCAGGCGGTGGCGCGCTGCTTGAAGGGACGGGCGCTGCCGGACAGCGCCAGCGCCACCGCGGTATCGGTCAGCACGGCCGGTGCGGCGACCTTGTCGACCAGGCCCATCGCCCGCGCCGCCGAAGCCGACACGGTGCGTCCGGTGAGCATCAGGTCCATCGCCGCCGGCGCACCGATCAGCCGCGGCAGGCGCGCGCTGCCGCCCCAGCCGGGGAAGATGCCGAGCTTGGTCTCGGGCAGGCCGATGCGGGTGGCCGCATCGCTGGAGGCCACGCGGTAGCGGCAGGCCAGGGCGATCTCGGTGCCGCCGCCCATGCAGAAGCCGTGGATCGCCGCGACCGTGGGGCAGGGCAGTTCCGCCAGCTTCTGGAAGGTGGACTGGCCGCGGCGGATGGCGTCGTTGACGGTGCCGCGGCGGTCGAATTCCTGGAACTCCTTGAGGTCGGCGCCGGCGATGAAGCCGTTGTCCTTGGCCGAGCGGATCACCACGCCCTTGGGCGGATCGATGGCGATGCGCTCGAGCAGGTCGCCCAGCTCCAGCAGCACGTCCTGCGACAGCGCGTTGACGGGCGCGTCCTGGCGGTCGAGGCTGAGCACGATCACGCCGTCGCCGCGAAAGTCCGCCTGCCAATGACTGAATCGGAGCCCGTCGAAGCCTGAAAGCATGGGGAGGACCATCCGCTTATGTATGGAGAAGATCGTTATCATCCAGAGGTTGTTTCCGTCGCGTCAAATCCCAATCCAAGGAATTGACGCGCGTCCCGCGACCGCTGGCCTTGCGCCAGCCTAACGGAACGCCGGTTAACGTCGTGGGGCGGCGATCCGCTGAGGGGCGCTGAACTTTTTTCCGAATTGGCGGTCAGAGGGTCCGACGTAGGTTGGGCTGACAGGAGTGCGGCCCGCTATGGCCGATGTCGAAACACCCCAGGAGCTGGACCTGGAACTGGTCCGGCGTGTGCAGCGCGGCGAAAGCGCGGCGTTCGATGTGCTGGTGCGCAAGTACCAACACCGGATCGTCGGCCTGATCGGGCGCTACATCGCCGACTGGAGCGAATGTCAGGACGTGGCCCAGGACACCTTCATCCGCGCCTACCGCGCGATGGGGAGCTTCCGCGGCGACGCCCAGTTCTCCACATGGTTGCACCGGATCGCCGTGAATACCGCCAAGAACTACCTGGTCGCGCACAACCGCAGGCCGCCCACCGACGATGTCGACGTGCTCGATGCCGAGCAGTTCGACAGCGGCACCCGCCTGCGCGACACCGACACGCCCGAGCGCGAGTTGATGCGCCAGGAGCTGGAGCAGACGGTGATGAAGGCGGTGAACGCGTTGCCGGAAGAATTGCGTACCGCCATCACCCTGCGCGAGGTGGAGGGCATGAGCTACGAGGACATCGCGCAGAAGATGGGCTGCCCGATCGGCACCGTGCGTTCGCGGATCTTCCGCGCCCGCGAGGCCATCGACGCCGAACTCCGTCCCCTGCTGGATACCGACAGCGCCACCCGTGAGCGACACCGCGTATGACCGAGAGCACGCCCTTTCCCAAGCCAGTGCCGGCGCCCGACAGCGCCGCGCCGGACAAGTTCGAGCTGCATTACCGGCAGCAACTGTCCGCCCTGATCGACGGCGAACTGCCGGCCGACGAAGCGCGTTTCGTGCTGCGCCGGCTGCAGCACGACGAGGAGCTGTCCGGCTGCCACGAGCGCTGGCAGTTGTGCGGCGACATCCTGCGCGGCCGCGTCAGCGTGCCGGCGCCCAGCGATTTCAGCGCCCGTGTGCGCCAGGCGGTGGCCGCCGAAGCGCAGCAGGCCGCGCGTGCCGAGGCGGCCAGCGCGGCCGGCAAGCGTCGCAGCTGGCGCTGGGGCGGCAGTGCGGCGCTGGCCGCCTCGGTCGCCGTGCTGGCCCTGTTCGTGACCCAGCGCCTGTCGCAGACCCCCGAGGCGCTGCCGCCGGCGCAGGTCGCCGATGCCACCGCGCCTGCGCCGACTCCGGCGGCGACCACGCCGCAGGTCCCGACGCCTGCACCTGGGCCGGCCGATCCGCAGGGCGATCTCGCCGCAGCCGTTGCTGCGGCGCCGGCGATGGCGATCGCCGCCAACCGCCGCCAGGACGCCGCGGCGCGACGCGAGGCCACGCGCAGCGAACAGGCCGCGCGCACCCGCAGCGTCCCCGCCGAGCGCGCCTACGCGGCGGCGGCGGCCGCCAAGCCGCGCGCCAAGGCGCCGGCGCAGACGCCGTTCGTGGCGCCGGTCGCTGTGCCCCCGACGATGGTCGCGCAACACGCCAGCGATCCGTTCGGGCATCCGGCAACGCCGCTGCAGGCCCGGCCGTGGCCGCGCTCGACCCTGCCGGCCGCCGACGCCGGCAGCGAATTCACCGCCAGCTTCCCGCACAGCGGCGCGGACCCGGCGGCGTTCTATCCGTTCGAACCCCGATTGCCTGCCGACGCCGCGGCCAACCCGCCGCCGCATCCGCAGCCCTGACCCCGCGCGCCGGCAGGCGTCCGTGCTGCGTCCCGGCGCGTGGTCCCCGTTGCTTCGTTCCCTCGTTCTTCCCCTTCCCGAACCGGAGGCTCGCGTCCGATGACTCACCGTATCCGCCACCATCTGTTGGGCCTGCTGGCGCTGACCGTGCCGCTGGCCGCCTGCGCGCAGCAGCCCAGCCCCAGCGCCGTCAGCACCACGCCGCCGGCCGCGCAGTCCGCGCCCGCGCCGCAGCTGGTCGGCAATCTTCCCGACTTCACCCGCCTGGTCGAACAGGTCGGTCCGGGCGTGGTCAATGTCGAGACCACCATCAGCCGCCGCGCCGCGGCCGCGCGCTCCGGCGGCGGCATGCCCGACGACGACCAGATCCCCGAGTTCTTCCGCCGCTTCTTCGGTCCGGACGGCATGCCGGGCATGCCCGGGCAGCCGCGCGGCGGCGCGCCGGATGACGATGGCGGCCCCGCCGGGCGCTCGATGGGCTCGGGCTTCATCATCTCGCCCGACGGCTACGTGCTGACCAACCACCACGTGGTCGACGGCGCCAGCGAGGTCAAGGTCAAGCTCACCGACCGCCGCGAGTTCACCGCCAAGGTGGTCGGCAGCGACCAGCAGTACGACGTGGCCTTGTTGAAGATCGACGGCAAGAACCTGCCGACGGTGCGCATCGGCGACTCCAACCTGCTCAAGCCCGGCCAGTGGGTGGTGGCGATCGGCTCGCCGTTCGGCCTGGACCACTCGGTCACCGCCGGCATCGTCAGCGCCACCGGCCGCAGCAATCCCTACGCCGACCAGCGCTACGTGCCGTTCATCCAGACCGACGTGGCGATCAACCAGGGCAACTCCGGCGGCCCGCTGCTCAACACCCGTGGCGAGGTGGTCGGCATCAATTCGCAGATCTTCTCCGCCTCCGGCGGCTACATGGGCATCAGCTTCGCGATCCCGATCGACCTGGCGATGAGCGCGGTCGAGCAGATCAAGAAGACCGGCAAGGTCACCCGCGCGCAGCTCGGGGTCATGGTCGGCGCCATCGATTCGCTGAAGGCGCAGGGCCTTGGCCTGCCGGATACCCGCGGCGCCCTGGTCAACCAGCTCGTCCAGGGCAGCCCGGCGGCCAAGGCCGGCCTGGAAGTGGGCGACGTGATCCGCACCGTCAACGGCACCGAGATCGGCGCCTCCAGCGACCTGCCACCGATGATCGGCGCGATGCAGCCGGGCGCCAAGGTGCGCCTGGGCATCCTGCGCGACGGCAAGCCGCGCGAGCTGACCGTGCAACTGACCGCGCTGGCCGACGACGCCCAGGCCAATGCCGGTCCGGCGGTCGGCGACAACGCCGCCCCGGCCACCGGCGCCAACGCGCTGCTCGGCATCGACGTGGCCGATCTGGACGCGGCCACCCGCCAGCAGCTGGGCCTGGAGCCGGGCAAGGGCGTGCGCATCACCGCGGTGACCGGCCGCGCCGCGCGCGAGGCGCAACTGGTGCCGGGCATGGTGATCCTGCAGGTCGGGCGTACCCCGGTCGGCAGCGTGGCGGCCCTGAACCAGCAGTTGAGCGCCTACAAGAAGGGCGATGTGGTGATGCTGCTGATCCGCGTCCGCGACACCACCAGCTTCGTCGCGGTGCGCGCCGGCGGCTGATCCGCGCGCCCGGCCGAGGCCGGGCACCGTCCCGGGCGCCGATCCAGAGCGGTCGGCGCCCCGGGACGGGGGCGAATCCGGCGGCCGTCACCAGCGGCCGCCGGCCATGCGATAATGGCCCGTTATCCTGACGACGGTCCTGGCCGCCGCCCACCTCATGTCCTCTGATTCGATGCGGAACATCCGCAATTTCTCCATCATCGCCCACGTCGACCACGGCAAATCGACCCTGGCCGATCGCATCATCCAACTCTGTGGCGGCCTGCAGGCGCGCGAGATGGAAGCGCAGGTGCTCGATTCCAACCCGATCGAGCGCGAGCGCGGCATCACCATCAAGGCCCAGTCCGTGTCGCTGCCGTACACCGCGCAGGACGGGCAGGTCTACCACCTGAACTTCATCGACACCCCTGGCCACGTCGACTTCTCCTACGAGGTCAGCCGCTCGCTGGCCGCCTGCGAGGGCGCGCTGCTGGTGGTGGATGCGGCGCAGGGCGTGGAAGCGCAGTCGGTGGCCAACTGCTACACCGCGGTGGAGCAGGGCCTGGAAGTGGTGCCGGTGCTGAACAAGATCGACCTGCCCACCGCCGACATCGACCGCGCCAAGGCCGAGATCGAGGCGGTGATCGGCATCGACGCCACCGACGCGGTCGCGGTCAGCGCCAAGACCGGGCTGAACGTGCGCGACGTGCTGGAGGCGATCGTGCAGCGCATCCCGCCGCCGGTGCCGCGCGACACCGACAAGCTGCAGGCGCTGATCATCGACTCCTGGTTCGACAACTACCTGGGCGTGGTCTCGCTGGTGCGGGTGATGCAGGGCGAGATCAAGGCCGGCGACAAGCTGCTGGTGATGTCCACCGGCCGCACCCACCAGGTCGACAGCGTCGGCGTGTTCACGCCCAAGCGCAAGCCGCTGCCGGCGCTGCGCGCGGGCGAGGTGGGCTGGGTCACCGCCAGCATCAAGGACGTGCACGGCGCGCCGGTCGGCGACACCCTGACCCTGGCCGGCGACCCGGCCAGCAAGCCGTTGCCGGGCTTCCAGGAAATGCAGCCGCGCGTGTTCGCCGGCCTGTTCCCGGTGGATGCGGAGGACTACACCAACCTGCGCGAGGCGCTGGACAAGCTGCGCCTGAACGATGCGGCGCTGCGCTTCGAGCCGGAAAGCTCCGAGGCGATGGGCTTCGGCTTCCGCTGCGGCTTCCTCGGCATGCTGCACATGGAGATCGTGCAGGAGCGCCTGGAGCGCGAGTACAACCTGGACCTGATCAGCACCGCACCGACCGTGGTCTACGAAGTGCTGAAGACCGACGGTTCGATCATCAGCATGGACAACCCGGCCAAGCTGCCGCAGTTGAACATGGTCGAGGAGATCCGCGAGCCGATCATCCGCGCCAACATCCTCACCCCCGAGGAATACATCGGCAACATCATCAAGCTGTGCGAGGAAAAGCGCGGCAGCCAGATCGGCATCAACTACCTGGGCAGCCAGGTGCAGATCAGCTACGAGCTGCCGATGGCCGAGGTGGTGCTGGACTTCTTCGACAAGCTCAAGTCGGTCAGCCGCGGCTACGCCTCGCTGGACTACCACTTCGTGCGTTTCGACGCCGGTCCGTTCGTGCGCGTGGACGTGCTGATCAACGGCGACAAGGTCGATGCGCTGTCGCTGATCGCGCACCGCAGCCACGCCGACCGCCGCGGCCGCGAGCTGTGCGAGAAGATGAAGGATCTGATCCCGCGGCAGATGTTCGACGTGGCGATCCAGGCCGCGATCGGCTCGCAGATCATCGCCCGCACCACGGTCAAGGCGATGCGCAAGAACGTGCTGGCCAAGTGCTATGGTGGCGACGTCTCGCGCAAGAAGAAGCTTCTGGAAAAGCAGAAGGAAGGCAAGAAGCGCATGAAGCAGGTCGGCCGCGTGGAAATCCCGCAGGAAGCCTTCCTGGCGGTGCTGCAGATGGACAAGTAACTGGGAATGGGGATTCGGGATTGGAGATTGGCCAAGGCAGACGCGTCTGCCGTCATCCCGTTCTTGCGAATCCCATCTCCCCAATCCCCAATCCCGTTCCGAAGGAACCCGAATGAAATGGTTTGAAATCGCGCTGGTGGTGCTGACCTTCGCCACCGGCATCATCACCCTGCTGGACAAGCTGTTCTTCGCCAAGCGCCGCGCCGCGCGGGCCGGGTTGCTGGACGCCGAGCCGGTGCTGGTGGACTACTCGCGGGCGTTCTTCCCGGTGCTGGCGGTGGTGCTGATCCTGCGCAGCTTCATCGCCGAGCCGTACAAGATCCCGTCCAGCTCGATGATGCCGAACCTGCTGGTCGGCGATTTCATCCTGGTCAACAAGTTCTCCTACGGCTTCCGCCTGCCGATCACCAACCAGAAGATCATTCCGGTGGGCGAGCCCAAGCGCGGCGACGTGGTGGTGTTCAAGCCGCCGCACAAGCCGGACGAGAACTGGATCAAGCGCGTGATCGGCCTGCCGGGCGATCGCATCGGCTTCCACGGCGACACCCTGTACATCAACGGCACGCCGATGAAGTACAAGGTGATGGGCGAGTACGTCGGCAAGGGCAAGGGCGCGGAAATGACCGGCGCCACGCTGCTGACCGAGTACCTGCCGGGCCGTACCCACACCGAACTGGAATGGATCGACCGCAACAACCCGGCCGGCCAGGGCGACTGGGTGGTGCCGCCGGGCAAGTATTTCGTGATGGGCGATAATCGCGACAACAGCGAGGACAGCCGGTTCTGGACCCAGACCCACTTCCTGCCCGAAGAGAACCTGCGCGGCAAGGCGTTCCTGATCTGGCTCAATTGCGAAGGGTGGTTCTGCAGCGGCAGTTTCGATCCGTCGCGGATCGGAACGGCCATCCAGTGACTGGCGTGAGGGGAAGCGCGATGAAGCACAAGCAAAGTGGCATGACCTTAACCTCGTTCGTGATCGTGCTGGCGGTGGTCGGGTTCTTCGTCTACATCGGCATGAAGCTGTTCCCGATGTACATGGAGTTCTACGCGGTGCGCTCGGCGATGAAGGGCCTGGCGACCGAAACCGGAAGCGCCGAGATTGACCCGTCGCAGGTCAAGGCCTCGCTGTTCCGGCGCCTGGACATCAACAATTCGGACAACGTCAAGCCGAGTGACGTCACCTTCGAGCGCACCGATACCGGCGTGAAGATGCACGTGGCCTACGAAGTGCGCCGCCCGCTGATCGCCAATCTGGACGTGGTCGGCAAGTTCGACGCCACCCAGGACCTGACGACGCGTGGTGGCCAGTAAGACCATCCTGCGCGGCGACCGCATCGGTCACCGCTTCGCCGAACCGCAGCTGCTGGCGCAGGCGCTGACCCATCGCAGCGCCGGTGCGCCGCACAACGAACGCCTGGAATTCCTCGGCGACGGCATCGTCAACCTGCTGATCGCCGAGGCGCTGTACCAGCGCTGGCCCAAGGCCGACGAAGGCGCGCTGACCCGCGCCCGTGCCGAACTGGTGCGCGAGGCCTCGCTGGCCGCGATCGGTCGGCAACTGGAGCTGGGCGAACGCCTGACCCTGGGGCCGGGCGAGATGAAGTCCGGCGGCCATCGCCGCGACTCGATCCTGGCCGATGCGGTGGAGGCCGTGGTCGCGGCGATCTACCTGGACGCCGGCTTCGAGGCCTGTCGCGCCACGATCCTGCCCTGGTTCGAGGCCGCGCTGGCGGCGCTGCCGGTCGGCAAGGTGGAGAAGGACGCCAAGACCCGCCTGCAGGAATGGCTGCAGGCCCGGCAGCGGAGCCTGCCGGCCTATGAACTGATCAGCGAGACCGGCGACGACCACGCCAAAGTATTCCGGGTACGCTGCGTACTCGCCGAGCCCGCCCTGGTCACCGAGGGCGAGGGCACCTCGCGGCGCCTGGCCGAGCAGCAGGCCGCCGCCGCCGCCATCGAGCAACTGGATTCGAGCAAGTGAACGAACAAGCCCCCCCCCCTTACCGCAGCGGCAGCGTGGCCGTGATCGGCCGCCCCAACGTGGGCAAGTCCACCCTGACCAACGCCCTGGTGGGCGCCAAGGTCAGCATCGTCTCCAACCGGCCGCAGACCACCCGGCACCGGCTGCTCGGCATTGCCAGCTTCCCGGCCGGTCAGTTGCTGCTGGTCGACACCCCCGGCCTGCACCGCGAGCAGAAGCGCGCGATGAACCGGGTGATGAACCGCGCCGCGCGCGGCTCGCTGGAAGGCGTGGACGCCGGCCTGCTGGTGATCGAGGCCGGGCGCTGGGACGACGAGGACACGCTGGCGTTCAACGTGCTCAGCGACGCTGGCATCCCGGTGGTGCTGGTGGTCAACAAGGTCGACCGGCTCAAGGACAAGACCGCGCTGCTGCCGTTCCTGCAGCAGGTCAGCGAGGGCCGCAGCTTCGCCGCGGTGCATCCGATCTCCGCGCTCAAGCGCAAGGGCCTGGAAGCGCTGGTGCGCGATCTGCTGGCGCTGGTGCCGGAAGCGCCGCCGATGTTCGGCGAGGACGAGATCACCGACCGCAGCCAGCGCTTCCTGGCCGGCGAACTGGTGCGCGAGCAGTTGATGCGCCAGCTCGGCGAGGAACTGCCGTACGCGACCACCGTGGAGATCGAGCGCTTTGCCGAGGATGGCGCACTGCTGCGCATCGGCGCGGTGATCTGGGTCGAGCGCGAAGGCCAGAAGGCGATCGTGATCGGCAAGGGCGGCACCCGCCTCAAGGACATCGGCGCCAAGGCCCGCCAGCAGATGGAGCGCCTGTTCGGCGCCAAGGTGTTCCTTGAGACCTGGGTGCGCGTGCGCGAGGGCTGGTCCGACGACGAGGCCGCGCTGAAGGCGTTCGGCTACGGGGAGTGAAGCCGGGAAGCCGGGATTGGGGATTCGGGATGAACAGCCTGCGGCTGTTGGAAGCCGGGATGACAGCCTTCGGCTGTTGGAACCCGGGATTCGGAAGCTCTGCTATATCAAGGCAAGGATGGCGTTTTTTGTAGGAGCGGCTTTAGCCGCGACGGGCGTCACCGGTAACCGCTGTCGCGGCTAATCCTACAAGAGGGGACAAGAGGCGCACCTACAAAAGGCCCAGCCTTGCTCGACACCGATTCAATTCGATACAGAGTCGTTTCCCGTTTCCCGTTTCCCGTTTCTCGCGCACCCGTTCCGCCCCCTGACCGCCGCTCCTGCGAATCCCGAATCCCCACTCCCGAATCCCCGCCTTGATCGAGCACGAACCCGGTTTCGTCCTGCATGCGCGGCCCTGGCGCGAGACCAGCCTGCTGGTGGAGGTGCTGAGCGTGCACCACGGCCGGCTCGGCGTGCTGGCGCGCGGCGTGCAGGGGCCGAAGAAGCAGGCCCTGCGCGCGGCGCTGCAGCCGCTGCAGTCGATCCACTTCAGTGCGCAGCGGCGCGGCGAGCTGGCGCAGTTGCGCGCGGCCGAGGCCGTGGACACGGCGCCGCGGCTCAGCGGCGAGGCGATGCTGGCCGGGTTCTATATCAACGAACTGACCCTGCGCCTGGCGCCGCGCGACGATCCGGCACCGGACCTGTACCTGGCCTACGCGCGGGTGCGCGCGCGGCTGGCCGCCGAGGCGCCGCTGGCCTGGTCGCTGCGCTGCTTCGAACGCGATCTGCTGGAGGCGCTGGGCGTGGGCTTCGACCTGCGCCACGACGGCGACGGCGACCCGATCGACCCGGCCGCGCGCTACGTGCTGGACGCCGAACACGGGCCGCGGCGGCTGTTGAGCGACCGCGGCCACGACCAACGCAGCGGCATGGCCACCGGCCGCGCCTTGTTGGCCCTGGCCGACGACACCGAACCGGTCGCCGAGGATCTGCCTGGCCTGCGCCGCGGCATGCGCGTGGTGCTGCTGCACCACCTCGGCGGCCGCGGCCTGAAGTCCTGGGAAATGGTCGAGGACCTGGCGCGCCAGCGCAGCGCCGCCGCCGCGGCGTCGGAGTCGGAGTCGGCAGCGCCCGCGACGCCGGAGCCGGGCGCCGAGCTGGATGCGCAACGCGATTCGACGTCGGCGTCCACGCCGGAAGCGCCGCGGTCGCCGTCCTCAGCGGAGTCGTGATCGGGGAGGGTCGGCGGCGCGAGTCGGCACGTGGGCCGCGTTCGTCACACCTCGACCGAATGCAGCTTGCCCCGTAGGAATGACCTCGGTGGCGACATCGCCAGCGCCATTGTGCCGCCGTCGCCGTCGTCGTACCGCGGGATCAATGGGGGATGCGAGGGCGGCCGGCTGAAAGGCCGCCATGGCCACGTCTGGGAGCGTGCGCGGGTCGCGCCTCAAGCCGCTCTACGCCGACTCGTGCAGAAGACGGGAATCCATCCCTACTCCCCAATCCCTGCTCTGGGACGGGAGGCCAGATGGGTCGAGGGGGCTGCGGTGGGGCCGCCTTTGGCATATCCGGGTGCGCGCGGGTCGCGGCTGAAGCGTTCCCACACCCATTGCCACAGAAGACCGGGCGTCATCCCCAATCCCCAATCCCCAATCCCAGCGTTCAGTGCAACAACGCCGCCACCGCCTCGCTGAACTGGTGGCGTGCCTGCGAGGAAGCCGGGTCGCCGTGCAGCTGGCGCACGGCACGCGCCAGGCGGGCGGCGCCGACGAAGCCGCAGCTGGCCTGCAACCGGTGCAGGTGGGTGCGCACGGCCTGCTCGTCGCTGAGCTGCAGGGCCGAGGCGACCGCGTCGCGGGTGACCGGCAGTTCGGCCAGGAACAGCTCGCGCAGGGCGATCAGATGCGCGCGCTCGCCGTTGAGTGCGGCCAGCGCGGTGGTCTCGTCCCAGTCCAGGGTCGGCTCGGCGCTCCCGGGCGTGCCGCCGAGGCGGCCGCGGGCGAGCAGCCGGCGTACCGATTGCAGCAGCCGTTCGGTGCTGAGCGGCTTGAGCAGCACGTCGGCGAAGCCGGCGTCGAGCAACTGCGCGCGGACCGTGGCGCTGGCGTCGGCGGTATGCGCCAGGCCGAGGGTGCCGGGGCATTGCTGCTGCAACTGGTGCAGCAGCTCGCTGCCGCTGCCGTCGGGCAGGTTGGCGTCGATCAGCCAGAGGTCGTGCGCCTGCGTCTGCGCGCGGGCGAGGGCGCTGGCGACCGAGTCGGCCAGGTCCACCTGGGCCGGCAGCGACTGCAGTGTCGCGTCGAAGAAGGCGCGGCTGATCGGGTCGTCTTCGACGAGCAGCAGTCGCGTTACCGGGTCCTGGATCGATGCCATGCTATGCCTCCATGCGGCGTGTTCGCATCCCGCGCGGCGGCGCGCGTGCGTCGCGCCACTTTGCCTCGCCGGCGCGGCAATCGCAAGCCGGTCCCGGCCCGGTCCATCTGCGACAATGGCGGCCCTTTTCCGCCCGCAGCCTGTTGCCACGTGGCCCGATCCAGAAACCGTCTCGACCGCACGCCCTTCCAGACCGACATCGCCGACCTCAGCCACGACGGCCGCGGCGTCGCCCGCCGCGAGGGCGACAAGGTCGCCTTCGTCGCCGGCGCGTTGCCCGGCGAGACCGTCCTCGCCGAACCCACCGCACGCAACCGCCACTTCGACGAGGCGCGCACCGTGCAGGTGCTGCAGGCCTCGCCGCAGCGGGTGACGCCGCGCTGTCCGCATTTCGGGGTCTGCGCCGGCTGCGTGCTGCAGCACCTGGCCGAGGACCAGCAGATCGTCGCCAAGCAGCGGGTGCTGACCGAGAACCTGGAGCGCATCGGCCACGTGACCCCGCAGGCGGTGCTGCCGGCGCTGACCGGCGCGCCCTGGGGCTACCGGCGCAAGGGCCGCTTCTCGGTGCGGCGGGTGGAAAAGAAGGACAAGACCCTGGTCGGCTTCCGCGAGCAGGACCCGCGCTTCGTCGCCGACCTTTCGGTGTGCCACACGGTGATCCCGCAGATCGGCTTCAAGGTGACCGCGCTGGCCGACCTGGTCGAAAGTCTGGACGGCAAGCGCGACATCCCGCAGATCGAGTTCATCGCCGGCGACGCGGCGGTGGCGCTGACCTTTCGTCACATGCAGCCGCTGAGCGCGCGCGACCAGGCCGCGCTGATCGCCTTCGCCCAGGAACACGACTTCGCCATCTTCCTGCAGCCCGGCGGCGTGGACAGCGTGCATCCGCTGTATCCGCAGGAGGTGCCGCTGTCGTTCCGGCTGCCGCAGTGGGACGTGGAGCTGGCGTTCCGGCCGCTGGACTTCATCCAGGTCAATGCCGCGCTCAACGAGAAGATGATCGCGCACGCGCTGGCGCTGCTCGACGCGCAACCCGGCGACCGGGTGCTGGACCTGTTCTGTGGCTTGGGCAACTTCACCCTGCCGCTGGCGCGCACCGTGCGCGAGGTGGTCGGCGTGGAAGGCGACGCCGGGCTGGTGGCGCGTGCGCGGGAGAATGCACAGCGCAACGGCCTGAACAACGCCCAGTTCTTCGCCGCGGACCTGACCCAGGACCAGCGCCAGGCGCCGTGGATGCGCCAGGGCTTCGACAAGCTGCTGCTCGACCCGCCGCGCTCCGGCGCGCTGGAGGTGCTGCAGCAACTGCCGCTGAAACAGTTCCAGCGCATCGTCTACGTCAGTTGCCATCCCGGCTCGCTGGCGCGCGACGCCGGCTATCTGGTCAACGATCAAGGCTTCGTGCTCAAGGCCGCCGGTGCGATGGACATGTTCCCGCATACCGCGCATGTGGAGAGCATTGCGGTGTTTGAGAAGCTGGGAATGGGGAAACGGGATTAGGGATTCGTTACGGCGGCTGCGCGCGCGGTTTAAGCTTTTTCCATTCTCCTTTCCCCATTCCGAATTCCCGATTCCCATGGCCATCGAAATCGAACGCAAATTCCTGGTGACCGGCGACGGCTGGCGCGCGGCGGCGCATGCCGTGATTCCGATGGCGCAGGGCTATCTCAACGACCAGGCGGCGCTGGCCAGCGGGGCGCAGAAGGCGTCGGTGCGGGTGCGGGTGCAGGGCGAGGCGGCGTTCCTCAACCTCAAGTCGCGCGAGCTCGGGCACACCCGCCAGGAGTTCGAGTATCCGATTCCGCTGGACGATGCGCGCGCGCTGCTGGCGCTGTGCGTGGGCGGACTGATCGACAAGCGCCGGCATCTCGTGCAGCACCAGGGCCATCTGTGGGAAGTGGACGAGTTCCTCGGCGACAACGCCGGGCTGGTCGTCGCCGAGATCGAACTGGACAGCGCCGACGAAGCGTTCGCCAAGCCGGACTGGCTCGGCGCCGAAGTCACCGACGACCCGCGGTACTACAACGTGGCGCTGGCAAGCTGTCCATTCTGCGAGTGGCAGGGATTGGGGAGTGGGGATGACCGGCCTGCGGCCGTTGTGGAGCGCTAGGGATTGGCAAAAGCGTAAAGCCAAACGCCGCACGCGGCCCGCTTTTGCGAATCCCCACTCCCCAGTCCCGAATCCCCGCTTCTCGCAGCAATCGGGCTTATGCTTTTGCGAATCCCTAATCCCTAATCCCTAATCCCCGCTCATGCGCATCGATATCTGGTCCGACGTGGTCTGCCCCTGGTGCTGGATCGGCAAGCGCCGGTTGCAGCAAGGTCTTGCATCGCTCGGCGCGGATGCGCCGGCGCTGGAGATCCACTGGCATCCGTATCAGCTGGATCCGGACGCCGGCACCGAGCCGGTGCCGTTGCGCGAAGCCTATGCGGCCAAGTTCGGTGGGGCGGCGCGCACCGAGCAGATCCTGGCGCAGACCCAGGCCACCGCGCGTGCCGAAGGCCTGCCGTTCGACTTCGGCCGCGGCCAGGTGCGGGTGACCACGCTGCCGGCGCACCGGCTGCTGTGGCTGGCCGCGCGCGAGGGCAATGTCGACGCGGTGGCCGAAGCGCTGTTCCATGCGCACTTCGCCGAGGGCCGTAATCTGGCCGACCCGCAGACGCTGTGCGATGCCGGCGCTGCGGGCGGATTGCCGGCGGCACGGGTGCAGGCGCTGCTGCAGGGTGACGAAGGGCTGGACGAGATCGAGGCGGAACTGCAGCAGGCGCAGGCCATGGGCATCCGTGCGGTGCCCACCTACGTCATCGATGGACGCCAGGCGCTGCAGGGCGCGCAGCCGCCGGAGGTGATCGCGGCGACCGTGCGCGGTCTGCTCGCCGACGCCCAGGCGGGCCAGGACTGCGGCCCGGACGGATGCGCGGTCTAGGCGCGCGTATGCGGCACAGCGGGACCCACTCGCCGCGTGCGGCGCGCTAGACAGCGAAGTATCAGTGGCGAAGGGGCGGCCCGCGGTGTTGCGCGGGCGTCCCGCCGGCACCGATGCCGGCCCGCCAGGGCCTCTCCCGCATTCTGCACCCGCACGGGCCACGCCAGCCATGGCCGCAAGGCCGCCTGGGCTCGGGGACCGGGCGAACTGCCGCGCGGCCCGGCCCGGATTGCACGGCGCAGCGCTACGCGTGCCGATCTTCAGTGCGTTCATTACCGAGACGTGTCAGCTGGCAGGGGCGCGGCCTGCCGCCAGCGCCGGCATCTGCGACAATGCCGGCCCACAGGCGCCTGAACCGCGCCGGCAGGAGGAATCCCCCGCATGCTCGCGATCGGCGTTGCCGGTACCGAACTCACCGCGCAGGAGCGCGACTGGCTGCAGCACGATGCGGTGGCCGGCGTGGTCCTGTTCAAACGCAATTTCGCCTCGCGCGCGCAGGTGACCGAACTGAGCGCGGCGATCCGCGCCGCGACGCCGCGACCGCTGCTGATCTGCGTGGATCAGGAGGGCGGCCGCGTGCAGCGCTTCCGCGAGGGCTACAGCGCGCTGCCGCCGCTGCAGGGCTTCGGCGCGCTGTACGCGCGCGATTCGGCCGCTGCGCTGGAACTGGCCGAACAGCATGCCTGGCTGATGGCCAGCGAGATCCGCGCTAGCGGCGTCGACCTGAGCTTCGCCCCGGTGCTGGACCTGGCCCGCGGCAACCGCGCCATCGGTGACCGCGCCTTCAGCGACGACCCGCAGGTGGTCGCCGCCTTCGCCGCGGCCTATGTGCGCGGCATGCACAGCGTCGGCATGGGCGCCACCCTCAAGCATTTCCCCGGCCACGGTACCGTGCTCGAGGACACCCACGTCGACAACGCCGAGGACCCGCGTCCGTTGCAGACCCTGCGCCAGGAAGACCTGGTGCCGTTCGCCGCCGGCATCGCCGCCGGTGCCGATGCGGTGATGATGGCGCACGTGGTCTATCCGCAGGTGGCGCCGGAGCCGGCCGGCTACTCGCCGCGCTGGATCCAGCAGATCCTGCGCCAGGACCTGGGCTTCCGCGGCGTGGTGTTCTCCGACGACATCGGCATGGCCGCCTCGTTCGCCGCCGGCGGTGTCGCCGCGCGGGTCACCGCGCACCTGGACGCCGGCTGCGACGTGGTCCTGGTCTGCCATCCGGAACTGGTCGACGAATCGCTGCAGGCCGTGCGCGACCGCCCGCTCAACACCGCCGCGCTGCTCGGCCTGATCGGCCGTGGCGGCCTCGGCTGGGACGGCCTGCTGGCCGACGCCCGCTACGGCCACACCCAATCCCATCTGCTCTCCACCTTCGGAAAAACCGCCTGATGTCCACTCTCACCATCGCCCAGGCCCTGGCCCAGGCCGACCTGCTGGTCGATCGCACCCGCATCGACCAGGCCATCGCCCACATGGCCGACGCCATCGCCGCCGACTACCGCGGCGAAATCCCGGTCTACCTGACCATCATGCACGGCGCGCTGCCGTTCGCCGGCCAGCTGGCGCTGGAACTGGGCAGCCGCGGCCAGGACCTGCAGCTGGACTACCTGCACGCCACCCGCTACCGCGGTGAGACCGTCGGCGGCGAGCTGGTGTGGAAGCACCGCCCGGCCACCGCGCTGTACGGCCGCCGCGTGCTGCTGCTCGACGACATCCTCGACGAAGGCCTGACCCTGAAGGCGGTGCGCGAGTGGTGCCTGGAGCAGGGCGCCACCGACGTGCGCATCGCCGCGCTGACGGTCAAGCGCCACGACCGCTGCGTGCCCGGGGTGAGCGCCGACTACATCGGCGTCGAGGTGCCGGACCGCTACGTGTTCGGCTTCGGCATGGACGTCAACGAGGCCCTGCGCAACCTGCCGGCGATCTACGCGATGAAGGAGTAAGCGGGTAAGCGAGCCAGTCTCGCCGCTCCGCTGCCCATTGCCGGCGCACACCGCCGGCGCACGCGTCCCTTTCGTTCGAGGATCCGCATGGACAACATCGCATTGGCCGTCATCGGCGGCACCGGCGTCTACAAGCTCGCGCAGCTCGACGACGTGCAGACCCACGAGGTCGAAACGCGCTACGGCGCGCCCTCCGGCCCGGTGCGGGTCGGCACGCTGCTCGGCCACCGCGTCGCCTTCCTGGCCCGCCATGGCGAAGGCCATTCGCTGCCGCCGCACAAGATCAACTACCGCGCCAACCTTGCTGCGTTGCAACAGATCGGCGCCACCCGGGTGCTGGCGCTCAACACCGTCGGCGGCATCACCGAGCGCTTCGGCCCGCGCGTGTTGGCCTGTCCGGACCAGCTCATCGACTACACCTGGGGGCGCATCTCCACCCTGTGCGAAGAGCCGGGCAGCGAGGTGCTGCACGTGGATTTCGGCCATCCGTATTCGCCGCTGCTGCGCAGCAAGATCCTGGCCGCCGCGCGCGTCACCGGCACTGCCCTGGTCGACGGTGGCTGCTATGCCGCCACGCAGGGGCCGCGCCTGGAAACCATCGCCGAGATCGCGCGGCTGCGCCGCGACGGTTGCGACCTGGTCGGCATGACCGGCATGCCCGAAGCCGGGCTGGCGCGCGAGCTGGGCCTGGACTACGCCTGCCTGGCGATCGTGGCCAACTGGGCGGCCGGCTGCGGCGACGCCGAGGAGATCACCCTGGCCGAGGTGCTGGCCAATGTCGAGGCGGCCTCGGTCGGGCTGCCGGAGCTGGTGGGGGAACTGGCGCGCGGGTGATTGTCTTCGCTGCGCAAGCTTTGCATACTCCGCCGGTGCGGCTGCCGCACAACCACCACCCATTCACTGCAAAAGGTCTCGCATCACCATGCCGAACGGTACCGTCAAGTGGTTCAACGACGCCAAGGGATTTGGTTTTATTTCTCCGGAAGACGGTAGCGCCGATGTGTTCGCGCACTTCTCCGCGATCAACTCCAAGGGCTTCCGCAGCCTGCAGGAAGGACAGCGTGTCAGCTACGACGTGACCCAGGGTCCGAAGGGCGCGCAGGCCTCGAATATCACGCCGGTCGAGTAAGCGCTCGCGTTGACTCGGTTGTGCCTTGAACCCCGCTTCGGCGGGGTTTTTTATGGGAGACGCCGTGGTGTCGGCGTCGGCAGGCGGTGGACGCAATGAAGCAAGGACTGCAGATCGGGATCGTCGGTTACGGCACGGCGGGCCAGACGCTGGCGCTGCTGCTGGCGCGCGACGGGCACCGCGTGCAGGTGTTCGAGCGTGCGGCGCAGCCCGGGCCGGTCGGTGCCGGCTTCCTGCTGCAGCCGACCGGCCTGCAGGTGCTGTGGCGGATCGGCCTGCTGGAGCAGGCCCTGGCCTACGGCGCGCCAGTGCACCGCCTGTACGGCGAGACCCCGTGCGGACGCGCGGTGATGGACATGCGCTACCGCGACCTGGACGCGCGCCTGTTCGGGCTGGGCCTGCAGCGCGGGGCCCTTTTCGCCCTGCTGGCGCAGGCCTGGGACGGCTACGCCACGCTGCAGCGCGATACGCGCATCGTCGCCATCGACGACACGCTGCGCCGGGTGCAGGACCAGCACGGCCGCTGGCACGGGCCGTTCGACCTGGTGATCGCCTGCGACGGCTCGGCCTCGGCGCTGCGCGCGCAGGTGCAGGCGACGCGGCTGGACCGGATGTATCCGTGGGGCGCGCTGTGGTGCCTGCTGCCGCGCGGCGACTGGGCCTTCGCCGACGAGCTGCGCCAGCGCTACGTGGCCGCGCGCAAGATGATCGGCCTGCTGCCGGTGGGCACCCGCCCCGGCGATGCCGAGCCGCGGGTGAGTTTCTTCTGGAGCCTGCCGACCGCCGAGTTCGATGCCTGGCAGGCGCGCGGCGTGCAGCCGTGGCTGGAGGAGATCGCGCAGCTGTGGCCGCAGGCGCGCGATCGCCTGGCGCAGATCGACGCACCCGCGCAACTGGCGCGGGCCAGCTACCGCGACGCGGTGCAGCGGCACTGGTACCGCGGCCGCCTGGTCCTGGCCGGCGATGCGGCGCACGCGATGAGCCCGCAGTTGGGGCAGGGCGTCAACATGGCGCTGATGGATGCCTGGGCGCTGAGCGAGAGCCTGCGCACCGCCGCGGACATCGACACGGCGCTGGCGCGCTACCAGGCGCAGCGCCAGGCGCACGTGGCGGTGTACCAGTTCTGGAGCCGCTGGCTGACCCCGCTGTTCCAGTCCGAGCGCGACCTGGTGGCGCGGCTGCGCGACGTCGGCATGCGCCCGGCCGGCCGCATGCCTGGCGGCCGCGGGCACATGCTGCGCGTGCTCAGCGGCACCCAGCACGGCTGGTTCGGCAAGCTGCCGCTGGCGCCGGAGTTTCTGGAAACGCTGCAGGAGCTGGCAGCACGGACCGCGTCGGTGCAGACCGACGCTGCGCCTTCGTAGCGGAGACGGCAGCGGCGATCCAGCCGAAGGCATCCCTCGCATGCAGCGACGCGCTATCGCAGTGTGGTGGGCCACGACGCCGGTCAACTGGTCGCGTCGGGACTGAAGTCCCTCCCACAAAAGGCAGTGCACCTGCTGTTTCGGCTGCGCTCATGGATTGCGCGGCGCGATACCGAAGCTTCCCGCGGCAGCGTGGCCACGCACTCGCACGACGCATTGCGATTGCACTGTGGGAGGGGCTTCAGCCCCGACGCCGTGATGGCGGAAGCGTCGGGACTAAAGTCCCTCCCACAAGTGATACGTCCTCAAGGTGTCTATCGCCGATCGGCCAGGCGAAGCCGCACCCGACCTACGTCGCCACAGGCAACACCAGCGCCGCGCCTTCGATGCAGGCGACCAGGCGCTCGCCCGGCGCCAGCACCGGGGCGACACCGGCAGTGAAGTGCGAGAACGCCGGCAGCACCGTCATGCCGTCGCGCAGCCAGAACGCCGGCCAGCGCGGCCGCAGGCCGGGCAGCTTGACCAGCGGATGCAGGTGACCGCACAGCACGTGGCGCTGCGTATCCGTGGCCGGATCGTGGCGTAGCACGAACGGGCCGTCCTCCACCTCGGTGCCGAGCAGGGCAATGTCCAGCCCAGCGCCGGCCAGGGCGCGGTCGTGATTGCCGGCGATCGCCGCCACCCGCAACTGCGGATGCTGCGCGCGCCACGCATGCCATTGGCGTTGCCAGTCGGCATCGGGCGCGGCGCCGTGCAGCACGTCGCCGAGGATCCACAGTTCGGCCGCGTCCTGCGCCTGCAGCAAGGCCGAAAGCCGCGCCAGGTCGAGCGCGGTGCCGCCGCTGGGCAGGCCGATGCCGGCGCGGCGGAAGACGTCGGCTTTGCCCAGGTGCAGATCGGCGATCAGCAGGCGCCGCCGTGCCGGCCAGTACAGGCCGCGGTCGCCGAGCAGGCGCATCGGTTCGCCGGCCAGCAGCCAGTCCAGTTCAGCGCGCATGGCGCTGCTCCAGTTGCGCCGCCGCACGCATCACCCGCGCCTTCCAGTCCTCGGTGCTGAGCTGGCCGCGGATGCTCTCGGCCCACAGCGGGAACGCCAATGGCGTGAGGCTGCGTGGGCTGTGCAGCGCCAGCTCGCGCGCGGCGCAATCGTCCAGGGTGGCGGCCAGCCGGGTCAGTTCCATCTGGCCCTGCAGCACCTCGCGCTCGGCCTGCGCGAGCAGCAGATGCTCGGGATCGAAGCGGCTCAGCACGTCGTACAGCAGGCCGCTGGAGGCTTGCAGCTGGCGCAGGCTGCGCGGCAGGCGGCCGGGTAGGCTGGGCGGCAACAAGCCGGCGACGCGGGCGATTTCGCGGAACTGGCGTCGCGCCAGTTCGCCCAGGTTGAGGCTCTCGCGCAGATCCTCGAACAACTGCGCCGGACTCAGCAATTCACGCAATAGCGCCGCGTCGATCGGCGCGTCCTCCGCCGGCGACAGCACGAAGCCATAGTCGTTGGCGGCGAAGCTGAAGGTATTGCGCTGCCGCCGGCCCCAGCGCAGCGCCAGCAGCGCGGCCAGGCCTTCGTGCACCTGGCGTCCGGCGAACGGGTACACGAACAGGTGCTGGCCGTCGCGGGCGCGCACGCGCTCGGCCAGCAGCCGCTGCGGCGCCGGCAGATCCGACAGTGCGCGCTGCAAGCCGAGCAGCGGCGCAAGCGCACGCAGTTCGGCCTCGCCGCGCGGATCGGCGAACACCGCCTCCACCTCGCGGCCCAGTTCCGAGGACAGCGGCATGCGCCCGCCCATCCATTTCGGCACGCTGCCGTCGCCGCCCTTGGCCAGGCGCACGTAGGCGGTCATGTCCTCCAGCCGCACCAGTTCCAGCAGGCGCCCGGCGAACTGGAAGCGGTCGCCGCGGCGCAGGCGGCCGACGAACTGCTCCTCCACCGCGCCGAGGCGGCCGCCGCGCAGGAAGCGCACCGCGACGCTGCCGTCGCTGGTGATGGTGCCGATCGACAGGCGGTGGCGCAGGGCGATGCGGCGGTCGTGCACGCGGTACAGGCCGTCCGCGTCCAGCACCACCTTGCGGTAGTCGGGGTACTGCGCCAGCGCGCGTCCGCCCTGCACGACGAACTCCAGTACCGCCTGCCAGGTCGGTGCATCCAGCGCGGCGAAGGCGGCGGTGCCGCGCACTTCGGCGTACAGCGCGTCGGCCTCGAAGCCGCCGCCCAGCGCACAGGTGATGCAGTGCTGCGCCAGCACGTCCAGCGACAGCCGCGGCGACGGCCGCGATTCGATGCGGCTGTGGGCGATGGCGCGGCGCGCGGCGGCGTACTCGACCAGTTCCAGCGCGTGCGAGGGCACGCACAGCACGTGGCCGGCCTCCCCGGGGCGGTGCTTGGCGCGGCCGGCGCGCTGCAGCAGCCGCGCCACGCCCTTGGGGCTGCCGACTTGCAGCACCTGATCGACGGCCGGGAAGTCCACGCCCAGGTCCAGGCTCGAGGTCGCCACTACGCAGCGCAGGCTGCCATCGCGCAGGCCTTGTTCGGCGGCGCTGCGCAGCGCCGGGTCCAGCGAGCCGTGGTGCAGGGCCAGCGTGTGCGCCTCTTCCGGCCACACCGAGGTCAGCGCCTGGTGCCACAGCTCGGCCTGCGCGCGGGTGTTGGTGAACAGCAGGCTGGTGCGCACCGCGAAGAGTTTTTCCAGTACCCGCGGCAACTGCGCCAGACCCAGGTGACCGGCCCAGGGGAAGCGCTCGCCGACCGCCGGCGCCAGCGTCTCCAGGGTCAGCGTGCGCGGCTTGACTCCGGCTACGATCGGCGCCTGCGGCAAGTGCGGCAGCAGCACGTCGCGCGCCTCGTCCAGGTTGCCGAGTGTGGCCGACAGGCCCCAGGTGCGTAGCGCCGGCGCCCAGCCGCGCAGTCGCGCCAGGCACAGTTGCAGCAGCACGCCGCGCTTGTTGCCGAGCAGTTCGTGCCACTCGTCGACGATCACGCAGCGCAGCGTCGCCAGTTGCGGTGCGGTGTCGGGATAGGACAGCAGCAGCGCCAGCGATTCGGGCGTGGTCACCAGCACGTCGAGCTTGCCGCTGCGCGCCAGGCGCTTGTCGCGCGCGCTGGCATCGCCGGTGCGCAGGCCGACCTGCCAGTCCAGGCCCAGCGCCTGCGCCGGTTCGCGCAGCGCGCGCACGGTGTCGGCGGCGAGCGCGCGCAAGGGGGTGATCCATAGCACTTTCAGATCGCGCTGCGCCTGCCGGCGCGCGCGCGGGGACGTGGCGGTTTTGGCGGCCTTGGCCGCGGCGCTGGCGTTACTGCCGCCGCGTGCGGGCTTCCTGGTGGCTGCCGCGGCCTGCGCGCGCAGGCCCTCCAGCAAGGGGCCGCCGAACGCGGCCAGGGTCTTGCCGCTGCCGGTGGGCGTGTGCAGCAGCCCGGAGCCGCCGTCCAGGTAATGCCGCCATAGCGCGCGCTGGAACGGCAACGGTTGCCAGCCCTGCTGCGCGAACCAGGCGTACAGCGGCACATCGGCCGGGCGCCGGCGCGCCGCCGCTGCGCTCATCGCGCCAGCGCCTGCAGCGTGGTCAAGCGGTCGGCCTCGGCGAACGGCTTGTCGTGGCGCCAGCGCAGGATGCGCGGGAAGCGCACGGCGATCCCGGACTTGTGCCGGCTGCTGCGATTCACCGCCTCGAAGCCAAGCTCGAACACTTGATACGGCGTCACCGCGCGCACCGGGCCGAAGCGCTCGGTGGTATGCGCGCGGATCCAGCGGTCCAGCGCCAGGATCTCGCTGTCGTCCAGCCCGGAGTACGCCTTGGCCACCGGCACCAGTTGCTCGCCGTCCCACAGGCCGAAGGTGTAGTCGGTGTACAGCGTGCTGCGGCGGCCATGCCCGGCCTGCGCATACAGCAGCACCGCGTCGATGGTCAGCGGCGCCACCTTCCATTTCCACCAGTCGCCACGGCGGCGGCCGGACTGGTAGGGCGACGTCGCACGCTTGAGCATCAGTCCTTCCACGCCGCGCGTGCGTGAATCCTCGCGCAGCGTCGCTGCCTGCTCCCAGGTTGCGGCCTGCACCTGCGGCGACAAGGTCAGGCGCGGATCGGCGTGCGCTTCGAGCAATGCCTGCAACTGCGCGCGGCGCTGCTGCAGCGGCTGCTCGCGCAGATCCTGGCCATCCAGTTCCAATAGATCGTAGGCGAGCACGCGTGCCGGCGTGTCGGCCAGGGTCTTGGCACCGGGCTTGCGACGCTGGATGCGGGTCTGCAGCGCGGTGAACGGCAGCGGCGCGGTGTCGCCGTCGCGCCAGACCAGCAGTTCGCCATCGATCACCGCATCGCGCGGCAGCGTCGCCGCGGCCGCTTCGATCTCCGGGAAGCGCCCGTCCAGACGTTCCTCGCCGCGCGACCACAGCGCCACCTCGCCGTCGCGGCGGATCAGTTGCAGGCGGATGCCGTCCCATTTCCATTCCAGCAGCCAGTCGTCGAGCGCGCCGAGCGTGGCGGCCTCGGCTTCCAGCGGTGAGGCCAGGAAGAACGGGTAGGGCTGCTGGCGGTCGCTGGGCAGCACCTCGTCCGACAGCAACTGCTCCAGCGCCTGCGGCGTCGGCGACCAGGCGCCTAGCATGCGCTGGGCGATGCGCGCGATGTCGATCCCGGACATCGCCGCCAGCGCCTGCTGCACCAGCCGCTGCGACACGCCCACGCGCAGCGCGCCGGTGAGGAGCTTGTTGAACAGCAGGCGTTCGTCGAAGGCCAGGCTGCGCCAGCCGGCCACGACCGCGGCGCGGCGCGCGGCGTCGTCCTGCGCGGCCACCGGCAGCAGGCGGTCTTCGATCCAGTCGCGCAGTGGCGCCGGGTCCGGCGTTTCCGCCGGATCGTCGAGCAGCAGGGTCAGGGTCTCGGCGAGATCGCCGACGTGGTCGTAGCTGTCGTCCACCAGCCAGCCGGGCAGGCCGCTTTCCTGCGCGATCCACTCGCGCAGTTCGCGGGTGTTGGCGATGCGCCGCAGCTTGCCGCCGCTGAGCAGCCAGATCGCCCAGGCCGCATCGGCCGGCGGCGCCTGCTCGAAATACGCGACCAGCACGGCGCGCTTGTCCAGCGTCGCGGTGCTCTGGTCCAACTGCCGATACAGCGCGGCGAAGCGCTTCATTCCTCGCCACCGTAGTCGGTGCGGAACGCCTCGGCGGCAACGCCGCGTTCGTTGAGTGCGCGGATGATCGCGTCGGTGTTGCCGTGGGTGGCGATCACCCGGCGTGCGCCGGTTTCATCGATGGTGCGCAGCAGATCGGGCCAGTCGGCATGATCGGACACGACGAAGCCGCGGTCGTAGTTGCGGCGGCGGCGGTTGCCGCGCAGTCGCATCCAGCCCGAGGCGAAGCCGAGTTGCGCGTGGCGGAAACGGCGCAGCCACGGGCTGCCGGCGGCCGACGGCGGCGCCAGCACCAACTGCCCGGCGTAGTCGGCGCGCTTGTCCAGCTCGGACACCGTGCGCGTGTCCAGCATCGCCACGCCAGCCTCGCGGTACACCGCCACGCCGGCCGCCACCGCGCCGTGCAGCAGCGCCGGCTGGTCGTCCCACGGCTGCAGTTCGGCGAGCACGCGCTGCGCCTTGCCCAGCGCGTAGCAGAACAGCACGGCGGCCTCGCCGCGCGCGCCGCACTCGCGGCGCCAGGCGACGATCTCGCGCGCCACATCGCTGGTGTCCGGCCAGCGGTACACCGGCAGGGCGAACGTGGCCTCGGTGATGAAGGTATCGCAACGCACCACCTCGAACGGCGCGCAGGTCGGATCGGGCTGGCGCTTGTAGTCGCCCGAGGCCACCCAGACCTCGCCATCCACCTCGATGCGCACCTGCGCCGAGCCGAGCACATGCCCGGCCGGATGCAGCGAGACCTGCGCGCGGCCCAGCGTGAAGCGGGTGCCGTAGTCGTAGGCGCGATAGGCCTGCTCGCCCAGTCGCCAGCGCAGGATCGGCAAGCCGGCGGCGGTGCAGTGGTATTCGCCCATGCCGGCACGCGCGTGGTCGCCGTGGCCGTGGGTGATGACCGCGCGCGGCACCGGCCGCCAGGGATCGATATGGAAGTCGCCGGCGGGGCAGTACAGCCCTTCCGGGCGCAGCACCACCAGGTCCTGGGAAGCGGCATTCGGCATGGCCGCCACTGTGTCCAAGCCGGTGTGCAGGAGATGAGAATCCGCCACGCGCGTTCGCGGCGGCGCGACGGATCGGCCACAATGCGCCAAGCGCTTCTGGGAGGGAGATGCATGCACACGGACCTGCCGGCGTTCGCCACGCATACGGTCGACAACCAGCCGCCGCCGTTCGAACCGCGCGATCTGTGGGCCGACGACGCGGTGCTGCGCGCCGCCAGCGCACGCGAAGGCGCCGACGCCTTCGCCGCGGCGCTGGCGCAGTACGGTGCGCTCGCCGGCGACACGCTGTACCGGCTCGGCTTTGACGCCAATCGCGACCGTCCGCGGCTGCGCACGCACGACCGCTACGGCCACCGCATCGACACGGTCGAGTTCCATCCGGCCTATCACCAGCTCCTGGACGCGGCCAAGCGCCATGGCGTGGCGGGGCTGTCCTGGCATGCCCCGCAGCCGGGCGCACACGTGGCGCGCGCGGCGCTGAGCTACCTGCACCACCAGGCCGAAGCCGGCACCAGTTGCCCGCTGACCATGACCCACGCCGCAGTCGCGGTGCTGCGCCAGGACCCGGCCTTGCGCGAATGGGCCGACAAGGCCGCCGCGCCGCATTACGACCCGCGCGATGTGCCGATCGCCGACAAGGCCGGCATCACCCTGGGCATGGGCATGACCGAGAAGCAGGGCGGCTCGGACGTGCGCAGCAACGCCACCGTCGCCACGCCGTTGGACGACGCCGGCGCGTACAGCCTGGTCGGACACAAGTGGTTCTTCTCCGCGCCGATGTCCGACGGCTTCCTGGTGCTGGCGCAGGCGCCGGGTGGCCTGACCTGCTTCCTGCTGCCGCGGCGCCTGCCCGACGGCAGCCTCAACGCGCTGCGGCTGATGCGGCTGAAGGACAAACTGGGCGACTGGTCCAATGCGTCCAGCGAAGTGGAATTCGCCGGTGCCTGGGCGCAGCGCGTCGGCGAGGAGGGACGCGGGGTGGCGCGCATCATCGGCATGGTGATGCTGACCCGGCTCGACTGCATGCTCGCCGCCGCCGCGCAGATGCGCATGGCCCTGGCGCAGGCGCTGCACCACACGCGGCATCGCGTCGCGTTCGGCAAGCGCCTGATCGAGCAGCCGCTGATGCGCAACGTGCTGGCCGATCTGGCGCTCGAATCCGAAGCCGCCACCGCGTTCGCGCTGCGCGTGGCGCGCGCGGTGGACGCGGCCGACACCGACGCGTCGGAAGCGGCGTTCGCGCGCATCGCCACCGCGCTGGGCAAGTACTGGCTGTGCAAGCGCGCGCCGGCCTTCGTCAACGAGGCGCAGGAATGCCTGGGCGGCGCCGGCTACGTCGAGGAGTCGATCCTGCCGCGGCTGTACCGGCAGGCACCGCTGAATTCGATCTGGGAGGGCAGCGGTAACATCCAGTGCCTGGACGTGCTGCGCGCGCTGGCGCGCGAACCCGCCAGCGCGGCTGCGGTGCTGGCGGAGCTGGAGACGGCGGCCGGCACCGACCCGGCCTACGACGCAGCGGTGAACGCATTGCGCCCGCCATTGAGCGGCGCCGCGTCCACCGACGAGTACACCGCGCGCCAGTTGGCCGAACGCCTGACGCTGGCCCTGCAGGCGGCGGTGCTGCTGCGCAGCGCCAGCCCGGCAGCCGCGAGCTTCGTACGCAGCCGCCTTGCCGGCGCGCACGGCCTGGCCTTCGGCACGCTGGAGGCGGGTGTGCCGGTCGAGGAACTGCTGGCGCGCGCCTTGCCGTAGGCGTGCGACATCGCGCCCTCGCCCTGTGGGCACGGACGGCCGGCGCTTCCTTCTCCCTCCGGGACCACGGCTCCCTTTTTGGGGGAAGGTGCACGGAAGCGGCGGATGAGGGGGCGGCAGCCAGCGTTGCCAGGCAGCAAGTGCAGCGATCACAGGCGCTGCGCAGCCGTACCCTCACCCCAACCCCTCTCCCGGCGGGAGAGGGGCTAGGCTTCTACGGTGCTTTAGATGCGCGGCATGGCGGCCCATGGCGCCCTCATCCGCTGGAAGGAAACGGGCCGGCAACTCCTTCTCCCTCCGGGAGAAGGTGCCCCGAAGGGGCGGATGAGGGGGCGACCGTGCGCCATGTCGTTCTGACTGTACGTGGCTGCGCCCGTACCCTCACCCCAACCCCTCTCCCGACGGGAGAGGGGCTAAGCGTCTGCAATGCCATGGGCGTGCGGCATGTCGCCCATCGCGCCCTCGCCAACTCGGAATCGACTGGCTGGCGCTCCCTTCTCCCCTCGGGAGAAGGTGCCCCGAAGGGGCGGATGAGGGTACGACGGCCAGCGCAACCGCACAGCAAGTGCAGCGACCACAGGCGCTGCGCAGCCGTACCCTCACCCCAACCCCTCTCCCGGCGGGAGAGGGGCTAGGCTTCTACGGTGCTTTAGATGCGCGGCATGGCAGCCCATGGCGGCCTCATCCGCTGGAAGGAAACGGGCCGGCAACTCCTTCTCCCTCCGGGAGAAGGTGCCCCGAAGGGGCGGATGAGGGTACGACGGCCAGCGCAACCGCACAGTAAGTGCAGCACCACAGGCGGCGCGCAGCCGTACCCTCACCCCAACCCCTCTCCCGGTGGGAGAGGGGCTAGGCTCCCGCGAATCCCCAATCCCCAATCCCCAATCCCCAATCCCCAATCCCAGCGCCAAAGGCGCTAATGCCTCCCGCGTTTCCCGCCCCGCACCGGCGTTGCCTCGACCGACAGGGTGAAGCTGCGCTCCTCGCCGTCGAGCATGGCGCCGACGCCGACCAGTTGGCGCTTGATCTCCTCGCCGCGGCCGTTGCGGATGCTGACCAGCACGGTGTATTCCCAGGCGCTGCCGTCGTCCGGATGGCGGATGCTGCCCTCCACCCGCAGCGGCACCAGCGCCGACGGCGCCGACTGCTGCAGCACCGCCGAATCGAAGCGCAGGTGGTGCTTGCACGCCGGGCAGACGCTGGCGCTTTCGAGGATGGTGGCCTTGCAGTGCGGGCAGGTCCGGGTCGCCCCCGGACTGCCGGGACGCGGGCTGCTCATGCGCCGGCGTCGGACTCCGCGGGCTTGCCGCCCTTGCGGGCGTGCTTGTCGTCGTCCCAGCCGAAGTCGGCCTGGCCGCGCATGCGCGAGCCGGCGGCCACGGTCAGCGAGCCGGCCTTGACGTCGCCGATCAGTGCGCCGGAGGCGAGCAGCTCCACCCGCGAGGCCGATTCGATGTTGCCTTCCAGCTCGCCGGCGATGACCACCTTGTCGGCGCGCACGCCGCCACTGAGCTTGGCGCCGGTCTCGATGGTGAGATCGCCCTGCACGTTGACGTCGCCCTTGAACTTGCCGGCGATGCGGATGTGGCCGGTGCCCTCGATCTTGCCTTCGATGCTGATGTCGGCGGCGATCAGCGATTCCTTCGCCGCCGGGGCGGGCGCGGGTGCGCGGGCCGCAGGCGCGGCGGCGGCGACCGCGGCGAGCGGTTCGCCGGGGGCGGCGTCGCCCGGCGGGCGCGGCTCCGGCGGCAATGCGCCGTTGCCGGGAACGGGCGGCAGGCCATCCTTGCGCGCGGGACCCTGGTCTTTCCAGATGGACATGGGCTGTCGTCTCCAGTCGGGGGAAGCGCGACTATCGCCGCTCTATCGCGTCGGTTTTGTGACGCTTTCTTCAAAACGGCCGCTGGGCGTGTCGCGGCCGCCGGTTCAGCCCATGCCGTCCAGCGACGGGTCGTAGGCCTGCACCTGGTTGCGGCCGCAGCGCTTGGCCCGGTACAGCGCCGCGTCGGCCTTGCGCAGCAGGGTGGTGGCGACCACGCCGTCGCGCGGATAGCTGGCCACGCCGAGCGACATGGTCACCGCCGGCAGCGCCTTGCCGTCCACGCTTGCGCTCAGTTGCTGGGCGGCGCTGCGGATCTGTTCGGCGATGGCCTGCGCCTGTTCCGTGTCGGTCTCCGGCAGGATCACCGTGAACTCTTCGCCGCCGTAGCGGCAGGCGATGTCTTCGCCGCGCAGCCGCGTCGACAGCATCTGCCCGACCGCGGCCAGCAGGCTGTCGCCGCCGCCATGGCCGTGCAGGTCGTTGAACTGCTTGAAGTGGTCCACGTCCAGCATCAGCAGCGACAGCGGCATCTGCCGGCGCCCGCAGCGGGCCAGTTCGTGGTTGAGCGATTCTTCCAGGTAGCGCCGGTTGAATAGGCCGGTGAGCGGGTCGCGGATCGACTGCAGGCGCAGCGACTCGCGCAGGCGCAGGTTGCTCAGCGCCAGCGACAGCTGCTCGGCGGCGGCCTCGGCGATGGCGACGCGCGGCAGCGGGCCAGCGCCGCGCCCGGCCAGGAACACGAAGCCCAGCTGCGTGCCCTGCGCGGAAAGGGGAATGCAGGCGGTGCTGGCGCCGGCGGCGTAGGGATCCTCGCGCAGGTGCGCACAGGCCGAGTCGTGGCCCTGCGCGTGCACGAAGTGGCTCTTGTCGCGGCGCAAGGCCCAGCAGTCCTGCGGTGCCACGGCCGGCTCGCTGCCGACCGGCGGCTGGCCCCAGCTGACGATCTGCTCGGCGCGGTCGCGCGAGGCGCGCAGCAGGTAGACGCTGCCGCCGGTGTCGGGCATCAGCGCGGCGAGCAGGCGCGCGGTCACCGTCAGCGCCTCGGCCGGCTCCGCGCAGCTCTGCAGCAGGCCGGTGTAGCGGCTGAGCGCGTTGAGGTCGGCACTGGTGCGCTCCAGTTCGCGGATGCCCGCTTCCATCTTCTCGTTGGCGATCGAGGCGGCCTGCTCGGCGTTGGCGCGGTTGCGCAGTTCGCGGAACAGCAACGCATAGACCACGCCGACGCTGCCCAGGCCGAACGGGATGCCGGCCAGCGCCAGGCCCAGCAGCATGTCCGCGCTGCGCTGACTGGAGCGATCGCGGCTCTGCAACAACTGCAGTTCCGCGTCGGTCATCTGCTGCACCTGGTCGCGGACCGCGGTGGAACTCTGGTAGACGTTCGGCGCCATCGCCCGCTGCAGCGCTTCCAGGCCGTCGCGTTGGTACACGACGAGCATCCGTTGCATCTGCGTGAGGCGCGTATTCACCAGTTGCTGCAGCACCTGCACGTTGGCGATCTGCACGGGGTTGTCGGCGACCAGCTTGCGCAGTTGCGCCAGATGTCGCGGCACCCGCTCGGCGCTGTCGTGATAGGTGGTGAGATAGGCCTGGTTGCCGGTCAACTCGTAGCCGCGCACCGCCGATTCGGTCATCAGCAAGGTGGATTGCACCTCGTCGATGTTGCGCAGCACTTCGTGGGTGTGGGCGACGCGCGCGGCGTCGGAAATCGCGCGTTGCGCCCCGGAGAACACGCCAAAGCCGATCAGCACAAAGACCGCGGCGGAGAAGAGCAGGGCGAGGCGCGTTCTGGCACGCACGCGAAGAAGGATCGGCATCGGAAAATTCTACTGTGACGCCGCAACAGCCTTGGACCGGCGTCACAAAAAAGCGTGCCGAAACGCAGCAGCGCACGGCACGCGCTGCACGGCGGCTGCCGCTCCCGCACGTGCGGGAGCGGCAGGTGACTCAATGGCGCTCGCGGTCGCCGTTGTGCGGGTCTTCGTTGGCGTTCTCGCGTGCCTTGTCGGCGACCTTCTGCGCCGCATTCGCGGTGGCTTCGCTGGCATCGGCCGCCATTTCCTTGGCCGCGGCCGAGGCGTCCTGCACGGCCTCGGAATTGGCGGCACGGTGCGCGGCGTCGCGCGCGTCGGCGGCGACCTCGCGCCCAGTCTGCGCGACCTGGCCCGCGGCTTCCTTGGCGGCTTCGCCGGTCTGCTCGGCGGCGACCTTGGCGTCGCGTTGCGCCTGCTGCGATTCGGGACCCTGGCAGCCGGCCAGTGCAAGGGCGCCCAGCAGGGCCACGATCGGGGTCTTGTTCATGCGGCTTCTCCGTCCACGGGTGGGTGACGCGGCGCAGCCTAGGCGGGCGCGCATGCAGCCTGCGTCAAGGCGCGCGGGCAAGTGTTCAGGATGGCGGCGCAGGGAGGGACGTGTGGCGTGGGACGGCCCAGCGCGTCCTGTCATGCGCGCGCCATGCGTTCACGGGTGGACGGAGTGGTCGAAATCTTCATCGGCCGATTCGCGGTACTTGGTGCGCCGGCGCGAAGGCGGTACGCGATTCCCGATGGCAGTGTCGGCGAGCCGGGCCCGCCATGCCCCAGCCTGCGGGGAGATTTGCCGCGTGTCGCGCAGTGCGTGCGTGGGCGCCTGCATCGCGGCGGAGCGGCAACCTCACGTTGGCGTGGGTGCGTGCGCGGCATGTGCCGCGGGGAGCGTGTGCGACGACACCGGGCGCGCAGCGCTGCGGCGTCTGCGCGCGTCGCGGCGTGATAGCGCCGCCATTGCGATCGCCCGGAGGCAGCAGCGCGGTGCGGTGCCGATCGCACCCTTTCGTCGTCGCACCCGCCAATCGCCAGGCAAAGAAAAAGCCGCTGGCGGACCAGCGGCTCTTTCAGGACTGCAAAAAGCAAGAAGTGATTACTTCTTGGCTTCCTGAGCAGCGTCCTTGGCCTTGTCGGCGGTGTCTTCCGCAGCCTTGGCGGTGTCGGCAGCCTTGTCGGCAGCGGCATCGGTCGGGGCAGCGGCGGCAGCGGCCGAAGCGTCGGCAGCGGTGTTGGCGGCGGTCGCGGCGGTGTCGGCAGCAGCCTGAGAGGCGTCGGCGGTCGGGGCGCCGGCGGCAGCCGACTGGTCGGCAGCAGCCTGGGCGTCGGTGGCGGCTTCGTTAGCCGACTGCGCGGCGTCCTGGGCCTGCTCCTGCTTCGAGCACGCGGCCAGGGCCAGGCCCAGGGCCATTGCGATCAGCAGCTTGTTGATGCTCATTGTGTCTATCCTCGTCGTTTAGTTAGGCAACGCGCGAATGCGCGCCCTCAACATGATGACAAGCCAAAGTCGGCTGTCAAGCGCACGCGCATTCATTTTTGTGTTTCAGGGGTTAATTCCAGTCAAATCAATTCGATGGCGACCGCTGTCGCTTCGCCACCCCCGATGCACAGGGTCGCGATTCCGCGGCGGCCGCCACGGCTGCGCAACGCATTTAGCAATGTCACCAGCAGGCGCGCACCGGAGGCGCCGATCGGATGGCCGAGCGCACAGGCACCGCCGTGGACGTTGATCTTGGCATGGTCCAGGCCCAGTTCCTTGATCGGCACCATGGCCACCACGGCGAAGGCTTCGTTGATCTCGAACAGGTCGACCTGGTCCAGGCTCCAGCCCACCTGATCGAGCAGCTTGCGGATCGCGCCGACCGGTGCGGTGGTGAACCATTCCGGCGCCTGCGAGAAGGTCGCATGGCCGACGATCCGCGCCAGCGGCGCGACGCCGCGGCGCGCGGCCTCGTCGGCACCCAGCAGCACCAGCGCGGCGGCGCCGTCGGAGATGCTCGAGGAACTGGCCGCGGTGACCGTGCCGTCCTTCTTGAACGCCGGCTTCAGCGCCGGGATCTTGGTCACGTCGGACTTGCCCGGCTGCTCGTCGCTGTCGACCTGCACCTCGCCCTTGCGGGTGGCGACGGTCACGGGGACGATTTCCGCAGCGAAGGCGCCATCGCGCTGCGCGGCCTGCGCGCGGTTCACCGATTCGATCGCGAACGCGTCCTGGTCCTGGCGGCTGAAGCCGAACTTCTCCGCGGTGGCCTCGCCGAACACGCCCATCGCCTGGCCGTCGTCGGGATTGGTCAGGCCGTCCCAGGCCATGTGGTCGACCGCCTGGAAGTTGCCGTAGCGGTTGCCGGTGCGCGAGTTCGGCAGCATGTGCGGCGCGTTGCTCATCGACTCCATGCCGCCGGCGACGACGATGCTGGCCGACCCGGCCTTGATCAGGTCGTGGCCGAGCATCACTGCCTTCATGCCCGAGCCGCAGACCTTGTTGATGGTGGTGGCGCCGGTGCCGTCGGGCACGCCGGCCGCGCGCGCGGCCTGGCGGGCGGGAGCCTGGCCGAGATTGGCCGGCAGCACGCAGCCCATGATGACTTCGGAGACATCCGCGGCGGGGATGCCGGACTGCTCCAGCGCGGCGCGGATGGCCGCGGCGCCCAGCGTCGGCGTGGGTACGCCGTTGAACTGGCCCAGGAACGCGCCGATGGCGGTGCGCTTGGCCGCGGCGATGACGATCTCGGTCATGGCAAACCCTTACGAAAGTGGTTTTCCGATTATCGGCCGCGGCGCGGGTTCTGCCAATCGCAGGTGCCTGGGGTGGCCGTCTCGCGAGCGCTGTTTCGGTGTAGATTGGCGTGGGTCATCGCCGTCGCCGACGGCCGATGAATGGAATGGCACCGGTCGGTGCGGCAGATCAAGGTAGAGGGGAAGAACATGCGGGCATTGATGGCACGGTCGCTGCTGGCGGCCGCGGTAGCGGTTGCGCTGACCTCGTGCGGTGGCGGCGGTGGCGGTGGCGGCAATCTGGTCCATGGCAGTCCGCCGCCGACCTCGCCGCCTCCGCCCCCACCGCCGCCGCCGCCCCCTCCGCCGCCGACGTCACCGCCGCCGACCTCGCCACCGCCGCCGCAGCCGGCGTTCGACGCGCATCTGACCCTGACCAATACGCTGGCCGCGCACAGCGCCGGCTACGACGGCAGCGGCTACCGCATCGGCGTGGTCGACACCGGCGTCAACCGCAACCATCCGGCGCTGGCCGGGCGGGTGGTGTCGAACCTGATCTACGTCGATCCGAGCCAGAACAACACCAAGGTCGACGACGTCGACGGCCACGGCACCACCGTGGCGCAGCTGGCGGCGGGCAAGTCGGTCGGGCAGTGGCCGGGCGGCATCGCGCCGGGCGCGCAGATCGTGTCCGCACGCATCATTGCCGATACCCCGCCCAAGGACGACGGCAGCGGCAGCGGCAACCAGGTCAGTGGCGGGCTGGGCCTGACCCAGGTCCACCAGGACCTGATCAATGCCGGCGTCAAGGTGATGAACAACTCCTGGGGCGGCATCTACTGGACCGACCTGAACTCGACCAACGCCATCGCCGCCGAGTACCGCCCGTTCGTGATCGGCAACGGTGGCCTGGTGGTGTTCGCCGCCGGCAACGAATCCAAGTCCACGCCCTCGGACATCGCTTCGCTGCCCAGCAAGTCCGGCCCCAACGGCACCCTGCCGGCGGCGGACCTGGAGCGTGGCTGGCTGGTGGTGGCGGCGACGGATTCGAGCACCGGCACGCAGCTGGCCTCGTATTCCAACGCCTGTGGCGCGGCGATGCGCTACTGCCTGGTCGCGCCCGGCACCGAGGTGTTCGTCGATCCCAAGGCCACCTCCGCCAGCAACCCCGACTACTACTACGGCAGCGGCACCTCGTTCGCGGCGCCGCTGGTGTCCGGTGCGGCGGCGCTGGTCTGGCAGGCCTTCCCGTATTTCACCAACGACCTGGTCCGGCAGACCCTGCTCGGCACCGCCACCGACCTGGGCACGCCGGGCGTGGACGCGACCTTCGGCTACGGCCTGCTCAACGTCGGCAAGGCGGTGCAGGGACCTGGCCGCTTCGACTGGGGCGACGTGACCGTGGGCTTCACCGGCAGCTCGACCTGGGCCAACGACATCGCCGGCAGCGGCGGCCTGATCAAGCAGGGCAGCGGCACGCTGACCCTGAGCGGCACCCAGAATACCTACAGCGGCGACACCCAGGTGCAGGGCGGCACGCTCAGCGCGGCCAGCCTGGGCAGCTCGAACGTGGCGATCAGCAATGGCGCCACCTTCGTCGGCACCGGCGCGCTCGGCGGCAGCGTCGCCAATGCCGGCACCTTCCAGGTCGGCGCGGCCACGCTGAGCCTGAGCGGCAACTACGTGCAGAGCAGCAACGGCCGGCTGGCCCTGCTGGTCGGCGACAAGCTCTCGGTCGGCGGCAGCGCCGTCCTGCAGGGCGGTTCGCTGTACGTGCTGGGCAAGCGCGACTACGTGGTCAACAACACCGCGTACAGGGTGCTGGAGGCCAACGGCGGGCTCACCGGCACGTTCGCCTCGGTGACCACGCCGTCGAACGTGTTCCTGACCTCGTTCCTGTCCTACGACGCCACCAGCGCCTCGATCACCGTGCAGGCGCTGAGCGTCACCGCCGCCGCGGCCAGTTTCGGCAACATCACTGCGGCGACTCTGGCGTCGGCGACGCGCGTGGATGCGGCGTTCGCGCAGCTCAACACGCAGCTGAGCCACGACCCGGCCACGGTCGACGGCGCCCTGCTCAAGGCGGCCGGCGCAGTGCAGCAGTCGCCGAGCGTGGCGGCGGCGTCGGCGACGCTGCGCAGCCTGTCCGGCGAGGCGCATGCCGCGGCCACCGCGATGACCTTCGACACCATGGACCTGCAGCGGCGCGCGCTGTCCAGCCGCTTCGACACGCTGGTCGAACGACCGCGCGCGGTCGGCGCCTGGAGCCAGCGCCTGGGCGAGACCGGGCAGGGCAGCTTTGCCGGCAGCGAGTTCCAACTCGATGGCTGGCTGATGGGCCAGGACCTGCGCCTGAACGACCACCTCGTCGCCGGCGTCGCCTTCGGCGAGAGCCGCGCCAGCGATGCCGGCAGCCTGGACCGCAGCCGCAACCGCCAGGTGCAGGGCCAGGCCTATCTCGGTGCGATGGCCGGCAATGCCTACGCGCTGGCGCAACTGGGCAGCGGCCAGTACCAGCGCCAGCTCGACCGCAGCCTGCTGCTTGGCGACACCGTCGCCGACGCCTCCAGCCGTTATGCCGGGCGCTTCCTGTCCTCCAGCGTCGAGGTCGGCTATCGGTTCGGGCGCGGCCCGGCGTGGCTGACCCCGTATGCCGGCGCCGACTACAGCCGCATCGACAGCGATGGCTTCCGCGAACAGGGCGGCGATGGCTTCGGGCTGATGGCCGGCGCGGCCAGTTCCTCGCGCAGCCAGGCACTGGCCGGCTTGCGGGGCGGATTCGGCGGGCGTGGCTGGTCGCTGCAGGGCTATGCCGAGTGGCAGCAGACGCTGGCCACGCAGGGCTTGGAGCGGCAGGCCAGCTTCGTCGGCGTGAACGCGTGGGCGCCGCTGGTGGACCTGCAGCCGGCGCGCTCGGGCGGGCTGTTCGGCGCCAGCCTGCAGACGCGCTGGAACGGCGCGCTGCTGGGCCTGGGCTACGACCAGCGCTTCGGGCCGCGCGGCGACGACCGCGCGGTGTCGCTGAACTATCGCCTGGGCTTCTGAGTCCCGGTACCCGTCCGGCGCGTGCTGCGCCGGCTCGGGGTCGATCAGTCAGGCAGGGCCGGGGCGTCCCGGCCCTGCGATCTGTGGCTCTTCCGCCTGCGGCGCAGGCGGCGCGCGGCGTCACTCGCCGCGCAGATGGCCCATCGAGCGCGGTGCGGTGCGGCCCAGCGGCAGCTTGAGCTTGCCGATCGCCTGCATGCGCGCCTCGGCGATGCGGTCGGCGGCCTGTTGCGGCGGAATGTTCTCGCGCTCGGACAGGTCGAAGATCTTGCCGAGGTTGTGGTACATGCTGCGGATCAGTCGCATCGCGCGTTCGCGGTTGTAGCCGTCGATCTCCAGCGACACGTTCATCACCCCGCCGGCGTTGACCGCGTAGTCGGGCGCGTAGAGGATGCCGCGGCGGTGCAGTTCCTCGCCGACGGCGGGATTGGCCAACTGGTTGTTGGCGGTGCCGCAGACGATCTTGACCTTGAGCCGCGGCAGCTTGGCCTCGTCGAGCGCGCTCTCCATGGCGCACGGCGCCAGCACGTCGGCGGCGACGTCGTAGATGTCGTCCGGGTCGACCGATTCGGCGCCGTATTCGGCCACGGCGCGCGCGACCAGCGCCGGGTCCAGGTCGGTCACGTACAGCTTGGCGCCGCGTTCCTTGAGCAGCTTCACCAGCTCCATGCCGATGTGGCCCAGACCCTGCACGGCGATGCTGGTCTTGCCGATCTCCTCGTGGCCGAACTTGCGTTGCAGCGAGGCCATCAGCGCCTGCAGCGCGCCGTAGGCGGTGAACGGGGCCGGGTCGCCGGAGCCGCCATGCACCTGGTGCACGCCGGTGACGTACTCGGTCTCCAGGTAGATCTGCTCCATGTCGTTGACGTCGGTGCCGACGTCCTCGGCGGTGATGTAGCGGCCGCCCAGCGAATCGACGTAGCGTCCGAAGGCGCGGAACAGCGCTTCGGACTTGTCGCTCTTCGGATCGCCGATGATCACCGCCTTGCCGCCGCCGATGTTGAGCCCGGCCAGCGCGTTCTTGTAGGTCATGGTGCGGCTGAGCCGCAGCGCGTCCTGCAGGGCGGACTCGGTGTTGGCGTAGGGGCGCATGCGCACGCCGCCCAGCGCGGGGCCGAGCACGGTGTTGTGGATGGCGATGATCGCCTGCAGTCCCACGTCGCGGTTGTGGCAGAAGACGACCTGTTCGTGGCCGGTGTTGGCTAGCGTTTCGAAAAGCATGGGGGCTCCGCTGGCGTTGCAGGTGTCAGGCACCATGGTCCAGGAACATGCCTGGTGAGTGGCGCAAAACAAAAACGCGACGGTTCCGGAACAGGCCCTGAGCGTCGCGATGCCGGCATTTTAAAGCAATTGCCGGCTGCCCGCGCGATGACGCCATGGCCCCGCGGTGCGGGCATCTCGCCGTGCTGTGCGACGCAAGGGACGGCAGCGTGCCCGTTTGCCCGGGCCGATGCTGAGATCGCGGACCAGGGCGGCTCTCGGTGGAGGCGGTGCCTGGCGGACGGGGAAGAGCGGGCGAGCGGTGGCGGTCAGTCCCCGTGGCGGCCGCCGGCAATGCGATTGCATTGTGGGAGGGGCTTCAGCCCCGACGTCTGACAGTCGGCGCCGGGGCTGAAGTCTCTTCGCAGCTGCGCAGCGGGCAGCGGCCGAACGCCGGCACCGCGTGTGTCGCGGTACGCCATGCGGGCCGGCGGCCATGCATCGGCGGGCACGCAGCCGCGCGCGCCGCCAGCATGGCGATCACGCGCGGCGCTGTGGGGCGATGCATCAGTGGCGGACCCAGTACCCGGCGTGGAAGCGATAGGCGGGGCCGTAGTGCTCCCAGCGCGGGCCGACGTAGACGTAGCCCGGCCGTTCCACCACGTAGCGGCCGGCGACCCAGACGTGGTGGTACCCGTTCCACTGCCAGTAGCCGGGCATCCAGACATAGCCGGGACGCACCACCACCCGTTCCACCCGCGGCGGCGGCGGCGCGGCGCGGACCGACAGTTCCACCACCTCGCGCGCCTGCGCGGGCGCGACGGCCATGCCGCCGGCGAGCGCGCCGCCGAGCAGGGAGGCCAGCAACAAGGGACGAGCGAACATACGATGTCTCCGAAGGTATCGGCGGGGTGCCGACGTCGGAGGAAACGCCGCGACCGGCACGGCTGTTGACCGCGCACCCGGTGCGTATTCATGTAGCGGATAGGCAAGCGTGGCGTCGCGCGCGCGGCCCGCTCCGCTGGCGCGCATGCTGCAGCGCAACCTGCCCGTGTCGCGCTGCGCGCCTAGAATCGCGGCATTCTCTTTTCGATGTGCGCACGATGAGCCTTCCCGCGTCCCGCGTTCCGTTGCCGCAGACGGATGCCAGTCCCTTGCGTTTCGTCACCGCCGCCAGCCTGTTCGACGGCCACGATGCGGCGATCAACATCATGCGCCGCCTGATCCAGGCGCAGGGCGCCGAGGTGATCCATCTCGGCCACAACCGCAGCGTCGAGGACGTGGTGCGCGCGGCGCTGCACGAGGATGCCGATGCGATCGCGCTGTCGTCCTACCAGGGCGGCCACGTGGAGTACTTCAAGTACATGGTGGACATGCTGCGCGAGCGCGGCGCCGGCCATGTGCGGGTGTTCGGCGGCGGTGGCGGCACCATCACCCCCGAGGAGATCGCCGAGCTGCAGGCCTACGGCGTGGAGCGCATCTACCACCCCAACGACGGCATGAAGATGGGCCTGGTGGAGATGATCGAGGACGTGGTGGCGCGTGCCGGGCGCGCACGGGACGCGGGACCCGGGACCCGGGACCCGGAACAAGCCGGCACCTCGATTCCCAGCATCGACGACGAGATCGGCATCGGCAGGATGCTGTCGGCCATTGAAGACGGCGTGTTCTCCGAGGCCGAACTGGCCCTGTTGCGCAAGCAGTGGCAGGCCGGCCTGCCTCGCCCTTCCGAGTCCCGGGTTCCGGGTCCCGGGTCCCGCAGCGGGCGCGCAGCGCCCGTACTCGGCCTGACCGGCACCGGCGGCGCCGGCAAGTCCTCGGTCACCGACGAACTGCTCAACCGCTTCCTGGCCAGCTTCCCGCAGATGCGCATCGCGGTGGTGTCGGTGGACCCGAGCCGACGCCGCACCGGCGGCGCGCTGCTCGGCGACCGCATCCGCATGAACGCGCTGCGCAGCCCGCGCGTGTACATGCGCTCGATGGCCACGCGGCGCCAGCACGCCGCCACCAATCGCGTGCTGAAGGACTGCATCGCGCTGCTGAAGGGCATCGGCTACGACCTGGTGATCGTGGAGACCGCCGGCATCGGCCAGAGCGATTCGGAGATCGTCGATCTGGTCGATTTCCCGGTGTACGTGATGACCAGCGACTACGGCGCGCCGAGCCAGCTGGAGAAGATCGACATGCTCGACTTCGCCGAACTGGTGGTGCTGAACAAGTACGACCGGCGCGGCGCCGAGGATGCGTTGCGCGACGTGCGCAAGCAGTGGCGGCGCAACCGCGCGGCGTTCCAGCTGGAGGACGAGGCGGTCCCGGTGTATCCGACCATCGCCAGCCAGTTCAACGATCCGGGCGTGAGCTGGATGTTCGTCAATCTGTGCCGCCTGTTGCGCGAGAAGCTCGATGCGCAGACCGAGGCCGCTGCAGGCTCGCCTGGTGCGCAGGCGCACTGCGATTTCCGCCCGCAGCTCGACACCACGCTGAAGGAGCCGCGCGCCACCGTGCTGATTCCCGGCGCGCGCGTGCGCTACCTGGCCGAGATCGCCGAGCAGGGTCGCGCCCTCAATGCCGGCGTGCTGCGCCAGGCCGAAGCGGCCGACCGTGCGCAGGCGTTCTGGCAGGCGTTGCACGAACTGCAGGATCCGCAGTTGCCGGCGCAACTGGAACTGTACGCGGCGCAGGACCTGCTGCCGGCGCCGCGCACGTCCGCCGAGGCCTCCGCTGCCGCCGTCGACGCCAGCCTGCTGTTGCTGCGCCAGCGCTACAACGATGCCTTGCAGTCGCTGTCCAACGAGTCGCTGAAGCTGCTGCGCGAGTGGCCGCAACGGCTGAAGTCGATCACCGATCCGGTCACCGAGTACGCGGTGCGCGGCAAGCCGATCCGGGTGGAGAACTACCGGCAGTCGCTGAGTCATCAGTCCATTCCGAAGATCGCCGCGCCGCGCTACAAGAGCTGGGGCGAACTGCTGACCTTCCTCGGCAAGGAGAACCTGCCCGGCAGCTATCCGTACACCGGCGGCGTGTATCCGTACCGCCGCACCGGCGAGGATCCGATCCGCATGTTCGCCGGCGAGGGCACGCCCGAGCGCACCAACCGGCGCTTCCACTATCTGAGCGTCGGCCAGCCGGCCGCGCGCCTGTCCACCGCCTTCGACAGCGTCACCCTGTACGGCGAGGACCCGGCGCCGCGTCCGGACATCTACGGCAAGATCGGCAACTCGGGGGTCAATATCCCGACCCTGGACGACATGAAGAAGCTCTACTCCGGCTTCGACCTGTGCGCGCCGACCACCAGCGTGTCGATGACTATCAACGGCCCGGCGCCGATGATCCTGGCGATGTTCATGAACACCGCCATCGACCAGCAGGTGGAGAAGTACCTCAAGGCCGACGCGCAGCGCTGGGCGCAGGCCGAGCAGACCCTGGCGCGGCTGTTCGAAGGCCGCGAACGCCCGCGCTATCACGGCGAGCTGCCGCCGGGCAACGACGGCCTCGGCCTGGCCCTGCTCGGGGTCAGCGGCGAGCAGTTGGTGGATGCGCCGACCTATGCGCAGATCAAGGCGCAGACCCTGTCCAGCGTGCGCGGCACGGTGCAGGCGGACATCCTCAAGGAGGACCAGGCGCAGAATACCTGCATCTTCAGCACCGAATTCGCACTGCGCATGATGGGCGACATCCAGCAGTATTTCGTCGAGCAGAAGGTGCGTAATTTCTACTCGGTGTCGATCTCCGGCTATCACATCGCCGAGGCCGGGGCGAACCCGATCAGCCAGCTCGCCTTCACCCTCAGCAATGGCTTCACCATCGTCGAGTACTACCTGGCGCGCGGCATGCACATCGACGATTTCGCGCCGAACCTGAGCTTCTTCTTCAGCAACGGCATGGACCCGGAATACACGGTGATCGGCCGGGTGGCACGGCGGATCTGGGCGCGGGCGATGCGCGAGCGCTACGGCGGCAACGAGCGCAGCCAGATGATGAAGTACCACATCCAGACCTCGGGCCGCTCGCTGCACGCGCAGGAGATCCAGTTCAACGACATCCGCACTACGCTGCAGGCGCTGTATGCGTTGTTCGACAACTGCAACAGCCTGCACACCAATGCCTACGACGAGGCGATCACCACGCCGACCGAGGAGAGCGTGCGCCGCGCGGTAGCGATCCAGATGATCATCAACAAGGAGCTGGGGCTGAACTTCTGCGAGAACCCCTGGCAGGGCAGCTTCATCGTCGAGCAGCTCACCGACTTGGTCGAGGAGGCGGTGTACAAGGAGTTCGAGGCGATCAGCGAACGTGGCGGCGTGCTCGGCGCGATGGACACCATGTACCAGCGCGGCAAGATCCAGGAAGAGAGCCTGTACTACGAACACAAGAAGCACGACGGCAGCCTGCCGTTGGTCGGGGTCAACACGTTCCTGCCCAAGGAGCACGCCGGCGAGACCGCGACCGAGATCGAATTGATCCGCTCCACCGAACAGGAAAAGGACCAGCAGATCGGCAACGTGCGCGACTGGCAGCAGCGCCGCAACGCGCTGGCGCTGGCCGCGGACGGCGCCGGCCTGGGCGCGCTGCAACGCGCCGCGCGCGAGCGCCGCAACGTGTTCACGGCGCTGATGGAGGCGGTGAAGACCCATAGCCTGGGCCAGATCAGCCACGCGCTGTACGAGGTCGGCGGCGAGTATCGGCGCAACATGTAGCCGTCGCGGCGTCGGGCGCCGCCGGCATGGCGCTTGCATGGTGCGATGGGTGACATGGGCGCCGCGACGCGGCGTGTCGATGCGCGCGCGCGGATCGGCGCAGGACACCCGCACAGCGGGTGCCTGCGGCCGCAGGTCGGTATCGCCGCGCACGAATCGGCGCGGCATGCTTGAATGGCGTTGCGTGCCACGTGGGTGCGCACCGGTGGCTGGGCGCGGGGACCTGGCGATGTTTTGCGGATGACGACGATCGTGCCGATCATGTGGATTGCCATCAGCGCGGCTGCGCTGGTGCTGGGGGCGGGACTCTGGTGGTGGTGGCGCCGTGGCCGTGGCGATGCGGCGGAGGCGCCGCAGGTGCGTGCCGTCGCCGAGGATGCCGACCTGCCCGAGGCGCCGGCAGCGCCTGCACGCGCCGCGCTGGCCGCGCCTGATGCCGCAGCGGAACCGGGCCTCGACCCCTTCGCCGACCCGGCGCTGATCGGCCTGGATCCAGTGCCGGACGCCGCGATCCTGGCGAGCCTGTGCGAGCTGGCGTTCGCTGGCCGGCCGGTGCACGCAGCGGCGGCCGCGCCGGCGGTCATGGCCGATGCCGCCGTGGTGCTGGCGCGCATCGACGCGCATCCGCGCTACACGCCACGGCGTCCGCACCTGCTGCCGCAGCTCACCCGTGCGATCAACGATCCGGCCGCCGGCGCGCATTCCATCGCCACGATCCTGGGCCAGGACCCGGCGCTGGCCGGCAACCTGCTGCGCATCGCCAACAGCGTCGTCTACCGCCGCCATCCCGAGCCGATCGAGAACCTGGAGCGGGCGGTGGCCCTGCTCGGCACCGAGGGCCTGCGCCAGATCGTGCTGGCGGCGCTGCTGCAGCCGGTGATCGTCGACGACGGCAGCGTCTTCGGCCGCTGTGCGGCGGTGCTGTGGGAACACACCCTGCTGTCGGCGCACGCCGCCGCCCAGGTGCCCGATCGCGACGATGCGAACGCCGCGCAGTTGCTGGCGCTGCTGTGCGGGCTGGGCGCGGTCTCGGTGGTGCAGGTGCTGCGCGATGTCCACGCGCGCCACGCCGAGGCAACGCCCACACCGGCGGCGATGACCGAGATGCTGGAAGCCTGGTCGGCGCACTGCGCCAAGGCCATCTCTGCGGACTGGGGGCTGTCGCCGCGGGTGCAGCGGGCCTTGGAAGAGCAGGCGGGCGACGCCGAGGTGGCGACCATGAGTCCGCTCGGCCTTGCCCTGCGCCGGCAGCGCGCCGCGGCGGCCGCGCAGTTGGCGGTGCGCTATCGCCGCTAGTCGCGGCGCGTGGGCGATCGGACGGCGCCGGCGAACCGTGCAAGGACTCGGCAGATCGCGACAGCAGCGGTGCGGGGCAGGGCGCGATCGCAGTGGGGTGCTGCGCCAGGCGGGGCGAGGCGCGCTCCAACGGGGTGGACGCGGATGAGCGCCATCGACCAAACGCGCACCGCATGGGCCGCACCGCCCTGGCTCGACGCCGTGCTCAAAGGCGTGCGCCTTGTCCTGATCATTGTCGGCAACCTGGCCATGTTCGCCGGCTGCATGGCCCTGGCGCACGTGGTCACGTCGGCGCTGGCGCCCTTTCTGGCGATGCTGCTGATCTTCCCGCTGGCGGTGTTCGCCACGATTGCGATCCACGAAGGCGGACACGCGTTGGCGGCGCGCGCGGTCGGCATGACCGTGTCCATGGTGCGGGTCGGCCCACTGCACCTGCTTGCGCGGCGCCGCGGCTGGCGGGTCCGCTGGCAACGCACGCGGCAAGGCGACAACACGGGCGTCGTGCTGGCGGTGCCGAACCCGTATGCGGCAGTGCGCCGGCAGTATCTGGTGCTGATCGCCGGAGGTCCGCTGGCCAACCTGCTGGTGGCGGCCGGATGCGGATTCCTGGCATGGCGCCTGGGGCTGGGCAGCAGCAGTGGCGCGTTCTGCATCGGCGCAGCCGTGTTCAATCTGGCAGTCGGGTTGGGCAATCTGGTGCCGTTGCAGAGCGCGCTCGGCGGCAGCGACGGCCTGAAGTTGCTGAAGCATGCACGGCGGCGCGATCCGGACGCCCTGGCCGAGGTGCTGGCCGAACTCAATGGCCTCTCGCTGCGCGGCGTCACCGCGGACAAGCTGCCGGCACACCGCCTGGCTCTGCTCGCGGACGGCGACGGCTGGTTTTTCTATGTCTGGTTCACGCTGAAAGCCATGCAGATCCGTGGCGAGTGGGCGCAGATCGCTGCGCTGCAGCCGGTTTTCGAAGAGCAGGTCGCGACGCTGCCTGCGCCGGTCGCCGAAGCCTGGCACACCCTGGTCGCGCTGTTGCGCTGCGAACTCGCGTTCTCGCGTGCCATGGCCGGCGCCGACCAGGCCGATCCCCTGGATGCGTCACTGAATGCAGAGATCGATTGGACGAGTCCGGCGTTGCGTCCGCGCTGCCAGGCGCTGATGGCGGCGCAGCGTGGTGACGCGGGTGCCGCGTTGGCGGCATTGGCGCGCGCTGAGGCATTGGCCGAGAACGACGTGGATGCCGCCACCCGGCAATGCGAACGCGTGCTGTGCGAGGCGATCCGTCAGCGGCTGCCGCCGACCTCGCGTCCCTGATCGTGCATGGCCAGCCGGCATGCGGCCGGCTGGCGTGCAGTGCCCAGCGTGCCGCTCAGCGCAGCGGCACGTCGGCGACCTTGTCCTGGTAGTCGCGCTTGGGGTCGATGCCGAACAACACCTTGATGCCGGCCATCAGGCTGGAGCCGTTGAGCCAGATCTGCGCGTGATCCGGATCCAGGCGCAGCAATGCCAGTTTGGGATCTTCCTTGCCCTCTTCGTACCACGCTGCGACATAGCCGTTCCACAGGCGCTCGATCACGGCCTGGTCGTTGTCGACACTGAGCGTGCCGCTGATGCTGGCGAACAGATCGTGGCCCTTGGCGCTGAACGCGGCGATCACCCGCTGGCTCTGCGCCAGCTTCTGCACCAGCGCGTTGTCCTTGGAGGTGAAGAACCAGATCGGGCCGCCGCTGTCGCCCTCGAACTGTGCGGTCATCGGGCGGGCGTGGCCATCCTCGACGCCGTCCAGGCCCAGCATCACGGTGCGGTCGGACTTCAATGCCTTCCAGAATTTCTCTTCCAGTTCCTGCGGGCTGGCCATGCGGATCTCCGAGCGGGCGACAGTGCCCGCCTGCACTGTGCCGGGAGGCGCGCGCGCGGTCCGTGACGGAACGGTGCAAGCGGTGTGCACAGGCGGTGCCTGCGCGCCCGCATGCGGAGCACTGTAGACAAATACAGCGGTGGCGATGTGCGCTGCGATGCGCATCCAAGCATCATCGTGATCGGCAGTGCTATCAAACCGCACGCTCCGCCCGTGCGGTCATCGCCCGATGGCCGCCGCCGCGTGGCGGACGGACCACGGTTCCGCAGGGAAAGCGTGTGCCGGCTTCCACGGCGCACGCCGCGCCGCCCGACAGGATGTTTGCCGATGAGTGCGATTCCCGCGACGCAACCGCTGTTGCCGCCGCAACTGACCCTGGCGATGGCCGCCGCCAGCATCGCCGCCTACGCGGCCTACGAAGGCAAGCCGGTGTCGGCGCCGTCCGACTACCGCCTGGTCGCCCGCTGGTCCGGCTGGGACGGCGATCCGCTGGGCGGTAGCGAGGAGCTGTTCGGCCTGCTGTTCCGCTCCACGGTCGCCGCCGGCACCTATCTGTTCGCGTTCCGTGGCACCGATTCGGACCTGGACATCTACGAGGACCTGGACTTCTCCACCACCGCCTTCGTCCCCGCCGCTGGCACGGCCACGCCGGCGCCGCAGGTGTCGGCCGGGTTCTACGGCATCTACAACGCCAGGGGCGGCGCCATGCGCGCCTCGATGCGCGAGCAGTTGTTCGCCCTGCTGGAGCACTTCGCGCCGACCCAGGTCTACGTCACCGGGCACAGCCTGGGCGGCGCGTTGAGCCAGTTGTTCTCGCTGGACCTGGCGCTGAGTCGGCCGGCGCTGCCCAGTCGCAACATCAATTTCTGCAGCCCGATGGTCGGCGACGCGAGCTGGGAGCAGGTCTATGCCGCGCATATTCCTGCAGCCGACAGCACGCGCTGCTACAACTACTGGGACTACGTGCCGTCGCTGCCGCCGTCCACGTTCGGCTATGCGCCGGTGGGGCAGGCGTTCCGGACCGCCTACGACGTCAACGGCGCCTGGTTCCCGCATCTGTTGCCACGGCACTCCATCGCCAACATGCAGGTCGTGCTGCAGCATGCGCTGTGGCAGACGCCGCAGGCCTGGAGCGGCACCTTTGCCGACCAGACCGATCCGCAGCGGCTGATGCGCAGCCAGATCCCGCCCACCACGCCGCATCCGGCCTGGGCCGACATGGCGCTGACCGCGCGTGCAGCCGAGCAGGCGCTGGGCTTTCCGGAAGGCGCGCCTTCACCGCCGGCATCCACGCCATGAGCGCCTGCGCCGCCTGGCGGCGCGCCCCGCGTGCCTCAGCGCACTGCATGGCGCCACCGGGTGTGCCACGCTGCCGGGAACGCCCATCGATCGCAAGGAGTTGGCCATGGCCTCGTTCGACCTGTATCTCCCGCAGCTGCTGCGGTTCGAAGGCGGCTTCGTCGACGATCCTGACGATCCGGGCGGTGCCACCAATTACGGCATCACCCTGGCCACGTTCCAGCGCTGCGCGCAGGCACTGCTCGGCGAGGCGCCGACCCTGCAGGCGTTGCGCGCGCTGACGGTCGAGCAGGCCGCGACGATCTACCAGCACGAATACTGGGACAGGATCGGCGCCGACCAGATCGCCTCGCAACCCCTGGCCGAACTCGTGTTCGATTTCTACGTCAACGCCGGCGACGTGGCGATCAAGCTGTTGCAGCGCATCCTGCAGCAACTGGGCGCGACGGACTTGGTGATCGATGGGGAGATGGGGCCGACCACCCTGGCGGCCCTGGCCAGCGCGGACACGGCGCAGGTGTATGCGCAGTATCGGCAGCAGCGCATCGACTACTACCAGCGCGTGGTGGCAGAGCGTCCGGTCGACGCCAAGTTCCTCGCCGGCTGGCTGCGCCGCGCGGAATGGTTCCCGGCGAACCTGCCGGCGGATGGGGCGGCGCCGGCGCAGACCGGCACCGCCTGAGCGTCGGCCCCGCGCCCTGCCATGCGTGCACGGCGCGTGTATCCACGTTTCACCGCCTGCGCATGTCGCGCTGGCTAGTCTCCCGGACGAGCGTCGGCCCTGGGCCGGCGTCATCGCACGTCGTCACGGCGTGCGCCTGTCCTCGTTTCGGGAAGACCGCATCATGATCAAGTGGGCCATCATCATCGCCATCATCGGACTCATCGCCGGCGCGCTCGGCTTCAGCGGCGTGGCGGGCGCGGCGATGGGCATCGCCAAGTTCCTGTTCTGGGCCGGCATCGCCATCGCCCTGGTGCTGTTCGTGCTGGGCACGATGCTGGCCAAGAAGGTCAGCTGAGCGCAGCGCCGGGCACGTCGCGTCGAGGCGTGTGCGTCGCGCGACAGGGCCGGTAGAAGGACGCGATACAGTGGCCAGCAGGCGCCTGCGGCGCCGCTGCAGGCCTAGGCGTCGCTGGCAGTGTCGGCGTCGTTCGGCGCGGCGTCGTCGTCGGATGCGGGCTTGGCCGCGGCGGCACGCGCTTCGCGCTTGCGTGCTTCCTTTTCTTCCTGCTGTTTCTTCTTGGCCAGCTCGCGCTGACGTTTCTCGAAGGAGTAGTTGGGCTTGGCCAATGCGCATCTGCCGGTGAGGGGAATGCGTCGAGTGTAGCCGGTGTGCGCCATCGGCGTGCGAAACGGACAGGCCGCCCGTGTGAGACGGCCTGTCCTAGGCGCAGGTGCGGGAGTACGGCCCTCCCGGACCTTGGCTTACGGGCTCAGATACTGCTGGATCGACGAATACACGTCGGCGAAGCGCGAGTAGTAGTCGGGATCGCTCGGCGCGCTGCAGTACGAGGTGCCGCCATACAGGCCACCGCGCAACTGGTAGGTGCCGTTGCTGCTGACGGTGAACAGGCCGGAGCCGGACGAGCCGCCCTCGGTGACGCCGGTGCTCCACTGCACGCGGTACAGCGGCGACTTGCCGTCGGTGGAGGTGGACAGGGCGGTGACCTTGCCCAGCGAGTACTTCTTGACGTCGCCGGCCGGGTGGTGGATGCCTTCGATCGCGGTGCCGGTCGAGCCGATCGCCGAGCTGCTCCAGCCCGCATAGAACGCGCCGCTGGGCGGGGCGCTCTTGAGCTCAAGCAGCGAGGTGTCGCGGGTGGTGTTGGCGTAGCGCAGGTAGGCACCGCCGCCGAGCGTGGTGTAGTTGGAATTGACCGTGGAGCCGCCGCAGGTGGTGGCGTCGTAGAACCAGTAGGTCTGCAGCGTGTTGGCCACGGTCTGGGTGCTGATGCAGTGCGCCGCGGTCCAGAACATCGCTTTCTTCGGCGAGTTGCTGTTGTTGAGCAGGGTGCCGGTGCACAGGTAGGTGCTGCCGCCACTGGTGAAGGTCATGCGCGCCACCGACTTGGCCGCCGAGGTGAAGCCCGAGCTCGGATTGGCGCGGCAGACGATGTCGCGCTCGCACGAATCGCTCTCGCCGATCATCGGCCGCATCATCGTGTCGCTGGCGACCGGGCTGATGTCCAGGTGCGACAGCTGCGGGATCTTCAGCGCGAAGCCCTGCGGATACTGGCCCGCCGGTAGTTCGATCTCCACCACCATGCGCGCGCCGGCGATCACCGCCGACCAGCCGGGCTGGCTGCCGGCGAAATCGGCGCCGCTCTGCTGGAACACGCGGCCGTCCTCGCCGGCGAAGCGCAGCGTCGCCTTGCGCGGATCGCCGGGCTGGGCGCCGCTGCCGCTGAGTTGCAGCGCCGCGCGCAGCGCCTGCGCATTGGTCGAGGCGATTTCGAAACTGGTGACCTGCGCGCCGTTGGGAAGGGTCTGCCACTTCAGCCGGCGCAGGTTGATGTCGGGCTTGGCGACGTCGCGGGAAAAGCCGATCTGCAGCGGCTGGCCGTTCTTGACCTGCTGTCCGCGCGCCTGCTTCATCGCCGCGGCCTTGCTGCTGTCGGGCGCGGCCAGTTCGATCAGGCGCGGTGCGTGCGCGCTGCCCGGGGGAAGGCTGCGCAGTTCCGCGCCACCGAGCGCGGCGGCATCCGGGCGTGCTTCGACCGGGGCGGAGTCCATCTCGGCTGCTGGGGGAGTGGCAGCCATGGCGACGGGGGACATGCCGGCAATGCCGGCGAGCAACGCCACATACAACGCGTGCTTGCGATTCATCGATCTTCCTTCTGCGAAGAGGGACGAGACCATCCGGCAGGGGACCGGATGCCATTCATTGCACCCGAGTTCAGGGTGCCTGCCGAGGCTACGGGCGACGCCACGATGATTGCGTGCCAGACGTCACGCTCGGGCGGCCGGTTTCGTAGACAGCTGCTCACATTGCGTGTGATGGCGCGAGAGAACTACGGGGTCGCCGTGCTGCATCGGCATCGCTCATGGGCGCTGCAGAGCGGGCGCACGGCGCTGCACATCGGCTAGGCGTCGACATCAACGCAGGGTGCGTGGGCGGTCTGGATCGACGCGTCGACACCGCTGCCTGGCGATGCTGTTTCGGTCCGGTCAGCCGTCACTGACACGTCAGGCCAAGCCGCATGAAACAGGCCCGGATGGGCCTGCCCAGGACGGTTTCGACGCGTGGCTACCTTTCTGCAGGCTTTCCGACAAATTTCAGTAGATTCAATTACTTAAATCGAAACTGGGGTGCTGAAGCGCAGCTTGCATCGATTCAAATTCGGCCTATAACGCTGGCGTTACATATATGAACTTCTCGTTCTTGTATGCACCGCCTTGCGGATGGCCCGCGCAAGGCCAGGGGAATCGGGGGGCTTGCACCACTTCGAACATCGATCGCTCCTGAGGGGGGAGACCAATGAACAGAACCGCTTTCCGGCGTGGACTCATCGCCAGTTCCGTTGCGCTCGTGCTGTGGGCGCCTTCTCTCATGGCGCAATCCGCGCCCGACAGCCCGCCGCCGCCAACCGGCCCCGGCAAGGCCGACAAGCCGGTCGAACTCAAGGCGGTGACGGTCACCGGGTCGATGATCCCGCGCGTGGAGGTCGAAGGTCCCGCACCGGTGGTCACCATCACCGGCGAAGAGATCAAGAAGCAGGGCTACACCACGCTGTGGGAATTCCTCGATTCGCTGCCGCAGGTGGGCCAGCAGGTGTCCGATCCGGCCTCGTGGGGCTCCAGTTCAGTCAATGCGCGGTCGGTGAACCTGCGCGGGCTCGGCCCCGGTTTCAGCCTGCTGATGATCGATGGCCATCGCGTGGTCGATTACCCGCAGCCGCTCAACAAGCAGAGCAACTTCCAGAACTTCAACAACATCCCCACCGGGATGATCGATCACATCGAAGTGCTCGCCTCCGGCGCGTCGTCGATCTACGGCTCGGACGCGGTTGCCGGCGTGGTCAACGTGATCCTCAAGAAGAACTACGAGGGCAACCAACTGCAGGTCACCGCGGGCGGCGCGACGCGTGGCGGCCGCGAGTACGGCGACATCAACTACTTCGGCGGCCGCGCGGGCAGCAACTGGCACGTGACCTACAACCTGGAGCACTCCAACCGCAGCGCGCTGTGGGGCATGGACCGGCCCTACCAGGATTCCGTGGCCGATGCGGGCTACGGCGCATGGGGCCCGGCCTCGCGCATGTTCGGCTACCAGTACGATGCCGCCGGCGCGATCGCGCTGTCGGCCACCGACGCCAACGGCCACAACATCACGCCGCCCTCCGGCACCTGCGACAAGTTCACCAATTCGCGCCTGGCGCAGTCGCACTCGGTGACCACCAATGGCGCCCAGATCACCGGCGTCACCGACAACGGCTTCTATTGCGCGCAGCCGGCGCTGTTCCAGAACTGGGTGCTGACCCCGGGCAGCCGCAGCAACAACGGTTATCTGTCGGGCGAATACGACTTCCAGAACGGCCTGCAGTTCTACGGCTCGGCCGCCCTGTACCAGACCGTGGGCATCTCCAACACGCAGCTCAACGTGTTCAGCGCCGGTCCGTTCTACGACCAGACCACCGGGCAGACGGTCAAACAGGTCATCCGCCAGTTGACCCAGAACGAGATTGGCGTCAGCGCCAACACCTACGATCGCGAGCTCAACTGGAACCTGCAGGCGGGCCTGCGCGGCACCGTGTTCGACGGCCGTTTCAACTGGGACCTCAACCTCAACACCCAGAAGTACATCGTCCGCGAGGAATTCACCGGCTACAACGCCCAGGCCACCAACACCTTCTTCCTCGGCCAGCAGCAGGGCACCACCGCGGACGGCCTGCCGATCTACGCGTTCAACTGGCAGCAGTTCTGGAACCCGATCACGCCGCAGCAGTACGACCAGTTCGCGGTGACCGGCGTGAACACCGCTTCGTCCTGGCTCGACCAGGCGCAGCTGCGCGTCAACGGCGACCTGTTCAAGTTACCGTGGGCCGATCGGTCGGTGGGCTGGGCCGCGGTGCTCGAAGCCGCGCACAACGGCTTCAAGCTGTCGCCCGACCCGCGCGCGGTGGATCCATCCACGTTCCAGAACCCGTTCGGCGCCTATCTCACCGGTGCCGGCACTCGGCAGCGCTTCTCGCTGGGCACGGAGTTCCGCGTGCCGGTGCTGGAGTCGGTGACCTGGACGCTCTCCGGTCGCCTGGACAAGTACAACGACGCCAGCCGTGCCGACATCGCCCGCACCTGGGGCTCGGGCTTGGAGTGGCGCCCGTACGACGGTCTGCTGCTGCGCGGCAGCTACGGCACCAACTTCAAGGCGCCGGACATGCAGGCCATCTACCTGACCGGTTCGACCTCGCCGGTGGGCTTCTACGCCGACCCGTTGCAGTGCGTGAACGCGATCAAGGCCGGTCAGAACAACAACACCTGGTGCAACAGCGTGCAGCGTCCCGGGTCGCAGTACTACACGCTCTACACCAACGGCAGCCGCCTGTTGCTGCCGCAGACCGGACACTCCTGGACCTACGGTTTCGTCTGGCAGGTGCCGGGCGTGCAGGGGCTGTCGGTGTCGGCCGATTACTGGAACATGGGCGTGGACAACGCCATCCAGTACCTCGGCCAGGACACTGTGCTGGCCGACGAAGCGGGTTGCCTGACCGGCGTGAAGCCGAACGGGACCTCGGGCCTGTCGCCATACACGGCGCACGTGGCCGGATCGGAGTACTGCCAGATGGTCACGCAGATGGTGAAGCGCGACGCCAACGGCCAGATCGTCTCGGTGCAATCGGGCCCGATCAACGAAGCCTCGCTGTACGTGGCCGGTGTCGACGCGTCGCTGGACTACAAGTTCCACACCGACGGCTACGGCGACTTCCGCGCGGGCATCAACTACACCAACAACCTGGCGTACAAGCAGCGCGTGCTGGCCTCGGATCCGCTGCAGAACACCCGCTACCAGAACGTGGCCAGTCGCATGACCTGGATCGCCGACTGGACCAAGGGCCGCTGGAACGTGTCGATCTCCGGCGTGCGCAACGGCCGCATGCGCGCCCCCAACTACGCCGGCTGCGACGTGCTGCCCAACGGCATCCAGCCCGGCATGGTCACGGTGCCTAATGGCGGCGAGTCCGTCTCCACCGGCGTCTGCCAGGTCACCCAGGACGGCAACCAGGTCACCGTGCCCGACACGACCTACCGGGGCCACGTGCCGGCGTGGATCACCTGGAACGGCTCGGTCGGCCTGCAGATCACGCCGGATCTGCACGCAAAGCTCGCGGTGTCGAACATCTTCGACAAGGTCGGCGCGATTCCGTACTACGCCGGCGGCTTCGAGTTCGTCCCCACCGGGCAGACCGCGAGCGAGTACAACGGCCGGGAAATGTTCCTGACGCTGGACTACACGTTCAACTGAGCGGTCAGCCGATAGGTCGGCGGGCGCCGCGGGAAGCGGAGCCCGCCGGATTTTCATGGGCCTGGCGTTGCGTCGTGCCCTCTCTCGTCGCAGCGCGAACCGTGCGACGCGTACGGGCGCCAGGTCGTTCTCGTCTGATGCCTGGTGCTTCGCGATGCGATGCGCTCGAGCAGCGCGCAACAGCCTCTCCCGCTTGCGCAGGAGAGGCATTACGACCGAAGAGGGGGTCTTGAGCTGCGATCAGCGGCGCCGGTTCGACGGTACGAACTTGTACAACTTGTTGACGCCGGTGCCGAAGTTGAAGCGGCTGTAGCCCGCGCCCCAGTACACCGCACCATCGACGATCGCCGGTGCGCTGGACACCGAGCCGCCGGCGTCGAAGCTCCACAGCGTGGCGCCGGTCTTGGCATCGAGCACGGTCATCGCGCCGGACATCGAACCGGCATAGACCAGGCCCGGCGACGACGCGAGCGGGCCGCGGCCGCCGGCGCCGAATGCGGTCTGCACCGGGTCGGTGCCCGGCACCTTGACCTGCCAGAGGATCTTGCCGCTGGTCGCATCCAGCGCGGCCCACGAGCCGGCGTTCCAGGTCTCGGTGTTGCCCGGCGCCAGCGTGTACGGCGTGTGCTCGTTGTTGTTGATGGCCACGTACACGCGCGCGGCGAACGGATCCACCGACGAGCCCCATTCGATGCCGCCGGCGGTGCCGCCCGGGCCGACCTGGGTCGACCATACGGTCTGTCCGGTGTCGGCATCGAACGCCCAGTACACGCCGCTCTTCTGGCCGGCACCGACCAGCGCCTGCGGCTTGCCGTTGCGGATCACCGTGAACAGGTTGGCGCCGCCGCCGCTGAAGTCGTAGTCGGGTCCCTGCGGGTCCTGGCACAGGCCATTGGTCGGCGCGACCAGGCACGACAGCGACCAGGCATCGGCGCCCTGCAGGCGACGCGTCCACACCGGCTTGCCGCTGCGCATGTCCAGCGCCAGCACCGAATCGACGTAGTTGTCCGGTGCCATGCAGGCCAGTTGCGCGGTCTTGTCGCCGTTGGCGTTCTTGACGCAGGTAGCCACGTCGACCGGCACCGAGTAGTTGTTGCCGGTGGTGGCGTAGACGCGCTGACGCAGCGGATCGATCGCCAGCGTGCCCCACACCGACGCACCGGTGTAGCCCTCCGGCGCGGTGCGGAAGCTCCACAGCAGCTTGCCGGTCTTCAGGTCCAGCGCGGCGACGCTGCCGCGGAAGGAATATTTGTAGCCCGGCGTCAGGCCACCCCAGTCGCCGGAGGACACGCCGACGTACACGCGGTCGCCGTAGATCACCGGCGAGGCGGTGATGCGCGCCTGCGGGTTGGATTCGACCAGGGTCTTCCACAACAGCTTGCCGGTGGTCTTGTCGATCGCCAGCACGGTGCCGCTGGCCTGGTCGCCGACCAGGATGCTGTCGCGCGCGATCGCCGGGCTGTTGCGCGACAGCGAACCGGCGATGCCGGTGTAGTCGGCCAGCTTCACCTGCCACACCGCCTTGCCCAGATCGGTGTCGATGCGATACAGCTGGCCGCCCCAGTCCGGCACGTACAGCGCCGTGCCCTGCACGGTCGGCGTGGCCGAGACGTCGCCTTGCGTGGTGAAGGTCCACGCGGTCTTCAGGCGCGCGGCGTTGAACGGGGTGATCTGCCATTCGCCGGGCGCGAAGCGGGTGTTGAGGAAGCCGCCGCCAGCGCTGTCCCAGAGGCTGTGCGTGGCGAACGGCGTGCCGCCGGAGAAGGTGCTGCGCCATTGTGCGCTGGCGGCGCTGGTGTCGGTCGTCGCCGCTGCGGTGCCTGCGGACTGCGCCATCGCCATTGCGCTGAACATCAAGCCGGGAATCAACGCCAGCCGCAGGCGGGAGAGGTTCTGGTGTGCATCACGCGTTTTCATGGATGTCCTTCGGGCTTGGGTGAGGATCCCCCCGTCACGTCCGCGGCCATCCTAGAAGTGAAAATCCTTGCGTGTCATGTACTTACGAAAAAGTTAGGGCGTTCGCAAAAGGTTGCCGCGATAGCGAAAAACGATGGCGGCGGCATCGTGCTGTCATCGTGCCGGCACGCGCGTGACGCATGCCGATGCCGGGTGCGATGGCGGTCGCGGCCGCGTGTTGCCGAGCATCGACACCGCGCGGCGAGGCAGGCAGAGAGGGCGCGTGGCGATATGCGCTGTCGATCCCGACCGCCGGATTTCCAGCGTGAGCGCGGGCTGAATCGCGATGCCGTCCGACGGGATCGCCGTGCCGCTGCGGCGATGCGGCATGGGCGATGCGAGCGTTGGTTACACTGTGCGATCACCGTTGTCCGCACAAGGAATGCCTCGATGAAATGCCCCTCGCTGTTGTCACTCGCCATCGCGCTGTGCGCCACCGCCGCCGGCGCTGTGCAGGCGGCAACGCCCGCGTCCACCGGGGCGCTGGAGGGCAAGGTCGATGCGCTGTACACGCGGGCGCCGGACACGCTCAAGCCCGACGAAGTGAAGGCGATGCAGCAGCGGCTGCTGGACTGGGCGCAACTGCAGCGCTACCGCGCCGACAACGCCGCGTTGCCGGCGCCGGCCGCGGACGCGCCACGCGTGGTGTTCTACGGCGACTCCATCACCGACGCCTGGGGCCGCCGCGAAGGCACCACCTTCTTCCCCGGCAAGTCCGCCTACGTCAATCGCGGCATTTCCGGGCAGACCACCGCGCAGATGCTGGTGCGCTTCCGCCAGGACGTGATCGACCTGAAGCCGGCAGTGGTGGTGATCCTGGCCGGCACCAACGATCTGGCCGGCAACACCGGGCTGTCCACGCTGGAGATGATCGAGGACAACCTCAGTTCGATGACCGAACTGGCGCAGGCCCACCACATCAAGGTGGTGCTGGCTTCGGTGCTGCCGGTGACCGACTATCCGTGGCGCCCGGGCCTGCAGCCGGCGCAGAAGGTGCGTGCGCTCAATGCGTGGATGCAGCAGTACGCGCAGCAGCAGGGTGCCGTGTACCTGGATTACTACAGCAAGCTGAGCAACCGCGACGGCGGCATGGACAAGACCGTGGCCATCGACGGCGTGCATCCCAACAACGCCGGCTATGCTGTGATGGCGCCGCTGGCCGAGCAGGCGATCCAGCGCGCGCTCGCAAAGCCCTGAGCCGCCGCGGGCATAGCCCCTCTCCCCCCGGGAGAGGGGTTGGGGTGAGGGTACGGCGCGCTGGCAACAACGATCATCGCCGCAGCGGCGCAACCGCTCAGAAGCGCTCACCACCCGGCAGGTAACGCCACTCGCCCGGCGCCAGCTTGCCCAGCGGGATGCGGCCGATGCGCAGGCGGCGCAGGCTGATCGCCTCCAGTCCCACCTCGGCGCACATGGCCTGCAACTGGCCGGGCTGCACGTGCTTGATCGCAAAGCGCAGGCGGTCCTCGTTCTGCCAGCTCACCTTGCACGGCGGCAGGCTGCGCTGCTGGTAGACCAGGCCGTGCGCCAGCCGCAGCATGCCGTAGGGCCGTAGTTCGCCGCGCACTTCCACCACGAATTCCTGTTCGATCGAACTCGCGTCCTCGGTCAGGCGGCGCAGCACGCGGCCGTCCTGGCTCAGCACCAGCAGGCCGCTGGCTGCCGGCTCCAACGGCAGCGGCGCGTTCAGGCGCAGGAAGTGGCGTTTCAGCACGCGCACCTCGCTCGTGTCCAGGGCGCTGCGCGTGTCCGGCCTGACCAGCGCCAGCGCCGCGTCCAGATCCAGGCCGGCCGGCTTGTGCAGCAGCAGCGTGGCCGGTTCGACCGCCCCCAGTTGCGCGTCGGCGGCCAGGGTCACCTGCTGCGTCGTCACCGCGGCCTGCGGCTCCTCGACCACCACGCCGTCCACGCTGACCCAGCCGCCCTCGATGTATTGCTGCGCTTCGCTGCGCGAGCACGGCAGCATGGCGGCCACGTATTTGTCGAGGCGGGTGGGGGAGGACATCGAAACGCTCGGCGATCAGGGCAGCGCAGTGTACGTGCTGCCGCCGCTGCGCTGCCACGCGCGGCGCCGCTCAGCGGTCGCTGCCGCCGGACAGTTCCAGCTGGGTCAGGTACAGGCGCAGGTCGAACTCCAGGCGGTGGTACTCCGGCGTCATGTGCGCGCACAGCTGGTAGAACGCCTTGTTGTGCGCGCTTTCCTTCAGGTGCGCCAGCTCGTGGGCGACGATCATCGGCAGGAACGCCGCCGGCGCATCGCGGAACACGCCGGCGATGCGGATCTCGCGGCTGGCCTTGAGCTTGCCGCCCTGCACGCGCGACACCGTGGTGTGGGTGCCCAGCGCGTGCTTCACCGCCTGCAGGCGGTTGTCGTAGATCACCTTGTGCAGCGGCTCGGCGCTGCGCATGCAGCGATCCTTCAGTGCTTGCGTGTAGTCGTACAACTGGCGGTCGGTGCGTACTGCGTTGGCCTCGGGGTAGCGGCTGCGCAGCCAGTCGCCCAGGCGTTCGCGCGCGATCAGCTCGCGCACCTGGTCCAGGACCTGGGGCGGGTAGCCGACGAGATAGCGCAGGGTGTTCATCCCATCACCTTAGCGTGCCGCGCGCCGCGGGGCATCCGCGGTGGCGGCTTTCGCGGGCGGGCGCCGGTGCTGCGGGTATCATGCGCCTCCCGATTCCGAGTCCGTGGACGCTTCCGATGCGCAATCCCCTGCAGGAGCAACTGCTCAAGGCCGGCCTGGTGAAGAAGAGCCAGGTGGCGCAGGTCGCGCGCGAGCAGGCCAAGGCGCGCCAGGGCAAGACCCCGCCGCCGCCCAGCGCCGAGCAGCGCGAGAGCGAACGGCTGCGGCAGGAACGGGTGGAGCGCGACCGTGCGCTGTCCGCCGAGCGCAACGCCCAGGCCCGTGCGCAGGAGCTGCGCGCACAGGCGCGGCAACTGGTCGAGAGCCACAAGCTCAAGGCCGACGGCGAGATCGACTACCACTTCACCGATGCCGGCAAGATCCAGCGGCTGCGGGTGGATGCGGCCTTGCGCGCGCAACTGATCGCCGGCAGCGTGGTGATCGCGCGGCTGGATGCCGGCTATGTGCCGGTGCCGCGCGCGGTCGTGGAAAGGATCGTCGCCCGCGACCCGGAGACCATCGTGTTCGACGCGCTGGCGGCAGCGCCGGCCAGCGGCGAGGACGATCCCTACTACAGCCAGTTCCAGGTGCCGGACGATCTGATCTGGTGACGGCCGGCGCCGCGCAGGGCCTATGAACACCGCGGGAAGGTGAAGCCGGCGTGCATTGCATTCGCCGGTGCCGGCCGCATCATCCAGGCAAGGCAACAGTGCGGAGACGACCATGGCCACTGGGTGGGCAGGCGACGGCGCGGTGCAGGACCAGATCGATGCGACCGTCGAGGATGCGATCAAGCGGGCGCGCAGCCAATTGCCGCAGGGCCCGGGGTTGAGCCACTGCGAGGACTGCGACGCGCCGATCCCCGAGGCGCGGCGCAAGGCGGTGCCGGGCGTGCGCCTGTGCGTGGCCTGCCAGGAGGCGCAGGACCGCGCCCAGCACGAGCACAGCGGCTACAACCGCCGCGGCAGCAAGGACAGTCAGCTGCGTTGAGGCTCAGCCGGCGCGATCGGCATCCAGCACGGGCTTCGCGTGCAGCGCGATGTTGAGCTGATCGACCACGATCGCCCAGTCTGCGTCTTCCAGGCGTTCCTCGCGCAGCAGCTGCGCCTGCGCCGGTGTCCAGAACGGTGCTTCTTCCAGGCGCATGTCATCGGGCAGCGGCGCGTGCCGGGCGATGAACTGGCGGATTTCGCTTTCGCTGTTGGGCAGACCGAGCTGGGCGAAAAGGTCGGCGAACGGGGGGATGACGGGTTCCATGCAGTACCTGGTCGGGAAGAAAGGGGCGCCGCACGAGGGCGGCTGGCGTCGACCATAGCGGCTGCGCCATGTGCATGGCGTCAGCGTCGGCGTCGCGGCGCTCAGCCCAGGCCGGGCGGCACCGGATGGCCGCGCCAGCGCCGCGTGCTGCGCTGGAAGAACAGGCTGTTGGGGATCTGCAGCACGCTGTCGCGGTCGCCGTCGTGTTCCTCGCGCAGCGTGGTGTAGATCAGGTTGATGTCGATCACCTGACCCTTCAGGCCCGGCTTCTCGCCGTTCTCCAGCAATTCGATGTGGTCGTGCAGGCGGAACGGGCGCGTAGTGAAGATCAGCAGCGTGCAGAAGATGTTGGACAGCACGCTCCAGGCGGCGAAGAACGCCACCGCCGCGACCGCGGCGAATCCGGTGAAGGCGGTCCACAGCACGGTGCCGGACACGCCGAAGCGGTCCAGGATCAACAGCAGCGCCGCCGCGTAGATCACGAAGCCGCTGCCGCGACGTGCCATCAGCACCAGTTCCGGCGGCAGCGCGTGGTGCTCGCCCAGGCGCCGGATCAGCCGCCGCAGCAAGGTCCGCAGCAACCAGGCGCCGAGCACGATCAGTAGGATTTGCACGCCGGGCACGATCACGTCGAGCCAGCGGTGCGTCCACGGCGGCAGCAGGGTGTGGAGCGAGGGCATTGCACATCGGAAAACGCAGGGGAAACGCGATGGTCGCAAGCGTGGCCGCTGCGGGCAAGTCGTGCGGCTGCCGTGCGCTGCGGCAGCGCATCGCTCAGCCGGCGTGCTCCAGCGCGTCCCACTGCGCCTCGCTGATCTCCGGCAGCGCCTCCAGCGCCGGCCTGGCGAACAGATAGCCTTGGTAGAGATCGATGCCCAGCGCGCGCAATGCGCGGTACTCGGCCGGTGTCTCCACGCCCTCGGCGAGGATGCGGCAACCCAGTTGTGCGGCCATCGCGACGATGCCGCCGACGATATGGCGACGCGCGGCGCTGCCGTCGATGCCGCGGATCAGCGCCATGTCCAGCTTGAGCAGGTGCGGCTGGAAATCGGCGAGCAGGTTCAGGCCGGAGTGGCCGGCGCCGAAGTCGTCGATCGCGGTGAGGAAGCCGCGCTGCGCGTAGTCGCGCAGGATACGCACGACCTTGGGCAGGTCGGCGATGCGTTCGGACTCGCTCAACTCGAAGATCAGGGCGCCGGTGGGCACGCCGAAGTGCTCGGCCGCCTTCAGGGTCAGGCGGATGCAGGTCGCCGGCTCGTACACCGCGTTGGGAATGAAGTTGATCGACAGCCGCGTGCGCAGGCCAAGCTGCGCGGCGGTGGCGATCGCCTGCACCCGGCAGGTCTGGTCGAAACGGTACATCTGCTGCGGGCGCACCCGCGCCAGTACCGCCGCCGCGCCGCTGCCGTCCTCGCCGCGCACCAGCGCTTCGTAGGCATAGATCGAGCGGTTGGCGGCATCGACGATGGGCTGGAACGCCATGCGCACGGCGAAATCCAGTGGCTCGCCATCGCGACAGTTGCCGCAGGCGGGCTGGCCGAGTTCGGCGGAAAGGGAGCGCAGGAGCATGCCGAAGCGAGACCGTGGACGAGATCGCAGTATGCGCTTTCGGCGTGAAGACGGCGCCGTGCTTCCGGGCCTGCGCTGGCATCCGAGGACGCCGTATTGGGCTTGGTCGGTGCGGCGATCGAGCCGAACCCAAGGCGCCGTCGTTGGATGCCTGGCGCCGCGTCATCGCTCGGGCGTGGACGGGCGTCCACGTCCTCGCTGATTGCCTGCCGCAAGGAACTGCGATGGGCGCGCGGGAAGCGCGGGCGGGCGTCAGCCCGCGTCGGCGACGTCGACCTTCTTCAGCACGCGGGTGGTGCCGAGCACCTCGACGCGGCCGCCGGCCTGGTGGAAGGCGGCCAGGTCGGCCTCGATGCGCTCGCGGCTGAGGCCCTTTTGCGCCTTGTCGTTGGCGCTGGCGCCGCGTGCGTTCCTGGCGCTGGGCGAAGCGGTGTTGCTGGTGGGTCGTGCCATGCTGGAACTCCTGCAGTCAGTACATCGTCAGTGGAATGCCACGAGTCAGTTGCTCGTGGTGGGTGCGGCGGATCTCGCGGCAGTACGGGCCGGCCATCGCGAACTTGCGGCAGATCGCCGGGCGCTGCGTATAGATCGAGCAGCACATGCGCGCGCCGTCCACCGCCACGCACCAGCCGTCCTCGTCGCGCGCCATCACGTGCAGCCCGTCGCGGGTGTACTCGGTGAGATGTTCGGGGACGTTGTCGTCCGGCATCACCAGCACGGTCAGGCGGCAGCAGATCGCGTCGCAGCGGTCGCAGGCGATGCCGGAGTCGGCGGCTTCCCTCGCGGTCTCGCTCATGCGTCGCCGCCGCGATCGCGACCTGTCGGTCGGTACGGAGGATGGAGCGGCGACGCCAGGCGCTCGGCCTGGAGCGTGGCAGGGGCGGGGGACATGGCGCTCCCGGTGGGTCCGGCCCGAAGCGGGACGGAGGGTGGGGCGAGAAGGGAGCGCGTCGGGCGACAGGAACGGCCGGACGAGACGCGCGTAGAGACGTGACGCTGAAGCGTGCACCTATGCTACGCGAGTCGCGCCTTCACAGTATGAACAACGTAGGCCGAAGGCAGCGCCTCGGCAGGACGCCGCCAGTCGGCGGAGGCCACCGACGCCTGTACTGCCTGTGCCGTGCTAGTCCTGCGCGGCGGCCAGCGCCAGGCCCTGCACCACGCCGAACGAGGGGTCGCCATGGACCAGGCGCGCTTGCGGGAAGGCGGCAGCGACCAGACGCTGCAGGTAGCCGGCGCGCGACATGCCGCCGGTCAGGAACACTGCGGCCGGATCGCCGCCGATGTCCTGGCGCACCTTCGCCAGCAGTTCCTGCAGGGCCTCCAAATAGCTGCGTGCGGCCTGCACCAGTTCCTCGGCCTGCACCTGCACCTGCAGCCCGGCCTCGATGTAGTCCAGCGTCTCTTCGTGCCGCTCGGCGTCGCTGAGGCGGATCTTGCTGCGCTCGACCGCGCGGTACAGGCGCGCGGTGTTGCCGGGTTCCTGCAGCGCTTGCAGACGCGCCTCGTACGGCGCCGGCACGGCGTCGTAGCGGTGCTGGCGGAAATCGCGCTGGCGGGTGGTGTCCTGCACCATCGCCGCCTCGACGTAGTGATGCGAGGGCACGCGGGTGATGCCGCGGCCGAACTGCGGCATGAAGCCGGCCAGGCTCAGCGCCAGGTCGATGTCGGTGCCGCCGCGCGGGATGCCCCAGGCGCGGTGCACCTGCGGCGCGGCGTCGCCGCCGACGCTGGCATGGGCGATGTCGGTGGTGCCGCCGCCGATGTCCACCACCACCGCGGCGTGGCGCTCGCGGCTGACCGCGTGGTAATGCATCGCCGCGGCGGCCGGTTCCTCCAGGAAGGCGACGTCGTCGAAGCCGGCGGTGATCGCGGCGCTGTGCAGGATCTCCAGCGCCTGCGCGTTGCCGGCCTCGCCGATCGAGCTGCGGAACTGCACCGGGCGCCCGAGCAGGGCGCGGCGTACCTGCACGCCCAGTTGCTGCGAGGCGGTCAGGCGGATGTGTTCGAGAATGTGCGCGGCGATGCCGGTGATGGTCTGGCGTGCGCGCGGATGCAGGTTGTAGCCCAGCATCGACTTGGGGCTCTGCACCAGGTTGCCTTCGCCCTCGACGAAATAGGCATCCAGCGCGGCATCGCCGTACACGGCGTTCTGCAGCAGCGCCGCGGAACTGCGCGGCTCGCGCATCTGCGTTTCCATCCATTGCCGGCGCACCACCCGGATCGCGTCGCGGCGCAGCGCCTCGTGGCTGCGTTCGCGCCCGGCGGCGAGCGCATCGCGGCGGCCGGAGTCGATCAGCTCGTCCACCTGCCGTTCCAGCGCCGGGGTCAGATCGAACTCGGCCGGGTCGCGCATCACCTCGGGGAAGTACACCGTGGTGCGGAACTGCTGCTGCGCGCCGAAGTCGATCGGCACCACGCGGCCGTCGATCACCGCGGCGGCGGCGGAGTTGCTGGTGCCGAAGTCGATACCGAGGCGCATGACGGTGCCGGGGGCGGGAGGGCCGCGCACTGTGGGGCAAGCCGCAGCGCGACGCAAGCGCGGCCGCAAACGCACGAGGCCCGCATCGGCGGGCCTCGTGGGGGACGCGAAACCGGGCCGCTTACAGGGCGGCGCCGGCGTGGCCCTGGTTCTTTTCCTGCTCGGTGGCCTCGCGCACGCCGGCCACTTCCACTGCGAAATGCAGCACCTGCCCGGCCAGCGGATGGTTGCCGTCGATGGTCACCAACTCGTCGCCGACGTCGGTGACCGTGACCAGCAGCGGACCCTGGTCGGTCTGCGCCTGGAACTGCATGCCCGGCGCCAGCGACCCGGCATCCGGGAACGAACCGCGCGGCACCTGCTGCACCAGCTGCTCGTGGCGCGGGCCGTAGCCTTCGGCCGGGATCACGTCGGCCTTGACCGATTCGCCGGTGCGCTTGCCGGTCAGCGCCTTTTCCAGGCCCGGCACGATGTTGCCGGCGCCGTGCAGGTAGCTCAGCGGATTGTCCGGCGAGGACTGGTCGATCACTTCACCGGCATCGTCGGTGAGGGTGTAGTGGATGGTGGCGACAAGCCCGTTGGCGATCTCCATGGGAAACCTCGTTCAGTGAGTAAGGGGGATACGCCGGCACAGTCACAGCGCGATGAGAGGGTGCTACCCGGCTACCCTAACGAAAAGCGGCGCAGGGCCGCAAGTCGCGCCGGCGTACTGCCATTCAGGGCGCCTGCGGCTGGCGCAGCGCGGTGCGCCGGGCCAGCCAGGTCTCCGGGGTCTGCGGTTTGACGAACAGCGCCTGCAGTTCCGGATGCTCGGCGCGTGCGGCGGCCTCGATGCGCTCGATGCACGCTTCGATCTGCGCGGTGCTGCGCTGGTCCTCGAACTCGGCGCTGAGCGCGGCGACCACCTGGTCCGGCCCCATCTGCATGCTGAGCACGCCGTTGACCGCGCGCACATCCGGATCGGCCGCGGCGATGCGCCGCAGCGCGTCGCCGAGCGGGCGCGCCGCCGGCTCGCCGATCAGCAGGCCCTTGGTCTCGCGCGCCAGCACGAACGCCGAGCAGGCCAGCACTGCGGCGATGCCGATGGAGGCGACGCCATCCAGTTCCGGCATGTCCAGCCATTGCGCAGCGAGCAGCCCAGTGAGTGCGATCAACAGGCCGATCAACGCCGCGCTGTCTTCCACCAGCACGGTGAACAGGCTCGGATCCTTGCTCTCGCGGAACGCCTGCACGTAGCTCAGGCGGCCCTTGCGCGCGCGGAACTCGCGCAGCGAGATCCACCACGAGCCGCCTTCGAACAACAGCGACAGCCCCAGCACGATGTAGTTGAGGGTGTGGTCGCTGGCCGGCTGCGGATGGCGGATATGGGCGATGCCCTCGTACAGCGACACCCCGGCGCCGAGCGCGAACACCAGCAAGGCGACGATGAAGCTCCAGAAGTACAGCTCGCGCCCGTGGCCGAACGGATGGGTGGCATCGGCCGGGCGCGCGGCGCGGCGCAGGCCGTACAGCAACAACAGCTCGTTGACCGTGTCCACCAGCGAATGCACGCCTTCGCTGAGCATCGCCGAACTGCCGGAGATCGCCGCGGCGACGAACTTGGCGATGGCGATGGCCAGATTGCCGGCGAGCGCGGCGTAGATCGCGAGGCGGGACCCGGACGAAGCGGACATGAGATTCCTGCGGCTGGCACGGCGGCACGGGGCGGGCGGCTACAATAGGCGGCTCGCCGTCGTCGCCGTATCAAGGACTCCCATGCCCGCCGCACCCGCCTGCCCGCAATGCACCCTGGAAAACACCTACGTCGACGGCGCCAACTGGGTGTGCGCGGACTGCGGCCACGAGTGGCCGGCCGCCGCCGAGGCCGCCAACGATGCGGCGACGGTGGTGCGCGACAGCAACGGCAACGTGCTGCAGGCCGGCGATACGGTGGTCGTGATCAAGGACCTGAAGGTCAAGGGTTCGTCGATCCCGCTGAAGCAGGGCACCGTGATCCGCGGCATCCGCCTGGTCGAGGACGATGCCGAACACATCGAAGGCAACTCGGACAAGATCAAGGGCCTGGTGCTGAAGACCTGCTTCCTGCGCAAGGCTTGAGCCGTGCCGCGGGGCCGGCGGCACGCTGCGGTCGTGCGAGCGCCGACGCCGCGCAGACGTCGACGTTCTAGCGGCGATGCGCGCAGGCCCACGCCGGCAACAGCAGCCCCAGCGCGGTCCAGGGCAGCGCGGCGGCGCCATGCCGTTGCAGCAGTGCGCCGCCGAGCAGGCCGGCGCTGGCGATGGCCAGGTTCCAGCCGGTGACCACCAGCGACTGCGCCAGATCGGCGGCGTCGCCGGCACGGCGGGCGACCGCGGTCTGGAACAGCGTCGCGCAGCCGCCGAACGCCAATCCCCACAGCGCCAAGGCCACCGCCAGCAGCGTCGGCGAGCGCGGCCATAGCGCCAGCGTCAGCGCCGCCAGCGCGAACAAGGCGATGCTGGCCAGCAGCAGGGGCTGCAGCCAGCGATCGATCCACATCCCGACCACGACGATGCCCAGCAGCGCGGCCACGCCGAACAGCAGTAGATAGCGATCCACCGCCGCTGCGGCGCCGGACCGCGCCAGCAGCGGCGCGACGTAGGTGTACAGCAGGTTGTGCGCGAGCACGAACAGCAGCATCACCGCCAGCACCCGGGCGATGCCGGGCAGGCGCAGCACGCGGCGCAGCGGCAGCGCCGCATGCGCCGCCTGGCCGGCGAAATCCGGCAGTGCGGCGCGGGCCCAGCCGAGCAGGCCGAGGCTCAGCAAGGACATCGCGCCGAAGCTCCAGCGCCAGCCCACCTGCTGCCCGAGCCAGGTACCCGCCGGCACGCCCAGCGCCAGCGCCAACGGCGTGCCGACCATGGCCACCGCGATGGCGCGGCCCTGCTGGGCCGGCGCCACCATCCGGCTCGCGTAGCCGGCCAGCAGTGCCCACAGCAATCCGGCGCTGACCCCGGCGAGCAGGCGCGCGACCAGGATCGGGGCATAGCGGCTGGACACCGCGGTGACCGTGTTGGCGACGGCGAAGCCGGCGATGGCGAGCAGCAGCAACCGGCGCCGGCGCTGGCGCCGGGTGGCGGCGGTGAGCGGGATGGCCGCCAGCAGCGAGCCCAACGCGTACACGCTGACCAACTGGCCGATCCACGCCTCGCCGACGCCCAGTCCGTCCGCCATCGCCGGCAGCAGCCCGGCCGGCAGCGTCTCGGTGAGGATGGTGACGAAGCCGGCGCAGGCCAGCGCCAGCAATCCGCTCCAGGGCAGGCGTCGCGCCTCGGGCGGGCGCGACGGCGCGCCGCACTCCAGGCCCTGGCCGCTCATGCCGCCCGTTCGCGCAGGCTGGCGTAGACCGCGTCGCGCAGTTCGACCACGAACGCGCCGGACATGCCTTCGTACAGCGTGTTGGTCAGCGCCACCACGCTCAGTTGGTGCGCCGGATCGACGAACCAGCTGTGCCCGTACGCGCCACCCCAGCGCCAGGTGCCGGGCGCCTCCAGCGTCGCGGTCGGCGCCGGGTCGCGCAGCACCGCAAAGCCCAGGCCGTAGCTCCAGCCCGGTCCGTCCGGTGGGCCGAAGTCGCCGGTCTGCGCGCGCCCCATCTCGGCGACCAGATCGGCCGGCAATATCGGCGCGCCGCCGCCGCGCAGCGTCTCCAGCAGGCGCAGCACGTCGCCGGCGCTGCCGACCATGCCGGCGCCGGCCGAGGGAAACGCGGTGCGATCCAGCGCGCGCGAGGGATGGAAGACGATGCCGGCGCCGTCGGCGAACGGCGCGACCACCTCGCCTTCGCCCAGCCGGTGCGGCATCGGCACGTCGCCGACGTAGGGCACTGCCAGGTTGGCGGCGTCCTCGGCATGGAAGGCGGTGGCCTGCATCCCCAGCGGCGCGGTGACCAGATCGTGGACCAACTGCGGCAGCGGCTGCCCGCTGGCGGCCTCCAGCACCGCGCCGGCGACGTCGATCGCTAGCGAGTAGCCCCAACCGGTGCCCGGCGGGTACTGCAGTGGCACCTGCGCCAGCCGGCGCAGGTTTTCTTCCAGGCTCAGGCCGCTGCGGTCCATGCCGTCGGAGACGCCGGCGCGCGCATGCGCACCGTCTTCGGGTTCGAGGAAGCGGTAGCCGAGCCCGGCGCTATGGCTGAGCAACTGGCGCAGGCTGATGTCCGGCACGCGTCCGTCGGGCAGGGCCGGCCGGAACCACGGCAGCCAGCCGGCGATCGGCGCATCCAGCGCCAGGCGGCCCTGCGCGACTAGCGCGATCGCCGCGGTCGCCACGATCGGTTTGCTGACCGAGGCCAGGCGGAACGTCGTCTCCTGGCGCATCGGCCGTTGCGCTTCGCGGTCGGCCCAGCCGGCGGCGCGGCGATAGATACAGGCGCCGCGATGGGCGACCAGCACCACTGCGCCGACGAGCCGGCGTTCGTGCAGCGCGCGGTCGATCGCGGCATCGAGCGGAGCAGCCTGGCGCGGCGAGAGCATCGGTGCAGGATCGGGGATGGAGGTGGGCATGGGCATCGGCGCTGTGCATGGAGGAGGGAGGTGCAGCGTGGACGCCTGCCGATTGCGGAAAAAGACGGGTAAAGTTCCTCGCTGCGAGGACGGAAATGTCCGCAAATCGGTGGCGCTGCGATGGACAGTCTGGGGAGCCTGCGTGGCTTCGTGCAGGTGATGGAGAGCGGCGGCTTCGCCGAGGCCGGGCGGGTGCTGGGCCTGTCCGCTTCGGCGATGGCCAAGAGCGTGGCGCGGCTGGAACAGTCGCTGGGTGTGCGCCTGTTCCATCGCAGCACCCGCAGCCTGACCCTGACCGCCGAAGGCCAGCTGTTCCTGCCGCGCTGCCGGCGCATCCTGGCCGAGGTCGAAGCGGCGCGCGGCGAGCTGGGTAGCCTGGCGGCGACGCCGAAGGGGCGGCTGCGGATCAGTCTGCCGATGAACAACAACGTGCTGTTGCCGGTGCTGGGCGACTTCATGCGCGCCTATCCGCAGGTCCAGCTGGACCTGGATTTCGACGATCGCCTGGTGGACGTGATCGAAGAAGGTTTCGATGCCGTGTTGCGCGTGGCCGAGCCGGACGATTCGCGGCTGGCCTCGCGCCGCCTGGGCAGTTTCCGCCGCTGCCTGGTGGCCTCGCCCGATTACCTGCAGCGCTGCGGTACGCCGCTCCAGCCGCAGGACCTGCTGGCCCATCAGTGTCTGCACTACCGTTTCCGCAGCAGCGGGCGCCTGGAAGCCTGGCCGCTGGGTGCGGCGGCGGCTGGCCTGCCGTTGCCGGTGTCGATGGTGTGCAACAACATCGAGACGCGGCTCAGCTTCGCCCTGCGCGGCTGTGGCATCGCGTTCCTGCCGGAACACTCGGTGCGCGCGGAACTGGCGGCCGGCACGCTGCGCACGCTGCTCGACGACTATGTCGACTCCACCGGCACCTTCCATCTGTTGTGGCCGTCGAGCCGGCACATGCTGCCGAAGCTGCGCGTGTTCGTCGATTTCCTCGGCGAGCGGTTGACGTTCTAGGGCGAGCTCTCTGCGCCGGATGCGACGCGGCCCGTGCTCGATGCGCATCGCGCCTGAGCGCGCGCCGCAGAAGACGGCGCTGCCTGGACGCAAGGCTGGCGGCACTGCGCGGTGCCGCCAGCCCGGGGCAATCAGTCCAGCGTCGGGTAGTCGGTGTAGCCCTTGGCGCCGCCGCCGTAGAGCGTGTCGGCGTCCACCTGGTTCAAGGGCGCGTCGCGGCGCAGCCGTTCCACCAGGTCCGGGTTGGCGATGAACGGGCGGCCGAACGCCACCGCGTCGGCGCGGCCGGAGGCCACGGTCTTTTCGGCCAGCGCCTTGTCGTAGCCGTTGTTGACCAGCCACGGGCCATGGAACTTGGCGCGCAGCGCCGCGTAGTCGAAGGCGATGTTGTCGCGCGGGCCGCCGGTGGCGCCTTCGATCACGTGCACGAAGGCCAGGCCCAGCGGATCCAGGCGTTCCACCGCGCGTTCGAACAGCGGCTGCGGGTCGCTGTCGCGGGCATCGTTGGCCGGGGTCACCGGCGACAGGCGCACGCCGGTGCGGTCGGCGCCGATTTCCTGCGCCACCGCCTGCACCACTTCGAACAGCAGGCGGGTGCGGTTCTCGATGCTGCCGCCGTAGGCGTCGTCGCGGTGGTTGCTGCCGTCGCGCAGGAACTGGTCGATCAGGTAGCCGTTGGCGGCGTGCACTTCCACGCCGTCGAAGCCGGCGGCGATGGCGTTGCGGGCGGCGCGGCGGAAGTCCTCGATCAGCCCGGGGATTTCGTCCAGGCGCAGCGCGCGCGGCGCGGAGACATCGGTGAAGCCCTCGGCGGTGAAGGTCTTGGCGTCGGCGCGCAGCGCGCTGGGCGCCACCGGCGCGGCGCCGTCCGGCAGCAGGCTGACGTGCGAGATGCGGCCGACGTGCCACAGCTGCAGCACGATCTTGCCGCCGCGTCGATGCACTTCGTCGGTGACTGTCTTCCAGGCCGCGACCTGCGCGTCGCTGTAGATCCCCGGGGTGTCCTTGTAGCCCTGGCCCATCGGGCTGATCTGGGTCGCCTCGGCGATGAGCAGGCCGGCGCTGGCGCGCTGGCCGTAGTACTCGGCGGCCAGCGGCGAGGGGATGCGGCCTTCGCCTTCTGCGCGGTTGCGGGTCAGGGGTGCCATCACGATGCGGTTGGCCAGTGCGATCGCACCCAGGCGCAGCGGCGTGAACAGCGGGGAAGCGGTATCGGTCATCGGTGGATCTCTCGGTGTGGGGTGGGGCGGGCAACCCTGCAGCGCGGCGCTGCACGGAAGCATGCGTGCAAGACATGGGGACGCACCCGGCGGTTTCGCGGCGGTGCGATGGGACAGTGCGTTGCTGCCGCGGCATCTTCTTCAGGAGGGTGTCGCCGCCTGAGACGCCGCGACCGGCGTACCGCAACGCGGCGTTGCGCGCGTGGGGCTGCAATATTTGCTGCAATGCACAACAATGGGCAGCCCTTCCTCTTGTGGGATGTGCGCATGACCTCATCCGCCACGGCGCCGCTGTCGCGGCGCGGCTACGTGCTGATCCTGTTCGCGCTGGCGATGGGTGGTTTCGCGATCGGCACCAGCGAGTTCTCCACCATGGGCCTGATGCCGTACATCGGCCGTGGCCTGGACATCGATGCGCCACAGGTCGGGCATCTGATCAGCGCCTATGCGCTGGGGGTGGTGGTGGGCGCGCCGCTGCTGGCGATCCTCGGCGCGCGCTGGTCGCGCCGGCATCTGCTGCTGGCGCTGATGGGCTTCTATGCGTTCGGCAATCTCGCCAGCGCGCTGGCGCCGGACTATCACAGCATGCTGCTGGCGCGCTTCGTCGCCGGCCTGCCGCATGGCGCCTATTTCGGTGTGGCGACCCTGGTGGCCGCGTCGATCGGGCCGCCCGACCAGCGTGGCGCGGCGGTCAGCCGGGTGCTGCTGGGCCTGAACCTGGCGGTGCTGGTCGGCAACCCGCTGGCGACCTGGCTCGGCCAGGTGGCGGAATGGCGCTACGCCTACGCTCTGGTCGCGGCGATCGCGGTGTTGACCGTGGTGCTGGTGTGGCGTCTGCTGCCGGCCGATCCGCAGGAGGCACGGCCCTCGCCGTTGCGCGAACTGCGCGCCTTCAACCGCACGCAGGTGTGGCTGGCGCTGGGCATCGGCGCGATCGGCTTCGCCGGCATGTTCTGCGTCTTCAGCTATCTGGCGCCGACCCTGATGGAGGTCACCGGCGTGTCCGAACACTGGATCCCGGTGGCGATGGCCGCGTTCGGGCTGGGCGGATTGCTCGGCAATCTGGCTGGCGGCTGGCTGTTCGACCGCATGCAGTTCCGCGCGGTGCCGCTGGTGCTGCTGTGGTCGCTGGCGGTGCTGCTGGTGTTCCCGCTGGCGGCGACCTCGCCGTGGACGGTGCTGCCGGCGGTGGTCGCGGTGGGCAGCATGGGCGCGCTGGCGCCGGTGCTGCAGACCCGCTTGATGGATGTGGCCAGCGACGCGCAGACCCTGGCCGCGGCGTCCAACCACGCGGCATTCAACCTGGCCAACGCGCTGGGGCCGTGGCTGGGCGGGATCGCGATCGGTGCCGGCCTGGGCTGGACCTCCACCGGCTATGTCGGTGCGGCGATGGCGTTGGGCGGCCTGCTGATCTACCTGTGGGCGCGCCAGGCGGCACGGCGCGGCGCCTGCGCGCACGCGGCAGGCTAGCGCGCGTTAGCGCAGCGGTCGCGCGGTCGAGGACAGCCGCCGCAGCGCGTCCAGCTTGCCCTGGTAGCGCGGTTGGGTGGCCGGATCGGCGTGCGCCATGGCCTCACGCAGCGCCACGCTGGCGCGGCGGGTGTCGCCGCTGTGCAGGTAGGCGCGGGCCAGGGCGAAGTACAGCAGGTGGGCGCCGTCGTACAGGTGCAGCGCATGCCGGTAGTAGGCGATCGCCGCGGTGTAGTCCTGGCGCCGTTCGGCCTCGGTGCCGAGCAGATATTGCTGGAACGGATCGCGCTGGCGCACGTGTTCCATCTGTCGCTGCAGTGCGGCCTCGCGCGCGCTGTCGCCCAGGCGCCGGGCCAGGCCGACGGCGTTGGACAGCGCCGGCAGATGCTCCGGATCGATCTCCAGCGCCTTGGCGTAGTCGCGTGCGGCGGCGCCGCTGTCGCCATCGCGCACCGCCAGCACGCCCCGGTTGTTCCAGGCCCCGGCGAAGCGCGGGTCCATCTGCAGCGCCATCGCCAGATACGCGCGGGCGCCGTCCAGGTCGCCGTCGACCATCAGCTCGGCGCCGCGGTTGTTGTAGTAGTGGGCGAGGGCGCGGCGGTCGGAGATGGGTTGCGGGCCGCGCCGGTCCATCAGCACGCTGCGGTCCAGGTCGATGCTGCCGCGCCCGCTGTCCACGCGCACGCCGGCGTTGACGTGGCCGACGTTGTACAGCGCATCGCCGTCTTCGTACCAAGTCAGCACGCGGCGCACTTCCTGGACCTGCGCCTGCAGCCCGACGTCGCGCGCCATCGCCACGAACAGCAGGGTGAAGGACAGGCAATTGACGTGGCGAGTGGCGTAGCTCTCGGCGACGCTGTGGGTGGCCTTGGGGTCGTACTGCAGGTTCAGCCCCTTGGCATCGAAGGCCAGCGCTACCAGTTGCTGCAGGCGGTGCTCGGGGTCGGCATGGGCATCGATGCGTTGCTGCAGCAGCGCGTGCAGCGCCGGCGGTAGCTGCATGATCTGCTCAGGCGTCGGCGTCGGCGCGGGGGACGTCGCAGGGGTTGGCGGTGTCGCGTCTGCCTGCATCGCCGCTGCCGGGTGCGCTGGCGGCACTGGCAACGCGTGCGGCGACGTGGTGGCCGCAGCAGCGGCGAGCAGGGCGAACGCGGTCCAGGCGAACATGACGCACCTCGCGGTGCCCTGCAGTGGCGAGGGCTCGCCTGCACTATAGGCGTTTGTTGCCGGGCGCGGAGGACGTCGCGGCGGCGCCGACGAGCGGTCCCGGGCCGACGCGATCGGCGGCGGCCATCCACAACCGCTGTGGACGACCGTCGGGCAACCGTGTGGATAAGTCGCGGCGCACCAAGCGTTGCAATGCGCGAAGACAGGATGGTGAAAACTTCAGCACATGCCTGACTGCGCAGTACGGCCAATGAACGCGTGTTCACCACCGGCAATGCGGCGTGACGAGCGAATGCCGATGGCTCACGTGCGCTTTATGCGCCTGTGCCCAGCATCGCCACCACCACGCAACGCGGCAATCCTTTCGAACGCGCCGTGCGATATCCAGGTTCACCCCCGTGTGCCCGTTGCGCGATATCGCTGGCCTCGCCACAGGAGTTCCCCATGAGCATTCAGAGCAAGACCACCCACAGCCTCAACGACCTCATCGCCATTTCCCGCGACGGCAAGGACTTCTACGAAGAAGCCGCGAAGAAGGTGGGCGACGCCGAGCTCTCCGCGCTGTTCCTGCGCATCGCCGGCGTCAAGTCGGACATCGTCAGCAGCCTGAGTGCGGTGGTGCAGTCGGTCGGCGGCAAGCCGGAAGACCACGGCACCATGGTCGGCAGCATGCAGCAGATGTACGGCAAGGTCCGTGCCGCGCTGGGCGACACCAAGTACGGCTACGTCGCCGAGCTGGAAGAGTCCGAGGATCGCCTGCTGAAGGCCTTCAACGAGACCATTGCCGATGCCGATACCCCGGTCGCCGCGCGCGACGCCGCCACCCGCCTGCTGCCGGAAGTGCGCGCCTGCCACGACGTGATGCGCACCCGCAAGCACGCGATGAAGAACGCGGCGTAATCGCCGCCTGCCGCCGACCCGGAGCGCCGCCATCGCGGCGCTGGCCGGGTCGGCGTGCCGATGGTCTGCAGCGGTAGGGCGTGCTTGCTACCATGCACGCTCGACCGCTGCCCGACCCGATTGCGGAGTTTGCCGCTTCCGCCATGTATCCCGATGCCGCGCCTGCCGGCGCCCAGTTCTCGCTCGGTTTCGACGCGCCCGCCGCGCGCGAAAGCCTGTTCTTCGCCTTGTTGCCGGACGCGCAGACGGCGCAGGCGGTGCATCGCCTTGGTCGGCAGCTTTGCCACGAGCACGGATTGCAGGGACGCGCGCTGCCGCCGGAGCGGCTGCATGTGACCTTGCACTATCTCGGCGAATACGCCGGGATCCCGCCACGCTTGCTAGAGCAGGCCTGCGCTGCGGGACAGGCGCTTGCGGCCGCACCATTCGCAATGGCGTTCGATCAGGCGTTGACCTTCGATAGCCGTGCGCGCAGCCGACCGCTGGTGCTGCGCGGCGAGGGCGAGCCCGCGCCGCTGCTGGCCCTGCGCCAAGCGCTGCAACAGCTGTTGGTTCGGCACGGTGTGGCGCCGCGCGCCGACGGCGCCTATCTGCCGCACATGACCCTGGCCTATGTCGACCAGGCGCTGGCCCCGCAGCGCGTGTCGGCGTTGCCCTGGCAGGCGGGGTCGCTGAGTCTGATCCGCAGCGTGCAGGGCCAGGGACGCTATCTGCACGAAGCCAACTGGCCGTTGCGCGCCGACCTTGCGCAGCGCGACGCATGAACGCGGCGCCGCTCACGCTGCCCGATGCGCAATGGGCGCAACTGCGGGCCGCCTACGCCGAGCCGCCGCGGGCGTATCACCATTTCGGCCACGTCGAGGCAGTGCTGGCGCATTACGCCGAGGTCGCTGTCGACAGCGGCTGGCAGCAGCCGCGCGAGGTCTACCTGGCCGTCCTCTATCACGATGCGGTGTACCGCGCTGGCCGCGGCGACAACGAAGCGCAGTCCGCGCGCCTGGCCGAGGCGGCGATCGCGCAGTGGCTGCCGGACGCCGGCGTGGATGTGGCGCGGGTGGCTGCGCTGATCGAACTCACCGCGCGTCATGGGCAATTGACCACGGCGTCGGTGGATGCGGACGCGGCGCTGTTCCTGGATTGCGACATGGCGATCCTCGGCGCTACGCCCGAGGCCTTTGCCGCCTACGACCGCGCCATTGCCGAGGAGTACCGCGGGGTAGTGCCGGGCTGGTTGTACCGGCGCAAGCGCCGCGCCTTCCTGCGTACCGTGCTGGCGCAGCCGCGCATCTTCCTCAGCGAGCGGTTCCACACGCGCTACGACGCGGCCGCGCGCGCCAACCTGCGCCAGGCCGTCGCCTGACGGAGTAGTGACCGCGGCCAGCACCGCCTTCTTCTACACTGCCGCGCCGGTCCGCCCCGGCCGCTGCCACGGAGCCTCATGTCCGACCCTGCCGCCAACGCCGATCCCCGCCCGCAGGCGCCGCTGCCGCCCGGTCCCAGCGACTGCTGCGATAGCGGCTGCCCGTTGTGCGTCTACGACCTCTACCACGAGGAACTGGAGCGCTATCGGCAGGCACTGGCGGCCTGGCGGCTGCGCCATCCCGGTGCCGACGCGGACGCCTGACGGCCCGCCGATGCAGGGCGATGGCCCAGGTCCGGCGTACCTGGCATGAACCGCAGGGCGCGCCGCGCTTCGCGTCGCCGCCGTTCGGGATTATCTTTAACGCGCCTTTTCAGGATGGCTGGATGATGCAGAAGCGTGGCGGTTGGATGTGGGGATGTGCATTGGGCGGACTGCTCGCGGCCGGCGTCGCCGGCGCAGCACCTGGCGCTGCGGCCGCTGCCGCACCGCGTGCCGGCGCACCGGCCGCGGCGCCGGAAAAGCTCAGCCACGGCCGCTTCGAGCAGGTGCCGGTGCTGTTGCCCAAGGGCAACGCACAGCGCGTGGTGCTGTGGTTCGCCGGCGGCAAGCACGCCGACGCCGAGCGCACGCGCCAGATCGAGGCGCTGCGCGACGATGGCGCGATGGTCGCGGTGATCGACAGCGCGCACCTGCAGGCGGTACTGGCCAAGATCGACGGCACCTGCGGCTTCTCCGCCGGCGACGTGGAGAACTTCTCGCGCTACGTGCAGGCCTATTTCCACGTGCCGACCTACCACCTGCCGTTGCTGGTCGGCGATGGCGATGGCGCCGCGCTGGCCTACGCGGTCGCCGCGCAGGCGCCCAAGCATCTGCTGGCGGGCCTGCTGACCGAGGATTTCTGCCCGGTGCAGGTGCTGGACGACCAGATCTGCGGCGCCGGCATCACCGCGCCGGCGCGTGCGTTGAAGCCGACCGCGCTGCCGGTGCCGTGGCTGGCGGCGCTCGACGCCAAGAGCCGCCGCGACCGCTGCACCCAGCAGAGCGACGCGTTCGTGCAGAAGGTGGCGCAGGCGCGGCAGTTCCGCCGCAGCGCCAGCGGCGATGCGTTGCCTGGGCTGCGCGCGGCGGTGCGTTCGCTGGGCGATCGGCCCGGCGTCAGCCTGCCGCCGACGCCGGCCGACCTGGCCGGGCTGCCGGTGGTCGACGTGCCGGCCGCCTCGGGCGCGGGCGATGCCGACAACGGCAACGTGTTCGCGATCTTCGTCTCCGGCGACGGCGGCTGGGCCGGGCTCGACCAGCAGGTCGCCGGCGCCCTGGCCAAGGCCGGCATCCCGGTGGTGGGCGTGGATTCGCTGCGCTACTTCTGGAGCGAGCGCACGCCGCAGGGCTTCGCTACCGACCTGGACCGCATCTACCGCCACTACAGCCACCTGTGGCAGCGCGGGCGCGTGGTGCTGATCGGCTTCTCGCAGGGCGCCGACGTGCTGCCGGCGGCCTACAACCAATTGCCGGAAGCGATGCGCGACCAGGTGCAGCTCACCGCCTTGCTATCGGTGGGCAAGACCGCCGACTACGAGTTCCACGTGTCCAACTGGATCAGCTCCGGCGACGACGGCCTGCCGATCGCCCCGGAAGTGGCGAAGATGCCGCCGGCGCAGACCCTGTGCATCTACGGCGAGGACGACGACGACGCGCTGTGCCCGGACCTGCCCAAGGGCGGTCCGCAACTGGTCAAGCTGCCCGGCGACCATCATTTCCAGGGCGATTACGCCACGCTGGCCAAGCAGATCCTGCAGCGGATTCAGTAGAAGCCGGGATTGGGGGGGCGGGATTGGGGATTGGTGGGCTGGTTCGCCGGTGCGGATTTGCCTGCTCGCGTCGTCGTAGGAGCGGCTTCAGCCGCGACGCGGACCACTGAAACATCGGTCCTGCAAGGCGGCGAGCGTGGCTGGCCGCCGCCGGGCGCTCCATGGCGGCCGTACCCTCACCCCAACCCCTCTCCCGGTGGGAGAGGGGCTTTGCTCTTCCTTCTCCCTGTGGGAGAAGGTGCCCCGCAGGGGCGGATGAGGGCGCGGCGCGCAGCTTCGCAATGCCCCTGCAAACGGGGGCGCCGCGCCAATCCCCAATCCCGACTCCGCAATCCCCGCCTCACTCCGGCTTGCGCGGATCCAGCGAGATCAACCGGGTCACATCCAACAGAGCAGCAGGCAGGTGCATGCCGCCGGGGGCGGCGAGGTAGCGGGTGCGCCAGGTGGGGGCGAACTTGGACTTGAAGCGGCGCAGGCCGGTGAAGCCGTAGAAGCGTTCGCCGTGGCGCACGATCAGGTTGCCGAAGCGGTTCCAGCGGCCGGCCAGGCGGTGCTGGGCCAGGCCCGACAGCGGCGCCATGCCCAGCGAGAAGCGCTTGTAGCCCTGGTCGCGGCCCCACAGGAACAGCTCGATGAACAGGAAATCCATGGTGCCCTTCGGCGCGTCGGCGATGTGCCGCATCAGGTCCACCGACAGCTCGTGCCCGGCCGGGGCCTGCCACAGGTTGGCGAAGGCCACGACCTTGCCCTCGAACTCCACCACCGCGATCGGGAAGCGGCGCAGGTAGGCCGGGTCGAAGCTGCCCAGCGAGAAGCCCTTCTCGGCGCCGGCCTTGTCTTCCAGCCACTGCTGCGAGACCTCGGCCAGCACCGGCATCAGCGCGTCCACCGCCTCGGTTTCGACGATGCGGAAGCTCAGCCCGCTACGCTTGCCGCGGTTCCAGGCCTGGCGCAGGTCGGCGCGGTCGCGGCCCTCCAGGTGGAAACCCTCCAGCGACACCATCGCTTCCTCGCCGAGCTTGACCAGGGTCAGGCCCAGGTCCAGGTAGGTCTGCCAGTGCTGCTCGCCGACCTGGTAGAACACCGGGCGCAGGCCCATGCGGTCGGCTTCCTCGCGGAAGCGCCAGATCAGCGCGCGGGCCACCTCCGGTGCGCCGACCGGGTCGCCCATCGCCACCAGCGAGCCGCCGTAGCGCTGCATCATCACGAAACCGGGGCCGTCCTCGGCCTGCAGCAGGGCCTTGTCGCCGGTCAGCACCAGGCAGGCCTGGGTGTCGGTGGCCTCGGCCAGCACCGGCGCCAGCGCGTCCAGCTGCACGCCATCGGCCGGCGGCAACGGCGAGCGGGTGCTGTGCAGCAGCCGCGCCAGCCCGAATACCACCACCGCCACGCTGACCAGCAGCACCGCGCGCAGCGCGCGCGGCGCATTGGCCGAGGTGGCGAACTCCCACCACAGTTCGTTCTGGTATTCGACGTGGCTGTAGACGAAGAACAGCAGCCAGATCGTGGCGATCAGCACCAGGCCGAGATTGCGCAACCACGGCCACGACCAGGCCTCGTCGAGCAGCGCGCCCTCGCGATAGAACTCGCGGCGCGCGCCCCACAGGCCGACCGCCACCACCAGCGAGGACAGCGCCACCGAGACGTGGCCGCCGCGCAGCCAGGCCGGCAACGGCAGCAGCACGCAGATGCCGATCGCCAGGACCCAGGCCGCATGGCTGCGCCGCTGCAGGCCCTGGCCGATCAGCAGCAGCACCACGCCGCCGAGGCTGGCCAGCAGGTGCGAGGTTTCCATGATCGACAGCGGCGCCATGTCCTGGCGGCGCTTGGGGGTGGGCAGGGTGCCGTCGATGACCAGCGCCGCGCCGACCGCGAACACCGCCAACGCGATGATCTGCGGCAGCCACGGGCGCAGCGTGCGCCAGGCCACGCGCACCCCGCCGGCGCCGGCGACCAGCGGCCGGCGCAGGCCGGACAGCGAGGCCATCAGCACCGACAGCAGCAGCGGCACCACGTAGTAGGTGATGCGGTAGATCAGCGCCGCCGCCAGCACCGCCGCCGGCGCCACGCCGGGCAGCAGCTTGAGCAGGCTCCATTCGAACACGCCCAGGCCGGCCGGTACGGTCGAGACCAGGCCCGCCACCACCGCGACCAGGTACAGGCCGACGAAGCCGATGTACTCGATCCCCGATTCGTTGGGCAGCAGCACGTAGAACGCGGCGCTGGCCAGGCCCAGCTCGACCACGCTCAGCGCGGTCACGCCCAGGGTGGTGCGCCGGTCCGGCAGCCACAACTCATGGTTGCGCCAACGCAGGGTGCGGCCGTCGCGGCCGGCCAACAGCAGCATCGTGGCGAAGCCCGCCAGCAGGGCGATGCCGATCACCCGCACCGCGGTGGCGCCGACCGGCAGCGCCAGCGCCGCCGCGGCCGGCTCCAGGGTCAGGGCCAGCGCCAGCAGCAGCCAGGCGCCGAACACGAAGCCGAGCGTGCTCATCAGCACCACCTGGCCGATCTCGGCCAGGCTCAGCCCGACCCGGCCGTAGCCGCGCAGGCGCACCGCGCCGCCGGTCAGCGCGGCGAAGCCCAGGGTCTGCCCGACCGCATGCGCCAGGAACGCGGTGATGCTGATCCGCATCGGATGCAGCTTGCGCCCGCTGCGGCGCAGGCCGACGGCATCGAAGCCGATCAGGCAGGCATAGCTGCTCAGGCCCAGCAACAGCGTCAGCACGATCTGGCTGAGGCTCAGCTGGTTGAAGGCGTGACGGATCGCACTGTAGCCGTGGGTACTGAACTCCGTGGCCAGCGCATGCAGCGCCAGGGCCAGGATCGCCAGGCTGGCCAGCACCGGCAGCGCACGGCGCCAGCCGGGAGTGGGCGCGGGAGCGGAAGAGGGCGCGGCGTCGGTCATTGCGGGCGGGCGGCAAGGCGCCACGACACGCGGCACGCGATGCGCGACGGGGCCGGAGCGGAACTGCAGGCGGAACGAAGAGCGGAACGAAGAGAGGCCATCGCGATACCGGTTGGGTGAGAGCGTGTAAGGAACATGGAGAAGGCTATGGACAGGTGGTTACGACGCGGTGTGTGAGGTGCCGGAGCAAGGCGGGTTGCCCCAGCCTGTCGCGCAACCCCTCGATGCACGCAACGTGCCACGTCCCGACAGCGGAGCGAAGCCGGCCCTGCGCGGGTTGGCTTGGTGGCATCCCTGGCCGCGTGTCGCAGCGCATACCGATCCCTCCATCACCATGCCGCTCCTCTCACCGTGTATCACGCGCTCTAGGCTATACCGGCCACGCCGGCGACGCGCATGATAGTGGAATCGTACGTCGCCACGGCGTCGGGGCCGCGGCAGGGGCCATGGCCGGCGCTTGCGGCGATGGTCTGTGTTGGGTTCCGGAGCCTGTCATGCCGTTGTCCGCATCTCCCTTTCCCGCGCCGCCGCGCTGGACGCGCCTGGCCGGTGCCGCGGCGCTGCTGCTGGCGCTGCTGTTCCTCGGCGTGGCGATGGCGTTGCAGGTCGTGCGCGCCGATCTGCATTGGCAGCAGGCCACGCTCAGCCAGTACCTGCATGGCCCTGGCGGCTTGGTGCTGCGCACCGTCTACGCTTTGCTGGCCGCCGGCGTGATGGCGTTGGCAGCCGGCTTGTATGCGCAGGCGCCGCCACGCGCGCGCAGCGGCGCGCCCGTGCTGCTGTTCGGCTGTGCGGCGCTGGGGTTATGCGGGGTCGCAGTCGGCGACAGCTACCTGCCGCAGCGCGCACCGCTGCTGGCGCCGCTGGTGCACGGGCTATCCGCGCAGACCGCGTTCCTGTGCGTGACCACGGCGATGCTGTTGCAAAGTGCCTGGCTGCGCCGGCAGCAGGCGTGGCAGCGCCGTGCCGGGCCGTTGTTGCTGCTGGCGGTGCTGGCGTTCGTGGCCTTGTGGGTGCATGTGCTGTGGCGCGCGCCGCCGCGCGGGCTGACCCAGAAGCTGGCGATCGTGCTGATCCTGGCCTGGCTGCTGCCGGTGGCGTATCGCCTGTGGCGGCCGGCGCCTGCAGCCGCGGCGCAATCGCGCGACAATGGCGCGGTCTTCCCACTACAGGACAGCGCATCATGATCCAGCGTTTCGATACCGGCCCGCGGATGTCGGAAATGACCGTGCACAACGGCGTGGCCTACCTGGCCGGGCAAATCGCCGAGGACACCAGCGCCGACATCGCCGGCCAGACCCGCGAGGTGCTGGCGGCGATCGATCGGCTGCTGGCGCTCGCCGCCACCGACAAGAGCCGGATCCTGCGCGCCGAGATCTACATGACCGACCTGGCCGAGTTCGCCGAAATGAACAAGGTCTGGGAAGAATGGGTCAGCCCGGGCAACACCCCGGCCCGCGCCACCGTGCAGGCCAAGCTGGCCGACCCGGCCTGGAAGATCGAGATCGTCATTACGGCGGCCGCTTGAGCGGCCGGGAGTGGTGATTGGGGATTGGGGATTCGTCTTGCCGCCACGACGTCGCTCGCGTATCCCTTGATCTTGGTAGGAGCGGCTTCAGCCGCGACAGGCATCACCGGTAACGCCCCTCGCGGCTGAAGCCGCTCCTACGCGTAGACGATCAGGCGGCAGCAAGCCGCCTTGCCAATCCCCAATCCCCACTCCCCAATCCCGGCGCCTCAGCGCCTCAGCGCCTCACAAACCGGTAATGCGCCACGCCCCACTGCTGGCCCTGTTCGTAGCCGAACAGTTCCGCGCAGGCCATCCAGAACATGCGCCAGCGTTGCCACCAGATCTTGGCGTCGGCGCCGTAGGTGGCCTGCAGCACCGGCATCAGCGCATCGCGATGGCGGTCCTGGTTGTGCAGCCAGGCGTTGGCGGTCTTCTCGTAGTGCTGGCCGGACAGGAGCCAGCGGCGTTCGATCGCCAGGTCGTCCTGGAACTGCAGCAGGGTGTCGGCCGCCGGCATCAAGCCGCCGGTGAAGAAGTGCCGGCCCATCCAGTTGTCCTCGCCCTGCACCTCGAACGGGTAGGCCAGGTCGCGATGGCAGAAGATGTGCACGAACAGCCGTCCGCCCGGCACCAGCCAGTGGCTGACCCGCTTGAGCAGTTCGCGGTAGTTGCGCATGTGCTCGAACATCTCGATCGAGACCACGCGGTCGTAGCTCTCGGTGGGCAGGGTCAGGGTGTTGGCGTCGTGGGTGATGACCTTGACGTTGCTCAGTCCGCGTGCGCGGCACTGCGCTTCGATGTGTTCGCGTTGCGGCCGCGAGTTGGACACCGCGGTGATGCGCGCGCCGGGGAAATGCTCGGCCATCCACAAGGTCAGCGAGCCCCAGCCGCAGCCCAGTTCGAGGATGCGCTGGCGGTCGCGCAACTGCGCGCGTTCGGCATAGAGCTGCAGCATGCGTTCTTCGGCCGCGTCCAGATCCGGCGTGGTCGCATCCCAGTAGCAACTGCTGTACTTCAGCCGCTTGCCCAGGCACAGCTCGAAGAAACGCGGCGGCACTTCGTAGTGCTGGCGGTTGGCCGCGTCGGTCTCGATCGCGATGGCGCTCTCGCGCAGCGATTCGATCAGCAGGCGCTGGCGTTCCCAGGCCGCGTCGGCGCCGCCGTCGCGCTCGTCGCGCAGGCGCTGCGTGCACAGCCGGCGCATCGCCGCGCGCAGCACGGCGTCGGGCAGCAGGCCGGATTCGGCCAGGCGCGTGGCCAGCGGCTCGGCCGGCGCGGCGGGAGGGGAAGACGTGGCGAAGGTGCTGGACATCGGCGGATCTCCTGACGCGGCTCAGTGCCGCGGCGGCATGGGGAAGAAGGCGCTGGTGCTGCGCTGGTAGTCGGCGTAGTCGCGGCCGCGCGAGCGCAGGGCCTGCTGTTCGGTGTAGGGAATGCCGGTGACCCGGTACAGGAAGGCGAACATCAGCGCCGGCCCCAGCGCAGCCACGCCGACCCACAGCGCGCCGCTGCCCACCGCCAGGAACACATAGGCGAACCAGTGCACGAATTCGAAGAAGTAGTTCGGATGCCGCGAATAGCGCCACAGGCCTTGGCGACAGGTCTTGCCCTTGTTCGCCGGGTCGGCGCGGAACGCGGCCAGTTGCCGGTCGGCCAGGCTTTCCCCGCCCACCGCGATCAGCCAGGTCGCCACCGCCAGGGTGGTCCACACGCTCCACTGCGGCTGCGGATTGTGCGCGGCCACCGACAGCGGCACCGCGAACGCAAGCACTACCAGCGCCTGGCCGAGGAAGAACGCCAGGAACTTGCGCTGGTCGCCGCGCCAGTGCTCGCGCAGGGCGCGATAGCGGCCATCCTCGTGGGCATCGCCGAACACGCGCACGCCCAGGTGCCAGGCCAGGCGCGCGCCCCATAGTCCACCCAGCACCGCGGTCAGCACGCGCGGCAGCAGCGCGCCGTCGGCACGCCAGGCGCAGTACACCGCGGTCAGCGCCATGCACGCCGACCACAGCACGTCGACCACGCCGGCGTTGCGGGTCTGCCGCTGCCAGGCCCAGCCGGCGAGCATGACCAGCACGGTGAACACGCCCACATGCAACAGCGGCCAGGCGTTCATCGCGTCGCTCCGGTTGCCGACAGCGCCGGCGTTGCGGCGCTCAGGCGCCGCGTGGCCAGGCTCAGCAGGGTCAGTGCCGCGGCCCAGCCGAGGGCCAGCGCCAGCAGCGCCTGCGGCAATGGCTGCACCAGCGTCACCGCTTGCCAGCCGCGTGCGGCCAGCACATAGCCCAACGGGCCGGCAGTGGCGCCGAACAGCGCTGCGCGCCAGGGATGGCGCATCACCCAGGCCAGCGAATGCTGGAAGGTCAGCGCGAAGCCGGCCCACAGCGCCAGGATCCACAGCGGCGGCCACGGCGATGGCGGCGCGGCGGCGTAGCGCACCCAGTCGCCGGCGCGCATGGCGGCATCGACACCGGCGCCCAGCGGCAGCGCCAGTGCGATCAGCGCGGCGTCGCCGCGGGCACGGCGGTGCGGCCACAACTGGTACAGCGCGAACAGCGCCAGCGCCGCCGGGCCGGCCCAGGCCAGCCCGTGCGCGGCGCCGACCACCGCGGCCAGCCACAGCCCTTGCAGGGCGAGGTAGTTGATCAGGTTGCTCATGCGTCGCCCGCCAGCGCCGGCGCGAACTGCGCCGGCCGCGCCCGCGGCTTGCTCAGCCACAGGTGCACGTCGCCGATCGAGCGCTCCAGGAAGCCGCCTTCGCAGTAGGCCAGGTAGAACTCCCACATGCGGATGAAACGTTCGTCGTAGCCGAGCGCGCGCACCTGCGGCAACTTGGCCATGAAGCGCTCGCGCCAGGCGCGCAGGGTCAGCGCGTAGCTGGGGCCGATGTCTTCCAGGTTGAACAGGCGCAGGTCGCTGGCGCGGCCGATCGCGCCGGTCATCGCCGCCACCGAGGGAATGAAGCTGCCCGGGAAGATGTGGCGCTTGATGAAGTCCACCGACTTGAGCGCCTGCGCGTAGCGATGATCCTCGATGGTGATGGCCTGGATCAGCGCCTGGCCGTCGTCCTTGAGCAGGCTGCCGACCTTGCCGAAGTAGGTGTCCAGGTACTGGTGGCCGATCGCCTCGATCATCTCGATCGAGACCAGGCGGTCGTAGCGGCCGTCGAGATCGCGGTAGTCGCGCAGCAGCACCTCGACCCGGTCCGACAGCCCGGCGACGGCGATGCGCTGTCGGGCCAGTTCGTACTGCTCGCGCGAGATGGTGGTGGTGGTGACGCGGCAGCCGTGGTGCTTGGCGGCATATAGCGCGAAGCCACCCCAACCGGTGCCGATCTCGACCAGGTGGTGGTGCGGCTGCAGGTCGAGCTTGGCGCAGATGCGCTGCAGCTTGCGTTCGGCCGCGCGCTCCAGCGCAGCCTCGCCCAAGGCGGCGTCGGCGTCGCGAAAGATCGCCGAGGAGTACATCAGGTTGCGATCCAGGAACAGTTCGAACAACTGGTTGCCCAGGTCGTAGTGCGCGGCGATGTTGCGGCGGCTGCCGGCGCGGGTGTTGCGCGCGAACGCGTGCAGGCCACGCATCGCCAGGCCGCCGAGCCGGGCCAGACCGGTTTCCATCGCGTCCAGGCGGTCGCGGTTGCGTACCAGCAGGCGCACCAGCGCGACCAGGTCGTCGCAGTCCCACAGCCCCTCCATGTACGCCTCGCCGACGCCGACGCTGCCGTTGAGCGCGGCCTGGCGGTAGAAGCGCGGGTCGTGGATGCGCAGGTGCGCCTGCAGCGCGTCGGCGCCGGCGCTGGCATCGCCCAGCGTGGTCAGCGTGCCGGCCTCCTCGATGCGCAACTGGCCCTCGCGCAGCCCATCCAGCGTGGCGAGCAGGCGCTGCCGCAGCAGGCGATCGAGACCGCGCATCGGGGCGGCGGCTGGGGTCAGCGCGGCGGCGGAAGAGGGCGCATGCGGAGCGTTCATCGGCGTTCTCGCGGAAGGGAATGGTCGGGATGGTCGTGCACCGGGTTGCCACGCAGCCACAGCCGCAGCGCCTGCCAGTGGATCTTGGCCATGACCTGCAGGGTCATCGCCGGATAGCGCAGCAGCGCCTGCGCCAGGCTGGCGCCGTCGAGGGCGCGGCGCTCGAGCACCAGGGTGGCGTCGAAGCGCCGCCGCGTCGTCGCCGGCGTGGGATCGAGCACGTCCATGTGCACGCGCAGTTGCGCGCCGGGCTCGCTGAAGCGCCAGGCGTAGGTGTGCGCCATCGCCATGAACGGCGAGACGTGGAAGCGCTTGGCGAAGCGCCAGGCGTGCGTGGCGCCGTGACTGCGCGCTTCTGCCATCGGCAGCACGTAGGCGTGGCGTTGCCGCCACGGCGTGTTGGTGATCTCGGCGACGATGCTGTGCAGCCGCTGCTGCGCATCGTGGCAGTAGTAGAACGTGACCGGATTGAAGCAGTGGCCGAAGTAGCGCAGGTGGGTGAGCATGCGCACCGGGCCGAGCGGGCGCTCGCCGGTGTGCTGCTGCACACGGTCGCGCACCGCCTCGTCCAGCGGCTGCGCGGGGTCGCCCAGATAGTCGCTGCGGCGGAACTCGGCCACGTTGCGCCGGTTCACCGACCACAGCCAGCGCCGCGCGAACACCTGCTCCAGTTCGTCCAGGTCCAGGTACAGCAGGAACAGCGGATAACGGAACGCCAGCGCCTTGGGCGCATAGCGGCGATGCCGCACCCACCCGGTGTACACCGCGCTGTGCAGGCCATGCAAGGTCGTGCCCGCCGCCGCCGACGTTGTCGAGACGGCGCCAGCCGGCGGGGCGGGCACGGCAGCACGGTGCATCGAGGTCATGACCAGGGTACCCCCAGTGCCGCGGCCACGTCGACCGCGCTGCGCAGGCCGTCCTCGTGGAAACCGAAGCCCCAGCCGGCACCGGCGAACCAGGTGTTGCGCTGGCCTTGGATCTCGCCCTTGCGTGCCTGCGCCGCCACCGACGCCTGGGTCTGCAGCGGATGGCGGTAGCGCATGCGCCGCAGCACCTTGGCCGGATCGATCGCGTCGCTGCGGTTGAGGCTGACGATGAACGGCTGCGGCGCCTGCAGCGACTGCAGGGCGTTCATCCAGTAGCTGACCGTGCACGGCGCGTCCGGATCGGCCGGCACGTGCGCGTTCCACGCGGCCCAGGCGCGGCGGTCGCGCGGCAGCACGCGCGCGTCGGTGTGCAGCACGGTCTCGTTGTCCTGGTAGCCGATCGCGCCGAGGATCTCGGTTTCGGCCTCGCTGGGATCGGTGAGCAGGCGCAGCGCGTCGTCGGCATGGCAGGCCAGCACCGCATGGTCGTATTGCTGGGTGTCGGCATCGCAGGCGATCGCGACGCTGCCGTGCGCGGTCCGCTGCAGCGCGCGCACCGGCGTGCCCAGCCGCTCGCGCACCCGCCAGCGGCTGCGCAGCGCACGCACATAGCTGTTGGAGCCGCCGCGCACCACCTGCCACTGCGGACGGCCGCTGACCTGCAGCATGTGGTGGTTGGCCATGAAGCCGATCAGCTGGCGCATCGGGAAGTCGAGGATCTGCTGCGAGGGCGAGGACCACAGCGCCGACGCCATCGGCACCAGGTGCGCGTCGCGGAATACCTCGGAGTAGCCGTGGCGCTGCAGGAACTCGCCGAGGGTCAGTTGCGCCAGGGTGGCGTCGTGCAGCGCCTGCGGCGCCTCCCGGTAGAACCGCCGGAGGTCGCGCAGCATGCGCCAGAAGCGCGGCGACAGCAGGTTGCGGCGCTGGCTAAACAGCCCATCGAGCGTGCCGGCGTTGTACTCCAGTCCGGTGCGTTCCTCGTGCACCGAGAAACTCATCGTGGTCGGCTGCGACGCCACCCCGAGCCGCGCGAACAGCGCGCTCAGCAGCGGGTAGTGCTGTGGATTGAACACGATGAAGCCGCTGTCCACCGCGTACTCCACGCCGTCCAGTTCGATCGCATGGGTATGGGTATGGCCGCCGAGATAATCGGCCGCTTCGTACAGCGTCACCTCGTGACGCTGCGACAGCAGCCACGCCGCGCCGAGGCCGGCGATCCCCGAGCCCACCACCGCGATCCGGCTCATCGAGTCCGCGCCTGTGCGCGCACCAGCCCGGCCGGCACCGGCTTGAGCTCGCGGATCACGCGGGTCCACGACAGCGCCTTCAGCCCATACCAGGTCAGGTCCAGTTCCCACCAGCGGAAACCCTGGCGTGCGGCACCGGGGAAGAAATGATGGTTGTTGTGCCAGCCTTCGCCGAAGGTCAGCAGCGCCAGCCACAGGTTGTTGCGGCTGTCGTCGCGGGTGTCGAAGCGGCGGCTGCCGAAGCGGTGCGCCAGCGAGTTGATGGTGAAGGTGGCATGGAACAGCGCCACGGTGGAGACGAAGAAGCCCCACACCAACAACTGCGGGCCATCGGTGCCGAGCTGCGGCACGTGCTGCTGCAGCCACCCGCCGAGCAGGAACAGCGCCAGCGCCAGCAGCACCGGCAGCAGCAGGTCGAAGCGGTCGAGGAAGCGCAGTTCGGGGAAGCGGCGCAGGTCCGGGATCGCTTCCCAATCGGTGCGGAAACCGCGCGGGGTCAGGAACCAGCCGCTATGGCTCCACCAGAAGCCGTGCTGGCGCGGCGAATGCGGATCGGCCGGCGTATCGGTGTGGCGATGATGGTTGCGGTGGTGCGCCGCCCACCACAGCGGCCCGCGTTGCACGCAGGTGGCGCCGATCGCGGCGAACAGGAACTGCACCGGGCGCGAGGTCTTGAACGCGCGGTGGGCGAAATAGCGGTGGTAGAAGCCGGTGAGCGCGAACATGCGCACCGCGTACATCGCCACGGCCATGCCGACGGCGAACCACGACACGCCGACCCAGAACACGCCCAGGCACGCCAGGTGCAGGCCGATGTAGGGCGCGGCGCGCAGCCAGTCGATACGGTCGGCGCGCGCCGGATCCAGCTCGATCTCGGCGCTGGTGTCGAACCAGCGCCGCAAGGTGCGCAGGATGCGGCCAGGCGGCGCGGGCGGGGGTGAGGCAGGGCGGGGTTCCGGAACGGGACTCGGCACAAGCGCGTCTCATTGGGGGACTTGGGGAGCGATACGGGCAAAACCGGAAGACGGATGCACCCGCGTCGCATTTCCCCTGCACAGCTGCTTGCGAGGCATGGCGGCCACGACAGCGCAGCGCAGGCGTGGCGCGAATCGGAAGATCTTGGCTGTCGTGCGGATGCGCGACGGCGGCGTCGATGCTGACGGCAGACGAGTGGTGGGCGGGTGAATGCGCGCCGGGTTCTTTCAGGTGAGAACGGCACAGCCTACGCGTGGCACGGCTTCTCCGCGGCGGTGCAAGGCGCCTGGAGCGCCGAGGCGTTATTGCCCCTCTCCCATCGGGAGAGGGGTTGGGGTGAGGGTACGGAGCGAAGCGCTCGCGGAATCAGGTCCACGAGGCTTCGCCTGTACCCTCATCCGCCCCTTCGGGGCACCTTCCCCCGAAAAGGGGGCCATGGTCCCGAGGGGAGAAGGGAAATCCATGCCCTGATGGGAGAAGGGGAATTGTCTACGGCGCCAGTTGCAAGGTGCTGATGCCGCCCTTGGCCACGACCGGGCCGGTGGCCACACCGCCGGGCGCGCCGCCGGGCGGTTCCATGGTCACTGCCAGCACGGCGCCGTCGCTGAGCAAGGGCATCAACGCATCGGGAATGCGTGCCACGCGCGCCTTGGCCTCGTCGAACACGCCCATCGAGCGCGCCTTGCCGTCGGCCGGGATCAGCCACAGCTCAGGCACGCGGGCGTTGTCGCGGTTGCCGCCCAGCGGGGTGAGGGTGATGCTGCGCTTGTCGGCGTCCATCAGCGCCACATAGCCGGGCTTGCCGTCGTCCTGCATCAGCGTGGAGGTCATCGCGATGCCGCTGGGCTTGGGCGTGGTGGTGGCGACCGGCGGCGGCTGCGTAGCCGGCGGCGGCACCGGCGCGCGCGCCAGCAGCAGCGCCAGCAGGCAGGCGGTGGCGGTGGCGAAGCCGCCGGCGCTGAGCCAGCGCCAGGTCCGCACGCTGTCCCAGAACCCGGGTGCGGCAGGGCGCGCGCGCGGCGCCAGCGCATCCAGGCCCAGCGAGGCGCGTATGCGCACCCACACGCGTTCGGGTACCTCCACCGGGGCGATCTCGTCGGCCAGTGGCATCAGGTGCTGTTGCCACTGCAGCACCGCTGCGGCGAACTCGCGGTCGCTGTCGATGCGCGCCTCGGCGGCACGGCGCTCCTGCGCGTCGAGCACGCCGAGCACGTACTCGCCGGCCAGCACGTCGCGCGGCGGCGGGGTTTCCTGCGGATCGGGCACGGAGGCGTTCATCGTTCCAGGCACGCTTTCAGTTTGGCCAGGCCGCGGCGGATCCAGCTCTTGACCGTGCCCAGCGGCGTGCCGCTGCGCTGGGCCAGTTCCTCATAGGTGATGCCTTCGAAGAACGCGGTGCGGATCAGCTCGCCGCGCGGCGGCTCCAGTTCGCCCATGCACACGTCCAGGCGTCGGCCGGCCACCCGCCACTCGGTGTCGGCGAGCGGATCGCGGCCTTCGTCCTGCAGCTCGCCGGCGTCGTCCAGCGCCACCGACTGCCGCGCAGGCGCGCGTGCGCGCAGATAATCGATGGCCTTGTTGCGGGCGATCATGGTCAGCCAGGTGAGGCCGCGTGCGCGCTGCGGATCGAATTGCGCGGCCTTGCGCCAGACCGCGGAGAACACTTCCTGCAACACGTCCTCGGCTTCGCCGCGCTGCGGCACGATGCGCAGGCACACGCCGAACAGGCGCGAGGAGGTGGTGCGGTACAGGCGTTCGAACGCAGCGCTGTCGCCGGTGGCGGTGGCGACCAGCAATTGTCCTGCTTCGTCGTGATCGGGCGACTCGGTCATGCCTGGAGACGGTGGCGAAGGTCGGCGCGATGCTACAGGCTTTCGCCGCGGCCGTCGCTCAGGCGCGCTGGCGTCGCCACAGGACGACTGCGGCGAGCAGCAGGACGATCTCGAACGCGGCCAGCCCGGTCGTGGTCGGGCCCACCGGCCACAGCCGCAACAGGCTGGCACTGCGGTAGAGCACGATGGGGACGTAGAAGGCCAGCGCCAGGAGCAGGCCGGTGCGCAGTTGCCCGGTGCGGGCGAAGTAGCCGAACAGGAAGGCCATGCCCAGTTGCAGGCCGCCGTAGATGACCAGGTATTCGGACTGGCCGGAGCGGTCCAGGCCGACATAGCCCACCGCCGCGGCGGTTTGCGCCGGCAGCAGCGTGCACCAGACTGCCAGCAGCGCGTACAGCGCAGCGTTGAACCACAGGTAGGCCTTGGCCATGAGGTGTCCTCGTCGATGCGCGGGCGATGCGCAGGCATGGTTGTAGCGGGTGCGGCAGGGGCCCGCGTGAATGCGCTGGTGGCGCGGCTCAGCGCGCGCTGCATTGCGCGACCAGGGGGTGCTGCAGCGCCTGCTCCCACGCGCCGGCGTCGGCCTGGCCGCGCAGGCGTTCGGGAAACTCGATGCGCACGCTCGGGTAGCGGCCGCGTGCGTCGCGGATGTTGCCGACGCCGCGGAACTCCAGCAGGCGCCGGTCCTTGCGCGTGTAGGCGACGCTGAGGTCGGGCAGCAGCGTGCCGTACCAGGCGGCCAGGCTCAGCGTGTAGCGCTGCACCTCGGCATCGGCCGGGCCGGGGGTGATGCGGAAGTCGAGCGTGCGCAGTTCGCTGGGCAGCACGAAGGCGATGCGCTGCGGCGCGCCGCTGCCCAGGCTGTCCCAGCGCTGGCGCAGGTAGGCGTCGAAGCCGGCGTCGATCACCTGCGCCTCGGCGCTCTTCGGCAGCGGCGCACGGCGTTCGGCCTGGCCCTTGGCCTGGCTGAACATCTCGCGCCCGCTGCCGCTGCGGCGCACGCCCTCGCGGTAGCCGCTGCGCGCATCGACCAGTTCGAAGTCCGGCGCGGCGCTGCCGTCGTCCACGCGCTTGCGCGCGAACGCGGCGCCGTCCGCGCACTGGTACAGCACCAGGCGCGCGCCATCCTCGCGCACCCAGTGGCTTTCGCGGTACAGCACCTGTTTGCCGTCTGCGGCATAGGCGATGCCCTCGTAGTGCAGCATCGCCCGCGCCGGCGTGGCGGCGACCAGGGCGGCGCTGCCCAGAGCCAGGGCCAGCGGCAGGGACGGTCGGGTGAACGGGAAGGCGGCGGTCGACGTCGGCATGCACGGCGCTCCGGTGGGATGACACCAGGACATACGCGGCGGGTGTCGATCCGGATGCGCCCGCCGTGGCGGCCGCGCTGCAGCGGCGGTCTCAGCGCAGGACGATGCAGTCCACCGGGCAGGCCGGCAGGCACAGCGCGCAACCGGTGCACAAGGGCGCCAGTACCGTGTGCATGTGCTTGGCGCCGCCGACGATGGCGTCGACCGGGCAAGCCTGGATGCACTTGGTGCAGCCGATGCAGTCGGCCTCGACCACCCACGCCACCTGCGGCGGCGCGTGCGTGCCGCGGCTGCGGTCGTAGGGCAGGGCGGGGACCCCGAGCACCCGCGCCAGGGCGCGCGCGCCGGCATCGCCGCCGGGCGGGCAGCGGTCCACCTGCGCCGTGCCGGCTGCCATCGCCTCGGCGTAGGGACGGCAGCCGTCGAACCCGCACTGGCCGCATTGGGTCTGTGGCAGCAGGCGATCGAGGCGTTCGAGCAGGGTGTCGTGGGCGGGCGTCATGACGGAGGCGGCGCGGCAGCGCACGGCGTGGAGCAGGGGCGAAGAAGCGGAAACGCCGGCGTGGCTGGCCGGCACAGTGTAGCGCGGCGTCGTCGCGGCCCGACCCTAGCGCGCGCTGCTGGTGTTGATCACGACCTGGACCGCGGTGCCCGGTTCCAACGCGGCGGGCGCGGCCTGCGCACGGTCCAGCACGATTCGCACCGGCTGCCGCCGCACGCGCGGGACATGGTTGCCGGCCTGCGCGGCCGTGTCGAGCGCCGTGTCCGCGTCCGCGCCGGCACTGATCGCCTGCACGTGGCCAATCCAGGCGATGTCGGCAGCGTCGGCCAGGCGCACCTGCGCGGCCTGGCCGGCCCGGATCGCCGGCAGCACGTCCTCGCGGAACCGGGCGATCACTACGGTCGGGTCGTCCGTGGGCGCACGCGTGGAGACGGCGGCCGGCGCGCCGGGCATGGCGCCACCGGGGCGCGGCGCCGGCATCGCCACCCAGGCGTCGTCGCTGCGCGCCGCGGGGTGGATGCGCCAGCCCCACACGCTGACGGCGAATGCGATGCCGAGCGGGATCGCCAGCGCCACGATCGACAAGGCGACGACCGCGCTGCGGTCGCGCGGTGGCGTCGCCTCGGCGTCGCTGCGTGCCGCGGAGGCGGCCACGCGCTGCGTCGCGGGCGGCAGGGGCGGCGGTGTCTGGCGCAGCGTCATCGGCTCAGGCGATCCGGCGCCCGCGGTACCAGCGCTCGTGCGCCAGCGCCAGCATGGGCCGATCCTCGCGGCTGTCGCCATACGCGTAGATGCGCCGATAGGTGCTCAGGTCGTATTGCACGCGGATCAGCGCGGCCTTGCGCGGCCCGCAGTCGCCGTGGCGATAGCGGCCGGTCAGGCGCCCGTCCTGCACTTCCAGGCGATTGCAGATCAGGTGCAGCCCATGCTGCTTGCACCAGGGCTGCAGATACAGATCCAGCGAACCCGAGACCAGCGCCACGGCATGCCCCTGGTCCTGGTGCCAGGCGATCCGCTGCATCATCTCCGGCCGCAACAGCGACGGCAGCGCCTCCCGCGCGTAGTGCTCGGCCTGACGGGTGATGTCGTCCGCGTCGCGTCCGGCGAACACCAGCCGGGTGACCCGCGTGCGCAGCGCCGCCGCCGACACCAGGCCCAGCCGATAGCCGGCCAGCCAGGGCCCGACCGTCCAGCGCGCCCGTGCCTGCTGCGCCGGCGTGGCCACACGGCGCAGGAACCCCGAATAGGTATCGGCGGTGGTGACCGTGTGGTCGAAGTCGAAGAGCGCGAGGGCGCTGGGATTCGGCATTTGGGATTAGGGATTCGCAACAGCAGTTCATGGGCTCGACTGGGCCGAGGGTGTGCGCTCAACCAATCCCCAATCCCGACTCCCGAATCCCGGCCGTCACCGCACCGGCATGCCCGGTTGCGCGCCGCTGTCGGCGTCGAGCAGGGCCAGGGAACCGCCGTCGAAGCCCGCCGACAGGATCATGCCCTCGCTGAGGCCGAAGCGCATCTTGCGCGGGGCCAGGTTGGCGATGAACACCACGTTGCGGCCGACCAGCTTGTCCGGCTCGCCGTAGCTGCCGCGGATGCCGGAGAAGATCTGGCGCTTGCCCAGCTCGCCGGCATCCAGTTCGAAGCGCAGCAGCTTGTCCGAGCCTTCGACGAACTCGCAGGCCAGCACCTTGCCGATGCGCAGGTCGAGCTTGGCGAAGTCGTCGATGCCGATGACGCCGGGATTCGGGAGCGGGGATTGGGGATTGGTGGCGGCCTTTGCTTCCTGTTTGGCGGCAGGGGCCGCGGCGGCCGGGGCGGGGGCGAGGGTGTCCTTGGAGGCGTCGGTCATGGCGTCGAGCAGTTTCGGGTCGATACGGGTGAACAAGGGGGTGTAGGGCTGGATCACGTGCGCCAGCAGCGGCGCCTGCAGGTCGTCCCAGGCGCCGAGCGGGGCCGACAGGAACGCCTCGGCTTCGGCGCAGGTGCGCGGCAGCACCGGCTTGAGCGCGGCGGCCAGTACCCGGAACAGGTTCAGCCCCTGCGTGCACACCGCCTGCAGGTGCGCCCCGGCGCCGTCCTGCTTGGCCAGCACCCAGGGTTTGTGTTCGTCGATGTACTTGTTGGCCTCGTCGGCCAGGGCCATGGTCTGGCGGATCGCGCTGGCCGGGTCGTTGCGCTCGTAGGCGTCGCGGATCGGCGCCAGCGCGGCGACGAAGCGCGTGTACTGCGCCGGGTCCGGCAGCGCGTCGGCGAGCTTGCCGGCGAAGCGCTTGTCGATGAAGCCGGCGCAGCGGCTGGCCAGGTTGACGAACTTGCCGACCAGGTCCGCATTGACCCGCGCCACGAAGTCGCCCAGGTTCAGGTCGAGATCGTCGACGCCGCCGGACGACTTGGCAGCGAAGTAGTAACGCAACGCTTCCGGCTCCAGGCCCACGTCCAGGTAGGTGCGGGCCATGACGAAGGTGCCGCGCGACTTGGACATCTTGGCGCCGTCGACGGTCAGGTAGCCGTTGACGTGCAGCCGGGTCGGCGCGCGGTGGCCGGTGCCGTGCAGCACCGCCGGCCAGAACAGGCCGTGGAAGTTGACGATGTCCTTGCCGATGAAGTGGTGCAGCTCGGTGGCGGTGCCGGCGGCCAGGTGCGGCTCGAACGCTTCGCCCAGGCTCGCGCACAGGGTCTGGAAGCTGCTCAGGTAGCCGATCGGCGCGTCCAGCCACACGTAGAAATACTTGCCCGGCTGGCCGGGAATCTGGAAGCCGAAGTACGGCGCGTCTCGGGAGATGTCCCAGGCGCGCAGGCCGCCTTCGCTGTCCAGCCATTCCATCAACTTGGCCTTGACCCCGGGCAGGGCGACGTCGCCGGCCAGCCACTGCCGCAGGAAGCCGTCGAAGCGGCCGACCTCGAAGAAGAAGTGCTCCGAATCGCGCAGCTCCGGCGTGGCGCCGGAGATCACCGACTTCGGTTCCTTCAGTTCGGTCGGGGAATAGGTGGCGCCGCAGACCTCGCAGTTGTCGCCGTACTGGTCGGCGCTGCCGCAGTTCGGGCAGATGCCCTTGATGTAGCGGTCGGGCAGGAACATGCCCTTGGCCGGGTCGTAGAACTGCGCCACCGAGCGCCGCGCGATGTGGCCGCCGGCGTCGAGCTTGGCGTAGAACGCCTCGGTCAGGGCGCGGTTGGCGGCCGAGTTGGTCGAGTCGTAGTGGTCGAAGGCCACGCCGAACGCGGCGAAGTCGCGCTCGTGGCTGGCCTGGATGGCGGCGATGAAGCTTTCCGGGGTGACCCCGGCCTTCTCCGCGGCCAGCATGATCGGCGTGCCGTGCGTGTCGTCGGCGCACACGAACCAGGTACGGTCGCCGCGCAGCCGCCGCGCGCGCACCCAGATGTCGGCCTGGATGTAGCCGACCAGATGCCCCAGATGCAGCGGTCCGTTGGCATAGGGCAGGGCGGTGGTGACGAGAGCGGTGGTCATGGCGGCCGGCGATGCTGGGGGCCGGGGATTATTGCATGGAGCCGGGATTCGGGATTGGGGAGTCGGGATTGGTCAAGCGCTTGGTCGGCGCCTGCAAATCCGCGCGCCCAGTAAAAAGGCGCCTGTGCAGGCGCCTTCAATAGAGTGCTTGCAGAACGGAAATCAGGCAGCGGCACCCCTTCTGCGAATCCCCAATCCCGACTTCCGAATCCCGGCTTCTGTCACTCCCTGATCCAGGTCTGCGTCCGGCCCAGCGCTTCGATGCCGATGTAGCCGCGCATCTGCAGCTTCTTGCCGCCGTCGGTGAGGGTGACCTTGGCCTTGTAGGTCTTGCCCTTGGCCGGGTCCAGCACCGAGCCGCCGTCCCACACCGCCGTGCCGTCGGGCTTGAGGCCCCACAGGATGGTCATGCCCTTGATCGGCTTGCCCTTGCGCTCGCCGTCGCACTTGTCGCACATCGGGTTCGGGCCGTGGTTGGACTGCAGGATCTCGACCACCTTGCCGCTCAGCGTGCCGTTGGCGGCCTGTTCGATCTGCACGATCGACTTGGGCTTGCCGGTTTCGTCGTCGATGGTCTGCCAGCGGCCGACCGGCGAGGTGTCGGCGGCGTGCGCCATGAATGCCGCCGCGCTCAGCGGCAGGGCCAGCATCAGGGTCTTGAAGGTCGTGCGCATGTTCCCCTCCCGAGGGATGTTCGGTGCGGCCGGCGCGATAGCCAGCCTGATCCGACTGTATACCCAAGCGTATGGTGCTGGGAATCCGCACTGCGGCATGCGGTTCAGCGTGGCCGGCGGCAGGCGTTCAGCCGCGCTCGTACAGTTCCAGTGGCAGGTCGTCGGGGTCGGCGAAGAAGGTGAAGCGGCGGCCGGTGTACGCGTCCATGCGGATCGGTTCGACCTCCACGCCGTGTGTGTGCAGGTGCGCGACGGCCGCATCCAGGTCGCGCACGCGCAGCGCCAGGTGGCGCAGCCCGCAGGCCTCCGGACGGCTGGGTCGCGGTGGTGGCGCAGGGAAGGAGAACAGTTCGAGTTGGCTGCCATCGGGCAGGGCCAGGTCCAGCTTCCAGGAGTCGCGCGCGTCGCGGTAGACCTCGGCGATCACCGGCAGGCCCAGGATGCGGCTATAGAAGTCCTTGGAGCGCGCGTAGTCGGAGGCGATGATCGCCACGTGGTGCAGGCCGTCCAGGGTCAGGCTCATCGGCACAGCGCCTGGCCGAACTGCAGCAGATGGCCGTCCGGATCGCGGAGCGCGAACTCGCGCATGCCGTAGGCGAAGTCTTGCAGCGGATAGACGATGCGCCCATGTGGCTGCAGCCGCTGCCACCAGGCATCGACCTCGTCGGTGCGGAAGTACAGCGAGGAGGCAGTGCTGGCAGCGGTGGTGTCGGCCTCGGTGTGTTGCGCGGCCAGCATCAGTGCCAGCGGGCCGTGCCGCAGCGACACCCAGCCCGTCGCCACCGCGCCACCGTCGAGGCGAAACGCCAGCGTATCGGTATAGAACGCCAGCGCCGTAGCCAGGTCGGCGCAGCGCAACATCGGGGTCAGTGCAGTGAAGGTCATGGCTTGAGCCGGTGCGAGCGAAATCGAGCGATCCATCTGCGGAGGATAGCGCAGCGTCGCGACCGCATCGCTGTCGTCTGCGACACTGCGCATTCCGTCGCTGCGAGGCCGCGCCATGCCGCACAACCCGCTCGCCGCGCTGCTGGCCGAGGACCGGTGCCTGGTGCTCGATGGCGCGTTGGCCACCGAACTGGAACGGCGCGGCTGCGATCTGCGCGATCCGCTGTGGTCGGCGAAGATCCTATTGGAACAGCCGGACCTGATCCGCCAGGTGCATCAGGACTATTTCGCCGCCGGCGCGCAGTGCGCGATCACCGCCAGCTACCAGGCCACGCCGCAGGGCTTCGCCGCGCGCGGGATCGACCTCGCGCAATCGCAGCGCCTGATCGCGCGCAGCGTGGAACTGGCACAGCAGGCGCGGCAGGCGCATCTCGCGCGGCATCCGCAGGCGGGCACCTTGCTGATCGCCGGCTCGGTCGGTCCGTACGGCGCCTTCCTGGCCAACGGCGCGGAGTATCGCGGCGACTACGTGCTGGCGCCGGCGCGGATGCGTGAGTTCCACCGCCCGCGCATCGCCGCCCTGGTTGCGGCCGGCGTGGATCTGCTGGCCTGCGAAACGCAACCGTCGCTGGCGGAAATGGCAGCGTTGCTGCAGGTGCTGGAAGAATTTCCACAGATTGTCGCCTGGTTCGCCGGCACCTTGCGCGATGCTGCGCATCTCAGCGATGGCACGCCCTTGCGCGAGGCGGTGGCGTTGCTCGACGGGCACCCGCAGGTGGTCGCGCTCGGCGTCAATTGCGTCGCGCCATCGCTCGCCACCGCAGCGTTGCGCCAGCTGGGGACGCTGGCGCGGTTGCCGCTGGTGGTGTATCCGAACGCGGGCGAACACTACGACGCCGAGCGTAAATGCTGGCAGGCCGACAGTGCCGATGCCGGCACCCTGGCCGACCACCTCTCCGACTGGCGTGTGGCTGGCGCTCGCCTGATCGGTGGTTGTTGTCGCACTACGCCGCAGGACATCGCGCAGCTGGCGCGGGGTTTGGCATCGGTGTAGCGATGAGGCCGGTTATCTCGTACTTGACCGCACGACGTCTTCGCTGGTGGTTCAGCGGATGTCGGGGCTGGTCAGTCGCCTCCGGCTTTTGTAGGAGGGACTTCAGTACTGACGCGTTGCAGTGAAAGGCGTCGGGACTGAAGTCCCTCCCACAAGTGGGTTCATGCGCGCCCAATGCCCTGATGGAACTGGCGTGCTGTCCGCACCGAGTGGGATGGGAGCAACGGGAGGGCGATAGCACTAAACGAACGTCGTTGCAGTTCCTGCCGCTGTCGCGGTGCGATTTCAGCGGCTCGGCATGCCGGGGATTGCACTGTGGAAGGGACTTCAGTCCCGACGCGTGGTACTCAACGTCGCCGGGGCTGAAGCCCCTCCCACAATGGGGTATGCACCGTCGCCGGTGTGATGAAATTGGCGTGTTGTGTGGGTCAACCGCGACCAGGCATGACCGCGTGCCCGGTCGCGGCTGAAGCCGCTCCTACAAAAATCCCGCGACGTTTCAGGTCGCATGTTCCGCGGGAGGAGCGGCCTCCCGCTCACCCCTTCTTGCTCGCCACCCAGCGCTCGATCTTTTCCTGCAGGACGTTCAGCGGCACCGAGCCGTCCTTCAGCACTTCGGCATGGAATTCGCGGATGTCGAACTTGGCGCCGAGTTGCGCGCGGGCGTAGTCGCGCAGCTGCATGATCTTCATCTCGCCGATCTTGTAGGACAGCGCCTGGCCGGGGATGGCCATGTAGCGCTCGGCCTCGGCTTCGGCATCGGTGCGGCTGGTGGCCGAGTTCTGCAGCATGTAATCGATCACCTGCTCGCGGGTCCAGCCCTTGCTGTGTACGCCGGTGTCCACCACCAGGCGGATCGCGCGCCACAGCTCGTTCTGCAGGTAGCCGAAATAGTTGTACGGATCCTGGTACAGGCCCAGGTCCTTGCCCAGCGATTCGGCATACAGGCCCCAGCCTTCGATGAAGGCGGTCTCGCCGCCGAAGCGGCGGAACTTGGGCAGGTTGGTCAGCTCCTGCTGCAGGCCGAGCTGGAAGTGGTGGCCGGGAATGGCCTCGTGCAGGTACAGGTCTTCCGCATCCCAGGTCTTGCGGCTGGGCAGGTCGTAGGTGTTGACGTAGAAGATGCCGGGGCGGCCGTCCTCGCTGGAGCGCATGTACGAGCCGCTGGCGGCCGACTGCGCGCGGTACGGTTCGACCGGGCGGATCTCGAACGCGGCCTTGGGCTTGAGCGAGAACATGCGCGGCACCGCCGCGTCGACCCGGCCTTCCAGGCCGCGATAATAGGTCAGCAGCTCGTCTTCGCTCTTGAAGGCGAAGCGCTTGTCGGTCTGCATGAACTTGAAGAACTTCTGCATCGAGCCGCGGAAGCGCACCTGCTTCATCACCGCCTGGATCTGGCCCTGGATGCGCGCCACCTCGTCCAGGCCGATCTGGTGGATCTGCGCGGGGGTCAGGTCGGTGGTGGTGCTTTGGCGCACGTTCCAGGCGTACCAGGCATCGCCGCCGGGCAGGGCGCCGACACCGGCGGTGGTGCGCGTGGCCGGCAGGTACTCGGTGGCGATGAAGCCGCGCAGGGAGCGGTAGGCGGGCATGATCCGGTATTCGATCAGGCGCTTGTACTCGGCGGTGATGCGCTGCTTCTCGGCCTCGGGGATGTCCGCCGGCAGGTTGCGCACCGGACCCCAGAACAGGCTCTCCTCGGCGGTCGGCTTGATGATCGCATCCAGCTGCGGCAGCACCTTCTCCATCAGCGCGCGCGGCTGCACCACGCCGGCCTTCATGCCTTCGCGCATGTTGGCGATGGCCTGGTCGAACAGTGCCGGGATGCCGAGCGCGCGCCGCGACCAGTTGTCGTAGTCCTTGACCGTGCGGAACGGCTGCGCGCCGGTGCCCGAGCCGAGCATCACCATGATGCTGCCGACGTTGTAGAACTGGTTCACCGGCTGCATCCAGCTCGGGTACTTCTCCGCCTCCAGCGCATTGCGCGCGTCGCCGACGAAGATCTCGTAGCTGAGCAGGTCCTGGCCGCTGAGACCGTCCTTGCCGATCGCCTCGGCCTTGCCCAGCCACTCCACGGTGAAGTCGTGCGACTGCTGGCGGAACGCGGCCGAGAGGAAGTTCGGCAACTGGTCGTTGTAGCGGCTGTCGCCCTGGAAGGTGGCCTGCAGCGGGTTGAGCTTGAGCGAGGCTTCCCAGTAATCGTCGTACAGCCGGTTCAACTGCTGCGCCTTGGTCAGCACCACCGGAGCCGGCGCCGGCCGCGCCTTGCGGGCCTTGCTCGCCTTGGCGCGGGTCTGCGCGGTGGTCTGCTTGGTGGTCTTCTTCTTGGCCGCGTCCGCCGGGGCCGCCAGCGACAGGCTCAGGGCGGTAGCGATGGCGAGGGACAGCAGGCGGGAAAAGCGGGGCGGCATTGCGGGCTCCAACGACAAGCGAGCGAGGAGCTTGCCCGATCCGCACCGCGGAGGCCACCCGTACCGCGTCCCCGCCGGCGCCCGCGGCCCCGGCCGCCGGTCGCTGCCACGCCATCGCGGGCCAGGCGGTGCCGACGTCTGCGGCGCTGCACGACGGCCGCGCGCAAGAGCATGCGGCGCGCTCGCGCGTGTGCCGGCGTTCAGTCGGCGGCGGCTTCCTCGCGCAGTTGTTCGGCGCGCTCGGGGGTCAGGTAGTCGGTGATCAGCCGGCGCATCAGGTACAGCAACGGGATCAGCAGCACCGCCAGCAGCATCTTGCAGATGTAGTTCAGCGTGCTCACCGCCAGGAACAGCTGCATCGACCAGTGCTGCGGACCGAGCACGAAGGCGATGTAGATCACCACGAAGCTGTCGATCAGCTGCGACACCGCGGTGGAGCCGGTGGCGCGCAGCCACACGTGTTTTTCGCCGGTCACGCTGCGGATGCGGTGGAACACCGCCACGTCGATCAGCTGGCCGGCCATGAACGCGACCAGCGAGCCGGCGATGGTCCACATGCCCTGGCCGAACACCGCGGCGAACGCGGCCTGGTAGTCGGGCACGCCCTGGTTCTGCGCCGCGGTGACCCAGAAGCCGGCCGGGGCCAGCGCGATCGCGGCGAACGCGAACAGAAAGCCATAGCCGATCAGCGCCACCGCCAGCCAGGAGATGAAGCGCACGCCGCGGCGGCCGAAGAACTCGTTGATGGTGTCGGTGAGGATGAACACCAGCGGCCACAGCAGGGTGCCGGCGGTGAAGTTCATCGAGCCGGTCTGCCCGAACAGGTTCCAGTTCAGCGGCGCGATGCCCAGGGTGTCTTCGAAGGCGAAGATCTTGACCCCGATGAACTCGGCCAGCGCGGCGTTGACGCAGAAGAACGCCGCCAGGGCGATGAACAGGCGGACGGCGCGATCGTCGAGCGTGCCGTGGCGCATGGGCGTCAGCGGTCCATGGTCCGGGTGAAGGGCACGCTCTCCGGCGCCACCGCACCGCCGGAGATGATGAAGCTCATGGCCTGGTCCACGCTCCAGTCGGTGGGCGTGAGCAGCTCCACCGGCACGATCTCCAGATAGCCGGAGGTCGGGTTGGGCGTGGTCGGCACGTACACCGCGGCCAGTTCGCGGCCGGTGCCCTGTTCCTTGATCACCCGCGTCACCAGGCCCACCGACTTCATGTCCCGGTGCGGGAAGTCGATCAGCACCACGCGCTGGGTGCTGCCGGGCTGGGTCTGCAGGATGTCCACCAGCTTGCGCACGCTGTCGTAGACCACGCTGGCCAGCGGGATGCGGCGCATCACCGCCTCGAACCAGCGCAACAGGCGCTGGCCGATCATGCGTCGGCTGAGGATGCCGACCAGCAGGATCACCGCCAGGGTGGCGATCAGGGCGATGGTGTTCTGCACCCATTGTGCGGTGGCCCAGCCCAGTTCGCGCGGGAACGAGGCGGCGATGCGGACCGACAGCGGCACCACCCAAGGGCTGCTGATGCCCGAGAGCAGCACGAACACGAACTTGACCACGACCCAGGTCAGCCAGATCGGCAGCAGGGTCAGCAGGCCGGTGAAGAACAGCCGTTGCAGGGACGGGCGCGTAGCGGGAGCGGGGAGATCGGGCGACATCCGCGTAGTGTAGCGGCGCGTGATGGCCGTTGGTGCGGCGCCGCATGGTCTCGCGGCGCGGCCGTGCAGCTGCGATTGGGCCGGGGCCCGCCCATGCGGCCCGCGTCGCGGCGCCGCGCACACTGACGGCGCGGTCGGTGTCGCATGCGCTATGTGTCCGCCTGCGCAGATGCGGCGCCGGCCTTGGCGAACCCGCGGGCGGCAGGCGCGCTAGCGCGGCGGCTTGCGCTTGACGTACAGCTGCTTGCGCACCCGCGCCACCACCTCGCCCTGCGCGTCGACGACGTCTGTCTCGAACCAGCGCAGATGCTTGTCGCCGCCGGCGGTGGCGGCGCGCAGGTCGTCCAGCAGCGCCTGGTCCAGGTCGAACTGCGCGCTGACCGTGCCGCGGCCCGGGCGCACGAACTCGATGCTGCCGGCCTTGTCCCAGACGTAGTAGTCGCGGCCCAGGTTCTGCATGGTCAGCAGCATCCAGAACGGATCGGTCATGGCGAACAGGCTGCCGCCGAAATGGGTGCCCACGTAGTTGCGGTTCCACGGGCGCATGCGCAGTTCGACCCGCGCGTGGCGATAGTCCGCGCTCAGCGCGGTCACATGGATGCCAGCGCACAGGAACGGCGGCCACAGGTTCAGGCCGAGGCGGAACAGCGATGGCTTCATGGTGCGGCGGTGGGCGGAACGGTGGGCGGCAGGTTACCAGACGCATGCGTATGGTGCTCCGCCGGGTCGTCGCTCAGCGCATAACCGTCGCGTCCGGCGCGCTTGGCGCGGTACAGCGCGGTGTCGGCCAGCTCGAAGAAGTCGCGCTCGCGGGTGTCCGCGGCGACGCAGGCGCTGTGCACGCCGAGGCTGGCGGTGATGGCGAGGCTGCCGTTGGGCGCGCGCAGCGACAGCCCGCGGATCTCCTCGACCAGCGCCGCGGCGATGCGGCCGGCATCGGCGGCATCGGTGGCGGGCAGGATCATGGCGAACTCGTCGCCGCCGAAGCGCACGGCGACCTCGCGCGGATGCCGCGCATGCCGCGCCACCGCGGCGGCCACCAGCTTCAGCGCGCGGTCGCCGGTGCGATGGCCCAGGGTGTCGTTGTAGCGCTTGAAATGATCCACATCGACGATGATCAGCGTCAGCGGCCGCCCGCTGCGCCGCGCCTCGTCCAGCGCCTGGGCGAAGGCATGTTCGAAGCCGTGGCGGTTGACCAGCCCTGTCAGGGCATCGCGATGGGCCTGACGGCGCCAGTGCGCCGCGTGCAGGCACAACTGGCCGGCCGCGACGACGGCCAGGGCGAGCAGGGCCGCTCCTGGCGCGAACCAGCGGCTGCTGAGCAGCAGCCACAGCAGGCTGCCGCCGGCGACCACCGCCATGCTCGCCAGGGGTGCCAGCCAGCGCCATCGGTGCCCGCCCGCGCAGTGCGTGCCCAGGCAGGCCAGCAGCACCAGCAGCGCGGACCCGGCCACCTGGGCAGTGCGCGACGACGGCAGGATCGGGTCGCCGCGCAACAGCATCGCCGCGACGTTGGCCTGGTATTCGGGCGCGCTCATCCAGCGCGCATCGGACATCGGCGTCATCACCCGCTGGCCCAGGCCGGTGGCGGTGACGCCGACGATCGCCAGGCGTCCGCCCAGCGACTGCAGCGGAATCCGGCCCTGTACGACGTCGACATAGGACACCTGCGCGAACGGTGCCGACGGCGCGGCGAAACGCAGGCCGACGTAGTCGGCGCGATGCCAGGCATAGGGTGCGTCGGTGGTGGCCGGCGCCGGCGGCAGCGCGCGGCCGGTGAGGGCCGCGGCCAATGCCGGCCAGTGCGCACCGCCGAGCCCGGCGCGCAGGTAGACGCCGCGCGCGACGCCGTCGGCATCGATCGCGATGTCGGTGTGCGCCAGCGCCGCCGCGGCGGTGGCGATGGCGGGGATCGGCAGCAGCTCCTGCGGCATGTCCGCGTCGCTGGCGCTGCCGATCACCGGCAGCACGGTGCGGCCGTTGCGCCGCAGTGCCGCGGCCAGGCGCGCATCGTCGTCCGGGTGTTGCTGGTCGGGTTCGCTGAACAGCAGGTCCAGCGCCACCCGCTCGGTGCCCGCTGCGCTGAGCCGGTCGAGCAGGCGCGCGTGCAGGTCGCGCCGCCATGGCCACTGGCCCAGCATCTGCAGGCTGCGGTCGTCGATCGCGATCAGCAGCAGGCGCGGATCGGCCGGACGCGGCGCCTGCGCGATCGTCGCGTCGTACAACGCGTTGTCCAGTCGCCCGGTGACGTCGCCCAGGCTCAGTGCCGCGGCCAGTGCGGCTGCGGCGAGCGCCACCAGCACGCGCCGCAGCAGCGCGGCGCTCACAACGCCAGCCATAGCAGCAGCGCACCGCCGGCCGTGCCGAGCTTGCAGTAGCGGCAGGGCAGGTCCAGCGTCTGCGGCGTCGAGAACGGCGCGGCCTCGCCATCCGCGTCTAGGGTCTGGATGCGTACGTACCAGGTGCCGCGGCGCGGCCGCGGCAGCGCGACCTGCGGCTGCGTCACGGTGCGCTCGAGCAGGCCGCGGCGGAACGCGGGATCGCGCGCCAACTGCACCCGGTAATGGCGCGCGTCCGGATCCGGCTGCCAGCGCAGGGTCAGCGTGCCGCGCTCGGCCTGCGCCGGCGCCAGGCCGGGATCGACCGGCGTATCGCTCAGATGCAGCGTCAGCGCCTGCCCGAACGGGCCTTGCCGGCCTTGCGCATCGCGCGAGGCGAGGCGCCAGAAGTAGGTGCCGGGCGGCAGTGGCTGCGGCGCGCGCAGATGGGTCGCGTCGGTCTCCTGCTCCAGCAGCAGGTCCTGGAACCGCGCATCGCGCGCCAGTTGCAGCACGCTGCTGCTTGCCTCCGGGTTGCGGGTCCAGGCAAAGCGCGGCCGCGCGATACGTAGCTGTTGCTCGTGCAGCGGTTGCACGGTCAGCGGCGGCAGCGGCGTGGCCGAGACCTGCAGCGGCTGCTCGGCGTCCTCGCCTTCCACGCCGGTGGCGGTGATGCCGCGCAGCAGCAGCCGCAGGTCGCCGGCCGGCAGCGCGTCCAGCGCCAGTGCGGTGGCCTCTGTTTCCTGGGCGAAGCGCAGCACCTCGCGTTGCTGCGCGTCCACCGCCTCGAGGCGGTAGCGGCTGGCGCCGGCCAGCGGCGCCCAGGCCAGCAGATAGGGCGGGCGTTTCAGATGGCTGTGCGCCAGGTCCAGGATCGGCGCCGGCAGCAGCGCTTCCTGCTGCGGCGCCGATCCGGTGGCGACCCGCGCCGCCTCGCCTGGCTGCAGCAGGCGCTGGCCGCCGTGGCCGCCGACGCGCACCGCGCCCTGCAGCACCTCGGTGCTGGCGAACGCGCTGCCGCTGCCGGCGCCGACCCGGAAGCGGGTGCCGCGCACGCTGCTGGTGCTGCTCGGGGTCTGGATGATGTAGCGCGAGGCGGGGCCGGTGGCGGGGATGACGTCGTTGCTGGTGCGGCCCTTCTCCAGCCGCACCCGGGTATCGACCATGCCGGTGGCGCCGTAGCGGACGAGCTGGTCGAAGCGCACCAGGCTGTTCTCACGCACCTGCATGCGCGAGCCGTCGGCGAACTGCACGGTCGCGCTGGCATCGGCGCCGGTCTGCAGGGCGCTGCCGATCGGCAGCGGCATGCCTTGCTGCGCCGATAGCGTCGCCTGGTCGGCGGTCTGCACGCTGATCTGTCCACGCAGGGCGACCAGCCGCGCCGGCGCCGGTTGCACGCGTAGCCAGGCGACCGGAAAACGCAGGCGCGATCCCGGCACCAGCCGCTGCGGATCGGCGACCTGGTTGTGCTGGCCCAACCGCGCCCAGTCCATGCCCGGACGCAGGTACAGCCTGCCGAGATCCCAGAGCGTGTCGCCGGGGCGCACCCGGTAGTGCCAGTCCTGCGCCAGCGCGTTGGGGGCGAACAGCAGGCCGACCCAGCACAGCAGGCCGCCCAGCCTGCGCGCGCCTGACCACGATGTGCGGGTGGGCGAGGCCATACGGCGATCGAACTGGTTCACGGCATACATCCGGCAAAAGATCAGGCCGGCGCTCCTGCGGGGCGGCAGGCAGCGTTCGTCCCTGATCGCGGCATCCTGGGGTCAGGCCGGGGCGCGTCCGTCCGTCGCAGTGGCTGGAGACGCCGTAGTCAGCCGCTGGACCTGAGATTGTAATCTCAGAACAGCAGGGCGGACATCTTGCGGCGATATTGCCCCACCAGGTCCTCGTCCTCGATGACGCGGAACGCGTCGATCAACGCCTTCTTCGGCAGGCCATCCTCGAACGCGCGGTCCTGGCGCAGCATCTCCAGGAACTGCTCCAGCGCGGCCGCGTCGTCGCCGCCGACCAGGTGGCGCACGCCCAGCAGGTAGCGCGCCTTCAGATCGGTCGGATCCTGCGCAAGCGTGGCCTGCAGCGTTTCCAGCGGCGGCGCGGCCTGCAGCGCGCCGACGAAGCCCAGTCGCGCCCGGGCGCGCACCGCGCGCTCGTCGGTGGCCAGGTTGGCCGGCAGCGCGTCGATCAGGGTCTCGGCCTCGGCGGCGTCGCCGATCTTGACCAGGGCCAGGGCCAGGTCGAGCTTCAGCTCGTCCTTGTCCGGTTCGGCTGCCACTGCTTCGCGCAGGCGCTGCACCTCGGCGTGCGGGTCCAGCGGCGCCGCCGGCACGTCTTCGGCCGGTTCCTGCGCCGCCAGCGGCGTGATCCCGTGCTGGGTCAGGAACTCGCGCAACTGGCCCTCGGGCAGGGCGCCGGGGAAGCCGTCGACCAGTTGCCCACCCTGGACCAGGAACACCGTCGGCACCGAGCGGATCTGGAACGCCGCGGCGATCTGCTGCTCCTGGTCCACGTCGACCTTGGCCAGCACGAAGCCGCCGTTGTACTCGGCCGCCAGCTTTTCCAGGATCGGGCTCAGGGTCTTGCACGGGCCGCACCAGGGCGCCCAGAAGTCCACCAGCACGGGGGTCTGCAACGAGCGTTGCAGCACCTCGGCTTCGAAGGTCTCGGTCTTGGCGTCGAAAACGTGGGGCGTATCGGACATGGGCGGCGTCATCGCAGGCGAGAGGACGCTCTGTATGGAGGCGCCGCGGCGCCGATGCAAGGGTGGCGGCACCGTGCCATGCGTGCCGGCGGCGGCCGCAGCGGCGACAATGCCCGGCTGTAGGCGCCATCGCGGCGCGAAAGGACGGTAGCGGATGGGCGACGTGAGCGAACGAGTGGTGCGCTGGATCGGGCCGCTGCTGGCGATAGCCGCGGTGGCGGCGATGCTGGGCTTTGGCGCGGTCCTCCCTGGGTATCTGCCGTGGTCGCATCCGCTGGCCTTGCTCGGCGCGCGCGGCATCCCGCATGCCTGGGCGTTCAACCTGCTGGCGTTCGTGCTGCCGGGGTGCCTGGCGATGGGGCTGGCGCTGCGGCTGCTGCGTCGTGCCGGCCGCCACGCGCCCTGGTCGCTGCGGGTCGGCGGGCAACTGCTGCTGTTGGCCGGCCTGGCCTTCGCCGGCATGGGCCTGCTGTCGCTGGACCCGACCGACCTGGAGGCGCGCGCGACCCAGTTGCATGCCAGCGCCTGGTTGCTGTGGGTGGTGGCGCTGGTGGCGGCCGCGGCCCTGCTGGGGCTGGGCGCGCGCCGCGATCCCGCCGCGCGCGGCTGGGCCGCGCTGGCGCTGATGGTGGCGCTGCTGGTCGCACTGGGTGCGTTCGCGCTGGACCGGCTGCTGTCGCCGGCGCTGGCGCAGCGGCTGGTGTTCCTGCTGTGGTGGGGCTGGCTGGCACTGCTGGCCTGCTCGCCGGGGCCGCAGGCCGTGCCGCGCCGCGGCTGACCCCGTCGGACTTGCGCAGTCGGCCGTGGAGGCAGGCTGCGGCAGGGCCGCTGCCGGCCTGTGCCGCCGCCTCGCCCATCGCGCTGCAGCCACGGTTCCGGCGCCTGCCGGAGGACGCCGGGGCATCCGGCGCCGCTGCCGTCCGTCGCCACGATTGGAGCCGCCTGCTGCGCTGCGGTACCCTTGCCCGCTTTGTTGCCGCCTGGCCCTTGCCCGTTTCCATGTCCGCCGTCGAGCCCACCGCCTACGACCCGCAGCAGGTCGAATCGTCCGCCCAGCAGTTCTGGGACGCCACCCGCGCCTTCGAGGTCGACGAGACCTCCGACAAGCCCAAGTTCTACTGCCTGTCGATGCTGCCGTACCCGTCCGGGGCGCTGCACATGGGCCACGTGCGCAACTACACCATCGGCGACGTGATCAGCCGCTACCAGCGCATGATCGGCAAGAACGTGCTGCAGCCGATGGGCTGGGACGCGTTCGGCCTGCCGGCGGAGAACGCCGCGATCAAGAACAAGACCGCGCCGGCGAAGTGGACCTACGCCAACATCGACCACATGCGCAGCCAGCTCAAGTCGCTGGGCTACGCCATCGACTGGTCGCGCGAGTTCGCCACCTGCCGGCCCGAGTACTACGTGCACGAGCAGCGCATGTTCACCCGGCTGATGCGCAAGGGCCTGGCCTACCGCCGCAATGCGGTGGTGAACTGGGACCCGATCGACCAGACCGTGCTGGCCAACGAGCAGGTCATCGACGGCCGCGGCTGGCGCTCCGGCGCGCTGGTGGAGAAGCGCGAGATCCCGCAGTGGTTCCTGCGCATCACCGACTACGCGCAGGAACTGCTGGACGGCCTGGATCAGCTGCCGGGCTGGCCGGAGTCGGTCAAGACCATGCAGCGCAACTGGATCGGCCGCTCCGAGGGCCTGGAGATCCAGTTCGACGTGCGCGACGCCGACGGTAGCGCGCTGGACCCGCTGCGCGTGTTCACCACGCGCCCGGACACGCTGATGGGCGTGACCTTCGTGTCCATCGCCAGCGAGCATCCGCTGGCGCTGCATGCGGCCAAATCCAATCCCGAGCTGGCCGCACTGCTGGCCGAGTTGAAGCAGGGCGGCGTCTCCGAGGCCGAACTGGAAACCCAGGAAAAGCGCGGCATGGCCACCGGCCTGACCGCGGTGCACCCGATCAGCGGCGAGCAGGTGCCGGTGTGGGTCGCCAACTTCGTGCTGATGGGCTACGGCACCGGCGCGGTGATGGCGGTGCCCGGCCACGACCAGCGCGATTTCGAATTCGCCAGCAAGTACGCCCTGCCGATCCGCCAGGTGATCGCGCTGAAGGCGCCGAAGAACGACGACGAGCGCAGCTACGACCCGACCCGCTGGCAGGACTGGTACGGCGACAAGACCCGCGAGCTGGAACTGGTCAATTCCGCCGAGTTCGACGGGCTGGACTTCCAGGGCGCGTTCGAGGCGCTGGCCGAGCGCTTCGAGCGCAAGGGCCAGGGCCAGCGCCGGGTCAACTACCGCCTGCGCGACTGGGGCGTCAGCCGCCAGCGCTACTGGGGCTGCCCGATCCCGGTGATCTACTGCCAAAGCTGTGGCGCGGTGCCGGTGCCGGAAGACCAGTTGCCGGTGCTGCTGCCGGAGAACGTGGCCCTGAGCGGCACCGGTTCGCCGCTGAAGACCGACCCGGAATGGCGCAAGACCACCTGCCCGCAGTGCGGCGCGGCGGCCGAGCGCGAGACCGACACCTTCGACACCTTCATGGAGTCGAGCTGGTACTACGCGCGCTATACCTCGCCCGGCGCCAAGGACATGGTCGACAAGCGCGGCAACTACTGGCTGCCGGTGGACCAGTACATCGGCGGCATCGAGCACGCGATCCTGCACCTGATGTATTTCCGCTTCTTCCACAAGCTGCTGCGCGACGCGCGCCTGGTGGACAGCGACGAGCCGGCCACCAACCTGCTGACCCAGGGCATGGTGATCGCCGAGACCTTCTACCGGCAGAACCCGGACGGCTCCAAGGACTGGATCAACCCGGCCGACGTGGACGTGCAGCGCGACGACAAGGCGCGGGTGATCGGCGCGGTGCACAAGGGCGACGGCCAGCCGGTGCTGATCGGCGGCACCGAGAAGATGTCCAAGTCCAAGAACAACGGCGTCGATCCGCAGGCGATGGTCGGCAAGTACGGCGCCGACACGGTGCGCCTGTTCTCGATGTTCGCCGCGCCGCCGGAGCAGTCGCTGGAGTGGAACGAGGCCGGCGTGGACGGCATGGCGCGGTTCCTGCGCCGGTTGTGGGCGCAGGTGCACAAGCACGTCGCCGACGGCGCCGCCCCGGCGCTGGACCCGGCCGCGCTGGACGCCGAGCACAAGGCGCTGCGGCGCAAGACCCACGAGACCATCGGCAAGGTCGCCGACGACTACGGCCGCCGCCACAGCTTCAACACCGCCATTGCCGCGGTGATGGAGCTGACCAATGCGCTCGCCAAGTTCGACGACACCAGCGCGCAGGGCCGCGCGGTGCGCCAGGAAGCGCTGGAAGCGGCGGTGCTGCTGCTCAACCCGATCACCCCGCACGCCAGCCACGCGCTGTGGCAGGCGCTGGGCCATGCGCCGACGCTGCTGGAGGACGTGCCGTTCCCGCAGCCGGACCCGGCCGCGCTGGTGCGCGACGCGGTGACCCTGGCGGTGCAGGTCAACGGCAAGCTGCGCGGCACCATCGAGGTCGGTGCCGACACCCCGCGCGAGCAGATCGAGGCGCTGGCCCAGGCCGAGCCGAATGCGGCCAAGTTCCTGGAAGGGCTGAGCATCCGCAAGATCATCATCGTGCCCGGCAAGATCGTGAACCTGGTGGCGGCGTGAGCCGGCGCGCCGCTCCGGTCGCGCCGCGGCTGCGCGGCGCGGCAGGTCTCAACCCGCGTTCACGCAGCGTGCGGCAGGCTAGCCGCCTGTTGCCGCGCCCAGCCGGCTCCTCCAGACTGTGTCCATGACCCGACTCCTGCTCGCTTTCGTCCTCGCGGCGTCCCTGACCGCCTGCGGTTTCCACCTGCGCAACAAGCTGACCCTGCCGGCCGACACGCCGTCGGTGAAGGTGGTGTCCTCGGCACCGTACAGCGAGCTGGCCAAGCTGCTCGAGCGCGGCCTGCGCGCGGCCGGCGCCGAGATCGCACCCAAGGACGTCAATACCGGCGTGGCCCGCCTGGAAGTGCTGTCCGAGCGCTGGGGCGACCTGCCGATCGCGCTCGACGCCGAGGGCCGTGCCCAGGAGTACAGCCTGCGCTACGCGGCGATCTTCGTGTTCCTGCGCGCCGACGGCAGCGTGCTGGTGCCGCAGCAGGTGATCGAACTGTCGCGCGACTACGTGTCGCCGCCGACCGATGCGACCGGTACCTCCACCGAGCGCGAGATCCTCGCCGACGAACTGCGCCGCGAGATGTCGGCGTCGATGCTGCGCCGGATCGACAGCGTGGTGCGGGCCCAGGTACGCGACGGCAAGGACGTCAACGCCGCGCCGCCGTCCACCGACGGCACGCCGGTCGAAGGGAAGCCGGTCGACGGCAAGCCGGCGACCACGCCGCAGCCTTGAGCGTCCGTCCGCTGCCATCGCCGCCGCCCCGCGCGGGTGCGCGGCGCTCGCCGCATGCGGCCGCCGCAGCGTAGGCTGTCGCCATGGAACTGCGTCCCGAACAACTCGCCACCCAGCCGGCATCGCAGCCGCTGCAGCCGGTCTACCTGATCGCCGGACCGGAAACCCTGCGTGTGCTCGAGGCGGCCGACGCGGTGCGCGCGCGCGCGCGCGCCGCCGGCATCAGTGAGCGCGAGGTGTTCGATGCCGACGGCCGCGATTTCGACTGGGGCCAGCTGTATTCCAGTTTCAATGCGCCCAGCCTGTTCAGCGCGCAACGCCTGATCGAGCTGCGCCTGCCCAGCGGCAAGCCCGGCAAGGAGGGCGGCGAGGTCATCGCTGCGTTCTGCGCCGACCCGCCGCCGGATGTGGTGCTGCTGATCACCTGCAACGAGTGGAGCAAGGCGCATCAGGGCAAGTGGGCCGACGCGGTCGGGCGCATCGGCACCATCGCCGTGGCCTGGGCGATCAAGCCGCACGAACTGGGCGACTGGATCGAGCGGCGCCTGCGCAGCAAGGGCCTGCGCGCCGATGCCGGCGCGGTGCAACGCCTGGCTGAGCGGGTGGAAGGCAACCTGCTGGCGGCGGCGCAGGAGATCGACAAGCTGGCCCTGCTGACCGACGGCCAGGGCCTGGACGTGGCGGCGATGGAGTCGCTGGTCGCCGATGCCGCGCGCTACGACGTGTTCCGCCTGGCCGAGGCCACGCTCGGCGGCCAAGCGCCGGCGGTGCGGCGCATGCTCGCCGGCCTGCGCGCCGAGGGCGAGGCAGTGGCCGCGTTGCTGCCGATCCTGATCAAGGAACTGCTGCGCACCGCCGCCCTGGCCAAGGTGCAGGCCGCCGGCGGCAACCTGGCGGCGGAGATGAAAGGGCAGGGCATCTGGGAATCGCGGCAGGCGCCGTTCAAGCGCGCCCTGCAGCGGCACGCCGAACCGCGCCGCTGGGAACGCTTCGCCGCCGAGGCCGGTCGCATCGACCGCATCGCCAAGGGCCGCGCCGACGGCGACGCCTGGATCGCCCTGGAGCGCCTGCTGCTGGCGATCGCCGAGGCGCGGGCGGTGCGGTTGTTGGTGGTATGACGGCTGGGATTGGGGAATTGGGATTGGGGATTGGCAACAGCGGCGATCCCGCGCAGGCGGCTGGTTCATCCCGAATCCCGAATCCCGAATCCCGGCCTCTCACCCTCGTCTACGGCGGCACCTTCGATCCCATCCACAACGGCCACCTGGCGATCGCGCGGGCGGCGCGGGATGCGTTCGGGGTGCCGGTGCGGCTGATGCCGGCGGCCGATCCGCCGCATCGCCCGGCGCCCGGCGCCGATGCGCAGCAGCGCTGCGCGATGCTGGCGCTGGCGATCGCCGACACGCCCGGGCTGCTGCTGGACCTGCACGAGCTGCGCCGCGCGCAGGCCCGGCCCGGCGTGGCGTCCTACAGCATCGACACGGTGCGCGAACTGCGGGCCGAACTCGGTGCCGACGCGCCGCTGGCGCTGCTGATCGGCAGCGACAGCTTCGTCGGCTTCAGCGGCTGGCGCGAATGGCGGGCGCTGCTCGAGGCCGCGCATCTGATCGTCGCTGACCGCGCCGGCAGCGGCTGGGAGCGGGCGGTGCCGGCGGAACTGGCGCAGGCGGTGGCCGGGCGCTGGGCCGACACGCCGCAGGCGCTGACCCGCGCGCCGGGCGGGCGGCTGTGGTGCCTGCGGCAACCGCTGCGCAGCGAATCGGCCAGCCTGGTGCGCGCGCGCATCGCCGCCGGCGAGGACTGGGCGGCCTTGCTACCGGCGCCGGTGGCGGCCTACATCCGCGACCATGGCCTGTATGCGCCCGGCGCCGCCCCCGCTGGCTGAATACGTGCCCTGCCGGGGTCGCCTATAATTCGCCCCATTCCATCGAGTTCGCCGCTTTGTCCAGTCAAGCCCACGTCATCAAGACCCAAGTCCCCAATCCGCCGCCGCCGCTGCCGGTCCTGCTCGCCCACGTCCGCGAGGCGGTCGAGGAACTCAAGGCCAAGGACATCGCGGAAATCGACGTGCGCGGCAAGTCCAGCGTCACCGATTACCTGGTCATCGTGTCCGGTACCTCCACCCGCCACGTCAAGTCGATCGCCGACGAAGTGATCAAGTTCGCCAAGCGCCTGGACGTGATGCCGCTGGGCGTGGAAGGCGAGCGCGAGGCCGAGTGGGTGCTGGTCGATCTCGGCGACGTGGTGGTGCACGTGATGCTGCCGCGGGTGCGCGAGTTCTATGCGCTGGAGCGGCTGTGGACGGTCGGCGACCAGCCGCCAGGCGACGACGACGGCGACGACACGGCACGCGATGCCTAAGCGGCAGGACCCCTCGTGCACCACGGCCGGCGATGCGTTGCCGGTCCGTGGCCGCGTCGGCGCCGTCGCATCGACACGCGCGACGCCGGCGCGCAAGCGGTTCGATTCCCTGGTCAAGGGTCTGGAGCGCACCCGCGCCCAGTTGCATGCATGGCAGGACGCATTGCCGCGGTGGGAGCAGCGTTTCCACGAGCAGGTCGATCCCTTGCTGCGAGAGCGCGACGCTGCGCAGGGGCAGTTGCTGCGGGAACTGGATGCGGCGCATGCGGCCTACAAGTTGAGCAAGCGCGATCGCGCCGATCTGTCCGAGTGCATCTGCGAACTGGCCGCGCTGTTGATCGAGGACGGCGACAACGACGCGCTGAAGGACATCTACGATCGCCATAGCCCGATCGGCTTCGAGCAGGGGCAGGCCGAATCCGAGGCGCTGTTGAAGTCGGTGGTCGGCGAGGAGTTCGGGCTGACCGAAGAGGAACTGGCGCACATCCAGTCCCCCGAGGCGTTGTATGCGCAGGTCCAGGAGCGTCTGCACGCACAGCAGGCGCATGCGGCCGGGCGCGCCCAGCAGCGCGACAGGCGCCGCCGTGCCGGTGCCGGCAAGGCCACGCAGGTCGCTGCCGACCCGCAACAGGCACGGCGCGCGCTGTATCGCAACCTGGTGGCTGCGCTGCATCCGGACCGCGAACCCGATCCGCAGCAGCGCGCGCGCAAGACCGCCTTGATGCAGCGCCTCAACCAGGCCTATCAGGACGACGATCTGCTGGCGTTGCTGGAACTGCAACTGGAGATCGGTCAGTTGGATCAGGCCGGCATCGCGGCGATGGCGGAGGAGCGCATCCGCGATTACAACAGCCTGTTCGCCACGCAGCTGCAGCAGGTCGAGCAGACATTGGCCGGGCTGGTCGATGACTTCATGGGGCGTTACGGTCTTTACGACGGTCGCGCCCCGCAACCGCAGCGTCTGGATGCGCTGTTGGCGCAGATCAAGCGGCAAGTGCAGGAGGAGATCCGCTCCTGTGCCGACGATCGCGCTGCCGTGCGGAGTGCCGATACGCTCAAGCAATGGTTGAAGCGTGAGCGCGAGCGAGCGCGGCTGGCCGAGCAGGAACTGGACGACGCGATGTACGACGCCATGCTTCTGGACCAGCGCTGGTGATGCGCCCTCGGCGCGCGCGGCGATGAAGGCGCGCCTCATCGCCACCGGCGAGCGTGCTCCGGCCTGGGTGGCGCAGGGCTTCGCCGAGTATCGCAAGCGGCTCTCGCACTGGCTGCCGCTGGACCTGGTCGAGATCGAGCCCGGCCTGCGTGGCAAGGGCCGCGATGCGCAACGCGCCATCGAGGACGAGGGCCGCCGGGTCCTGGCGGCGCTGCCGAAGAACGCGTTGGTGGTGGCGCTGGACGTGCCGGGCAAGCAGCACAGTTCCGAGCAACTGGCGCAACGCATGGAGCACTGGCGTGGGCAGGGGCGCGATCTGGCCTTTCTGATCGGCGGGCCCGAGGGCCATTCGCCGGAGGTGCTGGCGGTCGCCAGCGAATCCTGGTCGCTGGGGCCGCTGACCCTGCCGCACATGCTGGTGCGGCTGGTGGTGGCCGAGCAGCTGTACCGCGCTGCGGCGATGCTGGCCAATCATCCCTACCACCGCGCCTGATCGCTGATCATTGGTCGCTGATCGCTGATCGCTGATCGCTGATCGCGGACTGCGAGCGCTCGCGCGGCGGCAGCGTGCGCATGAGTACCGATGCGTGTGAGTCGCTCATGCAGAAAAAAGCCCGGGCTTTCGCCCGGGCTTTTCGTTACTGCAGTCCGACCTTGGCCATCAGTTGAACGTGTACTTCGCGCCCACCGTGAAGTAGCGGCCGATCGCACCGCTGACGTGCAGCGGGTTGTAGTTGACCGCACCGTAGGTGGTCGGATCCAGCGGCGCGATCCGGTCGAACAGGTTCTCCACCGACGCGCTCAGTTCGAATGCCTCGGTGATGTTCCAGCGGCCCGACAGATCGAAGGTGGTGAACGAGGCGATCTTCTTGACCGGCGTGCCATCGGCGTAGAACGCCTGGTACTCGCCGCCGCGGCTGTCCTTGTTCTCGATGCTGTCGATGTAGTTCACCACGCCGCTCACGCTCCAGCTGCCCTGCTTCCAGGTGGTGCCGAAGTTGATGCGGTCCTGCGGCGTGCCGATGCAGTTGGTCACGTCGCAGTTGCCGTGCGTGCCCACGTAGTCGACGGTGCTGCCGCCTTCGGTGCGCTCGAACTTGAGCAGGTGGCTCCACTGCGCGTCCAGCTCCAACTGGCCCGGGCCGATCGCGAAGGTCTGGCGGATGTCGGTGTCGATGCCGCGCACGCGCGAGGAGTTCGCGTTCACGTAACCGGTGTTGACTGCCAGGATGGTGCCGCTGTTGGGGACGCCGCCGATGTTGTTGCTGTCGCGCAGCACGTTGCCGGCAAGGATCGCATCGCGGGTACTGCTCGGGGCGATCTCGTTGGTGCGTTTGATCTCCCAGCCGTCCACGGTCAGCGAGGTCGTCGATGTCGGCTGCAGCACGAAGCCCACCGAGTAGCTCTTGGATTCCTCGGGCTTCAGCGCCGGGTTCGGGCGGGTGATGATCGCCACCGAACGCGTCCCGCACTCGCTGGCACTGATCGCGCAGCGCACCGGATCGGCCGCATTGGAAAACGCGGCCAGGCCGCCGTTGCCGTTTTCGGCCGGGTTCGGCGCCCGGAAGCCTTCCGCATAGCTGGCGCGCAGCGCGATCCACTCGGCCGGGGTCCACTTCACGCCAAGCTTCGGCGTGGCCTTGCCGTCGCCGCCGTCGTACTTGTCGTAGCGCAGTGCCGCCGACAGTTCCAGTTGCTCCAGCACCGGTGCGGACAATTCGACGTAGCCGGCATAGACGTTCTGGGTGCCGTCGTAGGCCGAATAGCCCAGGCCGATGATGTCGCCGATATCGGTGTAGGTCTGCGGGGTCAGGCTGTTGCTGGTCTTGCGCCATTCCGCGCCCAGCGCCAGGCCCAGCGGTCCGCCCTTGAGGTCGGCCAGGCTGCGCGAGACGGTGAAGTTGAACATGTCCAGGCCAGACTTGGCACGCGCGTTGATGGTCGGCGAGATGTAGTCGTACAGCGCCTGCGAGTTCAGGTTGGCGTTGTCGCCGATGCGCCAGGTGCCGGCCGGGCAGGCCGGATTGCCCAGCACGCAACGCACCGCGCTATAGCGCAGGAAGCCGGTGCGCGTGCTGGTCAGGACGGTGCCGGAGTGCAAATAGCCGGTGTCGTAGCTCCAGTCGCCCCAGTTGCCTTTCACGCCGACCAGGAAGCGGTTGAACTCGTTGGTGTTGTCGGTAACGCGCGGACCCACGTCCCAGGCGCTGTAGCGCACGCGCGCGTCGTAGGGCAGCGGGTTGTCCGGATGGCCGGCATAGAGCACGGTGGCACCGGGGCCGCTGTTGGCGTTGACCGGGCCGCCCGGGTAGCCCCAGCCGCCGGACACGTTGGAGGGGGTATTGGAAAAGACCGTGTTCTTCTTCGAGTAGCCGATCTCGGTGTAGATCTCGCCGCCCTCGCCAAAGGCGAAGCTGGCGCGGCCGAACACGTTGACGTACTTCTCTTCGGGTGACAGGTCGCGGAACTGCTGCACCGGATCCCACAGGCAACCCTGCGCCTGCGAGGTAGCCTCGTTCTGCCCCGGGATGGTGGTCAGGCCGGCGCAGCCGGGCAGCGCGACCAGTTGCCCGCTGGTGTCGAACACCGAGCCGTTCGGGCCGTTCAGGCTGCCGATGTTGGTGCCGCCGCTGCGGTAGGCGCCGCCGAGAAACTGCGCGTCCTGCGCCGCGTAGCCCCAGCGGCGGATGTCGCCGGTGCCGATCCACTTGCGATCCTTGCGGTCGCCGATCTTGATCGCGTCGGTCTTGCCCACGTCCAGGCTGAAGAATGCGTTCCAGCCGTCGCGGGACAGGTCGCCGGTACCGGCGGTCAGGGTCGCCTTGCGCGCATCGCCGTCGCCATCGCCGGAGATGCCGTAGGAGCCGCGCAGGATCGCGCCCTGGAAGTCGCTGCGCAGGATGATGTTGACCACACCGGCGATGGCGTCGGAGCCGTAGATCGCCGAGGCGCCGTCCTTCAGCACTTCGACCCGCTCGACCGCGTCCAGCGGGATCGTGCTCAGGTCGGTGAAGACCTTCTGTCCGTCGTCGGCCAGGCCGTAGGTGGCCATGCGTCGGCCGTTCAGCAGTACCAGGGTGGAACCGGCACCCAGGCCGCGCAGCGAAATGCCGGAGCCGCCGCCGGCGAAGCCTTGGCCGAAACTCTTCGGAACCGCACCAGCGCCATTGGCGGTCAGGGTCTGCAGGTACTCGCCCAGCGAGGTCTTGCCGCTGCGGTCGATTTCCTGGCGGCTCACCACCTGCACCGGTGCCGGGGTCTCGGTATTGGTGCGCGGGATGTTGGAGCCGGTGACGGTGATGCGGTCGAGGTTGGTGGCCGCTTCCTGGGCGAAGGCGGCAGGGCCTGCGAGGGTGGCGAGAACGCCGGCGACGGAGGCACACAGCAGGGTACGGCGGGTTGCACGCCGTTGGGTCGGGGTGTTCACAGTTTCTCTCCTAACTGGAAACGCAGGTTGTGACTTTCTGACGAAAGTGCCGACGTCTTGGTGGCCGGCTGTCTCTCATCTAGGTGTATCTATCGTGAATAATGCGTGAATTTTGGATTAACACGACCGGCCGGCGAGGGCGGCCGGTCGTGTCACAGCGCCTCAGCGATCAAGCGAAAAATCGATCGGCACCAACCCATACGCCTGCACCGGCGTGCCGTTCTGCAGCGCCGGCTTGAACGCCCAGCGCTTGAGCACCTGATCGCGCGCCGCCTGGTCCAGCACCCGGTGGCCGCTGCTCTTCTCGACGCTGACCTGCAGCGGTTGCCCGTCCGTGCCGACCAGCACCCGCAGCAGCACGCTGCCCTGCAGGCGGTCGCGCAGCCCGTCGCGTGGATACGGCGGGGCCGGTGCACGCAGGTACTGCAACTGCATGCCCTCCACCGGCGCGCTCACGCTGGCCGGCGGCAGGCTCGGCGCGGCGATGCTGGGTGCGGGGTCGACGCTGGGCGCGGTGTCCAGGGCAACCGGGCTGCTGTCGACCGGCGTCGGGGTCGGCACCGGCACGGGCACGGGCACCGCGGTCGGGGTGCGCGGTTGCGGCGGCGTCTGTTTCTCGGTCACCGGCATGGTCGGCGGCGGAGTGACCGGGACCACCACGGGTTGCTGCCAGCGCGGCTGCACCTGCGCCGGTTCCGGTGGCGCGGTCACGTGCGAGAGCGGAAGCAGCAGCAACAGGGCGGCCAGCAGGTGCAAGGCGAGCGCGGTGCTGTAGGCCAGGACCCGGGACAGGTCGATGCGGAAGGACGGGGCGGGGAGTTGCGTGCGAACCATGGATCCACCTCTGCGATAGGAGTGTCGTGGACTGCGGTACGGCTAAGAGCGGCGAACCAACCTGCTGCGCAACCGCCATGCGGGCGCGGACGGCACCCGCCTGGCGGTTGCTCGCGACGGTTCGTTCGCCACTCTGAACGCACGGGCGCGGCGGATGGGGTCATCGCGCCCGTTCGCGTTTCGACAGTGCGCCGGTCGTGGGCGCTTTGGCAAGAGGGTGGCCGCGACTGGCGCTGGGTGCGGCAATGAGGGCGGCGGCGCTGCCGAATCCGGAGACGACGACGGCGCCCGCAGGCGCCGTCGTGAGGTGTGGTCCGGGCAGTCGCTTACTTGCCCAGTTCGAATACCACGTCCAGGTTGACCGAGACGCTGCTCTCGCCCGGGGCGACCGGCGTGTCGGCCTCGGCCTTCATCGCCATCGCGCGCATCATCGGCATGGGCGGACGCACCCCGCCGCCGCCGCCCTCGGAAATGCTGACGATGCGCCGCACACGCAGGCCCAGCGCCTTGGCGTAGCTCTGCGCGCGCGCCTGCGCCTTCTTCAGCGCATCGACGCGGGCCTGGTCGTACAGCGGTTCCGGATCGTCGATCTCGAAGGTCGGGCCGTTGATCTGGTTGGCGCCCTGCGCGGCCAGCGCATCGAGCACCTTGCCGAGCTTGGCGATGTCGCGCACCTTGAGGTTCACCGAGTTGTTGGCCTGGTAGCCGGTGATCTGCGGCGCCTGGTTCTCGACATACTTGTACTGCGGGTTGAGGCTGACGCCGCTGGTCTGCACGTCCTTGTCGGCGATGCCGGCGGCGCGGATCGCGGCCAGCACCTTGGTCATCTGCTCGGCGTTCTGGCGCATCGCCGCGGCGCTGTCGGTGGCCTGGGTGACCACGCCGGCCGAGATGGTGGCGACGTCGGGCGCGCGCTTGGCCTCGGCCTGCGCGGCGATGTTGAGCAGGGTGCCGTCGGCGGGCACGGCGTAGCCGGGCGCGGCGGATTGGGCGTGGGCGGTCATCGTGCCTCCTAGGGCGAGGGACAGGGCCAGCAGCAGCGGGCGGACGGACAATGCGCGCATCGATGTTCTCCTTGTGAAGATTGGGCGAGGGTGTTGCCGCGACGATGAACGCGTCGTGATCTTCTTCGGGGTCGACGCGATCGTCCCGTCATTGGCGATCGTTCAGTCAGTCCGCTCGGGTTATCCTTCGGCCATGCTGTATCTCGCGTCCCGTTCCCCTCGCAGAAACGAACTGCTGACCCGCCTCGGCGTGCAATTCCGGATCCTCGATCTCGAGGTGCCGGAAGTGCGCGCGGCGGATGAGTCGGCGCAGGCCTATGTGCGCCGCGTTGCGCTGGACAAGGCCCGCGCCGGCTTGGCGCAACTGGCCGACGCCGCCGACGCGGTGGTGCTCGGCGCCGACACCGAAGTGGTGCTGGACGACCGCGTGTTCGGCAAGCCGACCGACGCCGAGGACGCCGCAGCGATGCTGGCGGCCTTGTCCGGGCGCACCCACCAGGCGATAACCGCGGTGGCGCTGGTCGCCGCCGGCCGCGAGGAACTGGTGCTGGTGCCCACGGCCGTGACCTTCGCCGATGTGTCCGCGCGCGACATCGCCGACTACGTGGCCAGCGGCGAGCCGATGGGGCGGGCCGGCGCGTATGCGATCCAGGGCGGGGCCGAGCGCTTCGTCAGCCGTCTCGACGGCAGTTATTCCGGGGTGATGGGCCTGCCCCTGCACCAGACCCACCACCTGCTGCGCACCTTCGGAGTGCTGTGATGTCGCAAGAGATCCTGGTCAACGTCACACCACGCGAGACCCGGGTGGCGGTCATCGAGAACGGCATGCTGCAGGAGCTGCACATCGAGCGCGGCTGGCGTCGCGGGGTGGTCGGCAACATCTACAAGGGCCGGGTGCAGCGGGTGATGCCCGGCATGCAGGCGGCCTTCGTCGAGGTCGGGCTGGAGCGCGCCGCGTTCCTGCACGCCAACGACGTGGTGCGACCGGCGCCGGTCGGCAACGGCGACACCGAGGAAGCGACGCCGCTGCCGGTCTCGGCCGCGGTGCCGATCGTGGAGCTGCTGCGCGACGGCCAGGACATCGTGGTGCAGGTGGTCAAGGACCCGATCGGCAGCAAGGGCGCGCGGCTGACCACGCAGATCAGCATTCCCTCGCGCTACCTGGTGCTGCTGCCTCAGTCGCGGGTGATCGGGGTCTCGGCGCGGATCGAGGACGAGGCCGAACGGCTGCGCCTGAAGACCCTGGTCGCCGACCTGGCGGCCAGCCACGGCGGCTTCGGCTACATCATCCGCACCAATGCCGAGGGCCAGCCGGCCGAGGCCCTGGCCGAGGACATCGCCTACCTGTCGCGGGTCTGGAACGTGGTCGAGCGGCGCGGCCGCGACGGCGCCCCGGCCAGCATCATCTACGAGGACCTGAGCCTGCCGCTGCGCGCGGTGCGCGACCTGATCCGCAAGGACGTGGAAAAGGTCAAGGTCGATTCGCACGAGACCTTCGAGCGGCTGCAGGCCTTCGTCGCCAAGTACATGCCGGTGCTGGCCGAGCGTCTGGAGCTGTACACCGGCGACCGCCCGATCTTCGACCTGTACGGGGTCGAGGACGAGATCGCGCGCGCGCTGGACAAGCAGGTGCCGCTGAAGTCCGGCGGCTACCTGGTCATCGACCAGACCGAGGCGATGACCACCATCGACGTCAACACCGGCTCGTTCCTGGGCCAGCGCAACCTCGAGGAGACGGTGTTCCGCACCAACCTGGAGGCGGCGCAGGCGGTGGCGCGGCAACTGCGGCTGCGCAACCTCGGCGGCATCATCATCATCGACTTCATCGACATGGACGACGCCGAGCATCGCCGCCAGGTGCTGCGCACGCTGGAGAAGGCGCTCTCGCGCGACCACGCCAAGACCACGGTGTACGAGTTCTCGCCGCTGGGCCTGGTGGAGATGACCCGCAAGCGCACCGTGGAGAGCCTGGAGCGGCAGTTGTCCGAGCCGTGCCCGGAATGCAGCGGCCGCGGTTCGATCAAGACCGCCGAGACCGTGACCTACGAGATCTTCCGCGAGATCACCCGCGCGGTGCGCCAGTTCGACGCGGCGCGGCTGCTGGTGATCGCCTCGACCAAGGTGGTGGCGCGCATCACCGACGAGGAATCGGCAGCGGTGGCCGAACTGGAGGAGTTCCTCGGCAAGACCATCCGCTTCCAGGCCGACGAACAATACCTGCAGGAGCAGTTCGACGTGGTGCTGTTGTGAGGCAGGGAGTCGGGATTGGGGATTGGGGATTGGTGGAAAAGCGCGCTGTCGGCGCTGACTCATCCTGGGATTTTCTGGCTGAATTTCACGTGGTAGTAGGCGGTTCGCGATCTGCTGTTGCGAATCCCCAATCCCGAATCCCCAATCCCCGCCCCTGATGCACACCCCCCTGCGCCGCCGCCTGCGCCTGGCTCGCCGTTTCGCGTTCTACGCGGTGGCGATCGGGCTGGTGTGCGTGGCCCTGGCGGTGGGCGCGCTGAGCCAGGCGCTGCCGTTCGTCGAGCAGCATCCGCAGCAGGTGGCGGCGTGGCTGAGCGAGCGTGCCGGGCGGCCGATCCGCTTCGACCGGCTGGAGACCTCCTGGACCCGGCGCGGCCCGCTGCTGCGCCTGGACGGCCTGCGCATCGGTGCCGGCGACGGCGTGCGCATCGGCCAGGCCGAAGTGTTGGTGTCGATGTATGCGGGACTGTTGCCGGGGCGCTCGTTCACCGAGCTGCGCCTGCGCGGCCTGGCGCTGACCCTGCTGCGCGCCGACGACGGCAACTGGAGCGTGCAGGGCCTGCCGACCTCGGGGCAGGGCGGCGATCCGCTGGATGCGCTGGAAGGGTTGGGCGAACTGCAGGTTATCGATGGCCGCCTGCGTGTGCATGCCCCGTCGCTGGGCCTGGAGGCGCAGGTACCGAAGATCGACCTGCGGATGCGCGTGAACGGCGAGCGCCTGCAGGTGGGCGTGCAGGGCTGGAGCGATCTGCAACAGGCGCCGCTGACGGCGGTGCTGGACCTGGACCGCCACAGCGGCGACGGCCAGGCCTACCTGGCGGTGCGCCCGGCGGAGCTGGCCGGCTGGGCCGGCCTGCTGCATGCGGCCGGCATCGAACTGCAGGGCGGTGTCGGCGAAGTCCAGGCCTGGCTGGATCTGCAGCAGCGCCGGGTCGCCGGAGTGACCGTGGATGCCACGCTGCGCGAGCTGCGCCTGCGCGGCGCGCCGCTGGCCGACGGCCGTACCCGGCCGCAACTGGCCTTCACCACTTTCCGCGCGAAGGCGCGCTGGCGCCAGATCGACGGCGGCTGGCGGCTGGATGCGCCGCAGCTGCAGTTCGGCCAGGCCGGACAGCCGCTGCAACGCCTGGACGGGCTGACCGTGGCCGGCGGGCGCCGCTTCGCCCTGTATGGCGACCAGCTCGACGTGGCGCCGCTGATCGCCGTGGCCGGGCTCAGCGACCGCCTCTCACCAAGCTTGCGCAGTTGGTTGGCGGTGGCGCGGCCGCGCCTGCAACTGACCCAGGTGGCGGTGAGCGGGGTGCCCGGCGGTTCGCTGTACGGCCAGGGCCGCCTGGCCGACCTGGCGTTCGCGCCGGCCGGGGGCGCGCCCGGGGTGAGTGGGCTGCGCGGCCGCTTCGACGGCGATGGCCAGGCCGGCGAACTGGCGCTGGAGGCCGGCAGTCCGGTGCGCGTCGACTGGCCCAGCGGCTTCGGCGTGGTTCACCAGGTGCAACTGGCTGGGCGCATCGTGGCGTTCCGCGACGGCGACGGCCTGCGCGTGGCGACCCCGGGGCTGCGCGTGCAGGGCAGTGACTACGGCGCCGACGTGCGCGGCGGGCTGCGCTTCCAGGGCGATGGCTCGCGGCCGTGGATCGACCTGGCCGCCGATCTGCAGGACGCGCCGGTGGTGGCGGCGAAGACGTTCTGGGTCCATTCCAAGATGAGCAAGGCCGCCACCGACTGGCTCGACGCCGCGCTGCAGGGCGGGCGCCTGCGCGACGGCCATGCGCTGGTGTCCGGCGATCTGGACGACTGGCCGTTCGCCGACCACAACGGGCGCTTCGAGGCGACCGCGCGGCTGGAGGACGCCAAGGTGCGCTTCCAGCACGACTGGCCGGCGGTGGAGAACGTGGACGCCAGCGTCGCCTTCATCGGCAACGGCTTCGAGGTGCACGGCCGCGGCAGCATGGGCGGGGTGCCGGTGGAGCAACTGTCGGCGGCGCTGCCCGACTACAAGGAAGGCCAGCTCAGCGTGCTGGCCAGCACCCGCGCCGAGACCGGCAAGCTGCTGGCGATGCTGCGGCAGAGCCCGCTGCGCGCCCGTTACGGCGACACCCTGGATGCGCTCAGCGCCTCGGGCCCGGCCGACGTCACCTTCGACCTGCTGCAGCCGCTGCGTGCCGACATCGGCACCCACCACCTGCGCGGCACGGTCGACCTGCTCGGCGCGCACATCGCCGACAAGCGCTGGGACCTGGCCTTCGACGACATGCGCGGCAGCGCCAACTACAGCGACACCGGATTCGCCGCGCAGAAGCTGAGCGTGTCCTACCAGGGCCACCAGGGCGAACTGGCGCTGCGCGCCGGCGACGGTGTGCAGGATCCGCAACAGGCCTTCGAGGCCGCGCTGAGCGCGACGCTGGATGCGAACGAACTGCTCGACCGGGTGCCGGAAATGGCCTGGCTCAAGCCCTACGTGCAGGGCCGCTCGCGCTGGAACATCGGCGTCGGCCTGCCCAAGACTCCCGACGGTGGCGCGCAGCCGCCGACCCGGCTGCAACTGCGCTCTGACCTGGTCGGCACCGAGCTGTTGATGCCGGCGCCGATGGACAAGGCGCCGGCGACACCGCTGGCCACTTCGGTCAACGTGCCGCTGCCGGTCGGCAGCGGCCGCATCGAGGTGGCCTTCGGCAAGTTGATGGCGCTGGCCGCGCGCAGCCAGGACGGCAAGACCGGCGTGCGCGTGGTGATGGGCAGCGACCACGTCGCCGACGATCCGCCCGCCAGCGGCCTGGTGGTGAGCGGGCGCACCGCCGCGTTGAACGCCATCGACTGGATCGGCGTGGTCAGCCGCCCCGATCCGAACGCCGCCGCGGCCAATGGCGGCGAAGACCCGATGCCGCTGCGCCGCATCGAGATCCTCGCCGACCATCTGCTGTTGCTCGGCGGGGTGTTCGACAACACCCGCCTGCGCCTGCTGCCGCAGGCCGACAGTATCGACGTGCACCTGGACGGCCCGGCCCTGGCCGGCGACCTCAGCGTGCCGACCAAGGACGGCGGCGTGCTCGGCGGGCGCCTGGCGCGGGTGCACTGGCGCTCGGCCACGGCCACGTTGCCGACCGCGGACGGCACGCCGACGGCGGTGGTCGCCACGCCTGCCGACAGCGGGGTCGCCGGCAGCGCCGGCCCGGTCCCGGCCGGCCCGTTCGCCGACAGCCTGGACCCGGCGGCGATCCCGGCGCTGGCGCTGGACGTGGACGACCTGCGCTTCGGTGCGATGACCCTCGGTGCGGCCTCGCTGCGCACGCGCAAGCTCGCCGACGGCATGCAGGTGGACCAACTGCACCTGCGCTCGGACAAGCAGAAGATCGACATCAGCGGCGACTGGCGCGGCAAGGGCGCCACCGCCCGTACCCAACTCAACGCCAGCGTCGACAGCCGCGACCTGGGCGAGCTGATGCAGAACCTGGACTTCGGCGGGCAGGTGCGTGGCGGCGAAGGTCAGCTGACGCTCAGCGCGGCCTGGCCGGGCACGCCGTCCGGCCTGCAACTGGCCACGGTGCAGGGCCAGCTCGACGTCGCCGCGCGCAACGGCCAGCTGCTGGAACTGAATCCGGGGGCCGGGCGCGTGCTCGGCCTGCTCAGCGTGGCGCAGTTGCCGCGGCGGCTGATGTTCGATTTCCGCGATTTCTTCTCCAAGGGTTTCGCCTTCAACCGCATCGACGGCCAGATCCGCTTCGGCGATGGCGTGGCGCGCAGCGAGGGCATGGTCATCGATGGCCCGGCCGCGGAGATCAAGGTGCGTGGCGAGGCCGACCTGCGCGCCCAGCAGTTCGACCAGACCATCGACGTCAATCCCAAGTCCGGCAACCTGCTGACCGTGGTCGGCGCGGTGGCGGGCGGGCCGGTCGGTGCGGCGGTCGGCGCGGCCGCCAACGCGGTGCTGGGCAAGCCGCTGGGCAACATCGGCGCGCGCACCTACCGGGTCACCGGGCCGTGGAAGGATCCCAAGGTGGACGTGATCGAGCGCGAATCCGCGCGCCAGCCGGCGCCGGCCGGTACGCCCTGAGCGGGCGGGGATCGGGGATGACCAGCCTGCGGCTGTTGAAAGCCGGAATTGGGGATTGATGGCGGTCGCGCGTGCTGCGGAGTCTGCCGCTTGCGCTGCGCGTCTTCGTCCCCCATGTTGAGCCCATGAACGATCACGCCCTGAGCCTTGCCGAAACCCGCCTGTTGCTTCCCGCCGGCCTGGATGCCCCCAGCCTGGAGCGCGCCTTCGGCACGCTGCTCGGCCCCGGCATCGACTTCGGCGACCTGTATTTCCAGCATTCCCGGCGCGAGAGCTGGAGCGTGGAGGACGGCATCGTCAAGGACGGCGCCCACTCCATCGAGCAGGGCGTGGGGGTGCGCGCGATCTCCGGCGAGAAGACCGGCTTCGCCTATTCCGACGACATCCACCGCGATGCGCTGCTGGCCGCCGCGCAGTCGGCGCGGGCCATCTCCCGCGACGGCGGCGCGCAGCCGGCGCAGGCGCTGCAGCGCGGCGGCGGCCGCGCGCTGTACCCGGCGCTGGATCCGGTGGACGCGATGGACAACGCGCACAAGGTGGAGCTGTTGCGGCGGCTGGACCAGTACCTGCGCGCCGCCGATCCGCGCGTGCAGCAGGTGATGGTGAGCCTGTCCGGCGCGGTGGACACCGTGCTGGTGGCGCGCAGCGACGGCGTGCTCGCCGCCGACGTGCGCCCGCTGGTGCGCTTGAACGTGCAGGTGATCGTCGAACAGCAGGGCCGCCGCGAGTCCGGCTATGCCGGCGGCGGCGGCCGCTACGATTACGACACGCTGTTCGCCGACGGCCGCCCGGAAGCCTTCGCCCGCGAGGCGCTGCGCCAGGCGCTGGTGAACCTGGAGGCGGTGCCGGCACCGGCCGGGGTGATGCAGGTGGTGCTCGGCCCGGGCTGGCCCGGCGTGCTGCTGCACGAGGCGGTCGGCCATGGCCTGGAGGGCGACTTCAACCGCAAGGGCACCAGCGTCTACGCCGGCCGCATCGGCCAGCGCGTGGCCTCGCCCGGCGTCACCATCGTCGACGACGGCACCCTTGACGGCCGCCGCGGTTCGCTCAACGTCGACGACGAGGGCACCGCGACCAATTGCACCACCCTGATCGAGGACGGTGTGCTGGTCGGCTACATGCAGGACACGCTCAACGCGCGGCTGATGGGCGTGGCGCCCACCGGCAACGGCCGCCGCGAATCGTTCGCGCACCTGCCGATGCCGCGCATGACCAACACCTACATGCGCGCCGGCCAGCACGACCCGCAGGAGATGATCCGCTCGGTGAAGAAGGGCCTGTACGCGGTCAACTTCGGCGGCGGTCAGGTCGACATCACCAGCGGCAAGTACGTGTTCTCGGCCACCGAGGCCTACCTGATCGAGGATGGCAAGGTCACCGCGCCGGTGAAGGGCGCCACCCTGATCGGCAACGGCCCGGAGACCATGCAGAAGGTGCGCATGATCGGCCACGACCTGGCGCTGGATGAAGGCGTCGGCGTCTGCGGCAAGGACGGGCAGAGCGTGCCGGTGGGCGTGGGCCAGCCGTCGCTGCTGATCGACGGGCTGACCGTGGGCGGGACGGCCTAGGAGCCGGGAGTGGGGATTCGGGAATCGGGATTCGGTAAAGCAGGCGCCGCGGGGCGGTGTGGCGTTGCCGGTCTGGCGGATGGGTTCATCGCGCGCCGCACCCGCTACGGGGCCGGGAATGTGTCGGCGGCCGTGCGCGGCAGCCGACGTTGCCGCGCCTCAGTCGCGCGTGTCGTCGAGCGCCTCGTCGTCGTCGGCTTGTTCGATTCCCGATTCTCCATTTCCCATTGCCGACGCGGCACCCAGGATCAGCTCGCGCAGTTCCCGGAACAACTCGCGATAGGCATGCGGCGGCTTGTTCTTGAGCCGTTCTTCCTTCGCGTTGCGGATCAGTTGGCGCAGGCGCTGGCGGTCGGCGTCGGGGTGGTCGTTCAGCAGTTCGGTCAGCGCGCTGTCGCCGTCGGCAAGCAGCCGCTCGCGCCAGTCCTCGACCCGGTGCATGGCCGCCACTTCGCGGCGCGCGCTGTCGCTGTTGACGTCCATCGCCTCGCGGATTGCCTCCAGCACCGCCTCGTCCTCGCGCCGCATCTGCTTGGCCAGGAATGCCAGTTGCCGCTTGTGCGCGATGTGCGCGGTGATGCGCTTGGCTTCCTCGATGTGCGGGATCAGCGACTCGGGCACCGGCAGCTTGGCCAGCTGCGCCGGGGTCAGTGCCACCAGCTTCTCGCCCAGGCTCAGCACTTCCAGCGCCTCGCGGCGTTGCTGGCTGCGGCTTTCGCCGCGGAATTCACCGGTGTCTTCGTCGCGTCCGCGCATGCTCGTACTACTCGATCGGGCTGGAAATCAAATCAACACATCCGGCCAGGACGGCCGGACAGGGGCGAAGGGATTCGCACAACAAGGATAAAGCATTGAACGCGATCACCCCCGATTTGCACCGCGACGACAGCCAGCAGCGCCTGGAGCGCCTGTCCGACATCGCCGAGCGGCTGCTGGCGCGCGCCCGCGCGCTCGGCGCCAGCCAGGCCGAGGTCAGCTGCAGCGAAGACCGCGGCCTGGACGTCAACGTGCGCCTGGGCGCGGTGGAGACCGTGGAGTCCACCCGCGACCGCGGCATCGGCGTCACCGTCTACTTCGGCCAGCGCAAGGGCAGCGCCAGCACCGCCGACCTGCACGAGTCCAGCCTGGAGGCCACCGTGGCCCAGGCCTGCGCGATCGCCCGCTACACCGAGGACGATGTGGCCGCCGGCCTGGCCGAGGCGGCGCTGATGGCACGCGAGCAGCCGGATTACGACCGTTGGCATCCGTGGCCGCTGCAGGCCGAGGAGGCGATCGACCTGGCGCTGGCCTGCGAAGCCGCCGGTCGCGACGCCGATGCGCGGATCAGCAATTCCGACGGCGCCTCGGCCGGCAGCAGCGAGAGCCTGTCGGTCTACGCCAATTCGCACGGCTTCGTCGGCTGCGAGCGCAGCACCCACCATTCGATCGCCTGCACGCTGATCGCCGGGCAGGGCGACGGCATGCAGCGCGACGGCTGGTACAGCAGCGCGCTGGCGCGCGAGGACCTGGAGCGTGCGTCGGCGATCGGCCGCCGCGCCGCCGAGCGCACCGTGGCGCGGCTGCAGCCGCGTTCGCTGCCGACCGGCGAGGTGCCGGTGCTGTTCGCGCCGGAGGTGGCGCGCTCGTTGGTCGGGCATCTGCTCGGCGCGGTGTCCGGCGGCGCGTTGTATCGCCGCACCAGCTTCCTGCTCGACAGCGCCGGCACCCGCCTGTTCCCCGACTGGTTCGCGATCGACGAATTGCCGCATCTGCGCCGCGGCCTGCGCTCGGCCGCCTTCGACGGCGAGGGCGTGGCCACCCGCGACGCGCCGCTGGTGCGCGACGGCGTTTTGCAGCGTTACGTGCTGGGCAGCTACTCGGCGCGCAAGCTTGGCCTGCAGACCACCGCCAATGCCGGCGGGGTGCATAACCTGCAGGTGGCGGCCAACGCAGAGGATCTGCAGGCCATCCTCAAGGGCATGCCGCGCGGCCTGCTGGTCACCGACCTGATGGGCAACGGCGTCAATCCGGTCACCGGCGACTACTCGCGCGGCGCCGGCGGGTTCTGGATCGAGAACGGCGAAATCGCCTATCCGGTGGACGAGATCACCATCGCCGGCAACCTGCGGCAGATGTTCCAGGACATCGAGGCGGTGGGCGCCGACATCGATGTGCGCTCGCACGTGCACATCGGCGCGGTGCTGATCGGCCGGATGACGGTGGCGGGCAACGACTGAGTGCCGCAACGCAGGCAGCGCGCAAGGACGCACAGGCATGCAGGTAACCGACACCGAGAACACGAGCACCGACGGCCCCGCGCCCGCGTGGGAGCGCGTGCTGGCGGCATTTGCGCATCTGTCGATGTGGATCGGCTTGTTCGCCGCCTGCAATGTGCACCTGGGCTACGCGCTGTGGTGGCTGCTGTTGCTGTGGCTGTTGCCGGGCGTGCAATGGTGGGCGATGCGGGGCAGGCAGCCGTTTGCCGCCGAACACGCGCGCCAGGCCATGCGGATGGGCTTCGGCCTGTCGCTGCTGAGTGCGGTCTTGCTGGCGCCGGCTGTGCTGATCTTCGGTGCCGTGCTCGTGTTCGGGTGGCTGCTGATCCTGATGCTGCTTGTGGCGATGGGCGTCAGCCTGCACGCGGCGGCCAAGGCCATGCTCGGTCGCCGCTAGCGCGATCCGCTGCCGTATGGGCGACGGATTAGCGCCGCGGTTGCCTGGGGGCGATCCTTGAGCCCGTCGAGGCGTCTTCCCGTCTTGCCGGCCTCGCTTGACAGCGCTGCGCCGGCCGCCGAGAGTGACGCGCCAAACGTCTTGTCCCCTCACCACCAAAGGAACGGAATACCGATGAGCGAATTCGACAACGTCACCGCCCCGCCGCCGCCGCCGGCCTCGGCAGGGCCGCAGGAAGACCGCACGGTCGCGCTGATCACCCATCTGTCGGGGATCTTGCTGGGTTTCATCGTGCCGCTGATCATCTGGCTGGTGAACAAGGACAACCCGGCCAAGTCCTTCCTCAACGACCAGGCCAAGGAAGCGCTGAATTTCCAGATCACCATCGCCATTGCCTACCTGATCTGCGCGGTGCTCACCGTGATCATCATCGGCGGCTTGCTGGCGCCGCTGGTATGGGTGGTGAACCTGGTGTTCTGCATCCTGGCCGGCATCAAGGCCAACGAAGGCGTCGCCTACCGCTACCCGTTCGCGCTGCGTCTGATCAAGTAAGCGCACCTGCGACGCATCCCCGAAGGCCCGGCCGCTGCGCCGGGCCTTTTTTGTGCCCGCGCGCTGCTCCGGCGGGGGACCGCATGACGGCCAAGCGCGACGCCGGCATTTGCCGGTCAACCGCGGCCCGACCGGCGCGTTTGCAAGGCTGTCGCCACCATCGGAGCGCCGCATGATCCGCCGCGAGAGCTTGAGCGCCGCCAACCGCTTCGGCCTGGGCGCCCGTCCCGGCGACCTGGCCGCCATGGGCGAGCCGCGCGCCTGGCTGGCCGCGCAACTGCAGTCGCCGCCGCTGGCGCCGGAGCTGCAGGGCCTGCCCGACAGCCTGGCCTACCTGCGTCGCGAGGCCGATTACCAGCGCGAACGCCGCCAGGCGCGGCGGCAGGCGGCCGGCGATCCGCAGCAGGCCGCCCAGCAGGCGCAGCAGGCCGTGCGCGGGCTGTACCGGCAGGCACAGGCGCAGGAGCTGGCGGCGCGCTACCGAGTCGCGGTCGCCAGCCCGGCCGGGTTCGCCGAGCGCCTGGTGCAGTTCTGGTCCAATCATTTCGCGGTCTCGGTCGACAAGCGCGCCGCCGCGCTGTACGCGGCGCCGATGGAGCGCGAGGCGATCCGCCCGCACTGCATGGGCCGCTTCGCCGACCTGCTGCTGGCGGTGGAGCGGCACCCGGCGATGCTGCGCTACCTGGACAACGCCAACTCGGTCGGCCCCGACTCGCTGCTGGCGCAACGCGCGCAGCGCCGGGCCATGCGCATGGATCCCGAACGTCCCGTGCGCCGCCTGGGGCTCAACGAGAACCTGGCGCGCGAAATCCTGGAACTGCACACGTTGGGCGTGGATGGCGGCTACACCCAGGCCGACGTCACCGAACTGGCGCGCGCGATCACCGGCTGGGGCGTGCCGGCGCCGCGCGATTTCGAGCAGGGCGCGCCCGACCGTGCATTCGTGTTCCGCGCGCCGGCACACGCCGCCGGCAGCCGGCTGGTGCTGGGCCGGCGCTATGCCGAGGACGGCATGGCGCAGGGCGAGGCGATCCTGGCGGCGCTGGCGCGGCACCCGGCCACCGCGCAGCACGTCTCGCGCAAGCTGGCCCGGCATTTCGTCCGCGACGATCCGCCGCCGGCGCTGGTGCAGCGCATGGCCGAGGCCTGGCGACGCAGCGATGGCGACTTGCGCCACGTCTATGGCGCCCTGATCGACAGCCCGGAGGCGTGGGACGTGCAGGCGCACAAGTTTAAGCCGCCGCAGGATTTCGTGGTGTCGGCGCTGCGCGCCGGCGGCGACTGGCCGGCGGCGCCGCAGTCGCAGAAGACGGTGCTGACCCTGCTGGCGCGGATGGGGCAGCCGCCGTTCACTCCGCGCTCGCCGGCCGGCTACGCCGACGTGGCGGCGGAATGGAACGGCGCCGACGCGCTGTGGAAGCGCGTGCAGGCCGCCGAAGCGCTGGCCGGGCTGGCACCGGGCGATCCGCTGGCGCTGGCCGCGTCCGCGTTCGGCGACGGGCCGGATGCGGACACGCTGACCGCGGTGCGCCGCGCCGAGTCGCCGCGCGAAGGCGTGGCGGTGCTGTTGGCCAGTCCGGCCTTCCAATGGCGCGTCTGAGCGGCGCGCGGTCCGATCCGCAATGGGAGAACCTCCGATGCAACTGACTCGCCGCCGTTTCCTCGCCGCCAGCGGTGCGGCCACTGTGTTGAGCCTGTGGTCCGGCAGCGGCCTGGCTGCGCCGGGTGCCGACACACGCCTGCTGGTGGTGCTGCTGCGCGGTGCGCTGGATGGAATGCACGCGCTGGTGCCGACCGCCGACCCCGACTACGCGCGTCTGCGCGGCGCGCTGGCGCCGCCACAGACCCTGGCCCTGGATGGCGGCTTCGCGTTGCATCCGGCGCTGGCGTTCGCGCACGAACTGTATGCGCGCAAGCAATGGTTGCCGGTGGTGGCGGTGGCGCCGCCGTACCGCCAGCGCTCGCACTTCGAGGCGCAGGATTGCCTGGAGAACGGCACCGCGCGGCCCAGCGGCGCCTCCAGCGGCTGGCTCAACCGCTGCGCGCTGGCCTTGCATGGCGCCGAGGCGGTGTCGGTGAGCGCGGTGACGCCGCTGATCATGCGCGGCCCGGGCGCGGTGAACAGCTGGTCGCCGCCGCTGCCGAGCGCGGTGAACCCGATCCTGCTGCAGCGCCTGCAGCCGCTGTACGCCGCCGATCCGCAACTGGCCGGCGGCTTCGCGCGCGCGTTGCGCGAGCAGGGCATGCAGGTGGACAGCGTCAAGGGCGGGCAACTGCCGCAGGCGATGAGCGCGGCGGCCAGCTTCATGGCCAAGCCCGACGGGCCGCGGATCGGGTTCGTCGAGGATGCCGGCTGGGATACCCACGGCAACCAGGCCGCGGTGCTGCAGCGCAAGCTGGGCGAACTGGATGCGGGGCTGCGCGCGTTCCACGATGGTGCGCAGGCCTGCTGGTCGCGCAGCGTGGTCGCGGTGGTGACCGAGTTCGGCCGTACCGCGGCGGTGAACGGCACCGGCGGCACCGACCATGGAACCGGCGGCGTGGCCTTCCTGGCCGGCGGCGCGGTGCGCGGCGGGCGCATTGCCGGGGACTGGCCCGGCCTGTCGCCGCGTGCCTTGAACGAGGGCCGCGACCTGCGCGCCACCAGCGACCTGCGCAGCCTGTTCCGGCATGTGCTCGGCGCGCATCTGGGCGTGTCCGAGCGCGCGCTGGACACCCAGGTGTTTCCCGGCAGTGCGGGGCTGCCCAGGTTGGAGGGATTGGTGGCCTAGGACACCACGTGGTCACAACACGTGCGGCCTGGGCCGCACGCGAACCGGGCGCCGACGGCAGGTCGGCGCCCGGGACATCAGCGGCGTGCCGGACTCAGTTCTGCGACGGATTGTTCTCGGCGAAGTACTCGTGGCTGTCGGCGTTCTTCACCGCGCGCGCCGGATCGCTCTGGGCCAGGCTCTTGGCCGCGCTCTGCCCGTACGCGGTGTCCTGGGTGCCGGCGACCACGCTGAAGTGGCTCATTTCGTGGATCAGGGTGCCGGCCTTGGAGTCGGTGCCGGTCAGCGGCGCGCTCCAGAACGCATTGCAGACGTAGATCTGGTACGGCTGATTCGGATACACGTAGGCGTAGGAACTGTCGCTGCAGCCGCAGTTGATGGTGATCTGCCCGTTGTTCTGGTCGATCGCCGAATCGATGTTGACGAAGTTGGAGGTGGCCGTGCTGTAGCGGCTGGCGTTGTAGGCGCCGAACCAGGTGGTGTAGCGCGCGCCGGTGCTGCCGCCGTTGAGGTAGGTCTTGGCGTTCTGCGAGTAGGTGCGCGCTGCGTTCACCGCGCTGCCGATGGTGCTGATCTGGCTGGTGCTGCACGAGGCGTAGTTGACGCCGTTGACCACCGCCTGCGGGCCGACCAGCAGATCGTTGCGCACCGCATGGCCGCGGCCGCCGTCCAGCCACACCGTCAGCGGCGCGCTGGACAAGGTCTGCGGCGCGCCGTCGGCGCGCAACATGCGCGCGCCATCGGCGAACGCGGCGCCCTGCAGCGGTGCGTCGAGGCGGATGCTGTAGTTGCCGCTGCGGGTCAGGTCGTAGGCGCGGCTCAAGTCGATCTGCGCCTGCTTCACTTCGCCCGGCTGCAGCACCACCATGTCCTCGGCACGCGGCGCGGCGCGCTTGACCAGGCGTCCGACGTAATCCACCGGCTTGCCGTCGCGCTGGACCTGGAACAGCGCGTTGTCGAGATCGCCCAGCGGCAGTTCCCACTTGGGCACGCGCGCGACCTGCTCGCCGGTGTTGCGGACGGTCACCGCCATCTGGCCGCGCTGCTGGCCGTCGGCGTCGGCGACCGGCGTCAGTTCGACCTGCAGTGACGCAGGTGCGCGCGTGAGTTGCGATTGCGCGGTAGCCGCCGAGATGATGCCGACCAGGCTGAAGCCGATCGCTGCCGAGATCCGGGATGCGTGTTTCATGCAGTCTCTCTCCGTCGAAAGTGGGCGCCCCATGGACAGGGGCCGAAGCAAACTAGCCCGGTGATGCGCGTGTGCGCGGCGCCGGTGCGTTTGTCTCCGATTTCGTCCAGCGAAGCGCGCGCCAGGTCTCAATATCGGCCATGCGTTCGCACATCACCGCGCGTGACTGGCGCGCTGCAGCGGCAGCGCTGCAGTCGTATGCGCTCGATCGAGGGCCGCGTTGCGATTGGCCATGCGGCAATGACGCTCGCGCTGCGTGCTGCGTGCTGCACGTGCAGTGCGTGAAGATTGCGCTGGCGGCGACGTTTGCGGAAGGTGATGAGGATTTCGGGGATTTCCTTTCGCTGCCGCTGGCATCAGCGCGATCTGCAGCGGTGCGAGCGGCTTCGGGATTTTTGCGACAACGCGGATTGCCATGGCGTGAGATGCGCCTGGTTGCCTGGTGTGGGAGTCAACTGTCATGCATCCGCGACGACCGGAGTAGCGGACGATCGGACAGTGAAAGCAGTCGGGACTGAAGTCCCTCCCACATTGCCCCCAGACACCTCACCTCAAGCCCCTGTAGGAGCGGCTTCAGCCGCGACAGGCGCTACCGATGACGTGTGTCGCGGCTGAAGCCGCTCCTACGACAGCGCTTCTGGTCATCAAGGGCTGCATGCTGCCAGCGGCATCATCAATCCCTGGTTTCGCGGATGCGGCGCATCGCCTGCGCGGCAATGACGCGTGCGGCCCGGCCGCGGCAATCGCACGCGTCGAGCGCTGCGATCAGTGCGCGCGATCGACCGCGAGCCGTGCCAGCGCCGCCAGCGCATCGGCGGCGGTGCCGTAGCCGTGCAGGCTGTCCTGCATCGCCTGCGCCAGTTCGGCCAGCTTGGCCTTGGCGCCGTCCATGCCCAGCAGGGCAGGGTAGGTGGATTTGGCCTGCGCCGCGTCCTTGCCGGCGGTCTTGCCGAGCTGTTCGGAGCTGGCTTCCACGTCGAGGATGTCGTCGCGCACCTGGAAGGCCAGGCCCAGCGCGGTGGCGAAGGTGTCCAGCTGCGCGAGCGCGTCGGCGTCGGCGCCGCCGCCGAGCGCGCCCAGACGCACGCTGGCGCGGATCAGCGCACCGGTCTTCAGCGCATGCATGCGTTGCAGGTCGGGCAGCGCCTGTACGCGGCCGGTGGCGTCGATGTCCAATGCCTGGCCGCCGCACATGCCGGCCGCGCCGGCGGCTTCGGCCAGGGTCTGCAGCCACTGCACGCGCAGCGTCGCCGCCGCCTCGGCATTGGCCAGCAGCGCGAACGCCAGGCTCTGCAGCGCGTCGCCGGCGAGGATCGCGGTGGCTTCGTCGAAGGCGATGTGCACGGTCGGCTGGCCGCGGCGCAGGGCGTCGTCGTCCATCGCCGGCAGGTCGTCGTGGACCAGCGAATACGCATGGATCAGTTCCACCGCCAGCGCCGGTGCATCCAGCTGCGCATCGTCGGCACCGAACAGCGCGCCGCTGGCGTAGACCAGCAGCGGGCGCATGCGCTTGCCGCCGCCCAGGGTGGCGTGGCGCATCGCCGCGTGCAGGCGTTGCGGCGCCAGCGTCGCCGCCGGCAACTGCGCCTGCAGGCCGGCTTCCACCCGTTCGCGCCAGTGCGCGAACGCCGCGTCAGCCGCCATGGGGCGGTACGGGATCGAAGGGTTCGGCGCTGTCGGGCTGCTCGGGATCGCTGAGCAGGCGCACGCGCAGTTCGGCCTGCTCCAGCGCCTGCTGGCATTGCCGGTACAGGCCCACGCCGCGCTCGTAGGCGCTCAGCGACTGTTCCAGGCTCAGGTCGCCGGCTTCCATCTTCTCCACCAGTACTTCCAGCTCCTCGAGCGATTGCTCGAAGCGGGCGACCGGGGAGGTATCGTCTTGGGACTTCTTGGGCATGGCGAAAGTGTGCGCGGCGGCGGCAGCAGGGTCAATGCGACGCGCGTGCCGGCGCTGGCAGCGGATCCAGCGCCAGGCGTGCGGCGTGCGCCTGCAGCCAGCTGTGCAATGGCGCGGCCAGCAGGACCGGACCGGCGGCCAGTAGCTGCGTGGCGTCGAACAGCAGCGGCAGCCGTGCGCGCTGCCAGGGCGGCAGCGCCTGCGTCTGCAGCAGGTGCTTCAGGGCCTGCGACTGCGTCCGCCCGGGCAGGCGCAGGCGTTCGCCGCCGCGGCGTGCGCGCACCAGCAGCGGCGTGTCGAAGACCAGTGTGGTCTCGGCGAGCAGGTGCAGGCGGCGGCCATCGGGCAGCGTCAGCGGTGCGCGGCCGTCCCACTGCGCCTGCCAGTCCGCAGGCCATGGCGCGAGGTCGCGCTCGGCATGGAGCCTGTCGCGCCAACTGCGCACGCAGGCGCCATGCCATGCGAACTGCGCCGCGGCATCGGCACGCGCGTTCAGTAGATCGCGTTCGATCGCGGCCAGGCCGGCCGCCGGCAATGGCGGCAGCCCGGCCTGCGCGACCCAGCGTCGCAGCACGCGCGCGCGCCGCGCGGCGGGCAGGCCGCGGAGCGGGGCGAGCGGAAGCGGGGCGCCTGGGGCGTCCTGCAGCGCGTCGAGCGCCGTGCGGTCGTCCGCGTCCAGCAGTGCGCCGGCGTCGGCGCACAGTTGCGCGCTGCGGGCGAGGGCGGCGTCGGCATGCGGCCAGCGCTGGCGCAGCAGCGGCAGCACCTGTAGGCGCAGGAAATTGCGATCGAAGCCGGGATCGGCATTGCTGGGGTCGTCGATCCACTGCAGGCCGTGCTGCTGTGCATAGGCGTGCAGCACGCTGCGTGGTTGCGCCAGCAGCGGCCGCCACAGGCGGCTGCCGGCGAAGTCGGACAGCGCCTGCATCGCCGCCAGGCCATCCGGGCCGGATGCGCGCAACGCACGCAGCAGGAAGGTCTCGGCCTGGTCGTCACGGTGTTGGGCCAGCGCCAGCCATTCGCCGGGCTGCAGCGCCTGCGCAAAGGCGTGGCGCCGCGCCTGCCGCGCCGCTGCTTCCAGGCCATCGCCGCTGTCGCGCGGTACGTGGACTTGCACCACCTGCAGCGGCACCGCCAGCGTCGCGCACAGCTGCGCGCACTGCGCGGCCCACGTGTCGGCGTCGGCATGCAGGCCGTGATGCACGTGCAGCGCGCGCAGGCCGGCGCGGCGGTACGACGGCTGCTGCGCCAGCAGGTGCAGCAACACGGTCGAATCCAGGCCGCCGCTGAGGCCGAGCAACAGCGGCGCCGGCGCCGGATCGGGCAGCACGGCGGCGAGTGCGGACAACGGGGACGGAGAGGCATGCGGCGGCATCGCGTCACTGTAGACGCAAGCGCACGTCAGCGCGAAGCGTGGCATGGCGACGTCTTTGAGTCCGAACAGCGTTGTGGGAGGACTGCAGTTCCGACACCTTTCAGTTCAATGCGTCGGGACTAAAGTCCCTCCCACAAGAGCAATTGTCGGCACTCGGGACTATCCAGGCTGCTTGTTGAGCCCGGTGCCCGCTCGATGTCGACCGCCAGCACGCGACCCCCGGCCAGCGGCCAGCGCGCGATGGCGCTTGAAGCCGCGCAACGTGAGTGAGCCCTCTGTGCGAGGGACTTCAGTCCCCATGCCTTTCAGTTCAATGCGTCGGGACTGAAGTCCCTCCCACAAGAGCAGTTCTCGGCACTTGGGACTATCCCGATGGCCTGCTCAGCAGGGCGCCTGCTCGGTGTCGGCCGCCGGCACGCCAAGCCCGGCCTGCGGCCAGTGCGCTACGGCGCCTTAGGCAGCGCAAACGTTGGTTAGCCCCCTGTGGGAGGGACTTCACCCCCGACGCGGGGATTTCTCAGCTCGCGGACGATGCGCTTCCCCCGACATCGCGGGCGTTGCAGCAAGAATGCGTTGCAGAAGACCGGCCTCGGCGGCGTTCTCCGTGACAACGCCGCCATGCCGCATACGGTCGCCTGCTCAGCGCTTCGGCGCCGGCACTTCGCGGTTGTGGCGATCGATGGAGTACCAGCGGCCGCCCTGCATCGGCGTGTGCCCGTCGCCATCGGGCGTACCCGCGCTGCAGCCGTCGCAGACCTCGGCGACGCCGTGCTCGAACGGCCAGGCGAAGTCGTGGACCGGCGCGATCACCTCGCGCAGTTGCCGATCGTAGAAGCCGATGCGGCCGTGCACGATGCCGCGGGTCAGGCCTTCAGTGAAACCATCCGCGCCGTTGTCCCAGGTGATCACCGGCAGGCTGCGGCCATCGGCGCGCACGTAGTAGAACCGTGCGCCGACGCTCAGCAGCGCCAGGCCGTCGCGATCGAAGTGCAGGCGCCGCAGCGCCTGCGGCGTCAGGACCAGGCGTTCGTCGGCACCGAGCCGGCAGCCCGGCACCACCGGCCGATCGGTGTTCGGGTCGCCCAGCCGGCAGGCGTCGGCGGCCGGTTGCGCCGCGATCGCTGGCACGGTACCGAGCGCGGCCAGCGCAGCGAATAGTGCAACGGCCGCGCGCAGGCGGCCGCCGTGCGGCCGAAGCCGCCTCATTGCGCGGTCGCGGCGCTGGTCATGAACGCCGCCGGCTTGGGCAGCTCCACCGGCACGCCGTCGCCGTTGCAGGTACCGGCCTGGCACAGCCGCGCACGCAGCGTCGGCGTGGCCTGCACGATCACGTGGTAGATCACGTTCTCTTCCAGGCTGCCGCGGAAGGCGTTGCTGCCGGGGCCGCGCGCCCAAATGCCGACGTCGTCGCCGCCATGGGTCTCGGCCTTGGTCGGCACCAGCGCTTCCTGCATGAAGTCCGGGCTTTCGGTGTCGACGTGGGTCAGGTCCGGACGGCCGTTGGCCGGCTCGAAGTTGCTCGGCGCATGCGGGAAGGTCTTGACCCCCGCCGGCTGCTGGTTGCTGGCGCCGGTGTAGCCGGGGCCGTTGGCGTAGCTGAGCGTGGCATAGGGCTGGCCGTTGCCGTCCAGCGCCAGGTCGCCGGTGTTGGCGTCCTCGCCGCTGGTGCCGCGCACCTTGCCCAGGATCGGGTTGCCGCGCTGCGGGTAGCCGACGAAGTTCAGCGTGTGCGAGTGGTCGGCGGTGACGATGATCAGCGTGTCCTCGGCCGAGGTCGCGTCCGCCGCGGCCTGCACCGCCTGCGACAGGGCGATGGTCTCGTCCAGCGCGCGGTAGGCGTTGCCGGCGTGGTGCGCGTGGTCGATGCGTCCGCCTTCGACCATCAGCACGTAGCCGTTCTTGTCCTGCGACAGGGTGCGGATCGCGGCGCGGGTCATCTCGGCCAGGCTCGGGTCGCCGTTGGCGCTGCGGTCGCGATCGTGATCGAACTGCATGTGGTCCGGTTCGAACAGGCCCAGCAGCGCCGGCGCGTTCTGCGCCGCTTCCAGTTGTCCGCGGGTCCACACGTAGGCGCCCTGCGGATGGCGCTGGCGCCATTCGCCGACCAGGTCGCGGCCGTCCAGGCGCAGGCCGACCTTGTCGTCGTACTCGGGGTCGCGCTGCTCGACGGTGGTGAACTGGCCGCGGCCGCCGGCCAGCATCACCTGCGGGCCGCGCCCGAAGCGTGCGCCGACCATCTGCTGGGCGATGTCGCGGCAGCCCTCGGTCACCGCCTTCTCCGGCAGGTCGGCATCGCTCTCCCAGTTGCGCTCCGGCACGTGCGCATAGGTCGCGGCCGGGGTGGCGTGGGTCAGCCGGGTGGTGGTGACGATGCCGGTGCCCATGCCGGCGCTGTCGGCCAGCTCCAGCCAGCTCAGCAACTGCTTGCCGAGGCTGTCGGCGCAGGCGTCACGCTTGCCGGCGGACACGCCGATCGCGCCCATGTGGGTCTTCACCCCGGTGGTGATCGAGGTCATGGTGCCGGCCGAGTCCGGCGTCTGCGAATCGGTGTTGTAGGTCTTGCTCAGCGCGGTGGCGGGGAATGCCTCCCATGACAGCTGGTTTTCCTCGCCGGAGGCGCCCTTGCGCTGGCCGTCGAGGATGCGTGCGGCGGCGACCGTGGTCAGGCTCATGCCGTCGCCCAGGAACAGGATGACGTTCTTGGCCTTGCCGCGCATGGCACCGTTGTTGGCGGCCTTGGCGGCGCCGCTGCGGTACCACCAGTCCGGGGTCTCGCCGGCCGGGTGGGCCACGGCGGGAACGACGATCGGCGCGACGTTGGCGCTGGCGGCCGGCGCGTGCGGCGTGCTGGCGCAGGCACCCAGCAGCAGGGTGGAGGCGGCGGCGAGAGCGGAAACGGGAAGGCGCATATGCGGAACGGGTCCTGAACAACGAAGTCCCCCGCATTATGCCGGCTACGACAAGGCACGCCCATGACACCGTGCCTTTCCAGCCATGGCGTCGTTGTTGCCGCCGGGGTGCGCTATCGTGCGAAACCCCCGAGATTTCTGGACAGCGTCGATGAAACTGGTGACGGCCTGGTTACGCATTCCGTTCTGGCAGCGCGTGGTCGCCGGCTTCGTGCTGGGCGCGCTGGCCGGCTGGGCGCTGGGGCCGACCGCGGAAACCTGGTTCAAGCCGCTGGGCGACCTGTACGTCACCCTGATCAAGATGATCGCGGTGCCGCTGGTGTTCTTCGCGGTCATCAACGCGATCTCGTCGCTGCACGGGCAACAGTCGGTGGCCAAGCTGGGCGGGCGCACGTTCCTGTGGTTCGTGGTCACCGCGGCGCTGGCGGTCGGCGTCGGCCTGGCCGTGGGCACCGTGCTGCAGCCGGGCGCCGGCCACCTGGGCCTGCGCGTGGACAGCGGCTGGACCCCACGCGACGTGCCCAGCCCGGTGCAGGTGCTGCTGGACGTGGTGCCGTCCAATCCGTTCTATGCGCTCACCGGCATCGGCACCAAGACCAATGCCGCCGGCGAGACCGTGCTGGCGGCCGGGCGCGGGTCGATCCTGCCGGTGATCTTCTTCGCCGCGCTGCTGGGCTTTGCCATGGTCAAGCTCGGCGAGCGCGTGGCCGAGGCGCGCAAGCTCACCACGCAGATGAGCGAGATCATGATCCAGGTCACCCGCTTCGTGCTGGAGATGACCCCGCTCGGCACCTTCGGCCTGATCGCCGCGCTGGTCGGCGGCTACGGCTTCGGCAAGCTGCTGCCGTTCGGCAATTTCGTGCTGGCGCTGTACCTGGCCTGCGCGATCCACATCGTGGTGGTCTACAGCGGCCTGTTGCTGGTGCACGGGCTGAACCCGTGGAAGTTCTTCCGCGGCGCCGCGCCGGGCATGCAGGTGGCCTTCGTCAGTTCCTCCAGCTTCGCCGCGATGCCGGTGGCGCTGCGCTCGATCACCCACAACCTCGGCGTCAACAAGGACTACGCCGCGTTCGCGGTGCCGCTGGGCGCCAGCATCAAGATGGACGGCTGCGGCGCGATCTTCCCGGCGCTGTGCGCGGTGTTCATCGCCCAATACACCGGCGTGCCGCTGACCGCCAACCAGTATTTCGTGGTGCTGATCGCCTCGGTGCTGGGCAGTTTCGGTACCGCCGGCGTGCCCGGTACCGCGGTGGTGATGGCCACGGTGGTGCTGAGCGCGGCCAACCTGCCGCTGGAGGTGATCGGCTACCTGTACGCCATCGACCGCGTGCTGGACATGATGCGGACCATGACCAACGTGACCGGGCAGATGCTGGTGCCGGTGCTGGTGGCCAAGGAAACCGGCCTGCTCGACCGCAGCGTGTACGAGGCGGCGCCGAGCAATGTCGGCCTGGAAGATCCGCCGGTCGATAGTTCCGGCCAGGTGCGTTGATGCTCCCGTGAGCACGCCTGCCGACAGCCTGCGCGCGCAGTTGTTGCGGTTGCCCGGGCTGACGCTCCACGAGGGCGTGCTGGTGCACGACGCGTTGCCGGACGACCCGTTCGAGCAGCGCTACCTGGACGTGCGCCGCCGCGAAGGCCGGCTCTACAGCGACGCGCAGGTGCGCACGCTGCCGCAGCCGCCCGGTGCGCTGGGCGCCAGCCACGAATGGCGGGTGCGCGCCGAATCCTGCCGGCGCCTGTTGCGCCATCTGCGCGCGCGCGGCGGCGATGGTCCGCTGCTGGAGCTGGGCTGCGGCAACGGCTGGCTGTCGCATCGCCTGGCTAGCGCCCTGCAGCGCGAGGTCTGCGGCGTGGACGTCAATCGCACCGAGCTGGCGCAGGCGGCGCGGGTGTTCGCCGACGCGCCGCGGCTGAGCTTCGTCGCCGGCGATATCCTGCGCCTGCCGCTGCCGGCGCGGCGGTTCGATGTGGTGGTGGTGCCGGCCTGCATTCAGTACTTCGCCGATCCGCGTGCGCTGATCGCGCGTCTGCTGGAGCTGCTGCAGCACGATGGCGAACTGCACATCCTCGACAGCCCGTTCTACGCCGACGCCGCCCGGGCCCGGGCCAGCGCCGCGCGCAGCCTGCGTTACTTCAGCGACCTGGGTTGCGCCGAGCTGGCGCAGCAATACCACCAGCACACCCACGCGGCGCTGGACGGCATCGTGCTGCGCCGGCTGTTCGACCCACGCCGCCTGTCCGCGCGCTGCCTGCGCGTGCTGCGCTGGCGCCAGCCGCATTTCCCGTGGCTGTGCATCCGCAAGCGCGACAACCTGGCGCTGACCGCGACGTAGCCGACCCACGCGTGCCGCCAGTGCGGCCGCGCCGACAGGTCATTGCGGCGCCGTTGCGATTGGCGGCGTCGGCGCATGGCAGACTGCCGCCTCCTTCCCCTGCATGGACTCCCGATGAGCGGCACCCAACGCGAACTGACCTTCCGCTTCCTGGCCGAGCCGATCGACGTCAACTACGGCGGCAAGGTCCACGGCGGCGTGGTGATGAAGTGGATCGACCAGGTCGGCTACGCCGCCGCAGTGGGCTGGAGCGGCCACTACAGCGTGACCGTGGCGGTGGGCGGCATTCGCTTCGTCTCGCCGATCCGCATCAGCGACATGGTCACGGTCAGCGCCAAGCTGGTCCACACCGGCACCAGCAGCATGCATTTCGCCATCGAGGTGCGCGCACGCGATCCGATGGGCGGCGAGCCGCGCCTGTGCACCCATTGCATCATCGTGTTCGTGGCCCTGGACGGCGTCGAAGGCCGCCCCACCGCGGTACCGGCCTGGCATCCGGACACGCCGGAAGACCATCGCCTGGCCGAGTATGCGCAGAAGGTGATGGAACTGAGCAAGGGCATCGAGGACACCATCGCCCACTACCAGGGCTGAGCGCGCGCCCGCGCGCTGGCTCAGGCGCGCCAGTCCGCAGGCGCGGTGCGGCAATCGCCGTCGAACAGGCGGCCGCCGTGCACGGCCAGTTCCTGTTGTGCCAGCGCCAGCACCGGCGCGCGGTCGGCGCTGGCGAACAGTGCGGCGAAGGCCTGGTCGAAGCGCGCGCCCAGGGCAGGGTCCATGCGTGCCAGCAGGCGCGGGACCCACTTGCCGCTGCCGTACCAGTGGCCGCGTCCGCGCAGCGCCAGTTCCGCCAGGCGCGGATGCAGCAGGGCGCCGATCGCGACGATCTCGGCGGCGCTGCGCTCGCCGCACAGGTCGTCGACCAGGTCGGTGATCTCGTAGCGCAGCGCGTCCCGTTGCGCCTGCGTCAGCGGCGGCGGCCCGGCCTGCAGCCGCGCGGCGATCTGGCCTTGCAGGGTGCGTGCGGACTCGGTCGCGGTGCCGACGAGGGTGCCCTCGGCGATCATGTGCAGCAGGCTGGGGCGGCCGCGGGCCGCATCGTCATCGACGAACCAGGCCAGCGTGCCCGGATCGTGCACGAAGGCTTCGACCGGCACGCCCTCGGCCATGAACGACTCGCGGCGTGCGGCCGGCAGGCTGTCGTAGACCACCACCAGATCGATGTCGGACAGATGCGTGCCTTCGCCGCGCAGGATCGAGCCGGCGGCGAAGCCGAAGGCGGCATCGGCGTAGCGCGTGAACAGTAGTGATTGCGCGATCGCCAGCGCCTGTGCGGGCGTGGGCAGGGGCGGCATGTCCGGCATCAGCGCAGCACCTGTCGGCGCGGCCAGGACGCGGCCCGGCCGCGGTGCTCATCGGCACGGCAGGACCGCGGGGCAGGCGAGGGGGATGGTGTCATCGAAGTCCCGGTGACGCGATCGAGGCGGACCAGCGTAGCGTGCCGGCGGGCAATGCGGACGGTCGCGATGACGCTCCAGGCGGGCGGCGCGAACCGCAGCGGCAACACCCGGCCGCACGCAATAAAAAAGGCCGCTGTCGCCAGCGGCCTTTCTTGGTGTCTGCAGCCGAAGTGGCTTACATCGCCACGCGGCGCGCCTGCACGAACTTCTCGCCCCAGTAGCCGGAGGTCAGCGTGTCCACGCGCACGTCCTTGCCACGGCTGGGGGCGTGCAGGAAACGGCCCTCGCCGACGTACAGGCCGACGTGGTCGACGCGGCCCTTGCGGCCGAAGAACACCAGATCGCCCGGCGCCAGCGCGTCGCGGTCCTTGATCAGCTGGGCGTTGGCCTCGCGGGCCATCTCGCGCGACACGCGCGGCAGCTCGATGCCCAGCGCGGTGCGGAACACGTAGCCGACCAGGCCGCTGCAGTCGAAGCCCTCGGTGTCCTCGCCGCCCCAGCGGTACGGGGTGCCCAGCAGCGCCATGGCGCGCTTGAGCACGGACTGGACCTTGTCGCCGCCCGGCACCACGCCTTCGCGCGGGACCGGCTGGGACACGTCGTAGTTGGCCAGCAGGCGGCTGATGTCGCCGGCGAACATGGCCGAGCGGTCCATCAGCGGAATGGTGTCGTTGGCGGCCAGGTGCGGCAGCAGGGCGGCCAGCGTGGCGGTGGCCGCGGCGTCGGCCTTGCTGCGCGACGGCGCCGGCGCCTGTGCGGCGGCCGGCTTGGCCGAGGCGGTGGCGGTCGGCGTGCTCGCTGCAGCGGTGTTCGCCACGGTGCTCACCGGTGCGGGAGCGGGGGCGACGGTCGCGATCGCTTCCGGGACGACGGTGTCGGCGGGAGCGGACTGGGCCAGGGCCGGGAGGGCCGTGAAACAGAGCGAGGCGGTGCAAAAGAGGCGGAAAGCGGTCCGGCGGGGAACGGCGGTCTTGCCTGGAGAGGTCTGGGCTTCGGTCGTCACGCTTGGATCACAAAATAAAACGATGGGGGATCATGCCTTGTAGACAGAAATAGGAAGTTCAAATAAGGTTAAATTTTCGTAATTATGAATGTGGGCGAAATCACACATCAGCGCAAAACCCGCTTTGCGCCGGTGTAATGGTCCCGCCAGTAGGCGCCATCCAGGGAATCCAGGCGCACCGTCCCGCCCGTGCTGGGGGCGTGAACGAAACGGCCTTCGCCGACATAAATTCCGACGTGCGTCACATTCCCTGCGCTGCCGAAGAACACCAGGTCGCCGGTGCTCAGGCGCTGCGGGTCGATCTTCGGCCCCTGCACCGCGGCCAGCTCGCGCGAGGTGCGCGGCAGCCGCAGGTCGAGCATGTCGCGATAGACGTAGGCGACCAGGCCGCTGCAGTCGAATCCGGACTCGGGGGTATTGCCGCCGTAGCGATAGGGGGTGCCGACCAGGCCCAGTGCGCGCATCAGCACCGCGTTTGCCGCGCCAGGGTCGGCCGGTTGCACCTGCGGCCACTCGCGCACCGCCACCGGCGCCGGCCGGGTGTGGCGGACCTCGTGGCGTCCACAGGCCGCCAGCGCGGCGGCGCACAGCAGCGGAAGCCACCACGGAAACGCGCGGCGGCCGCGCGGCGAAACTGGCGTGTTGTGCATGGAGCCGGGATAATGCGCGACCTCAGAAGGCCGCCATCATGGCGGCGCTCCCGGCGGCCGACAAGCCGCCCATCCCGTCTGCCCCCGGCAGCCACAGCGCAGAGTGCACATGAAGATCGAAAAAGACCGCGTCGTCCGTTTCCACTACACCGTGTCGGAAGTCGGTCAAGAACCGATCGAAAGCTCCAAGGACCGCGATCCGCTGGTGATCCTGGTCGGCCACGGCAACATCATCCCGGGCCTGGAGAACGCGATGATGGACAAGGCGGCCGGCGACAGCTTCGGCGTCGACGTGGCCGCCAAGGACGCCTACGGCGAATACCGCGAGGGCCTGAGCCAGCGCGTGCCGAAGAAGCATTTCGGCGCGGCCAAGCTGCAGCCGGGGAGCCAGGTGGTGCTGCAGACCAACTTCGGCCCGCGCGCGGTGACCGTGCAGAAGGTCGGCATGAGCGTGGTCGACGTCGACCTCAACCATCCGATGGCCGGCAAGGACCTGCACTTCGACGTGGAGATCGTCGACGTGCGCGAGGCCAGCGCCGAAGAGATCGAGCACGGCCACGTGCACGGCGACGGCGGCCACCAGCACTGATGGTCCTGGCCGCGGCACCGGTCGCGCCGGTGCCGTCGGCCCTGGCGCCGCGCGCAGCGGTGCCGTCGCGCCGCCGCGGACGCCGGCGGCCCTCTTGATCGCGGCGAGGGACATCGCCGGCCTTCCGTCCGGTGCCGCCTTGGCCACTTCCGCCCCCGTGTTGCAGCCCGTCGCGCCCGCCGAGCGCATCGCCACCCTGGACGTGCTGCGCGGCTTCGCCCTGCTGGGCATCCTGCTGATGAACATCGAGGGCTTCGTCGGTCCGCTGGACGCGGCGATGACCGGCCTGGATCCGGCGCTGCGCGGCGCCGACCGCATCGCCGACGCGCTGGTCTACATCCTGGTGCAGGGCAAGTTCTACACCTTGTTCTCGCTGCTGTTCGGCATGGGCTTCGCGGTGATGGCGCAGCGCGCCGAGACCGCGCGGCGGCCGTTCGGCGGTTTCTTCCTGCGCCGCAGTGCGGGGCTGTTGCTGATCGGCCTGCTGCATGCACTGCTGCTGTGGTCCGGCGACATCCTGGTCAGCTACGCGCTGCTGGCGTTCATGCTGCTGGCGTTCCGCGAGGCGCCCACGCGCTGGCTGCCCGGCATGGCGCTGGTGGTGTATCTGTTCGCGCCGGCGCTGTGGCTGTTGATCGGCGCGGCCGCCACGGCCGCGCAGGCCGACCCGCACGGTGCGGCGCAGTGGCAGCGCGACATGGCCGAGCAGGCGCAGCACAGCGCTGCGGCGCTGGCGCAGCAGCGTGAGGTGTTCGGCCACGGCAGCTATGTCCAGGCCACCGCGCAGCGCGCGCGCGACCTGGTCGAATCGCTGAGTGCATTGCTGTTCAATGCGCCGACCATCTTCGGCATGTTCCTGCTCGGCGCCTGGTGCGTGCGCAGCGGCCTGGCTGCGCAGCCGCAGCGCTTCCCGCGGTTGCTCGCCGTGCTGCGCTGGGGCGTGCTGCCGCTGGGCCTGGCGCTGATGCTGCTGAGCTTCCGGCTGGAGCCGTGGATGGACCCGGCGCGGCTGGATCTGCGCCTGACCTGCGCTTATGCCCTGGCCAGTGTCGCCGGCGGCCTGATGGCGCTGGGCTATGCGGCCTGGCTGGTGCGCGCCGCGCCCGCGCTGCAGTGGCTGGCGCCGGCCGGGCGCATGGCGTTGAGCAACTATCTGCTGCAGTCGCTGGTGTGCACGACGCTGTTCTACGGCTATGGCTTCGGCTACTTCGAGCAATTGCCGCGTGCCTGGCAGATCCCGTTCGCGGTCGTGCTGTTCGCACTGCAGGTGGCGCTGTCGCACTGGTGGCTGCAGCGGTTCCGCTTCGGCCCGGTGGAGTGGCTGTGGCGTTCGGCCAGCTATCTGCGCTGGCAGCCCATGCGCCGCCACGCGGTCTGAGCGCAGGCGCGGCGGCGTCCTCACATCTGCCGCGCGGTTGGCCATGGCATGCTCCGCGGCGACCGATGTGAGCGACAGGACCACCGATGGACGATGTCAGAGGCGGACGCATGCCCGCCAGCGATGCCACCCCGCCGCGCGCCGAGCGTGCGCCGTGAGCGCGCCGATCCGCGATTACGACCTGCTGGTGCTGGGCGGCGGTTCCGGCGGCCTGGCCACCGCGTTCCGCGCCGCCAGCCATGGCGCGCGGGTGGCGATCCTGGAGCCGAGTGCGCTCGGCGGCACCTGCGTCAACGTCGGCTGCGTGCCGAAGAAGGCGATGTGGCTGGCAGCGGACCTGGTCGAACGCATCGACCTGGCGCGCGCGGTCGGGTTCGCCATTCCCGAGGCCACGCTGTCGTGGACGGAACTGGTGGCGCATCGCCAGGGCTACATCGGCAACATCCACGCCAGCTACCGGCGGCGCCTGGATGCCGATGGCGTGGTGCTGATCCCGCGGCGCGGGCGACTGATCGATGCGCACACCGTCGAATGCGACGATGGCGTGCGGGTCAGCGCCAATCACGTGGTGATCGCCACGGGCGCGCATGCGGCGCGGCCGAATATCGAAGGCGCCGAGCTGGGCCTGATCTCCGACGATTTCTTCAATCTGTGCGAGGCGCCGCCGCGCGTGGCCATCGTCGGTGGTGGCTACATTGCGGTGGAACTGGCCGGCCTGCTGCAGGCGCTGGGCAGTCGCGTGGAGTTGTACGTGCAGGGCGAGCGTCTGCTGGAGCGGTTCGACGCGGAACTGGCGCGGCAGCTCGCCGACAATCTGCGCCACCAGGGCGTGCGCCTGCATTTCGGCTACCGCGCCAGCGCCCTGCGTCGCAACGGCGAGGACCTGTGCGTGGTCGATGCGCAGGGACAGCCAGGTGAGCGCGTCGATCGTGTGTTCTTCGCGATCGGCCGCCGCCCCAACACGCGCGACCTCGGCCTGGAAGCGCTGGGCGTGCGCCTGGGCGACAAGCACGAGATCGTGGTGGACGCGTACCAGAACACCGACGTGCCGGGGCTGTACGCGATCGGCGACGTGGCCGGCAAGGTCGGCCTGACCCCGGTGGCGATCGCCGCCGGGCGCAAGCTGATGGACCGCGTGTTCGGCGACCGGCCGCAGGCGCGGCTGGACTACGAGAACGTGCCCAGCGTGGTGTTCTCGCACCCGCCGCTCGGCCAGGTGGGGCTGGGCGAGGAGCAGGCGCGCGAGCGCTATGGCGCCGACGCGGTCACCGTGTACCGCAGCAACTTCCGGCCGATGCTGCAGGCGCTGGCCGATTCGCCGCAGCGCAGCCTGTTCAAGCTGGTGTGCGTCGGCGCGGAGGAGCGCGTGGTCGGCATCCACCTGCTCGGCGATGGCGCCGACGAGATCCTGCAGGGCTTCGCGGTGGCATTGAAGTTGGGCGTGACCAAGCAGCAACTGGAAGACACCGTGGCGATCCATCCGACCTCGGCCGAGGAAGTGGTGCTGATGCGCTGAGGAGGTGAGGCGCTGAGGCCGCGGCGATCCGACGGCTGGCTGACCGCAGCGCCGTAGAATGGCGGCATGCACGTGTCCTCTTCTCCTTGCCGCGGCGCTGCGCGATGAGCGCGCCCGGCGCGCCCACTGCCGTCGCCCCCGCCGCCACGCAGGCCAGCCTGGGCGGCGTGTTGCTCGCCGCCGGCGGCGCGATCGCGTTTTCCGGCAAGGCCATCATCGTCAAGCTCGGTTACCGCTACGGCGTCGATGCGGTAACCCTGCTGGCCTTGCGCATGCTGGTGGCGCTGCCGTGCTTCGCGGCGATGGCGCTGTGGGCGGCCCGGCGTGCGCCACCGCTGCAGCCGGGTGATCGCTGGCGGATCGTCGCACTGGGCGTGCTCGGCTATTACCTGGCCAGTTTCCTGGACTTCCTCGGCCTGGCCTACATCACCGCGACCCTGGAGCGGCTGATCCTGTACCTCACTCCGACCCTGGTGCTGCTGATCGGCGTGCTGCTGTGGCGGCGACGGCCGCAGCGGCGCCAGTTGTGGGCGCTGGCGCTGAGCTATCTGGGCGTGCTGCTGGCGTTCGGCCACGACCTGCGCATCGGCGGCGCGCGCACCGCCTGGGGCAGCCTGCTGGTGTTCGGCAGCGCACTGGCCTATGCGGCGTATCTGGTCGGCAGCGGCCAACTGGTGGCGCGGGTCGGCGCGGTGCGACTGACCGCCTATGCCAGCCTGGTTGCCTGCGCGCTGTGCATCGCCCAGTTCCTGCTGCTGCGGCCGCTGCACGCGCTGGCCTTGCCGGCGCCGGTCTATGCGCTGTCGCTGCTCAACGGCACGCTGTGCACGGCGGTGCCGGTGCTGGCGACGATGCTGGCGGTGCAGCGCATCGGCTCGGCGCTGGCGTCGCAGATCGGCATGCTCGGCCCGGTCTCGACCATCGTGCTCAGCGTGTTGCTGCTGGGCGAGGCGATGGGGCCGTGGCAGATCGCCGGCACCGTGCTGGTGCTGGTCGGAGTGCTGCTGGTGTCTCGTCCCGTGCGGGCGCAGCCGGCATGAGTGCACGGCGGTTGCCCGCAGCGGATGCGTCGGCGCCGGTCGCGACGATGACGGCGGCCGAGGCGCATGCGCGGATCCTGGTAACGATCCGGGCGATTCCACCGGGGCAAGTGCGCGGCTATGGCGAAGTGGCGATGCTGGCCGGCTTGCCGGGACGCGCACGCCTGGTCGCACGCCTGCTCGGCGGCAACGCCGACGCCACGCTGCCCTGGCACCGGGTGCTGCGCAGCGACGGCCGCATCGCCTTTCCGGAAGGCTCGCCTGGCTACCGCGAACAATGCCAGCGCCTGCGCGCCGAAGGCGTGGTGGTGCAGAGTGGACGGGTGAAGCGTGCGCCGGCGCAGGTGAGTGATCTCGATGCCGAGGTGTGGGGGCCGCGGTAGCGACACTCACGAGAACTGCGGCGTCCGGTCCCCCAGGCGGGAGAAAGAGGCCGGATTCAGGTGGTGGCTTATAGCCCCTTTCCCTCCGGGAGAGGGGTTGGGGTGAGGGGCGGGCGCGAAGCGCATGCGGTGTTTCAGCTGTGCGAGGCTGCGCCCGTACCCTCATCCGCCCCTTCGGGGCACCTTCTCCCGGCGGGAGAAAGGGGAATACAAGCCCCTCTCCCTCCGGGAGAGGGGTTGGGGTGAGGGGCGGGCGCGAAGCGCATGCGGTGTTTCAACTGCACGAGGCTTCGCCCGTACCCTCATCCGCCCCTTCGGGGCACCTTCTCCCGACGGGAGAAGGGAGTACAAGCCCCTCTCCCTCCGGGAGGGGGTGGGGTGAGGGTCGGGGCGCGAAGCGCATGCGGTGTTTCAACTGCGCGAGGCTGCGCCCGTACCCTCATCCGCCCCTGCGGGGCACCTTCTCCCGACGGGAGAAGGGGTACAAGTCCCTCTCCCTCCCGGGAGATCGGTTGGGGTGAGGGTCGGGCGCGAAGCGCATGCGGTGTTTCAGCTGCGCGAGGCTGCGCCCGTACCCTCATCCGCCCCTTCGGGGCACCTTCCCCCGCAAAAGGGGGCCATGGTCCCGGCGGGAGAAGGGAGTACAAGCCCCTTTCCCTCCGGGCGAGGAGTTGGGGTGAGCGTCGGGGTGCGAAGCGCAGGCGATGTTTCGGCAAGGAGTCTCTGGCGAGCGGCTATGATGGGGACAGTTGCCACGGACCCGACCATGTTTCCCAGACTTCCGCCCGTCACCCAAGCGCTGCTGATCGGCAACGTCGTGGTGTTCCTGCTGCAGATGCTGCTTGGCACGGACACGTTCTCTCCCTTCATGCTGTGGCCGATCGGTGCCTTCGATGCGTTCTCGCCGGGGGAGAACTTCCAGCTCTGGCAGTTGCTGACCTACGGCTTCCTGCATGGCAGTTTCTCGCACCTGCTGTTCAACATGCTGGCGCTGTACATGTTCGGCGGGCCGCTGGAGCAGACCTGGGGCAACAAGCGCTTCCTGACCTATTACCTGGTCTGCGTGGTCGGTGCCGGCCTGTGCCAGTTGCTGGTCGGCTGGTGGATGCTCAGCAACGGCAGCGAGCCGTATCCGACGCTGGGCGCCTCCGGCGGCATCTTCGGCCTGCTGCTGGCCTTCGGCATGCTGTTCCCCAATCAGCGGGTGGTGCTGCTGTTCCCGCCGATCCCGATGAAGGCACGGACCTTCGTCATCGTGTTCGGTGCGCTGGAACTGCTGCTGGGCTTCACCGGCTGGCAGCCCGGCGTGGCGCATTTCGCGCACCTGGGCGGCATGCTGTTCGGCTGGCTGATGATCCGCTACTGGCGCGGCCAGCCGCCGTTCGGCAAGCGCAAGCCGCCGCGCCCGCGCATCGTGCGCTGAGCGCAGCGACCGCATAGGCAAGTGCAACTCCACGCGGCGCGCGCGGGGCAATCGGCTTTTCCCTTCTCCCGTCGGGACCATGGCCCCTTTTGCGGGGGAACGTGCCCCGCAGGGGCGGATGAGGGTACGGGCGAAGCCTCGCATTGCCGGCGCGGCGCATGCGCTACGCGCGCCGTACCCTCACCCCAACCCCCGCTTCGCGCCCCGGCCCGCGCTTGCGACGCGGGCGCTCCAGGGCACGCGCGCCAGTGGCGCGCACGCCGTGCCCTGTCGCCCCGGTAGGAGAGGGGCAGTCAATTTTTCACCGCAAGGCCGTTGCTGCCTGCTGTGCATCGCCGGCACAGCAGCCGATGCATTTCCCGACCCCTGAACGCACGACGGCGCGGTTGCCCGCGCCGTCGTGCTGTGTGCCTGGCCGGCGGCTAGCGCCGGCGCCGGCTCACGGCCACAGGTGGATCTGCTCGGCCTCGCTGCGCACCATCGGCTGGCCCGGCTTGCAGGTGAAGGTCGCGGCGAAGGCGGGCAGGTTGGCCAGCGCGCCGTTGGTGCGCCAGCGGCCCGGTGCGTGCACGTCGGCGGTGACCCGCTGCACGGCGTCGGTCGGCGACAGCTGCTGCGCCCACAGGCCGGCCCAGGCCTTGTAGAACGCCTGCTTGCCGGCCTCGCTGGCCGCCGGCTGCGCCGCGCTGTAGGCCTGCCAGGCCAGTTCGACGCTGCCGATGTCGGTCAGGTCCTCGTCCTGGGTCAGCGGGCCGTTGACCTTGGCGCCCTTCACGCCGGGGAAGTCGTAGGCGCCGTACTGGGCGGCGGTACGGGCGGCCAGCGCGTTCCAGGCGCTCTTGTCTTCCGGGGTCCACCAGTTGCGCAACTGGCCCTGCGCGTCGACCAGGCTGCCCTTGCTGTCGATGGCGCCGATCAGCTCGTGCGCGACCATCGCGCCGTAGGCGCCGTACAGCGCCGCGCCGTCGCTGCCGGCCGCATACACGGGCGGCTGCAGCACCGCGGCGGTGACGATCAGACGGTTCTGCGCGAGGTCGTAGGTCAGCGCCGGCTGCTGCGGCAGCACGTCCCAGCGGCGGTCGGCGTTGCCCTTGCCGATGCGCTTCATCTCCTCGCGGTGGCGCCAGGTGGAGGCGATCAGCATGTTGCCGCCGAAGCTGCCGCGGCCCATCGGCTGCAGGGTGTAGTCGAGGTCGCGGCGCGGCGCGCCGATCTCGATCTTCAGCGCGGCCAGCTTGGCCTGTGCCTCGGTGCGCGCCGGTTCGCTCAGCCAGGTGCTGCGCTTGACCGCGGCGATCTGCGCGTCCCGGATCTGGCCGGCGATGGTCTCGGCCTGGCGGCGGGTGTCGGCCGACAGGTAGCGCGCCACGTACTCGCGGCCCAGCATCGGACCGGCGGCGACGTTGATCGCGTCAAGCACCTGCGCCCAGCGCGGCGGCGGCGCGACCTGGCCCTGCAGCACGCGGCCGCGGAACTCGAAGCTGGCGTCGCGGAAGCTCTTGGACAGGTACGGTGCCATCGCATCGCCCACACGCCAGCGCAGGTAGGCCTTCCACTGCTCGGGCTTGATGCTGACGATCATGCCGTCGAGCTGCTTGAACATGTCCGGGTCGGCCATCGACACCAGGTCGTCGTTGACGCCCTGCGCCTTGAGGAAGGCGTCGAGCTGCAGGTTGCGGTACTGCTTGTTCAACTCCTTGGTCGAGATCGGCGCGTAGTTGTTGAACGGGTTGTTGATGCCGGCCAGCGACTTGGCGCTGCGCGCCAGCGCGGTCTCGATCTGCAGCACCGACTGGGCGTCGGCCTCGAGCCGGTCGGCCGGGGTGCCGGTCAGGGTCAGGATCTGCTTGACGTAGGTGCGGTAGCGGCCCATCAGCGCCATGGTGTCGGCGTCGGTGCGGGTGTAGAAGGCCGGGTCGGGCAGGCCCATGCCGCCCTGCATGAAGTAGCCGATGTGGCGGTCCAGCGCCTTCAGGTCGACGTCGGCGCCGAAGTTGAACGCGACCGGGATGCCGATCTGGTGCAGCGCGGCGATCGAGGCCGGTACGTCCTTGGCCTTCTTGATCGCATCGATGCGGCCGAGCAGCGGCGCGATCGGGTTGGAGCCGTCCTTCTCCACCGCGGCCTCGTCCAGGCCGCTGGCCCAGAAGTCGCCCAGCGCCTTCTGCACCGCGTTCTGCGGCGACTGCATGGAGGCGTCGAGCAGGTCGCGCTGCTGTTGCTGCGCACGCTCGGCGAGCTGGCCCAGCGCGGTGACCGCGCCGGTCTGCGGCACCGGGTTCTGCTTCAGCCAGTCGGCGTTGGCATCGTCGTAGAAGTCGCTGCAGGCGGCGCTGATCGGCGGGGCCTTGGGCGCGGCGGCGCGCTTCTTCTTGGGCGCGGCATCGGCGGCGGAGGCGAGGGCGATCAGGCCGAGGGCGACGGCGAGGGCAAGCGGACGGGCATTGGGCATCGGGAACGCATCCGGTCAGGATTAAAGTCGGCGGAGTTTAACAAGCCGCGGTGTGCAACTGTGGCGATGACGCGCGTGCAGGTGCCAACCGGATTCAGCGAGGGACGCCGGCAACCACGGGCGCCGGCGGCCGGGCAGGGCGGGCGGCAGCGCGGCCGCTGTCGCAGGCCGGCAGCCACGCAAAGAAAAGGCCCGGACATGCCGGGCCTTTTCGCGAGACGACGGTGACGCTGTCGCTTACCAGATCACCACGCGCTTGTCGCCGCTGCGCACCATCGGCGTGCCCGGCTTGCACTGGAACGCGGTGGCGAAGGCCTCCAGGTTCGACGGCGCGCCGATCGCGCGGAACTGCGCCGGGGCGTGCGGGTCGGTGGTCAGGCGCACCATCGCGTTCTGCGGGGTGTACTTGGTGCGCCACACGGTGGCCCAGTTGATGAAGAAGTTCTGGTCGCGGGTCATGCCGCCGACCTTCGGGTCGTCCTTGCCCTCGGTGGCCTTCTTCATGGCGTCGTAGGCGGTGGTGATGCCGCCCAGGTCGGCGATGTTCTCGCCCAGGGTCAGCTTGCCGTTGACGTGCTTGCCGTCGACCTCGTACCCGTCGAACTGCTGCACCAGCTTGCCGGTGAGCGCGGAGAACTTCTTGGCGTCGGCCGGGGTCCACCAGTTCTCGAAGTTGCCGGTCGGCCCGAAGCGCGCGCCCTGGTCGTCGTAGCCGTGGGTCATCTCGTGGCCGATCACTGCGCCGATGCCGCCGTAGTTGAACGCGTCGTCGGCCTTGGGGTCGAAGAACGGCGGCTGCAGGATCGCCGCCGGGAACACGATCTCGTTCTGCAGCGGGTTGTAGTAGGCGTTGACCGTCTGCGGGGTCATGCCCCACTCGGTCTTGTCCACCGGCTTGCCGATCTTGCCCAGGTTGTACTTGTAGTTGAACGCGGTGGCGGCGCGCACGTTGTCCAGGTAGCTGTCGCGCTGGGTGCTCAGGCTGGCGTAGTCGCGCCACTTGTCCGGGTAGCCGATCTTCGGGGTGAAGGTCTTCCACTTCTCCAGGGCCTTGGCCTTGGTCTCGTCGCTCATCCAGGTCAGCTTCTCCAGGCGCGCCTTCAGCGCCTGGCTCAGGTTCTGCACCAGTTGCTGCATCTTGGCCTTGTCGTCGGCCGAGAAGGCGACCTTGACGTACATCTGGCCCATCGCCTCGCCGGCGCCGTTCTCGATGCTGCCGAGCACGCGCTTCCAGCGCGGCTTCATCTCCGCCTGGCCGTTGAGTTCCTTGCCGTAGAAGGCGAAGTTTTCCTGCGCGAAGGCATCGCTCAGGTACGGCGAGGCGCTGTCCACGGTGTGGAAGCGCAGGTAGGCGCGCCACACCGACGGGTCGGTGTCGCCCAGCGCCTTGCTCACTTCCTGGTGGAAGGCCGGGATCGCCAGCGAGAACTTCTCCGGCACGGCCACGCCCTGCGACTCGAAGAACTTGGTCCAGGGGAAGTTCGGGGTCAGCTTGTCGGCATCGGCCGGGGTGACCGGGTTGTAGGCCAGTTCGGCGTCGCGCGAGAGCTGCTCGCTGGACTTGGACACCTTGGCCAGACGGGTTTCCAGCGCCACCACGTCCTGCGCCTGCTTGGCCGCGTCGGCGGCCGGCACGCCGGCCAGTTCCAGCACCTTGGCCACGTGCGCCTGGTAGGCCTTGAGCTTGTCCTGCTTGTCGGCGTCGACGTAGTAGCTGCGGTCGGGCAGGCCGAGGCCGCCCTGCATGGCGTAGGCCATGTTCATCGTCGAGTTCTTGAAGTCGGCCTCGGCACCGAAGCCGAACAGGCCGTTCTCGCCCTTGGCCGCGCTCTGGCGCAGGTACTCGGCGATCGCCGGGCCATCCTTGAGGCCGTCGATCGCGGCCAGGTCGGCCTTCAGCGGCTCGATGCCCTGAGCGTTGATCTTGGCTTCGTCCATGCCCGAGGACCAGAAGTCGCCGACGATCTTTTCCACGCCCTGCGGGTTGGCCGCGGCGGCGGCCTGTTCGGCCAGCTGGTGCTGCACGGCCACCGAGCGCTCGTCCAGGATCGAGAACGCGCCCCAGCTGCTGCGGTCCTTGGGAATTTCGTTGGCGGCCAGCCACTTGCCGTTGACGTAGCCGTTGAAGTCGTCACAGGCGTTCTTGCTGGCGTCCAGGTCGTTGACGCTGAACGCGTTGTAGGCCGGCAGCTTGCTGGTGTCGAGCTTGAGCTCGGCCGGCGCCGCAGCGGCGGCCGGGGCGGCGGTCGCGGGCTTGGCGGCATCGGCTGCGGGGGCGGCATCGTCGTGCTTGCCGCAGCCGCTCAGCGCGGTGCTCACGGCCAGGGTCAACAGCAGCATCTTGGGATTGCGAAGGGTCACAGGCAGGCTCCAGGCCAACGTGGATAAAAGGATGGCCCGCTCGGGCCGTGGCGAGACTCTACGCCGCCGCGGGAGGTTTCAGGGGTGTCGAAGGTCATGGGCGGCCCCGGCATTGGACCATGAGAGGGCATCCCCGCCTGCCGGTTCGGCAGGCTCGCCGGCACTGGCTTACCATGCGGCCATGACCCGCGAACCGCCATGCGATGCCCTGATCGTGGGGGCAGGCCACAACGGCCTGGTCTGCGCCGCCTACCTGGCGCGGGCCGGCTGGAAGGTGACCGTGCTGGAGCGGCGCGGTGTGGTCGGCGGCGCTGCGGTCACCGAGGAGTTCCACCCCGGCTTCCGCAACTCGGTGGCGTCCTACACGGTGTCGTTGCTGCAGCCCAAGGTGATCGCCGATCTCGACCTGGCGGCGCACGGCCTGCGCATCGTGCCGCGCCGGCGCAACAACTTCCTGCCGCTGCCGGACGGGCGTTATCTATTGACCGGCGCCGGCTGCACCCAGGCCGAACTGGCCAAGTTCTCCGCGCGCGACGCCGCGCGCCTGCCGGCCTACGAGGCGCGGCTGGAGGGCATCGCCGACGTGCTGCGCGCGCTGGCCCTGCAGCCGCCGCCCAACGTCACCGACGGCGGCTGGCTGCAGGCGCTGCCCGAACTGCTGCGCGCCGGCCGCCTCGGCCGCCGCCTGCATGCGCTGGATGCGGAGCTGCGCCAGGACCTGCTGGACCTGTTCACCATCTCCGCCGCCGAGTATCTGCAGCGCTGGTTCGAGAGCGATGCGGCGCAGGCGCTGTTCGGCTTCGACGGCATCGTCGGCAACTACGCCAGCCCGTATACGCCGGGATCGGCCTACGTGCTGCTGCACCACGTGTTCGGCGAGAGCAATGGGGTGAAGGGCGCCTGGGGCCATGCGCTGGGCGGCATGGGCGCGATCACCCAGGCCATGGCCCACGCCGCCACCGCGGCCGGCGCACGCATCCGCACCGATGCCGGCGTGCGCGAGATCCTGGTCGAGGGCGGGCGCGCGGTCGGCGTGGTCACCGAGCAGGGCGAGCGGGTGCTGGCGCGGCACGTGGTCGCCAACGTCAACCCCAAGCTGCTGTACGAACGCCTGCTCGATCCGGCGCACGTGCCGGCCGCCACCCGCGAGCGGATGGCGCACTGGCGCTGCGGTTCGGGCACGTTCCGCATGAACGTGGCGCTGTCGCAGTTGCCCAGCTTCAGTGCGCTGCCGGGACCGGGCGACCACCTCACCGCCGGCATCGTGCTGGCGCCGAGCCTGGACTACATGGACCGCGCGTACCTCGACGCGCGCCGGCACGGCTGGTCGCGCGAACCGATCGTCGAACTGCTGATTCCCAGCACGCTGGACGAGAGCCTGGCACCGCCTGGCCAGCACGTGGCCAGCCTGTTCTGCCAGCACGTGGCGCCGCAGTTGCCCGACGGGCGCAGTTGGGACACGCACCGCGACGAGGTCGCCGACCTGATGATCGCCACCGTCGAACGCTACGCGCCGGGCTTCGCCGCCTCGGTGCTGGGCCGCCAGGTGCTGAGTCCGCTGGACCTGGAACGCACCTTCGGGCTGATCGGCGGCGACATCTTCCATGGCGCGTTGAGCCTCAACCAGTTGTTCAGTGCGCGCCCGATGCTCGGCCAGGCGGCGTACCGCGGCGCGATTCCGGGCCTGTTCCTGTGCGGCTCCGGCACCCATCCCGGCGGCGGCGTGACCGGCGCGCCGGGCCACAACGCAGCGATGGCGCTGTTGCGCGGCTGAGCGGCGACCCACCCCCGGCGGCATGGCAAAAAAAAGCCCTGGCATGGCGACCAGGGCGAGGGAAAGGCGCAGCGCGTGCAGCGCGCCGCGCAGGCCACGACGGCGCGCCGTGGCGTTGTCTGGGCTCCGGGTCAGGGCGCGCCGGCCTGTGCGGATGCGTCGGATGGTGCCGCGGAACCGCTCAGATGCGCGTCGAAGAACGCCAGCATCCTGGTGTAGAGGTTGAGGTTGTTGTCTTCCTTGTAGAAGCCGTGGCCTTCGCCGGATTGCACGATCACGCCTTCGGGCGGATGCCCGGCGTCCTGCAATGCCTTGGCCAGCGCCTCGGTGTGCTCCGGCGGGCAGCGATCGTCGCGGGCGCCGGCGGCGAGGTAGATCGGCAGCGTCAGCGCCTGCACGTGGTTGATCGGCGACATCCGCTCCTGCTCGGCGCTGCTGCTGCCGAACGCGCGCAGCAGGTAGCGCCTGCCGCTCTCGCTCTTGCTGGTGTCGCTGAGCCGCAACTGGAGCTTGGCGTCGTACATGCCGACGTAGCCGAACGCGCAGCGGAACAGGCCCGGCGCGCGCACCGGCGCCATCATCGCCGCGTAGCCGCCGAAGCTGCCGCCGTAGATGCAGATGCGCGATTTGTCGGCCAGGCCCTGCTGGATCGCGTACTGGGTGCCGTCGACGATGTCGTTGAGGATGCCGCCGTCCCACTGCCCGTAGGCGCGGTCCATGAACGCCTTGCCGAAGCCGCCGGAGCCGCGGTAGTTGAGTTGCAGGGTGGCGTAGCCGCGGCTGGCGAACAGTTGCGCCTCGGAATGGAAGCCCCAGGTGTCGCGCGGCCCCATCGGCCCGCCGTGCACGTTGACGATCAGCGGCAGTTGCCTGGCCTGCGCGCCGGCTGGCACGGTGAGGTAGCCGTGGATGCGCAGCCCGTCGCGGGCGGTGAACTGGATCGGCGTGATCGTGGCCATCTTCGCCGCGTCGATCCACGGCCGGCTCTTCATCAGGAAGCGGGCCTTGCCGGTGGCGCGTTCGTACAGGTACAGCTCGCCCGGATTCTGGTCGCTGCGCACGCTGACCACGATCGTGTCGCCGTTGCGGGTGGCGCTGGCGAAATCGACGTACTGGCCGGGAAAGGCCGCGGCCAGGCTGGCGTACAGCGCCGCATCCGGATGCGCCTCGTCGATCAGCTTGACCTGCGGCGCGCCGGCCTCGGTGACCACCGCCAGCGCGGTGTCCGAGCCGTCGGTGGCGTTGATGGTGCGCGCGACCTCGCTGGTGGGATCCTGGAACAGGGAAACGAAGCCGCCGCTGCGTGGATCCAGGTAGCCGAACGCACCGGGCGCCTTGCCGTCGTCGCGGGTGGCGTAGACGCGGCCGTTGGCGGTGGACCAGGCGATGTCCAGGCGCGCGCCGTCGGCCTTGCTGGCATTGATCAGTTCCCACGTGCCGTTCTTCAGCGCGTACACCTCGCTGTGGCTGTCGTAGCCGGTGGCGGCGTCCTTGTCGCTCTGGCAGGTGGCGAAGGCCGGCTGCTTGGCGGCGTCCAGGGCGATGGAGCAGTTCGCCTTCGGCGCGCGGCCCAATGATTTGCGCCGCCCGCTGAGCGTGTCGATCATCACCACTTCGGTACCGGCGCCTTCCGAGGAGCGCGGGTAGCGCACCTGCATGACCACGTTCTGCTCGTCGTCGCGCAGCGTATCGAGCAGGGCGAAGGATTCGCGGCCCACGCTCTTGCCGCGCTGGGTGACGCCCTGCGTGCCGTATTCGATCAGGGTGCGCGGCTGGCCGCCGTCGGCGTCGACCGCGAACCACTCGCCGGTGCCCATCGGCCGCTCGAACGAACCGACCTTCTTGACCGCGGTGAACAGCAGCCGCTTGCGGCCGGTCCAGTAGAACGCGCCCACGCTCTTGCCGTCCGGCAGTACGTTGACCTTGATCGGCTTGAGGTCGCGCGTGCCGAGCACGGTCAGCACGTCCTGCTCGCCGCGGTCGACGGTCAGCGCCAGGTATTGGCCGTCAGGCGAAATCTTCACCGCGCTGTAGGTGGGGCGCTTGACGAAATCCGCAATGGGCGAAGGAGCGGCTGCGGCGATACCGCCGAGCAGGCACAGGCCCAACGCACAGAAAGCAACGCGTCGTTTCACGAGAATCCCTCTGCATGATTGCACACAGCGAGAGCCCGGATGCCGGGCTCTCGCTGACCTTCCTTGCGGGTGGCGCGGCTCAGCGGAAGCGGTACTGGAACTCCGCCGCCACTTCGCGGCCATACGGGCTGTAGGCGCGCCAGAAGTACGGATACGTGTTGTAGCCGCTGTCCTTCGGGTGGGTCTTGTCGAACACGTTGTTGACGTAGAAGTTGACCGTCAGCTTGTCGGTCAGCTTCTTGCCCACGTTCGCGTTCCAGATGAAGTACGGCGCGATGCGGCCGGTCTCCTGCCAGTTCGGCAGGCTGCCGTAGCGGATCATGAACACCGCTGCCTGCCAGTCGTTCTTCTGCCAGGTCGCGGTGGTGCGGATGCGGCTGCGGAAGTCGAAGTTGCCCAGGTCGTCGCGGTAGTCGAGCACCGGGTCGCCCTTGAACTCGGCCGACTTCTGCTCGAGGGTGTGCGAGTAGCCCACCTGGAAGCGGAAATCGCCCAACCGGTCGGTGTCGAGGCGGTAGTCCAGCGATGCATCGATGCCCTTGGTGCCGAGGAAGGCGCGGTTGATCGGACCGCGGCGGATCTCGGTGATCTGGCCATCGTTCGGCGTGCCCGGCGCGCTGAGGCGGCTGACCCGCGACAGCATGTCGTTGCAGAACGCCGAGCCCGGCGCACCCAGGGTGAACGGGTTGCGGTTGCGGGTCAGCCCGGTCACGCAGCCGGCTTCGCCATCGAGGATGTAGGTGGAGGTGATGTCGGCCACCACGTTCTTCAGGCGGATGTCGTAGTAGTCGGCGGTGACCGACAGGCCGTCGAGCACGTCCCACACGAAGCCGGCGGTCCACGAAGTGCCGGTTTCCTCGGACAGGTCGGTGGTGCCCTGGCGCACGCCATAGGCGGTGTAGTTCACCGTGGTGTCCGAGGCCGGGCACTGCGCCGCGGCGCGGCCGCTTTCCAGGCAGCGACGGGTGTCGAAGATGCTGGAGAACGTGCCGCTGCGATCGGCGAACACGTAATGCAGGTCCGGAGCGCGGAAGCTGGTGGAGTAGGAGCCTCGGAACAGCAGGTTGTCCAGCGGACGCCATTCCAGGCCGGCGTTCCAGGTCTTGGCGTCGTCCACCGCGGTGACGTCGTCGTACTTGTCCAGACGCCCGGCCAGGTGCGCCTTCAGCGAACTGAGGATCGGAATCGACAGCTCCACGCCCAGCGCATAGCGGTCGCGCTTGCCGCCGCCGCCGGTACCGGTGAGGTTGTACGGACGGTCGGCGCCGGTGTAGTCGGGCAGGATGCGCGGGTCGGCGTTGAGCTTGTACTCCTGCTGCGAGGCTTCGACGATGCCGGCGAAGCCCAGCGCGCCGGCCGGCAGCTCGAACAGGTCGCCGGAGAGGACGAAGCTGCCCTGGTTGACGTGCGAGTTGGCGTCGGTCTTGACCGTGGTGCTCAGCGCCGCGAACTCGTCCGGGGTCAGTGCGCTGTAGTAGCGCTGCTGGTTCAGGCGATACACCGGATAGGAGACGCCGCCGACCACGCGGGTGCCCAGCTGCTGGCCGAGGAAGTAATCGTTGACCGCCGACGCCACCAGGCGCGGCCGGTCGACCTTGACCTTGTACTCGGCACGCGACAGGGTCAGATCCCAGTCGAAGCGCTCGCCCCACTTGCCGCGCAGGCCGGCGGCGAAGTCGTAGGACTTCTCCTTGTTGCGCGCCATCAGGTGCTCGACGCCACCGGCTTCCTGCGGGGCGAACACGCGCTGTGCGTCGACCAGCGCGTTGAAGCCGGGATCGAACCACAGCGCACCGCTGGTGCGGCCGGACCAGAACTGGGTGCCCGAGGTGTACTTGGACTCGGACGACCAGGCCTGCAGGCTGGCCCAGCCCTGCATGCCGCCGTCGAAATCGAAGGTGCCGTAGGCGTAGCCGGACAGGTCGTTGTTCTCGTTGCGGATGGTCTGGTAGGCCGGATCCTTGAAGGTGCCGCAGGCCTGGCCGAGGTTGGTGATGGCGCCGGCGGCGCTGGCGCTGCGGTAGTTCCAGCGCACCCACTCGTCGCCCAGCTGTTCGCAGGCGCCGGCCGGCGGCGCGAAATAGGAGTTGGTGGTCGACCCGGTACGACGGCGCACGCGCATGGTGCCGGTCGGCTGGATGCCGACGAAGTCCGGCGGCAACGGATTGTCCAGCGCCGAATCCATGAAGTCGCGCTGGTAGCCGTACAGCGGCTCGCCAGCGGTGTACTCGAAGGCGTAGGTCAGGCTCCAGCGGTCGCCGGTCTTGCCGCCGATCCACTGGAAGTCGCCGGTGTCGCCGCCGCCGCGGGTCAGGGTGCTGCCGCGCAGCTTGACCAGGTCGCCCTCGTAGTTGGTCTTGAGGATGATGTTGACCACGCCGGCAACCGCGTCGGAGCCGTAGATGGCCGATGCGCCGCCGGCGAGGATCTCGATGCGGTCGACCGCCGCGGCCGGGATGTTGCCGAAGTTGGCGAAGTTGCTCTGGCCGTTGTAGGGCAGCGGGTAGTCCGCGGCGCGGCGGCCGTTGATCAGCAGCAGGGTGCGGCCGGGGCCGAGCCCGCGCAGGTTGATCACGCTGGCGTTGGGGGTGAAGCCGCCCTGGAACAGCTCGTTCTGGGTGGAGCCGGACGCCTGGGTGAGCGTGCTCAGCGCGTCGAAGACGGTGTTGAAGCCTTCGCGCTCGATCTGGGTGGCGGAAATGATGGTGACGGGCGAGGGACCCTCGACCTCGGTGCGCTGGATGCGCGAGCCGGTCACGGTCACCTTGTCCAGCGTATGCGCCTTGGCGCCGGTGGCCTCGGTCAGTTGTTCCGTTTCAGATTCCTGGCTCGGGTTCTGGCTTTGCGCCAGCGCCGGTGCGACAGGCAGGGCCAGAATGGCGGACACAGCAACGACCAGAAGACTCCGCTTGGGAGTCGGTGCTTTGACTGACATTGACAAATTTCCCCTTGATGCATGTGCAGTACCCGGGTCCCTTCCTGGACAGGTACGTGTAGAGAGTGTGAGGTCCGTTTCACGTTTCTTGACCGTAGCATGAACGAATCGGAAAAGTAACGAAAAATTTGCGTTACATGACATGTTTCTGAAGCGGGCTTGCTGTATGGGGAGCCTCGGCGTGTCGCTCGCTTTGGCGACGTGTGGCGCAACCCCTTGTCGTGAGGTGTCTGGACCTGCGCAGGTGTCGTTTCGCACCGCTGCGGCTGCATGCGTCAGTTGCGGGCGGAAGACACTGCACATGCACGCGAATGCTGCGCTGCGGTCATAATCGGAGACTGCCGCGCGCGCCTGCGTGCCGCCGCGGCCAGCCTTTCAGGGGAGATCGGGCGCATCCATGAGCGAACAGGTTCAGCTCTACAACCAGGCCATCGCTGCGCTCAATCGTAGCGACTGGCCGCAGGCGCTGCGGATCGCGCAGCAGCTGCTGCAGGCCTTGCCGCAGCATCCGGGCGTGCATTTCGTTGCCGGTGTGGCGGCGCTGGAGCTGCAGCAGATGCAGGCCGCGGCCATGCATCTGCACCAGGCGGCGACGCTGAATCCCGAGCGCGCCGACTACGCGGCGCAACTGGCGCGGGTGCTGGCGATGGGGCGGTTCCTGCAGGATGCGCACCGGTTCGCCGATCACGCGATGGCGCTACAGCCCACCGATGCGCATACCCTGGACACGCTGGGCGTGGTCTACAGCCAGGTCAACGAACATGCCGCGTCGCTGCAGGCGTTCGCGCGTGCGGTGCAGGCCGCGCCGCAGCAGGCCAGCTTCCGCTACAACCTGGGAACCTCGCTGCTGTTCTCCGGCAGGCTGCAGGAGGCCGAGGCCGAGTACCGCGCCTGTCTGGCGCTGGAGCCGCGCTACTGGAAGGTGTATCTGTCGCTGTCGCAACTGCGCAAGTGGACGCCGGAGGAGAACAACCTGGCGCTGCTCGAGGCCGCACTGGCGTCGGCCGGCGACGATCCCGACGCGGTGCTGTACCTGAACCTGGCGCTGGCCAAGGAGCACGAGGACCTCGGCGATTACCGCGCGGCCTTTCGCGGCTATGTGCAGGGCAAGTCGGTGCACAAGCGGGCGCGCGGCTACACCTCCGAACGCGATGCGCGCCTGTTCGAGGCCCTGCATCGGAGCTTCCGCGCCGACGACGCGCCGGTGGCGGGTTTCGAGAGCGAGGAACCGATCTTCGTGATCGGCATGCCGCGCAGCGGCACCACGCTGGTGGACCGGATCCTGTCCAGCCATCCGCAGGTGCACTCGGCGGGCGAGCTGCAGAACTTTTCGGTGGTGCTCAAGCGCCTGACCGGCACGCCGTCGCCGGAGATCCTCGACGAAGCCACGCTGAGCCAGGTGCAGGGACTGGACTGGCGTGCGCTCGGCCGCGGCTATGTCGAATCCACGCGCCCGGGCACCGCACTGAAGCCGCGCTTCGTGGACAAGCTGCCGCACAACTTCCTCTATACCGGCCACATCGCGCGCGCCTTGCCGAAGGCGAAGATCGTGTGCCTGCGGCGCGATCCGATGGACACCTGCCTGAGCAACTTCCGCCAGCTGTTCGCGCTGTCGTCGCCGTACTACGACTATTCCTTCGACCTGATGGACGTCGGCCGCTACTTCCTGATGTTCGACCGGCTGATGGCGCACTGGAACGAGGTGCTGCCGCAGCGCATCCTGCAGGTCGACTACGAGGACCTGGTGACCGCGCAGGAGCCGACCACTCGGCGGCTGCTGGACTTCTGCGGCCTGCCCTGGGACGAGGCCTGCCTGCACTTCGAGCAGAACCAGGCGCCGGTGGCCACCGCCAGCGTGGTGCAGGTGCGCACGTCGATGACGCGTTCCTACATGGGCCGCTGGCAGCGCTATGGCGAGGATATGGACGAGCTCAAGGCGCTGTTGTCGGCGTTCTATCCCTAACGGCCGGACCGTACGCCCGGCCAGTCCCTGCCGCTCCGTCACCGGTCGCGATCGCGTCCACGTCCGACGCGCGCCCTTGCGCGCGCTGCACGTAAGGGCGGCATGTTTTGCGTTGCGTTCCTGAGCGCGGCGACGCTGCCGCTACGCGCGTGGCGGGTGTCGCCTAGTCCAGATCGGTCTGGATCCAGGTCGGCGAATGATGGATGTCCATCGTCTGCAGTCGGCCCGGACCCAGGTTCTCGAACCGGTGCGGCACGCCGGCGGGACCGAAGACCACTTCTCCGGCCGCGGCCTCGAGCGTGCTGTCGCCGACGAAGAAGCGCGCACGTCCGACCAGGACCACGAAGGTCTCGTCGTACGGATGGACATGGCGCGGCGGGCCATCGCCGATCGCATCCGTGCCGTAGGTCAGCACGGTGACCGCGCCGCCCAGCGCGGCGCCGGCGACGACGCCGTGCCACGGCGGCGGCGTGTCCGCGTCGAACAGCCGTGCCTGCGTGGCCGGCCGCCCATCCGCGATGAAGGTGGCGGGATCGAAGTCGCGACGTGGCATTGGCTGCTCCATGAAACGTAGTGCGCCATCAGGGGATGCCGACGCGGATGCCCCGCGTCGGCGACGATGGATCGGCTGGGCGCGATTACATCATGGGCGATTGGTGCTGGCTGACACGATATCGGAACGCTGCCGTGCGCAAACCGCGCGAGCCTGGCGGAGCTTGTCGAACGCGCAAGATGGAGGGGCGTCTGCACTGGCCTGGTCGGCTGCGCAGGCCGCGAACGCGAGGCAAAAAAAAGCCCACCCTTGCGGGTGGGCTCTGTGATTACCTGCGCGTCGGCTTACTTGCCGAACGAGTAACGCATTTCCAGGTAGTAGGCACGGCCGTACGCATCGAAGTTGTAGTCGTTGTACGCCCACTGCGCACTGCCCGGGTAGGACTTGTCCAGCGGCGGCATCTTGTTGAACACGTTGGTCATCATCAGCGACAGCTCCATGCCCTCGAACGCCTTGTAGGTGACGCTGGCGTTGTGGGTGATGTGCGACGGCAGCTTGCCGGCGCGCGGAGAGGCATAGCCAGCCGGGGCGACGGTCGCCGCGTAGTTCGGGGTCTTGTCGAACCAGCTCGCGTACCAGGTGGTCGAGAACTTGCCGATGTCCCAGGTCAGCGAGGCGTCGGCCTTGCGCTTCGGATCGGTGCTCCAGTACGGATCGTTCAGCAGGTCGACCGGCGTGTCGCCCGTGTAGCGCACGTACTTGTGGCGCAGGTTCTCGCTGTAGCTGGCGATGGTGCTCAGGTCGCCCCAGCGGCCGAAGTCGTAGCCATAGCGGAACGAGGCGGTGACCGCTTCCAGCTTCTGGTTGGAGACGTTGATCTTCGGCGTGTAGATGTTGGTGATCTGGCCGGCCGCATTGCGAGTGACCTGGGCGAACGTGGCCTGGCACAGTGCCGAGGCGGCATCGTCGATGCCGGCACGGCAGCGGTAGTCCTGCAGGCTCAGGCCGTCGGCGCTCTGCTGGGTGACCTCATCGCTGATGTCCCAGTTGAGGTAGTCGACGGTCAGCGCCATGCGGTCGACCGGCGACCACACGAAGCCCGCGCTCCACACATCGGCGTTGATCGGCTTCAGGTCCAGGCTGCCCGACTGCGTGCCGCGGAACTGACGGCTCGAGTACGCCTGCGGGCAGTTATCGGTATTGCCCGGCAGATAGCCGCGCTGCGCGCACTGGTAGTAGTCGACGACGCTGCTGTAGTAGCCGCTCTGGCCCTGGTACAGATCGGACAGGGTCGGCGCGCGGAACGCGGTGCCGTACTTGCCGCGCAGCAGCAGGGTCTCGAACGGACGGTACTCCAGCGAGATGCTGTAGGTCGGCTTGTCGATGGTGCGGCCGCTGGCCTTGAACGCATCGTAGCGACCGGCCAGGGTGATGGTCAGCGGATCGAAGACCGGCATGCGCAGTTCCGAGGTCAGCGCGTAGCGGTCGCGCTGGCCGCCGCCGGCCACCGAGGTCAGGCCCCAGACTTCGCCATTGAGGATCACCGGATCCGGATCGTAGTCCCACTTCTGCTTGCCGTACTCGCCGACCACGGCCAGGCCGGCGTCGCCGCCGGGCAGGCTGAACAGCTTGGCGTTGGTCGCCTGCACGCGAAGCATGCCGTCGGAGGTCTTGCTCTTGTTGGTGGCCTGGCCGGTGAAGCTGGCGAAGTCCGCCTGGCTGATCGGCGAGTAGAACGCCGCATAGTTCGGCGAATACACCGGATAGGCGCCGTACAGCGGATCCAGGCCCTGCTGCGGGCCCAGCACGCGGTTCACGAAGAACTGGTCGATCGCGTTCTTGTAGCGGACCAGCTGGCGCTCCTCCAGCTTGTACTGGGTGTAGGTGACGCCGGCATCGTAGTCCCAGCTCGACTGGCCGAGCTGGCCCTGGGCGCCGAAGGTCACACGCACCGAGTCGCTCTTGTTGCGGCTCATCGTGTCCTTGATGCCGTTGACGCCCATTTCTTCCGGGGCGAACGAGCGCTGCAGGTTCAGCAGGTCGCCGACTTTCGGATCGTAGTAGTAACCGAAGTCGGCGGCGGTGCCCCACCAGATGTAGCTGGAGCCGGAGTTGAACTTGACCTCGTCGTGGCTGTAGAGCACGTCGCCGTACAGCTGCACGTTGTCGTTCAGGTCATGGGTGCCGTGGATATAGGCCTGCAGCGACTTGGTGCCGCTGTCCAGGGTGCGGTAGCCCGGGGTGTACTTGGAGCCGCAGTAGTAGGTGTCGCCGAAGCCCGGACGCTGCTGCTTGGCGATGGTGCCGCCGAACAGGCCGGACACGTTGTTGCAGTTGTTCGGGTCGAGGAACTTGTAGCTGGTGAACGGGCTGTAGACCAGGAAGTCGCGGCTCGGCAGCTGGGCGTTGTAGCCCTGGGTGTTGAACTGCTTGGTCAGGTCGCGCTGGTAGGCCCAGATCGGATCCTTCTCTTCGTACTGCACGCCGCCCAGCACGCTGGTGCGGCCGTCGGCCGAGGTCCAGCCGTCGGCGAAAGTGGTGCGGAAGTTGCTGCCGCCGCCCTCGGAATAGCCGCCGCCGCGGATGCTGAACACCGCGCCGTCCATCTTCTTCTTGAGGATGACGTTGATCACGCCGGCGATCGCGTCGGAGCCGTACAGCGACGACTGGCCGCCCGGCAGGATTTCGATGCGGTCGACCAGGTCGATCGGAATGCCGCTGATGTTGTTGAACGTGTCGCTGCCGTTGTACAGCGCCGGATAGTTCGACATCGGACGGCCGTCGATCAGGTACTTCACGTAGCCCGGCGGCAGGCCGAACAGGCTCACCGTCTTCGCGCCCTGGGTGAAGGTGCCCGAGCTCTGCCCGCCCTGCACGCCACCGGTGGCGAACGAGCTCTTCTGCAGCACGTCGGCGACGGTGCTGAAGCCGCGCGCCTTGATCTCTTCGGCGTTGATCGTGGTGACCGGGGTGGCGGTCTCGATCTCGGTCTGCGGAATCAGCGAGCCGGTGACGGTGATCTTGTCGAGATTCGTCGCCTTGTCGGTCTTGTCATCGGTCGTGGCGTCCTGCGCGAAGGCGGCGAACGCGGCCGGAACAAGCATGGCGGAGGCCAGCGCGGCACTCAGGTGGCTGTGCTTGAAACTACGAGTATGACGAGCAGTCATCTTTCTCTATCCCCGAAAATCAATCGATAAGGCGAGGGGCCTCGTGCCGCGACATGTGCCTTGAAAGTGGGGTCGCATCCTGCGACCAACCCAAACGTAACACGGACTTAACGCCGTTTGTACGTGGCTGTCACTTTTTTCGTCTACAAGCGAAAAGTGCGGCGATCGGGCAGGAAACGTCGGCAAACGCCGGGTCCTGGCGCCCGCGTAGACAAATTTCGCGCTGCTTTGCACCATTACGGGGCGTTGCTGGTACAGGTTTCTGAATGATGTGGCGTCGGCGGTGGCCAGGCGTTGGAAGGCTTACGCCAACTGGGCTGGAGCGACCGCCCGCCGGCGCGGCACAGGCGCCGGCGCACCATTTCGGTGAGTACGTTTCTCCATCGTGGGGCGTGGGACTGCGGGCTGTCCCGTCAGCGGCGTGGTGCGCCTCGATCCTGGCGTCCATGTCGCGGGTGACCATGGCGAGGGCCGCCGAGAGGAGAAAGGCAGGTTGCCGCCGACGCCGGGCGCGATTTGCGCAAAGTCGCCAGCGCTCGCGTCGCCCGCGGTGCGGGACCCTGCACCGGCACACTTGTATAGTCATGTGTCTGTGCGGCCCGCGACGCTGCCGCGGTTCGCGGCCCCGTTCGCGGTCCATGTGTCCTTTTCGTCCCGCGCCCGCCTCGCGTGCGCTGCCGACGCTTCTCTATTGAGTTTCCGATGAACGAACGCCCGCGTCTCCCTGCCCATGCCGTCCAGCCCAAGCTCGCCCCGCATCCCCGCATCCGCAACGTCATCGCCGTCGGTTCCGGCAAGGGTGGGGTGGGCAAGTCCACCACCGCGGTGAACCTGGCGCTGGCCCTGCAGCGCCAGGGCGCGCGCGTCGGCGTGCTGGATGCCGACGTCTACGGCCCCAGCGTGCCGGCCATGCTCGGCCTGAGCGGGCGCCCGGACAGCCCGGACGACAAGAGCATCGAGCCGATGCGTGCCTTCGGCATCGAGGCGATGTCGATCGGGCTGCTGGTGGACCAGGACACGCCGATGATCTGGCGCGGGCCGATGGCGACCTCGGCGCTCACCCAACTGTTCGCCGACACCCTGTGGGACGACCTGGACTACCTGCTGATCGACCTGCCGCCCGGCACCGGCGACATCCAGCTGACCCTGGCGCAGAAGATCCCGGTGGCCGGCGCGGTGATCGTCACCACCCCGCAGGACATCGCCACGCTGGATGCGAAGAAGGCGCTGAAGATGTTCGAGAAGGTCGAGGTGCCGGTGCTGGGCATCGTCGAGAACATGGCGGTGCACACCTGCAGCCACTGCGGCCATGTCGAGCACCTGTTCGGCGAGGGCGGCGGCCAGCGCATGGCACAGCAGTACGGCGTGCCGCTGCTGGGTTCGCTGCCGCTGGCGATCGCGATCCGCGAGCAGGGCGACGCCGGCACCCCGCTGGTGGCCGCGGCGCCGGAGTCGGCCGCGGCGCAGGCTTACCTGGCCACCGCGCAGCGCCTGACCGAGGAACTGCGCAAGCGCCCGCGCGCCGCCATCCCGATCTCCGCGGCATTGCGCTGAGCGGCGCGCGGCGCCTGCCGCGAACGCCCCGCGACCGGCTAGAATCGCCGGTCATTACGGCCGGCCCCGTTCGCCGGCCGCGTCCCGGCGAGCAGGCTGCGGCCTGCCGCCACCGCATCAGGAAGCCCCATGAGCATCAAGAGCGACCGCTGGATCCGCCGCATGTCCGAACAGCACGGCATGATCGCGCCCTACGAACCGGGCCAGGTCAAGCAGGTCGACGGCCAGCGTATCGTCAGTTACGGCACCTCCAGCTACGGCTACGACGTGCGCTGCTCGCGCGAGTTCAAGGTGTTCACCAACATCAACTCGACCATCGTCGATCCCAAGCACTTCGACCCCAAGAGCTTCGTCGACATCGAGGCCGACGAGTGCATCATCCCGCCCAACAGCTTCGCGCTGGCGCGCACGGTGGAATTCTTCCGCATCCCGCGCGACACCCTGGTGGTGTGCCTGGGCAAGAGCACCTATGCGCGCTGCGGCATCATCGTCAACGTCACCCCGCTGGAACCGGAGTGGGAAGGGCACGTGACCTTGGAATTCAGCAACACCACGCCGCTGCCGGCGCGCATCTACGCCAACGAAGGCGTGGCGCAGATGCTGTTCTTCCAGTCCGATGCCGACGACGTCTGCGAGACCAGCTACAAGGATCGCGGCGGCAAGTACCAGGGCCAGACCGGCGTGACCCTGCCCAAGACCTGACCTTTCCAACCACGTTTTCCGACAGCACAAGGAGCGCGCAATGAACGACCCCAATCCCTACCAGGCCCCCGACGCGGCGTTGCCGCCCGCGCTGCCCGGCGCCGCCGACGGCGAGGTCCTCGCCGGCCGCGGCGAGCGCCTCGGCGCGGCGCTGATCGATGGCGTGATCTCGCTGGCGACGTTCCTGCCGGTGGCGGCGCTGACCGGCTACTTCGGCAAGGTCATGGAGGCCGCGCGCAGCGGCGTGCAGGTGTCGTTCCTGACCACCCTCGGCTACGGCGTGCTGGGCATGCTGATCTTCCTGCTGGTGCAGGGCTACCCGCTGGCCAAGAGCGGGCAGACCTGGGGCAAGAAGCTGCTGTGGATCCGCATCGCCGACCTGGAGGGTGGGCAGCCGCCGTTCTGGCGCCTGATCGCGCTGCGCTATCTGCCGACCCAGGCGATCTCGCTGGTGCCGATCGTGGGCGGCATCTACGCCCTGGTGGACGCGCTGTTCATCTTCCGCCAGGACAAGCGCTGCCTGCACGACCTGATCGCCGGCACCCGCGTGGTCAACGTCCGCCGCTGAGCGCGCAGCCGCTCCGAAAGCCGCTCGCGCTACGGAGCAATTGGGAGTGGGGCGCCTTGGCGAATCCCCACTCCCCAATCCCCAATCCCGGCCCCACCTACTTGCCGCGGCCGAACAACATGCCGACGCCGACCGCGACCAGGATCGCCGGCCACCAGGTGGCGATCAGCCGGCCCAGGCTCAGGTTGGTCCAGCCCAGGTTGTTGGCCAGGAACACCAGGCCGATCACGATCAGCACGATGGCGGCGATCACATTGGATTTCATGGAGGCGCGGCTTCCGCAAAAAGGGCGCCTATCGTAGCCGCTGGCGCCATGCCGCAACACGCGCCTGCAGTTCCTCGGCCGGCAGCCGCTGTGCCGTGCCGCTGCCCCACACCGGGCCGGGCCAGGCGGCATCGCCGGGATGCCGTCCCAGCACGTGCACGTGCAGTTGCTGCACCACGTTGCCCAGCGCGCCGATGTTGAGCTTGTGCACGCCCGGTTCCTGGCGCAGCAGTTGCGAGAGTTGGTTGATCTCGGCCAGCAGCAGGCGCTGCTGGCCGCCGTCCAGGTCGATCCACTCGCTGGCCGCGGCCACCCGCGGCACCAGCAGCAGCCAGGGGAAGCGTGCGTCGTCCATCAGCCGCACCTGCGACAGCGGCCCGTCGGCGACGAACGCGCTGTCGGCCTGCAGCCGCGGGTCCAGGACGAACTCGGCCATGCCGCGGCTCAGCCCAGGTGCTCGGCGAGGAACGCCAGGCTGCGTTCGCGGGCGAGCTCGGCGCTGTCGGCGTCGTAGTGGTTCGGGTCGACGTGGCGGTCGAAGCCGTGCCCGGCCGGATACACGAAGGTCTGCATCTGCGGCAGCTTCTCGCGGTGCTGCTGGATCGATTCGGCCGGGATGCTGCCGTCCTGCGCGCCGAAGTGGAACAGCACCGGCGCCTTCGGCGTCTCGTCCAGGAACTGGGTGTTGCGGCCGCCGTAGTAGCTCACCGAGGGCAGGCCCAGGCGCAGCGCCGCCAGCAGCGCGACGCTGCCGCCCCAGCAGTAGCCCAAGGTGCCGACCTTGCCGGCCGGCGCCAGCGCCTGCGCGGCCGCCTGCACGATGTCCAGGGCGCGGTCGAAGCCGAGCGCACCGACCAGTTCCAGGCCCTTGCGCACGCCGTCCTGGTCGTACGCCAGTTGCGCGTCCTTCTCGACCGGATCGAACAGCGCAGGCGCCAGCACTTCGTAGCCGTGCGCGGCGTAGCGGTCGGCGACCTGGCGGATGTAGTCGGTCACCCCGAAGATCTCCTGGATGACGACCAGGCCGCCGCGCGGCGTGCCTTCGGGCAGGGCGTGCCAGGCGGAAACCTGGCCGTGAGCGGTGTCGAGTGTGGTCCAGTGGCCCATGAGCGGCGTCCTGTGGGGTGGGGGAAGCGGCCGATTATCCATCGCCCGGGCTAAGCCGGGGTGAGCGGGCGCACACCGGGCCTCGGCCGCGCCGGCGGCCACGGCCCGGTATACTTCGCGCGCTGTTTTTCTCCCAGGCCCCCGGACCCCGGCCCCAATGTCTCTTGCGACCCCCAAAGTCGGCTTCGTCAGCCTCGGCTGCCCGAAGGCCCTTGTCGATTCCGAACGCATCCTCACCCAGCTGCGCGTGGAGGGCTATGCGATCGTGCCCAGCTACGACGCGGCCGACGTGGTGGTGGTCAATACCTGCGGTTTCATCGATTCGGCGGTGGCCGAGTCGATGGAGGCGATCGGCGAGGCCATGGCCGAGAACGGCAAGGTCATCGTCACCGGTTGCCTGGGCAAGCGCTCGGAGCAGATCCGTGCGGCCTATCCGGACGTGCTGGCGGTGTCTGGCCCGCAGGACTACCAGAGCGTGATGGAAGCGGTGCATGCGGCGCTGCCGCCGCGCCACGATCCGTTCGTGGATTTGCTGCCGCGCGGCCGTGGCAGCAGCGAGGACGACATCGGGGTCAAACTGACCCCGCGGCATTACGCTTATCTGAAGATCTCCGAAGGCTGCAATCACCGCTGCAGCTTCTGCATCATCCCGTCGATGCGCGGCGACCTGGTGTCGCGCCCGGTCGACGAGGTGCTGCGCGAGGCCGAACGCCTGGTCAAGGGCGGGGTGCGCGAGTTGCTGGTGGTGTCGCAGGACACTTCGGCCTACGGCGTGGACCTGAAGTACGCCGAGCGCGAGTGGCGTGGCCGCGCCTACCAGACGCGGATGAAGGCGCTGTGCGAGGGCCTGTCGGAACTGGGGGCGTGGGCGCGCCTGCACTACGTGTATCCGTACCCGCACGTGGACGACGTGATCCCGCTGATGGCCGAGGGCAAGCTGCTGCCGTACCTGGACATCCCGTTCCAGCATGCCAGCCCGCGCATACTCAAGCTGATGAAGCGGCCCGGCGCGGTCGAACGCACGCTGGAACGTGTGCAGCGCTGGCGCGCGCTGTGCCCGGAGATCACCCTGCGCTCGACCTTCATCGTCGGTTTCCCCGGCGAGACCGACGCCGAGTTCGAGCAGTTGCTGGAGTTCCTCGACGCCGCGCAGCTCGATCGCGTCGGCGCCTTCGCCTATTCGCCGGTGGATGGCGCCAGCGCCAACGCGCTGCCGGATCCGGTGCCGGAGGAACTCAAGCAGGAGCGGCTGGCGCGCTTCATGGAGCGGCAGGCGGCAATTTCCGCCGCGCGGCTGGAGGCCAAGATCGGCAGCCTGCAGGAGTGCCTGGTCGACCTGCTGGAAGACGGCATCGCGGTGGCGCGCTCCAAGGCCGATGCGCCGGAGATCGATGGCCTGGTGCATATCCAGAACGGCGGCGAGCTGGGGCTGAAGCCGGGCGACCTGGTGCAGGTGGAGATCACCGACAGCGACGAGCACGACCTGTTCGGCGATGCGTTGCCGGCGCAGGCGTCGCCGGCAAGGCCGCTGGATCTGCGGATGCTTTGAAGTCTCGGGTGGTGGCGCCACGGCGCCGCGCGCTTACGGCGCAGCGTAGTCCACCGCCACCACCACGAAGCTGTGGCGGCCGCCGGGCAACTGCGCTTCCACTTCGTCGTCGACGCGCTTCTTCAGCAAGGCCCGCGCCAGCGGCGAATCGATGCTGATCCAGCCGCGCGCCGCGTCCGTCTCGTCGGGGCCGACGATGCGGTAGCGGCGCAGTTCGCCGCTGTCGGCATCCTCCAGTTCGATCTGCGCACCGAAGAACACCGCCTGCGGGTCGGACGGCGCCTCGGCGACCACGCGCAGCGCTTCCAGGCGCTTGCTCAGGTAGCGCACGCGGCGGTCGATCTCGCCGAGTTGCTTCTTGCGGTAGGTGTACTCGGCGTTCTCCGAGCGGTCGCCCTCGGCCGCGGCCGCGGCCAGGGCCTTGACCACCTCGGGGCGGCGCACCCGCCATAGCTCCTCCAGCTCGGCCTTGAGCCGGGCATGGCCTTCCGGGGTGATCAGGGCGGTGCTTTTCTCGGCAGGGGGACGCCAGCGGCTCATCGGTGCGACTGCGGTGGAGCGGGGTGGCGATGCTAGCGCGTGCCTGCGGCTTGCGCACCCGCAGGCGATGGCCGAAGCTGGCGCGGCCCCGCACATGGACGTCGTTCGATGCTGATCCTGCCGCTGCACAAGCCGCTGTCGCGGGACAATTTTCCGCTGGTCACGCTGCTGCTGATCCTGCTCAACGTCGTGGTCTACGTCGGCTGGCAGCGCCACGACGGTGCGCCGCTACGGCAGGCGCAGCGCGATTATCTGGATTCCGGACTCGGCGCGCTGGAAGCGCCGGCCTATGCGCGCTATCTGCAGCGCAGCGGCCAGCGCGAGGCGCTGGCACGGCTGCAGCAGGTGCCGGCGGCGGAGCGACCGGCCTTCGTCGGCGCCGCCACCTTGCACGACGTGCGCTTCCTGCAGGCCCTGCGCAGTGGCACGGCGTTCGCGGATGCCGACGCGCAACAGGCCTGGGCGCCGCTGCGCGCGCGCTACGACGCGCTGCTGCAGCGCGTGTTCACCCTGCGCCATGTGCAGCGCAGTTCCGAATGGGCGCCGGCACGCATGCTCACGGCGGCCTTTCTGCATGCCGACGCCCTGCACCTGATCGGCAACATGCTGTTCCTGCTGGCGCTGGGCACCTTGCTGGAAGGCGCGATCGGCGGCTGGCGGTTCCTGGCGGTGTATCTGCTCGGTGCGTTCGGCGCGAGCGCGGTGAGCCTGTGGTGGCGCTGGGGCGAGGCAGGAGCCGGCCTCGGCGCCTCCGGCGCCATCGCCGCGTTGATGGGCGCGTTCTGCGTGGTGTGGGGACGGCGCCCGGTGCGCTTCTTCTACTGGGTGGCGGTGCTGTTCGACTACGTGCGCGCGCCGGCCATCGCACTGCTGCCGCTGTGGCTGGGCTGGGAGCTGTACAACCTGCTGTTCAACGGCGATGCCGGCATCGGTTTCGACGCGCATGCCGGCGGCCTGGTGGTCGGCGCGCTGCTCGGCGCGGTGCTGGTGGCGACTGGTCAGACCCGCGAGGCGTTCCTGCGCGACGATGGTGGCCCAGCGGCCGACGACCGCTGGGCGCGTGCGCAGGCGCATCTGGGGCGGATGGAACACGTCCAGGCTGGCGCGCTGCTGGACGCGCTGGCCGCCGAAGCGCCACAGCGCTTCGATGTGGCGCTGGCGCGCTACCGCGTGGCGGCCAACGCCGGCCAGGCCGCGACGGCGCGGCTGCGGGCGCTGGCGCTGTTGCGCCTGGCGGCGCCGTCCGTGCAGGAGGCGCGGCAGCAGGCAGGCGTGCTGGAAGCGGCCGGCGACCTCGACGCACCGACGCGCACCGCGTTGCTCGCGCGCTGGATGGCGCTGGGCCTGCTGGCCGAGGTGGAGGCGCTGCTGGCGCAGGACGCGGTCTCGCCGCGCGAGCAGCAGGCGCAGGCCTGGTTCCGGCTCGCGCTGGGCCATGGCGAACGCCAGGCCACGACGGAGTGGCGGCGCGTGCTGGAGGCGTTGATCGTCCGCTATCCGGACCTGCCGCAGGCGGACAAGGCGCGATTCCTGCTCGCCAACGTCTGAGCGCGCTGCCTGGCGCGTGCGGGGCGCATGCCACGTCCCGCAAGGACGCGCGCTAGACCGGCGCGATCTTCACCGCGCGCAGCGCCGCCTGCAGCTTGCCGCGCTGCACATCGTCGTCGCAACGGGTCAGCGCGTCCTCCAGCAGACGACGCGCCTGCGCGTCCTCGCCGAAGCGCTCGCCCAGCAGCAAGGCGGCCTGCAGCGACCAGGTGCTGCGTTCCGGCGCGTTCGGCCAAGCGCGCAGCGCGGCCTGCAGGCCGTCGGCGGCGAGCCGGAACTGGCCCGCCAGTTGCGCGCGTTCGGCCAGCAGCGTGGCCTGTTCCGGCAGCAGCGGCACGAAGTCGACATCGGCATCTAGTGCCTCGCGCTGCAGCGCGAGCGCACGCCGTTCCTGCTTTTCCTGCAGCAGCCGGTGCATGTACTGGCGGGTGTGCTCGCGGCGCTCGTCGTGGCGCGCACTGCCGCGCAGCAGGCGCTGGTACAGCTCGTGCACGCCCAGGCTCACCGCGCGGGTGCGCACTTCGCTGCGCAGCACCTGCAGCGCGTCGTCGGTGTGGCCGTCGCGCACCAGGTGTTCGGCCTCGTCGAGCACGCGCTGGTCCGGGTCGTGGCGGGCGAAGGCGTTGGCCGCATCGGCGGCCGGTTCGTAGCCCAGCACGGCGTGATACTGGTAGACCAGGTAGCCCATCAGGTGGAAGGCCGCGAACAGGCCCCAGATCGTCACCACGGTGACCGCCAGGTCCGCGACCAGCGGCGGCAGGGCGCGCTGCAGCCAGGTGGCGGCGCCCAGCGCGCTGGCCTGGATCACGAACAGCAGGCCGAACGCGGCCAGGTACGGCCAGCCGATGCGCAGCGCCAGGCCGATCGACACGGCCGGGTTCAGCGCGCGGCGCAGGCTGCCGTCCATCGCCAGGGAAATCAGGAAGCCCGGCTGCAGCAATACCACCGCCAGCAGCATCAGCAGGCCGCCGACCGGCCCGGTCAGCAGCAGCGCGGCGAACACCGCCACGCCGAGCACGATCACCAGCGCCAGCAGCCGCACGACCACGCCGTCGCCGACGTCGAAGCCGCGTTCCGGCGCGTCCAGATAGCCGTCGGCGGTGTGCCGCAGGATCTCGAAGGCGTACTTGTAGATCGCCAGGGTGGTGACGATGCCCAGGATCCAGCCGATGCCGGGCAGCATTCCCAGCAGGCTGCACAGGGTCAGTGCGATCAGCGCGTACAGGGCGCCGCCACGCAGCGGATACAGCGCGATGGCGCGGGTGCGCGCCCAGAACGGTTCGGGTGTGCTGCGGTGTGCGCGGCTTGCGCCGGCGCGACGACGGTCTTCCATGACGCCCCCTGTCTACGAAGTGCGACGATTGTGCGGGTCGGCCGCGACGCGCGCAATCGGCGCTGGCCTTGGCGGCCGTGCGGTCGCCATGGCGGGTTGTGGCGCGGCTGAGCGTGGTCTGTGCGCCAAGCCGCCACCCCTGACGCAGCGGCGCCGCGTGCGCTGGCTACACTGCATGGCCACGCGGCGAGTGCGCGTGTCGGGCATCGTGCCTGCCGCCTTGCCTTCCCTTAAGGAGTTTCGCTTGGACCCTTCTTTCGTTTCCGAAAATCCGCGCGTGCGCGTCACCAATATCGAAGTGCTGTCGGACAACTGGTACGTGTTGCGGAAGGTCAGTTTCGATTTCCAGCGCCACGACGGCAGCTGGCAGGCGCTCACGCGCGAGGCCTACGACCGCGGCAACGGCGCGACCATCCTGCTGTACAGCCGTGCGAAGGGCACGGTGATGCTGACCCGCCAGTTCCGCTTGCCGACCCTGCTCAACGGCAACCCCGACGGCATGCTGATCGAAGCCTGCGCCGGCCTGCTCGATCGCCACGATCCGGAGACCTGCATCCGCAAGGAAACCGAAGAAGAGACCGGCTACCGGATCGAGAACGTGCGCAAGGTGTTCGAGGCGTACATGAGTCCGGGCTCGGTGACCGAACGGCTGTACTTCTTCGTGGGCGAATACGTCGACCGCGACAAGGTCGGCGCCGGCGGCGGCGTGGCTGCCGAGGGCGAGGAGATCGAGGTGCTGGAGCTGGCGCTTGATGCGGCGCTGGCGATGATCGACACCGGCGAGATCGCCGACGCGAAGACCATCATGCTGCTGCAGTACGCCAAGCTGCACGGGCTGTTGGGATAGCGCTGGCGCTGCGGGATGACGCGGATGCCGTAGGAGCGGCTTCAGCCGCGACCGGCATTACCGGGAAAGCCCGGTCGCGGCTAAAGCCGCTCCTACGAGTGCGATGACATACGCGCTGGCCGCGGCAAAGCGCGCTTTGCAGATGCGCTGAAGCCGTTCTGACGGGATTCCCGTGACCTGGACGCCGCGGCGCGCATATCACGCGCGCCGCGCTCAGCGCTTGCCGCCGAAGATGCTGCCGAAGATGCCGCGGACGATCTGCTGGCCGATGCGGTTGCCGATGGTGCGCGAGGTCTGCTTGGCCATCGCCTCCAGCATGCCCTGGCGGCGCTTGGTGCCGAATACCGCGTCCTTGACTGCCTGGCCGAAGCCGCTGTCCTGCGCCTCGTCCTGTTCGCGGGTGCGCGCCGGCGGCGCGGCGCTGCGGTCGGCGCTCTGCTCGACGCGGCGCGCCAGCAGTTCCGCCGCCGATTCGCGATTGACCGGGGTGTCGTAGCGCGTGCCGACCGGGCTGCCGGCGCGCACCTGCGTGCGCTCGGCCTCGGTGATCGCGCCCATGCGGCAGCGCGGCGGCGCGATCAGGGTCTGCTGCACCGGTGACGGCACGCCCTTGTCCTGCAGCGTGGACACCAGTGCCTCGCCGGTGCCGAGTTGCGAGATGGCCTTGGCCACGTCCAGCTTGGGATTGGCCACGAAGGTTTCGGCGGCGGTGCGCACCGCCTTCTGGTCGCGTGGCGTATAGGCGCGCAGCGCGTGCTGCACGCGATTGCCGAGCTGGCCGAGGATGCTGTCGGGCACGTCGTCCGGGAACTGCGAGCAGAAGTACACGCCCACGCCCTTGGAGCGGATCAGCCGCACCACCTGCTCGATGCGCTGCACCAGCGCCGGCGGCGCATCGTCGAACAGCAGGTGCGCTTCGTCGAACACGAACACCAGCTTGGGCTTGTCCAGGTCGCCCACTTCCGGCAGCCGTTCGAACAGTTCCGACAGTAGCCACAGCAGGAACGTCGAGTACAGCCGCGGCTTGAGCACCAGTTGCGCGGCGGCGAGGATGCCGATCACGCCGCGGCCGTCGTGATCCACCCGCATGAGCTCGGCTAGGTCCAGCGCCGGTTCGCCGAAGAAGCCCTCGCCGCCGTCCTGCGCCAGGCGCAGCAGCGCGCGCTGGATCGCGGCCACCGACTGCGCGCTGACCAGGCCGTATTCGGTGGAGATGTCCTTGCGCTCTTCCACCACCAGCGCCAGCAGCGCGCGCAGGTCGTCCAGGTCGAGCAGCAGCAGGCCGCGGTCGTCGGCCAGCTTGAACACGATGTCGAGCACGCCGGCCTGGGTGTCGTTGAGTTCCAGCACGCGGGCCAGCAGGGTGGGGCCCATCTCGCTGACGGTGGTGCGTACCGGGTGGCCGAGCTGGCCGTACAGGTCCCAGAACACCACCGGATTGGCGGCCGGGGCGTAGTCGGCCACGCCGATCTCCCGGGCGCGCTGCAGCACCTTCTCGCTGCCGTCGCCGGGCATCGCCAGGCCGGCCACGTCGCCCTTGACGTCGGCCAGGAACACCGGCACGCCGATGCGCGAAAAGCCTTCGGCCAGGGTCATCAGGGTCACGGTCTTGCCGGTACCGGTGGCGCCGGCGACCAGGCCATGGCGATTGCCCAGGCGCGGTTGCAGCAGCACCGCGATGTCGTCGGTCACGCCTTTGCCTAGCAGGATCGGGTCCATATCGGGGTCCGCAATGAGATGCCGGGATTCTAGAGCGTCTGCGGCCTGGCCGAACGCGCGCAGGGTGTCGCGGGGCGCGCCGCGCTGCCCTGCAGAGGCGGCGCCGACTGCGAGGCCGCCTTTGCATGGTTTGGCCGTTCGCTGGTGCCGCCTGGGCGCGGTGCATCTGAAACAGCGTCGCAGCGGCTGGCGTATGCGACGCCATGTTGCGGCGCGGGATGGCCGCCGGCGATGAACCTTGGCCCGCCGCGGGCCCGGCCGTGGCCGCGGCGACCTTGCCGCGATGCGACGGCGGGGGCTACCCTGCGGCCTTTCCGTCGCCGCGTCCCACCATGCCCCTTCCGTTCCGCTTCTCCCACGCGTGGCCCGTCGCGGCTGCCGTGGCGCTGACCTGCACCGCTCCTGCCGCCCAAGCCCGCGTGTCCGCCCGCGACCAGGCCGCCATCGCCGTCCTCGACCAGCGCCTGGCCGCCGCCGAGAAGCGCTACAACGACGCCCTGGTGCTGGTCGGCAACAGCGACCCCAAGGGCACCCAGGAAAGCGACGCCGCGCTGGAGGACATCGAGGACGTGATCCAGGCCTGCATCAAGCAGCGCGGCTGCGAGGTCGGTACCTATCTGGGCGCGTACAAGCGCCTGCTGAAGGCCAAGGCCGACGCGCAGGGCCAGGCCAGCGATGCCGATGCCACCGACGACGACTCCGCGCCGCTGCAGGCCGACCCCGACCACATCAGCCCGCTCGCCGCCGACGTGCCGGAAGCGGCGCGCGCGGCGCGCCTGCTCAACGACAAGCGCCACGCCTTCGATTCGATGGTGGAGTACAACCCGGCGGTGCAGGCCGGCATCCGCCGCTGGCTCACCGACATGCGCCCGTCGCTGATGAGCAGCTACGAGAACTACCAGAACCTGCGCGCGATCATGTGGCCGGAGTGGGAGAAGCGCGGCCTGCCGGAAGCGCTGCTGTTCGGCATCATCGCCAAGGAGTCCAACGGCCGCGTGCACGCCAATTCGCGGGTCGGCGCCGCCGGGCTGATGCAGTTCATGCCGGCCACCGGGCGCCGCTTCGGCCTGGGCCCGGACGGCACCGGCTTCGATACCCGCTACGACGCGCGCAGCGCCGCCGAGGCCAGCGCGGTCTACATCAACGAGCGCATGGCCGAACTCAACCGCAGCGTGGAACTGGCCCTCGCCGGCTACAACGGCGGCGAAGGTCGCGCTGCGCGCGTGTTCAACCAGATGCAGGGCCGCAGCTTCTGGGACGCGTCGGTGTACAACCAGTTCCCGGCCGAGACCAAGGACTACGTGCCGATGGTGATCGCCGCGGCGTGGATCTTCCTGCACCCGCAGCAGTACGGCGTGGCCTTCCCCAAGATCAATGCGCAGCCGGCCACGCTGCGCCTGGCCAAGTCCACCACCATCTACGAACTGACCATCTGCCTGGGCAGCGACGGCACCCGCGACGGCTACATGCGCGCGCTGCGCAACCTCAATCCGCGCTACGAGCCGGACGGCTGGATCCCGGCCGGGGTGACCATCAACGCCAACACCAAGATCGTCGGCCTGTACAACCGCTATTGCGTCAGCGGTCCGCGCGCCGACCTGGCGCGCGCGCTGATCACCGCCGATGTCACCGCCGCGGTGCGCAGCAGCAGCCCGGCGCCGGCCGCCGACCTCACCGGCAACGTGGCGGTGGGCGACGTCAGCCCGGTCGCCGGCGTGCCGACCACGGTGGCCACCGGCCGTCCCGCGCCTGCCAAGCCCAAGCAGAAGCAGGTGCGCAACTACCGCGTGGCCAAGGGCGACACCCTGGGCCGGATCGCCGACCGTCACGACTGCGATCTGAAGGAACTGGCCAAGGCCAACGGCCTGCGCGCGCCGGGCTATGCGCTGAAGCCGGGGCAATCGCTGAAGCTGGTGGGCTGCGAGAAGTAGGCCGGTTCCTTCTCCCCTCGGGACCATGGCCCCCTTTTCGGGAGAAGGTGGCGCGCAGCGCCGGATGAGGGTACGGCGGCCGCAGTGTCGGATGGATGGCGTTTCGGCCATCCAGTGAGAGCCTGCGGCCCGGCGCCATCAATGCATCGGGACTGAAGTCCCTCCCACAGTGGGGGACTGTGCTTCACCACCGCCTGCAAGACCCAGGCGCGATCCCATTCCTTCTCCCACTGGGAGAAGGTGGCGCGCAGCGCCGGATGAGGGTGCGGCAGCCGCAGTGTCGGACGGATGGCGTTTCTGCCATCCATTGAGAGCCTGTGGCCCGTCACCGTCCATGCGTCGGGACTGAAGTCCCTCCCACAAAACACACCCCACAAGGGGCCGCAGCGCGGCCCTGTACGTCTCAGCGCACCAATCGCGCCAGCGCCTGCCCCAGCCGCACCGGCGATTCCGCCTTCAGCGCTGGATCGAACGCGGCCACGCCGGGCGGCAGCAGCACGATCACCGTCGAGCCGTAGTTGAAACGCGCCATCTCCTCGAACCGCTGCACGGTGATGCCCTGGCCGCGCCAATCCTTGCGGGTGATGCGGTCGGCGTAGCGCGGGATCTCCACGCCGCTCCACACCGTTTCCACGCCGGACACCAGCAGCGCGCCGACCATCACCGAGACCATCGGGCCGAAGTCGGTGTCGAAATGGCAGACCAGGCGCTCGTTGCGCGCGAACAGGCGCGGCACGTTGCGCACCGCGTCGGTGCCGACGCTGAACAGCCGGCCGGGCACGTGCACGGTTTCGCGCAGGGTGCCGGTCCAGGGCATGTGCACGCGGTGGTAGTCGCGCGGCGACAGGTACACCGTGGCGTACAGGCCGTTGGCGAACGGCGCCGCTGCGGTGTCGCCGCCGAGCAGTTCGGCGGCGGTGAACGACTGCCCCTTGGCCTGGAAGATGCGCCCGTCCTCGATCCGGCCGAGCTGGCTGATACGGCCATCGGCCGGCATCAGCAGCGCCTGCGGATCGGGATCGGCGACGCGTGCGCCGGGCTTCAGCGCACGGGTGAAGAAGGCATTGAAGGTCGGGTAGGCGCGCGCATCCGGTTGCGCGGCTTCGCTCAGGTCCACGCCGAAGCGGCGCACCACCGTGTCGATCAGCCACTGCTTCAGGCCGGGCCGCGACGAGTACGCCAGGCGCCGTGCCAGCGAGGACAGCAGCCGGTGCGGCAGCACGTAGGTCAGGCGGGTGGTCAGGCTCATGGGGCGGTGGCCTTGGTCAGTGCCTGCAGGTCGGCGGCGATCGCGGCGGCATCGAACGGCGGGCGGATCAGCCCGGCCTGGCGGCCCTGCGGGTCGAGCACCGCGATCGCGGCGGAGTGGTCCATGCTGTAGTCGTTCGGGTTCTCGGCGTAGTGCTTGCCCGGCACCTTCTGGAACACGAAGCCCAGCGCGGTGGCGAAGCGCTCCAGCTCGGGCACGTCGGCGGTGGCGGCGATGGTGTCCTTGTGGAAGGCGTGGGCGTACTCGCCCAGCCGCGGCAGGGTGTCGCGCTGCGGGTCGACCGAGACGAACAGCACGCGCGGGCGCAGCGTGTCCGGCAGCGTCTGCCATTGCTTCTGCGCGCGCGCCAGGTCGGCCAGGGTGGTCGGGCACACGTCCGGGCAGGCGGTGAAGCCCAGGAACACCAGGGTCCAGTGGCCCTTGAGCTCGCCCGGCACCAGCGGCGTGCCGTCGGTCTGGCGCAGGTGGAAGTCGGGCAGGGGGCGCGGCTGCGGGTACATGCGCACCGTGCGGGTCTCCGGCCAGGCCGGGGCGGCGCTGCCGCCGAAGTACTTCTGGGCCAGCAGCAGCCCCAGGCCGGCGGCCAGGGCAACCACCAGGACGATGCCGAAGGTGCGGTTGAACATACTGATTTCCCATGCAACGAACGCTCATCATAGCGGCCGGGCCTCTATAATCGGGGGCCACATTGCCTTGCCTGTTGCCATGACTGCCGACGCGGCCGCCGAACTCCACACGATCATCGACCTGATCCGCTACGGCACCAGCCGTTTCAACGCCGCCGGGTTGAGCTTCGGCCACAGCTACGACAACGCCCTGGACGAGGCCACGCAGCTGGTGCTGCACGCGCTGCACCTGCCGCACGACCTCGGCCCGGCCTACGGCAGCGCGCGGGTCACCACACCGGAGAAGGCGCAGGTGCTGGCGCTGTTCGAGCGCCGCATCGCCGAGCGCATCCCCGCCGCCTATCTCACCGGCGAGGCCTGGTTCGCCGGGCTCAGCTTCAAGAGCGATGCGCGCGCGCTGGTGCCGCGCTCGCCGATCGCCGAGCTGATCGAGGCCGGCTTCGAGCCGTGGCTGGCTGGCCGCCCGGTCGAGCGCGCGCTGGACCTGTGCACCGGTTCGGGCTGCATCGCCATCGCCATGGCCCACTACAACCCGAACTGGCGGGTGGATGCGGTCGACATCAGCGACGACGCGCTGAGCCTGGCCGCGGAGAACAAGGAGCGGCTGCTGGCCGACAACGTCGAACTGGTCAAGTCCGACCTGTTCGCCGGGCTGGGCGGACGCCGCTACGAACTGATCGTGACCAATCCGCCCTACGTCACCCATGCCGAGACCGACGCGCTGCCGCCCGAATACGCGCACGAGCCGGAGCTGGGCCTGCGCGCGGGCGACGACGGCCTGGACCTGGCGCTGAAGATCCTGCGCGACGCGCCGGCGCACCTGAGCGAGGACGGCCTGCTGATCTGCGAGGTCGGCGAGTCCGAACGCGCGCTGGCGCAGCTGCTGCCGGAAGTGGATTTCGCCTGGGTCGAGTTCAAGGTCGGGCAGATGGGCATCTTCGCGGTGGAGCGCAGCGAACTGCTCGCACACCAAGAGCGCATCGCCGCGCTGGCCGCGGACCGGTGACGCAAGCGACATGAGCGCGAACAGTTTCGGCACACTGCTGACCGTCACCACCTTCGGCGAATCGCACGGGCCGGCGATCGGCTGCGTGGTCGATGGCTGCCCGCCGGGCCTGGAACTGGACGCCAGCGAATTCGCCCACGATTTGCAGCGCCGCGCCACCGGCAAGAGCCGGCATACCTCGGCGCGGCGCGAGGCCGACGAGATCGAGATCCTGTCCGGGGTCTACGAGGGCCGCACCACCGGCACCCCGATCGGCCTGCTGATCCGCAACACCGACCAGCGCAGCAAGGACTACACCGACATCGCCCGGCAGTTCCGTCCGGGCCATGCCGACTACAGCTACTGGCAGAAGTACGGCATCCGCGATCCGCGCGGCGGCGGGCGCTCGTCCGCGCGCGAGACCACCATGCGCGTGGCCGCCGGCGTGATCGCCAAGAAGTGGCTGGCGCAGCGCTACGGTGTGCGCGTGCGCGGCTACCTGTCGCAACTCGGGCCGCTGCTGCCGCAGGGCTTCGCCTGGGAGGCGGTGGAGGACAACGCGTTCTTCTGGCCGCATGCGCCGCAGGTAGCGGAGCTGGAGGCGTACATGGATGCGCTGCGCAAGTCCGGCGATTCGATCGGCGCGCGGGTCACCGTGGTCGCCGATGGCGTGCCGGCGGGCTGGGGCGAGCCCATCTACGGCAAGCTCGACGGCGAACTGGCCGCGGCGATGATGAGCATCAACGCGGTCAAGGGCGTGGAGATCGGCGACGGCTTCGCCGCGGTCACCCAGAAGGGCACCGACCACCGCGACCTGATCGCGCCGGACGGCTTCCAGTCCAACCACGCCGGCGGCGTGCTCGGCGGCATCGCCACCGGCCAGCCCATCGTCGTCTCGGTCGCGTTCAAGCCCACTTCCAGTCTGCGCCTGCCCGGCGCCACGGTGGACGTGGACGGGCAGGCGGTGGACGTGATCACCACCGGCCGCCACGACCCCTGCGTCGGCATCCGCGCCACCCCGATCGCCGAGGCGATGATGGCGCTGGTGCTGATGGACCAGGCGCTGCGCCACCGCGCGCAGTGCGGCGACGTCGGCACGGTGACGCCGCGCATCCCTGGCGGTGGCGATGGCTGAGTCGCGGCCGCGGGTGTGGGTCAGCCAACCGCTGTTCGACGACGTCGTCGCACGGCTGGGCGCGCATTGCGCGCTGACCACCACGGCGGACGTGACCCGTTATTCGCCGCAGGACCTGGCGAAGGCGCTGGCGCCGCTGGAAGGCGCCCTGGTCACCCTCAACGAACGCATCGGCGCCGCCGAGATCGCCGGCGCGCCGCGGCTGCGCGCCATCGCCAACGTCGGCGTCGGCTACAACAATCTGGACCTGGACGCGCTCAGTGCGGCCGGCATCGTCGCCACCAACACCCCCGACGTGCTCACCGAGACCACCGCCGATCTCGGTTTCGCCCTGCTGATGGCCGCCGCGCGCCGCGTCGGCGAGGCCGAGCGCTGGCTGCGCGCGGGGCAGTGGCAGCAGTGGTCGTTCCAGACGATGCTCGGCGCCGATGTCCACGGCAGCACCCTCGGCATCCTCGGCATGGGCCGTATCGGCCAGGCCATCGCGCGCCGCGCCGCCGGCTTCTCGATGTGCGTGCTGTACCACAACCGCAGCCGCCTGCCGGCCGACGTTGAGCATGCGCATCGCGCCGAGTACGTCGGTTTCGACGCGCTGCTGGCGCGCGCCGACCACCTGCTGCTGGTGCTGCCGTACAGCGCGCAATCGCACCATGTCATCGATGCCGCCGCGCTGGCGAAGATGCAGCCGACCGCGACGCTGGTGAACATCGCCCGTGGCGGCCTGGTCGATGAGGTCGCATTGGCCGACGCGCTGGCCAACGGCCGCCTGGCCGCGGCCGGGCTGGACGTGTTCGAAGGCGAGCCGGCGATCCGTCCGGAACTGCTGGCGCTGCGCAACGTGGTGCTGACCCCGCACATCGGCAGCGCCAGCGTGGCCACGCGCCGCGCGATGGTGTCATTGGCGGTAGACAACCTGCTCGCCGCGCTGGGCATCGGCGCCGATGCCGGGCGCCCGCCCAATGCGCTGAACCTGGACGCGATCGCCGCGGCGGGCGGCGCGCGGGCGATCGCGGACAAAAAACGATAGGGAGCCTGCGGCCCTGTGCGCGGCGCGCACGGCAGGTTCCCCGAATCCAAGCGGCAGTGCGGCTGTTCCTCCCCTTTTTTCTTCCTGCGGATCGAATCCTTCCATGAGCAATGCAACCCGTCGTTTCAACGTCGCCGTCGTCGGCGCCACCGGTGCCGTCGGCGAAACCATGCTGAGCATCCTTGCCGAGCGCGGCTTCCCCATCGCCACGCTGTACCCGCTGGCCTCCGAGCGCTCGGCCGGCGGCCAGGTCGAGTTCAACGGCCACAAGGTCACCGTGCTCGACCTGGCGACCTTCGACCCGACCGGCGTGGACATCGCGCTGTTCTCCGCCGGCGGCGGCATTTCCAAGGAATACGCGCCGAAGTTCGCCGCGGCCGGCGCGGTGGTGATCGACAACTCCTCGACCTTCCGCTACGACGACGACGTGCCGCTGGTGGTGTCGGAAGTCAATCCGCACGCGCTGAAGAACCGCCCGCGCGGCATCGTCGCCAACCCCAACTGCTCGACCATGCAGTTGATGCCGGTGCTGGCGCCGATCCACAAGGAATACGGCATCGAGCGCATCAACGTGGCCACCTACCAGTCGGTGTCCGGCGCCGGCCGCTCGGGCATGGAGGAACTGGGCAAGCAGACCGCGCAACTGCTGGCGTTCCAGGACATCGAGCCGCAGAAGTTCCAGGCGCAGATCGCCTTCAACCTGATCCCGCACATCGACGACTTCCAGCCCAACGGTTACACCAAGGAAGAGATGAAGCTGGTGTGGGAGACGCAGAAGATCCTCGAGGACAGCAGCATCCTGGTGAACCCCACCGCGGTGCGCGTGCCGGTGTTCTTCGGCCATTCGGAGGCGGTCAACATCGAGACCAAGCGCAAGATCACCGTCGAGCAGGCGCGCGCGCTGTTGGGTCAGGCGCCCGGGGTGGAAGTGGTCGACGAGCACAAGGCCGGCGGCTACCCGACCCCGGTGACCCACGCCTCCGGCAAGGATCCGGTGTTCGTCGGCCGCATCCGCGAGGACTTCTCGCACCCGCGCGGCCTGAACCTGTGGGTGGTGGCCGACAACATCCGCAAGGGCGCCGCGCTCAATGCGGTGCAGTTGGCCGAGCTGGTCGCTCAGGAGGCGTGATTCGGGAATCGGGACTGGGGATTCGCAAAGCGCGGCGCAGCGCCGGCTGTTCCAGGGCTGCGTATTGCGCGATGTCCCGGCAGACACGCAACGGCCAGTGGCGCACGCCCTGGCCGTTATCGTGTCTGGCGTCCGTGTTGTGCTGCAAAGAGGGGCTGCGCTAGCGCATGTGGGCGCGATGATGACGGGCGCCCTCGTAGGAGCGGCCTCGGCCGCGACGGAGCGTTCCCGGTAAAGCCATCGCGGCTGAAGCCGCTCCTACAAGACGAGCGGCACTGCAGTGCTTGTCGGTCCCTGATCCCGCAAAGGGGGCGCTCGCGTACCCCGCGCAAGCGCACTCCCTGCCAATGCTGCACCCACAACGAATCCCCAATCCCAAATCCCCACTCCCCGCTTCATATATATTGATGGACATGACTCCAAGGGGCAGGGGCGGGATGCGCCTACAACCACGTTTGTTCCGTCGCCGCAGCGGCGATGCGGTGCCCGCCGCGCGCGGGTTGCGCCACGTCTGTCGCGCGGCCGCCGCGCTGCTGTTGCTGGCCTGCAGCCAGGCCGCGCTGGCGCTCGGCCTGGGCGATATCCGCGTGCTGTCCAAGCCGGGCGAGCCGTTCCTGGCCGAGATCCCGGTGATCTCCAACGAGCCGGGCGAACTGGAGCGGGCGCGGGTCGCGCTGGCCTCGCCGGCGACCTTCGCGCGGGTCGGGCTGGAGCGCCCGCAGGGCCTGGTCAGCGATCTGCAGTTCCGCTTCACCCAGACCCGCAAGGGCCGCGCGGTGATCCAGGTCAGCAGCCGCATGCCGGTCGAGGTGCCGTCGCTGAGCTTCCTGATCGAGGTCGATTGGGGCCAGGGCCGGCTGATCCGCGAATACTCCGCGCTGATCGACGCGCCCAACACCGCCGCGGCGATCGACGCGCCGGCGATCGATGCACCTGCCGCGGCGCAGCCGTCCGACCGCATCGCCCGCGACGCCTCCACCGCGGCGCCAACTCCGGCGGGCGCCGCCACGTCGGCGACGCCGAGCGCCAGGCCGGCCGCCGCGCCGCGTCCGGCGCCGGCCCCGGCGGCCGCACCCGGCGATGCGCTGGCGCCGGTGCGCGCCGGGCAGACCCTGTCGCAGATCGCCGGGCAGCTCGCGCGCGGCAACGGCCATTCGCTGGACCAGACCATGGTCGCGCTGCTGCGCGCCAATCCCGACGCCTTCATCCGCGGCAACCTCAACCTGCTCAAGCAGGGCGCGGTGTTGCGGACCCCGCGCGAGGAGGATCTGGCCAGCCTGGATGCCGCCGCCGCCGAGGCGGTGGTGCGCGAGCAGGCGGCGCAATGGCGTCAGGCGCGCGCGCCGGTGCCGCAGCCGGCACAGGCGCAGCAGGACCCCGCCACGGCACAGGCCGCAGCCAAGCCGGCCGCCGCAGCGCCGGCAGCGCCGGCGGCCGGCGCACGGCTGGAAATCGCGCCGGCGGTGCCGGCGACGCGCCGCGAGGCGGGAACCAAGTCCGGCACCGGTGCCGGCGACGAAGGAGACATGGTGGCAGCCCAACAATTGCAGCAGGCGCGCGAAGACCTCGCGGCACGCGATGCCGAGGTCCAGGAACTGCGCTCGCGGGTGGAACAGCTCGAAAAGCTCAAGTCCCAGCAGCAGCAACTGATCGCGCTGAAGGACAGCGACCTGGCCGCGGCGCAGAAGCGCCTGGCCCAGTCCGGGCAGGCGGCGCCGGCCGCCGCGGCCGCGCCGGCGCCGGCCAATGCGGGGTTCCCGCTGTGGCTGTGGGGCGGGGTGAGCCTGCTGGTGCTGGGCATCGGCGCCTGGTTGCTGTCGCGCAGGCGCAAGCCTTCGCCGCTGCCGCCGTTGCCGCGCGACGACGACGCCGCGCTGGCGGGTGCCACGGTGCCGGTGGTCGCGCACCGCGACGTCGATGCGCCGGAACTGCCGCCGCTGGAACCCGTCGAGCCGCTGGCCGAGGATGCCACGGCCGCCCGCGACGAGGAGGCACTGGAGGAGTGGGGGCGCCCCGATCACGCCGACCACGCTGCCGCCGATCACGCCGATCACGCCGATCACCACGTCGCGCTCGACGACGACGCCTTCGAGCGCGTGCTGGCGCAGCAGTCGATGCGCCATGCGCCGGCCGATGCGCCGCTGTCCGCGGGCAACGACGAGGTCCATTCCATCGACACAGCCGACGTCCGTCCGGAGCCCGCACCGGCCGCCGAGTCCACGGCCGAGGCGGCCTGGCCGCAGCCGTCGCCGCTGTCCGCGGTGCCGAACGTCGACGCCCATGCCGACACCGATGCCGGCGCCGGCCGGCAGGAGCCGACCTGGCACCAGCCCGTCGTACCTGCGCCCGCACCTGCAGCACCCGCAGCGGCCGCAGCGGCCGAAGCGTCGTCGCCGTATCCGCCGGCGGGCCGCGAGCGGCTGGAGCTGGCGGTGGCGTACATGGATCTGGGCGACAACGAGACCGCACGCACCTTGCTGACCGAGGTCGCGGCCAGCGGCGACCCGGCCGCGCGCGCCGAGGCGCTGCAATTGCTGGGGCGGTTGGACTGATGGCGGCAGGCGGCGCGCGGCGCGCTCGCCGCGGCCGTCCGGCCTGGATCGGGACGGCCTTGCGGCAACACGCCCGTCAGCGGCGGGCGATCGCAGTTGCGCGCGCGCTCCCGGCCTGGCAGGGGTACTTCCGCCGCGTCTGCTTGTTAACAGCCACGCTGCCGTCCTTGCGCGCGGCGACCGCACAACACGTCCACCTCGATGGCGCACTGCAGTGGAGGTCGCCATGCGCTACGCACTAGGCGTGGAATACGACGGCAGCGAGTTCCAGGGTTGGCAGCAGCTCGGCGAGAGCGGCGGCCCCAGCGTGCAGGCGACGTTGCAGGCGGCGCTGTCGTCGGTGGCCGACGCCCCGGTGAGCGTGGTCTGCGCCGGTCGCACCGATGCCGGCGTGCACGGCGAATGCCAGGTGGTGCATTTCGATTGCGACGCGCCGCGCCCGGCGCGCGGCTGGATGCTGGGCGCCACCGCGCGGCTGCCGCCCTCGGTGTGCGTGCGCTGGTGCGTGCCGGTGGCCGACGACTTCCACGCGCGCTTCTCCGCCCGCGCGCGCCGCTACCGCTACCGCCTGCTCAACCGCCAGGTACGCCCGGCGCTGTACCGGCAGACCCTGAGCTGGGAGCGGCGGCCGCTGCAGGCCGAGGCCATGCACGCGGCGGCGCAGGCCTTGCTGGGCGAGCAGGACTTCAGCGCTTTCCGCAGCGTGCAGTGCCAGGCGCTGCATGCGCGTCGCGAGCTGCAGTCGATCGCGGTGAGCCGCAGCGGCGAGCTGGTCGAGATCCAGGTCCAGGCCAATGCATTCCTTCATCACATGGTGCGCAATATCGTTGGTTCCCTTGTCATGGTGGGGACGGGCGAAAAGCCGGCGTCCTGGATTGGCGAGTTGCTCGCGGGACGCGACCGCCGCGTCGCCGGTCCCACGGCGCCGCCGCAGGGCCTGGTCTTCGTGGGTCCCCTCTATCCCGCCCACTGGACGCTTCCGGACGAGGTCACGCTATGAATCGCACGTTGTATCGCACCCGCATCAAGTTCTGCGGCATGACCCGCGCCGGCGACATCCGCCTGGCAGGCGAGTTGGGCGTGGATTCGATCGGGTTCGTGTTCGCCCATGGCAGCCCGCGGCGGGTGGCGCCGGCCGAGGCGCGGGCCATGCGCCAGGCCGCCGCGCCGATGGTGGACGTGGTGGCGTTGTTCCGCGACAACCCCAAGGACGAGGTGCGCGAGGTCCTGCGCACGGTGCGTCCGACCCTGCTGCAGTTCCACGGCGACGAGGACGACGGCTTCTGCCGCAGCTTCAACCTGCCGTACCTGAAGGCGATACCGATGGGCGGCGGCGAGATCAACGCGCGCACCCTGCAGCTGCAGTTTCCCAATGCCGCCGGCTTCCTGTTCGACAGCCACGCCCCCGGCGAGAGCGGCGGCTCGGGCAAGACCTTTGACTGGTCGCGTTTGCCGACCGGCCTGCACCGGCCGTTCCTGCTCGCCGGCGGCATCACTGGCGACAACGTGTTCGACGCGATCATCGGCACCCTGCCGTGGGGCGTGGACGTGTCCAGCGGCATCGAAAGCCAGCCCGGGATCAAGGACGGCCACAAGATGCGCAAGTTCGTCGAGGAAGTGCGCCGCGCCGACTGTCACGAGTTGAACACCAACTGCTGAGCGCGTCGCCACGTCGCGGCTGAAAGGTTGGCAGGCTGTGGCGACGCGGCCTGCGCTGCGGCGACGTCAGCGCTGCAGTTCCTGCGTCAGCCACTGTGCCAGCGCGTCGACCCGCCGATCCTCGACATCGCGGCGCGTGCACAGCGCCCACTGTCCGCCGGTTTCGACGAAACCCCAAGGCGCCAGTAGGCGGCCATTGGCCAGATCATCGGCGACCAGCGGTTGCGGCGCGATCGCCACGCCGATCCCCGCCAGCGCCGCTTCCAGCAGGTAGTACAGGTGCTCGAAGCCGGTGCCGTAGCGCAATTGCGCCGGTGCCAGTCCCTGCGCCTCGGCCCAGGCCGGCCACGCCTGCGGCCGCGACACCGTATGCAGCAGTGGCAGTTCCTGCAGCGCCGCCGGCGCGGCCGTGGCCAGTGCCGGTGCCTGCGGCAGGGTGGGGCTGAGCACCGGGCCGATCCGCTCCGGCGCCAGTACGCGGACCTGCCAGTCCGCCGGCCACGGCGCCTGGCCCAGCAGCAGCGCGGCATCCAGGCCGTCCAGGTCGGCGGCGAAGTCGCCCTCGTGCGCGGACAGGTGCAGGGTCAGCGTTGGCAGGTCGCGCTGCAGCGCCTGCAGTCGCGGGATCATCCAGCGGGCCAGGATGCTGCCCGGACAGCCCAGCACCAGCGCGGCCGGGCGCGCCGGGCGGCGCAGCTCCGCCACCGCCTCGTGCAACTGTGCGAACGCCGCGCCGGCGGCGTCGCACAGGCGCGTGCCGGCGGCGGTCGGGCGGATGCCGCGGCCGTCGCGCTGCAGCAGCGGCAGTCCCAGTTCCTGTTCCAGCAGCCGCACCTGGCGGCTGACCGCGCCGTGGGTGACATGCAGTTCCGCCGCCGCGGCGCCGACGCTGCGCAGCCGCGCGGCGGCCTCGAACGCGCGCATGGCGTTGAGCGAGGGCAGGCGGCGCGTGCTGGTCATGTGAGTTTTCCTGACGGATCAGTGCAGACTTTATCGGTTTTTCTGCGAGAACGTGTGCGCTAAAGTGCTTGCCTGTCCTGTTGATCCCGGTTGCGCCATGTTCTCTGTCCCCGTCAGCGACTTCCATGCCTATCCCGACGCCGCCGGCCATTTCGGCCGCTACGGCGGTCGTTTCGTCGCCGAGACCCTGATCGGCCCGCTGCAGGAACTCGCCGCCGCCTACGACGCCGCGCGCCAGGATCCGGCCTTCATCGCCGCCTACGACAAGGACCTGACCCACTACGTCGGCCGGCCCAGCCCGATCTACCACGCCGAGCGGCTCAGCCGCGAAGTCGGCGGCGCGCAGATCCTGCTCAAGCGCGAGGACCTGAACCACACCGGCGCGCACAAGATCAACAACACCATCGGCCAGGCGCTGCTGGCCAGCCGCATGGGCAAGACCCGCATCATCGCCGAGACCGGCGCCGGCCAGCACGGCGTGGCCAGCGCCACGGTGGCCGCGCGGCTTGGCCTGGAATGCGTGGTGTACATGGGCGCCACCGACATCGAGCGGCAGAAGATCAACGTCTACCGGATGAAGCTGCTCGGCGCCACGGTGGTGCCGGTGCATTCCGGCTCGGCCACGCTCAAGGACGCGCTCAACGAGGCGATGCGCGACTGGGTGACCAACGTGCAGGACACCTTCTACATCATCGGCACCGTCGCCGGCCCCGATCCGTACCCTCGCATGGTGCGCGACTTCAACGCCATCGTCGGCCGCGAGGCGCGCGAGCAGATGCTGCGCGACTACGGCCGCCTGCCGGATGCGATCAGCGCCTGCGTCGGCGGCGGCAGCAACGCCATCGGCCTGTTCCATGCCTTCCTCAACGACGCCGCGGTGAAGATCTACGGCGCCGAGGCCGCCGGCGACGGCATCGGCAGCGGCCGCCATGCCGCCTCGATCGCCGCCGGCCGTCCCGGTGTGCTGCACGGCAACCGCACCTACGTGATCTGCGACGACGACGGGCAGATCGTCGAGACCCATTCGGTGTCCGCCGGCCTGGACTACCCGGGCGTGGGCCCGGAGCACGCGTTCCTGGCCGACAGCGGCCGCGCCATCTACCAGGGCATCACCGACGACGAGGCGCTGGCGGCGTTCCACCTGCTGGCGCATACCGAGGGCATCCTCGCCGCGCTGGAGTCCAGCCACGCCGTGGCGCAGTCGATCAAGCTGGCGCGCGAGTTGCCCAAGGACGCGCTGGTGCTGTGCAACCTGTCCGGCCGCGGCGACAAGGACGTGCACACCATCGCCGCGCGCGAAGGGCTGACGCTGTAACGCTTTGCCCTTCTCCTGCGGGAGAAGGTGGCGCGAAGCGCCGGATGAGGGTACGGGCGCAGCCCCGTGCACTCACGTTTCCTTACCCTCACCACAACCCCTCTTCCTCCGGGAGATGGGCGCATAGGTCCCACATGAACCGCATCGCCGATACATTCGCCCGACTCGATTCCCAACGCCGCAAGGCCCTGATTCCCTTCCTCACCGCCGGCGATCCGTCGCTGGAGGCGAGCGTGCCGGCGATGCACGCGCTGGTCGAGGCGGGCGCCGACGTGATCGAACTGGGCGTGCCGTTCTCCGATCCGATGGCCGACGGCCCGACCATCCAGCGCAGTTCCGAGCGCGCGTTGGCGCGCGGCGCCGGCCTGCGTTACGTGCTGGAGACGGTCAGCACGTTCCGTCGCGACGACGCGACCACCCCGGTGGTGCTGATGGGCTACCTCAACCCGGTCGAGATCCACGGCACGGCGCGCTTCGCCGAGGAAGCGGTGGCTGCCGGCGTGGACGGCGTGCTGCTGGTCGACCTGCCGCCGGAGGAATCGGCCGAAACTCTGGCCATCTTCGCCGAGACCGGGCTGGACCTGATCGTGCTGGCCTCGCCGACCACCAGCGATGCGCGCATCGACCTGTTGTGCGATGCAGCGCGTGGTTATCTGTACTACGTCAGCTTCGCCGGCGTGACCGGCGCCGACCGCCTGGATACCCGCGCCGCCGGCGATCGCCTGCGCCAGCTGCGCGCGCGCTGCGCGGTGCCGGTTGTGGCCGGCTTTGGCATCAAGGACGCCGCCAGCGCCAAGGCCATGGCGGTCGACGCCGACGGGGTGGTGGTCGGCAGCGCGCTGGTCGCGGCGCTGGCCGAGGCGACCAGTCCGCAGGCCGCGCGCGACGCCGCCCTGGCGTTCCTGACGCCGCTGCGGCAGGCACTGGACGCGGGCTGAGCCACGCCTGGTCTGTATGCGAACGCCCGCCTTGCGCGGGCGTTCGCGTTTGCGGCGATGCCGCATCCCGCTGTCCATGCGAATCCTGCGGCGCACGCATGGCGGCTCGGATGGCGCACACGGCCGCTGGTCCGGTCCGGTCGTCGCCTGCCCAGGGTGGCTGCGGCGACGCCGCAGGTCACGCGGTGGGTGAGGCGCGACAGGGCGCCCGGCTGGCGATCCGCGCCGATGCCTGCCGGCCTGGCCGCTCCATGCGCCACCGTCTGCAGGCCAGCGGGGGACCGAGTTAGACTGTCGCCCCTCTGCGGCTCTCGCGGCCGCCCAATGGATCGTCACATCGCATGAGTTGGCTCAGCAAATTGATGCCTTCGGGCATTCGCACCGACAACACGCCCAGCAAGAAGCGCAGCGTTCCTGAAGGTTTGTGGGAGAAGTGCCCCAACTGCAGCGCCGTGCTGTACCGGCCGGAGCTGGAGGAGAACCTAGAGGTGTGCCCGAAGTGCGGCCACCACATGGCGATCCGCGCGCGCGCGCGCCTGGCTGCGTTGTTCGACGCCGACACCGCGCCGACCGAGATCGGTGCGCGCCTGGGCCCGACCGACGCGCTCAAGTTCAAGGACCAGAAGAAGTACGGCGAGCGCATCAAGGCCTCGCAGAAGAGCACCGGCGAATACGACGCGCTGGTGGCGATGCAGGGCCTGCTCAAGGGCCAGCCGCTGGTCGCGGCCTCGTTCGATTTCGCCTTCATGGGCGGCTCGATGGGCTCGGTGGTCGGCGAGCGTTTCGCCCTGGCCGCGGAGACCGCGCTGAAGATCGGCGCGCCGTTCGTGTGCTTCTCCGCCAGCGGCGGCGCGCGCATGCAGGAAGGCCTGTTCTCGCTGATGCAGATGGCCAAGACCTCGGCCGCGCTCGGTCGCCTGCGCGAAGCCGGCCTGCCGTACGTGTCGGTGCTGACCCATCCCACCACCGGTGGCGTGTCGGCCAGCTTCGCCATGCTCGGCGACATCAACATCGCCGAGCCGTACGCGCTGATCGGCTTCGCCGGCCCGCGGGTGATCGAGCAGACCGTGCGCGAGACCCTGCCGGAAGGCTTCCAGCGCTCGGAGTTCCTGCTCGAGCACGGCGCCATCGACCAGATCTGCGACCGCCGCGAACTGCGCGACCGCCTGTCCGAACTGCTGGCGCTGATGATGCGGCAGCCGACCCCGGCGAAGACGGAAGCGCTGGCATGACCAGCGCCGGGATTCGGGATGCGGGATGCGGGAATCGTGGCGCCGCGCGTGCCCGGTTCGCCGAGTTCGCTCGGATCCCGTGCGTTGAACGAATCCCGAATCCCGAATCCCGAATCCCGTTCCGATGAGCCAACGCAAATACTTCGGCACCGACGGCATCCGTGGCCGGGTCGGGCAGGGCGCGATTTCCGCCGATTTCGTGATGCGCCTGGGCAATGCGCTGGGTCGCGTGCTGGTCGCCGGCGGTACCGCACGGCCGACCGTGGTGATCGGCAAGGACACGCGCATTTCCGGCTACATGTTCGAGTCGGCGCTGGAGGCCGGGCTGGTCGCGGCCGGCGCCAACGTGCAGTTGCTCGGGCCGATGCCGACCCCGGCGGTGGCGTTCCTCACGCTCACCCTCGGCGCCGATGCCGGCATCGTCATCAGCGCCTCGCACAATCCGCACTACGACAACGGCATCAAGTTCTTTTCCGCCCACGGCGAGAAGCTCGACGACGCCACCGAGCAGGCGATCGAGGCCGCGCTGGACGCGCCGTTCGCCACGGTCGAGTCCGAGCGCCTCGGCAAGGCGATGCGCGCGCGCGAGGCGATCGGCCGCTACATCGAGTTCTGCAAGGCCAGCGTGCCGCGCGGTTTCGACCTGCGCGGGCTGAAGCTGGTGCTGGACTGCGCGCACGGCGCGACCTACCACATCGCGCCGCTGCTGTTCCGCGAACTGGGTGCGGAGGTGATCGCGATCGGCGCGGCGCCGGACGGGCTCAACATCAACGCCGGCGTCGGTTCGATGCACATCGACAACCTCGCCGCCAACGTGCGCGACCATGGCGCGCACCTGGGCATCGCCTTCGACGGCGACGGCGACCGCGTGCTGATGGCCGACGACCAGGGCAACCCGGTCGACGGCGACGGCCTGCTGTACGTGCTGGCCTGCGGCTGGCAGGCCAGTGGCCGCCTGCACGGCCCGGTGGTCGGTACGCTGATGACCAACTACGGCCTGGAACGGGCGCTGGCCGCGTTGCAGGTGCCGTTCCTGCGCGCCAAGGTCGGCGACCGCCACGTGCACCAAGCGCTGGTCGAACAGGGCGGGGTGCTCGGCGGCGAGGCCTCCGGGCACATGCTGTGCCTGGATCGCGCCACCACCGGCGACGCCATCGTCAGCGCGCTGCAGGTGCTGGAAGTGCTCAAGCGCTCGCGGCAGACCCTGCGCCAGGCGCTGGCCGGGCTGCAGAAGGTGCCGCAGCAGACGGTCAACGTGCGCCTGCAGCCGGGCGTGCGCCCGCTCGAGGCCGCCACCGTGAAGGCCGCGCTGGCCGCGGCGCAGGCCGCGGTGCAGGGGCGCGGGCGTGCCTTCCTGCGCGCCTCCGGCACCGAGCCGGTGGTGCGGGTCACGGTCGAGGCCGACGATGCCGCGTTGATGCGGCAGACCCTGGATGCGCTGGCCGAGGCGGTCCGTGACGCGGCGTGAGTCGATCGCCATTGCCCTCTTCGTGATCGTCGCCAAGGCGGTCACGTTCTACCTGCTGTATCGCCTGCTGCGCTGAGCGCGGCGTTTGTCCCCTTCTTATGAGACGACGGTTCCTGCCATGACTGCGCGCATTCCCACCCTCGACATCACCCGCTTCAGCGATCCTTCCAGTGCGCGCGACCGCGACGCCTTCGTCGCCGAACTGGGCGCGGCCTACCGCGAGTGGGGCTTCGCCGGCATCCGCAACCACGGTATCGCCCAGGCGCAGATCGACGCGGCCTACGACGTGTTCAAGGCGTTCTTCGCCCTGCCCGAAGAGACCAAGCGCCAGTACCACCTGCCCGGCAGCGGCGGCGCGCGCGGCTACACCGCCTTCGGCGTGGAGACCGCCAAGGACTCCAAGCATTTCGACCTGAAGGAGTTCTGGCACATCGGCCGCGAGATCGCCGACGACTCCCCGTACCGCGCGGTGATGCCGCCGAACCTGTGGCCGAGCGAGGTGCCCGGCTTCCGCACCCACGGCTACGGCCTGTACCAGGCGCTGGACCAGCTCGGCGCGCGCGTGCTGTCGGCGCTGGCCCTGCACATCGGCCTGCCCGAGCACTACTTCGTCGACAAGACCGATTCGGGCAACTCGATCCTGCGCCCGATCCACTACCCGCCGATCACCGCCGACGACATCCCCAACGTGCGCGCCGGCGCCCATGAGGACATCAACCTGATCACCCTGCTGGTCGGCGCCAGCGCCGCCGGCCTGGAAGTGAAGTCCAAGCAGGGCGAGTGGGTGCCGTTCACCTCCGACGCCGACACCATCGTGGTCAACATCGGCGACATGCTGCAGCGCCTGACCAACCACGTGTATCCCTCGACCACCCACCGCGTGGTCAACCCGCCGGGCGAGCAGGCACGCCAGCCGCGCTACTCGGTGCCGTTCTTCCTGCACCCGAACCCGGACTTCGTGATCGACGTGCTGCCGTCCTGCGTCAGCACCGACAACCCCAGCCGCTATCCCGAGCCGATCACCGCGCAGGGCTATCTGGAAGAGCGGTTGCGCGAAATCAAGCTGAAGTGAGGCGGGGATTCGGGAGTCGGGATTGGGGATTCGCAAAAGCGGACCCCGCGCGGGGTGGCAGATCGCGGGTACGCCGCTTTTGCCAATCCCGAATCCCTAATCCCCAATCCCAGCATTTCTGATCCGTCCCGAGCCCCGACCCATCAGCCGCAGCAACAAGGCATTGGGCAGTAGCGCGGTCAGGCCGAGCAGGGCGCGGTAGACCGCGCCGGGGACCACCCGCACCTTGCCGCGTTCAGCGCCGTCGATGCCGGCGCGGGCCACCGCGGCGGTCTGCAGCCAGATCCAGCGCGGTAGCGCGTTCATCTGTTCGCGGTTGCCGGTGACGTCGTGGAACTCGGACCAGGTGAAGCCGGGGCACAGCGCGCAGACGCCGACCCCGCGGTCGGCGTTCTCCAGGGCCAGCGATTCGCTGAAGCGCAGCATGAAGCTCTTCGCCGCCGCGTACAGGGTGTGGCCGTCGGCGCCGGGGACCAGGGCGGCGAACGAGGCGACATTGAGGATGCGGCCGTGGCCGCTGGCGCGCAGCGCCGGCAGCAGCCGCCAGGTCAGTTCGCACACGGCGCCGACCATCACCTGCAGGAACGCCGCGTGCACCGCCCAGTCCTGGGCGATGTAGCGGCCGGGCACGCCGTAGCCGGCGTTGTTGACCAGGATCCGCACCGCCAGCCCGCGCCGTTCGATCTCGGCCACCAGTGCGGCCGGCGCGGCCGGATCGGCCAGGTCGGCGACCAGTACCTCCACCGGCACCTGCGGCCGTAGTTCGGCGGCCAGCGCCTGCAACTGTGCCTCGCGGCGCGCGGTCAGGATCAGCGGCACGCCGCGGCGGGCGTATTCGCGGGCGATCTCGCGGCCGATGCCGCTGGAGGCGCCGGTGATCAGGGCGTAGCCGGGGAGGTGGGGCATGGCGGTCTCTGGCATGGAGCAGGCGGCGGGGAGGGCGGGGCGGCGGGGACGATGCCTGCCCTTGGCGGCGCATCGGCTATCCTCTCGGCACTTTTTCGCCGGAGATGCGCCGATGCGACGCAAGATCGTAGCCGGAAACTGGAAGTTGCATGGCACCCGCCACTTCGCTGCCGCCCTGGTGCGGGAGATCGTCGCCGGGCTGCACGCGGCCGAGCACGAGGTGGAGGTGGTGATTTTGCCGCCGCTGCCGTACCTGGGCGACCTGATTGAGCATTTCGAGGACCGGCTGCTGCGCTTCGGCGCGCAGGACGTCAGCAGCAACGAGAAGGGCGCCTATACCGGCGAGGTGTCGGCGGCGATGCTGGTCGACGTGGGCGCCGACTACGGCCTGGTCGGGCATTCGGAGCGGCGCCAGTACCATCAGGAGAGCAGCGAACTGGTCGCGCGCAAGTTCGCCGCCGCCCTGCACGCCGGGCTGGTCCCGATCCTGTGCGTGGGCGAGACCCTGGAACAGCGCGAAGCCGGGCGCACCGAGGCGGTCATCGCCGCGCAACTGGCGCCGGTGCTGGATCTGGTCGGTGCCGAAGGCTTCGCCCGGGCCGTGGTGGCCTACGAGCCGGTCTGGGCGATCGGCACCGGCCGCACCGCCAGCCCGGCGCAGGCGCAGGCGGTGCATGCGTTCATCCGTGGCGAAGTGGCGGCCCGCGATGCTAGAATCGCCGATTCGTTGCCGATCCTGTATGGCGGCAGCGTCAAGCCCGACAACGCGGCCGAGCTGTTCGCACAGCCGGATGTCGATGGCGGGCTGGTAGGCGGCGCCTCGCTGGTCGCTGCGGAATTTCTGGCCATCGTGCGAGCGGCGGCCGCCTGTTGAGCGAACGGCTGCCGGTGGCGGCCGTTCGTCCCCCAAGTCGTACTGTCCGGACGGATTTCGAAATGCTGATGGTCATCCTCAATGTGGTCTACGTGCTGGTGGCGATCGCGATGATCGCGCTGATCCTGATGCAGCGCGGCGCCGGTGCGGCGGCGGGTTCCGGGTTCGGCGCCGGCGCGTCCGGCACGGTGTTCGGATCGCGCGGCGCGTCCAACTTCCTGTCCAAGTCGACCAAGTGGCTGGCGGTGGTGTTCTTCGCCATCAGCCTGTTCATGGCCTGGTACGCCGGCCACAGTGCGCGTCCGGCCGACGCCAACCTGGGCGTGATGTCGCAGTCCGCCACCCCGGCCCCGGCCGCGCCGGCCGGCGAGTTGTCGGTCCCGCAGGCGCCGTCGGCCGCCGCTGCGGCTCCGGCGGCGCCCGCCGCCGCCCCGGCTGCCCAGCAGGCGCCGGAAAAAGCGCAACAAAAGTCGCCTGCCCCGTCGCAGAAAGACTGAAGACGGTTACAATATGCTGCGCGGCGGGATTGCCGCGCAGGTTTTACGCAAGCCCAGGTGGCGGAATTGGTAGACGCACTACCTTGAGGTGGTAGCGACTTAGGTCGTAGGGGTTCGAGTCCCCTCTTGGGCACCATTGTTTGGCTACGGTTTCTGCGCAAGGGCGTCACGCCTCTGTCCGGAGAATCGTCTATCCCATGCCTGCGCGGCACGCGCGCGGGCACAGGCAAGAGAGAATTGCGAGTGCTGGCCGAATATTTGCCGACCCTGCTGTTTCTGATCGTGGCCACCGGTATCGGCGTCGCGCTGATGCTGGTGGGGCGCTTCCTCGGTCCCCGGCGTCCCGACCTGAAGAAGCTCTCGCCGTACGAGTGCGGCTTCGAGGCCTTCGAGGACGCGCGCATGAAGTTCGACGTGCGCTACTACCTGATCGCCATCCAGTTCATCGTCTTCGATCTGGAAATCATCTTCATCGTGCCGTGGACGCAGGTGTTCATGGACCTGGGCGCTCGCTCCCTGGTCACCATGGGCCTGTTCGTCGGCATGTTGTTCCTCGGTTTTGTCTACGTGTGGAAGAAGGGAGCGCTGGAATGGGAGTGATTCAGACCCTGGATCGCCTGATGACCAACCCGATCCCGGAAGGGCGGGTGGACGACATCCTGCGTCCCGAAGGCGAGAACCCGCTGCTGGAAAAGGGCTACGTCACCACCAGCGTCGACGCGCTGCTGAACTGGGCGCGCACCGGCTCGATGTGGCCGATGACCTTCGGCCTGGCCTGCTGCGCGGTCGAGATGATGCACGCCGGCGCCGCGCGCCTGGACCTGGACCGCTACGGCGTGGTGTTCCGCCCGTCGCCGCGCCAGTCCGACGTGATGATCGTCGCCGGCACCCTGGTCAACAAGATGGCCCCGGCGCTGCGCAAGGTCTACGACCAGATGCCGGATCCGAAGTGGGTCATCTCGATGGGCAGCTGCGCCAACGGCGGCGGCTACTACCATTACTCGTATTCGGTGGTGCGCGGTTGCGACCGCATCGTGCCGGTGGACGTCTATGTCCCCGGTTGCCCGCCGACCGCCGAGGCCCTGGTCTACGGCATCTTGCAGTTGCAGAAGAAGATCTGGCGAACCCAGACCATCGCGCGCTGATTCCTCTTTCCTCGAGAGCACGCCAAGCCCCCATGGCAGAGCAAGCATCTTCCTTTAGCGACCGACTCGGCGCCCGTTTCCCCGGCAGCCAGGTCTTCGTGGCCCTTCCGCGCGGCGAAGTCACCCTGGAAGTGCCGGCCGACGCCTGGCACGCCACCTGCCTGGCGCTGCGCGACGAGTTCGGTTTCGAACAGCTGTCCGACCTGTGTGGCGTGGACTACCTGGGCTACGGCAGCGACGAGTGGGATACCTCGGACGTGTCCTCGCACGGCTTCAGCCGCGGCGTCGAAGGCAAGGCCGTGGGCCGTTTCGCCTGGGGCGAGTTTCCCAGTGGCGAGGCCGCCGGCGGCGCCCAGCCGTTGCCGGTCCCGCAGCAGCGCTACGCGGTGCTGGCGCAGCTGATCTCCTACCGCCACAACCAGCGCCTGCGCGTGCGTTGCTACGCGCCGAACGAAGACCTGCCGGTGGTGGCCTCGGTCACCGACATCTGGCCGGGCGCGAACTGGTTCGAGCGCGAGGCGTTCGACCTGTTCGGCGTGGTGTTCTCCGGTCACCCGGACCTGCGCCGCATCCTCACCGACTACGGCTTCGTCGGTCATCCGTTCCGCAAGGATTTCCCGCTGATCGGCAACGTCGAAGTGCGCTACGACGAAGAGAAGCAGCGCGTGATCTACGAGCCGGTGACCTCGGTGGAGCCGCGTGTGGGCGTGCCGCGCGTGATCCGCGACGATGCGCGCTACCAGACCGCGGCGGGCGAAGCACAGAAGGAGTCCGCCAAGTGAGCGAGTACCACCAGGCGCACGACGGGTTCGCCAGCAATCCTGCAGAAGCCAAGCAGGAGATCCGCAACTACACGATGAACTTCGGCCCGCAGCATCCGGCCGCGCACGGCGTGCTGCGCCTGATCCTGGAGATGGATGGCGAGACCGTGGTCCGCGCCGATCCGCACATCGGCCTGCTGCACCGTGGCACCGAGAAGCTGGCCGAGTCCAAACCGTTCAACCAGTCGATCGGCTACATGGATCGCTTGGACTACGTGTCGATGATGTGCAACGAGCACGCCTACGTGCGCGCGATCGAGACCCTGATGGGGATCGAGGCGCCGGAGCGTGCGCAGTACATCCGCACCATGTTCGACGAAATCACCCGCATCCTGAACCACCTGATGTGGGTCGGCTCCAACGGCCTGGATCTGGGCGCGATGGCGGTGATGCTGTACGCGTTCCGCGAGCGCGAAGAGCTGATGGATGTGTACGAGGCGGTGTCGGGCGCGCGCATGCACGCGACCTACTACCGTCCGGGCGGCGTCTACCGCGACCTGCCGGACCGCATGCCGAAATACCAGGAGTCGCGCTGGCACAAGGGCAATGCGCTGAAGCGGCTCAATGCCGCGCGCGAAGGCTCGATGCTCGACTTCCTGGAAGACTTCACCAACACCTTCCCGGGCCGCGTCGACGAGTACGAGACCCTGCTCACCGACAACCGCATCTGGAAGCAGCGCACCGTCGGCATCGGCGTGGTCACTCCGGAGCAGGCCTATGGCTGGGGCATGACCGGGGTGATGCTGCGCGGCTCGGGCATCGCCTGGGATCTGCGCAAGAAGCAGCCGTACGCCAAGTACGACAGCGTCGATTTCGACATTCCGCTCGGCACCCACGGCGACTGCTACGACCGCTATCTGGTGCGCGTGGCCGAGATGCGCGAGTCCAACCGCATCATCAAGCAGTGCGTGCAGTGGCTGAAGGCCAACCCGGGCCCGGTCATGGTCGAGAACTTCAAGGTGGCGCCGCCCAAGCGCGCCGACATGAAGGACGACATGGAAGCGCTGATCCACCACTTCAAGCTGTTCAGCGAAGGCTACTGCGTGCCGGCCGGCGAGACATACTGCGCGGTCGAAGCGCCGAAGGGCGAGTTCGGCTGCTACCTGATGTCCGACGGCGCCAACAAGCCGTTCCGCGTGCACCTGCGCGCGCCGGGCTTCGCCCATCTGTCGTCGATGGATGCGATCGTGCGCGGCCACATGCTGGCCGACGTGGTGGCGATGATTGGTACCTATGATCTGGTGTTTGGTGAGGTCGACCGATGAAGGCGACAGGTAATTTCGAAGCGGCGCGCGACGTCGATCCGATGGTGGTGCTGAGCGACAAGACGCGCGCGCACATCGATCACTGGCTGGCCAAGTTCCCGCCGGACCGCAAGCGCTCGGCGGTGCTGCAGGGCTTGCACGCGGCGCAGGAACAGAACCAGGGCTGGCTGACCGACGAGTTGATCGCCGGCGTGGCCAAGTACCTGGAACTGCCGCCGGTGTGGGCCTACGAGGTCGCCAGCTTCTACTCGATGTTCGAGACCGAGAAGGTCGGCCGCAACAACGTCGCGTTCTGCACCAACATCAGCTGCTGGCTCAACGGTGCCGAGGACCTGGTCGCGCACGCCGAGAAGAAGCTCGGCTGCAAGCTGGGCCAGTCCACCGCCGACGGTCGCGTCTACCTCAAGCGCGAGGAAGAATGCCTGGCCGGTTGCGCCGGCGCGCCGATGATGGTCATCAACGGCCACTACCACGAGCATCTGACCAAGGACAAGGTCGACGAATTGCTGGACGGGTTGGAGTAACGGCAATGGCACAGCATCCCCACGCTCCCACCGGTCCGGTCGGCCCCGCGCCGCAGCCGCACCAGGTGGTGTACACCACGCTGCACTACGACACCCCGTGGTCCTACGAAAGCTACCTGAAGACCGGTGGCTACGCTGCGCTGCGCAAGATCCTCGAAGAGAAGATCCCGCCGGAGCAGGTGATCGAGATGGTCAAGCAGTCGAACCTGCGCGGCCGCGGCGGCGCAGGTTTCCCGACCGGCCTGAAGTGGTCGTTCATGCCCAAGGGTGCGCCGCAGAAGTACATCCTGTGCAACTCGGACGAGTCCGAGCCCGGCACCTGCAAGGACCGCGACATCCTGCGCTACAACCCGCATTCGGTGGTGGAGGGCATGGCCATCGCCTGCTACGCCACTGGCTCCACCGTGGGCTACAACTACCTGCGCGGCGAGTTCCACCACGAGCCGTTCGAGAACTTCGAGCAGGCCCTGGCCGATGCCTACGCCAATGGCTGGCTGGGCAAGGACATCCTCGGCAGCGGCATCGACATCGACATCTACGGCGCGCTGGGCGCCGGTGCCTACATCTGCGGCGAAGAGACCGCGCTGATGGAGTCGCTGGAAGGCAAGAAGGGCCAGCCGCGCTACAAGCCGCCGTTTCCGGCCAACTTCGGCCTGTACGGCAAGCCGTCGACGATCAACAACACCGAGACCTACGCCTCGGTGCCGGCGATCATCCGCAACGGCCCGGAATGGTTCCTGGGGCTGAGCAAGACCAAGAACGGCGGCCCGAAGATCTTTTCGGTCTCCGGCTGCGTGCAGAAGGGCGGCAACTTCGAGGTGCCGCTGGGCACCACCTTCGACGAACTGCTGGAGATGGCCGGCGGGCTGAAGCCGGGCCGCACCCTCAAGGGCGCGATCCCGGGCGGCGTGTCGATGCCGGTGCTGAAGGCCGAGCAGCTCAAGGGCCTGCAGATGGACTACGACACGCTGCGCGCGCTGGGCACCGGCCTGGGTTCTGGCGCGATCGTGGTGCTGGACGACAGCGTCTGCTGCGTGAAGTTCGCCTGCCGCATCTCGCAGTTCTTCCACAAGGAGTCCTGCGGCCAGTGCACCCCGTGCCGCGAAGGCACCGGCTGGATGCACCGCGTGCTGGAGCGCATCGTCGCCGGCAAGGCGACGATGGAAGACCTGCACCAGCTGCGCACCGTCGCCGGGCAGATCGAAGGCCACACCATCTGCGCCTTCGGCGAGGCGGCGGCCTGGCCGATCCAGGGCTTCCTGCGCCAGTTCTGGGACGAATTCGAGTACTACATCGTCAACGGTCATTCGATGGTTGACGGCAAGAAGGTGGAGGCAGCCGCCGCATGAGCGCGCAACCCAACAATCCCGGCGCGACCCCCGCGGTCGTGCCGGAAGGCCATGTGACCGTCGAGATCGACGGCCAGTCGCTGGTCGTGCCGAAGGGCTCGATGATCATCCAGGCCGCCGACAAGGCCGGCATTCCGATCCCGCGCTTCTGCTACCACGAGAAGCTGCCGATCGCGGCCAACTGCCGCATGTGCCTGGTCGACGTCGAGAAGTCGCCCAAGCCGTCGCCGGCCTGCGCCACGCCGGTCATGGACGGCATGAAGGTGCAGACCCGCAGCGACAAGGCGCTGAAGTACCAGCGCAGCGTCATGGAATTCCTGCTGATCAACCATCCGCTGGACTGCCCGATCTGCGATCAGGGCGGCGAGTGCGAGTTGCAGGACGTCTCGCTGGGCTATGGCCGCTCGGTCAGCCGCTTCAACGAGCGCAAGCGCGTGGTGCCGGACGAGGACATCGGGCCGCTGGTCGCCACCGAGATGACCCGCTGCATCCAGTGCACGCGCTGCGTGCGCTTCACCGCTGACATCGCCGGCACCTACGAGCTGGGCGGCATGTACCGCGGCGAAAACCTGCAGATCGGCACCTACGACGGCAAGCCGCTGACCACCGAGCTGTCCGGCAACGTGGTCGACGTGTGCCCGGTGGGCGCGCTGACCAACAAGGTGTTCCAGTTCCGTGCGCGCCCCTGGGAACTGGTGGCGCGCGAGTCGCTGGGCTACCACGACGCGATGGGCTCCAACCTGTTCCTGCACGTGCGCCGCGGCGAAGTGCTGCGCACCGTGCCGCGCGACAACGAAGCGGTCAACGAGTGCTGGCTGTCCGACCGCGACCGCTACTCGCACCAGGGCCTGTACGCCGAGGACCGCGCCCTGCGGCCGATGCGCAAGGTCGACGGGCAGTGGCGCGAGGTGTCGTGGGCCGAAGGGCTGTCCGCTGCGAGCGAGATCCTCAAGGCCAACCGTGGCGACGCGCTGGGCGTGCTCGCGCATCCGTCCACCTCCAACGAGGAGGGCGCGCTGCTGGCGCGCCTGGCCGAGGGCCTGGACAGCGGCAACCTCGATCACCGCGTGTACAACCGCGACTTCTCCGATGCCGCGCTGGCCGAGCCGTTCGCGCTGCCGCTGGCGGAGATCGAGCAGGCCGACGTGGTGGTGATCCTGGGCAGCAACCTGCGCCATGAACTGCCGCTGCTGCATGCACGCCTGCGCAAGGCGCGGATGCAGCGCCAGACCAAGGTGTATTCGATCAATCCGGTCGATTTCGACGTGGCCTTCGACCAGGCCGGCCGCCAGATCGTGGCGCCGTCGAAGTTCGCCGAAGCGCTGGCCGATGGCGCGCTGCGCGAAGCGGTGCAGGGTGCCGGCCGTGCGGTGCTGATCGTCGGCGCGCTGGTGGAGAACCATCCGCAGGCCGCCGCGCTGCGTGCGGCTGCGCGCGACTTCGCCGCCGCCACCGGCGCGGCGCTGTGCCGCATCCCGCAGGGCGCCAACGCGCTCGGCTTGTCGCGCTACGGCGTGTTGCCGCGCGGCCGCAACGCCGCGGCGATGCTGGCCGAACCGCGCAGCGCCTACGTGCTGTACGGCTTGGAGCCGGGGCTGGACTTCGCCGACGCCGCCGCCGCGCGCAGCGCGCTGGCCGGCGCCAAGGTGGTGGCGTTCAGCCATTTCGCCTGCGCTTCCACCCGCGACGTGGCCGACGTGATCCTGCCGATCGGCGCGCTGCCGGAAATCGAGGCGACGCTGACCAACCTCAACGGCAGCGACCAGCGCACCCGCGCCGGTGGCAAGCTGCCGGGCGAGGCCCGCGAGGGCTGGCGCGTGCTGCGCGCGCTCGGCGGCGAGCTGGGCCTGCAGGGCTTCGAGTTCATCGACCTGGCCGGGCTGCGCGATGGCCTGCAGCCGCGCGAAGTCGCCGCGGCAAGCTCGGCGCAGCCGGCGCGCCAGGACGAGGGCCTGGAACTGGCCGCCAGTCCGGCGATCTACCGCACCGATGCGGTGGTGCGCCGCGCGCAGGCGCTGCAGCAGCACCCGCTGAACCGCGCGCCGAGCATTGCGCTGCATCCGGACGAGGCGGCGCGCTTGGGCCTGAGCGACGGACAGATGGTCAAGGTCGGCACCGCGGCGGGTAGCGCCACGTTGCCGCTGGCGACGGACAAGCGGGTCGCGCCGGGCGCGGCCTGGATCGAAACGGGCCACGGCGCGACCGCGCCGCTGGGCGCCGGTCGGGTGACGGTGGTGGCTGCATGAACGAGATGCTGTTGAACGTGGTCGACCCGCTGCACCAGTGGTTCCTCGGCCTGGGCGCCCTCGGCGTGGTCCTGTGGATCGTGCTGAAGATCCTGCTGATCGCCATGCCGGTGATCATCTCGGTGGCGTTCTACGTGGTCTGGGAGCGCAAGCTGATCGGCTGGATGCACGTGCGCCACGGGCCGATGTACGTGGGCATGGGCATCTTCCAGGCCTTCGCCGATGTCTTCAAGCTGCTGTTCAAGGAAATCATCCAGCCCAGCAGCTCGCACAAGGCGATGTTCGTGATCGCGCCGCTGATCACCCTGGCGCCGGCCTTCGCCGCCTGGGCGGTGGTGCCGTTCGACGCCAAGCTGGTGCTGTCCAACGCCAACGCCGGCCTGCTGTACCTGCTGGCGATGACCTCGCTGGGCGTGTACGGCATCATCCTCGCCGGCTGGGCGTCCAACTCCAAGTACGCCTTCCTCGGCGCGATGCGCTCGGCGGCGCAGGTGGTCAGCTACGAGATCGCGATGGGCTTCGCCCTGGTCGGTGTGATGATCGCCGCCGGCAGCCTGAACCTGAGCACGATCGTGCAGGCGCAGGCCGGCAGCTCCGGGTTCTTCAGCTGGTTCCTGATCCCGCTGTTCCCACTGTTCATCGTGTACTGGGTGTCCGGCGTGGCCGAGACCAACCGCGCGCCGTTCGACGTGGTCGAAGGCGAGTCGGAAATCGTCGCCGGCCACATGGTCGAGTATTCGGGCGGTGCGTTCGCGCTGTTCTTCCTGGCCGAATACGCCAACATGATCCTGGTCAGCTTCCTGGTCTCGATCTTCTTCCTGGGCGGCTGGCTGAGCCCGATCCAGGGCTGGGTCACCGCGGACGTGTCGCCGTGGGTCAACTGGATCTGGACCGGCGGCTGGCCGTGGCTGCTGATGAAGGTGCTGTTCTTCGCCAGCGCGTACATCTGGTTCCGCGCCAGCTTCCCGCGCTACCGCTACGACCAGATCATGCGCCTGGGCTGGAAGGTGTTCATTCCGTTGACGATCGTGTGGATCGCGGTGACGGCATTGATGGTGTTCTACGGTGTGATCCACAGGGGTGTGTAAGCGATGAATAAAGTCACCCATTACTTCAAGAGCCTGTTGCTGCTCGAGCTGCTCGGCGGCCTGTGGCTGACCTTGAAGTACACGTTCCGTCCCAAGTACACCGTGCTGTACCCGATGGAGAAGTTCCCGCAGTCGCCGCGCTTCCGCGGCCTGCACGCGCTGCGCCGCTATCCCAACGGCGAAGAGCGTTGCATCGCCTGCAAGCTGTGCGAGGCGGTGTGCCCGGCGCTGGCGATCACCATCGACTCGACCAAGCGCGAGGACGGCACCCGCCGCACCACCCGCTACGACATCGACCTGTTCAAGTGCATCTACTGCGGCTTCTGCGAGGAAAGCTGCCCGGTGGATTCGATCGTGGAGACCCAGGTGCTGGAGTACCACTTCGAGAAGCGCGGCGAGAACATCGTCACCAAGCCGCAGTTGCTGGCGATCGGAGACCGGCTCGAGGCCGAGATCGCCGAGCGCCGTGCTGCCGACGCTCCCTTCCGCTGAGGTTCCGAAATGGATTGGGTCAATATCGCTTTCTGGATCTTCGCCACCATCGCCGCGGTCGCCGCCGGCGCGGTGATCAGCGTGCGCAACCCCGTGTACGCGGTGCTGTGCCTGATCCTGACGTTCTTCTCCATCGCCTGCGTGTGGCTGCTGGTGGGCGCCGAATTCCTCGGCGTGACCCTGGTGCTGGTCTACGTCGGCGCGGTGATGGTGCTGTTCCTGTTCGTGGTGATGATGCTGGACATCGACACCGCCCGCATGCGCGAAGGCTGGGTGCGCTACCTGCCGGTCGGCCTGGTGGTCGCGGTGGCGATGCTGGTGCAGATGGTCACCCTGATCGGCGTGAAGGCGCGCAGTGCGGCGCCGTTCCCGGCCGACAACGCCGCGGCCCAGGCCGCCGACACCTCCAACATCACCTGGCTGGCCAAGACCCTGTTCACCCAGTTCCTGCTGCCGTTCGAGTTCGCCGCGATCATCCTGACCGTGGCGGTCGTCGCTGCGGTGATGCTGACGCTGCGCAAGCGCACCGGCATCAAGACCCAGAACCCGGGCGAGCAGTCGCGGGTCAAGGCCAGCGACCGCCTGCGCATCGTCAAGATGGACGCCGAAAAGCCCACGCTCCACACTCCGCCGGCATCGCAGGAGGGCCAGCCATGATCTCCCTAGGCCATCTGCTGGCGCTCGGCGCGGTGCTGTTCTGCATCGCCCTGGCCGGCATCTTCCTCAACCGCAAGAACGTCATCGTGCTGCTGATGTCGATCGAGCTGATGCTGTTGTCGGTCAACATCAACTTCGTCGCCTTCTCGCGCGAGCTTGGCGACGCCGCCGGCCAGTTGTTCGTGTTCTTCATCCTGACCGTGGCCGCGGCCGAAGCCGCCATCGGCCTCGCGATCCTGGTGACGCTGTTCCGTACCCGCCACACGATCAACGTGGCCGAAGTCGATTCGCTGAAGGGCTGACCTGCAGATGGAAATTACGCTCTCCAAGAGTCTGCTGATCGCGGTGGTGCTGGCCCCGCTGGTCGGCAGCATCATCGCCGGCCTGTTCGGCCGTCAGGTCGGTCGCAAGGGCGCACAGTTCGCCACCATCCTCGGCGTGGCGGTCAGTTGCGCGCTGTCGTGCTGGACCCTGTACCAGTTGGTCGGGCAGGGCGCCTCGCCGTTCAACCAGAACCTCTACACCTTCTTCGAGGTCGGCCACTATTCGGCCCACGTCGGCTTCATGGTCGATCGCCTGACCGCGATGATGATGGTGGTGGTGACCTTCGTGTCGCTGCTGGTGCACATCTACACCATCGGCTACATGGCCGACGATCCGGGCTACCAGCGCTTCTTCAGCTACATCTCGCTGTTCACCTTCTCGATGCTGAGCCTGGTGATGAGCAACAACTTCCTGCAGCTGTTCTTCGGCTGGGAAGCGGTGGGCTTGGTGTCGTACCTGCTGATCGGGTTCTGGTTCAAGCGCCCGACCGCGGTGTTCGCCAACATGAAGGCGTTCCTGGTCAACCGCGTCGGCGATTTCGGCTTCATCCTCGGCATCGCCGGCGTGCTGCTGTGGTTCGGCACGCTGGACTACGCCAGCGTGTTCGCCAACGCCACCGCGGTGCTGGGCAGCGACGCCGCCGGCGGCCTGGCTCAGGTGCAGCTGTTCCAGGGCCATGCCTGGAACGTCTCCACCATCATCTGCGTGTGCCTGTTCATCGGCGCCATGGGCAAGTCGGCGCAGGTGCCGCTGCATGTGTGGCTGCCGGACTCGATGGAAGGCCCGACCCCGATCTCGGCGCTGATCCATGCCGCGACCATGGTCACCGCCGGCATCTTCATGGTGGCGCGCATGTCGCCGCTGTTCGAGTTGTCGCAGACCGCGCTGAACTTCGTGCTGTTCATCGGTGCCACCACCGCGTTCTTCACCGGCCTGATCGGCATCGTGCAGAACGACATCAAGCGCGTGGTCGCCTACTCGACGTTGTCGCAGCTGGGCTACATGACCGTGGCGCTGGGCGTGTCGGCGTACTCGGCGGCGGTGTTCCACCTGATGACCCACGCCTTCTTCAAGGCGCTGCTGTTCCTGGCGGCCGGCTCGGTGATCATCGGCATGCACCACGAGCAGGACATGCGCAAGATGGGCGGCCTGCGCAAGTACATGCCGATCACCTACTGGACCAGCGTGATCGGCACCCTGGCGCTGGTCGGCACCCCCTTCTTTGCCGGCTTCTATTCCAAGGACACCATCATCGAGGCGGCCCAGCACCACGCCGAGGGTGCGCCGTTCTGGAGCATCGCCAGCTACGGCTACTGGGCCGTGCTGGGCGGCGTGCTGATTACCAGCTTCTACAGCTTCCGCTTGCTGTTCCTGACCTTCCACGGCCAGGAGCGCTTCCGCGATGCGCATGCGCACGACGTGCACGCCCACCACGACAGCGCCCACACCGATGCAGAGGCGCAATCCCACGCACACGATGCGCACGACGCGCATGCGCATGACGACCACCACGGTCATCATGGCGCGCACGAACCGCACGAGTCGCCGTGGGTGGTGACGGTGCCGCTGATCCTGCTGGCGATCCCGTCGATCGCGATCGGCTTCTTCACCATCGGCCCGATGCTGTTCGGTACCGACTGGGCAGGGCACCATGCCGCGGCGGCGATCAAGGGCCAGGCGGTCAGCTTCTTCACCGGCATCGTCGATTTCTACGATCCGGCACGCGACACCGTCGGCGCGCTGGCCGAGGAGTTCCATGGCCCGGTCGCGTTCGCCTTGCACGGCCTGACCCAACCGCCGTTCTTCCTCACCCTGGCCGGTTTCGCCCTGGCCTGGATCCTGTACCTGTGGAAGCCGGAACTGGCGGCGAAGGCGCGCAAGACCTTCTCGGTGCCGGTGTGGATCCTTGAGAACAAGTACGGTTTCGACAAGCTCTGGATCGGCGGTTTCGCCGGCGGCGGCGTGCGCCTGGGCAAGGTGTCGCGCGCGGTGGATACGCATGTCGTGGACGGCGTCATGGTCAACGGCACCGCACGCGTGATCGACCTGGCGGCCAACCTGCTGCGTCGCACGCAATCCGGTTTCCTCTATCACTACGCCTTCGCGATGATCGTCGGTCTCATTGCCCTGCTGGGCGTGCTGATGCATTTCTGGCGTTGACCTGTACGGAATAAGAACACGTGTCGAACTGGCCTCTACTCTCCATCCTGATCTGGCTGCCGATCATCGGCGGCGCCCTGGTGCTCGCCCTGCGTGATGCGCGTGCGGCGCGCTGGGCGTCGCTGCTGGTGGCGTTGCTGACCTTCGTGCTCAGCCTGCCGCTGCTCACCGGTTTCGACTACGCCAGCGACGCGCTGCAGTTCGTCGAGACCCACGCCTGGATCCCGGCGTACGACATCGGCTACAACCTCGGCGCCGATGGCATCGCGGTGGCGCTGATCGTGCTGACCACGCTGGTCACGGTGCTGGCGCTGATCGGCGCGTGGACCTCGATCGACAAGCGCGTCAACCAGTACGTGGCCGCGTTCCTGATCCTGGAAGGCGTCACCGTCGGCATCTTCTCCGCCACCGACGCGATGCTGTTCTACGTGTTCTTCGAGGCGATGCTGATCCCGATGTTCCTGATCATCGGCATCTGGGGCGGCCCGCGCCGCATCTACGCCGCGGTCAAGTTCTTCCTGTACACCTTCCTCGGCTCGGTGCTGATGCTGGTCGGGTTGATCTACCTGTACCTGAAGGGCGGCAGCTTCCAGCTCGCCGACCTGTACCAGCTGTCGCTGACCTCCAAGGAACAGACCTGGCTGTTCTTCGCCTTCCTGATCGCCTTCGCGGTCAAGGTGCCGATGTTCCCGGTGCACACCTGGCTGCCGGACGCGCACGTGGAAGCGCCGACCGCCGGTTCGGTGATCCTGGCGGCGATCGCGCTGAAGATCGGCGGTTACGGTTTCCTGCGCTTCAACCTGCCGATCCTGCCCGACGCCAGCAACGAGTGGGCGTGGCTGGTGATCGCGCTGTCGCTGATCGCGGTGATCTACGTCGGCCTGGTCGCGCTGGTCCAGGACGACATGAAGAAGCTGATCGCCTATTCGTCGATCGCGCACATGGGCTTCGTCACCCTCGGCACCTTCGTCGCCTTCGCCCTGGTCGGCTTCGGCAGCACCGATGCGGCCCGGCTGGGCCTGCAGGGCGCGATGGTGCAGATGATCTCGCACGGCTTCGTGTCCGGCGCCATGTTCTCCTGCGTCGGCGTGCTGTACGACCGCATGCACACCCGCCGCATCGCCGACTACGGCGGCGTGGTCAACGTGATGCCGTGGTTCGCGACCTTCGCGATGCTGTTCTTCATGGCCAATGCGGGCCTGCCGGGCACCAGCGGCTTCGTCGGCGAGTTCATGGTCATCATGGCCAGCTTCCAGGCGCATCCGCTGCTGGCCTTCGGCGCGGCGACCACCCTGGTGATCACCGCCGCCTACACCCTGTGGCTGTACAAGCGCGTGTTCTTCGGCGAAGTCGCCAATGCGCACGTCGCCGAGCTGAAGGACATCAACGGCCGTGAGGCGCTGGTGCTGGGCGTGTTCGCGCTCGGCGTGCTGGCCCTGGGCCTGTATCCGAAGCCCTTGACCGACCTGATGGAGCCCTCGATCGCGAAGCTGGCGGCGCAGATCGCCACCAGCAAGCTGTAAGCGGCCGTCGAGCGTATTGATTCCAGAGATTTGATGATGACCACCCCTGCGCTGCTGCCTCTGACCACCGTCGACCTGCCGCCCCTGCTGCCCGAGCTGGTGCTGACGGCCGGTGCCTTCTTCCTGCTGATGCTCGATCTGTTCATCAGCGAGCGCAACAAGGCCTGGACCCACATCGTCTCGGTGGCGATCCTGGTCGCGGTGTTCGCGATGCTGCTGGCCGGCGTGGGCGGGCAGGGCGAGGTGTTCAACGGCATGTTCGTGCGCGACGCCGCCGCCGACGTGATGAAGACGGTGATCGTCGGCCTCAGCGCGCTGACCCTGATCTATGGCTGGAGCTACCTGCGCGAGCGCAAGCTGTACCAGGGCGAGATCCCGGTGCTGGTGCTGTTCGCCACGGTCGGCATGATGATCCTGGTCTCGGCCGGCAGCCTGCTGATGGTCTACCTGGGCCTGGAACTGCTGGCGCTGTGCTCCTACGCACTGGTCGCCTCCAACCGCGACAACGGCATGGCCACCGAAGCGGCGATGAAGTACATCGTGCTCGGTTCGCTGGCCTCCGGCCTGCTGCTGTACGGCATGTCGCTGATCTACGGTGCCACCGGCACGCTGAGCCTGAGCGGCATCCACGAAGCGATCGGCAACGGCCGCGAGCACATGCTGCTGCTCACCGGTACGGTGTTCATGATCGCCGGCGTCGCCTTCAAGCTCGGCGCCGCGCCGTTCCACATGTGGCTGCCGGACGTCTACCAGGGCGCCCCGGCGCCGATCGCGCTGTTCATCAGCTCGGCGTCCAAGCTGGCTGCGTTCGGCATGGCCTACCGCCTGCTGGAAGTGGGCGTGGGCCCGCTGGCGGCGCAGTGGCACTGGGTCATCGGCGGCCTGGCGGCGCTGTCGCTGGTGGTCGGCAACCTGATGGCAGTGGCGCAGAGCAACCTCAAGCGCATGCTGGCGTACTCCACTGTCTCGCACATCGGCTTCCTGCTGCTGGGCGTGGCCGGTGGCGGCGAGCGCGGCTATGCGGCGGCGCTGTTCTACGCGATCTGCTATGCGGTGATGTCCACGGCTTCGTTCGGCGCGATCATCGCGCTGTCGCGCAAGGGCTTCGAAGCCGAGAACATCGACGACTTCAAGGGCCTGAACGCGCGCAACCCATGGATGGCGTTGCTGGTGCTGTGCATCATGGCCTCGCTGGCCGGCGTGCCGCCGTTCCTGGGCTTCTGGGCCAAGCTGGCGGTGCTGGGCGCGGTGGTCGCAGTGCCCGACCAGAACCTGTGGTGGACCGGCCTGGCCGTGCTGTCGGTGCTGTGCGCGGTGATCGGTGCCTTCTACTACCTGCGCGTGATCAAGGTGATGTACTTCGACGAGCCGGTCGGCACGCCGCTGCCGGCCAACGACGACCGCGTGCTGAGTGTGGCGCTGGGCGTCAACGCGCTCGGCCTGCTGGCCTTCGGCCTGGCCTGGAGCCCGCTGATGGCGTGGTGCCAGCGCGCCTTCGCGCACCTGGCCTGATCGCGAAAGGGCGGTTTTCCCGCTGTTTTACGCCAACGCCGCCGTAAGGCGGCGTTGGCTTTTTTGCATTCGGCGATGCGATTGGTGTTTCGTTTTCCATCGCGTGCGGTTATCATGGCGTCCTTCGAACGGCAGCGTCGCTACCGCATCGAGATGAAAATCAGGGCTTGCAATTGACGCACTGATTCTTCATAATTCCGCTTCTGCTGCGGGGTGGAGCAGTCTGGCAGCTCGTCGGGCTCATAACCCGAAGGTCGCAGGTTCAAATCCTGCCCCCGCTACCATATTTGTCTGCAGCGGCAACCAGTCCATCGGTTGTCTGCGGCAGGGAAGTTTGGGCTTCGCGATGACGCATGTTCCCGTCGTCGCAACCGGAATCCAGCGTGACCGGAGTCGTACCGGACAAGGGGCCCAGAGGGCCCTTTGTCGTTTCCGGGGTCCGGGAAATATCACGCAACCGACTCTTCAACCCTTCAGATGCAAGGCAGGCTGTGAGCGACAAGGCAAACGAAATCGCGACGTTGCTGGGCCCGACCGTGGACGCGTTGGGTTTGGAACTGCTGGGCGCCGAATATCTGCCGGCCCCCGGCGGCGCCACGCTGCGCCTGTATATCGACGTGCCGCTGGCAGAGCAGCCCGAGCGCATCGTCAACATCGACGATTGCGAGCGGGTCAGCCGCGAGGTCTCGGCGCAACTGGACGTGGAAGACCCGATCAGCGGCAACTACACGCTGGAAGTGTCCTCGCCGGGCGTGGACCGGCCGCTGTTCAGCGCCGAACAGTTTTCCCGCCACCTGGGCGAATCGGCCAAGGTGGTGTTGAAGTTGCCGCAGCAGGGCCGTCGGCGCCTGCAGGGGCGCATCGTGCAGGCCGACGCGGATGCCGGCCGGATCACCTTCGAGGTCGACGGCGCCGAACTGGCAGTGGACTTCGACAACATCGACAAGGCGCGGATCATGCCCGACTGGGCCGCGTTGGGCCTGGCCCCGACCAAGCCGGGCAAGGGTCCGAAGCCGGCCGGCAAGAACGCAAAATCCAATAAGAAACCATCCAACGAACCGGCGGCCGACGAGGCTGCGCGCGGAGCGAAAGAATGAGCAAGGAACTGTTGCTGGTAGTCGACGCGGTGGCCAACGAAAAGGGCGTGCCGCGCGAAGTGATCTTCGACGCGATCGAGGCCGCATTGGCGTCGGCGGCGAAGAAGCGCTACCCCGACCAGGACGTGCTGACGCGCGTCACCATCGACCACAAGGATGGCAATTACGAAACCTACCGCCGTTGGGAAGTGGTGGCTGACGACGTGGTGATGGAATCGCCCGACCGGCAGATCCGCCTGATGGACGCGGTCGACGAGGCCGAGGGCGTGGACGTCGGCGACTACATCGAAGAGCAGATCGAGAATCCGGACTTCGGCCGCATCGCCGCGCAGGCCGCCAAGCAGGTGATCGTGCAGCGCGTGCGCGAGGCCGAGCGGCAGCAGGTGGTGGACGCATGGAAGGATCGCGTCGGCGAACTGGTCACCGGCGTGGTCAAGCGCGCCGAGCGCGGCAACATCTACGTGGACCTGGGCGGCAACGCCGAGGCCTTCATCCCCAAGGACAAGGGCATTCCGCGCGACGTGCTGCGCGCCGGCGATCGCGTGCGCGGCTATCTGGCCGAAGTGCGTTCGGAGCCGCGTGGCCCGCAGCTGTTCATCAGCCGCGCCGCGCCGGAATTCATGATCGAACTGTTCAAGCTGGAAGTGCCGGAAGTGGGCCAGGGCCTGGTCGAGATCAAGGCCTGCGCGCGCGATCCGGGCGACCGCGCCAAGATCGCGGTGCTGGCGCACGACACCCGCACCGATCCGATCGGCGCCTGCATCGGCATGCGTGGTTCGCGCGTGCAGGCGGTGTCCAACGAGCTCAACGGCGAGCGCGTGGACATCGTGCTGTGGAACGACAACCCGGCCAACTTCGTCATCAATGCGATGGCGCCGGCCGAGGTGCAGTCGATCATCGTCGATGAAGAAAAGCACTCGATGGACCTGGCGGTGGCGGAAGATCGCCTGGCCCAGGCGATCGGCAAGGGCGGCCAGAACGTGCGCCTGGCCAGCCGCCTGACCGGCTGGCAGCTCAACGTGATGACCGCCGAGCAGGTCGCGGCCAAGTCCGAGGCCGAGCAGGCCGTCGCCCGCCAGTTGTTCATGGACAAGCTGGAAGTGGACGAGGAAATCGCCGCGATCCTGGTCGCCGAGGGCTTCAACTCGGTCGAGGAAATCGCCTACGTGCCGGTCGGCGAGCTGCTGGCGGTGGAAGGTTTCGACGAGGACATCGTCGAGGAACTGCGCGCCCGTGCCCGCGACGCGCTGCTCAACGAGGCGCTGGCCGCCGAGGAGAGCGACGAGGATGGTGTGCCGGCGGCGGACCTGCTGTCGCTGCCGGGCATGGACGAAGCCACCGCTTACGCGCTGGCCGGCCATGGTGTGCGTACCAGCGAGGACCTGTCGGATCTGGCTGCCGACGAAATCCTCGAGTTCGGCATCGAGGACCTGGACAAGGACCGCGCCGCGGCCCTGATCCTGGCCGCCCGCGCCGAGGAGATCGCCCGCCTGGAGCGCGGCGAATGAGTCAGCGATGAATGCCGCCCTGACCCGATCAGGGCTTAGAATCCGCGCTACCTTCGCACGCGGCGAGGGGGCGCCAACCAGATCATAGGATCCGAATGTCGCAGCAAACCACCATCCGCAAGCTGGCCGAACTGGTGAACACGCCGGTCGAGAAACTGCTGGTTCAACTGGCCGACGCCGGGATGAAGTTCAGCGGTCCCGACCAGGTCGTCACCAGCACCGAAAAGATGAAGCTGCTGGGCTTCCTGCGCCGTACCCACGGCAAGACCGACAAGCCGGTCGAGGAAGAGGCCCAGGCGGCGCCGAAGAAGATCACCCTGAACCGGCGCAAGCTGCAGGAAGTGACGGTCAGCGCCGGGCGCAGCAAGACCACGGTCAACGTCGAGGTCCGGCAGAAGCGCACCTACGTGAAGTCGGCCGAGGACCTGGCCGCCGAGCGTGCGGCGCCGTCCGCGGGCGGACGGGTGGATGACGAGCGCGCCGAGATCCTGCGCAAGCTGGAGGAATCCAAGCAGCGCAACCTGGCCGAACAGCAGAAGCTCGCCGAGCAGGACCGTGCGCGCGCCGAGGAAATCGAGCGCAAGCGCAAGGCCGAGCAGGACGCGCGCGAGCGCGCCGAGGCCGAGCAACGCGCCGCGCAGGCCGCGCTGGACGCCGAATCGGCGCCGCCGGCCGCGGCTGCGTCGGCGCCTCAGAACGCCGCTGCGGCGCCGCGCCCGGCTCGTCCGGCCGTCGCGCCGCGCCCGGCTGGTGGCGCGCCGCGTCCGGCGGGTGCAGCGCATCCGGCCAAGCCGGCGGCGCCGCGCAGCGACGACCGCAACAATGCCAACAACAAGCACAAGACCCGCGGCTCGCACGTGATGGTCGCCGGGGTCGAGGACGACGACAGCACCAGCCGCTTCGCCGGCCAGCTGCACCTGTCCGCGGCCGATCGCGCGCGCCGTTCCAACGTGCGCGGCAAGCCGCGCGGCGGCAGCCACAGCGGCGGCCGTCGCCAGGCCGAACCGTTGCGCAGCGGCGGCGGCGCGCACGGTTTCGAGCGTCCCACCGCACCGGTGGTGCGCGAAGTGGCGATCGGCGACACCATCACCGTGGCCGACCTGGCGCAGAAGCTCGCGCTGAAGGGCGGCGACGTGGTCAAGGCGCTGTTCAAGATGGGCGTGATGGCCACCATCACCCAGTCCATCGACCACGACACCGCGGCGCTGATCACCGAAGAGCTCGGCCACAAGCCGGTGCGCGCAGGCAGCGCCGACGCCGAGGACGCGCTGCTGGCGCACACCGAGGACGCGCAGGGCGAGAAGCTGTCGCGGCCGCCGGTGGTCACCATCATGGGCCACGTCGACCACGGCAAGACCTCGTTGCTGGACTACATCCGCCGCACCAAGGTCGCCTCGGGCGAAGCCGGCGGCATCACCCAGCACATCGGCGCCTACCACGTCGAAACCGACCGCGGCGTCATCAGCTTCCTGGATACCCCGGGCCATGCCGCGTTCACCTCGATGCGCGCGCGCGGCGCCAAGCTCACCGACATCGTGGTGCTGGTGGTCGCGGCCGACGACGGCGTGATGCCGCAGACGGTCGAGGCGGTCAAGCATGCGAAGGCGGCCGGCGTGCCGCTGATCGTGGCGGTCAACAAGATCGACAAGTCCGGTGCCGATCCGCTGCGGGTCAAGAACGAACTGCTCGCGCAGGACGTGGTCGCCGAAGAATTCGGTGGCGACACCCAGTTCGTCGAACTCTCGGCCAAGACCGGCCAGGGCATCGATGTGCTGCTGGACGCGATCTCGCTGCAGGCCGAAGTGCTGGAACTGCGGGCGGTGGCCGAAGGCCGTGCCAGCGGCGTGGTGATCGAGTCCTCGCTGGACAAGGGCCGCGGCCCGGTGGCGACGGTGCTGGTGCAGCAGGGCGCGCTGAAGAAGGGCGACTACCTGGTGTGCGGCATCCAGTACGGCCGCGTGCGTGCGCTGTTCGACGAGACCGGCAAGCAGCCCGATTCCGCGGGGCCGTCGATCCCGGTGCAGGTACTCGGCCTGTCCGGCGTGCCGGATGCCGGCGACGACTTCGTGGTCGTCGACGACGAGCGCCTGGCCAAGGACGTGGCGCAGCAGCGCGAGACCAAGCGCCGCGAGTCGCGCCTGGTGTCCTCGGCGGGCAGCCGCATGGAAGACATCATGTCGCAGCTCGGCAAGGGCGAAGGCCAGCTGTCGCTGAACCTGGTGATCAAGGCCGACGTGCAGGGTTCGGTGGAAGCGCTGAAGCAGTCGCTGACCGCGCTGTCGAACGAGCAGATCCGCATCAACGTGATCCACTCCGGCGTGGGCGGCATCACCGAGTCCGATGCGAATTCGGCGCTGGCGTCCAAGGCCACGGTGATCGGCTTCAACGTGCGTGCCGACGCCTCGGCGCGGCGCATCATCGAGACCAACGGCATCGACCTGCGTTACTTCTCGATCATCTACGACGTGATCGACCAGGTGAAGCAGGTGGCGTCCGGTCTGCTGGGCGTGGAGATCCGCGAAGAGATCATCGGTGTCGCCCAGGTGCGCGACGTGTTCCGCAGCTCCAAGTTCGGCGCCGTCGCCGGCTGCATGGTGGTGGAGGGCGTGGTCAAGCGCAACAAGCCGATCCGCGTGCTGCGCGACAACACCGTGGTGTTCGAGGGCGAGCTGGAATCGCTGCGTCGCTTCAAGGAGAACGTCGACGAGGTGCGCAACGGCACCGAGTGCGGTATCGGCGTGAAGGCCTACAACGACGTCAAGGCCGGCGACCAGATCGAGTGCTTCGAGCGCATCGAAGTGCAGCGCACGCTGTAAGAAGCCGGGATTCGGGAGCCGGGATTGGGGAATGGGAAGAGCGGGGCGCTGCAGGCGCTTCGCTCGTCCCAGCTCCTTCCCGGTTACTTTGTTCCGAACAACGAGATTTTCGATATGCCCACCAAATCCTTTCACCGTACCGATCGCGTGTCCGCGCAGATCCGTCGCGACCTCGGCACGATCGTGCATGCGGCCGTGCGCGATCACGGCTTGCCGTCGGTCAGCGTGTCCGACGTCGAAGTCACCCGCGATCTGGCCCATGCCAAGGTGTTCGTCACCGCGCTGATGCAGGAGCGCTCGGCCGAGGCGGTCAAGGGCCTGAAGGAGCTGGCGCCGCAGCTGCGCAGCGAATTGGCCCGGGCGATGAAGCTGCGCCACGTGCCCGAGCTGCATTTCCACTACGACGATTCGGTCGATCGCGGCGAGCGCATCGACAATCTGCTGCGCGACATGCCGGAGCTGCGGCAGGATCAGGACGACGACAGCCGTGCCGCCGACGACGGCGAAGCATCGCCGCGCAAGGACTGAGCCCGCCGCCGATGCCCCGGCATCGGCGCCCACTGTTTGAACGGACGCGTCGAGCGCGGACGTTTCGTCTCGGCCGCGATCGCGGCGCTGCCTCATCCGCAACCGGCCCGCTGTTGTGCGTGCCTTCGCTATCTGCCTGTGTCGGTCGCACGCGCCCGGCAGATGCCGGATTCGCCCATCCCGAATCCCCAATCCCAACTCCCCGCCTGCACTCCATGCCTGTCTTCGGTCCGCGTCTGCCCCGTATCGTCTTCCGTCGCCTCGATGGCATCGTGCTGCTCGACAAGCCGATCGGCATGAGTTCCAACGCGGCGCTGCAGGCGGCGCGGCGGCTGTTCCGTGCCGAGAAGGGCGGGCACACCGGCAGCCTGGACCCGCTCGCCACCGGGCTGCTGCCGCTGTGCTTCGGCGAGGCGACCAAGCTGGCCGGGCTGCTGCTCGGCTCGGCCAAGGCCTACGAAGCGGAGGTCGTGCTCGGCGTCACCACCGACAGCGACGATGCCGAGGGTGCGGTGCTGCGGACCCGGCCGGTGCCGCCGCTGGACGCGGCCGCGCTGGAGGCGGCGCTGGCACCGCTGCGCGGGCGCATCCGCCAGCGCGCGCCGATCTATTCCGCGCTCAAGCAGGGCGGCGAGCCGCTGTACGTCAAGGCGCGCCGCGGCGAGGCGATCGAGGCGCCGGAGCGCGAGGTCGAGGTGCATGCGATCGACGTACTCGCCCACGCCGGCGATCGTCTGCGCCTGCACGTGGCCTGCGGGTCCGGCACCTACATCCGTAGCCTGGCGCGCGACCTGGGCGAGGCGCTGGGCTGCGGCGCGCACATCGCCGCGCTGCGGCGGCTGTGGGTGGAGCCGTTCCGCAACCCGCAGATGGTCACCCTGGAGCACCTGCAGCAGTTGGCCGCGCAGGATCCGGCAGCACTGGAGGCGCTGGTGCTGCCGCTGGCCGCCGGCCTGGCCGATTTCCCGCCGGTGCGCCTGGAGCCTGCTGCGGCGCAGCGTTTCCGCATGGGCCAGCGGCTGCGCGATCCGGCCTGGGCGCCCGGCCTGGCTGCGGTGTTCGACGCCGAGGGCGTCCCGCTGGGCCTGGGCCAGGTCGATGCGAGCGGGCTGCTGGCGCCGCAGCGCATGTTCAATCCGTGACCGCGCAGCGGTCGCGCCGGGTGTTACCTGACCGTCGTTCAGTCATGACACCGTCTTAACGCCTTGTTCCTGCAGGCCGGGACCGGTACAATTTCGCGGCCTTTCCGGCACGCTGCGCTCCGGCGCAATCCTTCGCAATCGGCGAGCCAGGCGGTGCGTCCTCTGCACGTTCCTGCCGGCCCCGCATCTCAGAGAAAACATCCCATGTCCATCGACACCCAGAAAGTCATCGAAGAAAACAAGCGCGGCGCTGCCGACACCGGTTCGCCGGAAGTCCAGGTCGCCCTGCTGACCGCCCGCATCGAACTGCTGACCGGCCACTTCAAGACCCACAAGAAGGACCACCACAGCCGCCGCGGCCTGCTGCAGATGGTCAACCGCCGCCGCAGCCTGCTCGACTATCTGAAGAAGAAGGATGGCGAGCGCTACAAGGCGCTGATCGAGAAGCTCGGCCTGCGTCGCTGAGGCAAACGAACCCCACCGCGGCGCAGTGATGCGCCGCGGTTTTGTTTTGGGTAGTACCGTGGTCCGGAGATTGCTCCGCGCCACCGGCCGGATCCTCCCGGCCACCCGCCAGCGGCATGGGCCGTCAGCGGTCCATTTGCAGACAGCATCATCCAAGGAAACCCCGTGGCAAAAATCACCAAAACCTTCCAGTACGGCAAGCACACCGTCACCCTCGAAACCGGCGAGATCGCACGCCAGGCCGGCGGTGCCGTCATCGTCAAGATGGACGACACCGTACTGCTGGTCACCGCCGTCGCCGCCAAGAGCGCGCGCGAAGGTCAGGACTTCTTCCCGCTGACGGTCGACTATCAGGAGAAGTTCTACGCCGGCGGCCGCATCCCCGGCGGCTTCTTCAAGCGCGAGGGCCGTGCGACCGAGAAGGAGACGCTGATTTCGCGGCTGATCGACCGTCCGATCCGTCCGCTGTTCCCGGAGGATTACAAGAACGAAGTGCAGATCATCGCCACGGTGATGTCGATGAACCCGGACATCGACGGCGACATCGCCGCGCTGATCGGCGCCTCGGCCGCGCTGTCGCTGGCCGGCACCCCGTTCAACGGCCCGATTGGCGCCGCCAAGGTCGGTTACAAGAACGGCGAATACATCCTCAACCCCACCGTGTCGGAGCTGAAGGACTCGCAGCTGGAGCTGGTCGTCGCCGGTACCGCCAACGCGGTGCTGATGGTCGAATCCGAAGCCGCGCTGCTGTCGGAAGAAGTGATGCTGGGCGCGGTTACCTTCGGTCATCGCGAGATGCAGAAGGTCATCAACATCATCAACGAGCTGACCGTCGAAGCCGGCACCAAGCCGTCCGACTGGGTCGCCCCGGCCAAGAACGAGGCCATGATCGCCGCGCTGAAGGAAGCGGTTGGCGATCAGCTGGCGTCGGCCTTCCAGGTACGCGACAAGCTGCAGCGCCGCGATGCGATCTCGGCGATCAAGAAGGACGTGATGGCGCAGCTGGCGCCGCGCGCCGCTGCCGAAGGCTGGGTCGCTGCCGACCTGTCCAAGGAGTTCGGCGAGCTGGAATACCAGACCATGCGCGGTTCGGTGCTGAGCACCAAGGTGCGCATCGACGGCCGTGCGCTGGACACCGTGCGCCCGATCAGCGTGAAGGCCGGCGTGCTGCCGCGTACCCACGGCTCGGCGCTGTTCACCCGCGGCGAGACCCAGGCGATCGTGGTCACCACGCTGGGCACCGCCCGCGACGGCCAGGTGATCGACGCGGTCTCCGGCGAGTACAAGGAAAACTTCCTGTTCCATTACAACTTCCCCCCGTACTCGGTGGGCGAGTGCGGCCGCTTCGGCGCGCCCAAGCGTCGCGAGATCGGCCACGGCCGCCTCGCCAAGCGCGGCGTGCTGGCAGTGATGCCGACCATGGAAGAGTTCCCGTACACCATCCGCGTGGTCTCGGAAATCACCGAATCCAACGGTTCCTCGTCGATGGCCTCGGTCTGCGGTTCGTCGCTGGCGCTGATGGACGCGGGCGTGCCGGTGAAGGCGCCGGTGGCCGGTATCGCCATGGGCCTGGTGAAGGAAGGCAACGACTTCGTGGTGCTGTCGGACATCCTGGGCGATGAAGATCACCTGGGCGACATGGACTTCAAGGTCGCCGGTACCGCCGAGGGCGTGTCCGCGCTGCAGATGGACATCAAGATCGAAGGCATCACCGAAGAGATCATGAAGCAGGCCCTGGCGCAGGCCAAGGCCGGCCGACTGCACATCCTCGGCGAGATGGCCAGCGCGCTGACCACCCCGCGTGCGGAGCTGAGCGACTACGCGCCGCGCCTGCTGACGATCAAGATCCACCCGGACAAGATCCGCGAAGTGATCGGCAAGGGTGGTTCCACCATCCAGGCGATCACCAAGGAAACCGGCACCCAGATCGACATCCAGGACGATGGCACCATCGTCATCGCCTCGGTCAACGCGATCGCTGCGCAGGCCGCCAAGGCGCGCATCGAGCAGATCACCTCGGACGTCGAGCCGGGCCGCATCTACGAAGGCAAGGTCGCCAAGATCATGGACTTCGGCGCGTTCGTGACCATCCTGCCGGGCAAGGACGGCCTGGTGCACGTCTCGCAGATCTCCAGCGAGCGCGTGGAGAAGGTCGGCGACAAGCTGAAGGAAGGCGACGTGGTCAAGGTCAAGGTGCTGGAAGTCGACAAGCAGGGCCGCATCCGCCTGTCGATGAAGGCCGTCGAGGAAGGCGAGGGCGTGTCGGCCGAATAAGCCGCGCGCGTCCACTGCCGTTCCAGGAAAAAGCGGGCTTCGGCCCGCTTTTTTCTTGCCTGGCGTTTGCGCAGGCGCAGCAACTGGCGAACGTGCCGTGTTGGTCGACGTTCGTGTGGATCAGGGTGGGGGCGGGGCATCGTCTGAGCGGCTTCAGCCGCGACAGGGCGCCACCGGTGATGCCAGGTCGCGGCTGAGGCCGCTCCTACACAGGATGTCCGTGGCGGGCGTGGCCGGAACGCAACGCTCGATCGCGCGCGCCTCAGCCGCTGCCGTCGCCGATCGCCGGATAGCGCGCCAGGTGCGCCGACAGGGGCCCGGGATGGGCGAGCTGGTAGCCCTGGCCGTAGCGCGCGCCCAGCGCCTGCAGCGTCGCCAGTTCGCTCTCGGTCTCGATGCCTTCGACGACCACGTCGGCATTGGTTTCCGCGGCGAAGGACAGGATCGCCATCGCCAGCCGCTGCCGACGCGGCTCGGCGTCGATGCCGCGGGTCAGGGTCAGGTCCAGCTTGATGATGTCCGGCGCCAGGTGCAGCAGGTGGCGCAGGCTGGCGAAGCCGGTGCCGGCGTCGTCCAGGGCGATGCGCAGGCCCTGCCGCTGCAGCAGGCCGACGTGCTCGGACAGGCGCGGATAGTCCGGCGCCTGCAGTTGCTCGGTGATTTCCAGCACGATCCGCGACAGGTCGTGGCCGTGCAGCAGCGCCTGCAGTCGCGGATGCAGCAGGGTCGGCGCGGACACGTTGATCGCCAGGTACAGCGGCGCCGGCAACTGCGCCAACAGTTCCAGTGCCTTGCACGCGGCGGCCAGTTCCAGCTCCAGCCCCAGCCCGACCCGGCTTGCATCGTCGAACCAGCGCAGCGGCGGCATCGCCGGATTGGCCGGAAAGCGCGATAGCGCTTCCACGCCGACGATGTGCTGCGATGCCAGGGCCAGCACCGGCTGGGTCACGATCTGCAGGCGCGCATCGGCGATGGTTTCGCGGATGCGGGTGGCGATCGCCGCCTTCTCGCGAAATGCGTGTTTCTCCACGTCCTGGCGGCGCGCGATGTCGGTCTGCAGCGCAGCGCGGTCCATGGCCAGCGCCAGCGTCGCCCCGACCAGGGTCGCCAGCAATTCCAGCGTGCGCACGTCCTGTGCACTGTAGGCGTCGGGTTGTGGCGCCAGTACCTTGAGCACGCCGATGCTGCGGTCGCCGTAGCGCAGCGGCACCACCAGCATCGAGCGCAGGCCGATGCGACGACAGGCTGCGCGATCCACCCGTGGATCGATTTCCGAATCGTCGCAGCGCAATACCTGGCCGCTGCGCATGCACAGGCCGGACAAGCTGCCGTTGCTGGGCAGGCGCAGGCCGAGGTGGCGCTCGGCGACGCCGCTGGCCGACCAGTACAGCATGTCGTTGCCGTCGCACATCTCCACCACGGCGCCGTTGGAGCGTGTCAGCTCCTGCGCGCGGTGGGTGACGACATCCACCACCTGCAGCGGATCGCTGCCGGCCGCCGCGATCTCGCCCTGCGCCAGGATGATACGCGACAGCAGCGCTGCGTCGTCTTGCGTCGCGGCGGCGGTTTGCTGGATGAGATCCGATATGTCGGATGCCTTGGCCATGTCCGCATCATGTGCAATGCGTTGGAGGACGGCAATCGGGCGGCGCGCGCGTGGCGTAGGCAGCGTACGGAACTGATCGCTCCATCACGCTGCACAACCGTCTACGTTCTGTCGCTTGCGTCACCTTTGCGTGGTTTGCCATACAGGCTGCGCAACTCGTCCTTGGCCTGCTCCAGGATCTGGCGGCGCTGCGCCGGCAGCTGATCGCCGGCCCGATTGATGTAGAAGGTCAGCATCGACATGGCCGAGCGATACGGACCGGTGCGGCGGCGTGCATGCAGGTCGGCCGACTGCTTGAGTGCACGTGCGATCGCGGCCGGGTCGTGGCCTTCGAAGACGGCCGGCGCGACGCCGAGCGATTGTGGCGCGTCGCGGTTGCGCTGCTGGCTCGGGTCGTTACTGGTGGTGAGGTACGGTCTGCTCTGTGCCATTGGTGATGCTCCTTGGCGATGGCGAATGGAGAGATACAACGCATACGCAGCCCAGCAATGCAGGACCCGATGGCAGATGCCGCCGCCACCCGCTGCCGTACGCGACAAGGCGACGGCAGTGCGACATCGAAGGGGAACGGTGCGGAGGCGACGCGAACGCACGCCGCCGCAGTCGCGTGCGCAGGTCGTGGAGCGTCCCGCGCGCGTGATGGGCGATGCCGTTTTTCGCTGGTGTTGCCGTGCCGCATTCCGTTCCCAGAAGCGAAGCTCGCGTGTGTTTCGCAAACGCTAGGCCGAGATACGTGATGCCGTCGACAACATAACCGCGCTGCGCGGAGCGAGTTGTAGACATTATGTCGTTCGATGAACGCTTAATGGAAAAGCCCCTAAAAAAAGGGCTCGCGTGCAAATGCGCTTGATCGCTTGGATAACGTCACCATTTTCATTGTCAAGGCGATGGCGCGAGACAGTCGCGTGGACAATGCGCACGGGTGGCATCGCCGGCGCGCCGCACGCCGGCGCAATAGGAGATCGCATGTCCTTGGCGCAAACGCGCTTTCATCCCGCCGTTTCCCGCTGGTTCGAACAGCGTTTCGCTGCGCCCACGCCGGCGCAGGCGGCGGCGTGGCCGGCGATCCAGGCCGGACGACACACACTGGTCGCCGCGCCGACCGGTTCCGGCAAGACCCTCACCGCGTTTCTTGCCGCGCTGGATGCGCTGGTGCGCGAAGGTCTGCGCGAAGGCGGCCTGCAGGACCGCACCCAGGTGCTGTACGTCTCGCCACTGAAAGCGCTTTCAAACGACATCCAGCTCAATCTGGAGGCGCCGCTGCAGGGCATTCGCGCCGAACTGGCGGCGTTGGGTTTGCCGGATGTGCACATTCGCACCGCGGTGCGCACCGGCGACACGCCGCAGCGCGAGCGCGCGCAGGCGCGACGCCGTCCGCCGCACGTGCTGGTGACCACGCCGGAGTCGCTGTACGTGCTGCTCGGGTCGGTGTCCGGGCGCGAGACGCTGCGCCATGTGCGCACGGTGATCGTCGACGAGATCCACGCGCTAGCGGCGAACAAGCGCGGCAGCCATCTGGCGCTGTCGCTGCAGCGCCTGCAGCAGCTTTGCGAGGTGCCGCCGCTGCGCATCGGCCTGTCGGCGACGCAGAAGCCGATCGATGCGGTCGCGCGCTTCCTGGTCGGCAGCGCGGCGGTGCACGACGGCGAGGCGGACTGCGCCATCGTCGACATCGGCTATGCGCGCGCCCGCGACCTGGCGCTGGAGGTGCCGCCGACGCCGCTCAGCGTGACCATGTCCGCCGACCAGTGGCAGCAGGCGTATACGCGCCTGGCCGAGCTGGTGCGCGCGCATCGCACCACCCTGGTGTTCGTCAACACCCGGCGCATGGCCGAGCGCACTGCCCGGCACCTGGGTGAACTGCTCGGCACGCAGGCGGTGGCGGCGCATCACGGCAGCCTGGCGCGCGAGACCCGGCTGCTCGCCGAGCGCCGGCTCAAGGCTGGCGAGCTGCAGGTGCTGGTGGCCACGGCGTCGCTGGAGCTGGGCCTGGACATCGGCGACGTCGACCTGGTCTGCCAGCTCGGATCGCCGCGTTCGATCGCCGCGTTCCTGCAGCGCGCGGGACGCTCCGGGCATGCGGTGGGCGGCACGCCGAAGGCGCGACTGTTTCCGCAGTCGCGCGACGACCTGGTCGAATGCGCGGCCCTGCTGGACTGCGTGCGCCGCGGCGAACTGGATGCGCTGCGCATGCTCGACGCGCCGCTGGACGTGCTCGCCCAGCAACTCGTCGCCGAGGTGGCCTGCCAGGAGTGGGAGGAAGACGCGCTGTACGCGCTGGTGCGTGGCGCCTGGCCGTATGCGGCCTTGCCGCGCGCGCAGTTCGACGCGGTGCTGCGCATGCTCAGCGAAGGCTTCAGCACGCGGCTGGGCCCGCGCGCCGGCTACCTGCATCGCGATGCGGTGCATCGCCGCGTGCGCCAGCGTCGCGGTGCGCGGATGGCGGCACTCACCTCCGGCGGCACCATTCCCGAGACCGGCGACTACAGCGTGGTGCTGGAGCCGCAGGCGCAGACCATCGGCACGGTCAACGAGGATTTCGCGGTGGAGAGCCTGGGCGGCGACGTGTTCCAGCTCGGCAACGCCAGCTACCGCATCCTGCGCGTGGAAGCGGGGCGGGTGCGGGTGGAGGACGCGCGCGGCGCGCCGCCCAATATCCCGTTCTGGATCGGCGAAGCGCCCGGGCGCAGCGACGCGCTGTCGCTGGGCGTGTCGCGGCTGCGCGCCGAAGTCGAGCAGGCGCTGGAGCAGGGCGGGGCGGCGCAGGCACTGCAGTGGCTGTGCGGTCCGCTGGCGCTGGACGCCGCCACCGCGCAGCAGATCGTCGACTACCTGGGCCGCGCGCATGCGGCGCTGGGCGCCTTGCCGACCCAGCAGTGCATCGTGCTGGAGCGCTTCTTCGACGCCACCGGCGGCACCCAACTGGTGATCCACAGCGTCTACGGCAGCCGCATCAACCGCGCCTGGGGCCTGGCCCTGCGCAAGCGTTTCTGCCGCACCTTCAATTTCGAACTGCAGGCGGCCGCGACCGAGGACGCGATCGTGCTGTCGCTGTCGACCCGGCACAGCTTCGCCCTGGACGAGGTGGCGCGCTACCTGCGCGCCGCATCGGCGCTGGACGTGCTGGTGCAGGCGCTACTGGACGCGCCGCTGTTCGGCGTGCGTTGGCGCTGGAACGCCACCAACGCGCTGGCGCTGCCGCGCTTCACCGGCGGGCGCAAGGTCGCACCGCAACTGCAGCGGATGAAGTCCGAGGATCTGCTGGCCACGGTGTTCCCCGATCAGGTGGCCTGTGCGGAAAACCTGGTCGGCGAGCGCGAGATTCCCGAGCACCCGCTGGTGGCGCAGACCCTGCGCGACTGCCTGGACGAGGCGATGGACAGCGCCGGCTGGCTGCAGCTGCTGCGCGGCATCGAGGCCGGCGAGGTGCGCGTGCTGGCGCGCGAACTGACCGCGCCGTCGCCGCTGGCGGCCGAGGCGCTGGATGCGCGGCCCTATGCCTTTCTCGACGACGCCCCGCTGGAAGAACGGCGAACCCAGGCGGTGCACAGCCGCCGCTACCAGGATCCGGACAGCGCCGACGATCTCGGCCAGTTGGACCCGCAGGCGATCGCCGCCGTGCGCGAGGAGGCCTGGCCGCAGCCGCGCAGCCGCGACGAGATGCACGAGGCGCTGCTCACGCTCGGCGTGGTGAGCGCGGACGAGGCCGCCGCGCAGCCGCAGTGGCAAGCGTGGTTGGGTGAACTGGCCGCCGATGCGCGCGCCACCTTGCTGCACGGCGTCGACGGCGCCGCCGCGGCGCTGTGGGTGGCGGCCGAAGCACTGGCGGCGGTGGCGCCGCTGTACCCGCAGGCCAGCGCGCAACCGGTCATCGCCGTGCCCGAGGGCTACGCGGTCGCCGACTGGGACCGCGACAGCGCGTTGCGCGAGTTGCTGCGCTGGCGCTTGGCCGGTCTGGGGCCGGTCACCGCCGAGGCGTTGGCGGCGCCGCTGCAGCTGCCGCTGCGCGAGGTGCAGGCCGGGTTGCTGGCGCTGCAACAGGACGGCTATGTGCTGGGCGGACGGTTCAGCGCCGACGCCGATGCCGAGGAGTGGTGCGAGCGTCACCTGCTGGCGCGGATCCACCGCTACACCCTCGGCCGCCTGCGTCGCGAGATCGAGCCGGTGGCGCCGCGCGACTACGCGCGCTTCCTGTTCCGCTGGCAGCACCTGGATACGCAGGGCCAGGTGGAGGGCGCCGAGGCGCTGGCCGCGGTGCTGGCGCAACTGGAGGGCGTGGAGGCCGCGGCGCCGCTGTGGGAAGCGGAGCTGTTGCCGGCGCGGGTGCGCGACTACCGCCCGGCATGGCTGGACGAGGCCTGCAGTGCCGGCCGCACGCTGTGGACGCGGCTGCGCCCCGGCGCCGGCGGCGCCGCGCCGACGCTGCGCAGCACGCCGATCCTGTTGCTGCCGCGGCGCAGCGCCGGGCAGTGGTCGCGGCTGTCGCCCGTTCCGGAAGCCGGCGCGCTGGGCTCGCGCGCGCGCAAGGTCGCCGAGCATCTCGAGGCGCATGGTGCCTCCTTTTTCGACGAGATCGCCGAAGCCACCCGTTTGCTGTCCACCGAACTGGAGGCGGCGCTGGCCGAACTGGTTGCCGCCGGCCGGGTCCATTGCGACAGCTACGCCGGCCTGCGCGCCTTGCTGGTGCCGGCATCGAAGCGGCCGTCGGCGCTGTCGCGGCGGCGGCCGCGCATGGCGCTGTACGGCGGCATCCAGGACGCCGGGCGCTGGGCGCTGTTGCGGGCGGGCCCCGAGGCCGACGACCCGGCCGCGCGCAGCGAGGCGGTCGAGTACGTCGCACGGACCCTGCTGCGCCGCTACGGCGTGGTCTGCTGGCGCCTGCTCGAGCGCGAGGCGGCCTGGTTGCCGCCGTGGCGCGAAGTGTTGCGGGTCTACCAGCGCCTGGAGGCGCGCGGCGAGATCCGTGGCGGACGCTTCATCGATGGCCTGTCCGGCGAACAGTTCGCCCTGCCCGAGGCGATCGGCCTGCTGCGGCAACTGCGCCGCGAGCCCGGCAACGGCACCTGGGTGTGCGTGGCCGCCGCCGATCCGGCCAATCTGCTCGGCAGCGTGCTGTCCGGCACGCGGGTGCCGCGGGTCGCGGGGGCGCGCGTGCTGTACCGCGACGGCGTGCCGATGGCGAGCTGGGCCGGCGAGCGCTTCGAGCCGCTGCAGGACATGGAGGCCGAGGAACTCGCGCGCGCGCAGCGGCTGTTGCGTGGCGGCACTGCGGCGCAACGGCAAACGGTCGCGGCACTGCCGATGGTGTGAAGGCGCTGGGCCATGGACGCGCTCGCGCACGGCGATGGCGGGCATATCGGCGCTGCTTTCACATTCTGTCTACAAATTAAAGGGGTTGGCATCCCACTTCGCCCTTGGTGCAAAACAGGGGTCATCTGCCATTGCAGAAAAACTGCGGCATCCACGCCGTCGGCGCCCGGCGAGCTTCTTCACATGCGTCGAGTGCTGCGGCGCAACGCCTGTTGCGCATTCAGTCAGCGCCGCCGCCGTGAGGCCGATATGCGGAATTCTGCAGTTTTCACGCCTTTTAAAGGCGCCATCAATGACGCCGATAGCTCTCACGCACAGACGTTGCGGCGCAGCGTCCTCGCTCACGAACGAGCGAGTGTGTCCACTCCGCGGGGCGCTGCGGAAGACGGCCGGAAGCGCTGCTGGCGCAACCGGACGCAGACAAAGAATCGAGGTACACCATGTTGGGCAATATGAAAATCGGGGTCAGGCTGACGGGGGCATTCCTGATCGTGGCGGCGATCGGCGCCTGTATCGGCTGGATCGGCATCCGCAACTCGGGTCGCATCAACGATTACGCCACGGTGCTGTACGAGCGCGAGTTGCTCGGCCTGTCGCACCTGAAAGAGGCCAACATCAATCTGATCAACGCCGGCCGTTCGCGCGCCAACCTGCAGTTGGCCAGCACGGAGGAAGATCGCGCCAAGCATGTCGCCAGCCTCGACAAGTACACCGCCAAGGTGGTCGAGCACATGGACAAGGCCAGGGCCTCGTTCGACGACCCGGACACGCTGGCCAAGCTGGCCCGCTTCGACCAGGTGTGGAAGACCTATCTGCAGCGGCGCGGCCAGTTCGTCGACTCGGTGATGCGCGAGCCGCTGCCGCAAGGCAATGCGCAGTTGGCGGACCTGTCCAAGGGCGTGCGCAGCAGCTCCGACGAACTGGATGCGCTGATGTCGGAACTGAGCGAGATCAAGGAGGCGAATGCGTCCAAGGCCAACGACGCCACCGACGAGATCTACGCCAGCAGCACCCACACCCTGCTGGCCATCGTGATCGGCGGCGTGCTGCTCGGCGTGGGCCTGGGCGTGTTCATCAGCCGCAGCGTGACCCGGCCGATCGACAAGGCGGTCAGCGTGGCCAATGCGCTGTCCGAGGGCGACCTGAGCATGTCGATCGACGTGCGCGGCCGCGACGAGACCGCGCAGTTGCTGCTGGCGATGCAGCGCATGGTCGAGAAGCTGCAGCAGGTGGTCGGCGAGGTCAACGCCAGTGCGCAGAGCCTGGCTGGCGCCTCGGAAGAAGTCAGCGCCACCGCGCAGTCGTTGAGCCAGGCCTCGACCGAGCAGGCCGCCGGCGTGGAGGAGACCAGCGCCTCGCTGGAGCAGATGACCGCTTCCATCGCGCAGAACACCGACAACGCCAAGGTCACCGACGGCATGGCCGCGCAAGCCGCCCGCGAGACGCTGGAAGGCGGCCAGGCGGTGGTGGCCACGGTGGCGGCGATGAAGCAGATCGCGCACAAGATCGGCATCATCGACGACATCGCCTACCAGACCAACCTGCTGGCACTGAACGCGGCGATCGAGGCCGCACGTGCCGGCGAGCACGGCAAGGGCTTCGCCGTGGTCGCCGCGGAAGTGCGCAAGCTGGCCGAGCGTAGCCAGGTGGCCGCGCAGGAGATCGGCGAGGTGGCCGGCTCCAGCGTGGAACTGGCCGAACGCGCCGGGCAGCTGCTGGAGACCATCGTGCCCAGCATCAAGAAGACTTCGGATCTGGTGCAGGAAATCACCGCCGCCTCGCAGGAGCAGTCCTCCGGCGTCGCACAGATCAATGTGGCGGTTGTGCAACTGAGCCAGATCACCCAGCAGAACGCCACCGCCTCCGAAGAGCTGGCGGCCACCGCCGAATCGATGAGCACGCAGGCCGTGCAGTTGCAGGACAGCATGGCCTTCTTCCAGTTGTCCGCTGCCACGCGGCGTGCCACGCATATGCCGGACGAAGGCGAGGCGCCGCTGTCGCTGCGTGCGGCCGGCTCGCGCTGGGCGACGCGTGCGCCCTCCGCGGCCGCGCGCCGTCCCGGTGCAGGCAACCGCGACCGCAACGAAGCGCTGCTGGGCCGCGCCTGATCCATTCCCTGGCGGCGCAGGTCGCGCCGCCAGTTCCATGTCGATGTCGTTGTCACAACTGCCCCATTGTCGGGAGAGTGCCATGCTGAAGAATCTGAAAGTCGCAACCAAACTCTACGGCGGCTTCGCCGTGGTCCTGTGCATCCTGCTGGCGCTCGCCGGCGTTGCCTACTTCAACGTCTCCGCGCTGTCGCAGGCCAACTACTGGAACACCCACACCTACAAGGTGATCGCCGAAGTCGATGCGGCGCTCAGCAGCCTGATCAACATCGAGACCGGCACCCGCGGCTTCTCGCTGACCGGCGAGGACACCTTCCTGCAGCCGTATCGCGACGGTGTCGCCAGCTTCGACAGCCACCTGCGCACCGCGCAGGAGCTGACCGCGGACAATCCCAAGCAGCAGGAGCGCCTGAACGCGCTGAAGCAGACCCAGGCGCAATGGCTCAGCCAGGCGGTGCATCCGCAGATCGCGCTGCGCAAGAACGTCAACGACGGCCAGGCGACGATGGAGGCGCTGGCCGCCGCGGTGCGTGCCTCCAAGGGCAAGGCCTACATGGATACGATGCGCGATCGCATGGCCGAAGTGCGCCGCGCCGAGAGCGAACTGCTGGCTGTGCGCGCCTCCGAGGCGGAGCAGCTGCAGCAGCGCACCAACCTCACCCTGATCGTCGGCAGTCTGGTCGCGGCGCTGTGCGCGTCGTTTATCGGTTTTCTGATCGCGCGTTCGCTGATGAGCGAACTCGGCGGCGAGCCGAGCACGGTGATGGAAGTGGCCTCGCGGATCGCGCGTGGCGATCTCACCGTGCAGGTGCCGACCCGCCCCAACGACACCACCAGCGCGATGGTGGCGCTGCAGGCGATGGTCGAGCGTCTGGCGGATGTCGTGGGCGAGGTCAACGCCAGCGCGCAATCGCTGGCAGGTTCGTCCGAGGAAGTCAGCGCGACCGCGCAGTCGCTGAGCCAGGCCGCCACCGAGCAGGCCTCCGGCGTGGAGGAGACCAGCGCCTCGCTGGAACAGATGACCGCGTCCATCGCGCAGAACACGGACAACGCCAAGGTCACCGAGGGCATGTCGGCGCAGGCGGCCAAGGAAGCGGTGGAGGGCGGCGAAGCGGTGCTGGCCTCGACCCATGCGATGAAGCAGATCGCGCAGAAGATCGGCATCATCGACGACATCGCCTACCAGACCAACCTGCTGGCGTTGAACGCGGCGATCGAGGCCGCGCGCGCCGGCGAGCACGGCAAGGGTTTCGCCGTGGTCGCGGCGGAAGTGCGCAAGCTGGCCGAGCGCAGCCAGGTGGCCGCGCAGGAGATCGGCGAGGTCGCCGCCAGCAGCGTCGGCCTGGCCGATCGCGCCGGCAACCTGCTCGGTACCATCGTGCCCAGCATCAAGAAGACCTCGGATCTGGTGCAGGAGATCGCCTCGGCCTCGCAGGAGCAGTCCTCCGGCGTCACCCAGATCAACCTGGCGGTGGCCCAGCTCAGCCAGGCCACGCAGCAGAACGCGGCGGCCTCCGAGCAACTGGCGGCGACCGCCGAACAGATGAGCACCCAGGCCGAATCGCTGCAGCAGGCGATGGGCTTCTTCCGCCTCAACCGCGAGCAGGACCTGGCCGCGCCACGCCGTGCCGCGCCGGTGGCGCCCAGGCCGGCGGCCACACGCCCGCTGCGCAACGCCGGCAAGGCCTTGCGCCCGCGTGCACGCCAGGTGCCGGCCTACGCGCTGGCGGATGCGCCGGACGAAGGCCAGTTCGTCAACTTCTGAAGGGGAAGACCATGCACAACGATCGCATTGATGCCGTCACCGGGCTCGCGCAGCAGAACGCCTGGCAGTTCCTGACCTTTCAACTGGATCGCGAACTGTTCGGGCTCAACATCGCCGGTATCCACGAAATCATCGAGTACCGCCCACCCACGCCGGTGCCGACCATGCCGGCCTGCGTGTGCGGCGTGATCAACCTGCGCGGCGCGGTGGTGCCGGTGGTGGATCTGCAATCGCGGCTCGGCCGCGGGCCCAGCCAGGTCACCCGCCGCAGTTGCATCGTCATCGCCACCGCCACCAGCGAAGAGGGGGGCGCGGCGCAGTCCTTCGGCCTGCTGGTGGACGCGGTCAACGAGGTGCTGGAATTGCCGCCGCAGCAGATCGAGGCGCCGCCGGCCTTCGGCAGCGATATCCGCCGCGACCTGCTGCAGGGCATGGGCAAGCTGGAGGATCGGCTGGTGATCCTGCTCGACCGCGCGCGGCTGCTGCGCAGCGACGACATCGCCGAGGCCGGCGCACGCGCGCTGGCGGCGTGATGCCTGGCACGCCGTGATCCGTGCATCACGGCGGCCTCGCTAGGGTGGCGGCGAGCGGGCATCCGCCCCAGCGAGGTGCAGACCATGGCAAAAGACGAGACCACCCAGTCCGGCAAGCAGCAGGGCATCCACGAGGGCCGGCAGGACCGTGCCCAGGACGATACCGCCAAGCAGCGGCCCGGCCTGGAAGACCAGAAGCTGCGCGAGGCGCACGAGCGCGGCCCGCGCTCCGGGCAGGACGAGGCCGCGCAGGACGACAACAACTGACCGATGATGCGGTGGGGAGCGCGCACTGCCACCGCTTCCCGCCCCGTCAGTACGCAAGCCGAGGACCTCCGATCACGCCATCGCCACTGGGCATCGCATGACCGGACCGTCCTGATCGGATGCGCTCAGCTTCAGGAGCGGCCAACAAAAAGGCCAGAGAGCCTGGTGGCTGTCTGGCCTTGTTGCACCGTCGAGGACGGAAAGATGGTGGAGCGGAAGGGGATCGAACCCTCGACCTTCGCATTGCGAACGCGACGCTCTCCCAGCTGAGCTACCGCCCCACATCAGACGCGTAGTGTAACTGGGCACGGGGCCGCGTGCCAAGGGGGCAATGCAACATCCCCGGCGCCGGGCAGGGGGCCGGCCGAAGGGAAGCGAAAACGCGCTCAGCATTCTGTCTACAGCGCGCGCAGGGAGTCGATATACTCGGCGGCCGAAATCTCCCGCGGTGATTTCGTTCCGGACGAAATAAGCCGTCCGCTTCATACCTTTTACTAAAGACGGGTCTTTTACACATGACGGAAGTTCGCAACTTGCAACAGATCGCCGAAGCCAAGGCCAAGCTGCAGGAAGAAATGCGCAAGCTGGAAGAGCAGGAGCGGCAGGCGCGCGAGGGCGAAACCAATGCGGCGCACGCCAACGTGCTGTCGCTGCTGGAGCAGTTCGCCGAGTTCTTCAGCGCCAAGCAGCGCAACGAGATCGCGGCCTACGTGACCAGCGCGGCGTCCAAGCCGGCCAGCAGCAAGTCCGCCGGTGGCCGCAGCGAGGTCAAGCCGAAGTACCAGCTGCCGCACACCGGCGAAACCTGGTCCGGCCGCGGCCGCACGCCGAAGGCGTTCGCCGCCTGGGAAGGCACCGCCGCCTACAACGAATGGAAGGCGCGCCATCCGGATCTGAAGTTCCCGCTCGTCAAGTATTGAGCGGACGAAAAAAGGCCAGGATTTCCTGGCCTTTTTTTATGCCCGATGGCGTGGGCGTGCATGGCGGGGCGATCGCGGCCTGGCCGCGCGGCCGCATGCGTTCAACGTGCGCTGGCGAGCAGCGGTTGCAGGTGCGGCTCCAGTTCGCGTCGGCGCCAGCCGGCCAGCGGCGTGGGCCATTGCGCGCTTTCCAGCAGGGCTTCCAGGTGCTTGCGCGAGGCCAGCAGGCCGTCGGGCAGGCCGAGTTCGGCGCTGCGTGCGGCCACCGCGTCCTGCAGTCGCTTCAGCGCTGCCTTGTTGTCGTCGCTGGCGGCCAGCGCCTGCGGCGCGTCGGCTTCGTCGGCCAGCGGCGTGGTCAGCGCCTGCCACAGCGCATCGCTGAGCTTGCGTGGCGCCTTGGGGTGCTTGTCGAACAGCGCCAGCATGGCCGGCTGGTCCTGTGGCGGGAACCGCGCCAGGGTGGCGGCCAGTTCGTTGTCCAGGATCCAGCTGCGCGGCTTGTCGCTGTGCCGGGCCTGGGCGTCGCGCCAGCGCAACAGGCGCAGCAGGCGCAGTTGCGCGGGGCGGTCCATGAATTGCGCCGAGCGCATGCTCAGGTGCGGCCAGCGCTCGCCATCGTCGTGCTCGACGGTGCCGAGCAGGCGTTCGCCGTCCTCGTGCAGCCAGTCGCTGCGCTGCAGGGTCTGCAACCGCGCCTGCAGGTGATCGTGCAGCGCGAACAGATGGCGCACGTCGTCGGCGGCGTATTCCAGCTGCGCCGGCGACAGCGGGCGGCGTAGCCAGTCCGAGCGGGTCTCGCCCTTGGCCAGGTGCACGCCGGTGATCTCCAGCACCAGCTTCTGGTAGCCCATGCCAGCGCCGAGCCCGGCCAGGCCGGCGGCGATCTGGGTGTCGAACAGCGGCCGCGGCAGGGTGCCGCAGGCGCACTTGAAGGCGACCAGGTCTTCGCTGGCGCTGTGCATGATCTTGAGGATGCCCGGATCGCTCAGCCACGGCGCCAGCGCCTGCGGCATGCCCGGGATCAGTGGGTCGATCAGCAGGATGTCGTCGCCCACCGCCATCTGCACCAGCGCCAGTTGCGGCCAGTAGGTCCGTTCGCGGACGAATTCGGTATCCAGGCCGATGCGGGCCGGCCGCTGCGCCAGCCGTTCGCTCAGCTCGGCGGGTTGCTTGATCCAGTAAGGCACGTGATTTCCGTTGACTGCAGGGTTTGCTCAGGCAGGCGAGAATAGCCTAACGTCGCTCCGCCGGCCGCACGGCGCGCCGGGTGGGGCGGCGTCGCAAGGGCGTGTCATCAATCCCCGAGCAATCGCGGCCCTTCGGGTTGGGTCTGACAGGCGCGCGGGCCCAACGCGGCATACTCGGGAATTGGTGACACGGCCCAGGGCCATGGTTCGGAGGAAAGGTGCGCAGCAGCGGCGTTGTGATGGTCTGGAGCATGCTGGCGGCAGTGCTGGTCGGCTGTGCGCGGCAGCCGCCGACGCCGGCCGCCGATCCCGCGCCTGCGGCCGCCGCTGCCGCCGTGCCGGCGCGGTCGGCGCCGGCCAGGCCGGTGCAGGCGCCCAGCGTGACCATCGGCGGCGAAGACGCAGCCGAGACCGTGGCGCGCTGGCAGCCACCGTTGCCGACCTTGACCCGCGGCGGCCTGCCGCAGGCGCGGCGCGAGGCGGCGCGCGCGCTGGCCGCCGATCGCCTGTTCGAGGACGCGCAGTCGGCGATTCCGCTGTACCTGGCGATCCGCAGCCTGGCGCCGAACGATCGCGTCGCCCAGGACGGCCTGCGCAAGGCGCGGCGACGCCTGCTGCAGTTGGGCGCGCAGGCGCTGGGCGATCCGGAGCGGTCCGAGCGCACGCTGGAGCAGGCTGCGCGCATCGCGATGGTGGCGCTGTGGCTGGATGCGGACGATCCGGCGGTGCGGCGCCTGCAGCAGCGGGTGGAGACCGCCTCGCGGGTGCTGGCCTACAACCGCGCCGGCGAGGACGACCTGCGTGGTGGCCGCCTGGGCGAGGACGGCAACGGCGCCCTGGCCAATTTCCGCGAGGCGCTGCTGCTGGATGCGGACGATGCGCGCGCGCGGCAGGGCGTGGCGGCGGTGGAGAGCGCGCTGATCCGCCGCGCCGAGACGGCGGCGGCGGCCTCGGATTTCGCCGCTGCCGGCAGCTGGCTGGCGCGTGCGGCGCGGGTGCGCGAGGACGCGCCCACGGTGCGCGATGCGCGCGTGCGCGTGGAGCAGGTGCGGGTGGCGCGCATCGCCGCCTTGCGCGATGCCGGCCTGCGCGATCTGGCCACACCGGCCGGGTTGAAGTCGGCGCGCGAGCGCCTGGGCGAGGTGCTGCGCATCGCCGATCCCGGCGATCCGGTGGCGGCGATGCTGCGCGAACGCATCGACCTGACCACCCATTACGGCAGTTTTCGTCCCGGCCAGGTGTTCACCGACGGCATGCACGACGGTGGGCGCGGCCCGCAGATGATCGTGGTGCCGCACGGCGGCTTTCGCATGGGCGCGGCCGAGACCGAACCCGGCGCCTCGCCGGCGGAGATGCCGCAGCACTACGTGCGCTTCGACCGCGGTTTCGCCATGTCGATCACCGAGGTCACGGTGGCCGAGTTCCGCCGCTTCGTGGAGGCGACCAATGCACGTCCGCGCGCCACCCGGCGCGGCCATTCCACGGTCTACGACGAGCGCAGTGGCAACTTCGTGCGCCGCAACGGCGTGGACTGGCAGTCCGATTACCAGGGCGCGCGCGCGGCGCCCAACAGCCCGGTGATGCACGTCAGCGTGCGCGACGCCGAAGCCTACGCGGCCTGGCTGTCGCAGCAGACCGGGCGGCACTACCGGCTGCCCAGCGAGGCCGAGTTCGAATACGCGCTGCGCGCCGGCGGCCGCGGCCGCTATCCCTGGGGCAACGCCGGCACGCCGCCGCGCGGCAGCGGCAACTTCACCGGCGGCGGCGACGTCTCGCCCAGCGGTCGGCACTGGCGCAACGCCTTCGTCGGCTACACCGACGGGTTCTGGGGGCCCGCGCCGGTGGCCAGTTTTTCCGCCAACGCCTGGGGCCTGCACGACATGGCCGGCAACCTCAGCGAATGGGTCGCCGACTGCTGGCATGCCAGCTACCGCCGTGCGCCCGCCGATGGCGCGGCCTGGTACAACCCGGGCTGCCGCTCGCGGGTGGTGCGCGGCGGCAACTGGGCCAATGCGCCGGAGCAGACGCGCGCGGCCTGGCGGCTGATGCAGGATTCGGACAGCACCAGCGCACGCGTCGGCTTCCGCCTGGTGCGCGGCATTTGACGCCGCCGCGCCGGTGCCGGCGCTAGATTGCCTCACCAGTCAACGAGGGGAACCCGATGAACCAAGTCTTCGGCCGCCAGGGCGGCGAACCGGGCGGTCGCCGTGGGCCGCTGGGCGGGGTGCGCTGGCTGGTGCTGCTGGGCTTTGCCGTGTATGCCGGGTACTACTGGTTCTCCAACCGCAGCGAGGACCCGTACACCGGCGAGCAGGTGCTGATCGACCGCTCGTTGAACGTGGAGGACGAGAAGGCACTGGGTCTGCAGGCGTACCAGGAGATCCTGGCGCAGGAACATCCGGTCGATCCGCAGTCGCAGGTAGCGCAGCAGGTGCGTGCGATCGCGCAGCGGTTGATCGCCAAGGTCGATGTGGTCGAGGACGCGCTGGCCGCCGAGCACGGCATGCAGGCCAAGCATTACGCGCGCGGCTTCGACTGGGACGTCAACGTGATCGAGTCCGACCAGGCCAATGCGTTCTGCCTGCCCGGCGGCAAGATGGCGGTCTACACCGGGCTGCTGCCGGTGGCCAAGAACGCCGATGCGATGGCGGTGGTGATGGGCCACGAGATCGCGCACGCGCTGTTGCGGCATGGCGCGCAGCGCATGGCCCAGCAGAAGCTGACCCAGATCGGGCAGATGGCCGGCGCCGCCGGCGGCCTGGACCCGCAACAGCAGCAGATGGCGATGGCGGCGATGGGGTACGGCTACCTGCTGCCGTACGCGCGCAGCCACGAGACCCAGGCCGACGAAGTGGGCCTGATGCTGGCCGCCGCGGCCTGTTTCGACCCGCGCGAGGCGGTGCCGTTGTGGGAGCGGATGAGCGCCAGCAGCGGCGGCCAGGCGCCGCCGGAGTTCGCCTCCACCCATCCCAATCCGGGCACTCGCATCCAGAACCTGCAGGCGCTGATGCCCAAGGCGCTGGAGTACCGGCAGCGCTTCTGCGAGTCGGCGCGCAGTCCCTCGCAGTAAGCGGTGCCATCGCGCCGCGATCGTTGGCTGCCTTGTCGCTGAACGACCCTGCGTGCATACACGGCAGCGTGCACGGTGGCGGGCGCATGATGCGCTCCACACCACCAGGAGCACTGCCATGAAACGCCTGCTGCTGTCCTCCCTCGTCGCCACGGCCGTACTGGCCGGCTGCGCGACCAACCGCCTCAGCGACGACGAGCGTCTGACCCTGTACCGCGCCCACGCCGGTGCGCCGGTGCGCGACTTCCAGTACTTCAACCGGCTCAGCGGCTGGACCGCGCTCGGCGACAGCGCGCTGGCGGTGTGGACGCGTCCGAACCAGGCCTATCTGCTGGAATTCGCCGGCACCTGCCAGGACCTGGATTTCGCCCCCAGCATCGCCATCACCCATTTCGGCAGCCAGGTCTCGGCGAAGTTCGACGACGTGCTGGTGCTCGGCGGCGGTCCGGCCGCGATTCGCCTGCCGTGCCGTATCGACAGCATCCGGCCGCTGGACGTCAAGGCGCTGCGCACCTCGGAGAAGGAACTGCGCGAGGCCAAGGTGCAGGAGCGGGCGCAGCAGGCGCCGGGGAGCTGAGGCAGTGCCGGGATTCGGGATTTGGGATTTGGGATTCGCGAGGCGGCGGCGGGGCGAGTGCGATGTTGCACCGCCACTGCCTGGCGTTACAGGTTGCGCCCTGTCGCGTTAGGTGCGGCTGCACTGCGGTGTGCGGCAAGGCCAAATAGCCGCAGGGCGCACGCGTAGGAGCGGCTTCAGCCGCGACGGGCGTTCCTGGTAAGGCCTTGTCGCGGCTGAAGCCGCTCTTACGAGATCGCGTAAGGCGCGACGAAAGCGGGCGCTTGGCGGAGTCTTAGCGTGGTGCGTGCCGTGACGCCACGACGCGGCGCCGCTCAGGACGCCTGATCGGGTGCCACGTAGCCTTCGGGCTTGTCGGCGCCGCCCTGGAACAGGAACTTCTCCAGTTCCGCTTCGAGGAATGCGCGGTGCTTGGGATCGCGGGGCGACAGCCGGTTCTCGTTGATCAGCATGGTCTGGTGCGCCAGCCACGCCTGCCAGCCGGCCTTGCCGATGTGCGCGAACACGCGCTTGCCGAGCTCGCCGGGATACGGCACGTAGTCGAGCCCTTCGGTGTCGCGTTGCTGGTACTGGCAGAAGACGGTGCGGGACATGGCAATTCCTGGCGATGCGCGCACGGCCCCGCGCTGGTGCGTCAGAGGCCGTCGAGCAGTTTGCGGATCGGTGCGGGCAGGCCCAGCGTCGACAGGTCGGCGCGCGCCACCCAGCGCAGGTCGTCATTGTCGCCCAGCGCATCGCTCATGGCGACCTTGCGCAGGCGCAGTGGCTGCAGGTGCAGGCGGTAATGGCTGAAAGTGTGCACGATCGGCGGCAGCGCTTCGGCATCGTCGTAGGCGCGCCCGCGCATCCAGCGCGCATACCAGGCGCGCAGTTCGCTGTCGGTGTCGGCCTGCGGCAGCGTCCACAGCGAGGCCCAGATGCCGGTCGGCGGCCGCCGCTGCAGCAGCAGTTCGCCGGCGGCGTTCTCCAGCAGCAGGGCCAGCGCTTCGCGCTCGGGCAGGGTCTTGCCCGGCTTGGGCGTGGGCAGCGCCTCGACCAGGCCGTCGCGACGCGCCACGCAATCGTCCTGCAGCGGACACAGCACGCAGGCCGGATTGGCGCGGGTGCACAGGGTGGCGCCGAAATCCATCTGCGCCTGGGTGTAGTCGGCCATGCGCCCGTCGGGCACCGCGTCCACATGCGACTGCGCGAGCGCCCACAGCGGCTTTTCCACCGCCGGCAGGCCGGGGTAGCCGGCGATGCCGTGGTAGCGGGTCAGTACGCGCTTGACGTTGCCGTCGAGGATCGGGAAGCGGTCGTTCCAGGCCTGGCTGAGGATCGCGCCGGCGGTGCTGCGGCCGATGCCGGGCAGCGCATGCAGGGCATCGAAATCGCGCGGCAGTTCGCCGCCGTGCAGTTCCACGCAGCGCTTGGCGGCGGCGTGCAGGTTGCGCGCGCGGGCGTAGTAGCCGAGCCCGGCCCATTGCGCCATCACCGCGTCGTTGTCGGCGGCGGCCAGCGCCGGCAGGGTCGGGAAGTGCTGCAGGAAGCGCAGGAAGTAGGGGGTGACCACCGCCACCTGGGTCTGCTGCAGCATGATTTCCGACAGCCACACCCGGTAAGGACTGCGCGGATGCTGCCAGGGCAGGTCGTGGCGCCCGTGGCGGTCGAACCAGGCGAGCAGGCGGGCGGGGAAGGTGTCGGAAGGCTGGCGCATGCTGGCAGGAACTCGTGCCTTCTCCCTCCGGGAGAAGGTGGCCCGAAGGGCCGGATGAGGGTACGGGCGAAGCCTGGTGCGGTTGGGGTGGTGCCAGTGCTGGCTTGGCAGGCTCCGCCGCACCCTCACCCCAACCCCTCTCCCGGAGGGAGAGGGGCTTCAGCGGTCAGCCGCCGAGCGCTTCTGGCAGCAACGCGTCGACGAAGGCTTCGGCGTCGAACACGCGCAGGTCTTCGGGGCGCTCGCCGATGCCGGCGAAGCGGATCGGGATGCCGAACTCGCGGGCCAGGGCGAACACCACGCCGCCCTTGGCGGTGCCGTCGAGCTTGGTCACCACCAGGCCGGTGACGCCGACCGCTGCATGGAACTGGCGCAGCTGCGACAGCGCGTTCTGGCCGGTGGTGCCGTCGATGACCATCAGCACCTCGTGCGGCGCGCTGGCGTCGAGCTTGCCGAGCACGCGACGGATCTTGCCCAGTTCGTTCATCAGCCCGGTCTGGGTGTGCAGGCGGCCGGCGGTGTCGGCGATCAACACCTCGGTGCCGCGTGCCTTGCCGGCCTGCAGCGCGTCGAAGGCAACCGAGGCGGCGTCGGCGTTCTGGCCCTGTGCGATCACGCTCACCCCGTTGCGTTCGCCCCAGGCCTGCAACTGCGCCACCGCCGCGGCGCGGAAGGTGTCGCCGGCAGCCAGCATCAGGCTGTGGCCTTCGTCCTTGAAGCGCTTGGCCAGCTTGCCGATGGTGGTGGTCTTGCCGACGCCGTTGACGCCGACGGTCAGCACCACGAAGGGCTTGGCGTTCCGGTCGATCTGCAGCGGTTTGGCGACCGGCTGCAGGATCGCCAGCAGGTCGGCGCGCAGCGCCTGTTGCAGCGCCCTGGCGTCGACGAACTCGCGCGCCTTCATGCGCTTGCGCAGGTTTTCGATCAGCGCGGTGGTGGCGGGAATGCCGACGTCGGCGGTGATCAGTGCCGTCTCGATCTCGTCGAGCAGGTCGTCGTCGAGCTTGGGATTGCGCGAGAACAGGCTGCCGACGCTGCGCGCGAAACTGCTGTTGCGCAGGCGCTCGCGCCAGCCGGGCTTGCCGGCCGGCGCGGCGGGCAGGGCGTCGCTGCGTACCAGGTCGGCGTCGGCGGCGGGCACGGACGCGGCGTTAGGTGTCGGCGCGGGTACCGCAGCGGGCTGCTGGGCGGGGGCGGGCGTCGGGTGCGGCACGCTCGGTGCCGGCGCGGCGGCTGGCGGTGGCACATATGCCTGCGGCGGCGGTGTGGGCGCTGCAGCCGGCAGCGGCGTCGGTTGCGGCTGCGGGACAGCGACCGGGGCGGGCGCCTGGACGGGGTGTTCGGCGACCGGCGCGGGCGCTGGCTCCAGAGTAGGAGCGGGTGCTGGGGCGGCAGGCGCCGCCTCAGCGGCAGGCGGCGCCGACGGCGCAGGCGCAGCGGGTTCGGCGCTTGCCGGCTTGGGGAAGGCGGCGGCCAATTCCTCGATGCTGTAGCGCTGCGTGCGGCTCTCGCCGGCGTTGTCCTGGGGCTTGTTGCGGCGGAATAGGCTGACCATGGATGACGCGTGGACCGGAAACGCGGAATGCTACCACTTGCGACCTGAGCGGCCTGTGCAGCGGGGGCTGGCTGGGACGCCTGGGTGGAATTCGTCCCTCACCAACGTGTATGCACGCGTTGGCGCGGCGCCTATCCAATCACCGGACCAACTGCGACCGGGCATCCCTAGTGCAGCAAGGTTGTAGCGTAGGTGCGGATGTGTCATGGCATTTCGATGCGATCGGCTGCGCCGGACCCTCACCCCAACCCCTCTCCCGGAGGGAGAGGGGCTCTTGCATATCCAGCGTCGCGATCTCAACGCGCGCATTCAGCTCGGAAACGAATCCCCATTCCCGAATCCCCAATCCCGGCTCTTCACAGCTTGCCCTTCATCGATCGATAGTCGCGCGGGGTCATGCCGACGGTGGCCTTGAATTGGCGGGCGAAGGCGCTCTGGTCGGCGAAGCCGCACAGTTGACCGATGCTGGCGATGCTGTCGTCGCCGTGCAGCAGGCGCATCGCCGCTTCGATGCGCATCTTGGTCAGCAGTTGCTGCGGGGTCAGCTGGAACACGCGACGGAAATGCCGCTCCAGTTGCGCCACCGACAGCTCGGCCAGGTCGGCCAGGGTCTGCACGCGCAGGTTGTCGCCGTAGTGCGCCTGCATGTGCTCCATGGCGCGGCTGATGCGCTCGTAGGCGGAATGGCGGCTGTCAGGCTGGCCCAGGTCGCGGGAGATGCCGACCACGCCGATCACCTCCTCGCCCTCGCACAGCGGGCGCTTGAAGGTCAGGCACCAGCCCGGGGTGCGGTTCGGGAACAGGTGCACTTCGAGCTGGTTCTCGATCACCTCACCGCACAGCACCCGCCGGTCCTGCATCAGGTAGCTGCCGCCCAGCGGCAGCGGAAAAACGTCTGCGGCCGACTTGCCGATCAGGTCGGCGCGGTACTTCTTGCCCAGCCGCCGCACCAGGGTCAGGTTGACGTGGGTGTAGCGGCCATCGCGGTCCTTCACGAAGAACACCACGTCCGGCAAGGCGTCGAACAGCGTCTGCAGTTCCAGTGCCGAAATCAGAGTGTCCATGGCGTTCACCTGCGGGAGTGGGCGGCGGTGCGGGCGCGCCGCCGCGCGTCCCCCTGAATGCCGATGCTAGCCTAAGTCGGCGCCGTCGGGCGTCGCCGGGTTGTGCGAACTTCCGCATTGGCGACAGGCAAACGCTGCTAGCCGGCGGCGGTGCCGAATGTGAGCATGGCCCCATGCATACACTCGATGTCATCGACTCGCACAGCGCCGGCGAACCGACCCGTGTCGTCGTCTCCGGCTTCCCCGATCTGGGAACCGGTTCCCTGGCCGAGCGCCGCGAGCTGTTCCGCACGCGCTTCGACCGCTGGCGCAGCGCCATCGCCTGCGAGCCGCGCGGCTCGGACACCATGGTCGGCGCCTTGCTGCTGCCGCCGGTGGCCGCCGACGCCTGCGCGGCGGTGATCTTCTTCAACAACGTCGGTTACCTGGGCATGTGCGGCCACGGCACCATCGGCCTGGTGCGCACGCTGGCCGAGCTGGGCCGGCTGAGCCCGGGCACGCACCGGATCGAGACGCCGGTGGGCACGGTCGGCGTGGAACTGCACGCCGACGGCCGCGTGTCGGTCGACAACGTCGAGAGCTATCGCCATGCCACCGGCGTCGACGTGCAGGTGCCCGAGTACGGGCGCGTGCGCGGCGACGTGGCCTGGGGCGGCAACTGGTTCTTCATCACCGAACAGACCCCGTGCGCGCTGGAACTGCGCCACCAGCGTGCGCTGACCGCCTATACCGAAGCGGTGCGGCTGGCGCTGGAGGCGGCGGGCATCCGCGGCGCCGACGGCGGCGAGATCGACCACATAGAGATCAACGGGCCGGCGCCGGACGCCAGCGCCGATGCGCGCAACTTCGTGCTGTGCCCGGGCCTGGCCTACGACCGTTCGCCGTGCGGCACCGGCACCAGCGCCAAGCTGGCGTGCCTGGCCGCCGACGGCAAGCTGGCGGCGGGCCAGGTGTGGCGCCAGCAGGGCATCCTCGGCAGCGTGTTCGAGGGCAGCTATGCGGCCGGCACCCGCGGGGTGCTGCCACGCATCACCGGGCAGGCCTACATCACCGCGCGTTCGCAATTGCTGATCGATCCGCAGGATCCGTTCGCCTGGGGCATCGGCGCCGCATGAGCGGTTTCGACCTGATCGTCGTCGGCGCCGGCATCGTCGGCGCGGCCTGTGCCGATGCGGCGGCGGCCGCCGGCCTGCGCGTGGCGATCGTCGAGTCGGGCAGCATCGGCGGCGGTTCCACGGCCGCGGCGATGGGCCACCTGGTGGCGATGGACGACGATCCGGCGGAACTGGCGTTGTCGGCGTATTCGCTGCGCCTGTGGGAAGAATTCGCGCCGCTGCCGGAGGCGGAGTTCAGCCGCTGCGGCACGCTGTGGGTGGCGCGCGAGGCGCGCGAGCTGGAGGCGATTCCGGCCAAGATCCGGCGCCTGGCCGTGGCCGGCGTGCAGGCCGAAGCGCTCGATGCACAGCGGTTGTATCAATTGGAGCCGGCCCTGGTGCCGGGCCTGGCCGGCGGCATGCGCGTGGCCGCCGAGGCGGTGGTGTATCCGCCGCGGATGGCGCGCCACCTGGTCGAGCGCGCCTGCGCCGCTGGCGCGCAGCTGTACGCCGGACGCCGCGCCACCGCGCTGCTCGATGCCGGCGTGCGCCTGGACGATGGCAGTGCGCTGCACGGCCCGGTGCTGGTCGCCACCGGCTGCGCCGTGCCGGAGCTGCTGCCGGAACTGCCGATGCGCGCGCGCAAGGGGCAACTGGTGATCACCGACCGCTATCCGGGCTTCGTCGCCCATCAATTGCTGGAATTGAGCTACGCCGACAGCGCGCATGGCAGCGACGGCAGCAGCGTGGCGTTCAACGTGCAGCCGCGGCCGACCGGGCAGATCCTGATCGGCTCCTCTCGCGAATTCGACGCGACCGACCGCGCGGTGTCCATGCCGATGCTGCAGCGGATGCTGGAGCGCGCCTTCGCGTTCCTGCCCGGCTTGCGGCAACTGCAGGCGATCCGGGTGTGGACCGGCCTGCGTCCGGCCACGCCGGACGGGCGGCCTTACCTGGGCGCAGTGCCGGAGCGGCGCGACGTGTGGGTCGCGGCCGGCCACGAGGGCCTGGGCGTGACCACCGCGCTGGGCAGTGCGCGCCTGCTGCTGGACCAATTGCTGCAGCGGCCCACGGCCATCGACCCGGCGCCGTACGCGCCGGCGCGGGCGCTGGCATGAGCGCGCGGATGCTGCGCCTGCAGGTCGACGGACGCGACGTCGAAGTGGTCGACGGCAGCAGTGTGGCCGCGGCGGTGGCGCAGGTCGCCACGCATTTCCGCCGCTCGCGCAGTGGTCAGCCGCGCGCGCCGCTGTGCGGCATGGGCGTGTGCGCCGAGTGCCGGGTACGCATCGACCGCGTCGGTCAGTTGCGCGCCTGCATCACCCCGGCGCGCGACGGCATGCAGGTGTGGACCGATGGCTGAGCCGCGCGCCCACTACGAGGTGCTGGTGATCGGCGCCGGTCCGGCCGGACTGGCGGCGGCGCTGGCCGCGGCCGGGCACGGCCGCCGGGTCGGCCTGGTCGATCTGCAGGCGCGTGCCGGCGGCCAGATCTGGCGCCACGATGTCGCCCACGCGCCGCCACGCCTGGCCGCGCGCGCGCTGGCGCAACTGGCGGCCAGCGCGGTGACCTTCCTGCCGCAGACCCAGGTGCTGCTGGCGCAGGACCGGCAGTTGCTTACCGATGGCCCGGATGGCCCGCGCTGGCTGTGCTACGACGCGCTGGTGCTGGCCACCGGCGCGCGCGAATTGCTGTTGCCGTTCCCCGGCTGGACCCTGCCCGGGGTGACCGGCGCCGGCGGCGCCCAGGCGCTGGCCAAGCAGGGCTGGCCGCTGCGCGGACGGCGCGTGCTGGTCGCTGGCAGCGGGCCGCTGCTGTTGGCCTCGGCGGCGACGTTGCATCGCCACGGCGCGCAGGTGCTGGGCATCGTCGAACAGGCACCGTGGCGCGCGCTGGCCGCATTCGCCGCACAACTGCCGTTGCGCTGGCCGGACAAGGCGCTGCAGGCGCTGGCGCTGCGCACGCAACTGGCCGGGGTCGGTTACCACGCCGGCAGCGTGGTAATGGCCGCACATGGCGAGGGCCGCGTGCAGGAGGTGGAGATCGACGGCCCGCACGGTCGCCGCCGTCTCGCCTGCGATCAACTGGCGGTGGGCTACGGCCTGGTGCCGAACGTGGAACTGGCGCAACTGCTGGGTTGCCGTCTGGGCCGCAGCGGCGCGCATCCGTGTGTGGCGGTGGATGCGCAGTTGCGCACCAGCGTCGACGGCGTGTACGCCGCGGGCGAGGCGCTGGGCATCGGCGGGCGCGATTGCGCGCGGGTGGAAGGCGCGATCGCCGGCCACCTGGCCGCCGGCCAGGACGCCGATGCGCAGGCGCTGCAGCCGCAGCGGCGACGCGCGCGCGCCTTCGCCGCGCTGCTGCAGCGGCAGTTCGCGCTGGATCCGCGCATCCATGCGCTGGCCGCGCCGGACACGCTGGTGTGCCGCTGCGAGGACGTGCCGCTGGCCGAGCTGCAGGGCCACGCCGACCTGCGCGACGCCAAGCTGGCCTCGCGCTGCGGCATGGGCGCTTGCCAGGGCCGCATCTGCGGCAGTGCGCTGATCGAACTTGGCCTGGCCGCGCGCGCCGACGATTTCTCCGACGACGGCCGCCGGCCGCCGCTGTTCCCGGCGCGGCTGGACGCGCTGGCCCATCCCTGTCCGGGCCCCGGTCCGGACACCGCTTGCGCCGCGCCGTCACGCGCGGCATCCCTTCGCAACTCTCCACAAGGTGTACATCCATGAGCAAGGCTTCCTTCTGGTACGGCGTGCTGCCGGCCATCACCACCCCGTTCAACGCCGACGGCAGCATCGACCACGCGTTCCTGGCCAAGCATGCGCAGCTGATGATCGACGCCGGCTGCACCGCGATCGTGCCGCTGGGTTCGCTGGGCGAGGCGGCCACGCTGAGCTTCGACGACAAGCTGGCGATCCTGAAGACCCTGGTGCAGGCGGTCGATGGCCGCATCCCGGTGGTGCCGGGCATCGCCGCGCTGTCCACCGACGAGGCCGTGCGCCTGGCGCAGGCGGCCAAGCAGATCGGCTGCGGTGGCCTCATGGTGCTGCCGCCGTACGTGTATTCCACCGACTGGCGCGAGATGGGTGCGCACATGCGCGCGGTGATCGCCGCCACCGACCTGCCGGCGATCCTGTACAACAACCCGATCGCCTACAAGACCGATTTCAGCCCGGCGCAGATCGCCGAGCTGGCTGCCGAATTCCCGAACCTGCAGGCGGTCAAGGAATCCTCCGGCGACGTGCGCCGCTTCGCCGCGCTGGGCGAACTGCTCGGCGACCGCCTGGTGCTGCTGGTGGGCATGGACGATGCGATCGTCGAAGGCCTGAGCATGGGCGCCAAGGGCTGGATCGCCGGCCTGGTCAATGCCTATCCGAAGGAGTCGGTGAAGCTGTTCGAACTGGCCCGCGACGGCGGCTACCCGGCGGCCAAGGCGCTGTACGACTGGTTCCTGCCGCTGCTGCGCCTGGACACCGTGCCCAAGTTCGTGCAGCTGATCAAGCTGGTGCAGGAGAAGGTCGGCCTGGGCAGCGAGCGCGTGCGCGCACCGCGGCTGGTACTGGAAGGCGCCGAGCGCGAGGCCGCGCTGAAGGTCATCGACCACGCCATCGCCACCCATCCCGGGCACTGAGATGAGCATGCAACCGCTGTTGCTGGCCGGCCATTGGCAGGCCTCGCTGGAGGAGCGCGGCAGCTTCCGCGCCGATGACCCGCGCGACGGGAGCGAGTTCGGTCCCTCGTTCCCGGTTAGCGGCGCCGCCGACCTGGAAGCGGCGCTGAGCGCGGCGGCGCTGAGCGCCGACGCGCTGGCCGCGGCCGCACCGGAACGCATCGCCGCGTTCCTGGATGCGTATGCGGACGCGATCGACGCCGACGTCGAGCGCCTGGTGGCGCTGGCGCATGCCGAAACCGGCCTGCCGGTGGAGCCGCGCCTGGCCAAGGTGGAACTGCCGCGCGCCAGCGGGCAGTTGCGCCAGGCCGCGCAGGCCGCGCGCAGCCACAGCTGGGCGCAGCCGGTGATCGACACCGCGGCCGGCCTGCGCGCGCAGCTGGGACCGCTGCACAAGCCGGTGCTGGTGTTCGGCCCGAACAATTTCCCGTTCGCGTTCAACGCGGTGGCCGGCAGCGATTTCGCCTCGGCCATCGTCGCGCGCAATCCGGTCATCGCCAAGGCGCACCCTTCGCACCCGGCCACCAGCCAGCGTCTGGCGCAGCTCGCGCACCAGGCGCTGCTGGCCAACGACCTGCCGGCGGCGACGGTGCAGTTGCTGTACCACTTCGACAACACGCTGGGCCTGGAACTTGCCGGCGATCCGCGGCTGGGCGCGATCGGCTTCACCGGCAGCCGCGCCGGCGGGCTGGCGCTGAAGGCCGCCGCCGACCGTGCCGGGGTACCGGCCTATGTCGAGCTTTCCAGCGTCAATCCGGTGTTCCTGTTGCCGGGTGTGCTGGCCGAACGCGGCGCGGCACTGGCGCAGGAGTTCTTCGCCTCCTGCACCATGGGCAGCGGCCAGTTCTGCACCAATCCGGGCATCGTGGTGGTGCCCGAGGGCGAGGCCGGCGATGCCTTCGTCGCCGCGGCCACCGCGCATTTCGCCGCGGCCGCGCCGGCGCTGCTGTTCTCGCGCGGGGTGCTGGAGCACCTGCAGCGCAGCGTGGGCACGCTGCGCGATGCCGGCGCCGCGGTGCTGGCCGGTGGCGAGGCCGATGCCGGGCCGGGCTATCGGCATGCGCCGACCCTGCTGGAGGTGTCGGCCGAGGCGTTCCTGCAGCAGCCCGAGGCGCTGCAGACCGAGGCGTTCGGGCCGGTCAGCCTGATCGTCCGCGGCGGTGGGGTGGGGCAGTTGACCGCCCTGGCGCGCAGCTTCGAAGGCAATCTCACCGGGACCCTCTATCGCGCCGCCGATGGCAGCGACGATCCGGCCTTCGCCGTGCTGGCCGCGGCGCTGCGTCCGCGGGTGGGGCGGCTGATCTGCAACAAGATGCCGACCGGCGTGGCGGTGAGCCCGGCGATGAATCATGGCGGCCCGTACCCGAGCACCGGCCATCCTGGCTTCACCGCGGTCGGCATGCCCGCGGCGATCCGCCGCTTCGCCGCGCTGCACAGCTACGACGGCGTGCCCGACGCGCTGTTGCCGGCGCTGCTGCGCGACCGCAATCCTGGCGGCGTGCAGCGGCTGATCGACGGCTGCTGGAGCACGGCCGACGTGGAGCGCAGCGCATGAGCGAGCAGTCCCAGATCGGCGGGCTGACCCTGGAGCAGGCGCACGCGCAACTGGCGCCGTGGCCGCACCGCGCGCCGGCGATCCAGGAACAGGAGTACCGGCAGCGCCTGGCCAATGCGCGTGCGCTGATGCGTGCGCACGGCGCCGACGCGCTGTTGATCGGCGCCGGCGCCTCGCTGCGCTACTTCACCGGGGTGCCGTGGGGCGCCAGCGAGCGCCTGGTGGCGATGCTGCTCACCGCCGAAGGCGATCCGCTGCTGATCTGCCCGGCGTTCGAGGAAGGCTCGCTGGACGCGGTGCTGTCGGTGCCGGTGCGCAAGCGCCTGTGGCAGGAACACGAGGACCCGCACGCGCTGGTCGCCGAGGCCTTGCTGGAGCTGGACGCGCAGAGCCTGGCGCTGGACCCGGGCGTAGCCTTCGCGGTGCATACCGGCTTGGCCGCGGTGCTGGGTCGCATCGCGATCCGCGATGCCGCGGCCATCGTCGACGGCTGCCGCATGCGCAAGTCGCCGGCGGAACTGGCGCTGATGCAGCAGGCCTGCGACATGACCCTGCATGTGCAGCGGCTGGCCGCCGGGCTGATCCGCGAAGGCATCACCACCGCGGAACTGACCCGTTTCATCGACCAGGCGCACCGTGCGCTCGGCGCCGACAACGGCTCGACCTTCTGCATCGTGCAGTTCGGCCACGCCACCGCGTATCCGCACGGCATTCCCGGCGTGCAGGCGCTGCGCCCGGGCGAACTGGTGCTGATCGACACCGGCTGCACCGTGCAGGGCTACCACTCCGACATCACCCGCACCTACATCTTCGGCGAGCCCAGTGAGAAGCAACGGCGTATCTGGCAACTGGAGCACGAGGCGCAGGCGGCGGCCTTCGCCGCGGTGCGGCCGGGCGTGGCCTGCGCGGTGGTGGACGAGGCCGCACGCAAGGTGTTGCAGCGCGCCGGGCTCGGCCCGGACTACCAGTTGCCGGGGCTGCCGCACCGCACCGGCCACGGTTGCGGCATGAGCATCCACGAGGCGCCGTACTTGGTGCGCGGCAATGCGCTGGCGCTGGCGCCGGGCATGTGCTGCAGCAACGAGCCGATGATCGTGGTGCCGGGCGAGTTCGGCGTGCGCCTGGAGGATCATTTCTACGTCACCGAAGACGGCGCGCAGTGGTTCACCCCGCCGTCGCCGGCGATCGACCGGCCGTTCGCCTGATGCGCAGGGCGGCCGCCCACGTCCCCTGCGCGGCCGCCGCCGCGGCGTGCCATGGGCGCGTGCCGCCCTGCGGAGTCCATCGATGAGACGCATGCCTCTGCCCGCCGCCGGCGTGCTGCTGCTGAGCCTGCTGGCGGGCTGCCAACCGTCCGCACCGCCGACGTCCTCTGCGTCGGCCGCGGCGGCACCGGCCAAGGCCGCGGTGCCGCCAGCGCAGGCCTTCGCCGCGCTGCTCGATGCGCAATGGCAGTACCAGCTCGCCCACCATCCCGAGTTCGCCAGCATCATCGGCGACAGCCGCTACAACGATCGCTGGAGCGACTATTCGCTTGCCGCGCTGGAGGCCGAACGCCAGGCCACCGCCGGGTTCCTGGCGCGCTTCGATGCGATCGATGCCAAGGCGCTGTCGGCGCAGGAGCGGTTGAGCCTGCAGATGATGCAGCGCCAGTTGCGCGACCGGCTCGAGGCGATCGCGCTGAAGAACGACGAGATGCCGCTGGAGCCGGTCGGCGGCATCCAGGTGGCGCTGCCGGGCTACGCGCAGGCGTTTCCGTTCGCCAGCGTCAAGGACTATGAGGACTACATCAAGCGCCTGCAGGCGATCCCGGCGCTGCTCGACCAGGTGGTGGCGCTGTCGCGCGCCGGCGCCAAGGATGGGCTGGTGCAGCCGAAGTACCTGCTCGAACGCATTCCCGCGCAGGTGCGCGAGATCGCCGCGCCGGCCGGCGCCGACAGTCCGTTCGCGGCGCCGCTGCAGCAGTTCCCGGCGGCGGTGCCGGAGGCGGAGCGGCCGCGCCTGCGCGCGGCGATGATCGCGGCGATCGACCAGCAGGTGCGGCCGGCCTATCGCAAGCTCGCCGATTTCGTCGCCAACGAATACGCGCCGCAGGGCCGCGCCCACGAAGGCCTGTGGTCGCTGCCCGATGGCGCGCACCGCTACCGCTTTGCGATCCACACCCAGACCACCACCGACCAGTCACCCGAGCAGATCCACCAGACCGGCCTGGCCGAGGTCGCGCGCATCGAAGGCGAGATGGGCGTCATCGCCAAGCAGCTCGGCTATGCCGACCTGCCGGCGTTGCGCCAGGCGGTGGCGCAGCAGCGTCGCTTCTTCGCCAGCTCGCCCGAGCAGATCCTGCAGCGCTACCGCGACGACATCGCGCAGATGCAGCCGAAGCTGCCGACGTTGTTCGGCACGCTGCCGAAGACGCCGCTGGAGGTGCGCGCGATGCCCGCGTTCCGCGCCACCGCGCCCGGCGCCGAGTACTGGCAGAGCGATGCGCAGGGCAGCAAGCCCGGGCTGGTGATGGTCAACACCAGCGACTACGCGCACCGCACCCTGGTCAACATCGAGGCCACCGCGTATCACGAGGGCGTGCCCGGCCATCATCTGCAGATCTCGCTGGCGCAGAGCCTGCCGTTGCCGCCGTTCCGCCAGCAATCCAGCTACAACGCCTACGTGGAAGGTTGGGCGCTGTACGCCGAGCGGCTGGGCAAGGAAGTGGGCTTCTACCGCGACCCGTACAGCGACTACGGCCGCCTGGCCGGCGAACTGCTGCGCGCCAACCGGTTGGTACTGGACACCGGCGTGCACTACAAGCGCTGGACCCGGCAGCAGATGATCGACTTCTTCCACGCGCATCCGTCCGACGACGAACCCAGCATCCAGTCCGAGACCGACCGCTACATCGTCTGGCCGGGCCAGGCGCTGGGCTACAAGCTCGGCGAACTGGACATCCTGGCGCTGCGCGAGAAGGCCAGGCGCGCGCTAGGCGAGCGCTTCGACATCCGCGCCTTCCACGATGCCGTGCTCGGCGGCGGCGCGATGCCGCTGGACCTGCTGGACGCGCGCATCGACGCCTGGATCGCCCAGGTCCAGGCCGGCGCCCCCGCCACTCCGGAGACCCCACGATGATGTCCCGTTCCCGATTGCGCACGGCGCTGGCCCTGGCCATCGTCTGCACCCTGGCCTGGCAGGGTGCTGCCGGCGCCGCGCCGGCACAGGCCTCCACGCCGGCCGCCGCAGCCCCCGCCGGCGATGCCGGCGCGCGCTTCAAGGCGCTGTACCAGCGCGAGTGGAAATGGCGCCAGCAGCAGTTCGCCGGTGCCGACGACGAAGATGCGCAAGGGCAGGCCGCCGATCACCTGCCCAAGGTCGATCCGGCCACCCAGGCGCAGCGCACCGCGTACTGGCAGCAGGTCCTGCATGACCTGGACGCGATCGACCCGGCGCAATTGTCGGCGCAGGACCAGGTGAACTATCAGGTCTATCGCCAGCAACTGCAGGTGCTGCTCGACCAGCAGCGGTTCCGCGCCTGGGAAATGCCGTTCAACAGCGATACCGCGTTCTGGACCGACCTGGGCTTCACCGCGCGCGCCACCCTGCGCAACCGCGAGGACTACCAGCGCTACCTGGGGCAGCTTGCCGACATCCCGCGCTACTTCGACGAACAGATCGCCAACATGCGCGCCGGCCTGGCACGTGGTTTCGCGCAGCCGGCGGTGACCCTGCAGGGCCGCGACCAGTCGATCGCCGAGGTCGCGCAGGCGACCGGCGAGAGCAATCTGTTCTACACCCCGTTCAAGCAGATGCCGGCGACGATCCCTGCGCCGCTGCAGGCGCAGTTGCGCGCGCAGGCGCGCACGGCGATCGCCCAGCAGGTGGCGCCGGCCTACGCCAAGCTGCTGCGTTTCATGCGCGAGGAATACCTGCCCAAGGCGCGCCCGGCGCTCGCCGCCGAATCGCTGCCAGACGGCGCCGCGTACTACCGCGCGCAGATCCGCGAATACACCACGCTCGACCTCAGCCCCGAGCAGATCCACGCGGTGGGCCTGAAGGAAGTGGCGCGGCTGCGCAAGGAGATGGACCAGGCGATCGCCGACAGCGGCTTCAAGACCCCGCCGGGGCAGCAGACATTCCCGGCGTTCCTGCACTACCTGCGCACCGATCCGAAGTTCTACGCCAAGACCCCGGAGGAACTGCTCAAGGACGCGGCCTGGATCGCCAAGCGCGTGGACGGCAAGATCGGCGACTACATCGGCCGGCTGCCGCGGCAGCGCTTCGCGATCGAGCCGGTGCCGGCAGATTTGGCGCCGTTCTACACCGGCGGCCGTGGCGGCCCAGGTATCTACCTGGTCAACACCTACGACCTGCCGTCGCGGCCGCTGTACAACCTCACCGCGCTGACCCTGCACGAATCCTCGCCCGGCCATGCGCTGCAGATGCCGCTGGCGGCCGAGCAGCAAGGCCTGCCGGACTTCCGTCGCTATAGCTACATCTCCGCCTATGGCGAGGGCTGGGCGGTGTACTCGGAGTACCTGGGGCAGGAGATGGGGATGTACGACACCCCGTACGACCGCTTCGGCTACCTGACCTACCAGATGTGGCGCGCGTGCCGGCTGGTGATCGACACCGGCATCCACCACAAGGGCTGGACGCGCGAGCAGGCGCAGGCGTTCCTGCGCGACAACACCGCGCTCAGCGAGCACGAGGTGACCACCGAGGTCGACCGCTACATCGCCTGGCCCGGACAGGCGCTGTCGTACTACCTGGGCGAGCTGAAGATCCTGGAGCTGCGGCGCAAGGCGGAACAGGCGCTGGGCGAGAAATTCGACCTGCGCGCGTTTCACGACGCGGTGCTGGAAACCGGCTCGGTGCCGCTGCCGGTGCTGGAGCAGCGCATCGATCGGTTCATTGCCGAGGGTGGGAAGTCGCCTTGGGCGCGGGAGGCGGCGAAGCAATAGCCCCTCTCCCTCCGGGAGAGGGGTTGGGGTGAGGGTAGGGGCGCGAAGCGCATGCGGTGTTTCAGCTGCACGAGGCTGCGCCCGCACCCTCATCCGCCCCTTCGGGGCACCTTCTCCCGAGGGGAGAAGGGAGCAATAAGCCCCTCTCCCCTCGGGAGAGGGGTTGGGGTGAGGGTCGGGCGCGAAGCGCATGCGGTGTTTCAACTGCACGAGGCTTCGCCCGCACCCTCATCCGCCCCTTCGGGGCACCTTCTCCCGAAGGGAGAAGGGAAGAGCCGGCTTCGGCTGGCTTGCTTGAGCCCCTCTCCCCCGGGAGAGGGGTTGGGGTGAGGGTAGGAAGCATCGCAGATCGTTGATTCGCCAGTGACACCAATCCAGCGGGAGACGCCATGGCCGCACAAGGCAAGTTCCACAAGCGCTTGAGCCTGACCGATCTGACCTTCATCGGTCTGGGCTCGATCTTCGGTTCCGGTTGGCTGTTCTCCGCCAGTCACGTCTCGGCGATCGCGGGGCCGGCCGGCATCGTCTCGTGGATCGCCGGGGGCGTGGCGGTCCTGCTGCTGGGCCTGGTGTACTGCGAACTCGGCGCGGCGCTGCCGCGCGCCGGCGGCGTGGTGCGCTACCCGGAGTACTCGCATGGCGTGCTGCTCGGCTGGCTGATGGGCTTCATCACCCTGATCGCCTTCTCCAGCCTGATCGCGATCGAAGTGGAAGCAGCGCGGCAATACGCGGCGGCGTGGTTCCCCTGGCTCAACCAGGCCGGCAGCACCCATCCCAGCGTCGCCGGCTGGCTGCTGCAACTGGCGCTGCTGGTCGCGTTCTTCCTGCTCAACTACTACAGCGTCAAGACCTTCGCCACCGCCAACAACATCGTCAGCGTGTTCAAGTTCCTGGTGCCGGTGCTGGTGATCGTGCTGCTGATGGCGCACTTCGATGCGCGCAACCTGCACGTGCAGGGCTTCGCGCCGTTCGGCGCGGCCGGAGTGGAGGCGGCGATCTCCGCCGGCGGCATCATCTTCGCCTACCTCGGGCTGACCCCGATCGTGTCGGTGGCCAGCGAAGTGCGCGATCCGCAGCGCAATATCCCGATCGCACTGATCCTGTCGGTGGCGCTGTCCACGGTGATCTACGTGCTGCTGCAGCTTGCCTTCCTCGGCGGTGTGCCGGCGCAGCACCTGGCCAACGGCTGGGGCGGCATCGACAAGGCGTTCTCGCTGCCATACCACGACATCGCCCTGGCGCTGGGCATGGGTTGGCTGGCGGCATTGGTGATCTGCGACGCGATGATCTCGCCCAGCGGCACCGGCAACATCTACATGAACGCCACGCCGCGGGTGGTGTACGGCTGGGCGCGCAGCGGCGGCTTCCTGCCGGTGCTGACCCGTGTCGATGCCGCCTCCGGCATCCCGCGCCCGGCGCTGTGGCTGAGCCTGGGCCTGTCGGTGTTCTGGACTCTGCCGTTCCCGTCGTGGGAGACCCTGATCCAGGTGGTGTCGGCGGCGCTGGTGCTCAGCTATGCGGTGGCGCCGGTGACCGTGGCCGCGTTGCGGCGCAGTGCGCCGGAGCTGCCGCGGCCGTTCCGGCTGCGCGGCATGGCGCTGCTCGGCCCACTGTCGTTCATCGTCGCGGGCCTGATCGTGTACTGGTCGACCTGGAGCACGCTGTCGTGGTTGCTCGGTCTGCAGATCGCGATGTTCGTGCTGTACGTGCTGTATCGGCTACCCAACGCCGCCGGCCGTGCGCGGCTGTGGCGGCAGGTGCGCGGCGTGCTGTGGCTGATCGTGTTCTTTGCACTGGTGCTGGTGGTGTCGCGCCTGGGCACCTTCGGCGGCAGCGGCTGGATCACGCATCCCTGGGACACGCTGTGCGTGGCGGCGATCGCGTTGGGTTGCTATCACTGGGGTGCGCGCAGCGGTCTGCGCTCTGAGGAGTTGGCGTTGGAAGAGGATGATGGGGAATAGCCCGTTGTGGATGTACGTAGGAGCGGCTCTTGTCCCCTTTTGTGGGATTAGCCGCGATAGGCTTTCCTGGTAACGCCCGGTCGCGGCTGAAGCCGCTCCTACAAAAAAAGAAGCGTGCCATCGAAACTCTCGGAAACCGCATGAACAAGTTCGTCGCCTCTCTCATCGTCGCCCTGGCGTGTTGCGCCGGCGCCGCACAGGCCGCGCCCAGCGTCGCCGACTACCAGCGTTCGCTGGGCCTGCGCGAGGCCTGGATCGGCCTGACCGAGAACGTGACCTGGCCAGCGCAATGGCGCGACGACGGCGCGTTCTACTACCGCAAGACCGTGCCGGGCGGCTTCGCCTTCGTGGTCGAGGACGTGGCCAGCCAGCGCAAGCAGCCGGCGTTCGACCAGCAGCGAGTGGCGCGCGCGCTGAGCGCGGCGACCGGCACCGCCTATTCGGCGCTACGCCTGCCGTTCGCACGCTTCGCCTATGCCGCCGAGGGCGGCCAGCCGCAGGCGGCGATCGCCTTCGAGCTCGACGAAGCGCCGTGGCGATGCACCCTCACCACCTACGTCTGCGCCCGCGCCGATAGCGGCCCGCAGCCGCGGCCGCGGGGCTTCGGCGTGGTGCGCGACCTCAGCGTGCCGGCCGACGCCACTCCGCGGCGCTCGCCTGACGGACGTTGGGAGGCCTATGTCGACGGCAACGCGGTGATGCTGCGTGCGCTGGCCGACGGGCACACGCTGCGCCTGGCCGACGATGGCCGCAGCGACGATTTCTACGATCCGGAAACCATCGCCTGGGCGCCGGATTCGCAGCGGCTGGCGCTGTACCGGGTGCGGCCCGGCTTCGCCCGCCGCGTCACCCGGGTGGAAGCGGCACCGCCTGGCGGCGGACAGCCGGTAGTGCGCACCCAGCTGTATCCCAAGCCCGGCGACGCGGTGGACATCGAGCGGCCGGTGCTGTTCGACCTCGGCGCGCTGGCACGCGGCGGCGCGCCCAAGCGGCTGGCCATCGACGATGCCTTGTTCGCCAACCCCTACCAGCTCTCGCCGATCCAGTGGCGCCGCGACAGCGCCAGTTTCGTGTTCGATTACGTGCAACGCGGTTTCCAGCGCATGCGCGCGATCGCGGTGGACGCGGCCACGGGCAAGGCGCACGTGGCGGTGGGCGAGGACGCGAAGACCTTCGTCTACGCCGACCGCAGCTACCATCACGATGTCGATGGCCTGGGCAAGGAGATCCTTTGGATTTCCGAGCGCGACGGCTGGCGCCACCTGTACCTGTTCGACGGCAGCAACGGCCGCATCAAGGCGCAGATCACCAAGGGCGAGTGGATCGTGCGCGACGTGCTGCGCGTGGACGACGCGCGGCGGCGCATCTGGTTCACCGCCAGCGGCATGGATGCGGGCAAGGATCCCTACTACCGGCACCTGTTCGCGGTGGATTTCGACGGCAGCCACCTGACCCGGCTGACCGAGGCCGATGCCGACCACGACGTGGCCATCGCCGCCGACGGCCGCCATTACGTGGACGTGTACTCGCGTCCGGACATGGCGCCGGTGATGGAGCTGCATGCCACCGACGGCAAGCTGCTGCAGGTGGTGGAGCGCGGCGACATCCGCAAGCTGCAGGCCGCCGGCTGGCGCGCGCCGCAGACCTTCGTGGCCAAGGGCCGCGACGGCAAGACCGACATCTGGGGCATGGTGGTGCGGCCGCGCGACTACGATCCGCGCAAGAAATACCCGGTGATCGAGAACATCTACGCCGGCCCGCACGATTCCTTCGTGCCCAAGACCTTCTGGCCGTTCGGCTACCACTCCGGCGGCGACAAGCAGATCGGCATGCAGGCGCAGGCCGACCTGGGCTTCATCGTGGTGATGATCGACGGCATGGGCACCGCCAACCGCTCCAAGGCCTTCCACGACGTGGCCTGGAAGAACCTCGGCGATTCCGGCTTCCCCGACCGCATCGCCTGGCACAAGGCGCTGGCGGCGCAGGATCCCTCCTACGACATCGGCCGCGTCGGCATCTACGGCGCGTCGGCCGGCGGGCAGAGTACGTTGGGTGCGCTGGAGCGGCACCCGGACTTCTACAAGGTCGGCGTGGCCTACGCCGGCTGCTACGACAACCGCATGGACAAGATCAGCTGGAACGAGCAATGGATGGGCTGGCCGGTGGACGCCAGCTATGCGCGCGCCTCCGGCGTGGACAATGCGAGCAAGTTGCGCGGCGACCTGCTGCTGATCGTCGGCGAGCAGGACAGCAACGTCGACCCGGCCTCGACCGCGCAGGTGGTGGACGCCTTGATCAAGGCCGGCAAGGATTTCGACCTGTTGGTCGTGCCTGGCGGCGAGCACACCGTCGGCCGCTCCACCGGCCCCATCGATTACGTCCAGCGGCGCCAGTACGACTTCTTCGTGCGGCATCTGCTTGGAGAGCCGACGCCGGCGTGGAATCGGCTGTTGGGGGGCGGGATTGGGGAGTTGGGATTGGGGATTGGCAAAGGCGTGGGATCCCTGCTCCTTCAGGGCTCGGCTTTTCCCTTCTCCCTCCGGGAGAAGGTGCCCCGCAGGGGCGGATGAGGGTGCGGGTGCTGCAATGAGTCCGGAAGCGGCGCGGTGCTCCCGTACCCTCACCCCAACCCCTCTCCCGGCGGGAGAGGGGCTTTGGTCTCCCGCGATGATTCCTTCTCCCTGTGGGAGAAGGTGCCCCGCAGGGGCGGATGAGGGTGCGGGTGGTGCAATGAGTTGCGGAGCTGGCGCTGCGCCTCCGGACCCTCACCCCAACCCCTCTCCCGAGGGGAGAGGGGCTTTGGCTATCGGCGCCATGGGTTGCTCTTTCGAATCCCTAATCCCGACTCCCCAATCCCCGCACTAAAGACCTCGCCAAACCAGCCGATATCCCGGCACGTCTCCCTGCACCCTGGCCCGCCATGACTGCCATCGCTCCCAGTTCCTCGATCGCGCTGTCCGGCATGCGTGCCGCGACGTCCGGGTTGCAGGTGCGCGCCAACAATATCGCTAATCTCTCCACCGATGGCTTCCAGCGTTCCGTGCCGGTGAACCAGGCCACCGCCGGTGGCGGCGTTGTAGGCCAGGTGCAGCAGGCCGACGGGCAGGGCAGCGATCTGGTCGACGACATGGTCGGCACCCTGACCGAGCACACCGCGTTCCAGGCAAATGCGCGGGTCTTGCGCGCGGCCGACGACACTATCGGCAGCCTGCTCGACGTGCTCGCCTAAGCCGCACCGGTCCATCGCATTCCCGCAGCGCAGCACCGCCGCGACCACGCGGCTATGCGATTTTCCGCACCGATCCTCGGCACAGCGCACAAGACGCTGCGGCGTGCGCAGCGCACGATGCAACGATCGCATTGCATCGGGGACGGTAGATGGATCGGAGAGATTTCCTGCGTCAGGGCCTGGCGGTCGGTGCGGTCGCCGGCGTGGAAGCACTGGCCGGGCGTGCCGCCGCGGCACCGGCGGCGGTCAGCAGCACGCGTGCGCCAGCGCCGCCGCAACTGCAGCCATTGGCGGCCGATGCGCTCGCCGGGCATACCTTGCAGTGCCGTTTCGTCGAGGCCGGCGCGACCTGGGAGGTGTACGAAGACCTGCGCCAGCCCGATGGCGACCTGACCCTGCGCGGGCCGGGCGGGGCGCTGGTACTGGGCAAGCGCACCGAAGCGGTGTTCCCGGCCGCGCAGGCGCCGTACTTCGGCATGGCCCTGGCCGAGGTGGCGATGGCCGACGCCGACCTGCTCGCCGATCGCCTGCTGCGCGACGGCGACCCGCGGGCCGATGAGGTGCGCGACGTCGCGCCGCCACCGGCCTCGCAACTGGATCCCAAGGACTACAACGGGCGCCTGCCGTGGACCACCTTCGTCGGCACCCGCGAATGCGCCGACACCATGCCGGTGTACCCGGACGGGCGCACCCGCTGTTATCGCGCCATCCAGTCGTTTCCCGAGCTGGGCAAGGACGAACTGGTGCGGCGCCGCAGCGAAGGCCTGCTCGGCGGCTGGATGCCGGCGGTGCGCAAGGTGGTGCCGGCCGGCGAGGGCCGCTACTACGACATCCTGCTGTTCGCCGACGTGCTGGCCGAGGACCGCTTCGTGGTGCAGACCTGGCACCGCAGCGCGCTGGTCGAGCGCGGCAAGGTCAGCAAGGTGGTGTACGGCTACAGCTATCCCGACTACCCGCCGCGGCGCGGCCCGCGCAGCGCCGAGGACTTCTACCGCGGCCTACTCGCCTTCGCCGGTTACTGGCAGGCGCAACTCGCCGACACCGTGCAGGCGCAGACCCCGGACCCGAGCTGGCGCGACATGGCGCGCTTCGCCTTCGCCCGCGAGCTGGTGGTGCGTCCGGGCGGCACCTATCCCAAGTACGGCGCGGTGGATCGCGACTACTACGGCAACGAGTACGACGGCTTCCAGGACACCTTCACCAGTTCGCTGTACGCCAACCTCGAGTGGGGCCGCTTCGCCCAGGCGGCGGCGGTGCTGGACGGCTATTTCAGCGATTTCGTGCAGGCCGACGGCATGGTCAACATGCGCGGCGCGGAGACCGGCCAGTTCGGACTGACCCTGTCGCTGCTGGCGCGCTATCTGCGCTACACCGGCGATGCTGCGCTGCTGCGCAAGCACCGCGACAAGATCGCCGCCACCGCGCAGGTGCTGGCCGAACTGCACGACGCCAGCCTGCGCCTGCCGGCGTCGGCGCCAGGGCACGGCCTGATCCACGGCTGGAACGAATCCGATGCCTGCCTGTTCCCCGATCCGCAGGTGTGGTGGAAGCCGTACTACGCCAACAGCGCGCTGGCGGTGCGCGGCTGGCAGGACCTGGCCGCGGTGTGGAGCGGCATCGCCGGGCCTGGCGGGCAGGCCGCCGCGGCGCAGTGGCAGCGCCGCGCGCAGCAACTGTCCGCACAACTGCTGCGCACCCTGCGCGGCAACGTCCGCCGCGATCTGCAGCCGCCCTATATCGGCCCGCTGCCCGGAGTGAAGCTCACCTTCCGCCAGTCGCTGCAGCAGGAGCACCCCAGCGAGCAGGGCTGGCCGCATCGCGCCTACGCCGAACTGCTGCAGGCCGACGTGCTGCCCGACGATCTGGCGAACCTGGTCATCGACTGCGTGCGCGGCCACGGCGGCACCAGCCTCGGCGTGGTCGGCAACATCACCGCGCCGACGCCGGAGGCGCGCGACCTGCTTGGTTTCATCTCCTACGGCTACGCGCAGCAGTTGCTGCGCCTGGACCGGATCGAGGAGTACCTGCTGTTCCTGTACGCGCACCGCTACCACGTGCATACCCGCGGCAGCTGGACCGCGGGCGAGGTCACCGGCATCACCGGCGGTATGCCGCTGTTCTGCATTCCCGCGCAGATGACCATTCCGCTGCTGCTGCGCTGGATGCTGGTGTTCGAGGACAGCGCCGGCGAGGAACTGTTCCTGGCGCGGGCCGTGCCGCGCGACTGGCTGGGCAGCGGCGAGACGATCGCGATCGACGCCGCGCCGACCCGCTGGGGTGCGGTGTCGCTGCGCTTGCGCGCCGATCCGGCGCAGCGCCGCATCGAGGGCAGCGTGCGCTTGCCGGCGCAGCGGCCGGCGCGCACCTGGCTGACCCTGCGGGTGCCGGCCGGCACCCGCCTGCAGGAGGTGCGGCTGGACGGGCAGCCGGCGGCGCTGTCCGGGCCGCGCAACGAGCGCGTGCTGGTCCCGGCCGGCAGCGCGGCGACGGTGGCGATTTCGGCCGTCTACGGCTGAGTGGCGAAAAAGTCGGAAACGTCCCGCTCGTAGGCGGGGCAGTGCGGTATTCCGCACGTTTTCCCGATAAATACGACAAGACGCCGCACGCAGCCTACGCGCACATTGTGGCCGTGCGGTGAATGTCCAGGGGGAGATTCATCACACGCCACCGGGGACGCAGCGCATGAGTCGTGCGCGTCGCCGTGCAGGCGGCGTCGGGATCGTCCCGTCCGGCGGCGCATGCGTGGACACGTCCGTTTTCGTATCCGCCACACGCGCTGGTGACGGAGCGGCCGCCTGGGGAAGGGCGGCGCTCCGGCGATCGCCAGGCTGCCGCTCAGGAGATTCCGATGCCGTCTTTGCTCGAACGCGTTGCGCCGCTGCTCCCGTGTTCCTGGCGCGCCGCGCCGCAGCCCGGTCCATTGGCCGCGGCGATCTGTACCGCGCTGGCCCTGCTCGCGCCGGCGGCGCAGGCGCAGGATGCGCCGACCCAGGACACCCAGGCGACCACGCTGGAACGGATCAGCGTCACCGGCAGCCACCTGCGCCGCGTCGATGCGGAGACCGCCAGCCCGGTCATCACCATCGACCGCCAGCGCATCGAGGACAGCGGCCAGGACACGCTCGGCCAGTTGCTGCAGCAGCTGCCGGCGATGGCGGGCAATATGCCCAACGTCGCGCTCAACTCCGGCTTCAGCCACGGCCGTGCGCTGGTGTCGCTGCGCAACCTCGGGCCCGAGCGCACCCTGGTGCTGGTCAACGGCCACCGCATGGCCGGGCCGGCCAGCAGCGTCGCCGCCGCGCCCGGCGTGGACGTCAACGCGATTCCGGCGGCGATGGTCGAGCGCATCGAGGTGCTCACCGACGGCGCCTCCTCGGTGTACGGCTCCGACGCCATCGCCGGCGTCATCAACATCATCCTCAAGGACAAGTACGACGGCTTCGCCGCCACCGCCGACTACGGCCTGAGCACCCACGGCGACGGCAACCGGCGCTCGCTCGGCCTGGAGTGGGGCAAGACCTGGGAGCGCGGCGGGCTGATCCTCGGCGTGAGCCGCAGTTCGATGAACGCGCTGTACGACAGCGATCGCGACTACGCGCGCACCGCGCAGAACTACCTCAACGGCCAGGTGGTGGAGCGCCGCGGCAATGGCACGCGCGCCTTCCTCAGCAATGGCAGCGTGCTGACGCCCAATGCCGACCTGGCGCCGGGCCAGGTGAATGCGGGTGATTTCCACACCTACAATCAGGCGGTGGAAGGCTACGACGCCTACACCGGCCAGTACCTGGTCACCCCCGTACAGCGCACCAACGCCTCCGCGCACGCCAGTTTCGATTTCACCCCGAACGTGCAGGGCTACCTGGACATGTTCTGGACCCGCAGCGAGACCACCTCGCAGCTCACCGCCTACGGCCTGGAGCTGCCCAACGCCGCGCAGAACTACTACAACCCCTTCGGCAGCCAGCTCACCCGCTACCTATTGCGTTCGGTGCCGGCCAACACCCGCGTCTACACCTCGACGATGTACCAGACCAACATCGTCGCCGGGCTGCGCGGCAAGTTCGGCGACAGCAGCTGGCAGTGGGATGCGGCGGCCGGCTACGCGCACTACAAGGACACCCTGGTGCGCAACGGCTTCTCCATCACCTCGGCACTGAACAACGCGGTGGGCGCCTCGTTCCGCGACAGCGACGGCACCATCAAATGCGGCACGCCCGGCAACGTGATCGCCGGCTGTACCCCGATCAACGTGTTCAATCCGGACGATCCGGCCACCATCGCCGGCATCAAGGCCACCCAGAGCGCGGTCGACCTGATCGACGAGAGCACGATGAAATTCGCCGAGGCCAGCGTCAACGGCGACCTGTTCGCGATGCCGGCCGGCGCGGTGCAGGCCGCGCTCGGCCTGTCGTTCCGCAGGAACGGCTTCTCGCAGGGCACCAGCAACCCGGTGGCGGCCGCCGATGCGGACGGCAACTGCGACTACAACGACGGCTGCATCATGAACCAGGGCCACGACGAGACCATCAAGGAGGCGTATGCCGAAGTGCTGGTGCCGCTGCTCAAGGGTGTGACCGGTGCGCAGGCGCTGAACCTCAACCTGGGCACGCGCTACTCGCGCTACGACTACTGGGGCAGCACCACTAACAGCAAGGTCGCGCTGGAATGGCGACCGATCGACAACTTGCTGATCCGCGCCACCGGCTCGCAGGTGTTCCGCGCACCGGCGCTGGGCGACCTGTACGGCTCGCCGTACAACGGCGTGGTCGACGACGTCGGCACCTACACCGATCCGTGCAACGGCTACACCGGCGGCGGCAATCCCGCGGCCTGCGCCAACGTGCCGACCAACGGCAGCTTCGTCAACACCTCTTCCTTCACCGTGCTCACCACCGGCTCGGCCAACGCCGGCTTCGCGATCAAGCCCGAGCAGGGGCGCTCCTACAACATCGGCGCGGTGTACGACCCGGGCTGGGCCGAGGGCCTGTCGCTGAACCTGGACAGCTGGCGCGTCTCCCTGGACGACATGATCAACGGCACCGGCCTGGACCAGGTGCTGCAGAACTGCTACGACGGCCAGAGCGCCTACTGCCCGCTGATCAAGCGCGGCCCCACCGGGCAACTGGTCAGCGTCACCGTGCCGTTCGCGATCAACAGCGGCAAGGTCGACATCCGCGGCGACGACATCGGCATCAAGTACGCGCTGCGCGATACCGCCTGGGGCAACTTCCAGGCCGGCGTGGACGCCACGTTCCTGTCCAGCTACACGTTCAGCGGCGACAGCCACAACTACGTCGGCGAGACCTCCAGCTACGGCAACATGCCGCGCTGGCGCGCCAACTTCAACTTGGGCTGGGACAACGGCCCATGGCATGCCAGCTGGAACACGCGCCTGATCGGCCCGACCACGGTCGGCAGCGCCTACGAGGACTATTGCGTCAACACCGCCGCCGACGGCAGTTGCGTCTACTTCAAGGTCGGCACGGTGACCTACCACGACGTCTCGCTGAGCCGGAAGTTCGAGAGCCTGCACACCACGCTGTCGGCCGGCGCCAACAACGTCGGCAACCGCAAGCCGCCGCAGTACTACGGCTACGCCAGTGCGGCCAATACCGATGCGTATACCTACGACACGCTCGGGCGTTACTTCTGGGCGCGGATCAGGACCGAGTTTTGATTCGTATGCCTGCACCCGGTGGCGCCGCGTCGCGCGTGCGGCGTGGCGCCATCGCCCTGCTTGGCAGCCTGCTGTTCGTTGCCGCTGCGGTGTCGGCAGCGGCCGACGCTGGCGACCCGCTCGACAGCGACGGCGAAGGCCTGCAGCCGAGCAACGCCGCGATCGGCATGCCGCGCTTCAAAGGCGCTGCGCACCCGTTGCCGGACAGCGGCGTGGCGTTCGCGCCGGGGCAGGGACAGGGCCAGCTGCAGCGGGTGTTCGCCGCCGATCTGGCGGCGGGCGCCGGCAGCGCGCCCGGTCGCGATTTCTGGATCGATCGCCTGCTGGTGCGGCAGGGCACCGGCGGCGGTTTCGGCGACAGCAACAATTGGCTGTTCACCCGCGGCCGCGCCGCCTACCTGTACACGCACCGGCCGGAGGAGCCCGGCTTCGTCGGCGACGTGGCCTATGTGCACAAGACCGGCCACGACGCGCTGTTCCGTCTGCAACTGGAGCGCGACGGCGTGCCGATCGCCCTGGTCGAGGACAGTGCGCAGCGGCGGCAGACGCCGAGCTATTTCAGCAGCGTGTATGCCGGCGCTGGCGTGCGCCTGCAACTGGTCAAGTTCATCAGCGAGCAGAACGTGGCGGTGGCCGAGGCCACCGTGTCCAGTACCGACGGCGTGGCGCACACGCTGACCCTGCGCGCGGTTTCGCCGATGGCCACGCATGCGCAAGGTGCCGAACTGACCGGCGCCTTCGTCACCCACAACGCCATCACCACGCTGTTTCCGCGCCTGTCCGGCGATGGTTTCGCCGTCGATGGCGCGAGCATCGTGCGGCCGCTGGTGGTGCCGGCACGCGGGCCGGCGCCGACCCTGAAGGTGCAACTGGGGCTGGTCGCACGCGAACTGCCGGCGTCGCTGCAGGAGTACCGGCGCATCGCCGCGCAGTCGCCGCAGCAGGCCTATCGCGAGCACGTCGTCGCCTACAACCGCTGGTGGGCCGACAACCTGCCGTACCTGGACACGCCCGAGGACAATCTCGACAAGACCCTGTTCTATCGCTGGTGGCTGCTGCGCTTCAATTTCGTGGATGCCGCGGTGCCCGGCAACGACTACCAGTTCCCGGTGGCGATCGAGGGCGTGCTCGGCTACGACAACGCCATCGTGCTCACCACCGGCATGTTCATCGACGACCTCAAGTACCTGCGCGATCCGCTCTACGCGTACGGTTCCTGGCTCGGTGCCGGCGAGACCGCCGGCGGCGGCAAGTACGTGGACAACCCCGGCGCGCCGGAGAACTGGTCCAACTCCTACGCGCAGTACCTCAGTGCAGCGGCCTGGCGCGCCTACCAGGTGCATGGCGGGCCGCCGGCGATCGCCGGGCAACTGGCGCGCTACGCAAGCGACGACGTGGAGGCGCTGCTGCGCGCCTACGACCGCAACGGCAACGGTCTGATCGAATACGACTGGGCGGCGATGACCGGCAACGACGCCGACGCGGTCTCCTTCGACTGGGCCAAGCGCCATGGCGCGCCGAGCATGGACCGCAGCGAGAGCGCGTACGTGTACGCCAATGCGCTCGCCGCCGCGCAGGCCGCGCAGTTGGCCGGCGACGCCGCCACCGCGGTGCGCATGCAGGCGTTGGCGGCGAAGATCCGCCGCGCCGTGCTCGAGGTGCTGTGGCAGGACCGCAGCGCGCAGGCCGACGGCATGGGCCTGCACGGCGACCTGCTCAAGCAGCGCCAGGCCGACGGACCGCGGCTGCCGGTGGACTGGAAGGAAACCAACAACTACTACCCCTTCAGCGTCGGCCTGATGCCCAGGCACGGCGATGCCGACGACGATCCCAAGTACGTGCGCGCGCTGCGCCTGTTCGCCGACGCCCGGCAGTTCCCGCTGTTTCCGTTCTACACCGCCAACCAGGCCGACCAGCAGGCGCGCGGCGAGGGCGGCAGCAACAATTTCTCGGTGATCAATTCCACCGTGGCGTTCCGTCTGCTCGGCAGCGTGTTGCGCGATTACCCCAGCCCGTACCTGGACGCGTCCAGCTACCGCAAGCTGCTGTACTGGAACGCGTGGGCGCACTACATCGACGGCGACAATCGCTACCCGGACCAGAACGAATTCTGGGCGCAGGGCAGCGCCTCCGATGGCGGCCGCATCGGCTATCGCTCGTGGATCCACCACACCCAGCTCGGCGCCACCAACTTCACCGTGATCGAGGATGCGATGGGCCTGCGGCCGCGCAGCGATGCCCTGATCGAGCTGTATCCGATCGACATCGGCTGGGACCATTTCGCCGCCGACCGCCTGCGCTATCGCGACCGCGACCTGAGCATCGTCTGGGACCGCGACGGTCGCCGCTACGGCGGCGCCGCGCCGAAGGGCTATTCGCTGTACCTGGACGGGCGCCTGGCCTTCACCATCGATCGCCTGGCGCACGTGCTGTACGACCCGGCCAGCGGTCGCGTGCAGGCCTTGCCGGACGCGGTCAATGCCGATGCAGCATCACTGCGCGTGCTGGCCGCGCACCGGCTGGCGCTGCAGGTGCCGCAGCAGGTGCGCTTTCCAGGCGCGGCGCGAATCGGGGCGGTCCTCGCCGACGCCGGGCTCGACATCGGGTTGCCGCCCGGCGCGCGCAACCTGGCGCAGGGTGCGGCGGTCAGCGCCAGCTACACGACCGATGGGTTTCCGGCCACGGCGGCGGTCGATGGCAGCACCGCCAACGAGCCGTTCTGGGGCACGGCCGGTTCGCCCGCCGCCAGCGACTGGCTGGAACTGGATCTGCATCGGCCACAGACTCTCGACGACGTGCGCGTGTACTTCTATCGCAGTTCATCGCCGCCGGGCGAACAGCACGGCTTTGCGTCGGGCACGCGCGCCGGCTACGCGCCGCCGTGGCTGTACGTGCTGCAGTATCGCGATGGCAACGCCTGGAAGACCGTGCCGGGCCAGGTGCGCGATATGCCGATCGCGCAGGGCAACCGCAACCGCATCCGCTTCCCACCGCTGCGCGCGCAGCACTGGCGGGTGCAGGTGACGCATGCCGGCGCGTTGCGCACCGGGATCAAGGAGATCCAGGCCTATGCCAGCGGTGCCGCGGTGCCGGCCGCGCACGGCAACCAGGCGCCGCAGGTCGAGGCCTGGCAGGAAGACGGCAGTGCCGCGGGCGGCGTGGTGCGGCTGGTCGGTCGGGCCGGCGACGACGCGCTGCCGAACGGCACGCTGGCGCTGCACTGGCGTACGTTGCAGGCGCCGCCGGGCGGCGCGGCGCTGTTCGAGCAGCCGCAGGCGGCCACGACCGAGGTGCGCTTCACTGCGCCCGGTGCCTACACCTTGCAACTGCAGGCCGACGATGGCGCCTTGCAGGGGCACGCCGAGGTCGCGGTGGTCGCTGCGCCGACGCCGGCCGGGCAGACGCTGCAGGTGCAGGGCGAGGCCACACCGAGCGCGCAGTTCACCGCCGGCCACCACCGTCTGCAGGCGCTCAACGATGGGCTGCTGCCGGCGCCGGACCAGGTGCCGGCCGCCGACCGCCGCTGGGGCAGCTGGGGCCGCGCGCAGCCTGCCTCGGTCTGGGTGCAGTACCAATGGCCGCAAGCGCAGCGGCTGAGCGCGGCGGCGCTGTATTTCTGGGACGACCAGCCGCAGGGCGGGGTGGCGTTGCCGCGCGCGTGGACCTTGCAGTACCTCGACGGTACGCAGTGGCGCGACATCGCCGTGCGCGGCGGCTATCCGGTGCATGGCGACGGCGCACCGAGCCGGGTGGCATTCGCGCCGGTGGTGACCACGGCCTTGCGTGCGGTGCTGCAGACCGCGGCGCAGGGCGAGGGCCACTACGCGGTCGGCCTGGACGAATGGCAGGTATTCGCCGAGCGCGCGGTGGCGACCGAACCGGTGGACGTGCGCATCGCGCCCGGGCAGGTGCCGGCGTTGCCGGATCGCATTGCCGGCACCTTCGCCGACGGCAGCTGGGCTTGGCTGGGCGTGCGCTGGTCGGCACCGGATGCGGCCGCACTGGCCGGGGAAGGCCGCGTGCAGGTGCAGGGCCTGGCCGACGGCGGCGTGCCGGTGAGCGCCAGCGTCTGGGTCCGCGCGACCGCGCCGGGCCAGCTCACCACGGTGCAGGCGCCGCCGCCGCTGCACGTGCACGTTGGGCAGGCGCCGGCGCTGCCGGAGCGGGTTTCCGTGCAGTACAACGACGGCTCGCGCGAGCGCGTGCCGGTGCGCTGGCCGCCGCTGGCGCCGGCTTCCTATGCGACGCCCGGTCGCACGAGCGTGGTCGGGCAGGCGCAGGGCCGCGACGGCACCGGAACGCTGCCGGTGCGGTTGGAACTGGTGATCGAGGCGGAGGCAGCGCCATGAGCGGGCAGCCCGTACGCAATACAGTCGCTTGGCTGCTTGCGGCATGCGCTGCTTGCATCGGCCTGACCGCAGCCGCCGCACCGGCGGTGCCGTGGTCGCGGCAGGTGCATGCGCCTGGCAATCCGATCCTGGCCGATGGCCGCGACTATTCGGCCGATCCCGCGCCGCTGGTCGCCGACGGCAAGCTCTACATCATCGCCGGCCGCGACGATGCTGCGCCGGAGCAAAACGACTTCGTGATCGACCGCTGGCAACTGCTGGTCACCGACGACGTCGGCCGCGGCAACTGGACCCATTACCCGACGCTGCTACGCCCGCAGCAGGTGTTCGCCTGGGCGGCGCCCGGCCACGCCTATGCCGCGCAGATCGTGCAGGGCCCGGACAAACGCTACTACCTGTATGCGCCGGTGCAGGAGGCGCACTCGCGCAATGCCGATCCGTTCGCGATCGGCGTGGCGGTGGCCGACAGCCCGCTGGGGCCGTGGCGCGACGCGCATCCGCAGGGGCCGATCCTGTCGCAATCGCTGCCGGTGCCCAATGCGATCCAGAACATCGACCCGACCGTGCTGGTCGACGACGACGGCCGCGTGTATCTGTACTGGGGCACCTTCGGCAAGCTGTTCGGCATCGAGCTGGAGCGCGACATGGTCACGCCGACGGGGAAGGCGGTGGCGGTGACCACGCTGGACGGCTATTTCGAGGCACCCTGGCTGTTCAAGCGCGGCGATACCTACTACATGGCCTACGCCGGCAACCGCGCCGGGCCTGATTCGGACTGCACGCCGACGCTGTACCACGCCTGCATCGCCTACGGCAGCGCGCCGTCGCCGCTGGGGCCGTGGACCTACCGCGGGGTCCTCCTGCCGCCGGTGTCCTCGACCACCTCGCACCCGGGCATCGTCGAATTCAAGGGTCAGTGGTATCTGGTCTACCACACTGCCGATGCGAAGGGCGGCGGGCATTTTCGCCGCAGCGTGGCGATCGACCGATTGCAGTGGGACGACACCCGGCAGCCGGCGCGGATCCTGCCGGTGGTGGCCACGCGGCGGCCGCAGCCGCCGTTGCCGCCGCAGCGCAACGTCGCCCGCTATGCGCAGGCCAGCGCGTCCAACGGCCCGGACATCCCGCACCAGTACTGGATCGCCGCGCTCAACGACGGTCGGGTCAAGCGCAATCCCTTGCCGCCGCAGCTATGGGGTAGCTGGACCGCGCACAACCCGCCGCAGCAGTGGCTGCAATACAGCTGGGCGCAACCGGTGACGCTGCAGCGCAGCCGCATCCTGTTCTGGGCCGATCATCCGCCGGGCGCGGACACCGGCGTGGCGCCGCCGGCGCGCTGGCGGCTGGAATACCGCCGCGATGGGCGCTGGTGGCCGCTGGCGCAGAGCACGCACACGCCTGTTGCCGGCCATTGGCAGACACTGCGCTTCGCGCCGGTGACCACGCGCTGCGTGCGCGCGCTGCTGGATGCTTCCGGCGGTGGCGAGCGCTACGCCGCGTTAGCTGTGCAGGAGTGGGAAATGCTGGCGCCGCAGCCGCAGCCGCAGCGTCTGCCGCAGGCCGGCACCGCCGATGCGCAGCATTGCGATGCACGTTGAGGCGAGGCGCGCATGCTGACCGAGCCAACCTCGCAGATCTTCGCACGCGTTGCAGTTGCAACACCTGCCGCTGACCTCGGCCGGTTGCCGGCCGCATCATGTTCCTGTCGTGACGATCGTTTGATTTTCGGACTCTGTGCGGAATTATCCCGATTCCATGAAGAGAACCGTCGGGTGCATTGCGTTTTACTGGACTAGTCTGGCGACGCGTCGCCGATGCGCGCGTGGCTGACGCGCCGGAGGTTGTCGGGGTTCCGCCGGAAGCGTTCTCGTACCGGCATGCCGTCGGGGGGGCGGCATGCATCCATCACCGGGGCTGTTGCGGCGGATCGCGCGTCGATCGTCCTATCCATCCAATGTCGTCGGACAAGAGGAGTGTAGAGCCGTGAAAATTGCTGCTTCTCGATTCATGCGTATGGTCTCCACGGTATGCCTGTCGGCCATTCTGGTGCTGGCTGCGCAGCATGCGCATGCGGCGGCTGCGGCCGTCTGCACCGCTGGCCAATGGATCGCCAATCCCGACGACACCGACATGCCGGCGGTCCGCTACGAAACCCGACACTTCGCTTTCCGCTGGAAGGATGGACAAATCGTTTCGCAGGACGACGTGACCTCGGCAGCCAAGGAACTGGAGCTGATCTGGGATGACTACATGGGGCGCGTCGGGTTTCCCGAGCCTTACTGCAATACGGGAAAGAAGTACAAGGTCAGCGTCTACCTGGACCACGACTTCGCCCTGAACGGCGGGACCTCCGCCAGCGGCGGCATGGGCATGTGGATCAATCCGGATCAGTTGGGATATCACTGGGGCCTGGCGCATGAACTCACCCATGGGTTGCAGGGCAGTACCGGCGGCTTGCGTGACTCGCCGTACGTGGGCTGGATCTGGGAATCCCATGCCAACTGGATGGCGCATCAGTATTTCCACGACGATGTGCAATGCTCGGAAATGCTGGTGAACTACCCGCATCTCTACCTTGGCTCGACGCGCGACCGCTACTGCAACTGGCAGTTCATGGAGTACCTCAAGGATCGCTTCGGCTACGCGATCGTCAACGATCTGTGGAGCAAGGCGCCCAAGGCCGGCGATGCCGGCCAGGCCGATGCCGACCCGTTCACGATCCTCCGCGACAACATGGGCTGGAGCCAGTCGCAGCTCAACGACGTGTTCGGCGACTGGGCCATGCACAACGTGCAGTGGGACTACATCGACCCCGATGGTCGCGACCATGGCGCCGTGATGCGCCAGCAATACGGCAGCAATACCGCGTTCGATCCGGAAAACCCATCCGACGAGACCAATCGCGATCGTGCATTGCGCCTGACCCAACTGGATCCGGTGCAGGGCCAGGCCGGCGGCTACCAGGTGCCGTTCGACTGGGCGCCGCAGCGGTGGGGGTACAACCTGGTCCGGCTGGTTCCCGCCGAGGGTGCCGATGCGGTCGTGGTGAAGTTACATGGCAACGTGCAGCAGCGGTCGGCGGTCGACACGTTGCCGGGCCTGGCGAACGATCCGCAGACGCTCGGCGCACCGGACTCGGATTGGCGCTGGGGTCTGGTCGCGATCGATGCGAACGGCAAGCCGCGCTACAGCGCATTGCAACGTGGCGCCGATGCCGCGCTGTCGTTCCAGGTGCGCAGCGACGACAGCGACCTGTATCTGGTGGTCATGGGTACGCCGAGCAAGATGCAGAAGATCAAGTGGGATCAGTCCTACTATTCGGTCTACCGCTATCCGTGGAGCGTCACCTTGGAGAACGCCTATCCGTCAGGCCGCCAGCCCGGTGCGCCGACGCCGACGCGCGTCGGCAGCCGCCACCCCAACGGCGGTGGCTGGGTCGCGCAGAATGCGTATGTCGCGTCGACGGCCTATGTCGGCCCGCAGGCGCGGGTGCTCGGGGGCAAGGTGCTGGGCGATGCGCGGATCGAGGACCACGCGACGATCATGGGCGGGCAGGTGCAGGACGGCGCCGTGGTCGGCGGCTTGAGCGTGCTGCAGGACGGGGTGACGATCAAGGATCGCGCCCAGCTGCAGACGGTGTTCAAGCCGGCAGGGGCATTCGGTGGGTTCACGCTGTCCGGCGCCGCGCAGATGCGTGGCGACGTCGAGCAGCGCGGCGCGTCGGCCAGCAAGGGCGTGTTCTACGGTTACGTGGATGCGGACACGGTGACCAATCCCGACTATGGCGCCGACCTGACCGACGCGGTGCCAGAGGTCACGGCGCGGCCACGCTGATCGACCGGCAATGACTGGCCGGCGGCGTCGCGGCGGATGCCTGTGCATTCGCCGCGACACCGTCGCAGTTTCCTGATGCCTGCATGACGCGACGTGTCGCGTAGGTGGCTCATGAGACGCAGGGCACTGGTGTGTCGGCCGCGTTCGCCTGCGGCGTGCGCAGTGCTTGGTCGCCTGCGGCCGGCCGATGCGGCGATTCGGCAGAAATCCGCATCTGCACGCATCAGTGGGGACAAGACGCGCTGTCACCCGGATGACACAGTGGCCATGGATCCGCTGGTCGTTGCCCTGCGGAGTCGGCGTCCCGACATCTCACACAGGAGCAGTCCATGCCTCGATGCGTTTCTTTCCCGCATGCCGCGTCGCACGCGGGAAGCCGGCCATGAGCGGGCAGGGCATGCATCGGCATGGCGCCGCGTGCGCGCATGTCACCGGGGAGGCGGCCGGCGTCGCACTGGATCCCTCGCGGCGCCGCTTCCTGCAGTGGAGCGCGCTGGCGGTGGCGGCCGGGATGCTGCGCTTCCCGCTCGACGCCGCCGCGTCCACGCCCGGGCGGGTGCAGGCGCTGCCCTTGCAGCAGGTCACGCTGAAGCCGTCGCTGTTCCTGGATTCGCTGCAGACCAACCGTCGCTACCTGCTGGAACTGGAGCCGGACCGTCTGCTGCACAACTTCCTGCAGAACGCCGGCCTGCCGCCGAAGGGCGCGGTCTACGGCGGCTGGGAGGGCGACACCATTGCCGGCCACACGCTGGGCCACTACCTCAGCGCGCTGGCGAAGATGCATGCGCAGACGCGCGATCCCGCGCTGCGCGAGCGCATCGACTACATCGTCGCCGAACTGGCGCGCGCGCAGGCCAAGGACGCGGACGGTTACGTCGGCGGGCTCACCCGCAAGAACGACAAAGGCGCCATCGACAGCGGCAAGGTGGTGTTCGAGGAAGTGCGCCGCGGCGTCATCAAGGGCAGCAAGTTCAATCTCAACGGCAGCTGGTCGCCGCTGTACACGGTGCACAAACTGTTCGCCGGCTTGCTCGACGCGCACGCACTGGCCGGCAACGCACAAGCGCTGCAGGTGCTGCTGCCGCTGGCCGGCTATCTGGGCGGGGTGTTCGATGCGCTCGACCATGCGCAGATGCAGACCCTGCTGGACACCGAGTTCGGCGGCCTCAACGAGTCCTACATCGAGCTGGGCGCGCGTACCGGCGATGCGCGCTGGATCGCCATCGGCAAGCGCCTGCGCCACGAGAAGGTGATCGACCCGGCCGCGGCCGGGCGCGATGCGCTGCCGCATATCCACGCCAACACCCAGGTGCCCAAGTTCATCGGCGAGGCGCGCCAGTTCGAGGTCGCCGGCGACGCCGACGCGGCCGCGGCGGCGCGCTTCTTCTGGGAGACGGTGACCGCGCACTACAGCTACGTGATCGGCGGAAACGCCGACCGCGAGTATTTCCAGGAGCCGGACACCATCGCCGCGTTCCTCACCGAGCAGACCTGCGAGCACTGCAACAGCTACAACATGCTTAAGCTGACCCGGCACCTGTACCAGTGGACGCCGCAGGCGCGCTACTTCGACTACTACGAGCGCACGCTGCACAACCACACCATGGCCGCGCAGCATCCGGCCACCGGCATGTTCACCTACATGACGCCGATGATCAGCGGCGGCGAACGCGGTTTCTCCGACAAGTTCGATTCGTTCTGGTGCTGCGTCGGCAGCGGCATGGAAGCGCATGCGCAGTTCGGCGATGCGATCTATTGGCAGGACGCCACGTCGTTGTACGTGAATCTCTACATCCCCTCGCGGCTGGACTGGAGCGAGCGCGACCTGGCGCTGGAACTGGACAGCGGCGTGCCCGACAACGGCAAGGTGCGCCTGCAGGTGCTGCGCGCCGGCGCACGGGCGCCGCGGCGGTTGCTGTTGCGGGTGCCGGCCTGGTGCCAGGGCCGCTACACCCTGCGCGTCAACGGCAAGCCCGCACGCGCGGCGCTGGCCGACGGCTACCTGACGCTGGAGCGCGACTGGCGCGCCGGCGACGTCATCGACCTGGACCTGGCCACACCGCTGCGGCTGGAGCACGCGGCCGGCGATGCGGACACGGTGGTGGTGATGCGCGGGCCGCTGGCGCTGGCCGCCGACCTGGGCCCGGTGAGCACGCCCTACGACGCGCCGGACCCGGCGCTGGTGGCCGCGGCCGATCCACTGCGCGGCTTCGCCGAGCTGCCGCAACCCGGCCATTTCCTGGCCAGCAGCACGCAGCCGACCGGCCTGACCTTCGTGCCGTTCTATGCGCAGTACGAGCGGCGCAGCGCGCTGTACTTCAAGCGTATGGGTCCGGCCCAATGGGCGCAGGAAGCGCAGCGGCGGGCGCGCCGCCAGGCCGAGCAGGACAGCCTGCGTGCGACCGCGGTGGACATGATCCAGTTCGGCGACGAAGCCTCCGAGCAGGCCCACCAGTTGCGCAGCGACACGTCCTTCGGCGGCGCCTACCGCCGCCAGCAGTGCCGCGACGTGCGCGGCAAGGGCTTCGTCGAGTTCCGCATGCGTGGCAGCGCGCAGCCACTGGCGCTGCGCCTGCGCTTCTGGGGCAGCGACAAGGGCCGCTTCAACATCCTGGTCAACGGAAAGCTGGCCGTGGAAGTGGCGGTGGAGCGCGGCCAGGTGATCGATTTCGTCGATCGCGACTACCCACTGCCGCCGGCCTTGACCCGCGACGCGCAGCCGCTGACCGTGCGCATCGAGCCGCAGCACGGCGACACCGCCGGCCCGCTGTTCGGCGGCTGGCTGATTCCGGTGTGATGCGGCCCGGCACGAACATCGGCATCGCCTCGTGCGACCGATTGCAGCGTGTGCCTGTCGTGGCGGCGTCTGCGCGACACGGCGCCATGCCGCAGCACGGCCGTCGCGCACAGGCGCCGACCCGCACCCGACCATGCATGATTCCGCACGTGAAACCGCGAATCGCGACAAGACGCGGGCATGCATCCACGGCACAGTGTGACCGCGTGATGAAATTCTGATCGCATCGTCGTACCGGCCGTGGCGCCGGCGCGCGCCACCGGAGCGCCGCCGTCGTCGTCGGACGTCATCGCAGTAGCGGGGAGCCGCGCACCGGCCGTGCGCGCAGGACATCGCCATCCCCGCGGTGCGTCAGGCCGTCAAGGCCGGGCGCAGGCATGCCATCGCAGGCGCCGCGCAGGCGCCACCGTCCAGCAGGTCCGTCCGTCGGCATGGCGCCGGCATGGCGTCGTTCGGCCTGCGTTTCTCACTGTCCCGTCTCGTCATCACTCCTGGAGCTCGCCCATGTCGTTTTCGCCGCCACGCCCCTCCTTCCGTCATGCCGCGACGCCGCTGGCGCTGGCGGTCGCCACCGCCTTGTCGCTGGGCAGCGCGGGGACGGCGCAGGCGCAGGAGGCGAGCGCCGACAGCGCTCCCCAGACCCTGGACAGCATCGTGGTCACCGGCTCGCGCCTGCGCCGCGTCGACACCGAGACCGCCAACCCGGTCGTGACCATCAGCCGCGCGCAGATCGAGGCCACCGGCAAGGCCACGCTCGGCGATCTGGTGCAGGAGCTGCCGTCGATCGCCGGCAACGCCACCAATCCGAACACCAACAACGGCGGCGGCACCGGCGCCTCGGTGATCTCGCTGCGCGGCCTCGGTGACAAGCGCACCCTGGTCCTGGTCAACGGCACGCGCCTGGCCAGCAACGACGTCAACGCGATCCCGGCGACCATGATCGAGCGGGTGGAAGTGCTCAGCGACGGCGCCTCGGCGGTGTACGGCTCGGACGCGATCGGTGGCGTGGTCAATTTCATCCTGCGCAAGGGCTTCGACGGCATCGAGGCCAGCGCCGACTTCGGCACCAGCTCGCGCAGCGACGGCAACCGCCGCAACTTCTCGCTGACCGCCGGCAAGACCAGCGAGCGCGGCAGCATCGTCGCCGGCCTGTCCTACCACGACATCGATCCGGTCTCGGCCGGCGAGCGCGCCTATTCCAAGGATGCGCTGTCGCTGATCGACGGCGTCGGGGTGAAGCAGGGCTCCTCGGCTACCCCGACCGGCAGCATCAGCTTCAACGACGGCTCGGCCGCGGCCAAGGCGCTGGCGGCGAGCAACGGCTGTTCGCGGGTCACCTTCAACGGCGGCAGCAGCAGCCCGACCAACGCCAGCCAGTACCACTGCTACGTCGCCTCGACCGATTCCTACAACTACCAGCCCTACAACCTGTTGCAGACCCCGCAGGAACGCACCAACGCCTTCGTGCTCGGCAGCTACCGTTTCAACGACCATCTGGAAGGCTACGTCAACACCTACTTCAGCAAGACCACCTCGTCCTCGATCATCGCGCCGATCCCGATCTTCGCCAACGGCGACAACTTCCTGGTCTCCTCCGCAAGCTACTACAACCCGTTCGGGGTCAACTTCGGCACCGACCGCAGCACCGGCACCTCGTACAACAACTTCAACACGCGCGCCACGGTGCTCGGCAACCGGCAATACCAGTACGACACCTACAATTTCCAGATCAATCCGGGCCTGCGCGGCAGCTTCGGCGACAGTTCCTGGCAGTGGGATGCCAGCCTCAACTACGGCAAGGTCAAGCAGAAGTCGATCAACCAGGGCTTCCTCGACTACGCCGGCTTCAACGCCGCGGTGGGGCCGTCGTTCCTCGCCGCCGACGGCACCGTCAAGTGCGGCAGCGCCGGCGCGGTGATCGCCGGCTGCACCCCGATCGACGTGTTCAACCTCAACGCCGCCAGCAACAAGGCCGCGCTTGAGGCGCTGGTGGTCAACCCGATCGTCACCAACGTCTACACGGTCAAGCAGTTCGAGGCCAATGCCAACGGCGAACTGTTCGCGCTGCCGGCCGGCACCGTCAGCCTGGCCGCCGGCGTGTCCTACCGCAAGGAAAGCACCAGCACCGCCGCCGATCCGCTGTGGACCGGCGACGAAAACGGCATGTGTGGGGTGCTGGAGTACTGCGCGTCGGTGCTCGGCGGCAGCTTCAGCGTCAAGGAAGCCTATGCCGAAGCGCTGTTCCCGCTGCTGGCGGGGCTGCCCGGCGTGCACTCGCTCAACCTGACCGTGGGCACCCGCTTCTCCGACTACGACACCGTCGGCAGCAAGACCAACAGCAAGGTCTCGCTGGAGTACCGCCCGATCGAGAACCTGTTGCTGCGCGGCACCGCCTCGCAGGTGTTCCGCGCGCCCAACATCAACGAACTGTATGCCGGCGTGGCCGGCGACTCGCCGTCGGTCACCGACCCGTGCAACGGCTATACCGGCGGCCATGCCGCGGCCTGCGCCAACGTGCCCACCGACGGCAGCTACCAGCAGGCCGACAACCAGGTCGGCGCCAAGGCCTCCGGCGCGGCCGTGGCCGGCTACCAGCTCAAGCCGGAGACCGGCATGTCCTACGACTTCGGCGTGGTCTACGACCCGGGTTGGGTCGAAGGCCTGTCGATGAGCGCGGACCTGTGGAAGATCAACCTCAAGGACACCATCACCCAGGTCTCGGCGCAGACGGTGCTCAACCAGTGCTATGCCAATGACGCCAGCGCGTTCTGCGCGCTGATCCACCGCAACGACAACGGCACCGTCAACTACATCGCCGAGCCCACCGTGAACCTGGGCAAGCTGTGGGCCAGCGGCGCGGACTTCAGCCTCAACTACCGCCTGCCGGACACCGCCTGGGGCAGCTTCAGCGCCGGCCTCAACGGCACCTACGTGATCCGCTACGACATCAACCCCGACACCACCGACCCCAGCACCGTCACCATCCACAACGCCGGCAAGTACACCTACGCCTACGGCAACTTCCCGCGCTGGCGCGCGCTGGGCACGCTGAACTGGAACCTGGGCGACTGGAGCGCGTCGTGGCGTGTCCGCTACATCGGCCGCACCGAGATCGGCAGCGCCGACACGCGGCAGAGCCTGTCGGCCGACGCTGACCAGCCCGCCGTGGTCCGCGACATCGGTGCCTACGTCTACCACAGCGTACAGGTGGGCTATCAGGTCAAGCCGTGGAACACGCGCTTCGAAGTGGGCGTGGACAACCTGGCCGACCGCCAGCCGCCGCTGTACTACGCCAACAACGTCACCAACGCCAACACCGACGTGGCCACCTACGATCTGCTTGGCCGCTACTACTGGGCGCGCGCGACGGTGAAGTTCTGAGCCGAATGCTGTTTGCACAGGCGAGCAGGGTGCCGGTGCCGTGGCGGGTGGAGCCCGCCGCGGTGCGCTCGGCCGGTGCGCTTCCGCACCGGTGGCGTCGAGCCGTCACGGCGTGCGGATTGCGGGTTGGCTGCCGCATCTGGCGCGGCGCATCGCACGATTGCGCCGCGTACCTAGCGATGACGGAAGGCCACTCGTAGGAGCGGCTTCAGCCGCGACAGGCATCACCGGTAACGCCGCGTCGCGGCTGAAGCCGCTCCTACACGACGACGCCATGTCCCGCTGAGCTACGGCAAAGCGGGCTATTAGCGGCGCCCCTCAATCGAGCAAGGCCAGCAGATCCTGATGTAAGGCCTGTGGAATCCGCACGCCTTCGCTGCGGCTGCGTGCCCGCGCCTGGTAGCGGCGTTGCGACGGCAGGCGCGCCCCGGTGGCCTCGTAGGCGGCAAAGAAAGCTTCCGCGCGGGCCAGATGCGTCGCACGGTCGGCGCCGAGGAAGCACGCCGGATCCAGCGCCAGGATCAGTTCGCCGTGGTAGGGCGCCGCGCCGGCGCCAGCGTCGTGGGCCAGCGATTCGGCACTGGTGAGGTCGCCGATTAAGGGGCCGGCGATCAGTTCGATCATTACCGACAGCGCCGAGCCCTTGTGGCCGCCGAAGGTCAGCATCGCGCCGCCGTCGGCGACCGCGGCCGGGTCGGTGGTCGGCGCGCCTGTCGCATCCACGCCCCAGCCTTCGGGAATCGGCTGGCCGGCGCGGCGGCGCAGCTCGATCTCGCCGCGTGCCACCGCGCTGGTGGCGAAATCGAACACGAAGGGTGGCGCGTCCACGCGCGGCCAGCCGAACGCCAACGGATTGGTGCCCAGCAGCGGCGTGCGACCGCCGGCCGGCGTGACCCAGGCATGGCTGGGGTTGCAGATCAGCGCGACCAGGCCGGCCTCGGTGAGCCGTTCCACCTCTGGCCATAGCGCGGAGAAGTGCACGCAATGGTTGATCGCCAGCGCCGCCAGGCCATTGCCGCGCGCCTTTTCGATCAACAACGGCAGGCCGCGCTCGAACGCCAGCAACGAGAACCCGCCGCACGCATCGACCCGGACGATGCCGGGCGCATGGTCGTGCACGACCGGCTCGGCGTCGCCCACCACCTTGCCGTTGCGCAGCGTCGCCACGCAACCCAGCGTCCGGTACAGCCCGTGTGAGGCGCAGCCGTCGCGTTCGCCGGCAATGATGGTGTGGGTGAGGGCGTGCACATGCGCGGGGCTGAAGCCGGCACGGGAGAGGATGCGCTCGACCAGGTTGGTGGCCTGGTCCAGGGATAGGGGGATCGTGTCGCTGGTGTTCATCGAGAAAGGCGGGCGGGGGAGTGCTCTGGATTCTGGCCCGAGCCGTGCTTCGTGAGAACCCTCTGGGTGCCGGGTCGCATTGGGCGGCTGTCCTGACGTGAGATCCGTCGTGGCCAGAGCACGGCAACTGGAAACCCCCCAGCCCGTTCCATGTCTGACGGCTGGCCCAGAAACAACGAAGCCGGCAGGTCGCCGGCTTCGTTCTTCCCACCGTTTGGGCCTGGCAAGGCCTACACCGACAACTCCAACAACAGCTTGTTGAGCCGCCGCACATACGCCGCCGGATCCTTGAGGCTGTCGCCAGCCGCCAATGCAGCCTGGTCGAACAGCACCTTCGCCAGATCGCCGAAGCGCTCGCCGTCGGCTTCCGCGTCCAGCTTCTCGATCAGCGGGTGCGCCGGGTTGAACTCGAACACTGGCTTGCTCTCCGGCAACTTCTGGCCGCTGGCTTCCAGGATCTGCCGCATCTGCAGGCCCAGGTCGCCCTGGCCGATGGCCAGGATCGCCGGGGAATCGGTCAGGCGGTGCGAGACGCGCACTTCGGAGACCTCGTCCTTCAGCACGTTCTGGATGCGCTCGACCAGGCCCTGCTTGGCCTTGGCGGCCTCTTCCTTGGCCTGCTTCTCTTCCTCGCTGTCGAGCTTGCCCAGGTCCAGGTCGCCGCGCGCCACGTCGACGAAGGACTTGCCATCGAACTCGGTGAGGTAGCTCATCAGCCACTCGTCGATGCGGTCGGTGAGCAGCAGCACTTCGATGCCCTTCTTGCGGAACACCTCCAGGTGCGGGCTGTCCTTGATCTGCGCGTAGCTCTCGCCGGTCAGGTAGTACAGCTTGTCCTGGCCTTCCTGCATCCGCGCCACGTAGTCGGCCAGCGACACGTTCTGCGTGCCGTCGCTGCCGTGGGTGGAGGCGAAGCGCAGCAGGCCGGCGATCTTCTCGCGGTTGCCGAAGTCCTCGGCCGGGCCTTCCTTCAGCACCTGGCCGAAGTTCTTCCACACGCCCTGGTAACGCTCGGCGTCGTCCTTGGCCAGCTTCTCCAGCATGTCCAGGGCGCGCTTGGTCAGCGCCGACTTCATCGAGTCGATCACCGGGCCGGACTGCAGGATCTCGCGCGAGACATTCAGCGGCAGGTCGCTGGAATCGACGATGCCCTTGATGAAGCGCAGGTACAGCGGCAGGAACTGCTCGGCCTGGTCCATGATGAAGACGCGCTGCACGTACAGCTTGAGTCCGCGCGAGGCGTCGCGCTGGTACAGGTCGAACGGGGCGCGGCCGGGCACGTACAGCAGCGAGGTGTACTCCAGCTTGCCTTCGACCTTGTTGTGGCTCCACGCCACCGGGTTCTCGTGGTCGTGGGCGATGTGCTTGTACAGCTCCTGGTATTCCTCGTCCTTGATCTCGTTGCGCGGGCGCGTCCACAGCGCGCTGGCGCGGTTGACGGTTTCCCACTCGGGTGTTTCCGGCTTGTCCTTGTCCTCGCCGTGGTGTTCCTTGGGCAGTTCGATCGGCAGGGCGATGTGGTCGGAGTACTTGCGCACGATGCCGCGCAGCTTCCAGCCGTCGGCAAAGTCCTTCTCGTCGTCCTTCAGGTGCAGCACGATGCGGGTGCCGCGCTCGGCCTTCTCGACCGTGGCGACCTCGAACTCGCCTTCGCCGCGCGAGGACCAGTGCACGCCTTCGCTGGCCGGCAGCCCGGCGCGGCGGCTGTACACGTCGACCTGGTCGGCGACGATGAAGGCGCTGTAGAAGCCCACGCCGAACTGGCCGATCAGGTGCGAATCCTTCTTCTGGTCGCCGGACAGGTGCTTGAGGAACTCGGAGGTGCCGGACTTGGCGATGGTGCCCAGGTGCGCCACGATCTCCTCGCGGCTCATGCCGATGCCGTTGTCGTCGATGGTGACGGTGCCGGCGTCCTTGTCGAAGCCGATGCGGATGCGCAACTGCGCGTCGCCGTCCAGCAGTTCCGGCTTGACCAGCGCCTCGAAGCGCAGCTTGTCGGCGGCGTCGGAGGCATTGGAGATCAGCTCGCGCAGGAAGATCTCCTTGTTGGAATACAGCGAATGGATCATCAGCTGCAGCAGCTGCTTGACCTCGGTCTGAAAGCCCAGGGTTTCTTTTTGGGTTTCCACGCTCATCGGTAGGTGCTCCATGAAGGATGGGCGGCCGCGCGGAGGAGGGCACGGCTCTGCCGGCCGACATGGTGGCGGCCGCGGCCGGCTTCAAGCACCGGGCCGCGCAGACGCCGGTCGGCGCGCTGGTCTATGATCCGGACCCCGTTCCGCCGCCCGTCGCCGATGCCGTCCTTGCGTTTCATGTCCTGCCTGTCCAGGCCCCTGCGGGGCCGCCGATGAGCCGTCCCGGCGGCGGGCAGGTGCGAATCATCGGCGGGCGCTGGCGCAACACGCGGCTGCCGGTGCCGGACCTGGCCGGGCTGCGCCCGACCTCCGACCGGGTCCGCGAGACCCTGTTCAACTGGCTGCAACCGGTGCTGCCCGGGGCGCGCGTGCTGGACCTGTTCGCCGGCAGCGGCGCGCTGGGGCTGGAAGCGGTGTCGCGCGGCGCGGCCGGCGCAGTGCTGGTCGAACGCGACCCGGGCCAGGTGGTACAGCTGCGCGCCACGGTCACGCGGCTGCAGGCCCAGGACCAGGTGCAGGTGGTGCAGGGCGATGCGTTGCGCTGGCTGGCCGAGGCTACAGCCGATGCCCCGGCCGATATCGCCTTCGTCGACCCGCCGTTTGCCGCCGGGCTGTGGGACGCGGTGTTGCAACGCCTGCCGGCGCGGCTGGCGGCCGACGCCTGGCTGTACCTGGAGTCGCCGGCCGGACAGGGACCGGCGCCGCCCGCGCCCTGGGCGCTGTACCGCGAGGGCGGCAGCCGCGAGGTGCGTGCTGCCCTGTACCGGCGCACCGCTGCTACACTTCCCGGCGACCTTCACGCGGTACCCGACGCATGACCGTGGCCCATAGCCGCATCGCCGTCTATCCCGGCACCTTCGATCCGATCACCAACGGCCATATCGACCTGGTCAACCGTGCGGCGCCGCTGTTCGAGCAGGTGATCGTGGGCGTGGCGCAGAGCCCGTCCAAGGGGCCGACCCTGCCGTTGGACCTGCGCGTGTCGCTGGCCCGCGAGGCGCTGGCCGGGCACCGCAATGTGGAAGTGCTGGGCTTTGACACCTTGCTGGCGCATTTCGTGCGCTCGGTCGGCGGCGGCGTGCTGCTGCGCGGCCTGCGCGCGGTGTCCGATTTCGAATACGAGTTCCAGATGGCGAGCATGAACCGGCATCTGATCCCGGAGGTGGAGACGCTGTTCCTCACCCCGGCCGAGCAACACAGCTTCATTTCGTCCTCGTTGGTGCGCGAGATCGCGCGCCTGGGCGGGGACGTCTCCGGCTTCGTGCCGCCGTCGGTGGTGCAGGCGCTGGTCCAGGCCCGCCAGGCCGCCGCGCAGCGCTGAGCCGTCCACCATTCACTGACGACACAGAGGGAGCCGTTCCATGAACACCACCGCACGCGCGTTGCTGATCGCTTCGCTGGCCCTGGGCTTCACCGCCTGCAAGAAGGAAGAGGCCGCCAAGCCGGCCGCCGACGCGCAGCCCGCGCTGACCGCGCCCGCCAAGGACGACGACGCTGGCTGGAAGAAGTACCTGCAGGAAGTGGCGATCCAGAACATGGGCAACGTCACCAACAGCCCGTTCCTGTACTACCTGCCGCCGGAATCGGATCCGGAGTTCCAGGCCAAGTACGACCGCCAGGTCGAGAGCGCCACCACCGCCATCGGCCGCGGCATCCAGCCGGGCAACATGCTGGCGTTCGGCTCCTCGGCCTCGGCCAAGATGGCCGACCTGATCGCCGCGGCCTTCGCCAAGGTCGAGCCGAACACCATGAAGGGCGTGCGCGTGGTCTACATCGGCGCTCCGGCCGACAGCGCCCGCGTCGAAGCCGTGGTCAAGCCCACGGGCGCCGACTACATCTTCGTCGAAGCCAAGTAAGCCCGCAGGGCCGGCGCGCCGATGCGCGCCGGTCCCGCCATGTCGCGCCGCACGGCGCGAACACAGTCTCTCCGCCACAGCGGAGAAGGGCCTGGCCCTCGAGACCAGGCGTGCCATCTTTCGATGCAGCGATGCCAGGCGCCGTGTGTCCGGCGTCGATCGCGGGGCAGACGCGCTCCTTCACGACGAGGCGATGGCGATACAGCGTTCCGCGCCATGGCGCCGCCTTCGCGGGGCCGTCCCGTCCCGATCCGGTAAACTGCCCGGGTCAGTGCCGAAGTGCGCCCCATGTCCCTCAAGATCAACGAGCTCTGCGTCAACTGTGACGTCTGCGAGCCGGCCTGCCCGAACCAGGCCATCGCCATGGGCGAGACGATCTACGTGATCGATCCGGCCCGCTGTACCGAATGCGTCGGCCATTTCGACGAGCCGCAGTGCGTGGTGGTGTGCCCGGTGGAATGCATCGACCCGGACCCGGCCATTCCGGAGACGCACGCGCAATTGCTGGCCAAGCTGCAGCGCCTGCAGCGCGACCACCCCGAGTTGTACCCACAGGAGCCCCCCGCCGCATGAGAAGCCTCGTCCGCCGTGTCCTGCTGCTCGCCCTGGTCCTGACGCCGTCGGCGTGGGCCGAGGCACCGGTCGCCGAAGCGACTGCCACCGCCCCGGCCGCGCATCCGCCCGGTGCCGCGATCGCCAGCGGCCACCGTCTGGCCACCGAGGCCGGCCTGCAGATCCTGCGTGAGGGCGGCAATGCCTTCGACGCCGCAGTGGCGGTGTCCTCGACGCTGTCGGTGGTCGAGCCGATCAGCTCGGGCCTGGGCGGCGGCGGCTTCTTCCTGCTGCACGACGCCAAGACCGGCAAGGACGTGATGCTGGACGCGCGCGAGACCGCGCCGGAATCGGCGACGCCGGCCGCGTTCCTGGATGCCAAGGGCGAGCTGGACCGCGACCGCTCGATCAACGGTCCGTGGTCGGCCGGCATCCCCGGGCTGCCGGCGGCGCTGGTGGAGCTGGCGACCAAGCACGGCCGGCTGCCGCTGCGGCAGTCGCTGGCGCCGGCAATCCGCATCGCCCGCGAAGGCTTCCCGGTGTACGCGCGCATGGCCGAGGGCTACCAGTCGCGGCGCAAGGTGATGGAGCGCTATCCCGGCACGCGCGAGGTCTACCTGCGCAACGGCCGGCCGATCGCCGAGGGCGACGTGTTCAAGCAGCCGGAACTGGCCAACACGCTGCAGTTGCTGGCCGACAAGGGCTTCGATGGCTTCTACCGCGGCGCCACCGCCAAGAAGCTGCTGGCCGGGGTCAAGCAGGCCGGCGGCCGCTGGACCGCGCAGGAACTGGCCGGCTACACGGTCAAGGAACGCACGCCGATCCGCTTCGACTACAAGGGCTGGACCATCACCACCGCGCCGCCGCCGTCCTCCGGCGGCATCGCCCTGGCCAGCATGCTGCAGATCCTGGAGGGCTACGACCTCAAGACCATGGACCCGGTGCACCGCGTGCACCTGACCGTGGAAGCGATGCGCCGCGCCTACCGCGACCGCACCTTCTTCCTGGGCGACCCGGATTTCACACATGTGCCGCAGCGCATCCTGCTCAGCAAGGACTACGCCGTGGGCCTGCGCTCGACCATCAACCCGGACAAGGCTACGCCCAGCGATCTGCTGTCGGGCCAGCCGACTCCGCTGGAAGACGACGAGACCACGCATTTCTCCATCATCGACGGCGAAGGCAACCGCGTCGGCGCGACCCAGACGGTCAACCTGCTGTACGGCTCCGGGTTGATCCCCAAGGGCACCGGCGTGCTGCTCAACAACGAGATGGACGATTTCGCACTGCGTCCGGGCACGCCGAATGCCTTCGGCGTGATGGGCTACGCGGCCAACGCGCCCAAGCCGGGCAAGCGCCCGCTCAGCTCGATGTCGCCGACCTTCATGGAGAACGCGGACAAGGCCATCGTGCTCGGCACCCCGGGCGGCAGCCGCATCATCACCATGGTGCTGCTCGGTATCCTCGGCTACGACGACGGCCTCACTGCGCAGCAGGTCGCCGCGTTGCCGCGCTACCACCACCAGTGGCTGCCGGACGTGATCGAGGCCGAGACCGGCACCTTCGACGCGGCCACGGCCAAGGGCCTGGAAGCGATGGGGCATGCGCTGAAGCTGCCCGGCGACAGCGCCGAGGACGGCCACGGGTCCAGCCACGTCTGGGGCAACCTGCAGACGGTGGAATGGGACAAGCGCCGCAACGTGCTCAGCGGCGGCAGCGACCCGCGCAACGAGGTCGGCAGCGCCGAAGTGCTGCAGACCTCGCCGGCGCGCTGAGCCGCGCGACGCCCGCTTCTGCGAATCCCCACTCCCCACTCCCGAATCCCCGCTCATGAAGCTCTGGTCCATCCAAGGCAACTCGCAGAAACTTGACGGTGGCGCGATGTTCGGCAACGCGCCCAAGGCGATGTGGCAACAGTGGGCCGCGCCCGACGACGGCAACCGCATCGCGCTGGCCTGCCGCGCCTTGCTGGCCAGCCCGCTGGCCGGCAAGACGGTGTTGTTCGAGACCGGCATCGGCGCGTTCTTCCCGCCAGCGCTGCGCGAGCGCTACGGCGTGCAGGAGGCGCGGCACGTGCTGCTGGATTCGCTGCAGGCTGCGGGCTTTGCGCATACCGACATCGACGTGGTGGTGCTGAGCCATCTGCACTTCGATCACGCCGGCGGCCTGCTGGCGCCGTACCGCGAAGGCGCCGCGCCGGAGCTGCTGTTCCCCAACGCGCAGTTCCTGGTCGGTGCGGCGCACTGGCAGCGCGCGCTGCACCCGCATCCGCGCGACCGCGCCAGCTTCATCCCGGAACTGCCGGGCCTGCTTGAGGCCAGCGGCCGGCTGGAACTGGTCGAGGGCGACTACTCGCGCGCCCTCGGCGAGGCGGTGCGATTCCGTTTCAGCGACGGCCACACGCCGGGGCTGATGCTGGCCGAGATCGTCGGCCCCCACCACGGCGAGGACGGCCAGGCGCACGGCGGGGTGGCGTTCTGCGCCGACCTGATCCCGGGCCGGTCGTGGGTGCACGTGCCGATCACCATGGGCTACGACCGCAACGCCGAGCTGCTGATCGACGAGAAGCGAGCGTTCCTGGAAGACGCGCTGGCGCGCGACGTGCGCCTGTTCTTCACCCACGATCCGGACTGCGCGCTGGCGCAGGTGCAGCGCGATCCCAAGGGCCGCTTCGTCACCGCGCACGAAGTGCCGGCGCTGCAGGCGCGCGCGCTCGCCGCCTGAGCGCGGCGTTCCGGCGCTACCAGCGCAAGTCGGCGTGCGGGAGCGCGCCGGCAGTGGCGCCGTCCAGCGCCACCGAAAAGCCGATGGTGGTGATGCCGTCGCGGTGCTGCGCGAACACGCGCCCGCCGTGCATGGTCGCCACCGCCTTGACGATCGCCAGGCCCAGGCCGTGGCTTTCGCGGCTGTTGGCGCGGGCAGCGTCGCCGCGGTAGAAGCGGTCGAACAGGCGCTCCAGATGTTCCGGCGCCAGCGCCACGCTGGGATTGGAGAAGGCGATCAACGCCTGCCCGCCGCGCTGCACGATCTCCACCACGATCGGCGCGGTGCCCGCCGAATGCTGGATCGCGTTGTGCAGCAGGTTGGACAGCGCGCGCCGCAGCAGCGACTTCTCGACCTGGGCGACCGCATCGCCGCGCAGCTCCACGCGCAAGCCGGCCTCGTCCAGCAGCACGTCGAAGAACTCGACGGTCTTGCCGACCTCCTCGGCCAGCGACGCATCCTCGCACTGGCGCGCGCGCTGGCCCTGCTCGGCGCGCGCCAGGAACAGCATGTCGGCGACGATCGCGCGCAGCCGCTCCAGTTCCTCCAGGTTCGACTGCAACACCTGGCGCAACTGCTCGGCATCGCGGTGCCGGGTCAGCGCCACCTGGGTCTGGCCGATCAGGCTGGCCAGCGGCGTGCGCAGTTCGTGGGCGACGTCGGCATTGAAGCTTTCCTGCTGCGCGTAGGCGGCGTCGAGCCGATCGAACGCCGCGTTCAACGACGCGCCCAGGTCCTCCAGTTCGCGCGGCAACCGCGGCAGGTCCAGGCGCCGCCGGTCGTGCGGACCGATGCGCTGGGCATCGGCCGACAGCCGTTGCACCGGGCGCAGGCCGAGCTTGGCGGTCCAATAGCCCAACGCGCCGACCAGCGCGGTGCCGGCCAGCGTGACCAGTGCCAGGGCGATGTCGAAGCGGCGCCGGGTCAGCGCGAACGGCGCGCTGTCCATCGCCGCGATCAGTTGCACCGGCGGCCGCACCGGCGTGGCCGGCAGCGTCTGGCCGATGGCCTGCCACGATTGCGGATGCGCATCGGCGATGCCCAGCGCCTGCGGATCGCCGATGCGCACCAGGCCGCTGCGGCCGCGCGTGGCCGCCGCCATGGCCTCGGCGCCACGCCCGTAGCGGAACGCCGGGTCCTCGCTCCACAGCCAGAAGCGCAGGTCCGGTGCGCTGGAGACGCTGGCCAGCCGCGTGCGCGCATGCGCCGCCAGCTCCGGCGAGCGGCTGTTGACCAGCATGTACTGCACCGCGTCCATGCGCGAGCGCAGTTCCTCGCGCTGGTGGCGGCGCAACTCGTGTTCCAGCACCTGGTGCAGCACCAGCCCGATCAGGGCGAAGCCGAGCAGCGCGGTAGCCGCGAACAGGCCGGCCAGGCGCAGCGCGATCGAGGGCCGCGCCGGCGCGCTCACCCGGCCGCGTCCTCGCGTTCTTCCAGCACGTAGCCCATGCCGCGCACGGTGTGCAGCAGCGGGGCGTCGAACGGCACGTCGATCTTGGCGCGCAGGCGCTTGATCGCCACTTCCACCACGTTGGTGTTGCTGTCGAAGTTCATGTCCCAGACCATTTCCGCAATCGCGGTCTTGGACAGGATCTCGCCCTGGTGCCGGGCCAGCGTCGCCAGCAGCGCGAACTCCTTGGCGGTCAGGTCCAGCCGCTGCCGGCCGCGCACGGCCTTGCGGCTGATCATGTCGATCTGCAGGTCGCCCACCCGCAGCAGCGTGCTTTCCTGGGCGCGCCCGCGCCGTGCCAGCACCTGCAGCCGCGCCAGCAGTTCGATGAAGGAGAAGGGCTTGATCAGGTAGTCGTCGGCGCCTTCGCGTAGGCCCTTGACCCGGTCCTCCACGCTGTCGCGCGCGGTGAGCATGATCACCGGCGTGCTCTTCACCGAACGCAGCGAGCGCAGGATGGCGAAGCCGTCCAGGCCCGGCAGCATCGCGTCGAGCACGATCACGTCGAAGTCGTAGTGCAGGGCCAGGTGCTGGCCGTCGATGCCGTCGTAGGCCACGTCGACCGTGCAGCCCTGTTCGCTCAGCCCCTGCTGCAGGTAGTCGGCGGTCTTGCGCTCGTCCTCGACGATCAGCACCTTCATGGCTGCAGCGCCTCCGGCGCGGCGGTGCGTGCCTGGCGCCGCTGCATGTACCAATCGTGCAGGCGGTCCAGGTACAGGTACACGATCGGCGTGCTGAACAGGGTCAGCAGCTGCGACAGCAGCAAGCCGCCGACCATCGCATAGCCCAGCGGCCGGCGCAGTTCCGAACCGGCGCCGTGGCTGAGCATCAGCGGCAGGCCGCCGAGCAGCGCGCACAGGGTGGTCATCATGATCGGCCGGAAGCGCATCAGGCAGGCCTCGTAGATCGCATCGCGCGAGGACAGCCCGCGTTCGCGTTCGGCATGCAGGGCGAAGTCCACCATCATGATCCCGTTCTTCTTGACGATGCCGATCAGCAGGATGATGCCGATCATCGCGATCACGCTCAAGTCGTAGCCGCCGGCCATCAGGATCAGCAGCGCGCCGACGCCGGCCGAGGGCAGGGTGGAGAGGATGGTCAGCGGGTGGATGTAGCTCTCGTAGAGCAGCCCGAGCACGATGTAGACCGCGATCAGCGCCGCCAGGATCAAATACGGCTGGGTGCGCAGCGAGGCGCTGAACGCCTGCGCCGTGCCCTGGAAGCTGCCGCTGAGCGTGGCCGGCACCCGCAGCTGCGCCTGGGCCTGCTGGATCGCGTCCACCGCATCGCCCAGCGCCGCGCCCGGCGCCAGGTTGAAGGAGATGGTCACCGCCGGGAACTGGCCCTGGTGGCTCACCGACAGGTAGCCGGTTTTGCCGGTGTCGAGCGTGGCGAAGGTGGACAGTGGCACCTGCTTGCCGTTCAACGGCGAGGTCAGGTACAGCCGCTGGAACAGCGACGGATCGCCCTGCAGCGCCGGCGTCACCTCCAGCACCACGTGGTAGCTGTTGAGCTGGGTGAAGTACTGCGCGACCTGGCGTTGGCCGATGGCGTCGTTGATGGTCGCGTCGATCTGCTGCGGGGTGATGCCGAAGCTGGCCGCGCGCTGCCGGTCGATGGTCAGGCTGGCGATCGGCGCGGCGTTCTGCTGGTCCGAGGCGACGTCGGTCAGTTGCGGCAAGGCCCGGAACGCCTTCAGCAGCTTCGGCGCCCAGGTGTTGAGTTCGTCCAGGTTGGCGTCGGTGAGGGTGTACTGGTACTGGGTGCGGGCCATGCGGCCGCCGACGTTGATGTCCTGCCCGGCCTGCATGAACAGGGTGACGCCCTGCACGTGCGCCAGGCGCTTTCGCAGCCGCGCGATCACTTGGTCGGCGCTGGCGGTACGGCCGTCGTCCTTGGGCTTGAGCGCGATCGAGAAGGTGCCGGAGTTGAAGGTGCTGGCGCCGCTCTGCATGCCGAAGGACAGCACGTCCGGATCGCGGCGGATGATGTCGGCCAGTTGCAGCATGCGCGTGCGCATCGCCGCCGAGGACGAATCCTGTGCCGAATCGGCGGTGCCGGAGATGAAGCCGGTGTCCTGCTGCGGAAAGAACCCCTTGGGCATCACCACGAACAGCGCCACGCTGGTGGCCACGGTCAGCAGAAAGCTGGCCAGGGTCAGCCGCGGGTGCCGCAGCACCGTCTCCAGGCCGCGCCGGTACGCCGCCAGCATCGCGTCGAAGCCGCGCTCGAACGCGCGCGCCAGACGCCCCTGCGCCTGCTCGGCGTGCGGCTTGAGCAGGCGCGCGCACAGCATCGGGGTCAGGGTCAGCGACACCAGCAACGACACCAGGATGGTCAGGCTCACCGTCACCGCGAACTCGCGGAACAGGCGGCCGACGATGCCGCCCATCAGCAGCAGCGGGATGAACACCGCCACCAGCGACACCGAGATCGAGACCAGGGTGAAGCCGATCTCGGCCGCGCCCTGCAGCGCCGCCTGCAGCGGCGCCATGCCGTCCTCGATGTGCCGGTAGATGTTCTCCAGCATCACGATGGCGTCGTCGACCACGAAGCCGACGGCGATGGTCAGGCCCATCAGCGATAGGTTGTCCAGGCTGTAGCCGAGCACGTACATCAGCGCGGCGGTACCGAGGATGGCCAGCGGCACGGTCAGGCTCGGGATTAGGGTGACCACCGCGCTGCGCAGGAACACGAAGATCACCGCCACCACCAGCACGATCGACAGCAATAGGGTGAATTCCACGTCCCTGACCGAGGCGCGGATGTTCTGCGTGCGGTCGGCGAGGATCTTGACGCTGACGCTGGGCGGAATCGACGCCATCAGCTTGGGCAGCGCCGCCTTGACCTGTTCCACCGTGTCGATGACGTTGGCGCCGGGCTGCTTGGTGATGGCGATCATGATCGCGCGGCCGTTGACGATGCCGCTGTCGGCCGGCGCGGCGGCGCCGGCGAAGCCCCAGGCGGCGATCTTGGCGTTTTCCGGCCCGTCCACCGCGGTACCGACGTCGCGCACGCGGATCGGCGCGCCGTTGCGCCAGGCCAGCACGGCGTCGTTCCAGGCCTGGCTCTGCAGCAACTGGTCGTTGGTGGAGACGGTGAAGGCCTGGCGCGCGCCGTCGATCGAGCCGGTGGCCGCGTTCACCGTGGTGGTGGCGATCACCGCGCGGATGTCCTCCAGGCTCAGCCCCAACGCCGCCAGCTTGGCCGGATCCACCTGCACGCGGACCGCCGGCTTCTGCGCGCCGTACAGGTTGACCAGGCCCACGCCGGAGATGCGCGAGATCTGCTGCGCCAGCACATTGTCGGCGTAGTCGTTGACCTGGGTCAGCGGCAGTACCCGCGACTGCACCGCCAGGATCAGCGCCGGCGATTCGGCCGGGTTGATCTTGCGGAAGCTTGGCGCGCTCGGCAGCGCGCTCGGCAACTGCCCGGACGCGGCGTTGATCGCGGTCTGCACGTCGAGCGCGGCGGCGTCGATGTTGCGGTCCAGGTCGAACTGCAGCGTCACCTGGGTCGAGCCGAGCGCGCTGGTCGAGGTCATCTGGCTCAGGCCCGGGATCAGCGACAGCTGCCGCTCCAGCGGCTGCGCCACGTTCGAGGCCATGGTCTGCGGGCTGGCGCCGGGCAGGCTGGCCGAGACCTGGATGGTGGGGAAATCGACCTGCGGCAGCGGCGCCACCGGCAGCAGCGGCCAGGCCACCAGGCCCAGCAACAGCAGCGCCATGGCCAGCAGCGAGGTGCCGATGGGGCGTTTGATGAAGGCGGCCGAGACGCTCACGCGTGCGCTCCCGCCGCGGCCGGCCTGGCGTGCTTGGCCGGCTTGGCTTCCACCACCTTCGCCCCCGGATGCAGCCGGTACTGCCCATCCACCACCACCCGCTGGCCGGCCTGCAGGCCCTGGCCGATCACCGTCTCGCCGTTGGCATCGTCCACGACCTGCACCGGCTGGTCGCGCACGCTGCCGTCGCTGCCGACCACGTACACGAACTCGCCGTCCTGGCTGCGCTGCACGGCCGCGCTCGGCACCACCAGCGCGCCGGCGCGCATGCCCAGGGTGATGCGCGCATCCACGGTCTGTCCCGGCCACAGCGTGTGCCCGGGATTGGGGAAGTGCGCCTTCATCGCGATGGTGCCGGTGCTGGTGTCGATCTGGTTGTTGAGCAGGGCCAGCGTGCCGTGCGCCAGCACCTGTCCGCTGCCGTGGTCGACCGCGTCCACGCCCACGCTGGCCGGCGCGGCATGCAGCGCGCGGTTGATCTGCTGGAACGCGCTTTCCGGCAGGGTGAACTGCACCGCGATCGGGTCGATCTGGTTCAGCACCACCAGGCCGCCGGCATCGCTGGCGTGGACGATGTTGCCTGGATCGACCAGGCGCGCGCCGGCACGGCCGTCGATCGGCGCGCGGATGGTGGTGAAGTCCAGTTGCACCCGCGCGCTGTCGATCGCCGCCTCATCGCTCTGCAGGGTGGCACGCAGCTGCGTCACCAGCGCCTTCTGCGTGTCCAGGGTCTGGCGGGTAGTGGCGTTGTCCTGCAGCAGTTGCTTGTAGCGCTGCAGGTCGGCCTGCGCATTGCCCAACTGCGCCTTGTCCTTGGCCAGTTGCGCGGTGGCCGCGGCCAGTTGCGCTTGGTAGGTGCGCGGATCCAGCCGCGCCAGCACCTGCCCGGCCCTGACGTCCTGGCCCTCGCCGAAGCCCACGTCGATCAGCTGCCCGTCGATGCGCGAGTGCACGGTTACGGAAGCGATCGGCAGCACGGTGCCGATCCCGGTCTGGCGGATCGGCACGTCCTTGCGCAGCACCGGCGCGCTGGTCACCGGCACCGGCGGCGTGGCGGCGGCGGGCGCGTGGCGGGGGCGCAGCCATAGCACCAGCAGCAGCGCGACCAGCAACGCGGCGACGACGAACGGCCAGCGTCGCCGCGGCGCGGCATGGCGCGCTGGCGGATCAGCGGGGCGGGTGGGAGCGGCGATGGACATGGGTTACTCCGGGACGACAGGAGCCGGCGTGGCGCCCGGCGAGGCGCCGCGCACGGCGGGGAGACGGGCGCTGTCCCAGTCGCCGCCCAGCGCGACCAGCAGCGCGACCTGGGCACCGAACTGGCGCGATTGCACCTGCAGCAAGCTGCGTTGCGCGTCCAGCGCGTTGGCCTGGGCGGTGATCACCGCGCTGTACAGCGTGGTGCCGGCGCGGTACTGGTCCATCAGCACGCGTTCGGCCTGCTGCGCGGCATCTGCGGCGCTGCGCTGTTGTTGCGCCTCGCGCGCCAGTTCGCGCGTGGCGGCCAGTTGGTCCTCCACGCCCTGGAACGCGCTCAACACGGTTTGCCGGTAGCTGGCTGCAGCCGCATCGAAGCTGGCTTGCGCCTGCGCGCGTTGCGCGTGACGGGCGCCGCCGTCGAACAGCATGCCGGCCAGCGCCGCGCCCACCGCCCAGACCCGGTTCGGCACGCTCAGTAGCGAGGCCAGCTCGGCACCGTCGTAGCCTCCACTCGCGCTCAGCGACAGGGTCGGGAACCACGCCGCCACGGCCATGCCGATGCCGGCGTTGGCCGCGGCCATGCGCCGTTCGGCGCCGGCGATGTCCGGGCGCCGTTGCAGCAGCACCGAGGGCAGGGCGTCCGGCGTCGGTGATAGCGCCGGCAGCGGCGCGTCGCTGGCCGCCAGCGAGAACTCGGCGGGGGTATGGCCCAGCAGCACGGCCAGCGCGTGGTCCAGTTGCCGCCGCGACAGCGCCAGATCGGTCGACGCGGCTTCGGCGCTGTGCAGGGTGGCTTCCGCTGCAGCAACGTCGGCGGCGCTGGCGACCCCGGCGCGGACCCGCGCCTGGGTCAGCTGCAGCGCATCGCGATAGCCGGCCAGGGTGCGCTGGTACAGCGCCAGAGTCTGGTCGTCGAAGCGCAACTGCAGGTAATCCGCCACGACCGCAGCCTGGAGTGACAGCCGCGCCTGCGCCAAGTCGGCGGCACTGGCCTGGGCGTTGTCGCCGGCCTGTTCGACGCTGCGTCGGATCCGGCCCCAGAAGTCCGGTTCCCAACTGGCGCTCAGTCCCAGCGTATCGGTGGTGCGCAGGCCGGGTTTGGGAGTCGCCGCGCGTTCGCGCGTGGTCGCGGCCTGCACGCCCAGCGTCGGCGCTTCGGCCGCACGCGCGCTGCCGACCAGCGCCTGCGCCTGCCGATAGCGTGCTTCGGCCTGGCGCAGGGTCTGGTTGGCGCGATCGGCCTGCTCGACCAAGGCATTCAGCTGCGGATCGCCATAGCGGGTCCACCACGCCACCGCCGGGTCGGCCGCGGCCGGCGCGGCGGGCGCCCAGTGGCCGTCGGCCTCGGCGAACGGCTGCTGTGCGCCGGCTGGCGGCGCCGGGCGCACGTAGTCCGGGCCGACCATGCAGCCGCCGAGCAGCAGCACACTCAGCAGTGGTGCGAGCGGCGCCAGGCGGCGGGAAACGGGCGGTGGGGGCAGGGCGGTCACGGGGTCGGTGCCGGCAGCGGGAACAGGTCTTCACCGTAGGCGCCGCATGGCGACCCCACGCTGACGCCTCGCTGACGGCGCTGTCAGGAACGCCGCATGCGGCCGTCCCGCGCCGCGTCCTGGGCCGCCCCCGGCGCGTCCGCAACGTGGCGCTTGCAGCCGTCATCATGGCCCGCCAGTATCGGCGCATGAAGCTGCCCCATGCCCTGTCCTGCCTGTTCCTCGCCTGCCTGCTGCTGGGCGGCTGCACCTCGCATGCCGACACCGCCATGCCATCGCCGATCCGCCTGAACCAGGTCGGCTTCCTGCCTGCCGCGAGCAAGCTGGCGGTGGTGCCTGACGGCCACGGCGACGCGTTCTCGATCGCGCGCGCCGACAGCGACGAGGTGGTGCTGCGCGGCACCCTCGGCGCCGCCGCGGCGTGGCCGCCGGCGCAGCAGACCGTGCGCATCGCCGATTTCTCCGCGCTGCGCACGCCGGGCCGCTATCGCCTGCAGGTCGACGGCCTGCCGCCGTCGGACAGCTTCGCCATCGGCGAGGACGCCTACAACGCGCTGTCGCGCGCCGCGCTCAAGGCCTACTACTACAACCGCGCCAGCACCGCGCTGGACGGCGCCTACGCCGGCCGCCACGCGCGCGCCGCCGGCCATCCCGACGACCACGTGCTGGTGCATGCCTCGGCGGCGTCGCCGGAGCGCCCGGCCGGCACCGTGATCGCCGCGCCCAAGGGCTGGTACGACGCCGGCGACTACAACAAGTACGTGGTCAGTTCCGGCATCACCGTCTACACCCTGCTGGCCGCCTACGAGCAGTTCCCCGCCTACTTCGCCAAGCATCCCGAAGGCATTCCGAACAGCGGCGGCGACGTGCCGGACATCCTGCGCGAGGTCGACTGGAACCTGCAGTGGCTGCTGGCGATGCAGGACCCGCACGACGGTGGCGTGTACCACAAGCTGACCAACCTGGACTTCGCCGGCATGCAGATGCCGGACCAGGCGCGCGCGCCGCGCTACGTGGTGCAGAAGAGCACCGCGGCCACGCTCGACTTCGCCGCGGTGATGGCCCAGGCCAGCCGCATCTACGCACCGTACGACGCGCAGTTCGGCGGCATCTCCACGCGCATGCTGGAAGCCTCGCGGCGCGCCTGGGCCTGGGCGCAGGCGCATCCGGACGTGGCCTACAAGCAACCGGCCGACGTGCATACCGGCGCCTACGAGGACACCCAGTTCGACGACGAGTTCGCCTGGGCCGCGACCGAGCTGTACCTGGCCACCGCCGACGACGCGTTCTACGAGGCGGCGATGGCGCGCAAGGTGCCGGCCAGCGTGCCCGACTGGCGCCAGGTCGGCGGGCTGGCGTGGATGTCGCTGGCGCAGCACCGCGCACGGCTGACCCCGCGCGCCGACCAGGCGCGCATCGCCGAGGAGATCGAGGGCCTGGCCGATCATCTGGTGCAGGTGTGGCAGGGCTCGGCCTGGCGGGTGACGATGCGCGAGGCCGACTTCCACTGGGGCAGCAACGCCACGGCGATGAACCAGGCGATGATGCTGCTGCAGGCCTACCAGCTGCAGCACAAGCCCGAATACCTGCAGGCGGCGCAATCGCAGCTGGACTACGTGCTCGGTCGCAATCCGCTGGGCATGTCCTTCGTCACCGGCATCGGCGCGCGCTCGCCGATGCACATCCACCATCGCATCTCCATCGCCGACGGCGTGGCCACGCCGGTGCCGGGATGGCTGGTCGGCGGCCCGCAGCCGGGGCAGCAGGACGCCGATGCGTGCAAGCACGCCTACACCTCGACGCTGCCGGCGCTGTCGTACCTGGACAAGGAATGCAGCTACGCCACCAACGAAGTGGCGATCAACTGGAATGCGCCGCTGGTATACGTGAGCGCCGCGCTGCAGGTGCTGCAGCGCTGACCCGCGGCCGCGGCGCGATGGCGGCGCCGCTTAGGGCGTGTCACCCATTCCCGAGTATGCCGCGCGCCTGCCAGGCCCAACCCGAAGGGCCGCGGTTGCGCGCGCCCGCTGCTGCGTCATCGCTCGGGCGTGGACGCACGTCCGCTTCCTCGTTCTTCCTTGCCACAGGCACGCGCAACCGCGGCGCGGCATGCTCGGGGATGGATGACACGCCCTAGCCCAGGCGGGTGCCGAAGATGCGGTCGCCGGCGTCGCCCAGGCCCGGCAGGATGTAGCCCTTCTCGTTGAGATGGTCGTCGATCGCGGCGGTGTACACCTCCACGTCCGGATGCGCCGCTTCCAGCGCCTGCAGGCCTTCCGGCGCGGCGACCAGGAAGATGCCCTTGATCCGCCGCGCGCCGGCGCGCTTGAGCATGTCCACGGTGGCGATGAGGGTGCCGCCGGTGGCCAGCATCGGGTCCAGGATCAGCGCATCGCGCTCCTCCAGGCGGCCGGTGAGGCGTTCGAAGTAGGGCACCGGTTGCAGCGTCTCCTCGTCGCGCTGCAGGCCGACCACGCTGACCCGCGCCGCGGGGATCAGCGCCAGCACGCCGGGCAGCATGCCCAGCCCGGCGCGCAGGATCGGCACCAGGGTGATCTTGGCGCCGGCGATGCGCTGCACCTGTGTCGGGCCGGCCCAGCCGGCCATGGTGTGGGTTTCGGTCTCCAGATCGGCGGTGGCCTCGTAGCCGAGCAGGGTGCCCAGTTCGGTGACCAGCTCGCGGAAGCCCTTGGTGCTCAGCGCCGCGTCGCGCAACAGGCCGATCTTGTGCTGTACCAGCGGGTGGCGGACTTCGACGATCTTCATGGGCGCGCTCGCAAGGGGGAGGCGCACAGTGTGCCGCAGCCGGCTCCGGCGCCGCCAGGTGTCGGCGCCGTGCTGCTGGCGGCCGCGCTCAGTCGGGCGTCATCCCGATCGTGTGCAGCCAGGTGTCCACCAGCGCCGGCCAGCGGGTGATCGCGAACTTGGTCGGGCGCAGTCCGAACGCGTGTCCGCCGTCGGGATACAGATGCATTTCCACCGGCACCCCGGCGTCCTTCAGGGCGATGTAGTAGACCAGCGCCTGGTTGATGCCATCGACGTGATCGTCCTGCGCCTGCAGCAGGAAGGTCGGCGGGGTGTGCTTGCTGACCGGCACGTCCGGATTGAGTTCGAACTTGTCGTCGTCGATCCACAGGTGCCCCGGATACAGCGCCACGGCGAAATCCGGCCGGCAGCTCTGGGCATCCGCGGCGTCGACGGCGGGATACAGCCGTCGCTCGAAATGCGTGCTGATCGCCGCCACCAGGTGGCCGCCCGCCGAGAAGCCCAGCACACCGATCTTGTGCGGATCGATCTGCCACTGCGCGGCGTGTTGCCGCACCAGGCCGACGGTGCGCTGGGCGTCCTGCAGCGCCATCGGCGATTTCGGATAGGGGCCCGATTGCGGCTGCTGCCGATCGCCCGGCACGCGGTACTTCAACAGCACGCAGGTGATGCCGCGCGCGGTGAGCCAGTCGCACACCTCGGTCCCTTCGAGGTCCATCGCCAGCACCCAGTAGCCGCCACCGGGGAACACCACCACCGCCGCACCGGTGTTGTGCCCCCTGGGGGGATACACGGTCATCGTCGGCTGGGAGACCCGCTCCACGGACAACCAGGGGCGGCCGCCGACCGCGGGCCGCGTGGTCGTCGTCTCGGGACCGGACAGCGCCACTGCATCGGGTGGCTCGCCTGGCCAGATCGGTACCTGGGTGTGCCCCGGCGTCGGTTGCCAGGTGGCAGCCGACGCGTGCGGTGCGACGACAGCGGCCAGTGCAGCGAAGACCAGGGCGAGCGGGCGCATGCGCATTGCTTGTGAGCGACGGCTTGCGCCGGGGCGCTCAGGATAGCTGCAGCGGTGCGTCTTCGTGCCGCCGCCGGCAGTGGCGGCGGAAGTGAGGGAGCGGCCGATCAGGCGACCAGGTCCGGCCATTGCGAACGGGAGCACCGCGGCAGGTGTCGCGATCATCCGGCAAGGGACGGCTAACGACGGACAGTAAACAAGCGCGCGACCTCAGCCGCGGTCGTCGCGGGTCCACAGGCCGCCGTGTTCGGCCTTCACCGGAAACTTTGGTACCGGACCGTAGGCCGGCGCGCACAGGGCGCGGCCATCGCGCACGTCGAAGCGGGCGCCATGCAGCACGCACTCGATGCTGCCGGCGGCGGGGTCGAAGGTGCCCGGCGACAGTTCGTAGTCCTCATGGCTGCAGCGGTCTTCCAGCGCATAGAACTGGCCATCGAAGTTGAACACCACGATCGGCGTGTCGGTCACTTCGTCCCACACCGTCTTCATTTCGCCCGGCAGCAGTTCGCCGTCGGCGCAGACGAAGGTCCAGGTCTCGCTCATGCGGCACCGCCCAGCGGTTTTTCCAGGACCTCGAAGCGCAGGTCGTCGCGGCGGGGCTGGCCGAAGCGCGCATCGCCGTAGGGAAACGGCTTCTTGATCCCGGTGCGGCGGTAGCCGCGGCGCTCGTAGAAGGCGATGAGTTCCTCGCGCAGGTCGATCACCGTCATCCGCATCAGCGGCAACCGCCATTCCTGCCAGGCGATGCGCTCGGCCTCGGCCAGCACGGTCTTGCCCAGGCCGCCGCCCTGTGCGCTCGGCAGCACCGAGAACATGCCGAAATAGCCGGCGCCGTCGTCGTCGGCGATGTGCGCGCAGGCGATCAGCTCGCCGTTGCGCTCGGCCAGCAGCACCAGGCTGCGCGGGCGCAGGATGTCGGCGCGCAGCACCTCGCGATCGATGCGGTTGCCGTCGAGCAGGTCGGCTTCGGTGGTCCAGCCGACGCGGCTGCTGTCGCCGCGATAAGCCGAGGTGACCAGGGCGGCGATGGCGTCGAGATCGTCGACGGTGGCGGTGCGGAAGGTGAGGGTGTGCATGGGGCGATTATGCCGGAGGCAGGGATTCGGGAGTGGGGATTGGGGATTCGCCAAGGCAGCGCTTTTACCAATCCCCAATCCCGAATGCCCAATCCCCGCTCAGGTCAGCCCAGCAACTTGCGCACTTTCAGTAGCGCCGCCACGAACCGCTCGATTTCCTCGTGCGTGTTGTAGAACGCCAGCGAGGCGCGGCAGGTGGCGGCGACGCCGTAGAACTGCAGCAGCGGATGTGCGCAGTGCTGGCCGGAACGCACCGCCATGCCTTCCAGGTCGAGCAGGGTGGCCAGGTCGTGGGCGTGGGCGCCCTCGATCAGGAACGAGACCACCGCGGCCTTGCCCGGCGCGGTACCGAACAGGCGCAGGCCATCGATCCGCTGCAACTCCTCGGTAAGGTGCGTGAGCAATTCGGTTTCGCGCGCTTCCACGTGCTGCAGCCCGAGTGTCTGCAGATAGTCCACCGCCGCGCCGAGGCCGACGAAGCCGGCGATGTTGGGGGTGCCGGCCTCGAACTTGTGCGGCGGGTCGTTGAACACGGTGCCGTCGAAGCTGACTTCCTTGATCATCTCGCCGCCGCCCAGGAACGGCGGCATCGCCTGCAGATGCTCACGCCGCGCCCACAGCGCGCCGGTGCCGGTCGGGCCGCACATCTTGTGGCCGGTGATGGCGTAGAAGTCGCAGCCGATCGCGGCCACGTCCAGTGGCCGGTGCGGCGCGGCCTGCGAGCCGTCGATGACGCTGACGATGCCGCGCTTGCGCGCTTCGCGGCAGATCTCGCGCACCGGGTTGACCGTGCCCAGCACGTTGGAGACATGGGCAAGGGCCAGCAGCTTGACATCGGCGGTCATCGCCGCGCGCAGCGCGTCCAGGTCGAGCGCGCCATCGGCGGTGATCTCGGCGACCTTCACCGTGGCACCGGTACGCTCCGCGACGAGTTGCCAGGGCACGATGTTGGCATGGTGCTCCATGCGCGACACCAGGATGGTGTCGCCGGCACGCAGTCGCGGCAGCGCCCACGAGTACGCCACCAGGTTCAGCGCGAAAGTGGCGCCGCTGCACAGCACCAGCTCGTCGGCGCGCACGTTGAGGAAGCGGGCGAGCCGGGTTCGCGCACCTTCGTAGGCCTCGGTGGCCTCGCTGCCGAGGGCGTGCACCGCGCGGCTGACGTTGGCGTTGTGGCGGCGGTAGAAGGCGTCGGTCGCTGCGATCACCTGCAGCGGCTTCTGCCCGGTGTTGGCGTTGTCGAAGTACACCAGCGGCTTGCCGTGCACTTCCCGCATCAGCAGCGGAAAGTCGCGGCGGACCGCGTCCCAGTCCGGCGCCTGCGGCGTGGCGGTGTGCGCGGCGGGCCCGTTCATGCCACGCCTGCGGCGCTGAGCGCCCGCTCCAGCCGCGCCAACAGGAACTCGCCCAGCGCCGGGTCCAGCACGCGCAGCGGCTCGCGGCAGAACGCGGCGGTCAGCAGTTGCTGTGCGCGTTCCTGCGGCAGCCCGCGCGAGCGCAGGTAGAACAGCGCATTGGTATCGAGCTGGCCGACGGTGGCGCCGTGCGCGGCCTTGACCTCGTCGGCATCGATCACCAGCACCGGCTGGGTATCGATCTCGGCATCGGCGGAGAGCAGCAGGTTCTTGTTCGACAGCGCCGCGTCGGTGCCATCGGCGCCGTGGCGGATCTGGATGCCGCCATGGAACGCCACGCGGCTGCGCCCGGTGGCGACACCGCGCCACAGCAGTTCGCAGACGGTGTCGCGGGCGATGTGCTCGATGCCCAGGCGGGTATCGAGTTGGCGCCGGCCGTTGCCGAGCAGTACGCCGTTGGCGACCAGCCGGGCGTTGTCGCCCTCCAGGCGCACGTTGAGTTCGTGCCGGGCCAGCGCGCCGCCCAGTTCCAGGTCCACGCGCCGGTACTGCGCATCGCGCGCCAGCACCGCATCGGTGCGCAGCAGCGCGGTGACGCCGGCCGCCTCGTCCTGTACGCGTGCGTGGCTCAGCTGCGCGCCGGCGGCCAGGTGCACGTGCGCCAGACTGTTGCTCAGGTGCGCGGAATCGCCGGCGTGCAGATGATGCTCGACCAGCGCCAGCGCCGCGTCCTGGCGCAGTTCGATCAGGTGCCGATGGTGCCAGGCCAGGTCGGCCTCGGCGGCGGTGGAGACGAATACCAGGTGCAGCGGTTGTTCCACGCGCATGCCGGCGTCCACCCGCAGCACGCAGCCTTCGTCGGCGAGGGCGGCGTTGAGCTGCGCGAACACCTCGTCGCTGCGTTCGAAGCGGCGGCCGAGGAAGCGCATCGCATCGTCGCCGCTGCGCAGGATCGTCGACAGGCGCTGCAATTCAACCCCGGCCGGCAGGCCGGTCAGATCCGACAGCGCGTCGCTGGCGCGACCGTTGACGAACACCAGGCGCGGCGCCGGGATGCCGTCGAGCAGCGCGGCGTCCACCGCCGGTGCGGTCTGCGGCGCCGGGGCGAAGCTGCGCCGTTCCAGCGCGCGCAGCGAGGTGTACTTCCAGGCTTCGCTGCGCGTGCCGGGCAGGCCGTCGCGCAGCGCTTGCTCCAGCGGCGCGCGGCGCGCGCCATCGCCATGGAATGCGGCGGCCAGCGAGTCGAGCAGAGCGCTCATTGCACTGCCGCCTCGGGCGCCACGCGCTCCTTCAACCAGGCATAGCCGTGCGCTTCCAGCTCCAGCGCCAGTTCCGGGCCGCCGGTCTGCACGATGCGGCCGTCGGCCAGCACGTGCACCACGTCCGGCTTGATGTAGTCGAGCAGGCGCTGGTAGTGGGTGATCACCACGAACGCGCGCTCGGGCGAACGCAGCGCGTTGACGCCTTCGGCCACGGTCTTGAGCGCATCGATGTCCAGGCCGCTGTCGGTCTCGTCGAGGATCGCCAGCTTCGGTTCCAGCACCGCCAGCTGGAAGATCTCGTTGCGCTTCTTCTCGCCGCCGGAGAAGCCTTCGTTGACACCGCGATGCAGCAGTTCGTCCTTCAGGTGCAGCACCGCCAGCTTCTGCCGGACCAGCTTGAGAAACTGCATCGAATCCAGCTCGGCCTCGCCGCGCGCCTTGCGCTGCGCGTTGAGCGCGGCGCGCAGGAAGTAGGTGTTGTTCACGCCGGGGATTTCCACCGGGTACTGGAAGGCAAGGAACAGGCCGGCGGCGGCGCGCTCCTCCGGTTCCAGTTCGAGCAGGTCGGCGCCGTCGAAGCGCACGCTGCCGTCGGTCACGGCGTAGCCGTCGCGGCCGGCCAGTACATTGCCCAGGGTGGACTTGCCGGCGCCGTTGGGGCCCATGATGGCGTGCACTTCGCCGGGCTTCACCTGCAGCGAAAGGCCCTTGAGGATGTCCTTGCCGGCGACGGAGGCGTGGAGGTTTTCTATGGTGAGCATGGGGTAGTCCATCAGAATTCTTGATTAGCCCCTCTCCCACCGGGAGAGGGGTTGGGGTGAGGGTGCGGGCGAAGCGTCTCGCGGGGTTTGGGTACACGAGGCTGCGCACGTACCCTCATCCGGCGCTTCGCGCCACCTTCTCCCGATGGGAGAAGGATAGTGGCGGCGTCAGCCGACGCTGCCCTCCAGCGAGACCTCAAGGAGCTTCTTGGCTTCCACCGCGAACTCCATCGGCAGTTCGCGGAACACCTGCTTGCAGAAGCCGTCGACGATCATCGACACCGCGTTCTCCTGATCGATGCCGCGCGCGCGGCAATAGAACAGCTGGTCGTCGCTGATCTTGGAGGTGGTGGCCTCGTGCTCGACGGTCGCGGTCGGGTGCTTGACCTCGATGTACGGGAAGGTATGCGCGCCGCACTGCTTGCCGATCAGTAGCGAGTCGCACTGGGTGTAGTTGCGCGCGCCTTCGGCGCTGCGCTCCACCTTGACTAGGCCGCGATAGGTGTTCTGCCCGCGGCCGGCGCTGATGCCCTTGCTGACGATCTTGCTCTTGGTGCGCTTGCCGACGTGGATCATCTTGGTGCCGGTGTCGGCCTGCTGGCGGTGATGGGTCAGCGCGACCGAGTGGAATTCGCCCACCGAGTCGTCGCCCAGCAGCACGCACGAGGGGTACTTCCAGGTGATCGCCGAGCCGGTCTCGACCTGGGTCCAGGTGATCTTGCTGCGCGCGCCGCGGCACTCGCCGCGCTTGGTCACGAAGTTGTAGATGCCGCCGCGGCCTTCCTCGTCGCCCGGGTACCAGTTCTGCACGGTGGAGTACTTGATCTCCGCGTCTTCCAGCGCCACCAGTTCGACCACCGCCGCGTGCAGCTGGTTCTCGTCGCGCATCGGCGCGGTGCAGCCTTCCAGATAGGACACGTAGGCCTTGTCCTCGCACACGATCAGGGTGCGCTCGAACTGGCCGGTGTGGCCGGCGTTGATGCGGAAATAGGTGCTCAGTTCCATGGGGCAGCGCACGCCCTTGGGGATGAACACGAAGCTGCCGTCGGAGAACACCGCCGAGTTGAGCGCAGCGAAGAAATTGTCGCCTACCGGCACCACGCTGCCCAGATACTGCTTGACCAGCTCCGGATGTTCCTTGATCGCCTCGGACATCGAGCAGAAGATCACGCCCTTCTCGGCCAGTTCCTTGCGGAAGGTGGTGCCGACCGAGACCGAGTCGAACACCGCGTCCACCGCCACGCCGGCCAGCTTGGCGCGCTCGTGCAGCGGCACGCCGAGCTTGTCGTAGGTGTCCAGCAGCTCCTTCGGCACCTCGTCCAGCGAGGCGTACTTCGGGCCCTTGGGCGCGGAGTAGTAGCTCAGCGCCTGGAAGTCGATCGGCGCGATGTCCAGCTTGGCCCAGTGCGGCATCGGCATCTTCAGCCAGTGCCGGTAGGCGGCCAGGCGCCAGTCGGTCATCCATTCCGGCTCGTCCTTCTTCACGGACAGGGCGCGCACGACGTCCTCGTTCAGGCCGGGCAGGAACGAATCGGATTCGATGTCGGTGACGAAGCCGGCGTCGTAGCGACGTCCCAGCCGTTCCAGGATTTCAGCGTTTTCGGTGGCCATGGGGCTGCCTACAGGTCAGGTGGTCGCGAACCGCACGGCGATGGGACGCCGTTTCGGATCGCCGGAGGGGGGGAGGGGGTGGAGCATCTGCGCCAGGGTCACGCCGCGCAGCGCGTCGGCGACCACGTCGTTGATCAGCCGCCAGTTGGAACGCACGCCACAGGTCTGGGCGATGCTGCACTGGCTGCCGTGATGGCTGCATTCGGTGATCGCCAGCGGGCCTTCCATCGCTTCGACGATCTGGATCAGGGTGATGGCGTCGGCCGGCCGCGCCAGCCGGTAACCGCCGCGTACGCCGCGCAGGCCTTCGACCAGGCCGGCCTGAGCCAGCGGCTTGAGCAGTTTGCTGACGGTGGGCGGCTCCAGCCCGGCCTGTTCGGCCAGTTCGGTCGCGCTCAGCACTTCGTTCGGACGCGCGGCGAGCACGGTCAGCACGACGGTGGCGTAATCGGTGAGCTTGGTGACGCGGAGCATGGCGACACAGTGGTTTTTCAATGCGGACCGAAATTGTACTCTTTTGCGCCGCGGGGTCCAACCGAACCATTCATCTTTTATTTTGATCGCCGCGATCGGGGATCGCGCCGGCCGCGGTCGCTGCGCCGGGAGGCGCGGGCTTGGGATCGCGGGCGATGTGCGCCAGAATCTAGGCTTTCCTGTCCGGATCGCCGCATGCCCCGCAAGATCGCCGCCCGCAAGTCCCGCATCCATGGCAACGGCGTGTTCGCCGTGCTGCCGCTCAAGAAAGGCGAGCGGGTCATCGAGTACAAGGGCCGCCGCCGCACCCACGCCGAGGTCGACCGCGACGAGGCCGGCGATGTCGAGACCGGGCACACCTTCCTGTTCACCCTCAGCGACGACTACGTGATCGACGCCAACTACGAGGGCAACGACGCGCGCTGGATCAACCACAGCTGCGCGCCGAACTGCGAAGCGGTGATCGTCGAGGCCGAGGGCGAGGACCGTCGCAAGGACAAGGTGGTGATCGAGGCGCTGCGCGACATCAAGCCCGGCGAAGAGCTCACCTACAACTACGGCATCACCCTGGGCGAGCGGCACACGCCGCGGTTGAAGAAGATCTGGGAATGCCGCTGCGGCGCCAAGAACTGCACCGGCACCATGCTGCAGCCCAAGCGCTAGGGCGTGTCATCAATCCTCGAGCATGCCGCGCCGCGGTTGCGCGCGCCCATGGCCGCGTCATCGCTCGGGCGTGGACGGACGTCCACTTCCTCACTCTTCCTTGCCACAGGCGCGCGCAATCGCGGCCCTTCGGGTTGGGCCTGGCAGGCGCGCTGCCGGCGCCGCGCGGCTTGACCTGACGGCCAGTCAGGCGCTGCGCCACGCAACGCCGGCAGCGCGCCTGCCAGACCCAACGCGGCATACTCGGGAATTGGTGACACGCCCTAGCGTGCAGGCCGTGCACGCCGCGCCGACGCGCGGTTCACGGCCCTGCCACCGACGCGTTTCTACGGTGGGACTCCCCCTACTCGAGGAGTGACCCCATGAGCGCAATGCCTTCCCTTGCCGGCAAGCAGGTGGCTGTCCTGGCCACCGACGGTTTCGAACAGTCGGAACTGCAGGAGCCCAAGCGCCTGCTCGAATCCTGGGGCGCCAAGGTCGACGTGATCGCGCCGGGCGACGCCGACAGCATCCGCGGCTGGAACAAGAAAGACTGGGGCGACAGCGTGCCGGTGGACAAGCGTCTGCAGCAGGCCCAAGCCGGCGACTACGACGCGCTGGTGCTGCCGGGCGGAGTGATCAATCCGGACAGTCTGCGCACCGAGCCGACCGCGATCGCCTTCATCCAGTCCTTCGCCAGCGCCGGCAAGCCGGTGGCGGCGATCTGCCATGGCCCCTGGCTGCTGGCCGAAAGCGGGCTGGTGCGCGATCGCCAGGTGACTTCGTGGCCGTCGCTGAAGACCGACCTGTCCAATGCCGGCGGGCGTTGGGAAGACCAGGAAGTGGTGGTGGACGGCAATCTGATCACCAGTCGCAAGCCGGACGATATCCCGGCGTTCGCGCAGGCGGTGGCCAAGGCGCTGGGCTGAGTCCGCTGTGATTCGCCAGCGCCGCCAAGACGGTGTCGGGTGAACGATAGAAGCAGAAACGGCGGCCACGGCCGCCGTTCCTCTGTTTGCGCTCCCTGGTGATGGCTGTCGCTGCACTCAGGTCATCGCATGGGTTACTGCGCCGGGAGCATGCCCGCCGGCACCAGCTTGCTGATGTCCTGGTTGAAACGCACCACCAGGGTGCCGTTCTCCACGCCGGCCGACTGGATCTGCACGTCGCCCAGCATCGCGGTCAGACGCGGATCCAGCTTGTAGATCGGCTCCTTGCGCGCGTAGTCCTCCAGCCAGGCGTTGAGCAGCTCGCGGGTATTGGCGTCGAGCTTGCCGCCATTGGCGGCCGGGCGGAAATCGTCGATGGTCGGGGATTGCAGGTGGAAACTCTGGCTCTGCTGGTCGTAGCGCAGGGCGCTGGTCAGCAGCACCTGGCCCAGTGGCGTCGCCGCACCGCCGCCGGTGGCCATGCTCAGGTCGAACTGCATCTTCAGGCGATCGCCCGGCGGCAGGCTCAGCTTCGGATCGCGCACGGTCATCTTGATCAGCCCGCCCAGCGCCTTGTGCGTCTGCGGGAAGCTGCCGTCGAGGTAGTGCTGCACGTCGGCGGCGCCGACGCTGACCTGATGGCCCTGGATCGTCGGCTCGGCCTGGACCTGGGCGGCAGTGGCAAGCAGCAGCAACGCTGCGGTGCGCAGGGTGAGCTGGCGGAAGGTCATCGAGCGGGCCTTGGCAACGAAGAGGGTTTCACCATAACCGTGGGCGGTGAATGCGCGATTAGCGGAATCGCTGCATTCCCCGCCCCGATACTTACGCGGCAGGCGCAGGCGCCAGCCGGGCCAGCAGGGCGTCCAGCGCCGGCTGCAACGGCGCCAGCAGTGCGCGCGCCTCACTGTCGCTGCGCTCGCCCAGGCTGCGCAGCAATTGCGCGCCGACGATCAGTGCGGCCCGTTCGTCGCCGCGCAGTCCGGGCTGGCGCTGTGCTGCTTCGAGCAGGCGCATCCAGTCCTGCCGGCAGCGCGCCTCCAGTTCGATGGTGCAGCGGCCCTGGCAGGGCAGGCCGTCGTCCTGGATCGGGGTGACGGTGACGCGGTAGCGTTGGGAGGCGGTCATGGCAGTGGCGCACGCGGGGTGTGCGTCCAAGATAGGCGCGGCCGGCCGCCGCCACGAGCCTGCTGCCCGCGACGCTCTGTTCCAGTGCTTCCGTTCAGGGTGCGGCGCGCAGCAACGGCAATGGGTCGTAGGCGCCGCGCTCGGCATAGATGCCGTAATGCAGATGTGGCGGGGTGCCGCGCGCGTTGCCGCTGTCGCCGACCGCGCCGAGCAGGTCGCCGGGCTGTACCAGGTCGCCGACCTGCAGCCCCGGCGCCCATGTTTCCAGGTGCGCGTAGTAATGCCGCTGCCGGGCCGGGCCCAGCACCCAGACCTGGCGGCCGCCGAGGCCGCGGTCGGCGATGGCGACGACGATGCCGCGTGTCGCCGACACCACCGGCGTGCCGCGCTTGGCGAAGATGTCCACGCCGGCGTGCTGGCGGTCGCGCCCGCGTGGCGCACCGAAGGTAGCGGCGACGCGCCGCGGATCCACGCCTTCGACCGGCATGTGCAGCGCCGTCGGCGCCGGTGCCCGCGCCAACTCCCAGCCGACGCGCAGGCGCTGCGCCCACGGATGCTGCCAGGCCCAGGCCGCGGTCACCGCCAACCCGGCCAGCAGGGCCAGGCGCAGCAGCCCGCGACGCAGGCGCTGCGCTGGCGACGGCGTAGGCGCGGCGGCCATGCGCTCAGTCCGCGTGCAGGGAGGCCGCCTGTTCCTGCAGGCGCTGTTTCAGGGCGTCGTCGATGCCGAGTTGCCGTGCCAGTTCGTCCAGGTAACTGCGCTCCATGAAGCCCTGTTCGTCGGCGGCCAGGAGGCTGGCCAGGTACATTTCCGCGGCCATCTCGGGACTGGTCGATGCCCGCGCCACCTCGGCCGGATCCAGCGGCTTTTCCAGTTCCGCATGCAGCCATTGCTGCACGTCGGCATCGTTGCCGTGGAGGCGGGCGAACTCGCCTTCGATAAGGCTGCGTTCGTGCTCGTCCAGATGACCATCGGCCTTGGCCGCGCCGACCAGCGCGCGCAGCACCGCCTGGCTGTGCTGCTCGACTTCCAGCGGCGGCAGGCGGTCCAGCGTCTGCGGTTCGGGTGCGGCGGCACCGAGTTGCTGGCGGCGGTAGTCGCCATAGGCGCGATAGGCCATCAGCCCCAGCGCGGCCAGGCCGCCGTAGGTCGCCAGCTTGCGCGTGGTGCGGTGCTTGCCGAGCAGCAGGCCCAGCGCGCCGCCGCTGAGGGCTCCCTTGCCGAAGTCGGCGTTGAGCAGGCCGCCCAGGCCGCCGGCGGTCTGCGCCGGTGCGGCAGGAGCGGCGGTGCCGGTCTTGCCCATGGCCTGGCCGGCGGCACCCTGCGCCGATTGCAGCAGTTGGTCGAGAAAGCCCTGTAGTTTCATGCAGGTGATCCTGTCGAAGGGAATCACCGGTATAGCGGCCGCCGCCTTAGCGGGCCGTCAACCCGGTTGCGCAGGCGGCCCCAAAAAAAACGAGACGGCCGGGGCCGTCTCGTCGGTGTGCTTGCCTGGATCAGGCGACGCTGCTCAGAGCGCGGCGTCCTTGAGCTTCTTCAGCGGGCGCACCTTGAGCTTGGTGGTGGCCGGCTTGGCAGCGAACCACTGCTCTTCCTTGGTGAACGGGTTGATGCCCTTGCGCTTCGGCTTGGCCGGCACGCTGACGGCGGTGATCTTCAGCAGGCCCGGCAGAGTGAACGAGCCCGCGCCCTTCTTGCTGACCGAACCGGCCACGGCGTGCTCCAGCGAGGCCATCACGGCGCGCACGTCCTTGGCGATCACGCCGCTGGTCTCGGCGATGTGCGCCACGAGCGCGGACTTGCTCAGCACGTCCTTGATCGGCTTGGGAGCGGCCGGCTTGGCGGCAGCCTTGGTCGCTACCTTCTTCACTGCCTTCTTCGGGGCAGCCTTTTTTGCGGTCTTTGCCATGATGTCCTGATTCCGTATTTGGTGGTTTGGGTCGCGCCGACCCCGTCGGCATGGCGAAATGTAGGGCATGTGCTACGCCGCGCCAATAGGCCGGAAGCAAAAAAGCGCGAATATCCGCCGCAACCACGGACTTTTTTGCTGGCGGCCGGCGCCGGCACCGGCAAATCCGCGGGATGCCGCAGGTCTTTTGCCGCTGCGCGCGCGGCGAACGCGCCGGCCGCACAGCAGCACACGTGCGTAACGCCGCCTGTCCTAAGGTCGGCGCTCCACTCACCGACAGGAGCCTCGCATGGGCATTTCGCGTCACGCCACCGCGCATTGGGAAGGCGATCTCAAGACCGGCCAGGGCCGGTTGAACACGCCGCAGAGCGGCCTGCTGGAAAACACCCGCTACGCATTCAACAGTCGTTTCGGCGACGAGAAGGGCACCAACCCCGAAGAACTGATCGCCGCCGCGCATGCAGGCTGCTTCACCATGGCGCTGTCGGCCAAGCTGACCGAAGCCGGCTTCCCGCCGACGGCGCTGGACACCCGCGCCGACGTCGACCTGTCGATGGAAGGCGGTCCGCAGTTGTCGCAGATCCGCCTGAAGGTCAAGGCCGTGGTGCCGAACATCGAGGCCGCGCGCTTCCGCGAACTGGCCGACGACGCCAAGCAGAACTGCCCGGTGTCCAAGGCGTTGAGCGCGGTGCCGATCAGCCTGGAAGCCGAACTGGGCTGAACCTTGCGCGGCCCGGTGGCATGCCGGGCCGCGCGTGGGTGCAGCGCACCCGCGGCGCCGCCGCAGCGCAGTCCAGCGTGCGTCTCGCACCGGCCCGCATGGGTTGATTGCCCGATAGCTGTCGCGCCACTAAATGTGCGCGCCACAGCCGTCCCTATTCAGTCTGGTTTCACCGCCTCGGATCGAGCATGCAATCGCGCGATCCACGCGCTTGGAACCATCGCCATGAACAAGCTCTCGACCCGTCTGTTGACCGCTGCGCTCGCTGTCGGCGTCATCGGCTCCGCCGCCGCGCAGGACTACGGTTACACCCGTTACGACGACTACCGCGACCGCGGCTACGCGTCCGGCACCTACGAATATGCGCGCGTGGTACGCGCCGATCCGATCATGGTGCAGGTCAACGGCCCGCGCGAGACCACCGAGCGCTGTTACGACCGTCCGGCTTCGGGCAGCTACGCCAGCGACTACGGCTACCGCGGCACCGACGGCGGCCGCACTGCCTCGTCGGTGGTCGGCGGCATCGCCGGCGCCGTGCTGGGCAGCCGCGTGGGCGGCGGCAGCGGCCGCTTTGTCGGCACCGCGGTCGGCACCATGCTCGGCAGCCTGGCCGGTCGCTCGATCTACGACACCAACACCCGCGCCTATGGCGGCGGCTACGGTGGCGGCGTGGTCCGCGAATGCGACCCGGTGTCGTATCGGACCGAACGCTACGACCGCGTCGACGGCTACGACGTGACCTACGAGTACGGCGGTCGCTACTACCACACCCGCACCGCCTCGCCTCCGGGCGACCGCATCCGCGTCCGCGTCGACGTATTGCCCGACTGACCTACAGGGCGCCTCCTTCGAGGCGCCCTTTCTTTTTGCACGTTCGTTCGCGCCCGCGGCGCAGAACAGCAGACGCAGGCGATCAGGGCCAGTCGATGCGGCCTTCGATCACCGTCTGTACCTGGCCGCCCGACCACACCTCGCCAGCCTCGTCCACGCGCAGGGTCAGCAGCGCATCGTGGCCGACTTCGCGGCCCTGGCTGGCGACGTAGCGGCCGCCGTGGCCGGGCAGGGCCTTGCTGTGATCCAGCCATGCCGCCAGCACCGCGTTGGCCGCGCCGGAGGCGGCGTCCTCGAAGCGCCGGCCATTGCCGACGAACGCGCGCACGGCCAGCGCGTAAGCCGGTTCGCTGGCCCGCGCGTAGGCGAACACGCCCATGCTGGCGGTGCTTTCGGCCAGGGCGGCGATCGCGTCCCAGTCCGGTGCCAGCGCACGCAGCGTGGCTTCGTCGGCCACTTCGACCAACCACCAGCAGCGGCCGCCGTCCATGCGGACCGGCGGCAGCGCGCCGAGCGTCCAGCCGCGCAGCGCCGACTGCAGGCGCGGATCCGCGGCATCGGCGATCTCGGCCACTTGCGCGCGCGGCGTGCGGATGGCAATGCTGCGCACTCCGGCATCCACATCGACCCGCAACGGCAGCAGGCCGGCGATGCCGTCCTGGGTCAGCACGCCGTCGCGCGGCGTGGCGATGCCCGCTTCCAGCGCGACATGCGCGGTGCCGACGCTGGGGTGGCCGGCGAACGGCACCTCCTTCTGAGGGCTGAACATGCGCAGGCCGTAGCTGGCGTCCGGCCGCGTCGGCGCGAACACGAAGGTGGTTTCCGGCAGGCGCGTCCAGCGCGCGATGGCCTGCATCGTGGCGGCGTCCAAGCCATCGGCATCGAGCACCACGGCCAACGGATTGCCGTTGCCGGCGTGGGCGGAGAAGACATCGACCTGGAAGAAACGGCGTGCGGCCATGGCGGGAAACTCCGGACTGCGGTGGGGGAGGCCGGAGCTTACCAAGCGATCTTGTCAGCGATCACCGCGTGCACCAGTCCGCCGATCCACACCGCTTCCCCGTCGACCAGCAGCTCGACGCGGCCGTCGCGCCCGAGTTCGCGTCCCTTGCTGGCGACGTAGCGCCGAGCGGATTGCCCAGTCCCGGCTGGCGGAAAAGAGGTCCAGTTGCAGGTGGCAACGCTCGCTCATCGGCGCTCGGTTGGCAGTAGAATCGGGGGTTGCGCCCGCGCATGCCGGCGTTTTCCCCACATTCTAGACACCCCCACTCCATGTCAGCTTCCTCTCCTGCCGATCGTTGGATCGTCCTCAAGTTCGGCGGCACTTCGGTGTCGCGTCGTCATCGCTGGGACACGATTGGACGGCTGGCGAAAAAACGCGCGGACGAGACCGGCGCGCGGGTGCTGGTGGTGGTGTCGGCCTTGTCCGGGGTCACCAACGAACTGACTGCGATCGCCGACGGCAGCGCCGACAGCGCGCAACGCGTCGCCGCGCTGGAGCAGCGCCACCGCGAGTTCCTGGGCGAACTGGAGCTGGATGCCGAGGCGGTGCTGGGCGAACGCCTGGCGGCGTTGCGCGGCCTGCTCGTCGATCCGCGCGCGGCCGAGCGCACGCTGGACTGGCAGGCCGAGGTGCTGGGGCAGGGCGAACTGCTGTCCTCGACCCTGGGCGCGGCCTACCTGCGCGCCAACGGCCTGGACATGGGCTGGATGGATGCGCGGCAATGGCTGGACGCGCTGCCGCCGCAGCCGAACCAGAGCGCCTGGTCGCGGCGCCTGTCGGTGTCGTGCCAGTGGCAGTCCGATCCGCAGTGGCGCGCGCGCTTCGTCGCCCAGCCCACACGCATGCTGATCACCCAGGGCTTCATCGCCCGACACGAGGACGGCGGCACCGCCATCCTCGGCCGCGGCGGCTCGGATACCTCGGCGGCGTACTTCGGCGCGCTGCTCGGCGCCAGTCGGGTGGAGATCTGGACCGACGTGCCGGGCATGTTCAGCGCCAATCCGCGCGAGGTGCCGGATGCGCGCCTGCTGACCCGCCTGGACTACTACGAGGCGCAGGAAATCGCCACCACCGGCGCCAAGGTGCTGCACCCGCGCTCGATCAAGCCGTGCCGCGACGGCGGCGTGCCGATGGCGATCCTGGACACCGAGCGCCCGGAGTTGCCCGGCACCAGCATCGACGGCAACGCCCGCACCGTGCCCGGGGTCAAGGCGATCAGCCGCCGCAACGGCATCGTGCTGGTGTCGATGGAAGGCATCGGCATGTGGCAGCAGGTCGGCTTCCTGGCCGATGTGTTCACGCTGTTCAAGAAGCACGGGTTGTCGGTGGACCTGATCGGCTCGGCCGAGACCAACGTCACCGTGTCGCTGGACCCGAGCGAGAACCTGGTCAACACCGACGTGCTGGCGGCGCTGTCGGCCGACCTGGCGGAGATCTGCCGGGTCAAGATCATCGTGCCGTGCGCGGCGATCACCCTGGTCGGGCGCGGCATGCGCTCGCTGCTGCACAAGCTCTCGGACGTGTGGGCCACGTTCGGCAAGGAGCGCGTGCACATGATCTCGCAGTCGTCCAACGACCTGAACCTGACCTTCGTCATCGACGAGACCGATGCCGACGGGCTGCTGCCGATCCTGCACGCCGAGCTGATCGACAGCGGCGCGATGCCGGTGGAGGAGACCGAGGTGTTCGGCCCGCGCTGGCGCGAGATCGCCGGCACGGTGCGGCCGCGGCCGGTGCCGTGGTGGCAGGGCGAGCGCGCGCATCTGCTGCGCCTGGCCGAGGCCGGCACGCCGCGCTACATCTATCACCTGCCGACCCTGCGCGAACGCGCGCGCGCGCTCAAGGCGATCGCGGCGGTGGATCAGCGCTACTACGCGATCAAGGCCAATGCGCATCCGGCGATCCTGCAGACCCTGGTCGAGGAGGGCTTCGGCCTGGAGTGCGTGTCGCACGGCGAACTGCGCCGGGTGTTCGAGATCGTGCCGGAGCTGTCGCCGCGCCGCGTGCTGTTCACCCCCAGCTTCGCGCCCAGGGCCGAGTACGAAGCCGCGTTCGCGCTGGGCGTGACCGTGACGGTGGACAACGTCGAGGCGCTGCAGCGTTGGCCGGAATTGTTCCGCGGCCGCAGCCTGTGGCTGCGCATCGACCTGGGGCACGGCGACGGCCACCACGAGAAGGTCAACACCGGCGGCAAGGCTTCCAAGTTCGGCCTGTCGGCGACCCGCGTCGACGAGTTCGTCGAGGCCGCGCGCGCGCTGGACATCCGCATCGTCGGCCTGCACGCGCACCTGGGCAGCGGCGTGGAGACCGCGCAGCACTGGCGGCGCATGTGCGACGAACTGGCCGGCTTCGCCCGGCGCATCGGCAGTGTCGAGGTCATCGACATCGGCGGCGGCCTGCCGATCCCGTACAGCGCCGACGACGAACCGTTCGACCTGGACACCTTCGCGCAGGGCCTGGCCGAGGCCAAGGCGGTGCATCCGGCATTCCGCCTGGCGATCGAGCCGGGCCGCTACCTGGTCGCCGAATGCGGCGTGCTGCTGGCCCGCGCCACCCAGGTGATCGAGAAGGACGGCATCCGCCGGGTCGGCCTGGATGCCGGCATGAACACGCTGATCCGCCCGGCGCTGTACGACGCCTGGCACGACGTGGCGAACCTGAGCCGGTTCGAGCAGCCGGCCGAGACCGTGTTCGACGTGGTCGGGCCGATCTGCGAATCCAGCGACGTGTTCGGCAAGCGCCGGCGCCTGCCGGCAGGCACAGCCCCCGACGATGTGATGCTGATCGCCGACGCCGGCGCCTATGGCTACAGCATGGCCAGCACCTACAACCAGCGCGAGTTGCCCCGCGAGGAGGCGATCGATGGGCGCGCGGACTGAGTTCGTCGCGGGCAGCGCCGCGGCCGGTGCGGTGGCGATGGCGGCGGCCACCGCGCTGGACCAGTCCGGCACGTCGCTGCCGTGGACCGACAGCCTCAAGTGGGCGTTGCCGGCGCTGGCCGCGGCGGCGGCTGGCGCGTGGCTGGCATTGCGCTGGACGCGCCGCGTGCCCGTTGCCAGCGCCGGCGCGCTGGCCGTGCGCACCTTGCTGCTGGCCGTGTTGGCCTACCTGCCGGCGCTGGCGCTGTATGTACTGGTGGCGCTGCTGGCGTCCACCGCATCGGCGCCGACCGGATTGCCGTGGCAACTGCTGCTGATGGCCTTCGTGTTCGGCTGCCTGCCGTTGCTGTGGGCGGCCTTGCCGTTTTCGCTGATCGAATTTCTTCTGTGTCGCCGCTATCTGCGGCACACCCGTGTGCTTGCAGGACGTCCATGACCGCTTTCGACAAACAGCAGATCGCCACCTTCCGCTTCGTGCGCTGCGGCTTCGATGCCGACAGCGGCGTGGCGCGCCTGGTCTATGCGTTCGACGACGGCCCGGAGCTGGTGGAGACCATCACCGTGCCCGGCGCGCCGTTCGCGCTCGACCCGGCGCGCGCGCAGGCGGCGCAGCGCGCCCTGCGCCTGCTGCACCTGATCGCCGGCGTCAGCTACTACAAGGCGGCGGTGCCGCCGCGCATCGTCATCGACGATTACGCCATCGATGCCGAGACCGCCGCGCTGCTGGACAGCGTGTACCTGCATGGCCTGGGCGAGTTCGCCTATCGCAACGGCCTAGACCTGCGCGGACGCATCCGCTTCCCGGCCGGGGAGGCCGGTGCCGCCGAAGCGGCGGCGCTGGGGCTGCGCGACCAGGCCCTGGTGGCGATCGGCGGCGGCAAGGATTCGCTGGTCAGCATCGAGGCCCTGCGCGCGGCTGGCGTGGCGCAGACGGTGACCTGGATCGGCGGATCGCAGTTGATCCGCGCCTGCGCCGAGCGCACCGGGCTGCCGACCTTGAACATCGGCCGCACGCTCGCGCCTGAACTGTTCGAGCTGAACCGGCAGGGCGCGTGGAACGGGCATATCCCGGTGACCGCGGTGAACTCGGCGATCCTGGTGTTCGCCGCGGTGCTGCACGATGCCGGCCAGGTGGTGTTCTCCAACGAACATTCGGCCAGCTACGGCAGCCAGATCGCCGGCACCGGCGAGGTCAATCACCAGTGGTCCAAGGGCTGGGCCTTCGAGCAGGCGTTCGGTACCCAGGTGCAGCGCTACGTGGCCGCGGATCTGCGCTACTACTCGCTGCTGCGCCCGCTGTCGGAGCTGGCGGTGGCGCGGCAGTTCGCCAAGACCGACCACTACGACGCGCATTTCTCCAGCTGCAACCGCAATTTCCACATCCTCGGCGAGCGTCCGGCGCACCGCTGGTGCGGGGTCTGCCCGAAGTGCCACTTCGTGTTTCTGGCGCTGGCGCCGTTCATGCCCAAGACGCGGCTGGTGCGGATCTTCGGCCGCAACCTGCTCGACGATGCCGGCCAGGCCGGTGGCTTCGATGCGCTGCTGGAGTTCCAGGACCACAAGCCGTTCGAGTGCGTGGGCGAGGGCCGCGAGTCGCGGGCGGCGATGGCGGCGCTGGCGGCGCGTGCGGAATGGAAGGAGGACGCGCTGGTGGCGCGCTTCATCCGCGAGATCCAGCCGCAGCTCGACCCCGTCGACCTGCGCGTGGAGCCGCTGCTGGAACTGGACACGCAGCACCGCATCCCGGCCGACCTGTGGGAACGCGTGCGTGCGAATTTCGCAGCTTGAGTCGCAGCGCGTCGCGCTGTGGGGTTGGGGCCGCGAAGGCCGTGCGGCCTACCGCGCGCTGCGCGATAGCCGGGACCCGGGACCCGGGACCCGGAACGCGGCATCCGCGCCGCTGACCCTGTTCTGCACGCCGGCCGAAGCCGAGGAGGTCGCAATGCTTGGCGATCCTGCGCTGCAGGTGGAAACCGAGGCCAGCGCCGAGCGCCTGGCCGCGTTCGATGTCGTGATCAAGTCGCCCGGGATCAGTCCGTACCGGCCCGAGGCGCAGGCCGCGGCGGCGCGCGGCACGCGTTTCGTCGGCGGCACCGCGCTGTGGTTCGCCGAACATGCCGGCGCGGACGGCGTGGTGCCCGGCAGCGTCTGCGTCACCGGCACCAAGGGCAAGAGCACCACCACCGCGCTGCTGGCGCACCTGCTGCGTGCCGGCGGCCATCGCACCGGCCTGGTCGGCAACATCGGCGTGCCGCTGCTGGAAGTGCTGGCGCCGATGCCGCCGCCGCAATACTGGGCGATCGAACTGTCCAGCTACCAGACCGGCGATGTCGCCCGCAGCGGCGCGCGGCCGCAACTGGCGCTGGTGCTGAACCTGTTCCCCGAGCACCTGGACTGGCACGGCAGCCAGGCGCGCTACATCGCCGACAAGCTCGAGCTGGTCACCCATGCGCGGCCGCGCATCGCCCTGCTCAATGCCGCCGATCCGCAGCTGGCGACCCTGCAATTGCCCGACAGTGAGGTGCGCTGGTTCAACCGCGAGGACGGCTGGCACATGCGCGGCGAAGTGGTCTACCGTGGCGACACCGCGGTGTACGACAGCGCGCAGGCGCCGCTGCCGGGCCGGCACAACCGCGGCAACCTGTGCGCGGTGCTGGCCGCGATCGAGGCGTTGGGCCTGGATGCGGCGGCGCTGGCGCCGGCGGCCGATCGCTTCCGGCCGCTGCCGAACCGGCTGCAGACCCTGGGCACGCGCGACGGCGTGACCTATGTGAACGACTCGATCAGCACCACGCCGCATGCCAGCCTCGCGGCGCTGGAGTGCTTCCGCGGGCGGCGCATCGCGCTGCTGGTCGGCGGCCACGACCGCGGCCTGGACTGGCAGGACTTCGCCGAGCAGATGCGCCACGGCGCACCGCTGGAGATCGTCACCATGGGCGCCAATGGCCCGCGCATCCATGCGCTGCTGGCGCCGCTGGCCGCCGAGGCCGGCTTCGGCCTGCATGCCGCGGCCGACCTGGCGGAGGCGGTGGCGCTGGCGCGCGCGGCGCTGGGCGAGCAGGGCGGCGTGGTGCTGCTGTCGCCCGGTGCGCCCAGCTTCGGCGCCTATCGCGACTATGTGGCCCGCGGCCGCCATTTCGCCGCGCTGGCCGGGTTCGACCCGGACGCGATCAGCGCCATTCCGGGGCTGGGCATCGCCTGAGCCGCGTCGCGTGGGCGCACACATCGCGCTGGCGGCGCCTTGCGTACACTTCCGCGCTGGTTCCCACGGGAGAAGGGCGATGCGCACACGTTCGATGATGCGGTGGACCGGTCTGCTCGGCCTGGCCTTGGCGCTGCCGTTGCAGGCCTGGGCGGCGATGCAGGCCAAGCCGGTGGAGTGGCAGGTCGGCAAGGACAGTTTCAGCGGCGTGCTGGTCTACGACGATGCCGACCACGACAAGCGCCCCGGCCTGGTGATGGTGCCGAACTGGCGCGGCGTGAACGACTCCGCGGTGGAAAAGGCCAAGCACCTGGCCGGCGACGACTACGTGGTGCTGGTGGCCGACGTCTACGGCAAGGGCAAGCGACCGGCCAACGATACCGAGGCCGGACAGTTCGCCGGCGCGTTGAAGAAGGATCCGGCCACGCTGCGCGCGCGGGCGTTGGCGGCAGTGGCGGCGCTGAAGGCGCAGGCCGGCAAGGCGCCGCTGGATCCGGCCCGGATCGGCGCGGTCGGCTTTTGCTTCGGCGGCACCACGGTGCTGGAACTGGTCCGTGCGGGGGCGCCGCTGGCCGGCGTCGTGAGCCTGCACGGCGGCCTGGCCACCGCGGCGCCGGCGGCTGAAGGCAGTGCCAAGGCGCCGGTGCTGGTGCTCAACGGCGCCGACGACAAGAGCGTGAGCCGCGACGACATCGTTGCCTTCGAGCAGGAGATGAACCGCGCCGGCGCCGACTGGCAGTTCGTCAACTTCAGCGGTGCCGTGCATTGCTTCGCCGAAGCCGACGCCAACAGCCCGCCGGGCTGCCAGTACAACCCGCGCGCAGCCAAGCGCGCCTACCGGATGCTTGAGGATTTCTTCGAGGAGCGGTTCGGGCGGGAGTAGGGAGGTGCCTCGCGCTGCGCGCTTGGCGGGATTGGGGATTGGCAAAAGCGGTGGATCGCGCTTTGCCAATTCCGCTGCGTAACCAGACCTAAAGCGTGTGCGCTGCTGACTTTGCAGCGTGAGCCGGTAACGTGCCAGGCCTCAGCCAACCGGCTTTAACGAATCCCCATTCCCGATTCCCCAATCTCTCCGGCGCGCACAGCGCGCCGGGATTTGGGAGGTGCCTCGCGCTGCGCGCTTGGCGGGATTGGGGATTGGCAAAAGCGGTCCGTCGGCGCCGCCTAACTGACCGGTTGGTGTGGCGAGCCTCGCAGCGCTTCAGGCGTCAGCCAAGCCGCCGTTGCGAATCCCCAATCCCGACTCCCCAATCCCAATCCGGCGCGCACAGCGCGCCGGATCAATGCTTCCGCGAGACCGCGTAGCGGGCCAGTCCGCGCAGCGCGGCTACGGCCTCGTTCTCCGGCAGGCCGTCCAGCGCGCGCTCGGCGGCGGCGGCGTAGTCGGCCGCACGGCGGCGGCTGTAGTCGATGCCGCCGCTGGCCTCGATCGCGGCGAGCACTTCCGGCATCGCGCTGGCATCGCCCTGTTCGACGATCTGGCGCAGGCGTGCGCGGGTGGCGTCGTCGGCGTGCACCATGGCGTGGATCAGCGGCAGTGTGGCCTTGCCCTCGGCGAGGTCGTCGCCCAGGTTCTTGCCCAGGTCGGCAGCATCGGCGGTGTAGTCGAGCACGTCGTCGGCGATCTGGAACGCATAGCCCAGTTGCATGCCGTAGTCGTACAGGCGCGCCTGCACCGCCTCGCTGGCGCCGGAGGCCAGCGCGCCCAGGCGGGTGCCGGCGGCGAACAGCACCGCGGTCTTGCGCTCGATCACCCGCAGGTAGGCGCCCTCGTCGGTGTCCGGGTTGTGCACGTGCAGCAGCTGCAGCACCTCGCCCTCGGCGATGCGGTTGGTGGTGTCGGCCAGCAGGCGCATCACCGCCATGCTGTCCAGCTCCACCATCAGCTGGAAACTGCGCGAATACAGGAAGTCGCCGACCAGTACGCTGGGCGCGTTGCCCCACAGCGCGTTGGCGGTGCTGCGGCCGCGGCGCAGGTCCGACTCGTCGACCACGTCGTCGTGCAGCAGGGTCGAGGTGTGGATGAATTCGATGATCGCCGCCAACTGATGCTGCATCGGCCCGCCGGCGCCGCAGGCGCGGCCGGCCAGCACCACCAGCATCGGCCGCAGGCGCTTGCCGCCGGCGGAGACGATGTGGTCGGCGATCTGGTTGATCAGCACGACGTCCGAGGCCAGGCGGCGGCGGATCAGGGCGTCCACCTCGGCCATGTCCGGCGCGGCGAGCATCTGGATCTGGGGCAGGCCCAGGGCGGTGCTGGGGGATTCGGCGATGCTCATGCGGACAGGACTGGAAACGTGCGCAAAGTATAGGCTGCGCGGCCACATCCGTCCCGCGGTGGGGCGGGGCCCGGGCCGGAGGGCTTGCCACGCCTGGGTCCGGAGCGCCCTGCGGGTCTCGCCCCGGCAGGATTCCGACAGGCCAATGCGGCGTTTTCCGGCATGCCCGCGGGCGCCTGGCGCAGGCCGGCCCATCCCGGCGATGTTAGGATTGCTCCCCGAAATCTTCTTTACCGCTCTGCGTGCCCCCGGCCGCGGAGACCCCAGACGGAAGCAGCTCATGGCCCGCGGCATCAACAAAGTCATCCTCGTCGGCAACCTCGGCAACGATCCCGACACCAAGTACACCCAGGCCGGCATGGCCATCACCCGGATCAGCCTGGCCACCACCAGCGTGCGCAAGGACAAGGACGGCAACCAGCAGGAACGCACCGAGTGGCATCGCGTGGTGTTTTTCGGAAAGCTCGGTGAGATCGCCGGCGAGTACCTGCGCAAGGGCAGTTCGGTCTACGTCGAAGGCTCGATCCGCTACGACAAGTACACCGGCCAGGACGGCGTGGAGAAGTACTCCACCGACATCGTCGCCGACGAGATGCAGATGCTCGGCGGCCGCGGCGAGGTCGGTGGTGGCGGCATGGGCGGTGGCGACCGTCCGCAGCGCTCGGCGCCGCCGCGCCAGGAACGCTCCGGCATGGGCGGTGGCGGCGGTGGTGGCGGGCAGGATTACGCGCCGCGCCGGCAGCAGCCGGCCCCGCAGCAGTCCGCGCCGATGGACGACTTCGCGGACGACGATATCCCGTTCTAGGTTGTACCACAGCCATAAGCGTTACTTTTCAGTGGAAAGGCCCGCTTTATGCGGGCTTTTCTGTGCATGGATGCTGTTGCGTATGGACCATTCCGGAGTAGAGTTCTTGCTACCACCTGTTGCTTTGGTAAGTAGCCATGAGCACAAGGAAAGGCGCCATTGTTACGACCATCCTTTTCAAGGATGGAGAGCGGCTCCCGATACTGCAGGACGAGCAGGGAACTCCTCTGTGGAATCCGACGCTGTATGTGACCACCCAACTCAGAAACGCGAGTTTGGCGCCGTCGACGACGAAAGCAGCGCTGGACGCAATCAAGCTCCTGAATGCGTGGGCTGACTCAAGAGGCATCGACCTTGAAGCAAGGCTGGCTCGCCGTCAGTTTCTTTCGGACATTGAACTACAACTGCTAGCCACGTTCCTCAGAACGCGGGCAGCAACGGCAGAACTCAATAATCGGCCCTTATCGTTGGCGAGATATGCCAGTCGCGTACGCGCCGCGCCCGGTGCGGCGCGTACGCAGGTAGATCCCCTAACGGCCTATAATCGAATCACGGCGGTTGCGTCCTATCTGGACTGGCTCGCCAAATACCTCTTGGAGCGTGAAGCAAAGGGAGTTGATGAGGCGGCATCGCAGGCCATCGCGCTCATGGGAGAGCGCCTGAAAGGCAAGCGAGGCCGGAAGCGAAAGTCCAGCATCAGCGCACGAATGGGTTTGGATGAACCGCAAAAATCCCTTCTGGATGAAATGCTGGGCGCCGGCAGCGCCGTCAACCCATTTCAGCCAGAAGTCCAGACCCGGAACGCTGTCATCTTGGACCTGTTGGATCTGGGGCTTAGGGCAGGCGAACTGCTTACCCTTAAGGTCTCGGACTTCGACTTTCAGGCCAACACCTTCACGGTCGCGCGACGACATGGTGACAGGTCCGACCCACGCAGGAGTCAGCCGGTCGTAAAGACAAGGGACCGGGTATTGCCGATCACGGACGAACTCGCGCGGCGGATCCTAGGCTACGTATGGACTGAGCGAAAGAGTTGCCCGGCATCGCGACGGCATGAGTTCCTCCTTGTGACGCACAAGCTTGGCCCTCATCACGGGCGGCCCATGTCGTACCAGGCGCTGTCTAAGGCATTCGCCAAGCTGCGCAATGCTGCGCATGGAAGACTCGACGGATTGTCGCCACACGTGATTCGGCATACCGCCAATGATCGGTTCTCGCGGCAGATGGAGTCGCAGGGGACGCCGCCCGCCCAGGAGGAGAAGATGCGGTCTTACATCATGGGTTGGCGGGAGGGCTCGGGCTCGGCAGCCACATACACGCGACGTCACACCCAGCGCACAGCCATGGAAGCGTCCCTGAGGCTTCAAAAGTCCAAGCGCAACAGGGGGCCGGCATGAAAGTTATCAGCCGTGAAGGATACGAACTGGATGTAGAAGATGTCGCGTGGGTTCTGTCGCGGGATGTCACCGTCCACTTGGCGTGGGTTCGGGGGTCTCTTGATGGGGAACTGCGGGACGGGTTCCTGAGCGTTGCATCTTGGTATGTATCGAAGTTCGCTCCTGGCACGGTGATGGCAGCCCTTCGCGAGTTCAGGAACTTCATCAAATTCCTAACTCATCGTGCAGGCCGTGTGGTGTGCGTGTGCTCCACGGACCTAATCAACTATCGAAATACCCTAAGTGAACAGGAACAGTGCCGGCTGCCATTCCTTGTGACATTGCTCCGGCACTGGATCAGGCTCCAGGCGCCTGGCATCGACAAAGAAGTGCTGAAAACGATCAGCATATGGAAGTTAAAAAATTCACCGAAAGGCGTTGCGGTCAGGACGCGATGTTCCAAGAAAGGCCCGCTCTCGCAACTGGAGTACGAGGGTTTGACAGATCGCCTAGTGCAGGCTTTCTCCGATCGATCCATAAGTCTGAGCAGCTACGTCTTGGCGGATTTCTTGATCAGCACGGGCCGAAGACCTAGTCAGCTCGGAGACATCAAGTTGGTGGATATAAAACGTCCAGATGCGGGAGTTCAAGAGGAGTGTGGCCTGGTCGTGCTGGTTCCAAGGAGAAAGCAGGCCCGCATTTGGAGATCGGAATTCAAGCCCGCCTACCTTACCCATGAGAAGGCGGCGCCGATGTTGGAGCTGGTGGAACACACCACGCGGCGCATGAAGCGCTTATGGCCAGCACTGTCGCAAGACGATATCGACCAAGCACCGCTGTTTCCTTCGTGGCGCAACGTGCGGCGTGCGCGCGGCCTTCCTCTCGCCGAGGTGCGGCAAAGGCTGCGGTCGGAGGCGTTCCATGTAAGGACGAAATCCATCGGCACTCGTTTGGAGCGGACGGTTGCGCGTCTAGAGGTCCCCTCTGAGCGCACACGCAAGAGTCTGCACGTCTTTCCGCTGAGGTTGAGGAGAACGGTCGCCACTCGCGCCGCTAGGGAGGGGCTCGGGACGGTTGTGATAGCAGAACTACTTGATCATACCGACGACCAGAACGCACGCGTCTACACCGAGAATGTGCCTGAACACGTGGTGGCCATTGATGCGGCGGTTGCCGCGCAGCTTGCACCCATCGTTCAGGCATTTTCGGGCATGTTGGTGGATAAGGAAGCCGAGGCGCTGCGCGGAAACGACATCGCCAGCCGGATTCGGTGCGACGGCGGATCGAATGTGGGAACTTGCGGCTCGTTTGGCTTTTGTGGTGCCAGTGCACCTCTGGCTTGCTACACCTGCAAGGCCTTCCAGCCTTGGCTAGACGCGCCCCACCACGAGGTCTTAGATCGACTCTTCCAAGAGCGCGAGCGGATCCGCAGCATCACAATGGACGACTCGATTGCGGCGATCAATGACAGGACCATCGTTGCGGTGTCGCAGGTCATTGCCCTGTGTGCGCGCCGGAAGGCGGAATTGCACCGCCATGGCTAGATCGGTGCCGTTTAGTTCGAAAAGGCAGCGAGATGCCGCGCAGAAGCTCGCATCGTTCATTGAGACGTGCAGGTACAAGCTGACGGTATTCGGCGCGGACTTGAATTGGGAGGAGAACCAATGGCGCAATCCCGGCGTCTCGTTTGGGAATCTGGATCAAACAAGCCGGGTGCTGAAGGCCGGGAATGTGCTACGGGCGCCTTTCCTCTCCTTTGCAAAGGCCTACTTTCGCTACATGCAGGGCGTCGCCGAGCGCAAGGCCTTCACGGAGATGCGGGCACTACGAGTACTGGAACGGGCGCTCGTCAATCAAACAGGCGGCGCCAGCATCGCCGACGTCGATGGGCGCATCTTGGATGCGGCGGCGGTGCTGGCACGTGACGTCTATTCTGCGGGGGTGGCGTATCAGGCGGGAAGAGAATTGGCTAAGCTCGCGACGTTCCTATCGGACGAGGAGCTGGTGCCCAGGTGCCTGCAGTGGGTGAACCCGATCGCACGTCCTGCGGATTCGGTTAGGACCGGACGGCAGGCGAGGGAGGAACGGGAGCGGAAGTTGCCCGAAGCGGCCGCGATAGAGGCGATGGCGGAGTTGTTCGCCTCCCATCCATCCGAGCCACGTGACATCTTTACAACCTCGTTGGCGGCGATGTTGCTTTGTTCGCCCTCACGTGTCGCCGAGGTGCTCGCGCTGGAAAGTGCGTGCGAGGTGCGAGAGACGTGCGAAGACGGATCGACCTCCTATGGCTGGCGGTTCTGGCCAGGAAAAGGCGCGCCCCCCTATGTGAAGTGGATCCCCAGCGTAATGGTTCCGCTCGCCGAAGAAGCCATCGGTCGCGTGAGGCACATTACGCATGATGCGCGCTGGCTGGCATCCTGGCTTGAATGCAAGCCCGACCAGTTTCCAAGGCATGCGCAATGCCCCAAGGTTGCGGAAGACGATGCGCTACACCTAGATCAGATCGGGGCGGCGCTGGGTCTCCAAGATGTAAATCCCAACTATATTAGGGGCGAAATTAACCGGCGAGGGTTCTCTCTGAGGCATGGCCGCATCACGCTGAGGATGCTCAACGAATGGGTTCATTCGCAGCTGCCTACGAATTTCCCCTGGTATGACAAGGATCGCAAGCTACGCTTCGCTGACGCCTTGTTCAGCTGTCTGTCAAATCTCCTAGATACTGAACGACGAGTCATTCCCGTTGTCTTGAAGAAGCCGACGTCCAACATCTTCAATGACGACGTGGGAAGTCGGGAGAATTCCGCATCTATCTTCGAAAGGCATGGGGCTTTGATCGATAAGAAATCGAAGAAGTTGACATCCCACCAGTTCCGGCACCTTCTCAACACGATGGCACAGCGGGGGGGTATGAGTCAGGCGGACATCGCGGTCTGGTCCGGCCGAACCGATATCAAGCAGAATCGGGACTATGATCACTTGTCCGAATTCGAGGTCGTGGAGATGATCAAACGCCACGACCCTTCGCTAAATAAGGGTGCGGCGACCGATAGTGGGGTCAGGGACTTAGCGAACAAGCTTCCAATGACCCAGGAGGAATTTGACCTTCTTTTGGTTCCGACCGCGCATGTCACCGAATACGGCTACTGTGTCCACGATTTCGTCATGGCGCCGTGCCAGCGTTTCCGGGACTGTCTGAACTGCAGTGAGCAGATCTGCGTGAAGGGTGATCGGCGGGTGGCAAGGATGAAAGAGCGACTGGTACAGGTGAACGCACTGGTGGAGCGCGCTTCGCTCGAGATCGCCAACGGCACCGCTGGCGCGGATCGCTGGTTCGAGACGCACCAGATGACGCAGCACAGGCTTGCACAACTGATCGAGGTCATGGAGTCCGCGCAGGTTCCCGACGGTACCCTGATCAGGTTGAAGACGGACCAAGAGTTCAGTCCCGTGCGCAGGGCGCTTCGAATGCGCTCCACCGCACTACCCCCTGTAGACGGTCAGGCCGGAGTGCTTAGCAATGGGTAGACATTTGCGAGATCGCGATGTCCAGCGCATCGTAGAGATTCTCGATGGGTGGAAATCCGAGCTGACCTGGGAGGCCTTGGTCCAGACATGCCAGAAGCGTCTTGATCTTCAGCCGGTGCGCCAGACCCTCTATCGTTCGATGAGAATCCGGGAAGCGTATGAGCTGGCCAAAGCGCGGGTGCGGTCAGACGCGTTGTCGGTGCCGTTGCCCTCCTCGCTGCGCGCGGCAGGCGAACGGATTGTTCGCTTGGAGGCGGAAAACGCCCGGTTGCGGCGCGAGAATGACGGGCTGATGGGGCAGTTCGTCATCTGGCAGTACAACGCGCATCTCAGAGGAATGTTCGAGGCTGAACTGAACTGTCCTCTTCCTGAGGTGGACTTGGGGCTAACGCAGCGAAGGAAGAATCCACGCAAGGGCATTTAGAGCGGAAAAATGGGGAAATCGGAGGAGCTAGTGCAAAGAACGCTTCTAGATGACTGGCCACTCCGACGCAATGCGAATGATCCGGCTTGCGTCCTGCTTTCAAAATTTTGTGCTCAACTCTTCGAGTGAGTGGCTAAATATCTCTTGGTGCACGTCTGGTTGAGCTAGATCGAATCTTGGCCGGCTAGTCCTCAAGTTCGTAATACAGCCTAGAGATCCTATCGCTAAGCCCCATGGTCAACGGTCCGTACCGATAGCTTTCAACCCAGCCAGGATCAGGCTGCGGCAGGAAGTGCCCGATGGCCGATGGAGTAACGGAAAGAGCGCAACCTGGCGTGGGGTAGTGACGTGTTAGTCGGGCCGCTTCGCGGCGTACCTCAACGGGCAAGCGCTCATCAAGCGCAAGCTCTACCAAGAAAGCGCCAGCCTGGTAGAGGTGGCGGGTACTTTCCTCGGGTGTCGTCATATGTGCATCCTGACAAAGGGCGAGCAATTGGGATTAGAAGTCCTAGGCATGGTTCACGATCTCGGCCTGCTCGCGTTTGCTAGTCGCCTTGGGGAGGTGGCAGCGTCCAGAACTTCTTTCCCATCGGCGCGATTCGTGTCAGGAAGAGTTCCAGCAGTATCGGGCGGCGCCAGTGGATGTCCGGTACGAAGCTGTACTCGTCATCAGCAAGATCCTGGTTGGACTGCCTGGCCGCGAGCCAACGCCCCCGGCGCCGTAGATGTGTTTGTAGGATGACGTACAGAGTGTCTATACCAAACTCCCCCTGGGACAATGTAGCGGCAGCATGGCGCACGCTCACCCATGCAAGGTAGCGGCGCCTACCTACGGAGTAGGAAGCCCACTCCGTTCGTATTGCCAAGATGAGTGCTCGGACGTCACCGCCATCTAGCCGATGGCGCTGCAAGAGATGTACAAGATAGGCTTCGCTATCTCCATCAGCGAGCAAGCGCCAGAGAGCATCGCGAGAAATCCCGTCGTTCTCGGCCAAGCGAAGTTGCAGCGCGTCGTCAAGACCGGTCTGGATTTCTATGCTCGGCAAATCAAGATCAAAGTAGCGCCAGGCCACTGGCTCATAGACGGCCCTGTACGTTGCATCGGCAGGAGATGTAGAGCGTGTCAAGATGCCCGCCAGCTCTAGGAACTGGAGCAACTGCTCGGTCAAGCAAGGGCGAGAAGTGATTGGGCTTGGTTGCTGGGTGGAAAGGTGCAGGGCGCACCAAGCAGCAGTGCCCATCAATCCGACACGCTCGGAAGCGCGCAGCAGCGCGGTGCGAGGAGCTAAGAGGGTCGGTTGAGTCTGGACATGGGCCACGCATATCTCGGTGGGATCCAGCCTCTAGCGTATCAGGTGAACGGAGGGAGGGCTACATGATTTTCATGTAATCAGTAGGTCGCGCATAGATTGCTGGTCGCATTCAGAAATCGCGACCATGGCAATCAAGACGATCTATGACGGGCAATACCGCGAGCTGGTCTACCAGCTACGTGCGCGTCGTGAGCGGCTGGGAATCTCGCAAAGTGATCTTGCTCGCCGGTTGAGCTGGCCACAACAACGCCTGTCGGCGATCGAAGCAGGCGCGCGTCGACTGGACGTCTTGGAGTTCGTTCTGCTTACGAGGGCCTTAGATATAAGCGCAGCTACTGCCACCAGGCTTTTGTTTCCAAAAAGTTAGAGAACTGGCGCCTATAGGTCGTTCGCGCTAGTCAACGCCTTGCTGTTGAGCGGAGCACCCATGGGTTCCAGGACCAAGCGTCAATCGATAGCATGGATAGATTGCCGGCGGCCGGTGCCGCGGTGCCCGGTATGTAGCGTGTAGCCAGCGATTCGGGGCAATACCTACGACCGCAAGCGGCAAGGATCTCTTCGGAGTTTTCTAACACCGCGAAGAGTTTTCAACTGATGAGAGCGGCCGGCTTACGATGGCAATCCTTCTTCGTCGTCCAGGCCACATCACCCACCAGTTGGGGGGGGCGAGGCCAGAACCTCCACTCAAGCGCCGACGACCAGATGCCTCGCATACGAGGCCTTTGCCTTTTGCCCTTGAGGTTCCTGGACCAGGCAGGGGCGGCATGGTAAGGCCGCAGGCCGGAAGACATCTGTCTATCCTTGTAGACGATTTGAGCGACTCTGGAGCTGGCGCTTGCCCGCAGATCTGGCCAGCAGTGGCGTTTTCGCACCGTTTTCCTTGTCAAGGAACGAACGATGAAAACCCTCTCTGGAGCACTGGTCGGGTTGACAGTGCTGGCGGCCGGCCTCTCTCCGGTCGCCAAGGCAGCGGACCAGGTGATGAACCCAAGTGACGTCATCGAGGGTATGGGAGAGCGCGTACCTCCGGGCAAGCAGAACGTCAGCCTGTCCACACTGTTCCAGGTCTACACCTTCGAAAAGTCGGGACTAAAATTCGTTCAAATTAACTCCTTGCGGGACGAGGTCCTCACGGTCATCGTCGTGACCCCGGGTGCCGAATCCCGCCTGCCGATCGGCTCCGCGGCAGGCCAACCATTGCTCTTGATCAACGACGAGCCGCTAGCTTGTAGTCCGGGTAAGCAGCAATCCGAGGACGTTTGGACTCGTCGATCCTGAATCGTGACACGGTGATAGGTCTTCGGTCCGCCCAGGCGTGCCTGGTAGCGGTTGGGGTTGTTGAAAGCGCAGGGCTTTCAAGCGCCAATAAAGTGCCGCATTCGACCCAAAGCGGAGACCGGCTGGCCCGGGCCCGTGCGAACACGATTCTATCTAGCGCTATACATAGCTAGTAGCTTGACAATTGCGTTATGTCGGTGGGCCAAATCCCGAACGGCTTGCTAAGCTAAGGTGCGCCAGTTTATGAGGCGCACGTACGTCAGCTAGAGCCGCTAGGTTACGCCGTTGTGATGCATCAGATCTTGGCGGGGACCGCCATTGTTACGTTGAAATCAGGACATAAGAATTGATGTCACGGCAGATTGGTAATTTTGATGTTGGTCCCAGCCGAGACGGCGACCAGTTTCATTACTCGCGCGCGTCCCGCCTTTGCCTGGAGCTTCTCGAAGCATCCTCCGACCTCAAGGTCGTGTCCGTTGAAGGAATTTCAAAGCAGGACTCCGTCAACGCGGGCATCGAGTCCATCGACCTCGCGCTCTACTACGGCAGTAACAGCCTGCCTACGGCGCGGCTAGTGCGCTATCGCCAACTCAAGCATTCGACGCTCCACGCCGACAAGGAATGGACCGCAAGTGGCCTGCGAAAGACGCTTAAGGACTTTGCTGACCGCTTTACGGCGTTGGTCGGCGAGTTCGGTATCCAGTACGTCTGTGCACGGTTTGCTTTCGAGTTCGAAACCAACCGCCCACTCTCATCCCGTGTAGATCAAGCCCTAGAGGACCTGAGGCAGGGTGCGCAAGGGCGCGACGCCCGCTATATCAGCCGCGTGACGGGGCTGGCGTCTGCCGACCTCCAGGCGTTTGCCTCCCTGTTCCAGCCGATCACGCGCGTTGAGGGATTTCTCGAGCAGCGTGCGTTACTGCACCGTGACCTGCGAGCCTATCTCCCGGATAACGACAAGGATGCGGCGATCGCGCTACGCGAGCTCGTCGCACGTAAGGCAACGTCTGAATTCAAGTCCAATCATGAGATCCGCCGTGAGGATGTCTTGGACACAATCGGCGTCCGCCTAGACGACCTGTTCCCGGCGACGAACGTTCTCGAATCGCCTCCGTTCGTCGTGCCCCGAGCTCAGTTGCCGGATCTGATCAAGACGATCATCGAGTCGCCGACACCGGTCATCGTGTCTGCTGATGGCGGCTACGGCAAATCCGTCGTCGCCACCCAGATAGGCGACGCGCTACCGGGCATTGCTTTCGTCTATGACTGCTTCGGCAATGGCGGTTACCGAAGTGCTACCGGCCTGAGGCATCGCGCCAAGGATGGGCTGGTCCAGTTAGCCAACGAAATGGCCGTTAAGGGTCTGTGCCACCCGCTGATCCCAACACCTAAAGCGGACGACGCTGCTTATGTGCATGCCTTCCTGGCGCGGGTGGCCCAAGCCAGCGTCGCAGTACGGAGTCAGGTGACCGATGGGTACCTCGTTTTAATCCTAGACGCGGCGGACAATGCGGAGACGGCGGCCGAAGAGTTCCACCACCCGCCCAGCTTCCCGCGTCTGCTGCTCGCCGAGTCCTTTCCCGATAACGTTCGGCTGGTGCTCACCGCGCGCCCTCATCGGATCGACAAGCTCCAGCCGCCGCCGGGCTTGGTTCGCTTTGTCCTCGATGGGTTCACCGAGAAGGAGACTGGGGATCTTCTCAAGACCCGTTTTCCGGACGTGCGGGAGGTGGACATTCGGGAATTTCACCGCCTGACATCGCGCAATCCACGTGTGCAGCGTACAGCTCTGGACCTGGCCCCGGCCGCGCCCTTGGAGACGGTGCTGCGCAGCCTGGGCCCATCGCCTCGTACGGTCGACGACACAATCGGCGACCTACTGGAGCGAGCCGTAGAACATGTTCGACATGTTGCAGCAGCGGTCGAGCGGCTTCAGATCGACCGCATCTGCGCGGCCCTCGCTACGCTACGTCCGTTCGTGCCGGTCAGAGTCATCGCCTTAACAGCGGATGTTGACGAGGGGTTGGTCCGGAGCTTCATCCATGACCTAGGCCGACCGCTACTGCTTCGTGGCGACTCCGTACAGTTCAGGGACGAGCCGACGGAGACGTGGTTCCAAGAGCAGTTCAGACCCAGCCACGAGGAGCTCGAGTCATTCGTTCGCCGCCTGAAGCCGCTCGCGCGGGAAAGCCGCTACGCGGCGTCCGCGCTTCCCGCGCTGATGCTGAGCACGGATTGCTTCGATGAACTGGTTCGACTCGCACTGGACGACGACGCACTGCCTGAGAATGACGAGATCGCCCGGCGTGACGTCGAGTTGCAGCGGCTGGAGTTTGCGACACTCGCCGCGCTTCGAGCGCGCCGGTACGCCGATGCCGCCAAGCTTGCATTGAAGGCCGGCGGGCGGGTGGCGGCCGACACCCGCCAGCAGACGCTCCTAAGCGGTAATGTGGATCTCGCATCGCGGTTTCTGGATAGGGATCAACTACTGGAGCAGGTCTCCAGGCGCCAGATTGTCGGCGGTAGCTGGACAGGCTCTGAGCATGCCTATGAGGCCGCGCTACTCTCAGGACGGAAAGGCTTGGAGGGCGAAGCGCGTACCCAGCTGCGCTTTGCCTATGACTGGCTCGGCCATTGGTTGCGGAACCGGGAGGAGGGAGATCACGGAACCTCGGTCGAGGACAAGGACATCCTCGAGTTGGAGTGGGCGGAGCTGAATGTCCATGGTCCGACCCGGTGCGCTGTCCAGTTGCGGCGATGGCGGCCGCGTGAGCTCTCCTATCGCGTGGGTCGGCTGCTCGCAAGGCGTCTGGTTGACGGAGCACGGTGGGCGGATGCTGATGCCCTGGCCTTGGCAGCCCGAAATGATATTGGGCTGATCCTCGCGATCGCTGACGAACTAAGGGTCGTCGAGCGGCATGTGCCTAAAGCCGCCGCTGCACGCACCATCTGCCTGCTCCTTCATTCACGAGTCAAACTCGACGCGCCGGACAACTGGCGAGGCGAGGGTACGCGACTTGGCGCGGTTGCGTCGATTATCGATACCGCACGGCACTACCGATTGGTGTCAAAGAGCGCGCTCGCTGGCCTCCTGCGTCGCTATCTGTCTAAAAGCGCGCCTCGCGCTCTCGAATCGGAACACTTCAACGATGATCGGTTTGTATACCTAAGGGCATATGCGCTGCTGGCAACGCTCTTGAGTAAGCCTCTGACGCTCGAATTCATTTATGGAGCAAAGCGCAAGTCGCGCAAAAAATCTACGAACGATAATCGCTTCGGCGGACGAGGATTTGAGAACCTCAAGGTGTTGTTGCTGTGGCACGAGCTGAGCGTGAAGGTCCGTTCCGGCGCGATGCTCAAAGAAGGATTTGAGGCCGCATTGACGGCGGCGCTGGAACATTGGGCCCGCCACCAGCGCCACGTTCACCAGGACTGGTCCGCGACGGCGGACGAGGTCGCACGGCTGTGGTCTGAATGCATTGTTCTGCTTGGCGGAGACGGGGCGCTCTGGGCGAGCCTAGCGCGATGGCAGGAGGGCCTACGGATTCCCCTTTTTATTCCGACCTTGGCAGATCTCGCGCGCCGCGCGGCATTGACGAGCGGCCCCCCAGGCACCGTTCTATCTTTTACCAATAAAGCTCGGGGCCGGATCGGAGAGGATGCCGAACTCGCTGAATCCATGGCCGACAGCTTCGTGCTTCTTGCTCGAGCCGCGCTGGGGGCTAGCGAAGATGAGGCCCTGCAGTACTTCAATGAGGCCGTTCGTGTCGCCAGCAAGATCGGGCAGGAGAACCTCGAGCGATGGCATGCCCTCTTGCACCTGAGCGATGCCTGCGCCGTGGATAGGGCCGATGACCCGCAGCTTGCGTATCGATTCGCCCGTGCCGCTGAGCTAACACGATCACACGTCGATCGCGACAAGCACTTCGATTGGGAGCACACGGTTGAGGCGATCGCCACGCTGTCGCCGCGCACAGCGCCGGCGATCATGAGTCGGTGGCGTGATCGTCGATTCGGGGAGCCGGAGCGTTTTTTCCCCAAGCTTGTCGAGGTTCTGTGTAAGCGGGGCGACCTGGATGCCCGGGACGCGGCAGCCCTTATCTGCTTCGAAGGCTCTTGGGATTGGCCGGGCCTGATCGGTGCCTCGCTCGAGGTGGCCGAGAGCAGCGTCGAGAAGAACAAGCTTCTGGCACAATTTTATCGATACCTGCGCTTCTCTGTGAGTTCCAGAACCCGCCTGAAAGAGTTCGCCGATGCGGTCCAGGCACGAGCGCTGAACGCGCAGCCTTTCCGCGAATTGGAAGAGCGTGCTAGACGGTCTGAATCGGATCACGACTCGCGCGAAGCGCCATTGACGAGCGCGCGCAAGTCCAGTAAGGACTGGGGCGCGGTTTTTGCAGGTATCGATCTCGGCAGCGCCTCAGGTCTTCTTGAGAGCCAAGCGCGAATGCCAGATGGCCGCTTGGGGCGCTGGCGCGGGGAGTGGGTCGACGAAGCTATGGCTCGCGTGCCCGCGGGAAGAGAGCGTGCATTTGTCGAAAGCCTTGAGGCGGTCGGCGACTGGAACCCCTATGCTATCGGCGAGCTTCTGAAGAACATCCCCGCGACTTGGGAGGATCGGCTTGCGGCGCGACAAGCCTTGGCGTCGTTCGTTCGGCGCATGGCACGTGACTATGCGACGTCACTCGGGATCAGCCGCCACTATCAGTCCTTGTCCTACGATCTCGTTTTTGAGAAGACCGGTGTCACGCGCCAGGAGCTTTTGCGGGGTGCACTGGAGGCAATCGCTGAGACGAGCTTGCCAAGCACGTCCCACGGATTGTTCCAGCTCGTCGCTGTCCTAGCTCAATTCCTGGGCCCCGTCGAAGCGCGATCCGTGTTGGGCTATGGCCTTGAGCATTTGGAGGAGACGCTAGGTAACGAGCAGGGCGATGGGCCATGGAACCCGCGTTTGGCACCCGCTGGGGGCTGTCGTGCGAGCGTCGCAGGCTACATCTGGGCTAGCCTCGGGGCCGTTGAGTCGAGCCGCCGATGGCAGGCAGTTCACGCGGTCAGAGCGCTGTGCCTATTGGGTCGCAAAGAGCTCTTGGCGGAGATTCTCGCGTTCGCGACCGGTGGCGAGGCGTCAGCCTTTACTGACGCAAGCTTCCACTTCTATCAAATGCACTCAATCCAGTCGCTGTTGACCGCCCTTGACCGCGCTTCGCGTGAAAGCGGGGATGTTGTCGTGTGCCATGCCGCCTGGTTGGGGTCGTTGGCGTTGCGGCAAAACCGCCATGTAGTCTGCCGCGGTATAGCGGCCCGCGCCCTGTTGGCCCTGGCTGATGGAGGCCATGTGACGATTGATCCTGTAGCGCGCGATGCGCTAGTCCGGATCAATGCGTCCACGCTTGCGACGCAGTTTTCCGCTCACCACACCCGACCGCATCGTAGCCCGCCTGGTTCGGAAGACGCACGCGAGTTCAACTTCGGCTATGACTTCTCGCGTAGTTGGATCGAGTCGCTGGCACGGTGCTTTGCGATAAGCCCTGGGGAGATCGAGGCCGCCGCGTGCCGAGTTATCCGCGAAGACTGGGGGTTGCAGGAAAACGGCCATTACGATCGGGATGTGCGTGCCAAACGCGGCTACTTCAAGGGGGACGCTAGGCGTCGCGGCAGTGGAATGGGCGGACAGGACAGCCTCTCGCTTTACCTTTCCTACCATGCGGTGATGGAGACCGCTGGGCAGTTGCTGGAGACCCATCCGCTTCATGAGGAGCCGGGGAATTCATGGGGATCATTTTCCTATTGGCTCGAGCATATGGCCTCACTCGACGCGAAGGGCGACTGGCTTGCAGATCGCAGGCAGATGCCACCAGTAGATGCAATAGAATTCCCAAGAAGAAAAAAAGGCGCTTGGCCTATCCCCACAACAAAAAACTATGCGCTCTCGCGCCTCATGGCCCGCACCGGTGCTGTCGTGGTGGCAGGCCAATGGACTCAGTACGACGGGCGCAACAGCGAAAAGCTTAGCGTAGTAAGCGCATTGGCGTCTCGGTCCCATGCTGCCGCACTGTCCCGGTCCTTGGCGACGACGCGAAATCCATACGACTATGCGATGCCTGAATTTGGGGACAGCCATGAGATCAGTCACGGCGACTTCGTGTTAGAAGGATGGGTGATGGAGACAGGCGCAGAGTCCGGCGCCGATTCGGATGATCCGTGGGCCGCTGGATTGGCTCGACGCTTTTTGGATCTCGCCGGACCCGTGGCAGCCAAACTCGGGCTTGTCCATGACGAAGCCTCTGGTACTTGGCACCAGAATGATGGAAAGTGCGTAGCCTGGACCGAGCGGTGGGGCGACGGGGCTGACGATGAGCGCGAGCGAGCACCGAGAGGAGAGCGCCTCGTTGTTGATAGACGATTTCTGCAGACGGCAATCGGTCGACAGGAGCGAACGCTGATCCTTGAGGTTACTTGCCATCGCAACGTGGTGCCTTTCAACTACGAAAGCTGGAGTGACGATGCCGAAGAAGAGCACTCGACAACGATCATCACGATCGAAGAAGCCGGAGCTCCCTGTATTGTCGGTCGCAACAATCGCCCTCGGCGAAAAGCTCGTCGCCGAACTAAAGCTCGTTGATTCGACCGACACGCTCGCGCGATGGATGGCGCATTACGTCGCTGAGCTTATGCTGCGTGCTGAACACGCTGCTCTGTCCGATCGTGATGAGGCACGGCAAGCGTGTGCGAGCGCTATTCTGGATTTATGGGGGCATGCGCGGGCCTTCCCCGCAAAAAGTTCTGCTTTCGAGTCCATTGATCGAGTCATCGAGACCATCGGCTCCCTGCACCCGGACGGTGGAGCGTATTACCGCAACGATCTCTGGCGCGCCCTTGATGCACGTGCAGATGAAGGGGACAGTGAAGTCGAGAAGCTTTTGACGTTAGCCCTTGGAATCGATGGTGCGGCGCGCAACCTAATTCACCATGTCCTTGCGCAAGCGTCGCGTGCAGCGGGGCGAGACAGTGCGGAGTGGTTAGAGTTGGCCCAGCACCTGGACGAAGAAGATCCCCTCACCGGACTTCGGATCAGGATCGTCAGGATGGGGAAGGATGAAGCGCGGCTTAAAGAGCATCGCATAGAGCAGCTAGAAAAGCGCATCGCGCAGCTCGAGTACTTTGCGTTGGCCACTCAAACGCTCAAGAAGAGCATTATGGAATCGTTGGAGGCTGCTAAAGCCGCCAGCCGCGTGCCCGACGAGGAGCGTGAGAGGTCAAGCGAGTAAGTGACGTGCGCACGCCACCCGCGTTGATACTGTCCGGTGGATAAATCATATAGCCGGGCTCGAAAGCGACGCCCCCCCCGGGGAGCGCGGTAGTCAACTCGAAAGTTTCGCGGCTCTGGAAGGCATCCTCCATCCGGATTTTCGCTTCGTTGAAGTGGTACTGGCTGAACTCACGTCGGTCTCCTATGGTTCGGCGGCACTGGTTGAACGTTCGCAACTGGTCTTCGCCGATCAAGCGATTCACGTGCCCACGCAGTTCACTTAAATCCCACTTCATTCACGCTCCTTCAGGCCGTTGGTCCGACCGCTCGGTGTCGGCGTGACAGTATGCTTTGTCGACCGGCCATCGATAAAACCGAACGTCAGGCCACCGTCAATCTCTCACGGGCCGGTTGGACCTCTTTAATTCGGTTCAGGACTTCATCAGCAAGGTCGGGGTCGAAGTCGCCAGCAATCATCACCATGACCTGGACGACCATCGAAGCAACCGCTTCGGAGTGATCGAGGACCATGCGAATGTCTTGCTCGGGAAACGCCGGTCCGATGCCATGGCCCAGTGTGTACGCTCCAACCATCTGAATGCCCGTATGGGTGAAGCTGTGGAACTTGTCCCAGGCCGCTTCGTATTGCTTGGTGAACATCGGGAACTGGTCGAACGGAGCATGCTGCTCAATCTCTTGGGCCAGATTGCGCTTCGGCAACTTGTCGGAGTCTATGAATGTTTGAGTTTCGGTGTCCGTAGCGCAGAAGGCCATCCACGTCCCGCGCTTGAGTGCATCGTTCATCGGGCGAAGCAAGGCGAACGCGGGGCCAGCAAGTTCGCTGTCGTGATAGTGAAAGAGCGACGTAATTGCAGTAGCGTGGTCAAATGCTAAGCGCAACTGAGCCCAGGCGATGCGCAGCTTGTTGGACACCCCTGCCGGCAGTGCAAGCCGAGATGCCTGTTGGCCGACGGCGTTGAGCGTGCGCGCGATGTGTCGGGCGTAGTCCGGGGTCGAAATGGCCTCCATGCGATCTCAGATCTCCAGTAGTCGGTCGGTGTTGGCGCGATCTTCTGCACTGAACGTGGAGCCGTGATAGCGCTCCATCCAAGCCATCATGGCCGTGATCATGCTATGGGCAATCACGCGAGCTTCGAAGAAGCCGACGGGTAGGATTACGTTGAAGACCATGCCGGCCTGAAGCGCCAGCTTCGCGTGCTCTTCCATCAAAGCACGAAGCTGTTTGAGTTCCATATAGGGACCCAAGGCGGCGTCACTGCCGTTTGGACACAGCAACTGCAATCCTTCAATCGTGGGATGTGTGGCCAGCTTAGAAAATTTGGAGTAGATGGTGCTGCGTTTACTGGGCCCCTTGCCCATCGCGTCGTCCAATGCCTTCCTTACCTTCCATGGCTTGAACGTGTCGTTGCGAGTGCGCTCGTCGCCAGTGCGCCACACTTCCATCAGCTTAGGCCTCAAGCGGAAGAATTCCACCAGGCCGACGGTCTCAATGACATCGCGCTGCACCATAGCTGCTACTTGGAAGTAGCCCGAGGCAATGAGCTTCCACGCCGCGCCCATGTCGTTGAATACGCGAGCTCCCAGTTGGAGAACGGCGCGCTGGTCGTCGGTAGTGCTGGGTCCATGCTGCATCGTGTAGTGCAGCAGATCCATGGCCTTCTCAGTGACGGCGACGTGGTCTTTGAGATCTGTATGTTCGGCGATCCAGCGCAGGGCAATTTTGCGGAGTTGTTCTTCTTGAGCATGAAGCCCTAGGAGGTTGGTAGGTAGGGTCATGCGGTGTGTTCCTCTAAATGCCAAAGGTGGCCCGCGCGGCATGGGCGCTACATCGCATTCGGGTAACTCTCTACGGCCGGAGCCGCTGGAGCTCCAGCAGGTTCAGTAGCAGGTTAGCGACTTCTTGGGCGGCCTCCACCCATTCCTCGTCGTCGCCCGGATAGGGTTCTTGCAACGGGTCTTCCTTGCCGCCGTGGAAGAGGTTGTTGCGCACCCGCCGCATAGCGACCACCAGCGCTTCGGCGTCGTTGTACGGCAGGGGGCTGTCCTCATAGTTCACGCTCCAGGTGCCGTCGGCGGCCACTCGCACGAACTGTATCTGCGGCCGGTTGCGCGCTCCGCCCAGCAGCTTGGCCCGTGTTGGCCTGGACACTAGGTCGAGGAAGTCCGCTGATTGCAGCGCGGCCACCGCGCGATCTAAAGCCGGCCAATCCGCCTTCGCTTTTGCCCGCTGGTTTCTCAGTGGATTGGCATCAGCCGCCAGAAAACCCGGCGTGCGCTTCAGATTGAACTCCAGCATCCCGAAGGCGCGGAGCAGGGCGAAGGCGCTGGCGTCGGAGACAGACATGGCCACATCGTAGCCGAGGGTTGCATCGCGATGCGTAGCCAATCGTACAGGACTGGGGCAGGTACAGAGAATTGGTGGGGTTTAGCAAGCTGACGCAGTCCTTGGGAGTGGGCTGTGCCACGTTGGGGCGGTAAGCTGGCCGCTGGGACAGCCACAACCAAACAGGGGAACACTTGGACGCGAACACCCGTCAGCTCAAAGCCATCTTCGATCCCAGCGTGAACTTCCAGGTGCCGCTTTTTCAGCGGCCCTACGTGTGGGCGGAGGACGAGAACTGGAAGCCGTTGTGGGAAGACATTCTGGTGCTGCTGGATAGGCATCTGCGCACCGGGGCTGCCCACGCCCACTTTCTGGGCGCCATCGTGTTGGAGCAACTGCCTAACCCGGCCGGCTCCGTGGAAGCACGTCAGGTTATTGATGGGCAGCAGCGTTTCACCACGCTACAACTGTTCTTGATGGCGGCACGCAACCTGGCGGCAGAGCACGGTGCCGAACGCTACGTGGGGCGCTTCACGGGCCTGGTGGAGAACGACGACGACCTAGTGGAAGACCCCAGCGAGAAGTTCAAGCTATGGCCAACCAATAGTGACCGCGCGGCGTTCAAGGCCATCCACGCCAGTTCGAGCTTATTAGATCTGGACAAGGCGATGAAAGGCAAGCCCGAGCTCGCCCGCAGCAACCTCGTCGGCGCTTACGGCTACTTCCACGTCCGTTTGTCCGAGTGGTTGAGCGGCCAGCTTGACGACGTTGATTACACGCCCGAATTAGTCAGCAAGACGGTCCACGATCGCTTGGAGACGCTTTGGCAGGTGGTGAATCGCGGCCTCCAGCTGGTTGTGATCAACCTCGACAAGGATGACGAGGCGCAGGTCATCTTCGAGACCTTGAATGCCCGCGGTACCGAGCTGCTGCCAGCCGACCTTATCAAGAACTACCTATTCCGCAAGGCATTGCTCCAAAAGGCAGATGTGGAGGCGCTCAACGACGAGCATTGGACGCGCTTTGAAGGCGGGTTCTGGCGGGAAGAGGTCAAGCAAGGTCGCATCACGCGGCACCGTATCGATCTCTTCATCAACCACTACCTAACCCTGATGATCCGGGACGAGGTAAAGACCTCGCACCTGTTCAACGCCTTCAAGGCTTTTGTGGAGCACGGCGTTCCGGTTCCCGGATCCCTCATCCCGGTGCCCGCGGACGCGGATGGCCACATCCGCCAGCTATCCCGCTACGCCGATGTCTTCGAAGCCTTCCACCGACCCGACGACCACCCGGCCCTGGCCCGGTTCCTGCGCAACCTTGAAGCGGTGGACACCACTACCGTTTACCCATTCTTGCTGCACGCCTACGCCGAACTCATGCCAGACGATCATGCCGAGTTCGACAAGGTGCTGGCGGTTCTCGAATCCTTCCTCATGCGCCGGCTCATCACTAACTACACGAGCAAGAACTACAACCGCCTGTTCGTGGATCTCGTCAGGGCGGTGGAGAAGGGCGGCAGTCTGACGGCCAAGGCCGTGGCCGAGCATCTGGGCAAAGGGGCAGGGGAGAGCACAAAGTTCCCAACTGATACGGAGCTACTGACCGCGGTGTTCGAATGGCCGCTCTACGGTCGCATCGCCCAATACAAGGTTCGCGCGGTCCTGGAAGCACTGGACACGGCGGCGCAGTCCGCCAAGAGCCCAGTGCTGGCCATTCCCGGAAATCTGACCATCGAGCACGTGTTGCCGCAGACGTGGCAAACACACTGGCCGTTGCCGGCTGAGGCGAAGGTGGACTCGGTGGCTGAAGAAAAGGCCATCGCGCGGCGCAGGCTGATGCTTAACACCTTGGGCAATCTCACGCTCATCACCGGCTCATTCAATTCGTCCCTGCAGAACGCGGCTTGGTTATCTAAGCGGCCCGAGCTGTTGAAGTATTCGAAGATCAACCTGACTCAGTATTTCCACGGACCCGAAGCGGACGACTGGAACGAGGACGCCATTCGCAAGCGCACTGAGCATCTGTTTGGGTTGTTGCTCAAGGTGTGGCCGGACGCCAGCAAGGTCACCGCATAGGAGAAGAGCAGTGCGGACCCCGTATGTGCCCCATGTGTTCGGAGAGGAGGTGGAGTGCAAGCTCCGCAGCCGAATGGGTTGGCTTTCTGCGGCGGTGGTAAGTTCCATACCTTGGCCGAAGAAGGACGTGTGGATCAAGTACGCCGGGGACGATTTCATCCTGCGCGGCACAGAGAACGGACAACAATCCACCGCTCCAGCAATCACCGTGCCAGGAACCTCGCAGCGAGTTGAAGATGAACTGGCCAAGGTCTATCGCCTGACCTCCGTTCTGGGGTGGTTCTTGAACGGCTACGTGGATGTGGTGGAAACCATCCAAGGCAGCCACCCCATGGGATTTGGCGTGCAGATGCGACAGGCCTATTCCGAAGTGGGCCAGCTCGGAGATCGGGGTTTTGATTGCAATCACATGCCGATCATCGAGTCGGAGAATATGCGCATTGCGCTGGCGTTCTGGCGTGAGGGGCAGCGCCTGACAAGGGTCCACGACAGCTATGCGTTCCTGAGCTACTTCAAGGTGATTGAATCGCAGTACCAACAAGGCACCGACCGCGCGGATTGGTTTGCTCGCCACGTGGATCTAATGACGGGCGCGGCGGGAGCTCGAGTGTCCGAGTTGCGTGCGGATGGCGTGGATGTGGGGCGGCACCTCTATGACAGCGGGCGGAATGCTGTGGCGCATGCATCCTTCGGTGGCGGCATAGTAGATCCGGACATCCCGAAGGATCGCCGGCGGATCGCGGCGGACTTGGTCCTGATACGGGAACTGGCAAGGCACTACATTGCCAGCGAGTTGAAGGTGCCGACAGCAAGGGAGCTTTATCGAACCCGCAATCGCATTGAGCCTTGGGAGTCGCTGATTGACGAGTCAGTAGTCTCCGTATTGAAGGCTGGGGGTACTCCTGAAGGGCATTTGGGTTTGGATGGGTTGGCCGTGGCCCTCAGCCTATGGCCAGATGGCTCCATGCCAGGCTTGAGCCGACTCATCATGAGGGTTGATGCGGTACATGAAGGAGTCGCGAGGGTGCTTCTCTTCAATGACCGCATGACTATGATGTTCGCTTTCGTGATTGACTTCCAGAAAGGAAAGGTTCATACAAAGTTGAATAGCAGCGGTTTACTGCAGAATGACCACCACAGCCCAACCGAGGATGACGTTCGCGAGTTCTACACCGTGTTCCATCGCGTGATTGGAAATGCTGTGGTGGAGCTTCGCATTGACGGTCTTGAGCCGGTGGACTGTGAGGTGGTCATCCCTGTGAACATCATCCCCAGAAATCCCGAGGAAGCTGTGGCAGAGGCTGTCGAAGCCTTTCGTCGGGCGAATGCACAAAGGCCGGAATGATCAAGGAGAGCGGCGTTGTGTCCTGCGGCAAGAAGGGAGAGTCGATGTCTACGCCGTCGACGAGTTCATCTGCGAATCATAGGTTAATTTGCGCAGCTGCTAGTTTGGGGGCGGTAGATGCCAAGCGGGTGCATCGCCAAGGATTTGTCCACTGAAGAATATCCTTGGGTCTTCAAGTAGAGGCTCTGTAGTTCGGATCGCTGGATCTGCAGTCTCATCCACGGTCCACGATGCACTTTCGGCGGTATGGAGAAGAAGATAGTGAGTCGTCAGAACAGCGATTTTTGACTTGAAGTCGAATGAGCAAACTCTCTCGCGTATGCGTTGGCGGCGAAGATCAGATGTTGCGCTATCGCGCTCAGCGTCAACTACGACGTGGGCTGCCCCCAAGGTGCATCCTTCCAACTGCGCATCGATCTCGGCGAGTTTTGATCCAAAATGCCTAGATCGAGACCTCATTGACTCTTCATTGATGGTATCCCAGCTGCAAAGAGCAATGGCATCAAAGGTATCAATATATCTCGGATCAAGCTCGTGGCTTTGACCACATGCGCCGAACAGAACACGTTGAGATGGAACAATGGACCCGGTGAACAGCCTAAATAGCTTGGGTCCCACAAGAATCGCTCCTATTGCGGTATCTTCTACAACTGCTGCAAGGTTGCCTTGCCGAATAGTTCCCCTTGCAAGCTCGTCCTCCCATTCGTAGCTGTTGCTGCAGTCGTCAATCGCAATCTGCATGCGTTCTGCAAGGTACATGTCTGGAATGGATGAGAGTTCAGCTTTGAACGTAACGTCTAGATACTTGAAGGCAGCAGCAGTATTGACCTTGTCGCAAGCAGGAAGGAAAAGCTGCCGCACTCTATCCGATTCCTTTTCTTCATACGCTCCAGGCCGTAATCTCTTGCATTCGATCTTAATGCATCCTTCGTCAAAGATAAGCTCGAGGTCTGGTGTCTTATGGTGGCTCTCCGGAATGAACCTAACTCTGAAACCTTCCAGTAGGTAGCGAGCTGCCAACGCAAGTTCCAGCAAGGTTCCCTCAGGATGCTTGTTTTTGGCGTTTAGGAACTCTTTTGCTCTTTGCTCCGCGCCTTCAGTGAAGTAGAGCTTCCTCAATGCCATGCCCATCAGCTTCATGAAAGGAATCACTCGAGGGGCAAGACGAGCGTCAAAGAAGCGCCTGTCCTGAACCAAGGCAGTGGCCTGCAGGAGGAGGCCTGCGGTCATATCATTGGGTGGCAGTAGATCCATCGGTGAGGGCCACAGAATTGAGCTAGCTGAAGGGACGGATGCCTTCAGGAAGTGAGCCTTCGCGGCCTCAATTCGATCGGTCAATGACGGTCCCGCAACGTGATGCATCCAAAGCAGCGCCCTCCCGACCTCTTTGTCCAATTCAATGGGTATTTCCATGTCCTGGGCCTGCTGGAGCTGTAGCCTATGATAGCCATCTGGGTCTTGGTGGGATGGTAAACGCACCTTCGGCCGATATGTCTGCTTACTACCGCGGATTAGCTATCTCTCCGACGGGTGGCTCGCGTGTGTTGCAATTCAGTCGAAAGATCCCGTCAAAGCGTTCCAAAAGCGACATAAGCCATGCCATCATGGCTCATATTTAGCCTTATTCAATTGATTGTAAAGGATTTTATTTGGTTGGTAGTGATGTTTGGTGGTTAGAGCCGTTTTGATTTTTCGTAGTTCCTGGGATGCAAATCGACCCCGGTAAGCCAGTGCGCTTATCGGGGTTTTCTTTTATGCGGGTGTTTCCCTTGCTGACGGCATGACATCTGTCTTCTGTCTGTAGCGGACGTACACGATAGGCGAAGGGCACCAGGGTGCTCGAAAGCTCGCGTACCGATGCGGCCCTTGCGCCCCGCGAATCCGAAGCCGTGCCTGCCGAAGGGCGCTCGTACTGGAATGCCGCGTACATCGCGTCGGCTGGGGGGCGTCGCGATGCCGACGTCGGGCGGGCGGTGCGGATGTGAATTGCGTTCGAAGACGATGAGGGCGATCTGTTCGCTGCGGCAGCCGGCAGTGTCGATCGCAAATCCCGTTTCGACCATGTCGTGATCGGGCAAGTTGGTGCGCAAGATCTCGATTCATAGGTCTTCGGTTGCACTGCCATGCGCGCCAATGTGATCGATTGGCTGACTGGCGAGCCGAAGCTTCAGCGCGCCGCGCGAATTCCATCACGTTGATGCGGCCATCGGCGCCACAGGCGTTGTGCCCTGCAGCATGGGTCGTCGTGCAGTGCGTCTTGCAAAACAGCGATTCACTCCTCTATGGTGCAATCGATTGAATCGCGGCGATTCATCAGCGTTTGACACCGGTTGGGAGGCCGGAAGGTGGATGTCTATCCATTCGAACGGACCGGCGCCGGCCTCGGGGTTCACGCGGCGAGACGCGCTGCGCATGGCGGTCGCCGGGAGCCTTGGCCTTGGGGCGGCGGGCATGCTGCCGGCACGTGCGGCTGCCACGCCGCTCAAGGGCAACCTGAAGCAGTCCGTCGCCCGCTGGACGTTTCCGCAGCTGTCGACCGCACAGCTATGCCAGGTGGTGAAGGGCATGGGGTTCGCCGCCATCGATCTGGTGGGCCCGGCGGATTGGCCCACGCTGAAGGCGCATGGCGTGTACAGCGCGATGTGCAACGGTGCGGAACTCGGCCTGGACAAGGGCTTTGCCGGCAGCCAGTTCCACGATGAGCTGGTCGAGCGCTATACGCGGCACATCGACCTGGTGGCCGATGCCGGCTATCGCAACCTCATCTGTTTTTCCGGCAACCGCAATGGCATGGATCCGCAGGACGGCATGGCCCACGCCGAAGTCGGACTCAAGCGCATCCTCGGGCACGCCGAGAAGCGCGGCGTCGTGCTGGTGATGGAGCTGCTGAACTCCAAGGTCGATCACCCCGACTACCTGTGCGACCACTCTGCCTGGGGCGTCGAGCTGTGCCGGCGGATCGGCTCGGACCATTTCGGCCTGCTGTACGACATCTACCACATGCAGATCATGGAGGGCGACATCATCGCCACCATCGGCAAGCATCACGCGTGCTTCAAGCATTACCACACCGCCGGCGTACCGGGCCGGCACGAGATCGGGGACGCTCAGGAGCTCCACTATCCCGCCATCTGTCGCGCGATTCGCGATACCGGTTTCGATGGCTATCTGGCGCAGGAATTCGTTCCTACCACGCCGGATCCCGTCGGCTCGCTGCGCGAGGCGATCCGCCTCTGCGACGTCTGAAACGCTATCCACCCAGGTGAAGTAGAACCCATGGCAGACAATCATTACGACGCCATCGTCGTCGGCTCGGGAATCAGTGGCGGTTGGGCGGCGAAGGAGCTGACCGAGAAGGGACTCAAGGTGCTGATGCTGGAACGCGGCCGCAACATCGAGCACGTCAAGGACTACGTCAACGCGATGAAGGAGGCGTGGGATTTCCCGCACCGCAACCGCCCGACCCAGGCGATGAAGGCCGACTATCCGGTGCTGATGCGCGACTACGCTCTGGTCGAGAACCTGCAGGGCATGTGGGCCAACGAACAGGAATCGCCCTACACCGAGATCAAGCGATTCGACTGGTTCCGCGGCTATCACGTGGGCGGTCGCTCGCTGATGTGGGGACGGCAGAGCTATCGCCTGTCGGACCTGGATTTCGAGGCGAACCTCAAGGACGGCATCGCCACCGATTGGCCGATCCGTTACGCCGACATCGCGCCGTGGTACGACCACGTGGAGAAGTTCGCCGGCATCGCCGGCACGCGCGAGGGACTGGACGTGTTGCCGGACGGCGAGTTCCTGCCGCCGATCCCGTTGAACATCGTCGAGAAGGACGTCGCCACGCGGATCAAGAAGGCCTTTGGCGGCACCAGGCACCTGATCCACTCGCGCACCGCGAACATCACCCAGCCCAAGGTCGAGCAGGGCCGGGTCAACTGCCAGTACCGCAACAAGTGCATCCTGGGCTGTCCCTTCGGCGCCTATTTCTCGACCCAGGCGGCAACGCTGCCGGCGGCGATGAAGACGGGCAACCTGACCTTGCGGCCATTCTCGATCGTCAAGGAGGTGCTTTACGACAAGGATCGCAAGCGTGCGCGCGGCGTGGAGATCATCGACGCCGAGAGCGGACAGACCTACCAGTACACGGCCAATGTCATCTTCCTCAACGCGTCCTCCTTCAATTCGACCTGGCTGCTGATGAACTCGGCCACCGACGTCTGGGACGGCGGCCTGGGGTCCTCGTCCGGCGAACTCGGGCACAACGTGATGGACCATCATTTCGGCGCCGGCGCCTCCGGCCGGGTCGAAGGCTATGACGACAAGTACTACTTCGGCCGTCGTCCCTGCGGCTTCTACATCCCCCGGTTCCGCAACGTCGCCGGAGACAAGCGCGGCTACCTGCGCGGCTTCGGCTACCAGGGCGGCGCCAGCCGCACCGGCTGGTCGCGCGAGATCGCCGAGCTGAACATCGGCGCCGATCTGAAGGAGGCGCTGACCGTGCCGGGCGACTGGCGCATCGGCATGACCGGCTTCGGCGAAATGCTGCCGCACCACGACAACGCGATTCGCCTGGACCCGCAACGCAAGGACAAATGGGGGCTGCCGGTGCTGGCGATGGACGTTGCCATGCGCGAGAACGAAAAGGCCATGCGCAAGGACATGGCCGCCGACGCCGCCGAGATGCTGGAGGCGGCCGGCGTCAAAGAGGTGAAGATGCACGATGCCGACTACGCGCCGGGCAAGGGCATCCACGAGATGGGCACCGCGCGCATGGGCCGGGACCGCAAGAACTCCGTGCTGAACCAGTACAACCAGGTGTGGGACGCGCCGAACGTCTACGTGACCGACGGCGCCTGCATGACCTCCAGCGCCTGCGTGAATCCCTCGCTGACCTACATGGCGCTGACCGCGCGTGCCGCCGATCATGCCGTGCGCGAACTGAAAGCGGGGAACCTGTGATGGAACGTCGCGAACTGCTGAAGATGATCTTCGCCGCCACGGGCGCGGCCATGGTCGGCCTGCCCGCGCTCGCCTCTGCACAGGCGCCGGCCGCCGGGGCGAAGGCCCTGTTCTCCGCCGTCGATATCGGCATGCTGGACGAGATCGCCGAGACCATCCTGCCGCGGACCAAGACGCCGGGGGCCAAGGACGCCGGCGCCGGCGCGTTCATGGCGAAATTCGTCACCGACTGCTACACCCCACGGCAGCAGTCGACGTTCCGCACCGGCCTGACCGAGATCGACAAACGTGCCGGCGGTCGATTCGTGTCGCTCACGCCACAGGCCCGCACCGAGTTGCTGCGCGCCCTGGATGCGGAAGCCAGGACACACGTCGTCGACGTGACCGACATCGGCACCGCCGAAGCGGCGGACGCGATGCCGCATCCCTTCACGATGCTCAAGCAGCTGACCATCTTCGGCTTCTTCACCTCCAAGGTCGGCGCGACCGAAGTGCTGCGCTACGTCGCCGTGCCGGGCCGCTTCGAAGAGGTGACCTATGTTCCCGGCACGCCCGCCTGGGCAACCAGCTGATGGACCGCCACGCTCCGCTATTCCTCCCTTCCCTGGAAACACGATGACCAGACCCCTGCTGATGGCGGCCTGCCTGCTGGCCGCGGCGCCTGCGTTCGCGCAGGCCGACGGCGACCCCGCACGCGATCCGACCAAGACCGAAGTGTGGAAGCCCGTGCCTGCTGTCGTGGCCACGCCCCCGGGCAGCGCGCCCTCGGATGCGATCGTGCTGTTCGACGGCAAGGATCTCTCGGCCTGGGAGTCGGAGCAGGGCGGACGCGCGCCCTGGCTCGTCGCCGACGGTGCGATGACCGTGGTGCCGGGCAGCAAGGGCATCCGCACCAAACAGCGCTTCTGCGACATCCAGTTGCACGTCGAGTGGCGCACGCCCACCGCGACCCGCGGATTCGACGGCCAGCAGCGGGGCAACAGCGGCATCTTCCTGCAGGAACTGTACGAGTTGCAGGTGCTCGACAGCTACAACAACCCCACCTATGCCAACGGCCAGGCCGGTGCGATCTACAAGCAGGCCATTCCGCTGGTGAATGCCTCGCGTGCGCCGGGCCAGTGGCAGGTGTACGACATCATCTGGAAAGCGCCCCGCTTCTCGCAGGGCGGCGGACTCACGTCGCCCGCCCGCATCACCGTCCTGCACAACGGCGTCCTGGTGCAGGACGACACCGTGCTGTCGGGCAAGACCGAGTACATCGGCGCGCCGTCGTACGCGCCGCATGCATGCGCGCCGCTCCTCCTGCAGGAGCACGACTCCAAGGTCAGCTACCGCAACATCTGGGTGCGCGAGCTGTAGCGCCGGCGCGCCGTCGGCGCCGGTCGCCTATTGCGCCAGGAAGCTGGCGAGGTCGTCGACTTCCTGTTGGGACAGCTGCGAAAAGGGGGGCATCAAGCCGCCGCCGTTGCGGATCTTCTCCTTGATCTGCGCAGGCTGCAGGCGCTTGCCCACGTCGGTCAGTGCGGGGAACGTGGGCGGGACGCCTGCGCGATTGGCGCCGTGGCATGCCGTGCAGTGGGTCGCGTAGAGCTGCGCGCCGGCCGTCGGGTCGTCCTTGGACCATGCCGTGGGCGCAAGCGTCGTCCCCAGCAGCACCACGGCCATCGTCAGGATCGTTTTCAAGCGGGCCTCCTTTGTGGACTAACGCGGCGTGGCGGCGGGCAGGTGTTCGCGCAGGTACGCCGCCCCGGTCTTGACGACGGTGGCCGGATCGCGCGGTTGGTCGTGCTCGATGATGTACCACTGCACGCCGCTCGCCGCCGCGGCAGGCAGGATCGCGCTCCAGTCCAGCACGCCCTGGCCGACGGCGGCGAAGCCCCCTTCGTCTTCGGCCTGGCCTTTCGGTGCATTGTCCTTGGCGTGGACCGCGAACATGCGGCCCTTGAACTTGCCCAGCATCGTCGCCGGGTCGTAGCCCGCGCGCGCGACCCAGGCCAGGTCCAGCTCGGTCTGCAGATCGGGGCCGGCCGCGGCGAACAGCAGTTCCAGGCCGGTCTTGCCATCGAAGTCGACCAGTTCGAAGTCGTGGTTGTGGTAGGCCAGACGCATGCCCTTGGCGCGCGCCCGCGTCGCGAGCTGGCCCAGTTCCTTGCCCAAGGCGGTCCAGCCTGCGGCATCGGTGGGCCGATCCTTCTGGTCCAGGTAAGGCACAACCAGCGTCGTGTTGCCGATCGACCGGTTGAAGGCCACCGCGCCGTCCAGATCCTTGCGCAGATCGGCCAGTTGCACGTGCGAGGAGATCGCCTTGATCGCATACTTGTCCAGCAACTGCTTGAGTTCCACTGCGCCGACGTTCTGCGTACCGACCGTTTCCACCGCGCCCACGCCCGCGTCATGGACGATCTTCAACTGTTGGTCGAGCGAGCCGGCGTTGCGCAGCGTGTACATCTGCACCGCGATGGGTGGCTGCGGGCCGGCGGCGTCGCGTGCGAAGGCGGGCAGGGCAGCCAGGAGCAGCAGTGCGAGGGTTGCGGTTCTGCGTGTCGGTATGTTCATCAGGAAGTCCTCCCGGGAGTCAATCGATGGATGTCCAGCCGCGTGTCCTGGCCGATGTGATGACGCGATCGACGATCAGCGCCGAACGCAGCCCGTCGTCGAAGGTGGGCAGGCCTTCCGGCCGCTCGCCGTCGATGGCGCGGTAGGTGTCGGCGACGAACGCCTCGAAGCAATCGCCGTAGCCCTGCGCGTGCCCGGCGGGCAGCGTCGCCAGCCGGCGTTGTTCGGCGCTGCCGGCGCCCGGCCCGCGCACGAACACTTCCTCGCGCTGGTTCGGCCGGCCGATCCACAGGCGTTCGGCGTCCTCCTGGTCGAACGCTACGCTGGCTTGCGCGCCATCGATCTCGAACCAGAGGCGATTGCGGCGCCCCGCCGAGACCTGGCTGACCGTCAACGAGGCCAGCGTGCCCGCGCCGGTTCTGAGCATCGCCATGGCCACGTCTTCGCTGGAGACCGCCTGCATCGCGCCGCCCGCCGCCGGCGTGGTGAAGCTCTGCCCGGTGTTGGTGCCGCGCTCGGCGATCACGGTCGCGAACGCTGCGCTGACCTCGGCGAAGCGCTCGCCGCTGACCCATTCCACCAGGTCGCACCAGTGCGAGCCGATGTCGGCGAACACCCGCGACGCGCCGCCCAGGGCCGGGTCCACGCGCCAGTTGTTGCTGGCCGGGTCCAGCAGCCAGTCCTGCAGGTAGCTGCCGTGGATCAGGCGCAGCGGCCCCAGTTCGCCCTGGGCGATGCGGACGCGCGCCTCGCGGATCACCGGGTGGTAGCGGTAGACGAAGGGCACCGTGGCGACCAGTCCGGTCGAGCGGGCCAAGGCCGCCAACGCCCGGGCGTCGTCCAGCGTCGTGGCCAGCGGCTTCTCGCAGATCACGTGCTTGCCGGCGTCCAGCGCCGCCTGCGCCATGGCGCGGTGCAGATGGTTGGGCGTGCAGACGTGCACGACCTGCACCTGCGGATCGGCGACCACCTCCTCGAGATCGCGATAGGCGCGCGGGACGTCCCACGACTGCGCCACGTCGCGCGCGCGCTGCGGGGACGAGGCGGCGACGCCGCGGACCGCGGCACCGGCCAGCAGGGCCGCGCGACGGTGCACGGCGCCGATCATGCCGGTGCCGACGATGGCGATTCCAAGCTTGGGCATCGGGGGGTTCCTCAAGGCGCGGAAGGTGCGGCCGCGACGGCGGGCCGGTCGCGGAACAGCAGCAGGAAGGCGATCAGCACGAGCAGCGCGACACCGGCCGGGAACAGCCAGATCCGCTGCCAGTCCGGGCCCGCCGCGGTGGTGTAGTGCTCCACCACCGCGCCGGACAGGAACGTACCGATCAGCATGCCCACCCCGTAGGTGGCCAGGGTGATGAAGCCCTGCGCACTGCTGCGCGCGGCGGGGCCGGCATGCGCATCGGTGTAGATCTGGCCGGTGACGAAGAAGAAGTCGTAGCAGATGCCGTGCAGCACGATGCCGATCACCAGCAGGGAAAAGCCGCCGCCCGCATCGCCGAAGGCGAACATCGCGTAGCGCACCACCCACGCCGCCATGCCCACCGCGAGCATCGTCTTGACCCCCAGCCGCACGAACAGGAACGGCATGGCCAGCATCAGCAGGACTTCGGACACCTGGCCCAGCGATTGCAGGCCGGCCGCACCGCGCACGCCCAGATCATTGAGGTAGGGGTTGGTGAAGTTGTAGTAGAACGCCAGCGGAATGCAGATGGCGATGGACGCCAGGAAGAACACCAGATAGGAACGCGACTTCAGCAGCCGCAGCGCGTCCAGCCCCAGAATCTGCCCCAGCCCTGCATCGCGCTGTTGCGCCAGTGGCGGCGTGTGCGGCAGGGTGAAGGCATACAGGCCCAAGGCCAGCGACGCCATCGCCGCCATCCGGAACGTCAGTTCGAGCTGATGCGCCTGTTCCCAGCCCAGCCAGCCGATCAGCACGCCGGCCACGATCCAGCCGACGCTGCCGGCCACGCGTACTGGCGGAAACTGCTTTTCAGGCGATTGCATGTGCCGCATCGCCACGCTGTTGGCCAGTGCCAGCGTCGGCATGAACAGCAGCATGTAGCCCATGACGCAGGCGAAGAACACGCTGAAGGTCGTCGCCGTGGACGCCAGCCACATGAGCACCGCACCGGCGAGGTGCAGCAGTGCGAGGATGCGCTGCGCCGCGAAGTAGCGATCGGCGATCAGGCCGACCAGGAACGGGGCGACGATGGCGCCGATGGACTGGCTGAGGAACGCCGTCGCCACCTGGCTCGCGCTGGCCTGCAGGGGGCCTTGCACCAGGTACGTGCCCAGGGTCACGAACCATGCCCCCCAGATGAAGAACTGCAGAAACATCATCGCGCCCAAGCGCGACATGGTGTGCGTCATGGCGTCCCCTCCCAGGGCGGCAATGGCTCAGGTTCCCAGCATGCGCCGCAGCGAGTCCGGATCGGCGCCGCTGCCGGCGAAGTCGTCGAAGGCGCGTTCGGTCACGCGGATGATGTGGTCGCGAATGAACGCGGCACCCTCGCGTGCCCCATCTTCCGGGTGCTTCAGGCAGCACTCCCACTCCAGCACGGCCCAGCCCGGGAAGTCGTATTGCGCGAACTTGGAGAAGATCGCCTTGAAATCGATCTGGCCATCGCCGAGCGAACGGAACCGCCCCGGACGATCGATCCAGTCCTGGTAGCCGCCATAGACGCCGCTGCGCGCGCTGGCGCGGTACTCCGCGTCCTTGACGTGGAAGATGCCGATGCGCGCGTGGTAGCGATCGATGAACCCCAGATAGTCCATCTGCTGCAGCAGCAGGTGGCTGGGGTCGTACAGGATCTTGGCGCGGGGGTGGTGATCGACCATGTCGAGGAAGCACTCGAAGGTCGCGCCGTCGTGCAGGTCCTCGCCCGGGTGGATCTCGAAGCACAGGTCCACGCCGCAGGCGTCGAAGGCATCCAGGAGGGGGCGCCAGCGCCGACCGAGTTCGGCGAAGGCTTCTTCCACCAGCCCGGGCGGGCGTTGCGGCCAGGGATAGAAGTAAGGCCAGGCCAGCGCGCCGGAGAACGTGGCATGCGCGGTCAGCCCCAGGCGCTGGCTGGCCTTGGCGGCCAGCCGCAGCTGCTCCACCGCCCAGGCCTGGCGGGCGGCGGGGTTGCCGCGCTTGTCCGGCGGTGCGAAGCCGTCGAACAGGCTGTCGTAGGCGGGGTGGACGGCGACCAGCTGTCCCTGCAGGTGGGTGGACAGCTCGGTGATCTGCAGGCCGTGCCCGGCCAGCATGCCGGCGAGGTCGTCGCAGTACGCCTGGCTGTGCGCGGCCTGGGCCAGATCGAACAGGTGGGGCGCGCTGGTCGGGACTTGTAGGCCAGAATAGCCCAGGCCCGCGGCCCATTCGGCCAGCGTGTCCAAGCGATTGAAGGGAGGTGTGTCGGCGATGAACTGTGCCAGGAACAGCGCTGGACCCTTGAGCGTCTTCAACGTGATTCGCCCTCATGCAATCGATTGAATCATCCTAGCATGGGCCTCCCGCAAGACCCGTTGTGCACTGCACAGCAGCAACAAGAGCTCAGTTCATGGCGACCACCATCTACGACATCGCAAAGCACGTCGGCGTCACCGCGGGCACGGTGTCGCGGGCGCTCTCCCGGCCGGAAAAAGTCCTGCCCGCCACGCGCGCGCGCATCGAGCAGGCCGCCGCCGCGCTGGGCTATGTCCCCAACACGGTGGCCCGGACGCTGAAGACCCAGCGCAGCGGCAAGCTCCTGGTCACCGTCCCGGACATCGCCAATCCCTTCTTCGCCCAGATCCTGCAGGGCGCGGAGGACGCCGCGCAGGCGGTCGGCTACGCTGTGCTGCTGGGCGATACCCAGCACCAGCCCGACCGCGAGGAGCGCTACGCGCAGATGCTCCCACGCAACGAGGCGGACGGCCTGATCGTGCTGGGACATCGCCTGCCGCCGACGGCGCGTGAGATCGTCAAGCAGCAGGGCGCCGCCGCGCCGGTGGTCAACGGCTGCGAGTTCGACCCGGCGCTGGGGATTCCCAGCGTCCACATCGACAACGCGGCTGCCGCGCGCGCCGTGATGGAACACCTGTATGGACTGGGGCACGCGCGGATCGCCGTGGTGGGTGGCCCGCCCGATAATCCCTTGCATCAGCAGCGACTGGAAGGGGTCCGCGCTTCCGCCAAGGCACGCGGCCGTCTGCGCAACCTGACCGTCGTGCCGGGCGACTTCTCCGTCGAATCCGGCCATGCGGCGGCGATGGCGCTATTGGGCCGTACACCCGCGCCGACCGCGATCTTCTGTTTCAGCGATCAGATGGCACTGGGTGCCCTGGCGGCCTGCCGCGACCTGGGTATCCGCGTGCCGGACGACCTGTCCATCGTCGGCTTCGACGACCTGGCCTCGTCCAGTTACCTCACGCCGCCATTGACGACCATCCGGCAGCCCATGCGCGAAATCGGCGTCCGCGCGGTCAACCTGCTGCTCGCGATCATCGAAAAGGTGGACGTGCCGTTGCAGCAGACGCTGGATTTCAGCTTGATGGTGCGCGGGTCGACCGGTGCGCCGAGGGGGTAAATGACGGCGGGGATATGGGGCGATGCGCTTGATCGGTGCGCGCCGCCATTTCCGTGGCAGATGAGGGCATGGGGCTTCAGGCTGCATGCCCTTTTGGGTTTCCAGCCCCGAGGTTGCCGGAGGTCGGCGCCCAGGTTCCGGTACGCCATCGGACAAGCGCCTGGATTAAACTTCACGCGAACGTCACGCCAACAGGAACAGGGGAACAGGGAATGAAAAGGGGACTGCGCGCAGTCGCGTTGTTGTGTCTGCTGGGAGCGGGGAATGCATGGGCGCAGGTGGATCTGGCGCCTTATCTGGTCAAGGAGCAGGTCGAAACACTGAAGCTGTCGCCGACCGGTGAGTATTACGCGGCGACGGTGCCGCTTGAGGATCGGACCGCGCTCGCGATCATGCGCCGATCCGACAACAAGATCGTCGGCAGCTTCTCGATGGAGAAGAACACGCATGTCTCCGACTTCGTGTGGGTCAACGACACCCGCGTGCTGTTCAACATGGTCCAAAAGATAGGACAGCGGGATCGGCCGTGGGGAACCGGAGAGCTGTTCGCGATCAACGTCGATGGCGGCGCTGCGGAGCTTTTGGTGGGGCAGCGCGTCACCGGCAACGGGCCGGGAACGCTGATCCAGACCAAGAAGGTGGAAGATGTCATTGCCGACATGGTTGGCCCGCTGCCCGGCGATGATCGTAATGTCATCATTCGTGTACGCCCCTTCAGTGTAAGCAAGGACCCTTACAGCCGTACTGAGGTCATGGATGTGTACAGCGGCCGCAGGCGCGCATTGGTCGGTTCGCCAAGCGTTCGTAGGGCGAATTTTTTTTCCGATGACCAAGGCAAAGTGCGTTTTGCCTGGGGCGCCGACGCGGACAATGCCAATAAACTGTTCTACCGCGATGCGCAGGGCAGCGAATGGAAACTGATCAATGACGAAAGCGTCAGCCATCACGTAGAGACACCGATCGGTTTTTCCGAGGATGGGCGCCTCGCCTACCTTCGAGTCGAGCAGGCCAAAGGTAGCGACGCGATCGAGTCCTGGAATGTGGACACTGGCGACCGAAAGGCAGTGGCGCGCGATGCCCTGGCCGATCCTTTTGCGATCATGTATCGTCATGGCACCCGTGTCCCGGTGGGGATCGAGGTATTGGGCGACAAGCCGCGGAGTCTGTTCTTCGACGCGAATTCGCCCGAAGCCAAGACCCAGCGCTCGCTGGAAGCGGCCTTCCCCGGGCAGGCGGTCTACGTCACCTCAAGCACCCGCGACGGCCGGCTCAATCTGGTCAACGTGCAGTCGGGGCGTAATCCGGGTGAGTTCTACCTGTTCGACACCGTCGCCAAGAAGGCCGATTTCGTGTTCGCGCGCCGTGCCGCGTTGCAGTCGACCAAGCTGGCCGAGGTGCGGCCGATCGCGTTGCAAGCGCGAGATGGCCTGCCGCTGCATGGGTTCGTGACGCTGCCGGCAGCGGCCAAGTCTGGCAAGGTGCCGATGGTGGTGATGCCGCATGGCGGCCCGTTCGGCGAGTTCGATACGGGCATGTTCGACGAGGAGGCGCAGATCCTGGCCACTGCCGGTTATGCGGTGCTGCAGATCAATTATCGGGGTTCCGGCAACTACGGGCGCGCGTTCCAGCAGGCCGGCGCCGGCCAATGGGGCGGCAAGATGCAGGACGACGTCACCGACGCCACGCGCTGGGCGATCGATCAGGGCGTCGCTGATCCGCAGCGCATCTGCATTTACGGAGCCAGCTATGGCGCCTATGCGTCGTTGATGGGCGTGGCCAAGGAGCCGACGCTGTATCGCTGCGCGGCCGGTTATGTGGGTGTTTACGACTTGCCGATGATGTATGTCAGGGGCGACGCCCAACTGCGCGATTCCAGCCAGAATTTCTTGCGTGAATGGATGGGGACGGGCAACGAATTGGCGGCGATCTCACCGGTGAATCTGGCCGACAAGATCAAGGTGCCTGTATTTCTGGCCGCTGGTGGCGAGGATCAGACTGCGCCGATCCAGCACTCCAAGAAGATGGAAGCCGCGCTGAAGAAGGCCGGGGTGCCGGTGGAAACGCTGTATGTCCCGACCGAGGGACATGGCTTCTATACCGAGGAACACCGTCGCGAGTTCTACACCCGGCTGCTGGCGTTTCTGAGCAAGTCGCTGGGCGGTGCGCAGGCGGCGCCGGCGGCGACGAAACCGTAAGTGGTTTTCCCCGGCGATACGTTTGAGGCGCCAGGCGCCACAGCTGTGCGGCATCAGTGCGGTCCGGTGCTTCCGGGCCGCACTGATGACGGTTGGGCTCCATAGTTCAGCGTGACCAACTGGCACTTCGGGGTCTTGCCGAATTGGTCACCTGCTTCCATGGCTGGTCGATCTTGCCGCTCTGGCCGTCCGGCGCCTCGATCGTAGGCTGAGAACGCGACGTCCGCGCCTGCCGCATGGGATTGTCAGGCAAACTGCCGGACGAAGCGCTCCAGCCAAAGGAACGAGATCAACGGCGCCGTCAGCGGACGTGCGCGCGTCGCCACCAACTCGTCCAGCAGTTGCAGTACGGCGTCGCGGTTGACCAGCCCAAAGTCGGCAAGGGCGCATTCGCTCAGCTGCATGGCGATCGTCTTGGCGTGATGTGCGATCAGCTCAGGCAGGACATGGGCGAACGTTTCCTTGCAATAATTTCGTGGAAATATGTCGCCTACGTTGGCCTGTAGATATCGCCACATCGTTTCTCGATCTTTCCGGCTCTCGAGCGGCAGGCGCCGACAAAAAGCAACCAGATGTGGATCGCTTAGCGGATTGACCGGCCAAAGGCCTCGCCGCAGCAGATGCGGAGCCTGGCACATGCTCGAGGCCAACACCGAGGCAGATAAAGGTCCGGCGGGCGCATCGAATCCATTGAGCGAACGCGATGCATTGAGCGCTCGGGGCGTCAACAATAGGTCCGCGCGCCGCTTGGCTTCTGCGGCCACAATGCCATTGCGGCTGCCGGTGGAGTGTTCCTCGTTCCGATACGTCGGGAACAACTGGTCTCCGCCAATGCCGGTGAAAAGCCGATCGCTGCCCTGCGCTTGAGCACTGTCCCACACGCTTTCGAACGCTTCGAGGTAGAACTCGGCAAGGGGATAGTCCGGTCGGCTCGCACTCGGTTGCAGATCGAGCGTCGGCGGGAACGCGTCGATATTGACCGCCGTGTCGCGAAGACCCAGCGTTTCGACAAGCAGGCGGCGACGTTCGACCTGGTTCTGACTGGATCCCGCATCGAGCAAGATTCCCAGGCTTACGATGTTGTGCTGCGATCGCGTCAGCGCGCATGCAACAGTCGCCGAGTCCATGCCCCCGCTCAACTCGACGGCCACCTGTTTCGACGCGGGTCGAATCGAAACCGCGCGATGCAACAGTTGCCCGAATCGCTCCATGCCGTAGTCGCTCAATGCGTCATCGGAAGGCGCTACGGTTTCTGCAGGCGAGGGGTAGACGTAACGGACCTTGCCCGGCTCCGCGTAAAGCGTGGCGCGTTCCGTCAGCATCAGAACGCCCGAAAACAACTGCCTGGCGGAATAATCCGCGCCGAGTGCGAGACGCCGGCTGGCCATCTCCAAATCAATGGTGGTGGATCGGGAAAAAAAGTCGGCCAGATCGTAGGAGATTTCTACTGCGTCATCGGAGACCCGGCAGTAGACTGGCGCCGATCCGAGCAGGCCGGCGCGCAGCTTCAATCGGCATCCGGCCTGGGCCACTTCGATCATGAGATAATCGAGCGGCCATAGCAAAGCCTCTTTGTAGAGCTGGTTGAATCGATCGGCATCGACCAGAATGCCCGTATCGTCTTTTTTCCATTCGATTTCCGTGCAACGTTCGCGCACCGTGGCGAACCACTGTCCCTGCGTGCGGACTACAACGGTTTCCACAGCGGGGTGATGGTAGGGGACGATCTGGCTTTTCCCGAGGTACAGGGTGTCGTTCTGCCACAGCGGCGATTGCTCGAGGTCGGAAAAGGCAATGGTGGCCTTGATCATGGAGATCGACTGCCTGAGAGCGGTGTCGTGTGGTGACCGCGTTTTCGAACAAAAGAACGCCGCCTGATGGCGGCGTTCTTCATCGCGACGTATCGATCGAATCGTCGTCGTTTTAGCCGCCCGGCTGCGTGGAGTACCAGCGAGAATCGTCGCCCAGATAGGGCTTCATCTCGCAGACGCCGGGCGCTGCGATATTTTGCATGGGTTCGTCGAGCTGGACAGCGAAAGGATTGGAGAGGGACTCTTGTTTCTCAAGCTTGCCATCTTGGATTTTCATCACAAAACTCCTTTTTTTAGATGTCGTCGTCATGCGGCGACGAACAGAACCTATCACTGCGCCTACGGCAAAACAAGTTTGCCGAATTTCATGGTTTCACATGAAACTTGTTAAATCAGGTGTTTTAAAAAGAAAACTGCCTTTATGTTCTTAATGTATCGCCCATGTATCGTTAATGGGCAGCCAAGACACGTTACTGTCTCGCGATGTGGCAATTTATGTCCGTTTGTATCATGTGCCGCTGATCGATGTGAAAAGGCGGCGCCAGTAACGCGGTAGCGGCCAGACTTATCTGTGCGAACGGTTGGGGCCTGGAAGTGAGCGCGGCCCGTTTGGATTTTTTTGGCTCAGTGCGACTCGCGGTCTTATCGTCGTGGTCGGCACTGACCACGTCAGATGCGTGCGCGTCGATATCTGAGCCGGCTGCGTCGCCGCTCAGGCGACGCAGCCGCTCAGCGCACTCCGTGCATCATCCGCCGCAGCAGCGGCGCGGCCAGGAAGGCGAGCACCGCGCAGCCCACGCCGATCCACAGCAGCAGCCAGAACAGATGCGCGTACTTGGCCGCGGCGTCGGCGACGTTGAGGGTCTGGCCGTCCGGCACCTCGATCGCGGCGAGCTTGCCGAACAGCGCCGCCAGCGCCTCGGAGAAGGCGGTGGCCAGGAACCAGGTGCCCATCATCAGGCTGACCACGCGCGGCACTGCGAGCTGGGTCACCGCCGACAGGCCGACCGGCGACAGGCACATTTCGCCGGCCTCCAGCACGAAATAGGCGAGCACCAGCCACCATACGCTCGCCATCTGTCCGGTCGCGCCGACCTGTTGCGCGGCCAGCGCCAGCGGCACGAAGGACAGGCCGGCCAGCAACAGTCCCATTGCCGACTTGGCGGGCTTGGACGGCTCGCGTCCGCGCCGCGCCAGCCACGCCCACAGCGCGGCGAACAGCGGCGCCAGCAGCACCAGGAACAGCGCGCCCAGGTAGGTCAGCGAGCCGGCGGTCTGCGGCAGCACCAGGCAGTCGCGGATCAGGAACAGCAGCATCAGCGCGCTGACCGCGACGAACAGCCGCCGCGGCGCGGACGAGCCGGGGCGGCGGTCGGACAGCGAGGCCGCCAGCACGAAGCCCAGCGGCGCCAGCAGCAGCGAGGCGATCGACCAGGGCAGGGGCGTGCCGCCGCGGATCACCAGCGATGGCACGATGTCCTTGGTCATCAGCCGGTCGGTGAAGGTGACCCACGAGCCGTAGGTCTGCTCGTACAGGGTGAAGTACACCAGCGCCATCGCGATCAGCACCATCAGCGCGATCATCTGCTGGCGCTGCACCGGGGTGCACTGGGTGCCGGTGAACCAGGCGAACCACAGCAGCACCGCGCCGAGCACCAGCAGCATCAGCAACAGGGCCAGGGAGATTTCCCCGCCCAGGCTGAAGGCGCCGTTGGCCGCGGCCCACATCAAGGCGGCCACCGGCAGCACGCCCAGCACGGCGCACAGGTAGATCGCCCATTCGCGCGGGACGCCGAGCACGCGCTCGCGCAGCAGTGCCGGATGCGCCGGTTCGGCGTGGCCGTGCAGGTACTTCTGGCCCCACAGGAACATGCCCAGGCCGAGCAGCATGCCGATGCCGGCCGCCCCGAAGCCGTAGCGCCAGCCGTACGCTTCGCCGAGGAAGCCGCAGACCAGGGAGGCGAACAGGGCGCCGAGGTTGATGCCGGCGTAGAACAGCGAGAAGCCGGCGTCGCGGCGCGGGTCGTCGGCCGGATACAGCTTGCCGACGATGGTGGAGATGTTGGGCTTGAGGAAGCCCACGCCCATGATGATCAGCGCCAGCGACAGGTAGGTCACGCCCAGGGATGCGGTGTCGCGCACCACCTCGTCGTTGATTCGGGTGGCGGCGTGACCCTCGAAGGCCATGCCGATGTGGCCGAGCACCAGCAGCAGGCCGCCGAACACCACCGCCTTGCGCATGCCCAGCCAGCGATCGGCGAGCAGGCCGCCGAGCACCGGCACGCAGTACACCAGGCCGCCGTAGGCGCCGAGCAGGTCGAGTCCCGCGTCGTCGCCGAACAGGTGGTACTTGGTCAGGTACAGCAACAGCAGCGCCTTCATGCCGTAGAAGGAGAAGCGCTCCCACATCTCGGTGAAGAAGCAGACGTAGACGCCCTTGGGATGGCCGAGGAAATCGTCGCGCGCGTCGCGCAACGGCAGGGAGGACACGGACACGGCGACTCTCGGCGCAGGAGGCAGGCGGCGGAGTATAGGGGGGCCGGCGCTCGCTCGAATGGCGGTCCGCGGCACGTGCGGTGTCGCGCGAGGTCGGACCCTCACCCCAACCCCTCTCCCGCTGGGAGAGGGGCTGCTGCTGTTCCTTCTCCCGTCGGGAGAAGGTGCCCCGCAGGGGCGGATGAGGGTCAGGCAGGGCAGGCAAGGATTGGTGCGCTGCGCGTTGCCGTACCCTCACCCCAAGCCCTCTCCCGGTGGGAGAGGGGCTGCTGCGGTTCCTTCTCCCGCCGGGAGAAGGTGCCCCGCAGGGGCGGATGAGGTTGGGCAGGGCAGGCAAGGATTGGATGCGCTGCGTGTCGCCGTACCCTCACCCCAACCCCTCTCCCGGTGGGAGAGGGGCTGCAGCGGTTCCTTCTCCCGCCGGGAGAAGGTGCCCCGCAGGGGCGGATGAGGGTCGGGCAGGGCAGGCAAGGATTGCATGCGCTGCGTGTTGCCGTACCCTCACCCCAACCCCTCTCCCGGTGGGAGAGGGGCAACCATCTGCCGCTGAGTACTGCTGCTTCTACGAATCCCCAATCCCCAATCCCCAATCCCAGCCTCCCAGGCATGTGCCACAAGCTGGGCACCAGGAAGCTGGACTTGCCCCGCCCCAGACGCTAGCGTGCAAAGCGTTTTTGTCGTTTCAGGGGTAACCATGAACAACGCTGCCGCGCCGCGCCAGCTCACGTTCCGTGCCGTGGTGCTGGCGATCGTGCTGGCCGTGGTGCTGTCCGCCGCCAATGCCTATCTCGGTCTGTTCGCCGGCCTGACCATCGCCACCGCGATTCCGGCGGCAGTGGTGTCGATGGGGGTGCTGCGCCTGCTGGGCGGCGGCTCCATCCTCGAGAACAACATCGTGCAGACCGGCGCCTCGGCCGGTTCCTCGATCGCGGCGGGGGTGATCTTCACCATCCCGGCGCTGGTGATCATGGGCTACTGGCCGGACTTCAAGTACTGGTGGGTGCTGGGCATCGCCGGCATGGGCGGACTGCTCGGGGTGCTGTTCTCGGTGCCGCTGCGGCGTTCGATGATCGTCGAGGATCCGCTGCCGTTCCCGGAAGGCAAGGCCGCCGCGGAAGTGCTCAAGGCCGGCGAGAACCCCGGGCCGGGGCTGAAGATCCTGGGCCTGTCGGCGGCCATCGGCGGGCTGGTCAAGCTCGGTGCGGCCAGCGGCCTGAAGGTGATCCCGGATACCTGGGCGCAGGCCGCGTACATCGGCAGCAGCAAGATGGTCGGCTACGTCGGCACCAACCTGTCGCCGGCGCTGCTGGGCGTGGGCTACATCGTCGGGCTCAACGTCGGCATCGTGGTGCTGTCCGGTTCGATCCTGTCCTGGCATCTGGCCATCCCGCTGTACCAGCAGTTCTTCATGAACTCTGATCCGGCGCTGGCGCAGAGCCTGGCCAATGCGCCGGCGGCCGAGGCCGCGTTCGGGATCTGGGCGGCCAAGGTGCGCTACCTGGGCGTGGGCGCGATGCTGATCGGTGGCGTGTGGACGCTGTTCTCGCTGCGCAAGTCGTTGCTGTCGGGCGTCAAGAGCGGCTTCGCTGCGGCGCGCAAGAGCACCGGCGGCGAAGCGGTGGCCGAGACCGATCGCGACCTGCCGATGAAGTGGATGCTGGTGGCGCTGCTGTTGTGCACGCTTCCGCTGCTGGGCCTGTACCAGGCCATCGTCGGCCAGTGGCACGTCAGCGTGCCGATGACCATCATCATGATCGTCGCCGGCTTCCTGTTCGTCTCGGTGTCCGGCTACCTGGCCGGCCTGATCGGCTCGTCGAACAACCCGGTCTCCGGCATCACCATCTCCACCATCCTGTTCGCCTCGGCGGTGCTGGTGCTGCTGCTCGGGCGCGATTCGCCGATCGGCGCGGTCGCCGCGATCATGATCGGCGCGGTGGTGTGCTGCGCTGCCGCAGTGGGTGGCGACAATCTGCAGGATCTCAAGGCCGGCTACCTGGTCGGCGCCACGCCATGGAAGCAGCAGTTGATGCTGGCGATCGGCGCGTTCTCCTGTGCGCTGATCATGGCGCCGGTGCTGAACCTGCTGGCCCAGGCCTACGGCATCGGCGCGGCCACGCCGCAGCATCCCAATGCGCTGGCGGCGCCGCAGGCCACGCTGATGGCGTCGGTGGCCAAGGGCCTGTTCGGCGGCGAGCTGCCATGGACCATGATCGGCATCGGCGCCGGCGTCGGCGCGGCGATCATCGCCCTGGACGAGTGGCTGAAGAAGACCGGCAAGCGCTTCCGCGTGCCGGTGCTGGCCGCGGCGATCGGCATCTACCTGCCGCTGGAACTGATGGTGCCGATCTTCCTCGGCGGCCTGCTGACCCATCTGGTCGAGCGCTTCCACAAGATCCGTGCCGACGACGAAGAGGGGCGCGACCGCGTGCACCGTCCGGGCACGCTGTTCGCCGCGGGCCTGATCACCGGCGAGGCGCTGATGGGCATCGCCATCGCGGTGCCGATCGTGGCCTCGGGCCACGCCGACGTGCTGGCGCTGCCGGAAGCGTTCCACCTCAACCAGTGGTACGGCCTGGCGCTGCTGGCCTTCGTCGGCTGGCTGCTGTACCGCACCGGCCGCAAGGGCGAGGCCGCGGCTGCGCCGCGCGCATAACCAGCGCAACAGCATCCCGCAACGCAACATCCGAAGCCCGGCTGACGCCGGGCTTCGCTTTTGCGGCCGCGTCAGCGCACCGCGCGTGCCGTCCCATCAGCGTCTCGCTGGCTGCCCGCGCCGCGTGCATCGCGTGGACCCAACACCGCATCGCACCAGTCGCGCGCTTGCCGCTGTCCGTCTCACCACCAACGCCAGCGCCGGCATCGGCCTCCTGCACGTCACGAGCCAGCGCCTCGCGCTTGTCAATCCCCAATCCCGATTCCCCATTCCCGGCTCTTCCATGACTTCAGTCCTTTGCGCCATGCCCGCCGCGGCCCCTACCATCGACGTTTTGCCGTGTTCCGGAGACGCCCGATGACCCTGCGCTACGCCTTGCTGCCCCTGGCCCTGCTGACCGCGCTGCCTGCGCTGGCCGCCACCCGCGGTTTCGATGTCCGCGACATGGTCGCGCTGGACCGGGTGTCCTCGCCGCTGCTGACGCCCGATGGCGGTACGGTGATCTTCGCCAAGCGGCAGATGGACAAGGCGCTGGAGAAGTCCAGCACCAGCCTGTGGCTGCGCGATCTGCGCACCCGCGATGCGGCGCCGCCGAAGCGGCTGACCCCGGAAGGCTGGAACGTCAACTCGCCGGAGCTGTCGGCCGACGGCAAGACCGTGTACTTCCTCAGCGCCAAGTCCGGCCGCCAGCAGCTGTATGCGCTGCCGCTGGCCGGCGGCGCGCCGCGCCAGCTCACCGATTTCGCGCTGGACGTGGACAGCTACCACGTCGCCCCGCAGGGCGACCGCGTGGCCTTCAGCGCCGGCGTGTTCCAGGACTGCGGCTCGGACCTGGCCTGCACGCAGAAGCGCCTGGATGCCAAGAAGCAGTCCAAGGCCACCGGCGTGGTGTTCGACCAGTTGTTCGTGCGCCACTGGGACACCTGGAACGACGGCCGCCGCAACAGCCTGTTCGTCGCGCCGTTGCCGGCCGGCGCCAAGGCCAAGCCGGTGGCCGGTGCCTCGGCGGTCAGCGTGACCTTGGCCGGCGACATCCCTTCCAAGCCGTTCGGCGGCAGCGAGGACTACACCTGGGCGCCGGACGGGCAGTCGCTGGTCGCCAGCGTGCGCGTGGCCGGCCGCGAAGAGCCGTGGTCGACCAACTTCGACCTGTACCGGCTGGATGCCGCCGGCAAGGCTGCGCCGGTCAACCTGACCGCGGCCAACCCGGCCTGGGACGCCGGCCCGGTGTTCTCCGCCGACGGCAAGACCCTGTACTACCGCGCCATGAAGCGTCCCGGTTTCGAAGCCGACCGCTTCGGCCTGATGGCGATGGACGTGGCCAGCGGCAAGACCCGCGAGATCGCCCCGCAGTGGGACCGTTCCGCCGGCGACATCGTGCTGTCGGCAGACGGCACCACCGTGTACACCACCGCCGACGACATGGGCCAGCACCCGCTGTTCGCGGTCGACGTGGCCAGCGGCAAGGTGCGCACCGTGGCCGCCGACGGCAGCGTCGGCGCGCCGGTGCTGGCCGGCAATACGCTGGCCTTCACCCGCAACAGCCTCAAGAGCGGCGACCAGATCATGGTCGCCGACGCCAACGGCCAGCAGCCGCGCGCCATCACCCCCAGCGCCGGCGAGATGCTGCCGGACGTGAAGTTCGGCGACTACGAGCAGTTCTCGTTCAAGGGCTGGAACAACGACACCGTGCACGGCTACGTGGTCAAGCCGTACAACTACCAGGAAGGCAAGACCTATCCGGTCGCGTTCCTGATCCACGGCGGCCCGCAAGGCAGTTTCGGCAACGGCTGGAGCTATCGCTGGAACCCGCAGACCTACGCGGGGCAGGGCTACGCGGTGGTGATGATCGACTTCCACGGTTCCACCGGCTATGGCCAGGCCTTCACCGATGCGATCAGCCAGCACTGGGGCGACCGCCCGCTGGAAGACCTGCAGAAGGGCTGGGACGCGGCGCAGAAGCAGTACGGCTTCCTCAACGGCGACAAGGCCTGTGCGCTGGGCGCCAGCTACGGCGGCTACATGGTCTACTGGATGGCCGGCAACTGGAACAAGCCCTGGAAGTGCCTGGTCGACCACGACGGCGTGTTCGACAACCGCATGATGGGTTACGCCACCGAGGAACTGTGGTTCAGCGAGTGGGAGAACGGCGGCACGCCGTGGCAGAACCCGGCCGGCTACGAGAAGTTCAACCCGATCCTGCACGTGGACAAGTGGAAGGTGCCGATGCTGGTGATCCATGGCCAGCAGGATTTCCGCATCCCGATGGAGCAGGGCCTGGCCGCGTTCGGCGCGCTGCAGCGCAAGGGCATCGAGTCCAAGTTCCTGTACTTCCCGGACGAGAACCACTGGGTGCTGAAGCCGCAGAACAGCCTGTTGTGGCACGACACGGTCAACGGCTGGCTGAAGCAGCATATCGGGCAGTGAGGGGACCTGGGGCTCGGGTTTCCTGGGCCCCCGTTCTGGGTCATGGCCCAGGTCCCGGGATTGGGGATTCGGGATTCGGGATTTTTCCCTGCGCTCCCAGCGATCCGTTAGCCGTTGTGGGAGGGGCTTCAGCCCCGACGCTTCATTGGTAAAGCGTCGGGGCTGAAGCCCCTCCCACAAAAAGCAGGCTGCTTGCGGCGCTCCCATGCGGCGAACTCAACCTGCTGCTTTCTTTCGATCCCTGTTTTCATCTCCAACCTCCAACCTCCAACCTCCAATCGCGAATCCCCAATCCCCAATCCCCAATCCCGGCCCCATCGCCCGATGCCCTCGACGCCCCTGATCACCAACGACATCGTCATCTTCGGCCTGATCGCCGCCACGCTGGGCGCGGTGTTCTGGACCGCGGCGCGGCCGTCGGGATTCTGGAAGCGCTTCTACGGCATCGTGCCGGCACTGCTGCTGTGCTACCTGATTCCGGGCATCTACAACACCGTCGGGCTGATCGACGGACAGCACAACTCGCTCTACAACCCGGTCGCGCGCGACGTGCTGCTGCCGGCGGCACTGGTGCTGCTCACCCTCACCGTCGATCTCAAGGGCATCCTGCGATTGGGGCCGAAGCTGGTGGCGATGTACCTGGGCGCGTCCTTCAGCATCATGCTCGGCGCGGTGGTGGCGTTCCAGATCATGAAGTGGCTGCACCCGGTCACCGTGGCCGGCGACACCTGGGCCGGCATGGCGGCGTTGGCCGGCAGCTGGATCGGGGGTGGCGCCAACATGCTGGCGATGCGCGAAGTGTTCCAGGTCGACGCCACCACCTTCGGCCAGTTCGCCGTGGTCGACGTCGGCGTCGGCTACGTGTGGATGGCGCTGCTGATCTTTCTTGCACAGCGTGCGCCGGCCATCGACGCGCGCAGCGGCGCCGACACCCGCGGTATCGACGACCTCAAGCAACGCATCGCGCACTTCCAGGCCCAGCACGAACGCGTGGCCAGCCTCACCGACCTGATGCTGATCGTCGGCGTGGCGTTCGGCGCGGTCGGCCTGGCGCATGCGATCGCCACGCCGGCGGCGGCCTGGTTCGACGCCAACGTCAGCTGGGCCAAACAGTTCAGCCTCGGCTCCCCGTTCGTGTGGGTGGTGGTGCTGGCGACCACCTTCGGCCTGCTGCTCAGCTTCACCCGCGCGCGCACCCTCGAGGGCGCCGGCGCCTCGCGCATCGGCACGCTGCTGCTGTACTTCCTGATCGCCTGCATCGGCATGCAGATGGACTTGTTGGCGCTGTTCGACCGGCCCTGGATCTTCGCGCTCGGCCTGATCTGGCTGATCGTGCACGTCCTGCTGCTGCTGGCGCTGGGCAAGCTGCTGCGGGTGCCGTTCTTCTACTTCGCGATCGGCTCGCAGAGCAACGTCGGCGGCCCGGCCTCGGCGCCGGTGGTGGCCGCCGCGTTCCATCCGGCGCTGGCGCCGGTCGGCGTGCTGCTGGGCACGATGGGCTACGCCACCGGCACCTATCTGGCCTACGTGGTGGGCATCGTGCTGCGCGCGATGGCCGGCGCCGGCTGAGCCGCGGCGGCGTGACGGTCGGCCGCCGCTTGCTGCGGCGGCGACTGCGGCCGGTGTGAGGTTTCGCCCGCTGGCGCGTATCACCTCGACAACCTTCCCATCGGCACCGTCATGTCGCCCCGCGCCGCCTCCGATTTCACCGACCTGCTGCGCGCGCACCGCGGCATCGTCTACAAGATTGCCGCCAGCTATGGCCTGGGCTACCACGACCGCGAGGATCTGGCCCAGGAGATCGCTGCCGCGCTGTGGCGCGCGTGGCCGTCCTACGATCCGGCGCGGCCGTTTTCCACCTGGATGTACCGCGTCGCGCTGAACGTGGCGATCTCGCACCAGCGGCGCAGCCGCCATCGCGATCGTGAAGTGGCAGCCGAGTACGCACCGGACGCGATGGGGGCGCAGGACGTCGATATCGAAGCGCGCCAGCGCGTGGCGCTGCTGCAGCAGGCGATCCGCCTGTTGTCCCCCGTCAATCGCGCGCTGCTGTTGCTGCAGTTGGACGGATGCAGCCAGCGCGAATGCGCCGAGGTGCTGGGCACGAGCGAAGGCAACGTGGCGACCCGCCTGGGCCGCATCAAGGATCAACTGCGCCGCACCACCGGCGGCAACCGAGGAGACGGCAATGGAACTCGATGAACTCAAGACGGCCTGGATCGACTACGGCCGGCAACTGGAACGGCAGACGGCGCGGAGCGATGCGCTGCAGCGCGTGCGCGGGCTGCACGGCATCGGCCGGCGCATGCGGTTGCTCGCCGGCGCGCAGTGGCTGCAGTTGGCGATCGGCCTGTTGTTCAGTCTGTGGGGCGGGGTGGCCTGGACCGACCATTGGGGGAGTTGGCATCTGGTCGCCTACGGCCTCGCCTTGCACGGCTACGGCCTGGCGCTGCTGTTGACCGCGGCCGTGCAGCTGCGGCGCATCGGCGCGATCGACTACGCCGGCCCGATCGCCGACAGCCAGCAGGCGATCGTGCGCTTGCGCCGCACGCGGCTGCGCAGCGATCGCGTCCTGTTCGCGTGCGGCGGCGTCATGTGGGTGCCGGCACTGAGCTTGCTGCTGTACGCGGCGGGCGTGGATCTGTGGGTGCTGCGTCCGGCGGTGGTGCTGGCGAATCTGCTGGCAGGGCTGGCGATCTCGGTTGCCCTGGTGGTGGCATCGCTGCGCTGGCCGGTCTGGTTCGAGCGCTCTGCGCAGCATCGGCGCCTGGCCGAGATCGAACGCGATCTGCGTGGCCTGGACGAGGGAGAGTCCGGACGATGATGGGCGGACACGCCGCGGCGCATGACACGCACGCCGCCGACCTTGCGCAATCGCCTCGCGGGGATGGCGCGTCTTCGGTGCACCTCGAATGACGCGCTTTGCTGTCGCTCGGCGGGACGCGCCATTGCCCGTGTAGGAGCGGCTTCAGCCGCGACAGGCATTCCTGGTCAAGCCTGTCGCGGCTGAAGCCGCTCCTACAGGCAGCGTCCGTAGTTAGTAGAAGCTCCCTTCAGCGGGGGGCCGCATCCGGCGACGCATGCGTCATCCGGCTCATGCCGGCGAGTGGGGCAGGGCCAGTGCAGGCAGGGGTCCTTAGTCGGCCGCCGCGGCAGGCGTCTCCGTGGACGCCTGCCGCGATGCGGCCCACTGCTAGCGACTACTGCATCGCCACGCTGCGCTGCCGTTCTTCCTGTTGTTGCGGTGGCGCCTGCAGGTTCTGCTGCTGCAACTGGCCGACGTTGGCCTGCGACGGCTCGTGGGCCGCGGCCGCGGTCTGCACCTGGCTGCGCAGGTGCGCCGGGTTCTCCGGCTGCCCCTGGACCGCGAACAGGCGGTCGCCGTCGCGGCTGGGCAGGACCTGGTCGATGCGCTGCAGGCCGTCCTGGCCGGCGCGCGCGGCGACGCTGGCGGCGGTGTTGAGGAAGGCCGCGTCGTCGTGCAGGCCGAGCCGCTCGCGCTGCCCGTCCAACTGCACCACCGCGTCGTTGAACAGGCGGCTGCCGGTCGACAGCGTGCCCGATTCCGCCTGGCGCTGGCTCTGGTTCTGCGCCAGGTCCTCGGCCTTCATCACCGAATCGATGCCGTGCAGGTCCAGGCGGTGCTTGAGCATCATGCCGGGGATCAGGCGCTGGCCGAACGACAGCGGGTCCGGTTCCGGCAACTGGATCTGGCGGCCGGCGGCGTCGGGCATCAGCCCACGGGTGAGCAGGTTGTCTTCCTGCAGGTAGGTCAGCAGTTCGTTCTTGACGTGGTAGCCGCGGATCAGCCCGTCGGCGGCGTAGGCCTTGGCGGCCTCGGCGTCCAGGCCCTCGCGCTCCAGGGTCTTGTTGTTGACGCCGGCGGCATTGAAGGTCACCGCCGGCACGTCGTTGACCATCGAGGACGCCGCGGCCAGGCCGCCGCCCAGCGAGTGCCCGGAGATCAGCAGGTTCTCGCCGAAGGCCTGCTTGGCCTGGCTGCCGAGCTGGATCGCCGAGGCGTATTGCGCGTCGGAGAAGCCCAGGCCCTGGCCGAGGTTGTGTTTCCAGTCCTTCAGTTCGTCGGTGCCGCAAAACCCCAGCACCACGTTGCCCTGCGGGTTGCGGTAGAACGCGGCATCGAAGCCGCTCTTGGCGTCGTGCTGCAGGCTCGGGTCGATGCCGGCGCGCTGCAGCGCGGCGTCGTCCATGCGTGACCAGCCATCGGGCAGCGCGGCGAAGGTCTCGGCGCCGCCGGCACGGCGCTCGGCCGCGGTGTGGTAGAGGTCCTGCAGCAGCGGCGGCAGTTGCCGGTCCACGGCCTGTGGCTGTTGGCCGCGGACGGCCTCGGAGAACGAGGTGGACGGATCGGACGGGGAAAGATCGCTCTGGTTCATGCGCGGCTCCGTGCGAAGAGGGTGACCGACCGCATCAGCGGGTCGCTTCCAAGGGGATGGCGTGGGCGTTCAGCCAGGCGCGCACGTCGTTGCGGGTCTGCTGCGCGTTGGCGTTGAGCAGGCGCTCGGGCGTGTTGAAGAAGTAGGCCTGGAAGGTCTTGCCCTGCGCGTTGCGCAGGGTCGGATCGACACCGGCCTGCAGCAGCTTGGGCACCCACGGGTTGCCGGCGCTGCTCTGCGCGGCCAGGTGCAGCAACGAGTTGCCGGTGGCGTCGACCCGCTTCGGATCGGCGCCGGCCTTGAGCAGCATCTCGATCTGCGCGTCGCGCTTGCTCTGCACGGCGCGGAACAGCGGCGTCCAGTGCGCGCGCGCGCTCACCGGGTCGACCGGGGCGCCGTGCTGCAGCAGCACTTGCAGGTACTGCGGGTCCTTGGCCATGGCCGCCATGTGCACCACGGTTTCCTGGTCCATGCCCGGCAGCGACGGGTCGGCACCGGCGTCGAGCAGCGCCGCCAGTGCGCGCGGCTGTTCGTTCCAGATGGCCCATTCGAGCAGGGTGACGTTCTGGTCGCCGTGCGCGGACAGATCCGTGCTGGGCGCCAGGGCGGCGATGCGGGCGACATCGCCGCGCGCGATGGCGGCGGTGATGTCGGCGAGTGCGGGGTCGCGAAAGGCGACCGAATGATCCTGCAGCGAGGCTGACATGGCGGAATGCTCCTTGGCGCCGGACTGTGCGGCGCAACTGACCGAGAAGAACAGCGAGGTCGCGAGTGCGATCAGGGCGGGGACGGGCGTACGCATGCAAGGCTCCTTTCCTGTTCGCGGTCCTGGATGACGGCGCAGATCCTGGCGCCGCTCCCGATGCTAGCAGCCGATCGCGGCGGTGTTGCGCCAGTTTTGTGACGCTGTCTGCGGATCTCGGGTGGCGTCCCACCAGCTGGATGGTGGTTTAACCGGAAACAAACGCCCGTCAGTCGGGATGCGCCGCGATGTGGTGCGGCGGCGAACGGGCAGGGCATACAGGCAGCGCCGCGTGCGCCTCCTGCACGCATGCGCTGCCGCGGCTGCAGATGCCGCACAGGCGAGGGACATGTGCGCAGCGGCATAATGACGTTTTCCCAAAGGAGCGCGCGATGACGGCGACCCCCTTCGACCTGTTGATCAGCGATTGCGACGGCGTGCTCGTCGACAGCGAAGTGCTGGCCGACCGAGTGATGCTCGACGCGCTGGGCGCCTATGTGCCGCGGGCCGAACTGGAACGCTTTCTCGCCGGCAGCTTCGGCCTCACCGCGCAGGAGATCGTGCAGCGCGTGCAACGGCAGTACGCGCTGACGTTGCCGCCGGGCCTGTATCAGGAGATCCGCGCGCGCTCCGAAGCGCTGATCGCGGCCGAAGTGCAGCCGATCGACGGCGTGCGCGAGGCCTTGCTGGCGCTGCCGCTGCCGCTGGCCGTCGCCTCCAACAGCATGCGCGAGAGCGTGGTCGCCTCGGTGGCGCGTGCCGGCCTGCACGAGCGCGTCGGCGAGCGCATCTTCAGCGCCGACATGGTGGCGCGGCCCAAGCCCGCGCCGGACGTGTATCAGCTGGCGGCGCGCACATTGAACGTGGCGCCGGAGCGCTGCCTGGTGATCGAGGACAGCGCCACCGGCGCCAGTGCCGCGCTGGCCGCGGGCATGACCGTGATCGGCTTCACCGGCGCCGCGCACATTCCTGCCGGGCATGCGGCGACCCTTCGCCAACTCGGCGTGGCCGCGGTGATGGAACACATGCGCGAGCTGCCGCAAACCTATGCGGAACTGGTGCGGGCCGCGGCGGCCTGAAGAGCCGGGATTCGGGAATGGGAGGTTTCCGCGAGTGCCTGGCATCGCGGAATGTCGCTCTGTTCGTAGGAGCGGCTTCAGCCGCGACGCGCTATCGGTAAGGCCTCGCGGCTGAAGCCGCTCCTACAACAGCGCCGCGGCGATGCCTGTCGCCAGGCATTGCCGCGTCAGAACGAGAGCCGCCGTGTGATCCGGTCGAATCGCCAAACGCCGTCAGGCGTCCCACCAATCCCCAATCCCGACTCCCTAATCCCAGCCCCTCAACAACAGCGGAATCCGCTCTTGCCGCCATACCTTGCCTCCTGGCGCTCGCGGAAGAAGGTCTTGTAGTCCATCGGCTCGCGGTCCGGGTGCTTCTCGAGCATGTGCCGCACGTAGTTGTCGTAGTCGGGGATGCCGCAGCACAGCCGCGCGGTCTGCACCAGGCGCCGCCACAGCCGGCGGTGCGCCTGGTACTGGCCGACCGGAACCAGTGCACCGCTCATTACAGGTCCGCCATCTGGTGCGGCTGCAAGGCCACGTACGGGGTTTCCCTGTCGCTGCGCTGTGGGGTGCGGCGGGCGGCGAGGATGGTCTTCACCGCGTAGATCAGCACGGAGAACACCACGAACAGGAACAGCGCGGTCAGCCCGGTGTTGACGTAGGCGTTGGTCACGATCTGCTGCATCTGCGCCACCGTCTTGGCCGGCGCGGTGATCGTGCCGCTGGCGATCGCGTCCTGGAACTTGTGCGCCTGCGCCAGGAAGCCCTGCGCCGGGTTCGGGTCGAAGATCTTGATCAGCCCCGCGTAGGTGGTGCAGATCAGCAGCCACAGCGCCGGCACGATGGTGACCCAGGCGTAGCGGTCGCGCTTGAGCTTGAACAGCACCACGGTGCCGAGCATCAGCGCGATGCCGGCGAGCATCTGGTTGGAGATGCCGAACAGCGGCCACAGCGTGCGGATGCCGCCGTACGGATCCTTGACCCCGGTGTAGAGCAGATAGCCCCACAGCGCCACACAGCCGCCGGTGGCGACGATGTTGGCGGCCCACGATTCGGTCCGCTTCAGCGCCGGCACGAAATTGCCCAGCAGGTCCTGCAGCATGAAGCGCCCGGCGCGGGTGCCGGCATCGACCGCGGTGAGGATGAACAGCGCCTCGAACAGGATCGCGAAGTGGTACCAGAACGCCATCATGTCCTCGCCCGGCAGCAGTTGGTGCAGGATCTGCGCGATACCGACCGCCAGGGTCGGGGCGCCGCCGGCGCGGGCCAGGATGGTGGTCTCGCCGATGTCGCGGGCGGTGGCTTCGAGCACCTCGGGGGTGATCGCAAATCCCCATTCGCTGACCTTGGCCGCGACCGCGACGACGTCGTTGCCGACCATCGACGCCGGCGCATTCATCGCGAAGTACACGCCCGGCTCGATGATCGAGGCGGCGACCAGCGCCATCACCGCGACGAACGATTCCATCAGCATGCCGCCGTAGCCGATGTAGCGCATATGGCCTTCGTTGGCGAGCAGCTTGGGCGTGGTGCCGGAGGAGATCAGTGCGTGGAAGCCGGACACCGCGCCGCAGGCGATGGTGATGAACAGGAACGGGAAGATGCCGCCAGTCCACACCGGGCCCATGCCGTTGTGTGCGTATTGCGTCAGCGCCGGCATCTTCAGGTCGGGCATGACCACCAGGATGCCGATGGCCAGGGCGATGATGGTGCCGATCTTGAGGAAGGTGGACAGGTAGTCGCGCGGCGCCAGCAGCAGCCACACCGGCAGCACCGAGGCGACGAAGCCGTAGCCGATCAGCATCCAGGTGATCTGCACGTCGGTGAAGGTGAAGGCCGGGCCCCAGGTGGGATCGGCGGCGACCTTGCCGCCGAACCAGATCGCCGCCAGCAGCAGGATCAGGCCGACGATCGAGATCTCGCCGATCTTGCCGGGGCGGATGTAGCGCATGTACACGCCCATCAGGATCGCGATGGGCATGGTCGCGATCACCGTGAACATGCCCCATGGGCTTTCCGCCAGCGCCTTGACCACCACCATCGCCAGCACCGCCAGGATGATGATCATGATCAGGAAGGCGCCGAACAGGGCGATGGTGCCGGGGACCTGGCCCATCTCCTCGCGCACCAGGTCGCCGAGCGAACGCCCATTGCGGCGGCTGGAGAGGAACAGCACCACGAAGTCCTGCACCGCGCCGGCGAACACCACGCCGACCACCAGCCACAGCAGCCCGGGCAGGTAGCCCATCTGCGCGGCGAGTACCGGCCCGACCAGCGGTCCGGCGCCGGCGATGGCGGCGAAGTGGTGGCCGAACAAGACGTGCTTGTTGGTCGGCACGTAGTCCAGGCCGTCGTTGTTGAGTACCGCGGGCGTGGCCCGGGTGGGGTCGAGCTGCATCACCTTGTTGGCGATGAACAGGCTGTAGAAGCGGTAGGCGATCAGGTAGATCGAGACCGCGGCCACCACGATCCACAGCGCATTGATGTGTTCGCCGCGGCGCAGGGCGATGGTGCCCAGGCAGAACGCCGCCAGGATGGCGAGTGCGGCCCAGGCCAGCTTGGAAAACCCTTTCATGCAGAACGCTCCCCCAGAGATTGCCGCAAGGGTCGCCCCGATGGCCTGGGGGGTCAATGGCGGGGGCGGTCAGGGGCCTAGTACTTTGGTCGTAGACAGCCCTTGTGACGCGATTGGAGAGAGTGAGGGTTCGCGCGTCGCAACGCTTCAGCCCCTCTCCCCCCGGGAGAGGGGTTGGGGTGAGGGTACGGAGCGAAGCCCTCGCGAAACCAGTTCGCGCCATGGGGCAGTGCACGAGGCTGCGCCCGCACCCTCATCCGCCCCTGCGGGGCACCTTCTCCCGGCGGGAGAAGGGATTCATGGCCGCGACGGCACAAGGGGCGCGGCCGCTTGCGCCCCTCTCCGCCCGGGAGAGGGGTTGGGGTGAGGGTCGGGGCGAAGCCCGCGCGAACTCAGTCTGCACCATGGGGCGGTGCACGAGGCTGCGCCCGCACCCTCATCCGCCCCTGCGGGGCACCTTCTCCCGGAGGGAGAAGGGAGTTCATGGTCTCGACAGGACAAGGGAGCGGCCCCACCACAGCGGATGGAACGATGGGTTGCGCCGGTCGCGGTTGGGCGCGGTGGCGGCGGCACCCATGGTGGGGATCTCATCAGGAGATCGCTCACCATGACCGCGTCCACCACCGTCGCCCCCGCGCGCATCCTGCGCGCCATCCGCGGCCACGCCACCGCCGATGGCGATGGGGTCAAGCTGACCCGCGTCATCGGCGGCGCTGCGTTGCCCGAGCTGGATCCGTTCCTGCTGCTCGACGAGTTCGGCACCGACCGGGCCGAGGACTACGTCGGCGGCTTCCCCAGCCATCCGCACCGCGGCTTCGAGACCGTCACCTACATGCTCGACGGACGCATGCGGCACAAGGACAACCACGGCAACGAGGGTCTGCTGACCCCCGGCAGCGTGCAGTGGATGACTGCCGGCCGCGGCCTGGTGCATTCGGAGATGCCGGAGCAGGAGGAAGGGCGCATGCGCGGCTTCCAGCTATGGGTGAACCTGCCGGCGCGCGACAAGATGAGCGCGCCGCGCTATCAGGAGTTCGCGCCCGAACGCATTCCGGTGGCGCAGCCGGCGACGGGGGTGACGGTCAAGGTGATCGCCGGCCAGGTCGGCGAGGTGCACGGCCCGATCGCGCAGCCGGCCACCGATCCGCTGTATCTGGACATCGCGCTGCACGCAGGCGCGTCCTGGGCGTTCGAACTGCCGTCCGGGCACAACGCCTTCGCCTACATGTTCGAGGGCGAGGCGGCGCTGGGCGACGGCGAAGCGGCGCGCGTGCTGCCGGCGCAGACGCTGGCCGTGCTCGGCGGCGGCGACCTGCTGCAGCTGCAGGCCGGCGCGCAGGGCGCGCGGCTGATCCTCGTCGCCGGCCGGCCGTTGCGCGAGCCGGTCGCGCGGCATGGGCCGTTCGTGATGAACACGCGCCAGGAGCTGATGCAGGCCTTCGTGGATTTCCAGGAAGGGCGCTTCTGAGGGCGCGGTTCGCACCGTTTCTGGTGCGAGGTTTGTTTCCTCGTAGGAGCGGCTTCAGCCGCGACAGGGCACTGCCGGCAAGGCCCTGTCGCGGCTGAAGCCGCTCCTACGCCATGTCGCAGCCCATCGCGCAGCGCGCCGGCTTCAGCGCTCCAGCGCCAGGCTCGACTGACGCATGTCCAGGCCCTGCACCAGCGACTGCAGGGTCTGCAGTTCCTGGGTGTCGGCGGCGTCGATCCAGACCTGGGCGAACTGGCCCTTCTTCAGCTCCGCGATCGCGATCCGGCGCGAGGCCAGGCCCGGCAGCTCCGCTCCGCCGAGGTCCGGCCGGTACCAGTACACCTGCTCGCCGGCGATGGCGCCCTTTTCCTCGCGCAGCGTGCGCTGCAGCGGAATGTTCGGGTCGCGTGCGGTGAGCATCATGCCCAGCACCTGACGTCCCTCGGCGTCGCTGGCGCGGCAGACGATGAATCCCTTGTCGCTGCGCTCGCTCCACTGCAGCTTGCTCTGCGGCGGCAGCGGTGGGCAGTTCTGTGCCTGCTGCGCGGTGGCGGCAGCGGCGGGCAGCGCCGCCGCAGCGGTCAGCAGTGCCTTGCGCAAGAGTGTCTTCATTCGCGATGTTCCCCATACGCCGCGATGCGACGCGTTCGATCCATACGCACGCCTGTGGCGTCGTCTGCGGGAGCGCCCCATCCTGTGCGGGATCCCGGCAGTGCATCCCCCGACGCAGTGCGTGTCCCGTGTGCGGCCACGCGCACGCGGCCGCGGTTGCACCATAGCCCAGCGCCGCGCCGCTGACAATTGGGATGAGAATTCCGGAATATCCGCACGCGCGGTACGGCGTGGCGGCACCTGCCCGGCTGCGCCGACCGGGCGGTTCCGGCGCGAATGGCAGGGGCTGACGAGGGCGGTTGGCGCACTCGCGGGCGGCGCCAAAGCCCGGATGCGCGCCTGCTGCGGCTCAGCGGCCGGGTTCGGGCAGCGGAATGAATTCCTGGTCGTCGCCGGGGATCGTGCCGAAGCGGCCCTCGCGCCAGTCCTGCTTGGCCTGCTCGATGCGTTCCACCGAACTGGACACGAAGTTCCACCACAGGTGGCGCGGGCCGTCCAGCGGTTCGCCGCCCATCAGCATCGCCTTGAGCGGGGTCTTGGCGCGCAGCCGCCCGCGCGCGCCGGGCTCGGGCAGGACCAGGTGGCGCGCCGGGATGTCCACGCCGTCCAGTTGCGCCTCGCCCTCCAGGATGTACAGCGAGCGCTCGGCATGCCGGTTATCCAGGTCGATTTCCGCGTCTGCGTCCAGGTCCAGGGCCACGTTGAGGGTGTCGGCGAACACCGTCACCGGCGACTCCTCGCCGTAGGCGCGGCCGGCGATCACCCGCAGCCACGCGCCGTCGCGGCGCTGCTGCGGCAGGCTGGCGGCCGGGTGGTGGTAGAACGCCGGTGTGGTCTCTTCCGCCGATTTCGGCAGCGCCACCCAGGTCTGCATGCCGTGCAGCGGATGCGCGTGCTCGCGTAGCGTGGTCGGCGTGCGTTCGGAATGGGAGATGCCGCGGCCGGCGGTCATCCAGTTGACGTCGCCGGCGCGGATCACCTGATCGGAGCCGAGCGAATCGCGGTGGCCGATCTCGCCGGACCACAGGAAGGTGACCGTGGCCAGGCCGATGTGCGGATGCGGGCGCACGTCCACGCCATGGCCCGGCTCGAACACCGCCGGCCCCATGTGGTCGATGAACACGAAGGGGCCGACGCTGCGCGCCTGCACGCTGGGGACGGCACGACGCACTTCGAAGCCGCCGATATCGTGGACGCGGGGGGCGATGAGGGTGGGCATGCGGATGCTCGCGGTCGCAAAAACGGAAGCGAAGCTTCGCATGCGCGGACGCTCGCGGTGCGGCGCCACGGCAAGACGGACTGTCCCGGATGCGCTCATGCGCGGCGCCGGTCCCCGACGTGCGCGCGCTATGTCGCGCGGTTATGCCGGTGTCCCGGAATCGCATAGTGCGAATTGCGCGCACTTCTTGTCTGCGACGCAGCGGTGGGCCTGTGAATAATCGGCGCGCGTCGTGGCCGTTCGCACGAGCGAGCGCATGGCACCTGGCGCTGCATCGATCCCTCTTCCCCCGAAGGAGCACCCACATGAAGCATGTCGCATCGCACATCCGCTGTCGCCGCGCCGCCTGGTCGCGCCTTGGCCTGGTCCTGCTCGCAGGCGCGGCGTTCGCGGCGCAGGCACAAGGCGTGCCGAACATGAACGTGCCCACCGAGATCATCAACGATCTGTGGGGCGCGAAGGCCTTGCTGGTCACCGGTGGGCAGGGTGCCGGCTGCTATCCGGTCGCCAACGGCCATCGCGTCGCCGGCCCGACCCTGCGAACCAATATCCGCTACACGGCGATCGGCATGGCGACCGCCGATTGCGCCGTCGGTAGCGGCATCGCCAGTGTCAATCTGCAGTTCCTCGCGCGGCCGCGCCCGGCAGGCATGTACATCCAAATCGTCGACAACGGCATCGTCATCAGCAATCGATGATCGATGTGGCCGCCGGCCACGGCGCCCGATTCAGAACAGCGACGGCGTGTCGGCGGCCGGCACCACCACCTCGCCGCGGCGCGAGGCCAGCCGGTCGGCCAGTCGGGTCGGTTCCGGCAGGCGGTAGCCGCGCAGATAGCGCTGGGTCCATTGCAGCGCGCTGTCCACCGCCACGCGGTGGCCGGGCGAGACGATCAGCGGATTGCAGCGCAGCTTGCTGCGCAGCGCCCAACCGACCACCTCGCCGCGATGCACGATGGGGCTGTGGTCGCCGGCCTGCGCGCCGGGTTCCTCGAAGCGGCCGGCCAGCAAGGTCTTGGCCACGCCGATGCTGGGCAGCCCGGTGACCACGCCGAAGTGCGCGGCGATGCCGAGCCGGCGCGGATGGGCGATGCCCTGGCCATCGACGAATACCAGGTCCGGCCGCTGCCGCAGCAACGCCAATGCAGCCAGCAGCGCCGGCAGCTCGCGGAAGCTGAGCAGGCCGGGCACGTACGCCATCGAGGTGGGCACGCGGGCGATCTCGGCCTGGTGCGGCTGCAGGGTCTGCGCATCGAGTAGCACCGCGGCCGCACGGGTGACCTGGCCGTCGTCCTCGAAGCCGACGTCGAAGCCGGCCAGCCACCGCGGCGGATCGGGGATGGCGTCCTGCAGGCTGACCTGGCGCGCTAGCGTCGCCTGCAGCGCGCGCGCCTGCACGATGCTGCCGTCCCAGTCGCCGAACACGGAGTGCGAAGAGGTGTCCATGCGCCGATGATCGCGCCGCGTTCGTGGCTGGGGTGTGGAGAGGCGGGGATTGGGGATTCGGGATTGGGGATTCGTAACAGCATGAGCTCCGGCACGTCGTGCGGCCCGGCGTGGCCTGGTCGCCAGCGACCGACGGGAACCGGCTCTGGCGATTCCCCAATCCCGAATCCCCAATCCCCGCCACCGGCTACAATCCAGGGCCGCACGACCCACGCATCCCCCAACGGAGACCGTCGCAGTGACCCGCAAACTCGTACTGTTGCGCCATGGCCAGAGCCAGTGGAACCTGGATAACCGCTTCACCGGCTGGGTCGATGTGGACCTGACCGAGCAGGGCCGCCAGGAAGCCGCCGCCGCCGGCCGGCTGATGCGCGAAGAGGGGCTGCAGTTCGACGTCGCCCACACCTCGGTGCTCAAGCGCGCCATCCACACCTTGCAGGGCGCGCTGAAGGAGCTGGACCAGGACTGGCTGCCGGTGCACAAGAGCTGGCGCCTCAACGAGCGCCACTACGGCGGCCTGCAGGGCCTGGACAAGGCCGAGACCGCGGCCAAGCACGGCGAGGAGCAGGTCAAGATCTGGCGCCGCTCCTACGACATCCCGCCGCCGCCGATGGACGCCGAGGATCCGGGCCATCCGCTGCACGACCGTCGCTACGCCACCCTGGACCGCAATGCGCTGCCGGCCACCGAGTCGCTGGCGACCACGCTCGAGCGCGTGCTGCCGTACTGGCACGACGCCATCGCGCCGCAGCTCAAGGCCGGGCAGACCGTGCTGGTCACCGCCCACGGCAACTCGCTGCGCGCGCTGTACAAGTACTTGAACGACGTGTCGCGCGAGGAGATCCTCGAGCTCAACATCCCCACCGGCATCCCGCTGCTGTTCGAACTGGACGACAGTCTGCAGGTGCAGTCCTACCGCTACCTGGGCGATCCGGAAGCGGCGAAGAAGGCGGCCGAAGCGGTGGCCAACCAGGGCAAGGCGAAGTAAGCGCCACGATCGGCACGCGGCCGGAAGGAGCAAGCGATGGGTGGATTCAGCATCTGGCACTGGCTCGTGCTGTTGGTGATGCTCGGTGTCCCACTGCTGATCGGCGTGGTGGTGTGGCTGGCGATCCGTGCCCAGCGGCGCCGGCCGGCGGCCGCGGCGCCGCCGCCGTTGCCGCCCGCCGCTTCGGTCGAACAGCGCCTGCGTGCGCTGGAGCAGTTGAAGGCGCAGGGCCTGATCGACGCGGCGGAGTACGCACGCCGGCGCGAGCAGATCCTGGCCGCGTTGTGAGTGCATGGCGCCGCGGCAGGCGGCGCGTCTTCGTGGTCTGACCAGGCACGGCGCAGTGCGCGTGCTCGCAACGCGCGGTGTGTCGCATGCGGCGTGCGTTGCTGCATCCGCGTGACCACGTGGTGACGCCGGGACGTGCTACCAGACGCAACTGGTGAGCAGCAGGTCGGGCTGTACCTCCACCCAGTGCAGGCGATGCCGTTGTCCGACCGGCAAGGCCGGCGCCAGCGGCGTGGCGATGCGCGTGTCCAGGCTGCCACTGGCCGGATCGCAGCCTTCGATGCGCAAGGCGTCGAAGTCGAACAAGCGGCCGACGGTCGCCGCGGCGGCCTTGTAGAAACTTTCCTTCGCCGAGAAGCCCAGGGTCAGCGCATACGGCCAGCCGCGGACACGGGCGAGGCCGGCTAGCGCGGCGCAGTCGCTGGCATCCAGGGCCAGGCTGCGGATCGCTTCAAGCTGGTCCGCGGCCACCACGCGTTCGACGTCCAGGCCGATGCCCTGTGCCCCGACGGATACCGGCATGGCGATGGCGACCGCCAGGCCGTCGGTATGCGAGAGGCTGCCGAGAAAGCCGGTGGGCCAGACCGGTGCGCGGTCGGCACCGATCGGCAGATCGGTTGCCGTGTTGCCGGCGGCCCGTAGCGCGGCGAGCGCCGCGCGCCGTCCGGCCAGGTACTCGGCCTGGCGCTTGCGCACGCTGCGTGCGATCGACGCCGGCTGCTGCAGGCCGTGGCGCTGGAACTCCGCGCTGTCGAAGGCATCGACCTCGAACGCCAGCAGCCAGGCATCCGGCACGGCGATGCGATGCGCGCCGAGGGCAAGGCGGGCGAACGGCGGTGCGACGGGAGCCAGGGCATCCATGGCCCTAGCTTAGAGCGTGCGCTGGCCGTTGCGGCGCGTGTGAAGCGGCCCACGGGGCGCGGCAGGCAGGCGTCGCGTCGGTGACCTGCGTCCGCCACGATTGAACTAGATGCAGCTTGCCCGGTAGGAGCGGCTTCAGCCGCGGCGGGCGTTACCGCGAAACGCCCCGTCGCGGCTGAAGCCGCTCCTACAGGATAGGTCCCGCAGCGTTGCCTTCAACCGTCGCCGACGTCCACCCACACCCGCATTTCGCCCTCGCCGCGATTGGCCCAGGCGAAGTAGGGCACGAAGGTCAGGGTCTGCGGCTGCCGCGTCGGTGGCGGCGCATCGTAGCGGTACAGCGGCGCGGCTGCGGCGTCGACGTCGCCGTGCAGGCGTTCGCCACTGGCTTGCAGCAGCACCTGGCCGGCCAGCGCGCCGGTGCCGGGCACCGTCTGCAGCGTGGCGCTGGACGGCAGGCGCAGCTGATGCAGGTCGGCGCCGTTGTCGGCCTGCTCCAGGCAGTACACCAGCGGCCCGCGTTGCACCGCGACCTTGCCGGCCAGGTGCCGCACGCGCGGGTGTCCGCTGACCCGCATTGGCGGCATCGGCAGGCGCAGTTGCAAGGTGTCGCCGGATTGCCAGCGCCGGCGCAGCACGCAGTAGCCATGCTGGCGATGCACGTCGATCGCCACCGGTTCGCCGTTGAGCTGCAGGTGCGGCGCCTGGCACCAGTCGGGCAGGCGCAGGGCCAGCGCCGCGTCTACCGGTGCGCTGCAGTCCACGTCGAAGGCGATCGTGTCCTGCCACGGATACTCGCCGCGCTGACGCAGGGTCAGGGTCTGCCCACCGACCTCGAACAGCGCATCGCTGCCGACGTAGAGGTTCACGTAGAGCGTGTCGTCGCTGCGGGTGTACAGGTAGTGGCCGAGCGAGGTCAGCACGCGGGCGATGTTGGGCGGGCAGCAGGCGCAGCCGAACCAGCGCTGGCGCACCGGCTTGACGTGGTCGAAGGTGTGGTTGCCGTGCACGGTGGGCGGGTGCACTTCCAGCGGATTGACGTAGAAGAAGTGGCGGCCGTCCAGCGCCATGCCACCCAGCACCGTGTTGTACAGCGCGCGCTCCATCACGTCGGCGTAGCGGCCGTCCGGCGCCAGCTGCAGCATGCGGTTGGCGAACATCATCAGCCCGATCGAGGCGCAGCTCTCGTTGTAGGCGGTGTCGTTGGGCAGGTCGTAGTCGACACTGAAGGCTTCGCCGTAGCTCTGCGCGCCGATCGCGCCGGTCAGGTACATCTGCCGCTGCGTGGCGTTGTCCCACAGCCGCTCGCAGGCCGCGCGCAGGGTGGCGTCGCCGCTGTGCCGGGCCAGGTGCGCCACGCCCGCGTACAGGTACACGAAGCGCACCGCATGGCCGACCGCGGTGTCCTGCAGCGCCACCGGCAGGTGCGCCTGGCTGTAGGCCTTGTCCTGGATCATCCAGGCCGGGCCGTGCCCGCCCCAGAAGAAGGTCTGGCCGCGCTTGGCGTATTCTTCATCGTAGTAGTGCGGCGTGGTGCCGCGCTGTTCGACGAAGTAGCGCGCCAGCGCCAGGTAGCGGGCTTCGCTTGTCGCTTCGTACAGGCGCATCAGCGCCAGTTCGATCTCCGGATGCCCGGGGTAGCCGTGCAGCTGCGTCGGGCCGGGTCCGAACGTGGCGTCGATGTGATCGGCGAGGCGGCACACGATGTCGAGCAGGGCGCGCTTGCCGGTGGCCTGGTAATAGGCCACACCGGCCTCGATCATGTGCCCGGCGCAGTACAGCTCGTGGCACTCGGCCAGGTTTGTCCAGCGTTCCTGCGGCGCCTTCACCGTGAAGTAGGTATTGAGGTAGCCGTCGGCCTGCTGCGCGGCGCCGATCAGTTCGATGGTGGCGTCGGCATCGCGCTCCAGCGCCGGATCGGGATGCTGCGCCAGCAGGTAGGCCACCGCTTCCAGCCATTTGGCCACGTCGCTGTCCTGGAACACCATGCCGTAGAACGCGCCGTCGCTGCGGCCGGCGGCGATGCGGAAGTTCTCGATGGCATGGCTGGGTTCGGCATCGGCGACGTTGTCGTTGAGCGCGTCCCATTGGTAGGGCAGCACCACCTCCTGCACCAGGCGTTGATAGCGCTGCCAGAACGGGTCGGCGATGCGCAGGTGGGCGAGCGGCAGTTCCGGGGACGGCACGGGCGAATGCGGCATGGAGCGGAGATCCTGAAGAGTGGGGAAGGTCAGTGCACCGGGCGCGCGGCCAGATCGGCGGCGATGTTTGCCAGCAGCGGCCGGCGCAGCCGGCAGCGCAGGATCACCGCGGCCAGCAACAGGTGCAGGCCGGCGGGGATCAGGGTTTCCAGCAGGGTGATGGCCTGCAGCGAGGCCGGGCTCTGCTGCGCGTCACCGGCGCGGTAGCCGGCGTAGACGAACAGCGCGCTGATCACCACCGCGCTCGAGGCCCAGGCCAGCTTGATGCAGAACAGGTTGAACGCGAAGTTGATGCCGGACGAGCGCACCCGGTTCTTCCAGGCGCCGTAGTCGTCGGCGAAGGCCATCAGCGAGAAGTGCAGCGGCAGCGCGAAGCCCAGCACCAGGCAGTGCACGAAGATCACTGCCAGCCACAGCGTCTGCTGCGCCGGCCCGGTGGGCAGCCACCATTGCGCGACGCCGAACGCGGCCAGCGCCAGGTTGGTGTGCAGGTACAGCGCCAACGGGTCGAAGCGGCGGCACAGCGCGTTGACCACGATCGCGCCGAGCACCGTGGCCAGCGCCACCATCGCGAAGAACAGCGAGGCGTAGCCGCTGCTGCCGCCGAGCACGTAGGTGATGAAGTACAGATAGGCGCCGCCGCGGATGTTGTACACGTTGATCAGCAGGAACGACATCAGCAGCACCAGCCGCAGCTGGTCGTTGCGCAGCAGGCCGCGCAGGTGCGCGCCGATGCCGGCACCGCCGAGCAGGCTGACCGGCACGCGCTCGCGCACGGCGAAGAAGCAGCCCAGGAACATCGCCACCGCCAGCGCCGCCAGCAGGCCGACGCCGAGCTGGTAGCCGCGCGCGGCGTCGCCGTTGCCCAGCTCGCGCACCAGCCACGGCAATCCCACCGACACCAGGAAGCCGGCGATGCCGCACAGCACGAAGCGCCACGATTGCGCCGAGACCACGTCGCGGTGGTCGCCGGTCATGCTGTTGATCAGCGCGCAGTAGGGCACGTTGATCGCGGTGTAGCACAGCGACAGCAGGAAGTAGCTGGCGAAGGCGTAGGCGATCTTGGCGCCGGCGCTCAGTTGCGGCGCGCTGAAGGTCAGCACGCAGGCCACGCCGATCGGTACCGCGATCCACAGTTGCCAGGCGCGGAAGCGGCCCCAGCGGCTGCGGGTGCGGTCGGCGATCAGGCCCATCACCGGATCGGACACGGCATCGGCCACGCGCAGCACGGTGAACAGGGTGCCGACCAGCGCCGGGGTCAGGCCGAACACGTCGGTGTAGAAGAAGGTGAGGAAGTTGGCGATCAGGCAGGTGACGACGGTGCCTCCGGCATCGCCGAGGCCGTAGCCGAACTTCTCCAGGCGCGACAGGCGCGGTGCGGTCGTGGCCGGTGCGGCGTCTGCGGCAGCGGGGCCGATGGCGGTCGCGGTCAACGGGGCGGCTCCTGGCGCGCCCGGTCCGGCGCCAGCGCAAAGTGGCATGGCGGCGCAACCGCGACAAGAGTCTATGCGGTATAAAATCGGTACGATTCCGACCATGGCCGCCGGGCCGCCAATGAGCGGTGCCAGCCATTTGATTGCTGCAGTGCAGCGTCGCGCAGGCGAGGGGAGACGTTTCCGACATGCTCGAGTTCGCCGTCGCCTATCCGATCCGGGTCCAGAACGGAGGGCTGTTCATTTCTCGTGGCGTGGGCGCGCATCCGGCGCGGGTGATCCAGTCCTACGAGTTGATCTTCGTCGAGCGCGGCATCCTTTCCCTGCGCGAACAGGACAACGACTTCCATGTCGGCCCCGGCGAGACGCTGCTGTTGTGGCCGGGCCGGGCGCATGCCGGCCTGGGCCAGTTCCCGGACGACCTGCGCTTCTACTGGGTGCATTTCGAACTGGAGCCGAGCCTGCCGCAGGCGGACAACGCGGTGGCGCTGTCGATGCCGCAGCGCACCGCGATCCGCGATCCGGAGCGCTTCGTCGGGCTGTTTCGCTGGTTCCTGGCCGAGCAGGAGGAGCGGCGCACGCTGCCGATGCTGGAGCCGATCGTACTGTCGATGCTGCAATGCGTGGCCGGCGCCTGGCCGGATCCGCACGCGTCCGAGCGCGCCGGGGTGGCGCTGGCGTACCGCGCCAGGCAGCTGATCGGCACGCAGTTCCACACCGCGCTCACCGCCTCGTCGCTGGCGGCGCAACTGCACTGCAATCCGGATTACCTGGGCCGCATCTACCGGCGCAGCTTCGGCACCACGTTGACCGAGGCGATCCACCGCCAACGCATCGCCTTCGCCGAGAAGCTGCTGCTGGTCAACACCTGCGCGGTGGACGACGTGGCGCAGCGCGCCGGCTTCAGCGACAGCGGTTACTTCCGCCGGGTGTTCCGCCAACGCCTGGGCATGACGCCCAGCGCGTATCGGCGGCTGTATTGCAAGGAGCACATCAATTCGGGTTGAGGTTCTTGCGGGTGCGGTGTGCGTGCCGCATGTCGCGCACCGCTTTGCAGGTGCGCGCGCGTCGGTTGGCTGCCGTGGCGATGCGCAGCCTGCCTGCGTCGTAGGAGCGGCTTCAGCCGCGACGGGCTTTCCATGGGAAGGCTCCGTCGCGGCTGAAGCCGCTCCTACAGTAGACGAGGCTTTTGGTTGCTAGCTCAGGGCTCTCATGGGAACGCGCCGTCGCGGCTGAAGCCGCTCCTACGGTAGGGCGGTGCGGCGGCTGGCCGCGCTAGCTCAGCTGCTGGCCGATCTCGCGCGCCATCGCGTTCAGCGGCAGGATCTTCTCCGCGCCGCCGCGCTTGATCGCTTCCTTGGGCATGCCGAATACCACGCTGCTCTGTTCGTCCTGGGCCACGGTGCGTGCGCCGGCCTGGCGCATCTCCAGCAGGCCGACCGCGCCGTCGTCGCCCATGCCGGTCATGATGATGCCCAGTGCGTTGCCGCCGGCGGCGCGCGCGGCGGAGCGGAACAGCACGTCCACCGACGGCCGGTGCCGGTTCACCGGCGGCCCGTCCAGCACTTCGACGAAGTACTGCGCGCCGCTGCGACGCAGCAGCATGTGCTTGCCGCCTGGCGCGATCAGCGCGCGTCCCGGCACCACGCGGTCGTTGTTGGCCGCTTCCTTCACCGAGATCTGGCACAGCGTGTCCAGGCGCGCGGCGAAGGCGGCGGTGAACTTCTCCGGCATGTGCTGGACGATGACGATGCCGGGGCTGACCCGCGGCAGCGCGGTCAGCACTTCCTCCAGCGCCTGGGTGCCACCGGTGGAGGTGCCGATCGCCACCACCCGTTCGGTGGTCTGCGACAGCGCGCGGCCGCCCTGCGCCGGCAGGATGACATCGGCGGTGTGCTTGATCTCCGGCTCCGCCGGCGGCTGTGCCTGACGCACCGCAAGGCGCTTGACGTTGGCGCGCGCGGCGCTCTTCACCGTGGCGATCATCTCCTCGGCCGAGTCGGTGAGGAACTGCTTGAGGCCGAGCTTGGGCTTGGTCACCACCGCCACCGCACCGGCCCCCAGCGCGTCCATGGTCACCCGCGCGCCCTTCTCGGTGAGCGTGGAGCAGATCACCACCGGGGTGGGCCGCTCGCTCATGATCTTGCGCAGGAAGGTGATGCCGTCCATCTTCGGCATCTCCACGTCCAGCACGATCACGTCCGGCCACTGATGGCGCATCTTGTCCATCGCCAGCAGCGGGTCGGCCGCGGAGGCGATGACCTCGATGCCGGGCGCGTCGTTGAGCACGGCGACCAGCACCTGGCGGACCACCGCCGAATCGTCGATCACCATGGCCTTGATCGTGGTGGTCATGCGCGGTTCCCTCCTGGGACGTCGTGGTTCATGGTTTGCGGTACACCGACGGCGCGATCTGCACCACGTCGCTGTTGACGTCGTTGAGGCTCTCGGAGTGGCCGATGCAGAAGATGCCGCCGCGCTTGAGCGCACCGAGCACCCGCGTCACCACCTCGCGCTTGGTCTGGCCGTTGAAGTAGATCATCACGTTGCGCAGGAATACCACGTCGAACTGTCCCAGGTTGGGGAGTGAGGCATTGAGGTTGGCGTGCAGGAAGCGCACGCGGTCGCGGATCTTGCGGTCGATCAGCAGGCTGCCTTCGTATTCGCCGCGGCCCTTCAGGCAGTAGCGCTTGAGCATGGCCGGCGGCATGTGCTCGATGCGCAGCAGCGGGTAGTGGCCGGTGCGCGCCTTGTCCAGCACGCGGGTGCTGATGTCGGTGCCGACCACCTCGTAGGGGCGGCCCTGCAGGGTGTCGTCCAGCACCATGGCCATGCTGTAGGCCTCCTCGCCGGTGGAGCTGGCCGCGCTCCAGCAGCGGAACGGCATGCTGCCGGTGTGCGCGGCGGCGACGCTGCGCAGCAGATCGAAGTGCTTGGGCTCGCGGAAGAAATAGGTTTCGTTGGTGGTCAGCAGGTCGATCGCGGTCTGCACCTCGCCGCTGCCCTCGCGGCTTTCCAGCAGCTTGAGGTACTGGGTGTAGGTCTGCAGCGAATGCGCCTTCAAGCGCTTGCCCAGGCGTCCGCACAGCATGGCCTTCTTGGCCGGCGAGATGGTGATGCCGGCGGCGTCGAAGATGAAACGCTGGAACCGGCCGAATTCCTGCTCGGTGATGGTGTCGTGGCTGGTCATGGTCTTGCCGGTCAGTGGGTGGAGGCGGAAGCGGGGGCGTTGTTGTTGCCGATGGGGCCGGGTTCCTGCAGCAGGCGCTGGTGCTCCAGCAGCCAGGCATGCAGCGCGCCGCCCCCCAGCGGGCGCGCCAGCAGATAGCCCTGGCCGAAGTCGCAGCCCAGCTCCTGCAGCAGGTTCCAGTCCTCCACCGTTTCGATGCCCTCGGCGACGGTATGCAGCCCCAGCCGTTGGGCCATGCCCAGCGCCGATTCGAGGACCGTGCGCAGGTTGCGGCTGCGGTGCGCGTCGTGGACGAAGATGCGGTCGATCTTCAATTCGGTGAAGGGAATACGGGTGAGTTGCTGCAGCGAGGAGAAGCCGGTGCCGTAGTCGTCCAGCGACAGGCCGAAGCCTTGCAGCCGCAGCCGCGCCAGCATGCCCAGCGCGCTGCCGCAGACCAGCGAGCTTTCGGTGATTTCCAGCACAAGGTCGGAGGGTGCCAGGCTGTGTTTGCGCAACAGCCCGAGCAGTTCGTCGAGCAGGTTCGGGTCCTGCAGCATGCTCGGCGACAGGTTCAGCGCCAGGGTCAGTTGAAAGCCGTCCTGTTTCCAGGCGGCCAGCCGCGCCATCGCCTGATCGGCGACGCAGGCGGTGAGGTCATGGATCAGGCCCTCGCGTTCGGCCACGGCGATGAAGCGGTCCGGCGGGATCGGCCCGATACTGGGATGGCGCCAGCGCGCCAGCGCTTCCACTCCGCCGACGCGGCCGCTGCGCATGTCCACTTTGGGCTGGTAGGCCACCTCGATCTCGCCGCGCTGCAGCGCCTCGCGCAGCATCTCCGCCATGGTCGCCTCGCCGGGCGCCTCGGCCTCGTGCCGCGGTGCTGCCGGTGCCAGTGGCGCGTGCGCGCGCACCGCCGCGGCCAACTGCTCGGCGCGCAACGGCTTTTCCAGCCCCGCCAGCACCTGCAGCCCGTTGCTGCGGCCGACCTGCAGCACCGAATCGATCAACGCCGCGCCGCGCTGCGAGGCGACCACGATCGGCACGCGCATGCCGCAGCGGGACAGCGCCTCGAGCAATTGCACGCCGTCCATGCCGGGCATTTCCAGGTCCACGATCAACAGGCCCAGCGGCGTTCCCTGGGTGATCCGCGCCAGCGCGGCATGGCCGTCTGCCGCGCCTTCCACCGTGGCCGCCCCCATCCGCATGCACAGCGCCAGCGCGTGTTCGCGCTGGACCTGGCTGTCGTCGACCACCAGGACCGTGCCGAAGTGGTGCAGGGCGGCGATGTCGGCGGCCGTAGGCATGCGGAGTCCGGGGAGGGGGAAGGGCAGGGCGCTGTACGGCGAAGGCCGATCAGGCGGCGATGCCTTCTTCCAGGTGGGCGTCGAGGGTGGCCATGCTGGCGAACTCCTGGGGCGCCAGCACTGCGTCGGCGGCGAGCAGGATCACGAAGCGCTCGCCGACCTTGCCCATGCCGTGGATGAAATCGCGGCGGATGCCGGTGCCGAACGCCGGTGGCGGCGCGATGTCGGCGGTGGCGATCTCCAGCACCTCGCTGACCGCGTCCACCAGCAGGCCGAGCACCTGGCGCTCTTCGCCGGCGGCCACCTCGATGATGACGATGCAGGTGCGCTTGCTGATCTCGCTGGGCGCGCGGCCGAAGCGTTGCTGCAGGTCCACCACCGGCACCACCGCGCCGCGCAGGTTGATCACCCCGCGCAGTGCGGGCGGCATCATCGGCACGTCGGTCGGCGTGCGGTACTCGATGATCTCCTTGATGCCGAGGATGCCGACGCCGAACATTTCCTTGCCGAGCAGGAAGGTCAGGAACTGGTCCGTCGCCAGGTCGCTGGCGTCGGAGGAGGAAAGCGAAGCGGAAGCGTTCATGGCCATGTCTCAGAAGGTTTCGAAGTGGGCTTCGTCGAGCGAGTCGGCCAGGACCAGCTGGCCGTTGGCGACGCGGGCGATCGGCTTGGCACCGGCGTGCGCGCTGCGGCCGCGGCCGCCGCCAGGACGGCGCGCCGCGGTCCTGACCGGCGGAGTGCCGTGCACCTTGAAGAAGCTCATCAGCTGCTGCAGTTGCTCGGCCTGCGCGCTCATTTCCTCGGCCGTGGCGGCCAATTCCTCGGAGTTGGACGCGGCCTGCTGCGTGGTCTGGTTGAGCTGGCCGACCGCGGCATTGATCTGGCCGACGCCGGAGGTCTGTTCCTCGGAGGCGGCGGTGATCTCCTGCACCAAGTCGGAGGTACGCTTGATCGACGGCACCATCTCGTCCAGCAGCTTGCCGGCGTTCTCGGCCAGTTCCACGCTGGAGCTGGCGACGTCGCCGATCTCCTGCGCCGCGATCTGGCTGCGTTCGGCCAGCTTGCGCACTTCCGCGGCCACCACGGCGAAGCCCTTGCCATGCTCGCCGGCGCGGGCGGCTTCGATCGCCGCGTTCAGCGCCAGCAGGTTGGTCTGGTAGGCGATGTCGTCGATGATGCCGATCTTCTGTGCGATCTGCTTCATCGCCTGCACGGTCGCGCGCACCGATTCGCCGCCGTCCAGCGCCTGGCTGGAGGCCTTGCTGGCCATGCCGTCGGTGATCTTGGCGTTTTCGGTGTTCTGCGAGATCGACGCGGTCATCTGCTCCAGCGAGGCGCTGGTCTCTTCCACGCCGGCGGCCTGTTCGCTGGCCGCCTGGCTCAGCGACTGCGCGGTGGCGCTGACCTCTTCCGACGCGCTGGCCAGCGATTCGGCATTGCCGTTGACCTCGCTGACCACCTGCGACAGGCGCGCGATGGTGTCGTTGATGTAGTTCTTCATTTCGGCGTAGGCACCGTCGTAGTGCTTGTCGATGCTCTGGGTCAGGTCGCCGTCGGCCAGGCCGCCCATCACCCGCACCACGTCCTGGATGCTGCCGCCGGTGGTGGCCGCCAGCTCGTTCAGGCCCTGGCCCATCTCACGCTGGAACCCGGCCAGGCCGTCCAGCGCGATGCGCTCGGAGAAGTCGCCGCGGTTGGCCGCCGCGACCACGCGGCGCTGGCCGTCGATCACCAGCTTCAGGCGGTCGACCATGGTGCGCATCGCATACAGCGCGCTGCCGGTGTCGTTGGCGCGCACTGCCACCTCCAGGTTGAGGTCGCCCTGCGCCACCTTGTTGGCGATCTCGGCCACGTAGGCCGGCTCGCCGCCCAGCAGGCGGGTGAGCAGGCGCACGATGACCACCGCGACCACCGCGCCCAGCAGCAACGCCACCACGATGGTGGCGATGATCAGCGAGCGGGCCGACGCGTACAGTTCGTCGCCGCGGTCGCTGGCATCCTGGCCGCCCTTGACGTTCAGGTCCACCAGCTTGTCGATCGCCTCGGCGGTGCTGCGGAAGATCTGCCGCTGCTCACCGTTCAGCACCGTCATCGCTTCCTGGGACTTGTCCTGCGCGCTGAGCGCCAGCACCTGCTTGTGCAGTTCGCTGTAGCGGTCGAAGTTCTTGGCGAAATCCGTGTACAGCGCCTGCTCTTCGGGCGAGGAGATCAGCGGGATGTAGGTCTTCCTGTTGCTCTCGAACGCCTCGAGGGTCTTGATCATGCGCGTGTCGTAGTCCTGCATCTCGGCCGGGCTGGTGGCGACGACCCGCTGCAGCTCGAGCAGGCGCAGCTTGTTGAAGTTCGCGCTCATTTCCTCGACGTTGCGCACGCTGGGCATCCAGTTGGTGGCCAGCTCGGTGGAAGAGCTATTGATCCGGGCCATCTGCAGCGTGGCGAAAATGCCGGTCCCTAGCAACAGCAGCAACACCAGGCCGAAGCCGATGCCGATGCGCGTGCCGATTTTCATGTGCGTGAACATCGTGTTCCCCTGGATGTGATGTTGTGGAAGTTGGAGATCAGAACGTGTCGAAGTGGGCTTCGTCCGGCGCCGGCACCAGCGCCAGGCCGACGTCACCGAACCCACGCTTGCGCGCCGGCGCCCGGCGCGACGGATTGCCGGAAACGGCGGCCGGGCGCCGCGGCGCCACGACCTCCTTGGTGCGGAAGAAACTCATCAACTGCTGCAACTGCTCGGCCTGGCCGCTCATTTCCTCGGCGGTGGCGGCCAGTTCCTCGGAGTTGGCCGCGGCCTGCTGGGTGGTCTGGTTGAGCTGGCCGACCGCGGCGTTGATCTGGCCGACGCCGGAGGTCTGTTCCTCGGAGGCGGCGGTGATCTCCTGCACCAGGTCGGAGGTGCGGCGGATCGAGGGCACCATCTGGTCCAGCAGCTTGCCGGCGTTCTCGGCCAGCTCCACGCTGGACTCGGCGACCTGGCCGATCTCCTGCGCCGCCACCTGGCTGCGTTCGGCCAGCTTGCGCACTTCCGCGGCGACCACGGCGAAACCCTTGCCGTGTTCGCCGGCACGCGCGGCCTCGATCGCCGCATTCAGCGCCAGCAGGTTGGTCTGGTAGGCGATGTCGTCGATGATGCCGATCTTCTGCGCGATCTGCTTCATCGCGGTCACCGTCGAGCGCACCGCGTCGCCGCCTTCGTTGGCTTCGCGGGCGGCCTTGGCGGCCATGCTGTCGGTGACCTTGGCGTTCTCGGTGTTCTGCGCGATGGAAGCGGTCATCTGCTCCAGCGAGGCGCTGGTCTCTTCCACGCCGGCGGCCTGCTCGCTGGCCGCCTGGCTCAGCGACTGCGCGGTGGCGCTCACCTGCTCGGAGGCGCTGGCCAGGGCGTCGGCGTTGATGTTGACCTCGCTGACCACCTGCGCCAGGCGCGCGACGGTGGCATTGACGCTGTCGCACAGTTCCTTCAACTGGCCCTGGCCCTGCACGTCCGCCACGCGGGTCAGGTCGCCGGCTTCGATCGCCTTGAGCACGGCGCCGGCCTCGTTCAGCGGACCGATCACGGTGTCCAGGGTCAGGTTGACGCCGTCGACGATGCGACGGAAGTCGCCTTGGTGCAGGCTGCCATCGGCACGCACGTCCAGGCGTCCGGCCGCGGCCGCGTCGACGAGCAGGCTGGTGTCGCGGATCAGCGCGCGCAGGTTGGCACGCACCTGTTCGACGGTGTCGCTGATGAACACCTTCTTGCCCGGGAAGGTTTCCAGCGGCGCGTCGAAATTGCCGCGACCGAATTCGGCGATGCAGGTCATCGCCTTCTTCTTGGTGGCGATGTGGTCGCCGACCATGCGGTTGATGCCGTCGGCCATGCTGCGGAAGTCGCCTTCGAAGCGGTGGCTCTCGATCACCACGTCGATGTCGCCGGCATCGTGCTGCGCGGACATGTGCTTCATCTGCGCGATCAGCCCCTGCATGTTGCGACGCACCTGCTCGACGATCTCGTTGATGAAGATCTTCTTGCCCGGGAACGTCTCCAGCGGCGCATCGAAGTTGCCGCGGCCGAACTCGGCCACGCAGCCCAGCGCCTTCTTCTTGGTGGCGATGTGGTCGCCGACCATGCGGTTGATGCCTTCGGCGATGATCCTGAACTCGCCGTCGAAGCGGTGGCTCTCGATCACCACGTCGATGTCGCCGGCGTCGTGCTCGCGCGACATGCGCACGATCTCGTCGTTGATCTGGCGCATGCCGGTCTGCACCTGGCGCAGCGCCAGCAAGATCTCGCAGGCCTGATCGTTGCGTACGGTCGGCATCACCACCTCGAAATTGCCGTTGGCAAAACGCGCCAGGGTGGTGGTGGCGATGCGCAGCGAGCGGGTAATGGCATGGACGATATAGGCCAGCACCGCAGCGGCGAGCACCGTGGCGCCGATGCTCAGCGCCAGGGTCTGGCCGGCGGGCAGGCCGAGGGCGAACCCGCACGCGGCGGCGGCCAAGGGCAGCGCGACGGCGATGGCCGAACCGGTCCACAGCTTGGAGGACAGCGAAAGGGAGTTGGACATGCCGAAGTACCTTGTGCGGAGTGGAGATGCATCGGCCTGCCGGCCGGTGCGGAGAGGGTCAGAACGAGACGAACGCGGCTTCTTCCAAACGTGCGGCCTGGGCCGTGGCAGCGGGGCCGCCGAAGCTGCGCGAGCGGGGCGCGCGCTGCATCGGCGTCGGCAGACGTCGCGGTTGCGAGGCCTGCGCCGCAGTGGTGGTGACGCCGGTGGTGAAGAAACTCATGAGCGTTTGCAACTGTTCGGCCTGGCTACTCATTTCTTCGGCCGTGGCGGCCAATTCTTCAGCGTTGGCAGCAGATTGCTGTGTTGTCTGGCTGAGCTGAACCACTGCGGCGTTGATCTGGCCCACGCCGGTGCTCTGTTCCTCGGAGGCGGCGGTGATTTCCTGCACCAGGTCGGAGGTGCGACGGATCGACGGCTCCATCTCGCCGAGCAGGCGCCCGGTGGTCTCGGCCAGGTTCACGCTGGTGCCGGCGACCTGGCCGATCTCTTGCGCCGCCACTTGGCTGCGTTCGGCCAGCTTGCGTACTTCCGCGGCAACCACGGCGAAGCCCTTGCCGTGTTCGCCGGCACGCGCCGCTTCGATCGCCGCGTTCAGCGCCAGCAGGTTGGTCTGGTAGGCGATGTCGTCGATGATGCTGATCTTGCGTGCGATCTCCTTCATCGCGGAGACGGTGGCACGCACCGCCTCGCCGCTCTCGGCGGCCTCGCGCGAGGCCTTGCTGGCCATGCCGTCGGTGATCTTGGCGTTTTCCGCGTTCTGCGCGATCGAGCCGGTCATCTGCTCCAGCGAGGCGCTGGTCTCCTCCACGCCGGCGGCCTGTTCGCTGGCCGCCTGACTCAACGACTGCGCGGTCGCCGACAGTTCCTCGGCGGCGCTGGCCAGGGTGACGGCGTTGCCGTTGACCTCGTTGACGATGCCGGTGAGCTTGTCGATGGTGGCGTTGACATAGCGCTGCATGTCGGCGAAGGCGCCCTCGTAGTGGCCCTGCACCTGGCGGCTGAGATCGCCCTCGGCCATCGCGCCCATCACCTTGATCACGTCGCCGACGCTGCGCAGATTGCCGCGGGTCTGCTCGATGATCTCGTTGATGAACGCCTTCTTGCCTGGCAGTTGCGGCATCGGCGCGTCGAAGTTGCCGCGGCCGAACTCGGCGACCACGCCCAGCGCCTGCTTCTTGACCGCGATGTGCGCGGCGACCATGCGGTTGATGGCCTTGCCGATGGCGCAGAACTGTCCGTCCAGGTGCGCGCAGTCGATCTGCACGTCGATCTCGCCCCGGTCGTGCTCCTCGGACATGCGCGCGATCTCGCCGATCAGGCGCTTGAAGTTGCCGCGCACCTGCTCGAGGGTCTCGTTGATGAAGGCCTTCTTGCCGGGCAGCTGCGGCATGCCCGCGTCGAAATTGCCGCGGCCGAACTCGGCGACCACGCCCAACGCCTGTTTCTTCACCGCGATGTGGCTGCCGACCATGCCGTTGATGCCGTCGGCCATGCTGCGGAAGTCGCCCTGGAAGTGCGCGCTGTCGATGCTGGCGTCGATCTCGCCGGCTTCGTGCTGCTCGGAGACGCGGCGCATCTCGGCGATCAGGCCGAGCATGTTGCGCCGCACCTGCTCGATGGTGTCGTTGATATAGGCCTTCTTGCCCGGGAACGCGGCCAGCGGGGCGGCGAAGTTGCCGCGGCCGAACTCGCCCACGCAGTCGATCGCCTGCTTGCACACGCCGATGTGGGCGCCGACCAGTTGGTTGAGGTCGCCGGCCACGGTCCGGTAGGCGCCGCTGGCCTGCGCCGCATCCAGCATCACGTCGCAGTCGCCGGCGGCGTGCGCGCTGGTCATGTGGGCGATGTCGGCCTGCAGTTGCCGCAGCGGCTGTCGCGCGGCGAGCAGGGCCTGGCCGATCTCGCTGCCGCCGGCCACCGCGTCCACGCGGTCCAGTTCGCCCTGCGCCAGCGCCTGCAGGCCGGTGCGGGCCAGCTCCAGTTCGCGCTGCGCGGCGGCGGCTGCATGCTGTGCCGCGCGTACGCCGCGGCCCAGCACCGCGGCGGCGACCAGCGTGGCCACGGCGATCAGGGTCCATGCAAGGGCGCCGCTCAGCGGCAGCGCCACCGCTGCGACGGCCGCGGCGGCGGGCAGGACGACGGCGGCAATGGCGGCCGTCGGTAGTGTGATAAGGCGCGTCCGGTTCTGGGACATGACTGCGATTCCTGAAAGAGGGTACGGCAGAGGGATGATGGCGGGCATGGCGGCGGCTCAGGCCGCCAGCGATTCGGCGCCGGGTTGCAACTGACCGAGCAGCGACGGCACGTCCAGGATCAGCGCGACTCCGCCGCTGCCGAGGATGCTGGAGCCGCTGATGCCCTTGACCTGGGCGAAGACCTTGGAGAGCGGCTTGATCACGGTTTGCCACTCGCCGAGCAGGGTGTCGACCACCAGGCCGAAACGCTGCGCGCCCTGGCGGATCACCACGATGCTCTCGCGCGCCGGCGGCGCGCCGGCGATGGCGAACAGCGAACGCAGGCGCACGTAGGGCAGTACGTTGCCGCGCAGGTCGATGTACTCGCTCTGGTAGTTCGGCGCGAACTCCACGCATTCCTCGACCACGTCCAGCGGCACCACGAACACCGACTTGCCGACCCCGACCTGGAAGCCGTTGATGATTGCCAGGGTCAGCGGCAGCCGCACCGAGATGGTGGTGCCGACGTCCTGCTGGCTGCTGATGTCCACGCTGCCGCGCAGCGCGGCGATGTTGCGCTTGACCACGTCCATGCCGACGCCGCGGCCGGACAGGTTGGTGACCTTTTCGGCGGTGGAGAAGCCCGGCTCGAAGATCAGCGCGAACACTTCGCGGTCGGAGAGCAGACGGCCGGGTTCGATCAGGCCGCGTTCCAGCGCCTTGGCCAGAATGCGGTCGCGGTTGAGGCCGCCGCCGTCGTCGCTGATCTGGATGACGATGCTGCCGGAGTCGTGGAAGGCGTTGAGCCGCACCGTGCCGCGCACCGGCTTGCCGCGCGCCTGGCGCACCTCGGCCGGTTCGATGCCGTGGTCCATGGCGTTGCGCACCAGGTGGGTCAGCGGATCGGCGATCTTCTCCACCACCGACTTGTCCAGCTCGGTGTCCTCGCCGTTGACCACCAGCACGATGTCCTTGCCCAGTTCGCGGGCGACGTCGTGGACCACGCGGTGGAAGCGGCTGAAGGTGCCGCCGATCTTGACCATGCGCAGCTGCAGCGCGCTTTCGCGCACTTCCTCGACCAGCCCGGCGAGGATCGAGGTGGATTCCAGCAACTGCGCATCGCCGGTGCGCTGCGCGTTGGCACCGGTGCTGGCGACGGCGATGATCAATTCGCCGACCAGGTCGATCATGCGGTCGAGCTTGTCGGCGTCGACGCGGATCGAGCCGCCTTCGCCACGTGCGCCCGCGGCCTTGGCCGTGCCGGCGCTGGCAGCGGTGGGCGCTGCCGCGGCCGGCGCGCCGGCCACGGCCGCTGCGGCCGCAATTGGCGCCTCCACCGAGGCGCTGACGCTCTCGAATCCGGCGAAATCGTCGGCGCTGGCCTGGCTGCCGGCTTCGGCCACCAGCAGCGGCAGATCCAGGTTGGCGGCATCGCCGTTCGGCTCCACCGCCAGCACTTGCAGGTCGCAGTCGTCGCGCACGAATTCGAAGATGTCCTCGATCGCGGCCTGCTGCGCGTCGCTGCGCAACAGGATGTCGAAGCCCAGGTAGCAGGCCTCCGGATCCAGCTCCGGCAGCGCCGGCACGCGCTCGTGGTGGGTGCGCACCGCTTCCAGCGTGCCCAGGCTGCGTAGGCAGCGGATCAGGTGCAGCGGCGAATTGCCGAAGCGCAGCGCATCGGCGAACAGCTGCAGCGAGATCCGCCAGTAGCCGGTATGCGCGGGCGCGGCCGGCGCTGCCGGCGTTGCCGTGGCGGCGCCCGTCATGGCGGCCGGCGCAGCGGCAGGTTGCAGGTAGGTCTGCAGCCGTTCCAGCAGCGGCGCGCCCTCGGCGGCCAGCGTGGCTTCGTCGGCCTCGGCGCCGGCGGCGGCTTCCACCAGCGCGCGGATGTGGTCGCAGCAGGCCAGCATCAATTGGATCAAGTCCGAATCCAGCGCGACGGCGTGCTCGCGCACCAGGTCCAGCACGCTCTCCACCACGTGGGTGAAGCCGACCAGCTGCGCCAGGTCGAACAGGCCGCCGGAGCCCTTGATGGTGTGGGCGCCCCGGAAGATCGCGTTGACCGCGTCGGGACCGGCTTCGCCGCGCTCGGCTTCCAGCAGATTGCGTTCCATGTCCTCGAGCAGGTCGCGGCTCTCGGCGATGAAGGTCTGCAGCAATTGATCCATGTTCATGTCGTGCTGCCGATTAGTGAAGAGTGTCGTCGCCGACGCGCTCGAACGCGTCGCCCAGGCCGAGCAGGTCCAGCGCGTCGCCGACCGCCTTGCTGCAGCCCTCCAGCTGCAAGGGTCGCCCCAAGGCGCGCAGCGCGGCCTGGGTGGCCAGCAGCAACTGCACGCCGGTGGCGTCGATGTCGGCCACCGCCTGCAACTGCAGGCGCAGGCCGCCGGGATGCTCCAGCGCGGGCAGCAGCAGCGGCTTCAGTTCGGCCGCGCGGCGGATGGTCATGTCGCCGTCCACGCTCAACTGCAGCGGCGAATCCTGTTCATCGGGGGGCGTCGAACGCATGGCGGGTCTCCGGCAGTAGGGCGAATGGAAAGCCGGCGGCACGCCGTGAAGGGCATGTGTAGGCTTCGGTACCAGCGATATCGGCGCGGTCAGGAAATATTTAGGTTGAGTGACGCATTTGTCTCGCATGCCGGACACGGGCCTGAGTGGTTCAGATCCGTGCCAGGACGCGCATCCCATAACCTTGCCGATTGGGGCAGGTTCCCAAGTCGTTGCACGTGCCGTGCCAATCGCCACAGCGTGTGAAGGCGTCAAAAAGCTGCGCGCCACGCAGGCGCAACGGCCGTCTTCACATGAAGACCCGGTTGCGTGGGGTGGTCAGCGAGGGTAGGCGCGCGCCTTACGCCACCGCGTGTGGCGGCGACTTGTCAGGACGGGACGAGTGGGCGACCGTGGATATAAGCCCACGGTGGCGTGCGCGCAGACGCGGGCAGGATCGCCCGCGTCGCTCAGCGTGGCGACAGCGCGGTCAGCAGGCCGCGCGCGGCGTTGAAGCGATCGGCCGCTTCCGGCAGCGGCAGCTTGAGCTTCAGCTTGTCCGGGCCATCCATCGCGTACAGCTTGGGCTGCTTCTGGATCATCTGGATGATGGTCATCGGATCCACGTTGGGCTTGGCCTCGAACACCAGGCGCCCGCCGTGTTCGCCCAGTTCCAGCTTGCGGATGCCCAGCGCGTTGGCCTGCAGCTTCAGCTCGGCGATGGCGAACAGGTGCTTCACCGGATCCGGCAGCAGGCCGAAGCGGTCGATCATCTCCACCTGCAGTTCGCGCAGGCCGTCGCTGTCGCGGGCGCTGGAAATGCGCTTGTACAGGGTCAGGCGCGTGTGCACGTCGGGCAGGTAATCGTCGGGGATCAGCGCAGGCACATGCAGTTCCACCTCGGCACCGCGCGCTTCCTCGCCGGCGTCCAGGTCCGGCAGCTTGCCCTGGCGGATGCTGCGCACCGCGCGTTCCAGCAGTTCGGTGTACAGGCTGAAGCCGACCTCGGCCATCTGCCCACTCTGGTCCTCGCCGAGCAGTTCGCCGGCACCGCGGATCTCCAGGTCGTGCGTGGCCAGGGTGAAGCCGGCACCCAGTTCGTCCATCGAGGCGATCGCGTCCAGGCGCTTCTGCGCATCGGGGGTGATGCTGCGCCGGTCCGGCACCAGCAGATAGGCATAGGCGCGGTGATGCGAACGGCCGACGCGGCCGCGCAACTGGTGCAACTGCGCCAGCCCGAAGCGGTCGGCGCGGTTGATGACGATGGTGTTGGCGTTGGGGATGTCGATGCCCGATTCGATGATCGTGGTCGACAGCAGCACGTTGAAGCGCTGCTTCTGGAAATCCAGCATCACCTTTTCCAGCTCGCGCTCGGGCATCTGCCCGTGGGCGATGCCGATGCGCGCCTCCGGCACCAGCTCGCTCAGTTCGCGCTGCATGCGGCCGATGCTCTCCACGTCGTTGTGCAGGAAGTACAGCTGGCCGCCGCGCGCCAGTTCGCGCTGGAAGGCTTCGCGCAGCAGCGCGTTGTCCCACTGGGTGACGAAGGTCTGCACCGCCAGCCGGTTCGGCGGCGGGGTGGCGATGATCGACAGGTCGCGCAGGCCGGCCATGGCCATGTTCAAGGTGCGCGGGATCGGCGTGGCGGTCAGGGTCAGCAGGTGCACATTGGCGCGCAGCGCCTTCAGCGCTTCCTTCTGACGCACGCCGAAGCGCTGCTCCTCGTCGACGATGACCAGACCCAGGTCCTTGAACTTCACGTCCGGCTGCAGCAGACGATGGGTGCCGACGATCACGTCGATACTGCCGGCGGCGACCTTCTCCAGTTCGGCCTTGATCTCCTTGCTGCTCTTGAAGCGCGACAGCACCTCGACCCTGAGCGGGTAATCGGCGAAGCGGTCGCGGAAGTTGCGGTAGTGCTGTTCGGCCAGCAGCGTCGTCGGCACCAGCACCGCCACCTGCTTGCCGGCGCTGGCCGCAGCGAAGGCCGCGCGCACCGCGACCTCGGTCTTGCCGAAGCCGACGTCGCCGCAGACCACACGGTCCATCGGCTGGCTGCTGGCCAGGTCGCGCAGGGTGGCGTCGATCGCGGCCAACTGGTCGGGGGTTTCCTCGAACGGGAAGCCGGCGGCGAACGGCTCGTACATCGCGCGGTCCACCTGCAGCGCCAGCCCGGCACGGGCCTGGCGGCGCGCCTGGATCTCCAGAAGTTCGGCTGCGACGTCGCGCACCTTCTCGGCGGCCTTGCGCTTGGCCTTGGTCCACTGCTCGCCGCCCAGCGAGTGCAGCGGCGCAGTCTCGGCCGAGGCGCCGGAGTAGCGGCTGATCAGGTGCAACTGCGCGACCGGCACGTACAGGCGGTCGCCCTTGGCGTATTCGATTTCCAGGAACTCGCCGGGCATGCCGCCGGCATCGAGCACGATCAGCCCGCGGTAGCGGCCGACGCCATGATCTTCGTGCACGATCGGCGCGCCCTCGGACAGCTCGCCCAGGTCGCGGATGATCGCTTCGGGCTCGCGCCCGACCCGGCGGCTGCGCCGCGGCTGGCTGGCGCGCTCGGGGAACAACTGGCGCTCGGTCAGCACCGCAATGCGCGGCGCCTCCAGCGCAAAGCCGTCGTCCAGCGGCGCAACGGCAATGGCGAAACGTGCAGCAGAAAGCCCCTCTCCCTCCGGGAGAGGGGTTGGGGTGAGGGTACGACCGCTAGTGGAGTTCGTCTGCGCAGCCGTGGACGTTGCCGAAGAACCCGCCTTCTTCGTTCCCGACCGCGCGCGCGCCGTACCCTCATCCGGCGCTTCGCGCCACCTTCTCCCGGTGGGAGAAGGGAGGAATGCCGAGAAGTTCGGCAGCACCTCGGGCTTCAACTCCGCGGCGGCCAACACTTCCAGCAGCGCCTCGCGCCGGCCGGGCGAATCGGCGGCGATCAGCACCCGGCCCGGATAGTGGTCGAGAAAACTCTTCAGCGCCGCACCCGGCGCAGCGTCCTTGGCCGCCACCGGCAACGGCGGCAGCGGCTGGTCGCCCAGCGCCTGCGCCTCGTCGATGCGCGGATGGTCGGCGGCCCACACGTCGATGCGCGGCAACCCGTTGAGGCGTTCGCGCAACACGTCGGGTGCCTGGTACAGCTCTTCCGGCGCCAGCAGCGGGCGCTCCACGTCGTGGCGGCGCTGCTCGTAGCGGGCCTGGGTCTGCGCCCAGAACGCATCGGCGGCGGCGCCCACGCCCGGCGCGATCAGCGGCAACACGTGCTCGCCCAGATAATCGAACAAGGTAGCGGTGGTCTCGCGCGCGCTGCTGCCGCGGCTGTCCTGGAAGAACAGCGGCAGGTAGTACTCGATGCCCGACGGCGCCAGGCCGGCCTTCAGGTCCTGGTACAGCGCACTGCGCCGGGTGTCGACGTCGAAGCGCTCGCGCAGCGCGGTCAACACCCGCTCCACGCTGACGTCGTCCATCGGCACCTCGCGTCCGGGCAGCATGTGCACCGCCTGCACATGGTCCAGCGAGCGCTGCGATTCCGGATCGAAGGCGCGGATCGAGTCGATGTCCTCGTCCAGCAGTTCGATCCGCAGCGGCGCCTCGGTGCCCATCGGGTACACGTCGAGCAGGCCGCCGCGCACGGCGAAATCGCCAGGGTCCATCACCTGCGGCACGTTGCGGTAGCCGGCACTTTCCAGTCGCCGCTTCTCCGCATCCAGGTCCAGGCGCTGGCCCACGCGCAGGTCGAAACTGCCGCCGACGATGTAGCGCAGCGGCGCCACTCGCTGCATCAGCGTCTGCACCGGCACCACCACGATGCCCTGGGTCAATGTCGGCAGCCGGTGCAGCGCCGCCAGGCGCTGGCTGACGATGTCCGGGTGCGGACTGAACTGGTCGTAGGGCAGGGTTTCCCAATCCGGGAACGGCACCACCGGCAGGCCGGGATCGTCGCCGATCAGGCTGTGCAGGTCGGCTTCGAGCTGATGCGCGCTCTGGTTGTCGCGGGCGACCACCAGCAACGGACCGCGATGCGCGGCCGCGGCGCAGGCGATGTGCCAGGCCAATGCGGTGGAGGACGCGGGAGCGCGCCAGTGCGCGCGGAGCTGGCCGGATCTGGGCAGCGGCGGAACGGGGAAGGAAAGGGGCGGCATGGACCGTGGAGTTTAGCAAAGCCGGGTGCCGCAACCGGCGCGGTGCGACCCGGCAAATGCCGCGCGCCGGCTGGCCGCGCGGGAAGGAAGGGAGCGGGGAAGATCGGTGCGCGTCGGGCTCAGCTGCCCAGTTCCAGCACCACCCGCACCAGATCCGGATTGTCCGGATGCGGCATGCGCTGGAAGCCCAGCGACTCGGCCAGTTGCAGCATCGGCACGTTGCGTTCGAGCACGTCGCCGTAGAGCCGGTCCAGGTACTTGCGGCGCGCCCACTTGACCAGCTTGCGCATCAACTGCCGGCCCAGGCCCTGGCCGGAGACGAAGCTGCTGACCAGGATCGCGTACTGCGCCTCGCGGGTGCCGGGGTTGATCGCCGCGCGCGCCACCGCGCCGACCACGGCCTCGCCCGGCGGCAACGGCTCGGCCGCGACCAGGATCAGTTCCGATTTCGGATTGGGGTGGGTGAGCCGTTGCGCCATTTCCTCGGTCAACTCCTGCATCGAATGCAGGAAGCGCTCGCGGATCTCGGTTGGCCCGAGCAGGCCGAAGGCGCCCTGCAGCGGCGCGCTGTCTTCCGGCCGGATCGGCCGGATCAACAATTCGCGCCCACTGGGCAGGGTGAAGGTTTCATGCCACGGAGGCATGCGGTTGCGGGTAGCCATGGCCGTATGATCCTCGACGAAGCCTGGATTCTCGCATTAGCCGACACCCGCGCCCGTGAACGCAGCGTCCTGCGCGTGTGCGGTTGCGGTGGCCTTGCTACAGTGGCGCTTCGTCCAAGGGAATGCACGACGATGAAGACGTCGCATGCCGTCGCCGTGTCGGCGGCGATCGGGCTGGGACTGGCTGTGCTGCTGGTGTTGCTGCTGCTGGGTGGCGGCTGGTGGGCGCTGCGCGCGCAGCGCAGCCACACGCCGACGACCGCCACCGCCGCCTCTGCCTCTGCCTCTGCCGCCCCCGCCGATGCGGAGCAGCTGGCGGCACAGGCGTTGGCCCCGTACCGGGCGCGCCTGCAGGTCACGCGTCGGCCGATGCTGCAGCTGCATTTGCAGCCGATGGCGCAGGACGATCGCCTGGCCAGCAAGGTCGGCGGGCGCCCCTACTGGACCGGCGACAAGCCCTATCCGCACGCGGCCGATGGCCAGCCGCTGGCGCTGCTGGCGCAGATCGATCTGGCGCGCGTGCCGCCGCTGCCCGGCTACCCACGCCAGGGCATGCTGCAGTTCTTCATCGGCGGCGACGATTTCTATGGCGCCAACTTCGGCGACGCGCGCAGCGACCTGGATGCGTTGAGCGAACAACGCAATTTTCGCGTGGTGTACTGGCCGCGGTTGGAAGCCTCGGCGCGGCAGGTGCAGGTGCAGGTGCCGTTGCCGGCCGCCGACACGCTGCCGTTCGATCCGGCGCGGCCGCGGGCGATGCAGTTCGACGCGGGTGAGGAAACCATCGGCAGCAGCGATGTGCGGTTCGAGCAGGTGCTGGGAACGCCGCTGGAGGAGATTGCCGCTGCGTACGCCAGCCGCCACGCGGTGGCGCAGGATGCGGTGGACGATGCGCTGTTCGATGCGCTGAGCCGGGGCGGACACAAGCTCGGTGGCTACCCGGAGTTCACCCAGGAAGACCCGCGCACGCGGCAGGACCGGCAGGTCCTGCTGCTGCAGTTGGACAGCGACGAGGAGATGATGTGGGGCGACACCGGCGTCGCCAATTTCTTCATCGATCCGGACGACCTGCGGCGCGGCGATTTCAGCCGTGTGGCTTATCACTGGGATTGCTTTTGAGCGCGCACGTGCGCCATGCGCGAGAGGTACTGCGCGCCGTCGCCGTGTCCCGGCACTTCACGTCTCGCGCTTGAGCCACTCCAGGCGCGTGCTGGCGCCGGCTTCGCCCAGATGCGCCTTCAGCGGCGGCAGCGCCTGCGCCAGCGCCTGCTCGAACTGCCAGGGCGGATTGAGCAGCAACATGCCGCTGCCGTTGAGCCGCAGCGGCGAATCGTCCGGGCGCACCTGCAGTTCGGCGACCAGTGCCGACGCCACCGGCAAGGCCGCGGCCTTGCGGAAGAACGGCTGCAGGCTGCGGCGCTGCTTGATCGGGTACCACACCGCGCACACCGCCTGCGGCCAGCGGCTCAGGGTCTCGCGCAGCGCGGCCACGATCAGCGGGTACTCGGCGTCCTGCGCCTCGTAGGGCGGGTCGATCAGCACCAGTCCGCGGCCGATCCTGGCGGCCCCGGACTTCGGCGGCAGGAACGCCTTGATCGCCGCATAGCCGTCGCCGGCATGCACCTGTACGCGGCGATCGTGGGCGAACAGCGCCTTGAGTTCGGCGGCTTCCTCGGGCTGCAGTTCGCAGGCGGCCAGCCGGTCCTGCGCACGCAGCGCCTGCGCCACCAGCAGCGGCGAGCCGGGGTAGGCGACCAGGGCGCCGACCGGATTGTCGGCCTGCACCGCGCGCAGATAGCGCTCCACCACCTCGGGCAGGGTCGGCTGGCCCATCAGCCGCAGCACGCCGGCCACCGCCTCGCCGGTCTTGCGCGCCTCGTTGGCGGCGAACAGATAGCGGCCGCGCCCGGCGTGGGTATCGAGCACGAAGAACGGGCTGTCCTTGCGCTTGAACGCATCGAGCAGCGCCAGCAGCACGACGTGCTTGAGGACATCGGCATGGTTGCCGGCATGGAAGGCGTGGCGGTAATTCATCCGCGCAGTGTACGGGGCGCCACGCCAGCCGGCCACGTCCTGCGATTGCCGCGGCGGCGCGACCCGCTGGGACCGAGGCAGGGCGATCGGCGGTGCGCGCGGGGCGGGCCAGCCGGGGGCGTTGGACGAGCATTGCCAGTGCAAGGCGTGGCGACGGTCCCACTGCGTATCGCGCATCACACGGAGCATCCCCCATGCGCAAGCCCCTTCTTCCCACGCTCGCCGTCCTCGCCCTCGCAACGCTGGCCAGTGGCCAGGCCGCGGCCCAGTACACCGGTCCGAGCAGCGTGCAGGCGACCACGGTGAAGCAACTGCTCGACCACGGCAAGGACGACCAGCATGTGGTGCTGCGCGGGCGCATCGTTTCCCATGACGGCGGCGACCGCTACACCTTCCGCGACGCCAGCGGCAGCATGAAGGTGGAGATCGACGCGCATCGGCTGCCGGCCGGGCGCCCGTTCGACGACAAGGCCGAGGTCGAACTGCTGGGCGAGGTCGACAAGGACCTGCGTTCCATCGAGGTCGACGTCGACGAAGTGCGCTTCCTGCGCTGATCCGGCGCGGCCGGCGTGCCGTGCCCGCTGCGCGGCGCGCCCGGCTGCGGCTATGCTGCGCGGCATGTCCACGCCTGCCGCTGCCACGCCCGCCGCCTGTGTCCTCGTGGTCGAGGACGAATCCGCCATCGCCGACACCGTGCTGTACGCGTTGCGCAGCGAGGGCTACCAGGTGCGCCACTGCCAGCTCGGGCGCGAGGCGCTGGTGCAGCTCCGCGAGGGCGGGATCGACGTGGTGGTGCTGGACGTCGGCCTGCCGGACCTGAGCGGGTTCGAGGTGTGCCGCATGCTGCGCGGCTTCAGCCAGGTGCCGGTGCTGTTCCTGACCGCACGCAACGAGGAGATCGACCGCGTGCTCGGCCTGGAACTGGGTGCCGACGACTACATGGCCAAGCCGTTCTCGCCGCGCGAACTGGTCGCGCGGGTGCGGGCGCGGCTGCGGCGTCCGGCGGTGGTGGTCGGCGATACCGAAGCGGGCTGGCAGCAACACGGCGATTTCGCCATCGACCGCGACGGCCGCCGCATCCGCTGGCGCGCCGCGGTGCTGGACCTGACCCGCTACGAATACGCGCTGCTGGCGGCGCTACTGCAGCGGCCCGGCGCCATTCTCAGTCGCGCGCAACTGATGGACCGCGGCTGGGACAGCAGCGCCGACAGCGCCGACCGCACCGTCGACACCCACATCAAGACCCTGCGCGCCAAGCTGCGCGCAGCCGGCGCCAGCCACGACCCGATCCGCACCCACCGCGGCCTCGGCTACGCGCTGGAGGCCTGAGGTGCGGCTGGGGCTGAAGCTGTTCCTAGGCTTCTTCCTGATCGTCGGCGTGGCCGCGTTCTTCGTGATGCGGGTGTTCGTCAACGAGGTCAAGCCAGGCGTGCGCCAGGCCATGGAATCGACCCTGGTGGACGCGGCCAACGTGCTGGCGCAGATGGCCGCGCAGGATCTGAAGGACGGGCGGATCGCCAGCGGCCGTTTCGCCCGCGATCTGGCCGCCGCGCAACGGCGCGATCCGCGGGCGATGGTCTGGCGCTTCCCCAAGCACAGCGTCGACTACCGCGTCACCCTCACCGATGCGGCGGGCATCGTGGTGTTCGATTCGCGCGGGCAGGACATCGGGCGCGACAACTCGCGCTGGAACGACGTGTACCGCACCCTGCGCGGCGAGTACGGCGCCCGCTCCAGTCCCGAGGCCGACGGCGACCCCAACCACACGGTGATGCACGTGGCCGCGCCGGTCTACGATCCGGCCGATCCGCGGCGGCTGATCGGCGTGCTGACCCTGTCCCAGCCCAACCGCAGCATCGAGCCGTTCATCGTCGCCAGCCAGCGCAGCATCCTGTTGCGCGGCGCCTGGCTGATCGGCATCTCCGCGTTGATCGGGATCCTGATGACCTGGGGCCTGCTGCGCGGGATCGGCCGGCTCAACCGCTACGCGCAGGCGGTCAGCGCCGGTGCCCCGGTACCGCCGCCGCCGCCGCGCCGCGACGAGATCGGCGATCTCGGCCGGGCGCTGGAGACCATGCGTCGCAAGCTGGAGGGCAAGCAGTATGTCGAGCAGTACGTGCAGTCGCTGACCCACGAGATGAAGAGCCCGCTGGCGGCGATCCGCGGCGCCGCGGAACTGCTGCAGGAGCCGCTGCCGGAACCGGAACGGCAGCGTTTCGTGCGCAACATCGCCGAGCAGCAGCAGCGCCTCACCGAGACCATCGACAAGCTGCTGGCGCTGGCCGAGGTGGAGCAGCACGGCTGGCTGCAGCGGCGCGAGCCGGTGGCGCTGGCGCCGCTGTGCGCCAAACTGGCCGAAGCATTGGCGCCGCAACTGCAGGCGCGCGGGCTGCGGCTGGAGGTGCAGGCGCTGGACCCGGCCCTGGTGGTGTCGGGCGATCCCTACCTGCTGCGCCAGGCGCTGCACAACCTGCTCGACAACGCCATCGCCTTCTCGCCGGAGGGCGCGGCCATCGTGTTGCGTGCCGAGCGCGGCGCCGATGCGCGCGTGCTGCTGACGGTGGAGGATCACGGCCCCGGTGTTCCCGACTATGCGCTGGAGCGTGTGTTCGAGCGCTTCTATTCGCTGGCGCGCCCGGCCACCGGCCAGCGCAGCTCCGGCCTCGGCCTGCCGTTCGTGCGTGAGGTGGCGCGCCTGCACGGCGGTGACGCCAGCCTGCGCAACCGCGACGGCGGCGGCGCGGTGGCCTGCCTGGCGCTGCCGCTGGCCTGAGCCGGAGAGCGCTCGTGTAGGAGCGGCTTCAGCCGCGACGGGGGCGTTCCCGGTAGAGCCCTTCGCGGCTGAAGCCGCTCCTACAGTAGGGCAAGCCGCGTCGACAGCATGCCGGTTGCCGATTCCCGATTCCCGATTCCCAATCCCCAATCCCCAATCCCCAATCCCCAATCCCGAATCCCGAATCCCGAATCCCGAATCCCGAATCCCGAATCCCGAATCCCGAATCCCGAATCCCCCCACTTCACACCCACTTCAAATTCGCCTCAAACCCTGCCCACGCAGCGGCAGCATCCTGGCGCCCTCCCAATCGAGAGGCCGCCATGAAATCCGTGAAACTGCTCCTGCGATTCGCCACCATCGGTGGATTGATCCTGTTGTTGCTGATCCCGCTGCTGATGATTCGCGGCACCGTGCAAGACCGCCAGCACTACCGCGACGAGGCGGTGGAGCGGGTGTCGCAGAGCAAGGCCGGCGAACAGCGCCTGCTTGGACCGCTGCGGGTGATCCCGTGGACCCAGGAACGCGACGTGATGGTCCTCGATGCCGACGGCAAACGCGTGAGCCAGCGCCAGACCGAGACCGGCTACGTGCTGCAGGCGCCACGGCGGCTGCAGGTCGAAGGCGAACTGAAGCCCTCGCAGCGCCACATCGGCCTGTTCAAGGTGCAGGTCTACAGCTGGCACGCGCGGCTCAAGGCCGAGTTCGACGATCTCGATTACGCCGCCGCCGACCGCCGCCGCTATGGCACGCCGTATCTGGCGATCGGCCTGCAGGACGTGCGCGGCCTGGTCGGCACGCCGAACCTGCGCGCCGACGGCCGCGCACTGTCGCTGCAGCCGGGCTCGGAGGGGCTGGCCAATATCTCCAAGGGCGTGCACGCGGTGCTTCCCGCGCTGGCCGATCCGCAGCAGGGGCGGCTCACCAATCTGCACGACGTGCAGATGGAGTTCGTGCTCGACGGCACCCAGGCGCTGTCGATCGTGCCGGTCGGCGACGACAACCAGATCGCGCTGAACTCGCCGTGGCCGCATCCGTTGTTCGGCGGCCGCTTCCTGCCCAACGAACGCCGCATCGGCGCGCAGGGCTTCCAGGCGAACTGGGCGCTGTCGTCGCTGGCCACCGGCGCGCAGGCGCAGCTGGCCTCCGGCGGACAGGACCTCGATGCGTTGCGCGTGGACCTGGTCGACCCGGTGGACGTGTACACCCAGGCCGAGCGCGCCAGCAAGTACGGCCTGCTGTTCGTGGTGCTGACCTTCGTGGCCTTCGGCTTGTTCGAGCTGATCAAGCGCCTGCCGATCCACCCGCTGCAATACCTGCTGGTCGGCCTGGCGCTGGCGATCTTCTTCCTGCTGCTGCTCAGCTTGTCCGAGCACATTCCGTTCTGGCAGGCGTATCTGGTGTCGGCGGTGGCCTGTATCGGGCTGCAGTTCTTCTACCTGTCCGGGGTATTGCGCAGCCGCCTGCGCGCGGCCGGCTTCGCCACCATGCTTACCGTGTTGTACGGCGCGCTGTACGGCCTGCTTGCCTCGGAGGACAACGCCTTGCTGATGGGCTCGCTGCTGCTGTTCGGCATCCTCGGCGCGATCATGTGGATCACCCGCCGGATCGACTGGTACGAACTCGGCGCGTCGCTGCGCTGAGCCGTCGGAAGGAGAACCGGACATGGTCGCGCACCGTCATCTGCATCGTCGCCTGCAGGCGCTGTTGCCTGCAGCGCTGGAGACCCATGGCCTGCATCACGGCAACCTGCCGGCGAGCCTGGCGCGCAGCGCGCAGGCCGCACTGGTCACCGCTGCCGACCGTGGCGGCGCCCTGTGGTTGCGCCTGAGCGAACGCAGCCGCGCCGCCCTGGCCGGCGACGCGGCGACGTTCCTGGCCAGCGCATTGCAGGCGCGTGCGGCCTTGCCTGGCGACGCTGCGCCGTGGTGCTACTGCCCGTGGCGCGCGGTACGCCGCGATCCGGCCTGTGCCGCGAACGCGGAAGACGTCACCCGTGCGTCTGCGTCGGCCTTCGTGACCTGGGAAGCGCAGGGCCGCGCGCGCTTGCTGCTGCTGCCTGCGCAGGGCGCACTGCTGTGCCGGTGGTGGCGCTGAGGTAGGGCACCGCGTCGATGGCCGCGACGTCGGGGTCGGATGGCCATCGATCATCGCCGAAAGCAACACAGGTGGTGGCAGGACGTCGCCACCGTTCACAGGACGGGCAGGACGCCCACGCAGGGAAGCGGCAAGGACGCACGCAAGGGCTATCGCCCAGGCAGGCAGCGCAAGCAAGCGCTTGCATCACGGGACGGGCAGGACGCCCACGCAGGGAAGCTTCAAGGACGCATGTGCAAGGGCATTGCCAGGCAGGCAGCGCCAGGGAAACGCTTGCGGTAGAGTGCACGGATGCACTCTCCGCTCTCCATTCAGCGCCTGCGCGGCGCCGGGATCGTGCCGTTGCTGGACGCGGTCGCGCAGCTGCGCATCGCGGTGTTCCGCGATTGGCCGTACCTCTACGACGGCGACCTGGACTACGAGCGCGACTACCTGGCCGCCTATGCCGCCTCGCCGGACAGCGTGTTCGTACTGGCGCGCGACGGCGAGCAGGTAGTCGGCGCGTCCACCGGGCTGCCGCTGGTCGATGACACCGAGGCCTTCGCCGCGGCCTTCGCCGACAGCGGCATCGCCCCGGCCGAGGTGTTCTATTTCGGGGAGTCGGTGTTGTTGCCGCAGTACCGCGGCCGCGGGATCGGCCATGCCTTCTTCGACGAGCGCGAGGCGCATGCGCGCGCGCTCGGTCGCTTCCGCCTGACCGCGTTCTGTTCGGTGGAGCGCGCGCCCGACGATCCGCGGCGGCCGCCGGACTATCGTGGCAACGACGCGTTCTGGCGCAAGCGCGGCTACCAGCCGCAGCCGGCGCTGCGCATGCACCTGCCGTGGAACGAGGTCGACCGCGGCCAAACGCCGCATACCCTGGGTTTCTGGACCCGCGCGCTGGAGCCTGCCGCATGAAAGTCGCCGTCGCCAAGTATCCGATCGGCGCGCCCGCCGATTTCGCCGCCTTCGCCGACAAGCAGGCGGCGTTGCTCGGCGAGGCCGCACAGGCCGGCGCGCAACTGGCGGTGCTGCCCGAGTACCTGTCGCTGGAACTGGCCGCGACCTTCGGCCCGGCCGTGTCCGCGCGGTTGCCGGCCTCGCTCGCCGTGATCCAGGCGCTGCATGCGCCGTACCTGGCCTTGTTCGCCGACCTGGCGCGGCGCCATCGCCTGCACGTGGTCGCCGGCAGCTTCCTGCTCGATGTCGGTCAGGGGCGCTATCGCAATCGCGCGTACTGGTTCACCCCCGATGGCGGCCATGGCTGGCAGGACAAGCTGCAGCTGACCGGCTTCGAAAAGGCCACCGGCCTGATCGATGGCGGTGAGGCGCTGAAGGTGTTCGAGGCCGACGGCGTGCGCGCCGGCGTGGCGGTCTGCTACGACAGCGAGTTCCCGCTGCCGGTCCGCGCCCAGTACGAGGCCGGCGCCCGCCTGCTGGTGGTGCCCAGTTGCACCGACACCGAAGCCGGCGCCACCCGCGTGCGCGTGGGCTGCCTGGCGCGGGCGCTGGAGAACCGCATCTTCGTCGCCCAGTCGGTGACCGCCGGCGTCGCCGAGTGGAGCCCGGCGCTGGACGTGAACACCGGCGAGGCGACGCTGTATGCGCCGATGGACGCCGGCTTCCCCGCCGACGGCATCGTCGCGCAGACCCGCGGCGAGCAGGTCTGGGCGATCGCCGAGCTGGATTTCGCCGCCTTCGAAGCCAGCCGCGCCCACGCCCAGGTGGCCAACGACCGCGACTGGCGCGGCCAGCTGTCCCCGGCGGTGGTGCGAGCGGAATTGAGCCGCTTCGCGTAGGGAAAGATCTTTTGTCGTCGGCAGTCCACTCAGGCACGCCAGGCCCTGTCCCTGGGCAGTAATGCTGCTTGCACCAATCCCGAATCCCCAATCCCCAATCCCCAATCCCCAATCCCCAATCCCCAATCCCGCGGCGCCAGGCAGGCGCCGCACCATCAAGGTAAAATCGCCCGATTCCCGTCGCTTCGAGCGTTCCATGGCCTGCCGCACCCGTTTCGCCCCCAGTCCCACCGGTTACCTGCACATCGGCGGCGCGCGCACTGCGCTGTACTGCTGGCTGGAGGCGCGCCACCGCGGCGGCGAATTCGTGCTGCGGATCGAGGACACCGACCGCGAGCGCAGCACCCAGGCGGCGATCGACGCGATCCTGGAGGCGATGGAGTGGCTGGGCCTTGATTACGACGAAGGCCCGATCTACCAGACCCGGCGCCTGGACCGCTATCGCGAGGTGGCCGAGCAGTTGCTGGCGCAGGGCCAGGCCTACTACGCCTACGAGACCCGCGAGGAACTGGACGCCATGCGCGAAGCGGCGATGGTGCGGCAGGAAAAGCCGCGCTACAACGGCGCCGCGCGCGAACTGAACCTGCCGTACCGTGACGATCCCAACCGGGTGATCCGCTTCAAGAACCCGACCGAGGGCGTGGTGGCGTTCGACGACCTGATCAAGGGCCGCATCGAGATCGCCAACAGCGAACTGGACGACATGGTGATCTTCCGTCCCGACGGCTATCCCACCTACAACTTCGCGGTGGTGGTGGACGACTGGGACATGGGCATCACCGAGGTGATCCGCGGCGACGACCACATCAACAACACCCCGCGGCAGATCAACATCTACCAGGCGCTGGGCGCGCCGGTGCCGAAGTTCGCGCACATGCCGATGATCCTCGACGAGCAGGGCGCCAAGCTGTCCAAGCGCACCGGCGCGGCCGACGTGATGCAGTACAAGGACGCCGGCTACCTGCCGCATGCGCTGATCAATTACCTGGCGCGGCTGGGCTGGTCGCACGGCGACCAGGAGCTGTTCGGGCGCCAGGAGCTGATCGACCTGTTCGACGTCAAGGACGTCAACTCCAAGGCCGCGCGCCTGGACATGGCCAAGCTCGGCTGGGTCAACCAGCACTATCTCAAGAGCGACGACCCGGCGACGATCGCGCCGCAGCTGGAATTCCAGTTGCGCAAGCTCGGCATCGACCCGGCCGCCGGCCCAGCCGCGGCCGAGGTGGTGGTGGCGCTGCGCGAGCGCGTGCAGACCCTGAAGGAAATGGCCGAGAAGGCCGAGGTCTGGTATCGCCCGCTGACCCGCTACGACGACGCGGCGGTGGCCAAGCATTTCAAGCCGGGCGCCGAACTGGCGTTGGGCAAGGCCCGGGAACTGCTGGCCGCGTTGCCGCAGTGGAGCCTGGACGGCGTCGCCGCCGCGCTGCACGACACCGCCGCCGCCCTGGAGATCGGCATGGGCAAGGTGGCGCAGCCGCTGCGCGTGGCCATCACCGGCACCCAGGTCAGCCCGGACATCTCGCAGACCGTCTACCTGGCCGGTCGCGACGAGGCCTTGAAACGCATCGACGCCGCGCTCATCAAGATCCCAGCGGGAAGCTGATTCCCGGGAGACCGTCATGTCCAGCAAGAAGACCGCCTGCACCGAGCCGCACCACCACGTCCACGACGCCGCCGACTTCGTCAAGGTGGTGGAGCGGGTGAGCCGCGAGCGCGGTCTGCGCCTGACCCCGATCCGCGCCAACGTGCTGCGGCTGATCGCCGAGGCCGGGCGCCCGGTCAAGGCCTACGACCTGCTGGAATGGGTGCGCGAAGGCAAGGGTGTGGGCGCCGACGCCCCGCCCACCGTGTATCGCGCGCTGGACTTCCTGATGGCCAATGGCTTCGTGCACAAGCTCGAGTCGGTCAACGCGTTCGTCGCCTGCCACCACCCGAGCAGCGCCCAGCACTCGGTGCCGTTCCTGATCTGCGACCGCTGCCATAGCGCGGTGGAGCTGGAAGATCGTGATGTGGTCAGCCAACTGGAGCAGCGCGCCAAGGCGCTGGGCTTCCAGCCGCAGGCGCAGACGTTGGAAGTGCACGGTCTTTGCGCGAAGTGCGCGGTTGCGGGCGACGCCCCTCGCGCGGCGCGCGCGACCTGAGGTTTTGCGCCTCGCTTGATCGCTCTGTGCTGCGATCGAGGTGGTGTCGGGCTTCGCCCGTACCCTCATCCGCCCCCTTCGGGGGCACCTTCTCCCGAAGGGAGAAGGAATGCACTGCGCGCTGAGGCCCAGCGAACAACCCCTCTCCCCCCGGGAGAGGGGTTGGGGTGAGGGTACGGTCTAGCGACGCCACATCATGGCGCGCGCGGCGCCGGCGCCTTCGCGCCCCACAGCGCATAGAACAGCACGTACAACTCGCAGGCCGCGGTGAGCAGGAAGGCATGCTGCAGGCCGACGTGGTCGGCGAGCCAGCCCTGCACCACCACCAGCGCGCCGCCGGCGATGGCCATGATCAGCAGGCCGGAACCCTCCTCGGTAAGCGGCCCCAGGCCCTTGATGCCGAGGGTGAAGATGGTCGGGAACATGATCGAATGGAACAGGCCCACCGCGATCAGCGACCACATCGCGACGTGGCCGGTGCTGAACACGGTCAGCAGCATCACCGCGAATGCGCCGATCGAGAACAACGCCAGCACGGTTTCCGGTGCGACGCGGCGCATCAGTGCGCTGCCGGCGAAGCGCCCGACCATCATCCCGCCCCACAGCAGAAAGAGGTAGTGCGAGGCCTGTTCGTGGCTGAGGTTGCCGATCTGCGGTTGCGACACGAAATTGATGAACAGGTTGGAGACGCCGATCTCGGCGATCAGATAGATGAAGATGGCGGGGATGCCGAGCATCAGATTGCGGTGCCGCCAAAGCGAATGGCTGGCACGCTGCTGGCGTGTGGCGCGCCGGGTGTCCTGGCCGAGCGCCGGTAGCTTGAATCGGGCGATGACCACGGCCAGCGCCACGAGTGCGGCGGCGACGATGAGATAGGGCAGTTGCACCGACTGCGCGTCGGCCAGGCGTTCGGCCTGGGTCAGCAGCAGCGCATCGCCCTTGGCGGTGCCGGAGGTGGAGCGGCCCAGAATCAGATAGCCGCCGAACAGCGGCGCCAGGGTGGTGCCGACCGAGTTGAACGCCTGCACCAGGTTGAGCCGCGCCGAGGCGGTGTCCGGGCTGCCGATCACCGCGACGTACGGATTGGCCGCGACCTGCAGCAGAGTGATGCCGCTGGCGATCACGAACAGCGAGCCGAGGGTGATGCCATAGGAGACCAGGCGCGCGGCCGCGATCATGCCCAGCGCGCCGAGCGCCATGATGCCCAGTCCGGTCACCAGCGCGCGTTGGTAGCCGATTCGCTCGATCAGCTTCGCCGCCGGCAGCGAGGCGAAGAAGTAGGCGATGAACCAGACCGACTCGATCAGCGTGGCCTGGGTATAGCTCAGCGCGAACACGCTGCGCAGATGCGGCAGCAAGGTGTTGTTGATGACGGTGATGAAGCCCCACATGAAGAACAGCGAGGCGAGCAGCGACAGTGCGGCGCGATGGGACGGCGCGTGCCCGGCGCGCGGCGCGGAAGATGAGAGCGGGGCCGTCGGCCCGATCGGTCCTGCCATGTTGTGGGTACCTCTGCGCGATTGCGGTGTCGTCGGCGGCAGGCGTTCCCGTCACGTGATGGGCGGTGCCGGCGCTGCGGCGAGGATAGGCGGCCATCGCGGCGGCAGACCAATGAATTAAATCGCGGCGACCATACGCGCATTGCAATGCTGCACTGCAGGGATTGCGTGATCGGCAAGCGGCCTGGGGCTGGGTTTGGAGCGCGTGGGTGCAGAGCCTGGAAGTGTTGTATTGGGGGGGGGCGTCAAGTGCTGGGGCTGCGTCAGGCCGGCGCCCCCGTGCGCTGTGCCCCGGTTGTGCCCGGCGTCTTACCCCGGGCTGGCCGCCGCCCGCGCTTGCGGCCGGCGTTGTCGCTGCTGCGCCGCGTGTAGTGCGGTGTCGGACTGCCGCCTTCCGCGTCAGCGGCGCCGTTCCGGTCCTGAAGTCGCAGCGTGGTGGCCTGATCGCCGGGCCAGGTAGGCTGTCTCGCTCAGTCCCGTGGCGCGGCGCGCCCGCCCTCGCGCACCTGTTCCCAGTCCAGGCCGAACCGCGCCAGGTACTTGCGCAGGCGGTCGGCGTCGTTGGTGCTGGCGCGTTGCGTGCGCGAGACCGCGAACAGTTCGCGCCCGGCCTGCGACAGCGACTTGGCGGTGGCGCAGACCCGCACCACGTCTTCCAGTTGTACGCGGTCGAAGCGGTCCAGCGCCGCGTGTCTACGCGTGGCGCGCCGGTTGTTGGATGCAGGACCATAATGGCGCGGCGCGGGCGCAGTCACGCGCGGTCCCGGCGGTGTGCCGGGTTCCTGCCGCAGGATCAGGCGCAATGGAGGATGCACATGGACAAGAACGTGCGCGTGCTGTGCTGGTTGTTCTCATCGACGCTGGTGCCGATCGCGCCGGCGCTGGCCGATCCCCCCACCGAACTCATGCAACCGCTGCCCGCGTCGCTGATCTTCAACGACGACAACGGCAAGATCCTCGGGACGTCCGGGCCGCAGCAGCCCACCGCGTATGCCCTGGCGCAATGGGGCGCCAATCCCAACAGTTCGGATACCTTGCAGCCGGTCGTCGGCGGTTCGGCGCAGGGCTGGCAAGCCGAGAGTGTGCGTGCGCGTGTGAAGTACTACCCGGTCTACGCCGGCCACGCCAACGCCTACGAACTGGCGCAGGCCGACAACAAGTGCGCCGGCTCGGATCCGGGCAATCCGAATCCGTACGATGGCGAGAAGGACTTGTTCCTGGTGACTGCCGATCCGAGGTTCTGGGGCAGTAACGCCCTGCTGGGCTTCACGCCCAGCGCGCCGCTGTCCAGCCTCGGCGCCATCCGTGTACGCGTCGGGTTGAGCAGGACCTACGAGGACGATGTCCGCTGCGGCGGCACGGCGCCCAGCGGCACCGGCTATGCCTTCAGTTTCATCCTCGGCAATACGCAGGGGCAGACCCTGTTCTATCAGATCGACCTGGGCCATACCGGTGCAACCCCGTCGCAGGATCCGTCCACGCCGTGGTGCCCGCACGGGTACGAAGACACGCAGAGTCTGGACTTCTGCCTGGACGACGACATCCGCAACATGGGCGGGCAGTGGAACCTTGCCGGTACGGCGACCTCCAACGACGTCGATTTCCTGCCCAGGCTGCTACAGGTCATCGGCAAGGGGCACACCAAACCGGTGCGCGACAAGCAGGGCAATGCCATCGACCTGGACCGCGATCCGAGCCACTGGACGTTGACCTCGGTGTACATGGGCCATGTCACCCAGGGCAAGACCATCAGCACCACGATCTGGTACGACCCCAGCGTCAGGACCTGGCCGGGCGGCACCTTCTGCAGCGCGGCGGGCACGCTGACCCAGTACACCTGCAACATGAGCGCGCAGGATGCGACCCAGCTCGGAGCGGGATGGATTGCGGTCGGCAATGCCTGCTATCACCGCAATGCGGGTACGTCCTGCCCGTAGTGACGTGTCGTTGCGGTGTGCGGTCATGCGGCAGGGGAGGCGCACGCCGCAGCGCTCTCCGGCCAAGGTGGGCGGTGTTTCCCGCCCGGCCGGTCAACGAAGGCCTGGCGGCGCAGGGCGCGACCGTCTTCTGCATGCGGCCGCCCAGCATGGCTGGGCGGCGCGCATGTACCTCACAATGCGCGGTTGAAGCCCTGCACGATGTCCATGGAGACCTCGCGCGTGCCCGGTGCTCCCTGGAGTTGCCTGGACGCCGCCATTGCCGCGTCGGCCGAGCCGTAGTCGATCATGGCGCTGCCATCGACCTCCGAGGCATACACCAGGCTGCCGCCGCTGCGGCGCGCCAGTGCCCGGGCCACGTCCGGCGTGGTGCCGAACAGCTTGAGCTTGCCGGTGACCACCACCGGCTGACCGCTGCGTTCGTCGATCGCGGCGCGCAGCGCGGGCGCGTCCGCAGCGCGGGACTGGGCAGCCGCTGCGGTGCCGGCGCGGGCGTTGCCGCCGAGCACGATGGCATACGGTCCGATGCGGGCGGCGACGGTGCCGCCGCCATCGGCGGCAGCGACCTGGGCGCGTTGCGTGCCGGCGCCTGTCATCTGCGGCGCTGTGCGCACCGTGGCATCGGGCAGCAGGCGATAGGTGCTGCGGCCGATCTGGAAGCGCGCGCCGTTTGCTGCCTGGTGCAGTGCCTGGGCATCCGCGTACTGTGCTGAGGCCGGCGCGGCCACGGTCAGTGCGAGCACGGCGAAAAGAAAGAGCGTATTGGTCTTCATGTCAGTGTCCCACCACGCGGAGTTCGAAGTGCTGCAGTTGTTCCTTGCCATGCGCGTCGAGCATGTCGGCGACCTCCAGCGTCCAGGGTCCGGCCGCATCCTCGTCCAGGAAGGCATTGCTGGCGGTCAGCGGGATCGACATGCCCTGGGTGTAGACGTCCTTGTTCAAGGCCGAGAACGGGGTCATCACGTAGCTGCGGGTGCCATGCGGGGAGATCAGCACCACGCGCAGACGGCTGGGATCCTTGTGGGTGCCGTCGAAGTACAGTTGCGCCGCCTCGACTTTCATCTGTTGTGTGATGTGGACGGTCAGCCTGGCTGGCGATGCGACACCGCCGATGGTGCTGGCCGCACCGCTGTAGACCTGGTAGTCGGTGTCCCGCAGCGGCGGTAGCGTTGTGAAGTGCGTGGCCGCTTCCACGGCCGCGGCTGCATCCACCAGCCCGAAGCCGTACCAATTGCTGAAGCGATGGCCGGCGGCGTTGGTGATCCAGCCGGGATCGATCACGCTGCCGTTGTAGAGCGCTTTCGGCTGCCCGCTGTCGATCTGTTGCGCGGTCGTGGCCAGGATGTATTTCACGTCGCGCCAGGTCAGTTGCGGATTCACGCCGAGCATCAACGCCGTCACCCCTGACACCGTCGGCGTGGCCGAGGACGTGCCGTTCATGAGCCCGGTGTAGTTGCACGAAGCGTCGATCGGTGACTTGCTGCCGTCCAACGCGTTCTCCACCGGCACCCCGTCGCGGTTGTACCCGGCGGCGCAGCCGCTGAGGTCGGTGGTCACGATCGCCGGGTCGTAGAGGGGGTCGCTGGCGGTCGCCGCCGACCGGGACTGCTGGTAGCGCTTCTGCTGCCCGTATTCGCCGCCGAAGCCGCTGACCCAGACCGCCGAGCCGGGCGACGAGTACGAGCTGCGCACGCCTCGTGCATTCACGGCGCCGACCACGATGGTGGTGATCAGATCGTTCTTCGGATCGACGTTGGCCAGGCTGCAGGCGACGTTGTAGCGCTTGGGCAGATCCGGGCAATGATCGGCCAGAGCGCCCTGTGCGTCCGCGTAGATGAAGCTGTCGAAGTCGTTGCCGGCCGCCTTGACGTAGATGGCGCCCTTGCCGTTGCGCCCGGCGCGCATGAGTTTCTCCCAGGCGTATTGATCTTCGACCGAGACGTTGGGATAGAAATTGGAGACGATGCCCCAGCTGTTGTTGAAGATGTCCAGGTTCCTGGCGTCGGCGCCATTGCCCCATGCATAGCGGAGCTTGTCGTCGCTCTGGTCCGACTGCAGGTAGTTGAAGCCGGCTAGCGATGCTTGCGGGGCGACGCCGCGTCCGCCTTTGCCGTTCCAGCCCACCGCGGCGGCGATGCCGGCCACCGCCGTGCCGTGCGCGTCGTCGACGTCGCTCGGCTTGGGGTCGTGCGAACCGTCGAGGAAATTGTGCGAGCCGTTGGGCAGGATATTGGCGGCAAGGTCTTCGTGGCGGATGTCCAACCCGCCATCGATCACGCCGATCTTGGCGCCTGCACCGCGGATGTGGAGTTCATGCAGGACATCCACATCCAGGTCGACGCCCGCGGTGGGAAGCGTGTCGCCGATGACCGCCTGGCCCTGGTTGTGCAGGTACCACTGATAGCGGAACAGCGGATCGTCGGCGGCGCTTGCGGCGGCCGCGCTATTGCCTGCGGCCATGCCGAGCGCGAGGGCCGACAGCAGGACAGTGACCGGTCGTGTGCAGGGAGATGTCATGTGGCGGATCCAGGGGTTGGGGGGACAGTCGATAGCGCTTGCCACGCATGCCAGGCATCGCCTGCGCAGTGCAGATCCATGCGTTGCCTGCGGGGCGTTCGCCATCGGGTCGGTTGCGGTCGGTCGCCAAGCGCGGCGCAAGCTACCCCCATCCGGATTTCCGTCGCAAGCGCAACGCACGCCGCGAAAATGACGTGGTTCGCATGTGTTTCGGTACTGTGCGGATCGCCGCGCTTTGGCGCGGGATTTCAGCCGAAACGCGCTGCCGGCGTGGGCAAGGCGTTTACGAATTGCTCCAGCGCATCGACGGCCGCGCGGCCCGGGCAACGGATGGGCCGCCACGGTTGCGCGAGCGGCATGCAGGCACGCTCGCCATCAACTGCGGCGTGGGGCTGGGTCGAAGACACCGCTACATCGCCCGGAACAACGGCAGATAGCTGCGGCTGACCGGCAACGTCTCCTTGCGGCCGCGCAGGTGGATCTGCGCGGTCTCGTTGTCGCCACGCACTACATGCAGGATCGCGCGGCGGTTGACCACCACCGCGCGGTGCACCTGCTGGAAGTCGTCCGGATCCAGTTGTGCCGCCAGGTCCTTGAGCGGCGTGGCCACGATCGAGGTGCATGCCTGTCCGTCCGGGTCGCGCCAGGCCACGCTGGTGTACTTGCTGTCCGAGCGCAGGTAGTCGATGGCCTCCACCGCGATCAGGCGCACGGTGCCGCCGCTCTGCGCCTGCAACCAGCGCAGCGGGGCGGGGCGCTCGGGCGGGCGCAGCCGTTCCGCCAGGCGCAGCAGGTGCTCGGTGAGGTCGGCCGCCGGTTGCGCGGCCTGCAGGCGCTGTTGCAGCCGAGCGACGGTATCGGCCAGGCGTGCGTCCTGCACCGGCTTGACCAGATAGTCGAGCGCGCCTTCGGCAAAGGCCTGCACCGCGTAGTCGGTGTAGGCGGTGACGAACACCAGGTGCGCGCGCCGGCCGATCTGCTGCGCGGCCTGCACGCCGGACAGACCTGGCATCTGGATGTCGAGCAGGCAGATCTGCGGCGCGTGTTCCTCGAACAGGCGCACCGCCTCGCGGCCGTTGCGTGCCTCGGCGACGATCCGCAACTCGGGCCACAGGCGGGCAAGCTGACGCCGCAAGGCCTCGCGCAGCAGCGGTTCATCGTCGGCGATCAGCGCGGTGGGCGGGATCATCGGGGCGGTACCGTCATCGGCAGGCTGAGATCGGCGCAGGTGCCGTGCGGCAGGCGTGGACGCAACTGCAGCTGTGCCGTATCGCCGAAGCCAAGCGCGAGGCGGTCGCGCAAGGTGCGCAGGCCGGTGCCCAGCCCGCCGCGGCCGTCGTCCTCTCCGGCCCCGCTGTCCTCCACCCGCAGATGACAGCGCTCGCCGCTGCGCCAGGCGCGAATGGCGATGCTGCCGCCTTCCTCGGATGGATCGATGCCATGCTTGACCGCGTTCTCGACCAGGGTCAGCACGGCGAGGGTCGGGCAGCGCACCTCCTGCACCGCGTCCTCGGCGTCGATCGCATAGCGCAGCCGGTCGGGCATGCGCATGTGCATCAGCTCCAGGTAGGCGCGGGCCAGCGCCAGTTCGTCGCCCAGCGTGCTGGTGGCGTCGTGCAGGCGCGGCACCGCGGCGTGCAGGTAGGCGATCAGGCTGCGCATCAGCTCCGCGGCCCGCGGCGAACCGACATCGATCAGCGCCTGCACGTTGGCCAGGGTGTTGAACAGAAAATGCGGGGCGACCTGGCGCTGCAACAGCTGCAGGCGCGCGTCCAGCGCCTCGCGCTCCAGTTCGCTGCGCTCCAGCGCGAACGCCAGCGCCTGATGTCGGGCCAGGGCATCCTTTTGCCGGACCAGGGCGGCCAGGGCCATCCATGGCGCGATCAGCACGCCGACGATGGTCAATGTGGCGAAGCCGGCCAGCCGATCCGAGTCCTGCCAGAACGGCGGCGCACCGGCTTGAGTGGAGCCCAGGTAGATCAGCAGGGTCGTCGTCGGGATCGCCAGTGCGACGCCGAACACCTGCAGCGCCCAGCGCGCCAGCCAGCGCGGCAGCCGTGGCGGCCAGCGCTCGAACAGCGTGTAAGCACCCAGTGCGGCCGCGCCCAGCATGAGGCTGCGGACCAGGACGGGCAGGGGACTGTCCCAGCTCAGGCTCATCAGTAGGCCGAGCGCGCCGGAGACCAGGAACACCGGCACGATGCGCGCCCAGGCCAGCAGCGCGGGTGCGCGCGGCGGTGCGGGGAGCGGGGACGGAGGCGACATGGCCGCGAGCATACCGGAGCGCGGGCATTCGGCGCGGTGGCCGCGCTCAGGCTTGCCGCAGCACCGGCCACCACATCCCCGCGACCGCGGCGAGGGTGCCGACCAGGGTGGCCGCGCTCATCGCAGCGAGCACCACCGCCGCCAGCCACTGCGGGCCGCTGCGGCGGCTGTCGAGCGCACGCAGATACAGTTCCAGGACGGCCAGCGGCAGCAATGCCTGCGCGAACGCCAGCGCGGTCAGCGTCGGCCCGACGAAACGGTCCGGATCGAAACCGACCGGCGCCTGGTTCACGGCCAGCCAGCCCATCAACCCGATCCGGAAGAACCACACGCCGCTGACCGCCAGGAACAGGCGTAGCGCCCAGCGTCGATGCGCCGGCCACTGGCCGCGTCGGGCATGGCGCCAGGCCATGGCCACGCACAGCAGGATCAGTACCGCATTGGCGCTGGTGCCCAGATGCTGTCCCAGATCGCCGGCGACGCCGCCGCGAATCCAGATCATCGCCAGCCCACCGAGACTGAGGACGACGGCACTGACCAGGTAGACGCGCCCGTTCCAGCGGTGCACGGCCGGGCGCCGGCGCCGCAACGCCGGCAGCAGTTGCGCAGCGCCCCCGAGCACGATCGCCACTGCCAGGCCCAGATGCAGCGCCAGCACCGCATTGAACACGCTGTCGCCGGCGACATGGCCGCGTGCCATGACCTGGTTCCAGCGCTCGGGAGTGCCGGCCAATGCGGTGCGTCCGTAGAAGCCGGCGACGTAGGCGGCGAAGGCGAGCTGACCGCCGATGGCGATGCTCATCCACAGCGCCGCCGCCCCACGCAGGAGTCGCGGCGCCCAGGCTTGCCCGGCGTGCGGCCGCGGCGGTGTCGCCAGGCGGGGCGCAGTGGGAGCGGGGCGGGGCGGTATGGAGGCGATCGAGGTCATGGCGGCGTGCGCGGCGGTGGCGGTGGCGGTGGCACGCAGTGTCGACAGACCATCGCGGCCTTGCCTGGGCGATCGGACCGGTGGCGGCCATGGCGGATGAAGTGCGGCGCACGCCGACCAAACGCGCCGCGACGGATGCCCTGTACGCCGCGTTGCGCAATCCGGGTTGCTATCCTCATGGGCGCTGTCGCGTTACGAGGAAGGCCGTTCGATGCGCACTCCCATCGCTTCTGTCCCGCTCGCGCCCCACAGGGCGCGTGCACTGTGGCTGCACGCGCAGCGCTTGACCACCCCGGCGCCGTTCGGGTGTGGTGCGGAGGCGGTGCGGCAGGCCACTGCGCACCTGGGCTATGTGCAGATCGACACCATCCACGTGATCGCGCGTAGCCACCACCACGTGCTGTTTACGCGCATTCCCGAGTACCGCGAGCAGGACCTGGAGCAGGCGCAGTCGCAGGACAAGTCGCTGTTCGAGTACTGGACGCATGCCCTGGCCTACGTGCCGGTCGCCGACTACCGCATGTACGTGGCGCAGATGGCGCGTCGACGCGCACAGGCCGACGCCAGGGGCACGGTGGATGCGCAGGACTACGCGCGCTTGCTGCGGCGCATCCGCAGCGAGGGGCCGTTGTCGATCCGCGACATCGACGATGAGGTGCTGGTCGAGAAGACCCATCCGTGGGGCAGCCGCAAGCCGTCGCGGGCTGCGTTGCAGTACGGTTTCTTCAGCGGCGACCTGGTGATCAGCCAGCGCAGCGGCATGCTCAAGACCTACGAACTGGCCGCGCGGCATTTCGGCTGGCGGCAGCGGCCGCGTGTGGTCAGCGACGCGCAGTACGCGCGTTACCTGCTGCAGCGTGCGCTGCGCGCGCAGGCCATCGTCGGCGTGGATTCGGTCTGCTATGGCGAGACCGCCGCCAAACCGGCGGTGCGTGCGTTGATCGCCGCGGAAGTGGCGCGCAAGCGCCTGCGCCCGGTGCATCTGCAGGGCCAGGAGGGCGTCGCCTTGTGGGCCGAGCCGGAGGTGCTGGACAGCACGCCGCCGCCGCCCGATCCGATGCGGGCGCACTTGCTGTCGCCGTTCGATCCGCTGGTGATCCAGCGCAAGCGGCTGCAGCAGTTCTTCGGCTACAGCCATCGTTTCGAGGCCTACGTGCCGGCGCCGCAGCGGGTGCTGGGCTACTTCGCGCTGCCGGTGCTGGTCGGTGACCGCATCGTCGCTGCGCTCGACCTGAAGATGGACCGGCGCGCCGGTCGCCTGCTGATCCAGCAATGGACCTGGCTGGAACCGCGGCGGCCAGCGCTGCAGGCGACGATCGACGCGGCGCTGCAGCGCTTCGAACGCTTCCATCTTCGCTAGCGGCTAATCGCCGCGGGGGCGTCGTGCGGACGGCGCAAGGTCGGCGGCACCGGTATCCGCAGCGCAGCGCCGGCTGTGAGATCGCGCCGCGCATCGCCGATCGCATGGGTGCGGCGGTTGACGCCGACCTTGCGCTGCCGTCGCCGCAAACCCGACACCTACCGAACGACAGCCAGGGTCACCTCGCGACCACAGGCCGCCGCTTAGGCTCGGGCTTCCCCCTTTCGCCTGTGCCGCCGCATGTCCGCTGCCCGACACTGTCTCCATCAAGCCCTCGACGCCTGCCGCCGCGGCACGCCTGCCGTGCTGGCCGTGGCGATGGCCCGCGAAGGCTCCACCTACGCGCACGCCGGGGCGATGGCCTTGTTCGGTCCGGATGGTGCGCAGCAGGGTTGGCTCAGCGGCGGTTGCCTGGAGCCGGAGATCGCGCGGTGTGCCGCGGAGGCCGCCGCCTCCTGCACGCCGGCATGGATGGAGATCGATACGCGCGAGGACGAAGACCTGCTGTCTGGTTCGTCCGCCGGTTGCCGGGGGCGCCTGCACCTGGCCTTGTTGCCGCTGCTCGCCTTGCCCGGTTTCGATGGGCTGGCCCAGGTCTGGCTGCAGGGGCGCGGTGGATTGACCCTGGCGCTGGATGCCGACGGTGGCATCGCCGCCCGCGTGGCCGAGCAGGCGTTGCAATGGCGGTTGCCCTGGCGCACGGTGTCTGCGGCGCCGCCGCGCGTCGGCGAGGTGCATGTGCCGCCACCGCCGAGAGTCAGCGTCTTCGGCGCCGGCCCGGAAACCACGTTGTTGCTGCCCTTGCTGCGTCAGTTGGGCTGGATGACCACCCTGGTCGAGCAGCGGCCGCGCTGGTCTGCGTTGGGAGCGCTGGCCGACTGCGCCCTGGCGTGCACGCCGACACGCGCCCTGGCCGACTGTGCCGGTAGCGATGCGGCGCTGGTGATGCACCACAATTTCGAACTGGATCGCGAAGCGCTGGATGCGCTGGCCGGCAGTGCGATCCCGTTCCTCGGCCTGCTGGGACCGGTGCGGCGGCGCGAGGACCTGTTCCGTTTGCTGAGCCCCACGCAACGCGCGCAGCTGTCGCCGCGCCTGCATTCGCCGATCGGGCTGCGCCTGGGAGGCAGCGGCGCGGAGGCGATCGCGCTCAGCATCGCCGCGCAATTGCAGGCCAGCCGGGCGGCCCCGCCGCGGCTGAGCACGGTCGCGCAGGCGAGCGACAGGCCGCGGCGATCGCATCGCGATGCGCTGGCGGCGGCACCGCGACGGCTGGCCGAGGGCGGCGGGTGATGACACAGGCACATGCGGCGCTGATCCTGGCCGCGGGCGCCAGCCGCCGCCTCGGCCGCCCCAAGCAGACGCTGACCAGCGACGGCGAGCCGCTGCTGCGCAAGGTCGTGCGACTGGCCTTGTCCACGGCGCCGGCGCGCTGCGTGGTGGTGCTGGGCGCGCAGGCCGAGGCGCTGCGCCCGCTGCTGGAGGGATTGCCGGTGGAATGTGTGCACAATCCGGACTGGTCCACCGGCATGGGCGGCAGCCTCGACTGCCTGCGTGCGGCGGTACGCGACGATGCATCGATCACCCATAGCCTGGTGCTCGGCTGCGACCAGCCGGCGCTATCGGCGGCGCATCTGCAGGACCTGCTGGCGGCGGCCGCGCGGGCGGCGTCCGGTTGCGCGGTCAGCGCCTACGCCGGCGTGCGCGGCATGCCGGCTGTCGTGGCGCAGCAGCGCTGGCGCACGCTGCCGTTGGGCGGCGATCAGGGCTTGCGCGCGCTGTTCGCGACGCTGGCCCCGGACAGCCTCGGCTGCATCGTCGCACCTGCACTGGCGTTGGATCTGGACACGCCGGAGGACGTGCAGGCGGCGGTGGCGCGGGGATGGCTGGATCCGTAGCGGTTGCCGTTGGGCGGGGGCGTTGCGGCAAATCCTGCAGAGCTTGCTACGCGATGGCCGGATTGAAGCGAGCAGAAGTTCCCGTCAGGCGGCGGTCGACGTTGGAATGATGTTTTGCCTCGCTCGTCAGGACGGAAAGGGCTTATCTAATGACGACGAAAGCCTGCTGTAGGAGCGGCTTCAGCCGCGACAGGTATTACCGGTGACGCCTATCGCGGCTGAAGCCGCTCCTACAAGGGGAGGGACGCGCGGCAAAGTGCATTAATGGAGCGCGGCGCAGCAAGGGTGACTACGCTCAGCCGATCAACTTGTCAGGGGTGATCGGCAAATCGCGGATACGCTTGCCGGTGGCGTGGAACACGGCGTTGGCGATGGCCGCGGGAATGCCGACCATGCCCAGCTCGCCCATGCCCTTGACCCCGAGCGGGTTGACGATCGTGTCGTCCTCTTCGACGAACATGGTCTGGATCTCGTGCACGTCGGCGTTGACCGGCACGTGATAGTCGGCCAGCGAGGCGTTGAGCATGCGCCCGTAGCGATGGTCGATCTCGGTGCCTTCGCTCAGCGCCATGCCGATGCCCATCACCACGCCGCCGATTTCCTGGCTGTGCGAGGTCAGCGGATTCATGATCTTGCCGCAGGCGGTGGCTTCGATGACCCGCGTCACCTGCACCATGCCGGTATCCGGATCGACCTTGACCTCGATGAACTGCGCACCATGCGCGGCGGTCGCGTATTTTTTGCGCTCGGCCGAGGGCTTGGATTCGTGCACCACCTCCAGTTCCTGCAGGCCGTGCTGGCGCATCAGCTTGGCGACCTCCAGGCCGGCCTCGGGCTTGCCGGTCGGCCGCAGCTGGCCATCGACCAGTTCCACTGCATCCACGTCCAGCCCGCTGAACGCCGCCTGCCCATCCTGCCGCGCCAGTTCCAGCAGCTTGCCGCGGATCTCGCGCGCCGCGCCGTGGATCGCGCTGCCGACGCTGGCGGTGGTCCACGAGCCGCCCTGCGCGGGCGCCTTGGGTAGACGCGTGTCGCCGAGTTCGAACTGCACGCGTTTGGCATCGATGCCCAGATACTCGGCGGCGATCAAGGTCATCACCGTGTAGGTGCCGGGGCCGATATCGGCCGTGGCACTGCCGACCCGGGCACTGCCGTCGGCTTTCAGCACGACTCGCGCCAGCGCCGGCATCTGCATCGCCGCCCAGGTGCCGGTGGCCATGCCCCAGCCGACCAGCAGGCGGCCATCGCGCATCGAGCGCGGTTCGGGCGTGCGCTTGCTCCAGCCGAAGGTCTCGGCGGCGAGCGCGTAGCATTCGCGCAGCGCCTTGCTCGAGAACGGTTTGCCGGTTTCCGGGTCGGTCTCGGCATAGTTGGCCAAGCGCAGTTGCAAGGGGTCCATCTTCAGCGCATAGGCCAGTTCGTCCATGGCGCACTCGATGCCGAACATCTGGCTGATGGTGCCGGGCGCGCGCATCGCCTGCGGCGTCGGCAGGTCGGTCTCCACCACCTCGAAGCGATCCTCCACGTTGGGGCAGGCATACAGCGAACGCGCATTGCGGAAGATCGCCTCGTTGAACGCCTCGATGCGCGAGGTGTTGAGCACGTGCCGGTAGCGGATTGCCTGCAGCGTGCCGGCGGCGTCGGCGCCCAGGCCCAGTTCCACGCGGTAGTAGGGGCGGTAGCCGTGGCCGCTGAACATCTGCCGCCGGGTGTAGACGATTTTCACCGGCAGGCCGACCGCCTTGGACACCGCGCCGAGCAGGAAGGTGTAGTAGTTCGGGCGCAGGCACGAGCCGAACGCGCCGCCGACGAACAGCGACACGACGTTGACCTTGTCCACCGGAATGCCGAAGTAGCCGGCCAGCTGTTCGCGGTCCTGGTAGACGTTCTGGCTCTTGTTGACCACGGTCAGGGTATCGCCGATCCAGTAGCCGATGCCGCCGTGCGGCTCCATCGGGTTGTGGTGCTCGACCGGCATGGTGTACGCGGCCTCCAGCTTCACCGGCGCGGCGGCGAACGCTGCGGCCGGGTTGCCGCGCGGCTTCGGCGATTCCTCGGGGGTCGGATCGTGCGCCTGGTCGAGCAACGCGTCGAAATCGGTATGCGCGGTCTCGACGGCGTAGTCCACCTGGATCAGCCGCGATGCGTGCCGCGCCTGTTCGAAGGTCGTGGCCACCACCACCGCGATCGGCTGCGCATTGAAATGGATGCGGTCGTCGACCAGGGCGCGGAACGACAGGTCTTCGCCCTTCTTCTTGACCGCATCGGACACCGGCTTGATCGCATTGAGGTGGGTCAGCACCTTGATCACGCCGGGCGCGGCTCCGGCGGCGCGGGTGTCGATGCGCACGATGCGGCCCTTGGCGATGGTGCTGGTGAGGATGTAGCCGTGCACCAGATGCGGGATCTGGAACTCCGCGGCGTAACGCGCCTTGCCGGTGACCTTGGCGTAGCCGTCGACGCGGCGCATTTCCTTGCCGATGTAGTTCATTGCCGGTTCTCCGGTTGGCCGCTCACGCGGCGTCACTGCCGCTGGCGCGGTGCAGGGCGCGGATCATCGCGTGCGTGCCCATCGGGATCTTGTAGGCGTTGTGCGCCAGCGGCCGCGCCGCGGCCATCTCGGCCTGCGCAGCGGCGGCGAAGGCAGCTTCACCGACATGCTGCCCGACCAGCGAACGTTCAGCGGCGCGCGCGCGCCAGGGTTTGTGCGCTACCCCGCCCATGGCGATGCGCGCTTCGCGAATGCGTCCGTCCGGTTCCAGCGCCAGCGCCGCGGCCACCGACACCAGCGCGAACGCGTAGCTGGCCCGGTCGCGCACCTTCAGGTAGTGGCTGTGCGCGGCGAAGCTCTGCGCCGGCAGCGTGATCGACTCGATCAGTTCGCCGTGCGCCAACTGGTTGTCCAGGTCGGCGCGTGCGTCGGGCAACAGGTGGAACTCGGCGAATGGGATCTCGCGATGTGCGCCGGCGGGCGTGCGTACGTGCACCGTCGCGTCCAGCGCGGCCAGCGCCACGCACATGTCCGACGGGTGCACCGCCACGCAGTGTGGGCTGTGGCCGAAGATCGCGTGGGTACGGTTGAGTCCCTCGCGCGCGCCGCAACCGCTGCCGGGTTCGCGCTTGTTGCAGGGCAGGGCGGTGTCGTAGAAGTAGCCGCAACGCGTGCGTTGCAGCAGGTTGCCGCCATTGCTGGCCATGTTGCGCAGTTGCATCGTGGCCCCGGCCAGGATCGCCTGGCTCAGCAACGGATAGCGTTGGCGCACCAAGGGATGGTTGGCGGTCTGCGTATTGTTGGCGAGCGCGCCCAGACGCAGTCCGCCGTCGGCGGTTTCGGCGATCTCGGCCAGGCCCTTGAGCCAGGTCAGGTCGACGATCTCGTCGGCGCCGGTCACCCCTTCCTTCATCAGATCGAGCAGATTGGTGCCGCCGCCGAGGAACCGCGCGTTCGGATTGGCGGCGACACGGCGCACCGCGTCCTCCGGCGTGGTCGCGCGCTGGTACTTAAACGGCGTCATCGGCCACCTCCTTCGCCATCTTCAGGGCAGTCAGCTCGGACTGGTCGACATAGCGCCATGTCAGCGGCCGCGGCGCGCCGCCGCTGTGCACGTCCTGGATGGCGGCGACGATCTTCGGGTAGGCGCCGCAGCGGCAGATGTTGCCGCTCATGCGCTCGCGCACCTCGGCGTCGCTGAGCTCGGTGACCGGCCGACTGACGTCGGCGCTGACATGGCTGGCGTCGCCGCGCTTGATCTCGTTCAACAGCGCCACGGCCGAGCAGATCTGCCCCGGCGTGCAGTAGCCGCACTGGAACCCGTCGTGCTGCACGAACGCGGCCTGCATCGGATGCAACTGCTCGCCGTCGGCCAGGCCCTCGATGGTGGTGATCTGCGTGTCTTCGGCTTGTGCGGCCAGGGTCAGGCAGGAGAGGCGGCGTTCGCCGTCGACGATCACCGTGCAGGCACCGCACTGGCCGTGGTCGCAGCCCTTCTTGGTGCCGGTCAGCGCCAGATGTTCGCGCAGCGCGTCCAGCAGCGTGGTGCGTGGGTCCAACTGCAGCGCGTGGCGCTGGCCGTTGACCTCCAGGACCACGGGCAAGGCGTTCTGCGGCGGTGCGGTCTTGGCAACCGGTGCGGCGAACGCGGCGTCGCTGAAGAGGATCTGGCCGCCGGCACTGCTCAGGCCGGCGGCCGAGAGCAGGGCGATGAATTCGCGGCGCGAGAGGCCGTTGATGCCGAGCCGGCGCGCGAGCGCGGCCTCGTCCTCGCTCAGCGGGGTATCGGGCGCGCTGCCGGCGCCGCCGGACGCGGCTTCGGAACGGTGGGGGTCATGCTGCATCGGTCTCTCCTGCCTGGGGACCGCCGCCGTGCGCGCGCAGGCGCAGCATGGAGCGAGTCGACCTGGGTAGCGGCACCGCCATGGTGGCGCCGACGAACGGGCACGCATCCGAACCCGGTCGCCAGCATCGCGGCGATCCCGCGAAGGGATTGCGAAGGGAACGCGAAGGAAGGGTGTCGAGGCACTGATGCGTTCGGGCCGATCCTCGTGGCCGCAACTGCACGAGTGCGCGTCGTGGGCGCATCTGCAGCAGCAGCGGCCGCCGCGACAGACGACGGATCGCGCCTGTCGCGGCCGATGCGCGCGACGAAACCTTGGCGATTGCAGCGCGTGCGTCTGCAGTCGCGCAGGCGCTACCAGCGGTACGCCACCGACAGCTGATACTGGCGACCGGCGATCGGGCGGCCCATGAACACGCCCCCGGTGGCCGCACCAGGTACGCGCACATTGCCCTCGGTCAGGCCCAGCGTGTCGGTCACGTTGCTGCCGCTGGCGGTGAACTCCCAGTGCTCGCCGCTGTGCAGGCTGGCGCCGACGTCGAGCATGTCGTAGGACGGCAGACGCTGGCTGTTGGCCAGGTCGGCGTAGCGTTCGCCGATGTAGGAATAGGTCGCGAACACGCGCAGGTCGCCGAACGGCAGCATCCAGTAGTAGCTCGGGGTCAGCCGGAACTGCCGCTTGGGCTGGCGCATGACCTGGTTGCCGGTGTATTCGCGGTAGTTGCGGTACTTCGCATCCAGCCACACCCCGGTGCCGGCCAGTTCGAAACCGCCGAACGGGCGGATCGCGCCTTCCACCTCCAGGCCATAGGCGCGCGAATCGCCGACCGTGGTGAAGTTGGTGCCGTTGGCCAGGAAGGCCTGGAACGGCGAATTCTTGAAGGTGTTGTAGAACCCGGTCAGGTACAGATCGTAGTTGGTCGCGCCGGACTTCAATCCCAGTTCGTACTGCCTGATGTCCTGCACCTTGGTCTGCCCGTCGCGCAGGTTGTCGAAGCCGGGAAACTTGACTCCGGAATTGACCCGCGCGAAGACGCTGTTGTGCGCGTCGAGCTTGAAGTTCAGACCGGCGGTCCACGACAGCGCGTTGTCGTCCTGGTCGATGCGCCGTGCGCTCGGCAGCGAGATCGAGGTGGCATTGTCGTAGAGCGTGGCCGGGTTGCCGTCCAGGTCCACGGTGGCGGTGTCGTGTACGGTGCCGGTGACGCGCTGGCGCTCGTAGCGCACGCCCAGGTCCAGGCGCAGGCGCTCGTCCAGCTCCCATTCGTCGGCGACGAACACCGCGGCGTTCTCGCCCCTGTAGTGCGCGCGCAGGGCCAGGAAGGCGGTGCTGGTGAAGCCGTCACGGGTGGGCTGGCGGCCGTCGTCCAGGGTCACGTCGATGCGCCGCGCGTGGTTCTGCGCGGTCAGCAGCATGGTGTTGCCGAGGTACCAGGTGTCGTTGGAGGTGTACCTGGCGTAGTAGCTGCCCACGGTGAGCGTGTTGCCGGCGAACAACGCGCGGCTCAGGCGCAGGTCGTTGGTGAAGGAATTCAGGCGCTTGTCCACCGACCACCAGCCGGCTTCCAGCACCTGCTGGTTCTGGTCGACCGCGCCACCGCCATTGGTATAGCGCGCGCTGCCGGGGCTGCCGTAGCCGGCGACGAAGTCGCCCAGCCGCTGCGGCGCGTCGCCGGTGAACAACGCATAGGTCGGCGCGGTGCCGCCCATCACGTTGAAGCGGTCGGCGACGGTCCAGTCGCCCAGCTGCCAGTTCAGTTCGCCACCGAACACGTCGATGTTGACGCCGCGGCCGTCGCCCAGATCGCGCTGGATGGTCTCACCGTTCGGGCCGACCGGCAGGGTGACGTTGCGGAAGTCATTGCTCAGCAGCGTGCCGCGCTGCGCGTTGAGCCCGGGAAAGCTGGACAGGTCGTTGCCGTTGTTGCGCGACAGCAACGGGATCGCGGTGTAGAAGGCGTTGTTGTCGTCGGTGTGGCGCGCATAGAACGACAGTTCGCCGCTGTCCCAGCGCTTGCTCAGGGTCGCGCTGAACTGGCCGCCCTTGTCGGCGGGGAACTGCGGGTCGCGCACGCCGTCGGTCTCGCGAAAGAAACCGCCGACGCTGTAGTACCAGCCGTTGCCCATCGGTCCGCTGTCGAACAGATCGATGCGGCGCAGGGCGTCGCTGCCGCCGGTGACGCGCACGCTGCCTTCCGGCTCGTCCTGGCCCTTTTTCTGGATGAAATTCACCGTGATGCCGGCCTGGCCGTTGGAGAAGATCGGGCTGGGACCGCCGCGCAGCACCTCCATGCGTTCGATGGTGTCGTCGGTACGGAACAGCGTGGAGTTCTCCAGGAACGACAGGGTCGGCGGCGGGAACAGCGGCGCGCCATCGAGCTGGAAGGTGACGAACGGCGCATCGCCTTCGGAGGGCATGCCGCGCACGAAGATGTTGGCGCCGGTGCCGCCGCCGCTGGGCTCGGCCCACACGCCGGGCACGATCTTCAGCAGGTCGGCGCTGCTCTGTGGCACCGCTTGCTGGATCTGTTCGGGCGTGGCGGTGGTGATCGAGAAGCTCGCGTCGCGCTTGCGCAGGCCCTTGAAGCGCGCGGTGCCGCTGACCACGACGGTATCCAGGGTGGTGGCGTCGGGTTGCGCTGCAGGCGCAGCGGGCGCGTCGGCGGTCTGTGCCTGCGCGGGTGGTGCGAGCAGGGCGGCGGCGACGGATAGGGGCAGCAGATGGCGAAGCGGTGCAAGTTGCATGAAGAATCTCTCCTTTCTTCATCCGGAACAGTCGGCCGGCAGGCGGCACGCACGTACAGTGCGCGGCCGCGACGCATCGGCCGGTACGGCGCGAGACAGGGGTAACGCGCGGTGCTCTTTGTAACGCCGCCGGGCGGTCTGACCGTTGTGCAGCGCGGTACATGCCTCGTTTGCGTGACAGGTTGCCCAGCCAGGCCGCCATTGCCCTGCAACGTACGGCATGCGGTGCGCAGTGCGGCGTTGCTTCGTTTGGTCAGGCGTGGCTGCGCATGAGGAACGCAGCCGCGACAGAGGCGGTTCCTGGATACCTGTCGCGGCCGATGGCCTAAAAACGGCACAAAGCGGGCTGCTGCGCGAGTACATCTGCGATAGCGCCCATCGCCATTGCCATCGCCGCCACGCCCCCAGTTGCTATCGTGGCGCGCATGGTTTCCAAGAGTGTCCTGCAATGAAGAACTGGCTGTTCCTGCTGGTGGCGATCCTGGCCGAGGTGGTCGCGACCTCGGCCTTGAAGGCCAGCGAGGGCTTCACCCGGCTGTGGCCGACGCTGCTGGCGCTGTGCGGCTATGGCATCGCCTTCTATCTGCTGTCGCTGACCCTGCGCAGCGTGCCGGTAGGCGTGGCCTATGCGCTCTGGTCGGGCATCGGCATCGTGCTGATCTCGCTGCTGGCGTGGTGGCGGTTCGGCCAGGCGCTGGATCCGCCGGCGATCGTCGGCATGGCGCTGATCGTCGCCGGCGTGGTGGTGATCAACGTGTTTTCGCGCAGCGCGCCGCATTAGCCACGCCACGAGGGCACACTTGCCCGAGGAAATCCGATAGGTGCTGAGATACGGTGGGGTTATGCAAACAAAGACCGTTCTGGCCTGTCTGAGAAAGGCGGTGTGAGAACGGCGATCGACGACTGAAGTCTGCTGTTGGTGGGCTCCGATGGCACTGTCCCGTCGTCGCTGTATGCTGATCCCACCGGCTAGCGGGGCAGCCACGTGTGTGATGGCTCGCATGCGGGAGAATTCTGAGCCTGACGGCGAAGCTTTCCGTGGGAAAACAAGGATTGCAGGGGGGCGTGTGGAAGAGAAAAAGAAGTCGTATCCGGGTGCGGTTCAGTCGAGGGCGAAATGACGCGGAAAACTACCGCTCCGTTGTCCAATTGAAACATAGTGAATTTTGCCGGAAAGCCTTGATTTGCATGGCCTGGCTGCCGTCCCAAAAGGAATTTTATTCATTTGGGAAAGCTCGCATTTGACCGCTTTGCGCTAAAAAAAGATATTAGCTTCAGTCGCGACACTGTCTGATTCGGGGCGAGTGCGGACTTGCTGCGTTATGGATGGACGAAGCCGGAAAGCTGCCGTGACAGCACGGTCCGGTGCGCGCCGTCCTTGATCGAACTCACAAGAAAAAAGGGGGGTGAACGCGCATGTCTCAAGCAAGCTCGGATATGGAATGTTCGAATGTGTTTATCGCGACCAAAGTCTATAATTGGCGCGGATTGCATATCTCTTATCATGCCAATAATTGCTGGATTCCTTGCGACGAAGGTAATCGGCATTTTCGGGCTTTGCGTGAAAGAATTGCAAACAATCTCTGCGAAGAGCTAGAGCCTCGTATCACGTGGGCCAGAAAGGTCTATTCTTCCGAAGGACGCCTTACCGGATATGACTGTGAGTGTGGCTTTATTCCTCACGACTTTCAGAACCGTTTGTTCCAACTACTTCGCTCTGCGATCGAATCTGGAATTTGTCAGGTCGAGGAGCCGAGAGGAATCGACGAGAGTATGTCGAAGATCAATAGCCTTATTTTTTGCGTCGTTCTGGATCGAGGTTGGCAGCATCTAGCAGGTCGGCTAGAGAGATCATTTGAGTATCGGGCCAATCCTGACAGTGATCCAGTGGCTTTGCAAGTAAGGCTTCAAAACCTGCCGGCCGAAGCGGGTGATGTATTTCCCCTGGTCTGCGAAGCATTGGGAGCTGAGCCGCCCGAGCATCCGGTTTTGCTAAAATACCTCAATGCAGCCATGATCGAAGTCGAGATTTCTGTAGCGAATTTATTAAAGATTTTTAGAGGTGAACTTGCGCGCATCGACGAACGGATTGCACCCTTTGTAAATGATCAGTTAGAGCAGCATTTGACGCGCTCAGGTAGAAGTAAATCAAGGGGGCCATCAATCGATTGGCTGATCCAAATGGCTCCTAGTTACCTGACTTACGCCTTGGCCGACACCGCCAATGTCGCGCTTCAAGCGTTCGCGCTCGAATATGGAGGCAACGTTCCTGGGCACGTGACGGAGGATGCGCTGTTACGCGCCCATCTCACCTTTGCGCGACATGGCGACGGCTCGATAAGACTTTGGCAATTTAAGCACCAAGGTGATAATTCGTTTAAGGTGCAAGGGCGTTGGGAAGGAAGAGCGGCGTTGGCAATCGTGTCCAATGAGCAGCGCCGTAAAGTCGTCAATTTTCAATTTGTTTCTTCGCGGGTTCAGCGGCTTTTCCAATCGGGGTTCGCAATGGAGGCTTTGGTTCTCGCGAACGCAGCCTTTGAAGTTGTGGTTGAGCATTATCTTGCCTTTGCCGTCGCGATTGATCCCATCGCTGAAGGTAAGGTCCAAAAGCAGGGGCAACGGAAGAACCTTGAATTGATAAGTAAAATAGTTTCGGCCGAAACAGAGCCTGATTTGCGAGGTGCGGAATTTAAGGAATTCGTCTCGATGATGTTTGAGGCGAACACGATGCGAAATAACTACCTTCATCAGCTTGTGCCGCCCAGCCAAGATCCTTGGAAGATTGCAGAGCTTGACCGTATTGCGGGGCGTGTTCTGCCGTTTCTAACGGAACCGTTTCGATCAATGAATACCCTTGGTTGTCTTTGCCAATATGGTGGGCCACGGCAGGAGACGACACTCCTTTTGCTGGCCGAACTCAATTCTTGAACCGGCTCTCATTTCCTTCCGAGCCCTAGACAAAGTTGCCTTGGCCGGAGAGGGTAAGTGCGCCTCATGGCGATTAGCCAAAAAAGAGGCCGCCCGGAGGCGGCCTCGTCACGCTGCAGCGAACCTGCCCGATCAGAAGAACAGGCGCACGCCGAACGAGGCGCTGCGGCCGGGCAGCATGACGTCGTCCTTGAGGAACGAGGTGTGCACGCGCGCGTCCTGGTTGGTCAGGTTGTTGCCGTCCAGGAACACTTCCCAGGCGGTGCTGCCGGTATCGACGTGATAGGCCAGGTGCGCATCGACCAGGGTGTAGCCGGCGGTCGGGGTCTCGTTGACCGCCACCTTGTCCTGCTTCTGGTAGCGGGTGGCGCCCAGTGCGGCGCGCCAGTGGCTGGCGTCCCAGCGCAGCTGGGCGCCATAGCGCGCCGGCGCGATGCGCGGCAGGTTGCCGCCGTCCTTCAGCCGCGCACGCACGGTGTCGCCGAACACGCGCAGGTCCCAGGCGCCGCTGTCGTTGTTGGCCAGGTGGAAGGTGGCCTCGCCCTCGAAGCCGTGGAAGATCGCATCGGCCTGAGTCCACTGGCGGATCGGCAGGAAGTCGTTGTCCTCCTCGTGGTACCACTGGCCGCCGGTGTCGACGATGTAGATGAAGTCGTCGTAGCGGTTGTAGTAACCGGCCACCTTGGCGTCGACCCAGTCGTTCTTGAAGATCAGGCCCAATTCGGCCTGGTTGGCCTTTTCGGTCTTCAGATCGGGGTTGCCGATCTCGTAGGCGAGGGTGGCGATGTGCGGGCCGTTGGCGAACAGCTCTTCCTCCGCCGGGGCGCGCTCGGCGTGGTCGAGGTTGGCGGTCAGGCGCCACTGTTCGTTGAAGCGGAACCCGCCGCTCAGCGACAGGCTCTTCGGAGTGAAGTCGCGGTCCACGCCGGTGTCGGTCTCGTACTTGGTCTTGTCCACGCGCGCGCCGAGCTCCGCCTGCACGCGGTCCCAGCTGTTGCGCGCGAGTGCGAACACGCCGATGGCGCGGGTGTCGGTCTTCGGCACGAAGGCCTCTTCGCCGACCGCCTGGAAGGTCGAATCGCTGCCCTGCACGCCGACCGCGGTCTGCCAGCCGCCGCCTAGGCCAAAGGAGGCCTCCACGCGGCCTTCGTTGGCGCGCTTGTCGAACTTGGTGCCCACTTCCGCGCCTTCGAATTCGGTGTGGGTGTAGGCGGTGTGGCCGAAGCTGTAGCGCAGCGCGCTGCCGTCGCCCCACGGGTCGTTCAGCGCGCCCTTGAGCTCGAAGCGGTCCTGGTGCAGCTGCAGCGACACGCCGCGCTCGCCGGCGGCCGGATCGCCGGGTTCGCCCGGGTTGCCGTAGTCGTCGCGGAAGCGCGAGACCGACACGCCGACGAAGCCCCAGTCGCCGGCCAGCGAACTGCCGATCGAGCCGACCTTGGACTTGACGAATGAATTGAGCTGCGGGCCCTGCGGCGTGTCGTAGTCCTTCAGATTCCGATACACGCCGTCGGCATGGATCGACAGGCCGCTGCCGTTGCCGGCGTCGACCCGGAACATGTCGGTGTTGCCGCTCTTGTCGCCGCCTTCCCAGCGCGCCTCGGCACGGCCGTGCACGCCGTCGACCGGGGTCTCGGCGATGCGCCCGTCGACCACGTTGACCACGCCGCCGATGGCGCCGGAGCCGTACAGCAGGGTCGACGGGCCCTTCAGCACCTCGATCTGGTCGGCCAGGAACGGTTCCACCGCCGGCGAATGGTCCTGGCTGACCGTGGACACGTCCTGCGAGGACAGGCCGTCGTTGAGCACCGCCACGCGCGGGCCGTCGAGGCCGCGGATGATCGGCCGGCCCACGCCGGGGCCGAAGTTGGAACTCTGCACGCCCGGCAGGTTGGCCACGGTCTCGCCGATGCTGGCGCCGCGGTTCTCGTCCAGGCGCTCGCCGGCCAGCACGTCCACCGGCTGGCTCAGTGCGCCGGCGGCATCGCGCAGCGGGCTGGCGGTGACCACCACCTGGTCCATGTCCTTCACGTGCCGGTCCTGCGTGTGGCCTGCGCCGTGGCGGCTGTCGCTGGCCGGCGGCGTGGCATCGGCGGCGGTCGTCGTGGTGGTCGGGTCGGCGGCCAGGGCCAGCGACGGGCTCAACAGGCCAAGCAGGGCCAGGGACAGGGTGGAGCGGCGGAGCAGGGCGGGGCGGGAAGAGGGCATGGGCATTCCATTCGGAGGGATGTTCGTGGCGACGCGCGCGCGACCGGCGCCGCGCAATCGCGGCGGACAGTCCAGAAAGGGGCGCGGGACGCGCTGGTCGCCGGCGGCCGAATGTTATATTATTCCGTAACACTTTCAACCGTGCCGACCGTCATGTCCTCACCGTTCGATCTGCGCGCCGCGCTCGACCGCCTCGGCGCCACCGGTTCGCTGCTGTGCGCGGTGCATTGCGCGGTGTTGCCGCTGGCGCTGGCGGTGCTGCCGTCGCTGGGCCTGTCGATGTGGCTGGGCGATGGCGTGGAGCGCACGCTGGTGCTGTTCGTGACGTGCCTCGGCCTGTTCAGCCTGGTGCTCGGCTATCGCCGCCATCGCGTGTGGCAGGCGCTGGGATTGCTGCTGCTGGGCCTGCTGTCGCTGTGGGCCGGGTTGCTGGTGCCGGCGTTGCACCACGCGGTGGCGCCGCATGCGGCGATCATGACCTTCGGCGGCACCCTGGTCGGGCTGGCCCACCTGCTCAACCTGCGCCTGAACCACGGCCACGTGCACGACGCAAGCTGCGTCCACTGAGCGCACGTGGTAGTCTTGCCGCCCTTGCGCGAGGGCGCTGACCGCGTTGGCCTCGCCAAACCCCGTGCAGCTCGCGGGGGTTTTCGCAAACACATTCAGGAGTCGATGAGCATGGGTAAGGGTGACCGCAAGACCGCCAAGGGCAAGCGCTACAACGCCAGCTACGGCAATTCGCGCTCGCACAGCGTGAGCAAGGTGGCCGTGGGCGCTGCCGCGCCGGCCGCGAAGAAGTCGGTGGTCAAGGCCCCGGCGGTGAAGAAGGCCGTGGCCAAGAAGACGGTCGCCAAGGCCGGCTGAGCCAGCCACCGGTTGACGAAGAACGCGGCGCTTGCGCCGCGTTTTTTTATGCCTGGCGTGCATGCCTGGCAGTGCCATGAGGCGGGTGGACGCGTTGCAGTGGAGCTGGGCGGAGCGAAACGTCATCCCGATCGCGCTGCCGCTCAGGACACGCGGCCGCTCAGGGCGAGCCGCCGCGCGCAGGACCAACCGCCGTTCAGTGCGGACGTGGCGCGGTGGGGCCGTCGTCGCGGTCGTCGTGGTCGCTGCCGGCCAGATCGGCGGCCAGCGAGATCGGCGCTTCCTCTTCGGCAGGCGGCGCGGGCGCCGGCGGCGGCGCCACCAGCAACAGCTCGGCCAGGCCGCGATAGATCGGCGTGCGGCAGACCAGCGCCGAGGCGCCGCGGGCGATCAGTACCGTGGCCAGGATCGGCAGCAGCATGTCGCTGCTGTCGGTGAGTTCCAGCGAGATCACCGCCGAGGTCAGCGGCGCCTGGGTCACCCCGGTGAGATAGGCGCACATGCCCAGCAGCACGAAGATGCGCGGGTCCACGCCCGGCATCAGCACGGCCAGGTTGTGGCCGAGCCCGGCGCCGACCGCCAAGGCCGGCGAGAACAGGCCGCCGGGAATGCCGGCGACGTAGGACACCAGGTTCGCCAGCAGCTTCATCAGGCCGAACTCGTGGCCGACGCTGGCGTGCCCCTGCACCAGGCTGCGCGCCTGCTCGTAGCCGGTACCGAACGCGCCGGTGCCGAAGATCAGGCCCAGCAGCACCAGCGCCAGGCCGCACAGTGCGGCCAGCAGCACCGGCTGGCGCCGACGCAGCTCGCCCAGCCAGCGCGGCTTGCCGGCGACGGTCAGCAGCACCATGCGCGCGAAAGCGCCGCCGAGCAGGCCGGCGACCACGCCGCACAGCAGGATCGCCAGCCACGCCTTGCCCAGCGGCAGACCGGCGGTGGCGACCCGGCCGAAGTAGGTGTAGTCGCCGAGCAGGCCCAGCGAGATCACGCCGCCGACGATCACCGCGGTCAGCAGGGTGCCGGAAAAGTGGTGCTCGAAGCGCCCGCTCAGTTCCTCGATGGCGAACACCACGCCCGCCAGGGGCGTGTTGAACGCGGCGGCGATGCCGGCGGCGCCGCCGGCCAGCAGGAAATGGCTGGCCTGGCGCGCATCGCGGAAGCCGAACCAGCGCCCGAACACGTACATCAGGCTGGCGCCGACGTGGACGGTCGGGCCTTCGCGGCCGATCGAGGCGCCGCCGAACAAGGCCATGGTGGTCAGCATCAGCTTGCCCACGGACACGCGCAGCGACAGGTTGGCCTGGCGGAAGCCGTCGTCGGGGCGTTCCAGCGCGGCGATCACCTGCGGAATGCCGCTGCCGCGGGTAGGGCGCAGCGCGCCGTTGGTGAGCCAGGCGAGCAGGGCGAAGACGCTCGGGGTCAGCAGCAACGCCCACCACGGCGAATGCCCGATGATGCGCTGGAACACGTGGAAGGCGGCGTCGCTGGCCTTGGCGAAGACGATGGAGACCAGCGCCACCGCTACCGCGCCGCCCCACAGCACGGCGCGCTGTTTCCAGCTCTCTTGCGAGATCAGTTGGCGCAGACGCGGCGGTTGCGCGGAGTCGGGCGAGTGCATGCGGCCATTGTCGCACGCGTCGCCCCGTGCGGGCGCCCTAGCGCAGCGCCGGCAGCAGCGCCTGCGGATCGCCGTCGTTGGGCGCGGCGGGGATGCCGAGCAGGCGGGTCAGCAAGGGATAGACGTCGACGTTGTCGATCGGCGCCAGGGTGACGCCCTGGCGGAAGGCCGGGCCGCGGGCGACGAACACCGCACGCATCGACGGCAGCGCCGGGTCGTAGCCGTGCGAGCCGCGCAGGCTGCGCGGCTTCTCGGCGATGCGCGCACGCGGCAGCGCATCCCAGCCCTCGTGCATCTGGCACACGATCGGCGGGATGCGCGGGTTGCTGCCGTAGTGCCAGCGCGCCGGCAGTTCGCCCTTGCGCCAGCAGTCGTACTGCGGGTGCGCGCCGAGCAGCCGCGCTTCCACCGCCGCCTGCTGGCCCGGGCGCGGGGCGATGCCTACCGACTGCCCGTAGCTGATCACCGTGACCTGTTGCGGCGGGACCATCTCCTCGACCGCCAGCACCTGCTTGGGCGGCACCGCGGCCATGCCATGGTCGGACACCAGCACCAGGTTGATGCGGTCCAGTTCGCCGCGCTGCGCCAGGCCGTCGAGCAGATGCCCGATCGCCGCATCGATGCTGGCGATGGCCTGCGCGTATTCCCGCGACTCCGGGCCATGGTCGTGGCCGGCTTCGTCCACCTGTTCGAAGTACAGCGTCAGCAACTGCGGACGCGGTGCGCCGGTATCGTCGAGCCAGCCCAGCACCTGATCGACCCGTGCGTTCGGCGGCATGTCGGCGTCGAAGGCCTGGCGACGGCTGGGGCGCACGCCCTGGATGGCCGCCTCGCTGCCCGGCCAGGCCCAGGTCGCGGCGTGCAGGCCGGCTTTCTCGACGCCGACCCAGATCGGCTCGCCTCCCCACCAGCGGCCGTCGCCGACTGCGGCGCGATCACTGATCTGGAACGTGCCCAGCAGTGGGTCCTGCATGCTGTTGTGGACGATGCCGTGGTGGTCCGGACGCAGGCCGGTGGCGATGGTGTAGTGGTTGGGGAAGGTCAGCGATGGATAGGAGGGCGTCATCCATTGCGCGCGCACGCCGTCGTGGACCATGCGGCTCAGGTTCGGGGTGATGCCGCGATCGAGCATGTCCGCGCGCAGGCCGTCGATCGAGATCAACAGCACCGGCGTTGGCAGCGTCGCCGGTACTGCGGCGCTGGGTGCGGCGGCCGCGGCGGTCGCGTGCGACGGCGTGGAAGGGGTGGAGGCGCAGGCACCGAGCAACAGGGTGGCGCAGACGAGCGTGGAACGCAGGGCGGAGGACATCATCGCGGCATCATAAAGCGCGCGCGGTGACGTGGCGAAGACAGGACGCGCTGCGCGCGCATCGGCATCGGTGCCACACGCGACGCGCGACGCGCGACGCCGCAGCGTTCGCTGCGCTCAGCCGAACAGCGACGCCATCGTGCCGGACGTCGTGCCGCTGCCGTCGCGCCGTTCCAGCGCCAGCAGCGCGGCCTTGGTCGGCAGCCCGCCGCCGAAGCCGGTGAGCGCGCCGTTGGCGCCGATCACCCGATGGCAGGGCAGCACGATCGGCAGCGGGTTGCGGCCGTTGGCGGCGCCGACCGCGCGCACCGCACGCGGCTGGCCGAGATGCTGCGCCAGTTGCGCGTAGCTCCAGGTCGCGCCGAACGGGATCTCGGCCAGCGCCAGCCACACCCGGCGCTGGAAGTCCGTGCCGTGTGGGGCCAGCGGCAGGTCGAAGCGTTCGCGCTCGCCGGCGAAATAGGCCAGCAATTGCTCGCGTGCCTCGCGCACCGGCGCCGGATCGTGGATCCAGTCGGCACGGCCGCGGGCGTCGTAGCGGTTTTCCGGGAACAGGATGTGGCGCACGCCATCGTTGCCGACGGCGACGGTGAGGAGGCCGATCGGCGTGTCGAAGCGGTCGTAGTACAGCGGGGATGCGGTCATGCGCGGGTCTCCTCGGGAGAATCGTTGGCCAGGTGCCACAGGTGCAGCACCGCGTAGGCGCGCCAGGGCCGCCAGGCCTGCGCGCGCGCCTCGGTGGCGCGTTCGCTCAGGCGTGCGCCGTCCGCGCCGAGCATGCGTTGCAGGACCAGGTCGCCGGCGGGGAAGGCATCGGGCTGGCCGAGCGCGCGCAGCGCGATGTACTGCGCGGTCCAGGCGCCGATGCCGGGCAAGGTGATGGCGTGGGCGACGAAATCGTCCAGGCGCTGGCCGGCGCGGAAGGACAGGCGGCCGTCCAGCACCGCCTGCGCCAGCGCGCGGATCGTCGCCGCACGCGAGCGCGGCAGGCCGATCGCTTCCAGCGGCGCGTCGCGCAGCGCCTGCGGCGTCGGGAAGGCGCGATCCAGCCCCGGCGGCTGGCCGGGCCGCGCGGCGCCGTGCCGATCGACCAGGCGCGCGGCCAGGGTCGCCGCGCCGGCCACGCTGACCTGCTGGCCGAGCACCGCGCGCACCGCCACTTCGAACCCGTCCCAGCCGCCCGGCACGCGCAGCCCGGGACGCCGCGCGATGGCGCGCGCCAGCAGCGGATCGTCGCCGAGCGTGGCATGTACCGCGCGCAGGTCGGCATCCAGGTCGAACACGCGGCGTACCCGGCGCACGATATCGGGAATGGCGCGCGGATCGGCCGCAGCGATGTGCAGGCGCAGTTCGTGGCGCTGCGGATCGGCCTCGACGCGGATGCGGGTGGAAGCCTCGCACGGGCCCAGCACGCGCTCGTAGCTGGCCTCGCCGATGCGCTCGATGCCTGGGATCGCACGCTTGCGCAGGAACGCCAGCATCGCCGGGAAGGCCAGCGGCGGCCGATAGCCCAGGCGCAGCACCAGATCGCCCCCGGGGCTCTCGGCGCGCTGCTTGCGGATCGCCGAGGGCGGCATGCCGCAGCCGTCCAGGAAGGCGGCGTTGAAGCGACGCAGGCTGTTGAAACCGGCCGCCAGCGCCACCTGGGTGATCGGCAAGGCGGTCTCGGTGAGCAGTTGCTTGGCCAGCAACAGGCGCCGGGTGGCGTGCACCGCCGCCGGGGTGGCGCCGAGCTGGGCCACGAACAGGCGTTGCAGCTGGCGCGCGCTGATGCCCAGTTCGGCCGCCAGCGCGGCGACGCTGGCGTCCTGTAGCGCACCCTCGGCGATCAGCGCCAGCGCACGTCGCACGACCTCTTCGCCCAGGTGCTGCTGCGCCTCCGGCGACAGTTCGGGGCGGCAGCGCAGGCACGGCCGGTAGCCGGCCGCCGCCGCGGCCGCGGCGCTGGGGTAGTAGCGTACGTTGCTGCGCTTGGGCGGCGGCGCCGGGCACACCGGCCGGCAGTAGATGCCGGTGCTGCGCACGGCGGTGAAGAACACCCCGTCGAAGCGCGCGTCGCGCGACTGGCGGGCGCGGTCGTAGAGGGTGTGGTCGGTGGCGGCGAGGGCAGGCATGGCGCCAGTCTAGTCGGCTCGGGCGCGGCGCACTGGCCGTTTTCGGACAGCAATGCCGCGGCTGCCGCGTGGCCGTCGCGCCTGCGGTTTAGGCGCAGTTGGGGAGGCTCCGCGCTGCGGCACTAGACTAGGTCCACGGGTGCCTGGCGCCTGTGTTTTTCGTGTCCCCATGGATCCTCCGCTTGGCCGTTCCGTTCAGACTCTGCTGGTTGTCGCTGTGTTGCCTGGGCCTGTTGGCGTGCGGGCAGCAGCCTGCGTCGACGCCGCGGACCGTCGCCGACAATCCGTCCGCCGACGGCGAGCACATGGTCTCGATCGGCACGCCGCCGGCACCGCCGCCGCATGCGGTCGCGCCCAAGCGCGACCCGTTGGCCTGGGACGAGGCCACCCTGGAGAACGGCGAGGCCTTCATCAGCTGCGACACCGACTATGCCGCCGAGGCCGGCGACGGCCAGCCGCTGGCCGGGCTGGATCGGCCCGTTGTCGAAGCGGCGCTGGCGCCGTGCCGCGAGCGCGGGCTGATGCGGGTGCGCTATGTCGGCAAGATCAATGCCGGCTTCGCCGAAATGGTGCGGCGCCTGGCCGAAGTGGCCAAACAGACCGGCATCGGCAAGCGCGTGCTCGACCTGGATTCCAGTGGCGGCCAGGTCGAGGCGGCGATTCGTGCCGGCGATGCGATCGGCGAATCCGGCTGGACCGTGTGGGTGCGCGAAGGCTCGGTCTGCCACAGCGCCTGCGTGTTCGTGCTGGCCGCCGGCGACAACCGGCTGATCTCGGGCAACGTCGGCATCCACCGGATGATGCGGATCAGTTCCACCGCGACTTCGCGCGCCGAGCTCAATCGCGAGTTGCAGGAGGTCTATGGCAACGTCAAGGACTACCTGGAGCGCAACGGCGTGGCGGTGGCGGTGGCCGATCTGATGATGACCGTGCCCAACCGCAGTCTGCGCCTGCTTACCAGCGACGAACTCAAGCAGTACGGGCTCGACGGCACCAACGCGGTGCAGGACGACCTGGAGCGGATCAAGCAACTGCGCAAGTGCGGCGACGATTTCGTGCGGCGCAAGGATGCGTTCCTGGTCGCCTTCGACCAGGAGTGCAAGACCAGGAAGGATGTGGATCTGGAAAGCCTGACCGCCTGCGGCCAGGCGCTGAAGCAGCGCTTCGGATTCCCGGACCAGGCCTGTCCGGCCGAAAGCCCCTTGTCGGAGATCGACGTGGCGACGCTGCCGCTGGCCTCGCCCGGCGCCTGAACGGAGATTGCGGTGCGTGCCGGTCATTCACGTGGCGGGCATGGATGCGGGGCTAGCGTCGCCGCATCCCAACCCGGAGCACGCGCATGGCCGCCGGAACCCGCTTGATGCTGCGGCTGTATCTGCCCCCGGCCTTGCTGGCGCTGGGCGGTTTCGTGATCGCCGAAGTGCTGCTGCACGTCGCCAATGGCCTGCATGCGCCCTGGCTGGCGCGCACCGGTTCGTTGCTGAGCCTGTTCGGCCTGCTTGCGGCGACCACTTGGGCGCTGTGGGCCAGTTGGCGCGCCTGGCACCGTCAGCGCTACGCCGTTCCGGCGGCGGTGGCGCCTGGCGAGGAGACGCCGTAGGTGCCGCTGCGCGGGGCCGCCGTGGCGGCGTAGACTGCGGCCCTCGCCACCGCCGCTGCCGAGCGATGTCCTTGCCCACGTCCGTTGCATTTCGCCTGCCTGTCGTCCTGCTGGCCCTGATGGCCGGCGCCGCCTTTGCGCAAACCGCGGCGCCAGTGCCGTCGGCTGCGCCCGTGCCGCCCGCCGCTCCGCCAGCAACGCCCGCTGCCGCGCCCGCCGCTGCACCGAAACCGGCGCCGCGCCACGCCGGCGCCGCTGTGCCTGCCCCCGGGCCGCTGGCCAAGCAGGATGCGCAGATGGCGCAGGCCGGGCTGCGCGCCGCGCAGCTGGTCGATGCCGGGCGCGCTGGCGAGCTGTGGGACGGCGCCTCGGCGGTAACGAAGAAGGCGGTGACGCGTGCTGTGTTCGTGCGCGAGATCGACGCTGCGCGTGCGCGGCTGGGCGCGCTGATCGGCCGCGGCGTCGCCAGCGTGGCGCGCGTGCAGTACGCCGCCGGCTCGCAGGTGCCGCCTGGCACCTACGTCAACGTCAGCTTCCCCAGCCGCTTCGCCAACGCGCCGCAGCCGGTGCGCGAGCTGGTGTCGTTGCGGCTGGACGAGGACAAGACCTGGCGTCTGGTCGGCTATCACGTTGCCATGCCCGATTGAGCGGCATGCTGCGCGCCGTCTTCCTTTCCTCCGAGGCTCCGATGCCCATCGAAATCCGCATGCTGGCCTGGGCGATCCTGCTCGGGATCGCGCAACTGCTGCTCGCCTCCGCCTTCGTCACCGCGCAGCGCGGGCTGAAGTGGAACGCCGGCGCGCGCGATGCGCCGCAACCGCCGCCGGCCGGCGTGGCCGGGCGCCTGGACCGCGCGCTGCGCAACTTCCTGGAGACCTTCCCGTTCTTCGCCGCCGCGGCGGTGGCGGTGGCGGCGCTGGGCAAGGGCGATGCGCACACTGCGCTGTCGGCGCAGATTTACCTGTGGGCGCGGGTGGCCTACGTGCCGCTGTACGCGGCCGGCGTTCCGTACGTGCGCAGCCTGGTGTGGGTGGTGTCGTTGTGGGCGATCCTGCAACTGGTGTGGGCGTTGCTCTGAGCAGCGCGGGCTGCGACCGATCGTCGCAGCGCTGATCCAGATCAAGGACGCGCTGCGCGGCGGTCGTATCCTGGCCGGGTCCGATCACGGAGTCGTCGCATGCAAGTGGATATCGCCATCGTCGGGGCCGGCCCTGCCGGCCTGTGCTTCGCCCGCGCGCTGGCCGGCAGCGGCCTGTCGCTGGCGCTGATCGAGCCGCAGCCGCGCGCGGCGCTGGCCGAGGCCGCCTTCGATGGCCGCGAAATCGCCCTGACCCATGCTTCGCGGGCATTGCTGGAACAGTTGGGCCTGTGGGCGCGGATCGACCCGCAGGCGATTGCGCCGCTGCGCGATGCGCGGGTGATGAACGGCTCCTCGCCGTTCGCGCTGACCTTCGCCGCGGGCGAGGGCGGCCATGGCGATCTCGGCTGGCTGGTGCCCAACCACCTGATCCGCCGCGCCGCGTTCGCCGCGGTGCAGGACCAGCCCGGCCTGACCCTGCTCGATGGGGTCTCGGTGCAGGCGCTGCGCCGCGACGCGCGCCAGGCGCAATTGCAGCTTTCCGACGGGCGCAGCGTGGCCGCGCGCCTGGTGGTGGCGGCCGACAGCCGCTTCTCCAGCACCCGGCGCATGAGCGGGATCGGCGCGCAGCTGCGCGATTTCGGCCGCACCATGCTGGTGTGCCGCGTGCGCCACGAGCGCCCGCACCATCAGACCGCCTGGGAGTGGTTCGGCTACGGCCGCACCATGGCGCTGTTGCCGTTGCACGGCAACGAGGCCTCGGCGGTGCTGACCCTGCCGCCGGAGCGCGCGCAGGCCCTGCTGCAGATGGACGAGGCAGAGCTGGGGGCGGAGATCGGCGCCTGCTTCGAGCACCGCCTGGGCGACATGACGCTGCTGGTGCGGCCGCAGGCCTATCCGCTGGTGGCGGTGTACGCGCAGCGCTTCGTGGCCGAGCGCTATGCCTTGATCGGCGACGCCGCGGTGGGCATGCATCCAGTGACCGCGCATGGGTTCAACTTCGGCCTGCAGAGCCAGGCGCGGCTGGCGCGCGCGCTGCACGCGGCGGTGGCGCGTGGCGGCGACATCGCCGCGCCCGACCTGCTGGCCGGCTACCAGCGCGGGCACCGGCTGGCCACGCGGCCGCTGTACGAGGCGACCAACGCGATCGCCGCGCTGTACACCGACGACCGCCTGCCGGCGCGTGCCCTGCGCAGCGCCGCGCTGCGCGTGGCCGACCGGGTCGCGCCGTTCAAGCGCGCGATCGCCGCGCACCTGACCCAGCGCGTGGCGGCCATGGCGCGTTGAGGGGGGCGGTCGTGCCGATGCATGCGTGTCTATCGATGCTCGGCGCGGCTTGGCTTTCGCCAGGAGGGATTTGAACCGTCGTAGGAGCGGCTTCAGCCGCGATGGGCGTTACCGGTGGCGCCTGTCGCGGCTGAAGCCGCTCCTACACGGGAACGCGATACACACTGGGCGGCGCTGTGGCGAACCTTCAATCCCGAATCCCGATCTCCGCGGCGGCTAACCGGCGTCGCGGCGCCGCTGTTCCGCGCCGGCGACAAGCGCGGCGAGGGCGCTCTGCAGGTCGCCGCTGCGCTGCGCCGCTTCGATCGGCGCGATGGCCCAGGCGCAGCCGGCGTGGCGCAGGTGCTGGCGCCAGTCGCCAGTCCATGCCTCCAGTTCGTCCAGCGCTAGGGAGATGGAACCGCCGCGCTCCGCGTGGCCGCCGCGGATGGACTGCCCCAGGCGGAACGGCTGCGCTGCGTCGGGGTCGAGCTGCACGATGTACACGTCGTGGTGCGGATCTTCCGCGGACGGCGCGATGTTGCGGATGCCGAGCGTGATCAGCATCGTTTGGCGATCCGCGCTGTCCGGCGCCGCCGGCCGGCGCATGGCAGGCCGGGTTCGCCGATGGCGGTCATACCTTGCCGAGCACCTGCACCTGCACGTCGCCCAGTTGTACCACCTGGCCCGCGCGCACCTTGCAGGCCTTGCGCAGTTCGACCTCGCCATCCACGCGCACCTGGCCTTCGCTGATCACGGCCTTGGCCGCGCCGCCGCTGTCGCACAGGCCGGTCAGTTTCAACAGGTGCTTGAGTTCCACGTAGTCGCTTTCTAGCTGGAGATCGATGGTCTGCATTGGGGGTTGCTCGGAAATCGGCGCCCATTGTCGGTCATTCGCGGGCAAAACGCCCAGTGTTTCGGTCGGCTGGGTCTCACGGCGGTCGTATGCGGGTGGCCCGCGCGTCCTGGAATCGCGCGCGAAAGCGGTACGTGGGATAGTGCGCGTGCGGCCACGCTGAACGGCGACCTTCACCCGCTTTCGACATGCGGCCCGTCACGGGGCACAATAGGGCTTCTTTGCGCCTGCCGGTTCTCTGCGGCGCCTCCGGAGTCTCCCATGTCCCAAGATACCCCCGCGCCGCTGCTGTTCGCAGATCTCGGCCTCTCCCCTGCTGTGATGAAGGCGGTCGCCGACGTCGGCTACGAGTCGCCCTCGCCGATCCAGGCCGCCACCATCCCGGCGCTGCTGACCGGCCGCGACCTGCTCGGCCAGGCCCAGACCGGCACCGGCAAGACTGCCGCGTTCGCGCTGCCCATCCTGTCGCGGCTGGATTTCGCCCAGCGCAAGCCGCAGGCGCTGGTGCTGGCGCCCACGCGCGAACTGGCGATCCAGGTGGCCGAGGCGTTCCACCGCTACGCCGCGGCGATCCCCGGCTTCCAGGTGCTGCCGGTGTACGGCGGCCAGCCCTACGTGCAGCAGCTGTCGGCGCTCAAGCGCGGCGTGCACGTGGTGGTGGGCACCCCCGGGCGCGTCATCGACCATCTCGACCGCGGCACCCTGGACCTGTCCGAACTGAGAACGCTGGTGCTGGACGAAGCCGACGAGATGCTGCGCATGGGCTTCATCGACGATGTCGAGGCGGTGCTGAAGAAGCTGCCCGACTCGCGCCAGGTGGCGCTGTTCTCGGCGACCATGCCGCCGGCGATCAAGCGCATCGCGCAGACCTATCTGAACGACCCGGCCGAGGTGATCATCGCCTCCAAGACCACCACCTCGGCCAATATCCGCCAGCGCTACTGGGCGGTGAGCGGGCTGCACAAGCTCGACGCGCTGACCCGGATCCTGGAAGTCGAGCCGTTCGACGCGATGATCATCTTCGCGCGCACCAAGGCCGGCACCGACGAACTGGCGCAGAAGCTGCAGGCGCGCGGGCTGGCCGCGGCGGCGATCAACGGCGATATCCAGCAGGCGCAGCGCGAGCGGGTGATCCAGCAGCTCAAGGACGGCAAGCTCGACGTCCTGGTCGCCACTGACGTGGCCGCGCGCGGCCTGGACGTGGAGCGGATCAGCCACGTGCTGAACTACGACATCCCCTACGACACCGAAAGCTACGTGCACCGCATCGGCCGCACCGGCCGTGCCGGGCGCAGCGGCGAGGCGATCCTGTTCGTCAGCCCGCGCGAGCGCGGCATGCTGCGCGCGATCGAGCGTGCCACCCGGCAGCCGATCGAGGAAATGCAGCTGCCCAGCGTCGACGCGGTCAACGACCAGCGCGTGACCCGCTTCATGGAGAAGATCAGCGAGACCATCGCCAGCGGTGGCATCGACATGTACCGCGATCTGCTGCAGAAGTTCGAGGCCGAGAAGAACGTACCGATGGTGGAAGTGGCCGCGGCGCTGGCGCGCCTGCTGCAGGGCGATACGCCGCTGCTGCTGGCCCCGGACCGTCCGCGTGCCCCGCAAGGCGAACGCTTCGAGCGCCGCGAGCGCACCGAGCGCACCGAGCGCCCGGAACGTCCCCGTTTCGAGCCGAAGTTCGAGCGCGAGCCGCGTGCGCCGCGCCGCGACGACGGCGAGCGTCCGGCGCGTCCGGCCCCGGCTGCGCGCGGCGAGGATTTCGACTACCACCGCGATGTCGGCAGCTTCGAGGCGCCGCGCCGCGACAAGGCGCCGAAAGCGCCGCGCGGCGCGCCGGAAGTGGGCATGGAGACCTACCGCATCGAGGTCGGCCACCAACACGGCGTCAAGCCGGCCAACATCGTCGGCGCGATCGCCAACGAAGCCGGGCTGGAGAGCAAGTACATCGGCCGCATCGACATCCATGACGATCATTCGGTCCTGGACCTGCCGGCGGACATGCCGCGCGAGTTGCTGACGCACCTGAAGAAGGTTTGGGTGTCCGGCCAGCAGCTTCAGATGCGCAAGCTCGAGGGCGACGATGCCGGCAGCGCGCCGTTCAAGCCGAAGTTCGCCCGTACCGGCAAGCCCGGCGGCAAGCCCAATGCCGCCGGCCCGCGCCCGGCCGGCCGCTTCGCCGCCGACCGCCCGCCGCGCAAGGGGCCGCCGAAGCGCTGAGGCGCGGGGATTGGGGAGTCGGGATTGGGGATTCGTTGTAGCGTTCCCTGATCCTGATGTCGCCCGTGCCGTCGGGCAGGTCGCGTCCCTGCCGTGACGTGGGCATGCGCGCCGCAGCCCGGTCGCGTCCGCCCACCGCCTGCCGCCTTGCACTGCCTGGCTCCCCGTAGCGTCGCCGTACACGATCGCCCGCTTTAGCGAATCCCTAATTCCCAATCCCGAATCCCCGCCCCATGCCAGTCCGCCTCAACAAGCACATCGCCGAGACCGGTTTTTGCTCGCGCCGCGAGGCCGATCGGCTGATCGCCGCGCGCCGGGTCACCGTCAACGGCATGCCGGGCGGTGTCGGTTCGGTGGTGGGCGAGGGCGATGAGGTCAAGGTCGACGGGCAGCCGCTGCGTGCGCGCGCCAAGGCCAAGAGCGGGCGCCGCCACGTCTACATCGCGCTGAACAAGCCGGTCGGGGTGACCTGCACCACCGAGAGCGCGGTCAAGGGCAACATCGTCGACTTCGTTGGGCACGAGCAGCGTATCTTCCCGATCGGGCGCCTGGACAAGGAGTCCGAGGGGCTGATCCTGATGACCAGCAACGGCGATATCGTCAACGAGATCCTGCGCGCGGAGAACCGCCACCAGAAGGAATATCTGGTGGCGGTGAACAAGCCGGTCACCGACGAATTCCTGCGCGGCATGGCGCGTGGCGTGCGCGTGCACGACCAGATGACGCTGCCGTGCCGCACCGCGCGGATCGCCAAGTTCGGGTTCCGCATCGTGCTGGAGCAGGGGCTCAACCGGCAGATCCGGTTGATGGCCGCGGCCTTCGACTACCGCGTCACCCAGTTGCGCCGCGTGCGCATCGACAACATCAAGATCGGCGCGCTGAAGCCGGGCCAGTGGCGCAATCTCTCCGAGCAGGAACTGCGCGGCCTGCTGCCGCAGCGCCAGGAGTGGTAACGGCGTCTCAGTGTCGGCCGTCGGCCGCCGCCGCGCGGCCAAACTGTACAGGCGGCGCGCCTGCCAGGACTGGCGTCCGCCGCGGATATGGCCATACTGCGCAACGCGCACCATTGCCGCTGCCAGGTACCCCGTGATCAAGCCCCGCAAGCCCGACAACGAAGCCGCGCGCCTGCAGGCGCTGCATGCGTTGCAGATCCTCGATACCGAACCGGAAGCGTCCTACGACGATCTGGTCGACATCGCCGCCAAGCTGTGCGACACGCCCTCTGCGCTGATCTCGCTGGTGGACGACGAGCGCCAATGGTTGAAGGCGCAGCGCAACGTCCGCCTGTTGAGCACCGCGCGCGACGAGTCCTTCTGCGGCCATACCATCCTGACCCCGGAGCAGGTGATGGTGGTCGCCGACGCCACCGCCGATGCGCGCTTCCAGCACAATCCGCTGGTCACCGAGGGCGGCGTGCGGTTCTATGCGGGCGCGCCGCTGCTGACCCGTGACGGCCTGCCGGTCGGCACCGTGTGCGTGCTCGACAACCGTCCGCGGACCCTGCAGCCGGAACAACTGGCGGCGCTGCAGGCGTTGTCGCGGCAGGTGATGCAGTTGATCGAGCTGCGCCGCAGCAGCCATGCGCTGGCGCTGCAGCTGCGCGAACGCGCCTGGTACGAGCAGCAGTTGCTGCAGTACCAGCACTCGCTGGAATCGCTCAACGCCGAACTGCTGGAGCAGGCGCGCACCGATCCGCTGACCGGCCTGCTCAACCGCCGCGCCTTCGCCACCGCCCTGATGACCCATGCCGAGGCGGCGCAACGGGGCGCCGCGCCGCTCAGCGTGGCGATCCTGGACCTGGATTACTTCAAGAGCGTCAACGACCTGCACGGCCACGACAAGGGCGACGAGGTGTTGCTGGCGCTGGCCGACATGCTGCGCACGCGGATGTCGCCGGACAGCGTGGTCGCGCGCTACGGCGGCGAGGAGTTCGCGCTGCTGCTGCCGGGCCTGGACGCGGCGCAGGCGGTGCGCACCTGCGAGCGCCTGCGCCAGGACACCAGCCTGCTGCAGCTCGGCGTGCCGCTCACCGCCAGCATCGGCGTGGCGACGTTGCAGGGCCGCGAGAGCGCCGAGGACCTGCTCAAGCGTGCCGACCAGGCCCTGTACGAGGCCAAGCGCGCCGGCCGCGATTGCGTGTCGCTGGCGGCGTAGGCGCGCTATCTCGTCGCGGCGGGACGATACTTAGGATCCTTACTGCTGGAAGAAGATGCCCCGCAGGAGCGGATGAGGGTAGGCGCGTCGCCTCGCGCACTTACATTCCGCCAGACGCTTTCGCGCCGTACCCTCACCCCAACCCCTCTCCCGGGGGGAGAGGGGCTAGGAATGTCGAGCATGCCACGCCCTTCGCGTTGGCCTGCGGCCATGCCGCAAATGTGCAGGACGGGGCCAATCCCGAATCTCCAATCCCCAATCCCGGGAGGGAGCGCGCCAGCGCTCACTCGACCACGTTCTTCGCCTCGCAGGTCGCCAGCAGTTCCGGGTGCTGCACCGGGCGCGTGCGCGTCAGCAGCGGATGCAGGAACACCGCGCCCAGGATCACCGCCACGCCGAGGTAGAACAGCCCGGTGAGCTGGCGCTGCTCGTCCAGCAGCACGATCGCGAACACGATCGCGTAGACCGGTTCCAGGTTGGTGACCAGCTGCACCGCATAGGCGCTGAGCCGACGCAGCGCGACCAGGGCCAGGGCGAACGGCAACAGCGTGCACAGCAGCGCCAGCGCGAGCAGCAGGGCGGTGTCGTGCAGACTGGGCAGCACCAGCAAGGGCCCGCTCAGGGCCGGCAGCACGAACGGCAGCAACGGCGCCAGCGCGGTGAGGGTGAGGGTGCCGGCGCCCAGTTCCAGCGCGGTCACGGTCAGCGGATCGGCGTGGTCGACCAGGCGCTTGTTGAGCGAGCCGAAGGCCGCCACCAGCAGCGCCGATACCGCACCGACCGCCACGCCGGCGCGCATCCCGTGCGGCACGCCGCCGACCACCAGGGCCACGCCCGGCAGCACCGCCAGGCCGAAGGCCAGTTCGCTGGGGCGGAACGGCCGCTTCGCCACCCACGGTTCGATCACCGCGGTGAACACCGGTGCCAGCGCGATGCAGGTCGCCGCCACCGAGGCATTGGCCAGCTTGATCGCGCCGTAGAAGGTCAGCCAGTGCAGGCCGACCAGGGCGCCGACCACGGCGTAGCCCAGCGCCAGTTTCGGGGTCAGTGCGGCCAGGCCGCGCCACACCCGCGGCAGCAGGGCCAGCGCGGCCACCACCATCAGCATCCGCCACCACACCAGCGGCAACGCGGGCAGGGTGATCAGCTTGCCGAGAATCGCGGTGATTCCCCACAGCAGGACGCAGAAATGGATTTGCAGCTGGGCTTTGGTGGTGGGGTGCATCGGCATCCGCATATTGTCGCGCAAAGCGCGGCGCGACGGTCGCAGATCGGGGCGCGGATCAGGCGTTCGCTGCGGACGGCGACGCGGTCCGCGCCATCCTGCGCGCATAGGCGGCGGTGAGCGGCGGCACCAGCAGCGCCGTCACCACCACCGAGGTCGCCACCAGCGCGGTCGCGGCCGGCGCGGTGGCCTGGAACTGCGGCGCTACTGCCGCCACCAATGCCGGCGTGGCCACCGCGGCGCCGGCGGTGCTGGAGGCGGCGAGGCCGGCGCTGCCGTTACCGCCGGCCAGCCAGCGATCGGCCAGCAGCAGCGGGATCCCGGTCGCCACGATCACCAGCAGGCCGAGCGCGACCCCGGCCACGCCGGCGTGGGCGACCATGCGCAGGTCCAGGGTATTGCCCAGGGCGAAGGCGAAGAACGGGATCAGCGCCGGCACCGCCCGTGCGAACAGGGCGCGCAGCGCCGGGTCCAGATTGCCGAGCACGAAACCAGCCAGCAGCGGCAGCACTGCGCCGAGCAGCAGCCGCGGTTCGAAACTGGCGACGCCGGCAGTGCCGAGGATCAGCATGGTCACCAGTGGCCCGGATTCCAGCGACATCAGCGCCATCGCGCCGGCCTCGCCGCGGCCGCCGTACTGCTGCATGAGCGCGGCGAACAGGCCGGCATTGGTCATGTCCATCGCCGCGACCAGCGCCAGCACCGACATGCCGCTCCACACGCCAGCGACGATGCCGCCCGGCGGCAGCAGGCGCGCGGCGATCACCGCGGTCAGCCACGCCACCGCGATCTTGGTCAGCACCAGCACGCCGGAGGCGCGCAGCACGCGGCCGCCGCTGCGCAGCCGGATCGAGGCGCCCAGGCAGAAGCACCACACCGCCAGGATCGGCACCAGCCCGCCGATCAGGCCTTGGGTGAACGAGCCGAACCAGGCGCCGGCCTGCGGCCACAGGGTGTGGCAGAGGGCGCCCAGCAGCAGCGGCGCCAGCATCATGCCGCCGGGAAGACGTTCGAGCGTGCGCTTGATCCGCATCGATGGGCTCCGCGTGTGGAGGCGCGGCCGGAGCCGCGGCCCGGCGATGGCACCGGACCGGCGCTGTTGTACCGCAGTGCGGCGACTGCCAGGTGTCGCCGGGTGTGCGCGGTCGATGCCCGGTTCAGCCGTCGTGCGACCGCGGCGTCGGCGGTCGCGCTTGCGCTGTGCCGCACGTCGCGTGCGTGCGGCACAGCGCGTCACGCCTGTGCGGCGGACCCGAGGATCTTCAGCAGGGCCATCGCCGCTGCGGGATTGCGTTCCTTGGCGGCGCTGATGAAGTAGACGAAGACCTCGCGCGGCGTGGTCTTGGCCACGGTCGTGTCGGCGTGCGGCAGCGCCTGCGGATCCTCGCCGCGGCGCCAGGCCTGCGCGTGCGCGGCCCAGGCCTGCAGTTCCTTAGGCGGGTAGCCATGGGCGACGTCGGCGCGGCTGCGCATCAGTCGCGCATAGACGAAGTCGGTGCTGAGGTCGGCGAAGGAGGGGAACTCGGGCGAATCGGTGAATACCGTGGCGACGCCGTGCCGGCGGGTCAGCTGCAGCAGTTCCGGGCCGACGCAAGCCGGGTCGCGCACTTCCAGCACGTGGCGCAGCCGGCGTCCGCCGGCCTTGCGCGGCAGCAGGTCCAGGAACGCGGCCAGGTCCTCCAGGTCCAGGCGATGGCCGTGCTCGAACTGCCACAGCAGCGGGCCGAGGCGGTCGCCGAGACTGGCGATGCCGCCGACGAAATCCTCGATCTGCGTGCCGGCGCCGGCCAACCGCCGCAGCGTGGTGATGCGCTTGGGCGCCTTGGCCGAGAACAGGAAACCCGGCGGCGTCTCGTCGCGCCAGCGCGCATAGGTGTCCGGCTTCTGCGCGCCGTAGTAGGTGCCGTTGATCTCGATGCTGGTGACGTGGCGGCTGGCGTATTCCAGCTCGCGGCGCTGCACCAGGCCCTGCGGATAGAACATGCCGCCGCGCCACGGCGCGTAAGTCCAGCCGCCGATGCCGACGCGGATGCCGTCCGGCGCGGCCGGGGCGGAGTCGAAAAGATCGTTCATGCGGGTGCGCGTGCGGAGGGGGAAGACCCGATTGTGCCGCAGCGCGGCGTCGTCGCACCGTCTGCGGCGCGGCCCTGCAGCGCGGCACTGCCGCCTGCGCACGCGCTGGCCTACACTCGGCGGCGACGCCCGCGTGGCTGGGCCTGCGCCGCAGCCCGCGCCGGCCGGTCCCTTTCCCTTGGTTCTTTCAGGAGCGACGCAGTTGAAGAGCATCTCGATGGGCTGCGGCCTGTTGTTGGCGGTGAGCGCCACCGTGCAGGCGCAGGCGCCGGCCCCCACGTCGACTCCTGCGCCGGCCCCGGCCGCGCTGCCGCCGGCCTTGCAGGATCTCGATGCGCAGGTGGAGCGCGTGCGCAAGCAGTTCGACGTGCCGGGCATCGCCATCGCCATCGTCAAGGACGGGAAGGTGGTGCTTGAGCGCGGCTACGGCGTGCGCGAACTCGGCAAGCCGGAGCCGGTGGATGCGCAGACCCTGTTCGCGATCGCCTCCAATACCAAGGCCTTCACCTCCGCGGCGCTGTCGATCCTGGCCGACGAAGGCAAGCTCAAGCTCGAGGACCGGGTGGTAGATCACCTGCCGTGGTTCCAGATGTCCGATGCCTATGTCACCCGCGAGATGCGCGTGCGCGACCTGCTCAGCCATCGCAGCGGCCTGAGCCTCGGTGCCGGCGACCTGTTGTTCTGGCCAGCCACCAGCTACAGCAACGAAGAAGTGGTGCGGCGCCTGGCGCACGTGCCGCTGAAGGGCGGTTTCCGCGACCGCTACGCCTACGACAACATCCTGTATGCCGTAGCCCAGAAGCTGATCGAACAGGTGTCCGGGCAGAGCTACGCCGAGTTCGTGCGCCAGCGCATCTTCGTGCCGGTGGGCATGACCGGCGCGCGCATCAACAGCGATCACCTGCAGCCCGGCGATGCAGCCGCGGTCGGCCACGCTAAGTTCGATTTCCGCGAGTTGCGCACGGTGGCGCCGCTGACCTGGTCCAACAATTCCGGCGCCGGCGGCATCTACGCCAACGTGCACGACATGGCCAAGTGGATGCAGGTGCAGCTCGACGGCGGGCGCCTGCCGTCGGCCGATGGTCAGACGCGGCAGCTGTTCAGCGCCCAGCGCCAGCAGGAGATGTGGCAGATGATCACGCCGATCGCGGTGTCCGAGCCGAGCGTGCCGGAACTGCTGCCGGCCAAGCCGAACTTCGCCGGCTACGGCGAGGGCTGGAGCCTGAGCGATTATCGCGGCGCCAAGCTGGTCTGGCACACCGGCGGCTGGCCGGGCATGGTCTCGCGGCTGACCCTGGTGCCGGAGCACAAGCTGGGCGTGATCGTGCTGACCAATCAGGAGGTCGGCGCCGCCTTCAATGCCATCACCCTGCGGGTGCTGGACGCTTACCTGGGCGCGCCGGCGACCGACTGGACCGCCGCCTACGCCAAGGCCGTGGCCAAGGCCGACGCCAGCGCCGACGAGGACTGGGCCAAGCACGTGGCTGCGCGCGACGCCAAGTCCACGCCGTCGCTGCCGTTGTCCGGCTACGCCGGCACCTACCGCGACCCCTGGTATGGCGACGTGGTGGTGCGCCAGCAGGGCAAGCGCCTGGAACTGCAGTTCAGCAAGACCGCGCAGCTGGTCGGCACACTGGAGCACTGGCAGCACGACACCTTCATCGTGCGCTGGCGCGACCGCTCGCTCAACGCCGACGCCTTCGTCAATTTCGCGCTGACGCCCGACGGCAAGGTGCGCGAGGCGCGCATGCAGGCGATCTCGCCGTTGACCGATTTCAGCTTCGATTTCCAGGATCTGGTGCTGACGCCGGAGTGAGGCCGGGATTCGGGAGTGGGGATTCGGGATCCGTAGGAGCGGCTTCAGCCGCGACCAGGTGTTACCGATAACGCCTGGTCGCGGCTGAAGCCGCTCCTACAACAGAAAGCGATAGGCGCCATGCGGGCGGGAGGCCGCTCTTGCGAATCCCCAATCCCGACTCCCTAATCTCGGCTTCACCTCGAATCCCGAATCCCCATTCCCAGCGTCACGGGACGTGACGCCAGATACGCTACCCTGACGCCCCTTTTTAGCGTGGCGTCGCGATGTTCCGCTGGTTCGAGTCCCTGATCGAGGTCTTCCCGAAGGTCGAGACCCAGATGCCGCCGCGCGGGGTGGTGCGCTTCTATCTGCACTACCTGCGCCCGTTGTGGCCGCTGCTGCTGGCCACGGTGGTGGCGGGGTTGCTGCTGGCGCTGGTGGAAGTGGCGATGTTCGATTTCCTCGGCCGCATCGTCGACATGGTCGCCGAGCAGCCGGGGCCGGATTTCTTCCAGCGCCACGCCGGCGAACTGCTGTGGATGGCGCTGATCGTGCTGGTGGCGCGGCCGTTCTTCGTCGGCCTGCACAACCTGCTGGTGAACCAGGCGATCGTGCCCGGCCTCAGCAACCGCGCGCGCTGGTTGATGCACAACTACGTGGTGCGGCAGAGCCTGGGCTTCTTCCAGAACGACTTCGCCGGGCGCATCGCCAACCGGGTGATGCAGACCGGGACCTCGCTGCGCGAGTCGGCGGTGCAGATGGTCGATGCGCTGTGGTACATCCTGGTCTACACGACCAGCGCGCTGTGGCTGTTCGCCCAGGCCGACCCGTGGCTGATGGTGCCGCTGATCGCGTGGCTGCTGGTCTACGTGGGGTTGATGGTCTACTTCGTGCCGCGGATGAAACAGCGCGCCTGGATCGCCTCGGACGCGCGCTCCAAGGCGATGGGGCGCATCGTCGACGGCTACACCAACATCGCCACGCTCAAGTTGTTCTCGCATGCCGGGCGCGAGCAGGGCTATGTGCGCGAGGCGATCGACGAACTGGCGGTCAAGCATCGCCGGCAGACCCGCATGACCACGGCGATGGATACCGCCATCGCCATCGCCAACGGCTTCCTGATCGTCGGGACCTCCGGCCTGGCGCTGTGGCTGTGGAACCGCGGCCAGATCAGCGTGGGCGCGATCACCGTGGCCACCGGCCTGGTGATCCGCATCCACAACATGTCCGGCTGGATCATGTGGACGGTCAACGGCCTGTTCGAAGACATCGGCGCGGTGCAGGACGGCATGGAGACCATCGCGCAGCCGGCGCAGGTGCAGGATCGCGCCGACGCGGTGCCGCTGCGCGTGCAGCGTGGCGCGGTGCACTTCGAGCACATCCACTTCCACTACGGCAAGCGCGGCGGGGTCATCGCCGGGCTCGACCTGCAGGTGCGCGCGGGTGAGAAGATCGGCCTGGTCGGGCCGTCCGGCGCCGGCAAGTCGACCCTGGTCAACGTGCTGCTGCGGCTGTACGACCTGGAGCAGGGCCGCATCCTGATCGACGGGCAGGACATCGCCGGCGTCACCCAGGAAAGCCTGCGTCAGCAGATCGGCCTGGTCACCCAGGACACCTCGCTGCTGCATCGCTCGATCCGCGACAACCTGCTGTACGGCCGCCCCGACGCCAGCGAGGCGCAGTTGCACGCGGCGGTGGCGAAGGCGCGCGCCGCCGAGTTCATCGAGCAGTTGGTGGACGGCGAAGGCCTGCGCGGCTACGACGCGCAGGTCGGCGAGCGCGGGGTCAAGCTGTCCGGCGGCCAGCGCCAGCGCATCGCCATCGCGCGCGTGCTGCTCAAGGACGCGCCGATCCTGATCCTGGACGAGGCCACCTCGGCGCTGGATTCGGAAGTGGAAGCGGCGATCCAGGACAGCCTGGACGAGCTGATGGCCGGCAAGACGGTGATCGCGATCGCCCACCGGCTCTCCACCATCGCGCGGATGGACCGGCTGGTGGTGATGGACCGCGGCGTCATCGTCGAGACCGGCACACATGCCGAACTGGTCGCCCGTGGCGGCCTGTACGCGCGGCTGTGGGCGCGCCAGACCGGCGGCTTCGTCGCGGCGGAATAGGATTTCGCCGGACCTCGCCGCGCCCGGCGGTCGCGGCGCAACGACGCAGCGGGGCAGGGCGGCGGCACTGACGGTGGTGGCCGGGACGCCGTGCTCCGCTCGGAGGCGGCGCCGGCCGCCCGGCAATGCGACAATGCGCGGCTTACCGATAGTCGCCAGACCATGTCCCGATTGCAGTTCGAGCTCCATACCACCGACGGCGCCGCGCGCCGCGGCCGCCTGACCTTCCCGCGCGGAACGGTCGAGACTCCCGCGTTCATGCCGGTGGGCACCTACGGCTCGGTCAAGGGCGTGCTGCCCGAGCAGATCAAGGCGCTGGGCGCGCAGATCATCCTCGGCAACACCTTCCACCTGTACCTGCGCCCGGGCCTGGACGTGATCGGCGATCACGGCGGCCTGCACGGCTTCGCCCGCTGGGACGGGCCGATCCTGACCGATTCCGGCGGCTTCCAGGTGTTCTCGCTGGCGCACCGGCGCAAGATCAGCGAGCAGGGCGTCACCTTCGCCTCGCCGACCGACGGCGCCAAGGTGTTCCTGGGGCCGGAGGAGAGCATGCAGATCCAGCGGGTGCTCGATTCGGACATCGTGATGATCTTCGACGAGTGCACCCCGTATCCGGCCACCGAGGACGTGGCACGGCGTTCGATGGAACTGAGCCTGCGCTGGGCGCAGCGCTCGCGCGACGCGCACGACGCACTGGGCAACGACGCGGCGCTGTTCGGCATCGTCCAGGGCGGCGTGCATGCGGACCTGCGCACGCGTTCGATCGAGGGATTGCAGGCGATCGGCTTCGACGGCTACGCGATCGGCGGCCTGGCGGTGGGCGAGCCGGAGCACGAGCGCAACGCCATGCTCGAGCACCTGCATCCGCGGCTGCCGGGCGACCGCCCGCGCTACCTGATGGGCGTGGGACGCCCGGAGGACCTGGTCGAGGGCGTGGCCCGCGGTGTGGACATGTTCGATTGCGTGATGCCGACCCGCAACGCGCGCAACGGCCACTATTTCACCTCTTTCGGCACGGTGCGCATCCGCAACGCCCGCTACGAGCGCGATCTGGATCCGATCGAGCCGGGCTGCGGTTGCCATGCCTGCAGCGGCGGCTATACCCGCGCCTACCTGCGCCACCTGGACCGCTGCAACGAGATGCTGGCGCCGATGCTGGGCACCCTGCACAACCTCTGGTACTACCAGAAGCTGATGGCCGACATGCGCGCCGCGATCGCAGCGGGAACCTTTGCCCAGTTCCGGCGGTCCTTCTATGCGGCGCGCGGGGTGGAAGCAACCCCACTCCCTACGGAGCAGGATTGACTCCCCTCTCCCTCCGGGAGAGGGGTTGGGGGTGAGGGTCCGGGCGAAGCCTCGTGCCGTTTGGGAGGGGTTGGGGTGAGGTCCGGCCGCAGCCTCGTGCAGTCGAACTGACACGTGGCTTCGCCCGCACCCTCATCCGCCGCTACGCGGCACCTTCCCCCGAGAAGGGGGCCGTGGGTCCCGCAGGGAGAAGGGAAGGGCGCCGCGGCGGTTCCGGAGGGTGAAGGAAGATCGTGGCATAATCGGCGGCTGCTTGCTGCCGCAAGGCAAACCAGCGGTCCGTGCCCCAGGGCGGCGGGCTGCCCAAACCATAGGACGTACCCGATGAATCCGCTCGATTTCCTGATTCCCGTCGCCCAGGCGCAGACCGCCGGCGGCACCGCCCCGGCCGGTGGCGGCCTGCAGATGTTCCTGCTGCCCATCATCCTGATCGCGGTGATGTATTTCGTGATGATCCGGCCGCAGATGAAGCGCCAGAAGGAACACAAGTCGATGCTGGACAAGCTTGGCCGTGGCGACGAGGTCATCACCTCCGGCGGCGTGGCTGGCGTGGTCACCGACATCGGCGACAACTTCATCACCATCGAAGTGGCCGACAACGTGCGCATCCGCGTGCAGAAGGGCGCCGTCGGCAATGTCCTGCCGAAGGGCACGCTGAAGTCCGCCTGATCCATTTCTCCTACTGCTAGGCGCGACGCCGGCGTGGCGTCGTGCGGGGTCCCGCAATGCTCGAGTTTCCGCGCTGGAAGTATGTCCTCATCCTGATCGTGCTGGCGTTGAGCGCCTTGTACGCGCTGCCCAACGTGTACCAGAAGGATCCGTCGGTCCAGATCACCGCCAGCCGCGGCGGCAAGATCGACGACGCCCTGCGCGAGCGGGTGCTCGCCGACCTGAAAACGGCCGGGATCACCCCGAAGCTGGTCGACAAGGAAGGCGATAGCCTGATGGTGCGCCTGCCGAACCTGCAGGCGCAGACCCGTGCCAACGACGTCCTGCGCCAGCAGGTGGGTGAGAACTACACGGTGGCGCTGAACCTGGCCTCGACCGTGCCGGACTGGCTGTCGCGGCTGGGCGGCAAGCCGATGGTGCTGGGCCTGGACCTGGTCGGCGGCGTGCACTTCGCCCTGCAGGTGGACCAGAAGGCGGCGCTGGAAAAGCGCCTGGACGCTTTTGCCGAGGACATCCGTACTACCTTGCGCGACGGCCGTTTGGCCTACCGTTCGGTCGAACGCCGTCCGGACAACAGCATCCAGGTCAGCCTGGGCGAGGGCGTGGACGCCAGCGCCGCGCGCGCCGCCATCGCCAAGGCGCAGCCGACCCTGAGCTACGCGGTGTCCGGGCAGACCATCACGGTCACCGTGCCGGAGGCGGAGCTGAAGCAGATCGCCGCCGGCGCCATCGAGCAGAACCTGACCACCCTGCGTAACCGCGTCAACCAGTTGGGCGTGGCCGAGCCGATCATCCAGCGCCAGGGCGACGACCGCATCGTGGTCGAGCTGCCAGGCGTGCAGGACACCGCCGAGGCCAAGCGCATGATCGGCGCCACCGCCACGCTGGAGTTCCGCGGCGTGGTCGACGGCAATGCCGAGGACGCGGTGCGCAGCGGCAACATCCCGCCCGACGCCAAGGTCTTCCGCCTGCGTGACAGCGGCGCCCCGGTGCTGCTGAGCAAGCGCGTGCTGGTGTCCGGCGACCAGATGGTCAACGCCACCGTCAGTACCGACCAGAACGGCATGCCGGCCGTGGCGGTGACGCTCAACAACGCCGCCGGCCAGCGCATGTTCGACTACACCAGCGCCAATACCGGCAAGCTGATGTCGGTGGTCTACATCGAGCGCATCCCCACCGTGACCATGGTCGATGGCAAGGAAGTGCGCAGCGTGCGCGTCAACGAGGAGGCGCTGGCGCCGACCCGTATCGCCGGCGTGTTCGGCAAGAACTTCCAGACCACCGGCCTGGAGAAGACCGAGGCGGAGAACCTGGCCAAGCTGCTGCGCGCCGGTTCGCTGGCCGCGCCGATGGACTTCGTCGAGGAATACGTGATCGGCCCGAGCCTGGGTGCGGAGAACGTAGAGCGCGGCGTCACCGCGGTGGTCTACGCCTTCCTGTTCACCCTGGTGTTCTTCAGCGTGTACTACCGCATGTTCGGCCTGATCACCTCGGTCGCGCTGCTGATGAACCTGCTGATCGTGGTCTCGGTGATGTCGCTGTTCGGCGCCACCATGACCTTGCCCGGCTTCGCCGGCCTGGCGCTGTCGGTGGGCCTGTCGGTGGACGCCAACGTGCTGATCAACGAGCGTATCCGCGAAGAGCTCCGCCTGGGCGTGCCGCCCAAGTCGGCGATCGCGGCCGGCTACGAGAAGGCCGGCGGCACCATCCTCGACGCCAACCTCACCGGCCTGATCGTCGGCGTGGCGCTGTACGCGTTCGGTACCGGCCCGCTGAAGGGCTTCGCGCTGACCATGATCATCGGCATCTTCGCCTCGATGTTCACCGCGATCACCGTGTCGCGCGCGCTGGCGGTGCTGATCTACGGCCGTCGCAAGAAGATCAAGTCCGTGGCCATCTGAGCCACGCACGCCACCTTCCGCACGTCCCCGCGCCGGCAGGCGCGGGGTCCAAAAAAACGCAGAGCGGTCTCCAATGAAAATCTTCCCGCTTCACCTGATCCCCAACGACACCAAGATCGACTTCATGCGCTGGCGGCACCCGACCCTGGTGCTGATGCTGGTGCTGGCGCTGGCCTCGTTCGCGGTGATCTTCGCCAAGGGCTTCAACTACGCGCTGGAGTTCACCGGCGGCGCGCTGGTGCAGACCAGCTTCCAGAAGCCGATCGACGTGGACCAGGTGCGCGAGCAGTTGGCCAAGGCCGGCTTCGAGAACGCGCAGGTGCAGAACGTCGGTAGCGGCAACGAGGTGGTGATCCGCCTGCAGCCGCAGGGCGAGCACAACAACGAGGACATCACCAAGAACCTCGCCGAGCAGGTGCGCAAGGCGGTGAGCACGCCGCAGAATCCGGCCACGGTCAAGCCGGGCGAGTTCGTCGGCCCGCAGGTCGGCAAGGACCTGGCGCTGAACGGCGTCTACGCCACCGTGTTCATGCTGGTCGGCTTCCTGATCTACATCGCCTTCCGCTTCGAGTGGAAGTTCGCGGTGGTGGCCAGCGTGACCGCGCTGTTCGACCTGCTGGTGACGGTGGCCTACGTGTCGGTCACCGGCCGCGAGTTCGACCTCACCGTGCTGGCCGGCCTGTTGTCAGTGATGGGCTTTGCGATCAACGACATCATCGTGGTGTTCGACCGCGTGCGCGAGAACTTCCGTAGCCTGCGCGTGGAGCCGATCGAGGTGCTGAACCGTTCGATCAACCAGACCCTGTCGCGTACGGTGATCACCGCGGTGATGTTCTTCCTGTCGGCGCTGGCGCTGTACCTGTACGGCGGCGAGTCGATGGAAGGCCTGGCGCTGACCCACATGATCGGCGCGGTGGTGGTGGTGGTGTCCTCGGTGATCGTGGCGGTGCCGCTGCTGTCGATCGGGCCGTTCCAGGTCACCAAGCAGGACCTGCTGCCGAAGTCGAAGGACGTCGAGGCGCTGGCGCGTAGGCCCTGAGGGCCGGGATTGGGGATTCGGGAGTGGGGAATCGTAAAAGCGTGATTCCTGGTCCTGAAACACCCGCTCCTGCGAACAGAAAAGCCGCGCGGATGCGCGGCTTTTTCTTTGTGCGGACGCTTGGAGATTCGAGTGGGGACGGCGCGACATCCGCTTTGTCGTAGGAGCGGCTTCAGCCGCGACGCCTTACCGGTAAGGCGTCGCGGCTGAAGCCGCTCCTACAGGTAGGTCGGTCGGGTTGCAGCGCCTGCCGGTGTCGCGGGATGGGCCGTCGACGACGGCCCATCCCTCCGCGGCGTCCCTGCCGCGCGGCGGGTCCGGACTAGGCTGCGTTGGCGGTGGCGCGGGCGACCAGGTGCGCCACCATCGGGTAGGTCTCGCTGCGCACCTGGAACTGGCCGACGATCTCCACCAGGTCGCCGGCCTGCTGTTCCATCGCGCGCGCCGCGGCGGTGGCTTCCTCGACAAGGGCGGCGTTCTGCTGGGTGGTCTCGTCCATCTGGGTGACGGTGTGGTTGACCTGTTCGATGCCGGCCGACTGCTCCTGCGAGGCCGCGGCGATCTCGCCCATGATGTCGGTGACGCGCTGCACCGAGGCCACGATGTCCTGCATCGTCGTGCCGGCCTGGGCGACCAGTGCCGAACCTGCGCTCACGCGCTCGACCGAGTCGTCGATCAGCGTCTTGATTTCCTTGGCCGCGCTGGCCGAACGCTGGGCGAGGGTGCGGACCTCGCTGGCGACCACGGCAAACCCACGGCCCTGTTCGCCGGCGCGCGCGGCTTCGACCGCGGCGTTCAAGGCCAGGATGTTGGTCTGGAAGGCGATGCCGTCGATGACGCCGATGATGTCGGCGATCTTCTTGGAAGCCGCTTCGATGCCGTCCATGGTGGTGACGACCTGGCCGACCACCGTGCCGCCCTGCGAGGCCACCGAGGCGGCGCCGGCCGCCAGTTGGTTGGCCTGGCGCGCATGCTCGGCGTTCTGCTTCACCGTGGCGGTCAGTTCCTCCATCGAGGCGGCGGTCTCCTCCAGGCTGGCGGCCTGCTGCTCGGTCCGGCGCGACAGGTCGTCGTTGCCGCTGGCGATCTCGCCCGCGGCGGTGTCGATGCTGGCCGCGGCCTGCTGGATGCGGCCGACCATGTCGGTCAACTGCGCGACGGTGGCGTTGGCGTCTTCGCGCATCCGCGCGAACACGCCGTGGAAATCGCCCTGCATGGTCTGGGTCAGGTCACCGGCGGCGATCGCGCGCAACAGCTGCGACAGCGCCGCGAGGTTGGTCTCGGTGCCGGTCATCATCGTGTTGAGATTGGCGACCATGCCGCGGAAGGCATGCTGGAAGCGCTGCTCCTCGCCGCGGCGGGAGAAGTCGCCCTGCGCGGCGGCGCGCACCAGCAGGTCGATCTCGTGGTTGATCGCGCCGAGGTTGCGCTTCACTTTGGCCATGGTGTCGGTCAGGATCGCCATCTCGCCCGGGAACTGTTCCAGATCGCGGCTGAGGTCGCCTTCGGCGTACTCGCCCATCAACGTGATCAGCCGCTGCTTGACCGAAATATGGCTGTGCACCAACGCGTTGGTGTCGCGCACCATGCGCCCGTAGTCGCCGGGGAAGCGCGCCTCGTCCATGCGGAAGCTGATCTGGCCGGCGGCATGCTGCCGGGCCATCTCGGTCTGCGCCTGGATCACCGTGCGCAGTTCCTCCTGCATCTGCCGCATGTCGTTGAGCAGCGACGGCGCCTGTGTGCGCAGGCGCACGTCCTGCGACAGGTCGCCGCTGGCGATACGGCGCACCACGTCGGCCGCGTAGGCCGGCTCGCCGCCGAGCTGGCGCATCAGGCTGTTGCGGACCAGCAAGCCGAGCAGGATCGCGGCGACGATGCCGATCAGCATGCCGCCGATGCTGGTCCACTCGCCGGACTGCGCGCGTGCCTCGCTCTCGGCCTTGCGCACCTGCAGCAGTGCGCGTTCGGCGTCCTCGTACTGGCCGATCGTGTCGCGCAATCCGTCCATCTGCTGCTTGCCGACGGTTCGGAATGTGTCCAACTGGGCGTCGTCGCTGTCGGCGGCGGTGGCGCGCATGTGGTCCAGTGCCTTGCGCTTGGTCGCCATGAACTGCGCGTAGTCCTGCATCAGGGTTTGCAGGCGCGCTTGCTGTGCCGCATTGTCCGCGGTCAGCTGCTTGGATTCCTGCCACTGCGCGCGGAACTCGCGCTCGCCGAGTTCGAACGGCTCCAGATAGGACTTGTCGCGGGTCAGGGCGAAGCCGCGCGCGCCGCTCTCGATGTTGAGCAGGCTCACCAGCATGCGGTCGCCGAGAGTGATGACCTTGTACGTGTGCGCGTCCAGCGCCGCGGCGCTGGTGAACTTGCGGAAACCGATCAGGCTGGTGATGCCGACCAGCAATAGCATGGCGATCACGCCGCAGAAGCCGATTGCCAGGCGTTTGGTGACGGTGAGATGATGGAAGGACACGCGAGATCTCCGAAAGATGCGAGAGAGCGGGCGCCACCGGCTCCATTGCCGCAGGGACGGCAACGCAGTCGCGGATCAGCGGGGGAAGTTCGGGCAAAAGCCCGCATCTTTATCGGCCGCACTCTGGGGATCTTTAGGGCTGTGTTCGCCGGTCGCATCGGGCGCATCGCACAGGCCATGGCACCTGCCCGCAGCGCCTCGTGTCGCCGTTTTCTACGCAAACCGCGATCAAGCACAGGTGAAGCGCGCAGCGTGCAATGCGTGAGCGTGGCGTGAGGCGCAGGCGCCGTGCCGCGTAACGAGCGCAAGCGGAAATCCTGGCAGGCCCATGTCCTCTCGCGATGCGAAAGCGGTGCGTGCAAGGCCCTCGCTGAGAGGCGTGAGCGCGCGGTGCGCGAATGCCGGGCACAAAAAAAGCCGCGCAAGTGCGCGGCTTTTTTTGTGCTGGAGTGTCGGCACCGGCCAGTCGCCGGACGCGCCCGCTCAGAACTTCGCGTCGAACTCGCCGGCGTAGCCGGTGTTGACGATCAGCTTCTGCAGCGCATCGCCGACCTTGAGGTTGCCGGCAACCACCTGGAACTGCTGTGGGCCGCGGTCGTCGATGCGGCCCAGGGTGCCGCCCTTGAAGTCGGTGACGCGGCCGCCGGCCTCGCGCACCAGCAGCACGCCGGCCGCGATGTCCCAGGCCTTCACCCCCGCTTCGAAGTAGGCGTCGCTGCGGCCGCAGGCGACATAGGCCAGGTCCAGCGCCGCCGAGCCGGTGCGGCGGATGTCCTCGGCCTGCACCAGCAACGCGTCCACGCACTTGAGCTGGGCGCTGGCGTGCTTGCGCTCGCGCGGCGCGAAGCCCGTGTGGACCATGGCGCCGTTGAGTTCCTTGCGCTCGCTGACGCGGATGCGGCGGTCGTTGAGCACGGCGCCGTTGCCGCGGCTGGCGGTGAACAGTTCGTTGCGCAGCGGATCGAAGATCACCGCGTCGATCGGCTCGCCGTTCTCGACCAGGGCGATCGACACGCAGTAGTGCGGGAAGCCGCGCAGGTAGTTGCTGGTGCCGTCGAGCGGATCGATCACCCACATGTAGCGCCCGCCGCCCTGCACGCCGCCTTCCTCGCCCATCACGCCGTAGTCGGGGTAGGCGCGGCGCAGCTCCTTGACGATCACTTTCTCCGCATCGGCATCGACTTCGCTGGCGTAGTCCATGCGGTCCTTCTGCACCACGTTCAGTGCTTCCAGGCGGTTGATGTGGCGCAACAGGACGTTGCCGGCGAGGCGGGCAGCCTTGACCATGACGGTGACGGCGGGTTTTTGCATGGCAACGGCTCCCGAGAAGGCGGAGGTGGGTCTGGAGGAGGAAAAGAGCAGTCCGGCGTCAAGGCCGGCCGCACAGTTTACCATCTACGCCCCCGTTCGCTTCGTCTGCCGTGCCGCCATGACCGATTCTCTCCGTATCCGCTTCGTCCTGGTCGGAACCCAGCATCCCGGCAACATCGGTGCGGCGGCGCGCGCGATGAAGACCATGGGGCTGTCGCGGCTGGTACTGGTGGCGCCGGAATGCGAGCTGGATACCGAGGCGTACCGGCGTTCTGCCGGTGCCGAGGACCTGCTGCAGCAGGCGCCGGTGCTGCCCGCGCTGGCCGACGCGGTGGCCGACTGCCGGCTGGTGCTGGGCTGCACCGCGCGCAGCCGCCGCGTGTCGCTGGAGGAACTGCTGCCGGCCGATGCCGCGCAGCGCCTGACCGCCACCAGCGCCGAGCCTGCGGAAGTGGCGCTGGTGTTCGGCCGCGAGCGCACCGGCCTGACCAACGAGGAACTGCAGCTGTGCCACGCGGCGGTGCACATTCCCTCCGATCCGGCGTTCAGTTCGCTCAATCTGGCCGCGGCGGTGCAGGTGCTGGCCTACGAGGTGCGCCTGGCGCAGCTGCGCAGTGCCGCCCCTGCGCCCGCGCCGGCGCCGGGCTTTCGCGAGGCGCCTGCCAGCCACGCGCAGGTGGAAGGGCTGTTCGGGCAGTTGGCCGAGACCCTGGACGACATCGACTTCCACAAGGGACGCGCCCCGGATTCGGCGATGCGCAAGCTGCGCCGGCTGTTCCTGCGCACCGAGCTGACCGAGCAGGAAGTGCGCCTGTTGCGCGGCGTGCTGTCCGATGCGCAGCGCATGGCGCGGCTCGCCGGACAGGCGGGAAACTGAGGCCGGACAAGGCGCGAAGGCATCCTTCGCGGCGCGCGCGGTGACGCGCGCGTCGGGGGCGAACAGCATGCGCGGCTGGCGCCATTCTGTGACGCTGTCACCGGCATGCGCTTTCGGCTAGGCTTTGCAAGGTCTACTTGGGGATCGTGGTTTGTCCAGTTCGCGTTGGCGGGTGGTCGTGGTGTGGCTGGCGCTGGCGATCTGCTGGCCCGCGTCCGTGCACGCGCGGCCCTCGGTCCTGGTGCTTGGGCGCATCAGCGACAATCCCAAGGCCCATTACGAGCAACTCAAGCCGCTGCTGGACTACGTGGTGCCGCGCATGCGCGAAGTCGGCATCACCTCCGGGCAGATCCTGATGGCCCGCGACAGCCAGCAGATGAGCAGTTACCTGCGCCGTGGCCGGATCGACTGGGTCACCGAGACCGCCGCCACCGCGATGGCGCTGGAACAGCGCGGCGGCGCCAAGCCGCTGCTGCTGACCGAGCGCAACGGCGTGCGCCAGTACCACACGGTGTTCTTCGTGCGCCGCGACGGGCCGGTGCACGACCTGGCGGATCTGCAGGGGCGGACCCTGGCGCTGCAAAGCCCGCTGTCCACCAGCGCCTACATGGTGCCGATGATGACGCTGTTCGAGCACGGCCTGCATCCGGAGATCCTGCTGTCCAGCAAGGACCAGCCCTCGGCGGAGACGGTCGGCTACGTGTTCGCGCGTTCGGAACTCAACATCGCCGCCTTCGTGCACAAGCACCTGGTGGATGCCGGGGCGTTCAGCAATCTCGACTGGGACGACGAGCGCCGCATCCCGCCGGCATTCCGCCGCGACTTCCGGGTGATCTACCGCAGCGAGCCGTATCCGCGCGCGATCGAAATGGTCCGCAGCGACCTGCCGACCGAGGTGGAGACGCGCTTGCGCGAGGTCCTGCTGCACGCCGCCGACGATCCGCAGGGGCGCGCGGCGCTGCGCCAGTTCTTCGGTACCTCCGGCTTCTACCCGATCGATCCGGCCTCGCAGAAGCGCCTGGACACCCTGCGCGCCGGCGTGGCGCGGGTGAGGGCGGAAGTGGAATGAAGACCATGCGTTTCGGGTTGCAGGCCAGGTTCCTGCTGGCCATGGGCGTGGCTGCGCTGTTGGTGATGGCGATCCTTGCCCTGCTGCTGGAGCGCCAGGCGGCGATGCAGCGCGAGGTGCGCACGCTCAGCGGCAATGCGATCCACAGCCTGTTCGACAGCAGCATGCGCACTCGCGGCGAGTCGCTGGCGCGGCAACTGGCCGACTCGCTGGCCAACCCGGTGTACTACTCCGACCTGGATGCGATCGGCACGCAGGTGCGCGGGGCGCTGGGCTATGTGGCAGTGGCCTATGTGCTGGTCTACGACGCCGATGGGCGGCTGATCCATGACGGCAGCGAGGATTTGCTCGGTTACGGTCAGCGCATGCGCGGGACGATGGCCGACGCCGCGATCCGCTCCCGCGGCCTGCTGGCGCAGGAGTCGCCGGAGTTCCTCGACGTGTCGATGCCGATCATGATCGGCGACCAGCGGGTGGGTGGGGTGCGCGTGGGCATGTCCTGGGCGCGGGCGCAGGAGTACGAGCGCAAGGCCGGGCAGAACCTCGACCAGCGCCTTGGCGCACTGGGCAAGCGCCATCTCGGCTGGCTGCTGCTGTTGCTGGCCGCGCTGGGCCTGACCGCGGCGATGGTGACGGTCTACGTGCAGCGCACCCTGGTGGCGCCGCTGCGCTGGATGGCCGCGGCCGCGCGCCAGATCGAGGCCGGCAACTACGCGGTGGAACGCCGCGACAGCGGCCGTCACGACGAGGTCAGCGAATTGCTGCGCGCGTTCGGCCGCATGAGCGAGGCGATCGCCCGACACGACCGCGACGTGCGTCACATGGCCTACACCGATGCGTTGACCGGGCTGACCAACCGGCTCGCGTTCCGCGAGGCGCTGGACCATCGCATGCTGTCGGCACGCGCCTCGCAGCGCCGGCTGGCGCTGCTGTTCGCCGACATCGACGATTTCAAGCGGATCAACGACACCCTGGGCCACGAGGCCGGCGACGAAGCGCTGCTGCAGTTCGCGCGGCGCATCCAGCTGGCGGTGGAGCAGTTGGGCGGCGACGACGCGCTGCTGGCGCGCTTCGGCGGCGACGAGTTCGTGATCCTGGTGGAGGACCCGCAGGCGGCCAAGGTCGCCACGGCGCTGGCGCAGCGGCTGGTGCAGGAACTGCGCGAGCCGCTGCGGATCCAGGGCCGCGAGGTGTTCATGGGCACCTCGATCGGCATCACCGTCTACCCCGGCGATGCCGAGGACGCGTCGGCGCTGCTGAAGAACGGCGACATCGCCATGTACCAGGCCAAGCTGGCCGGCAAGAACTGCCACCGCTTCTACAGCCGTGCCATGGACTATGCGGTGGAGCGGCGCGTGCACATGGAGCACGAACTGCGCGGCGCCTGGGAACGCGACGAACTGAAGCTGGCCTACCAGCCGATCTTCCGCACCCAGGACCGGCGCATGGTCGGCGTGGAAGTGCTGTTGCGCTGGCAGCATCCGGCGATGGGCACGATCTCGCCGACGGTGTTCATCGACGTGGCCGAGCAGAGCGGGCTGATCGAGAGCATCGGCCCCAAGGTGTTGCGTGCGGCCTGCAGCGAGGCGACCCAGTGGCAGCGCGCCGACGGCAGCCGCGACCTGTTCGTCTCGGTCAACGTCTCGCCGCGGCAGTTGCGCAGCGGCGACCTGCCGGAAGTGGTGGCCGACTGCCTGCGCGAGTCGGGGTTGCCGGCGGCGCAACTGCACCTGGAGCTGACCGAGACCGCGGTGATCGGCGACGAACTGCAGGCGGCGAGCATGTTGGCGCGGTTGCACCGCACCGGGGTCAAGGTGTGGCTGGACGACTTCGGCACCGGCTTCTCCGGCCTGAGCCACCTGCGCCAGGTGCCGGTGGACGGGGTCAAGATCGACAAGAGTTTCGTCGCCGACCTGCAGCGCGACCCGGACGATCTGGCGCTGACCACGGCGATCATCGCGATGGCGCATTCGCTGGACATCACCGTGGTCGCCGAAGGCATCGAGCAGGAGACCCAGTTCGAACTGCTGCGCGAGCGCGGCTGCGAACTGGGGCAGGGCTTCTGGCTCAGCCGTCCGCTCAGCGCGGAGGAATTCCGCCAGTTGCTGGCCAACGAGGACGCGCCGCCCGCCGGTGCCTGAGCGCGGGCGCAGTATCGCGGCTAGCCCGGCGCTCTGCCTTCGCCGATCGCCGCCAGACGGGTCAGGGCGTCAGCGCGCGCTTGCCGCTGTCGCCGGGGATCTCGCGCACCAGCTTCGGCACGAGATAACCGGACAGACGTGCGGCCAGGGCCTGGTGCAGGGCCAGCGCGCGGGCATCGTCCACTTCGAAATGGGCCACGCCCTGCACCCGGTCCAGCTGGTGCAGGTAGTAGGGCAGCACGCCGGCGGCGAAGCTGCGCTCGCTCAGCGCGGCCAGCGCCTCGACGCTGTCGTTGACCCCGCGCAGCAGCACCGCCTGGTTGAGCAGGCGCGCGCCGGCATCGCGCAGGCGCGCCAGCGCGGCATCGACGCCGGCATCGAACTCGTTGGCGTGGTTGGCGTGGATCACGAACGCCAGCGGCCACGGCAGCGCGCGCAGCCAGGCCAGCAACGGCGCATCGACGCGCTCGGGCAGCACCACCGGCAAGCGGCTGTGGATGCGCAGGCGCTTGAGCTGCGGCAGCGTCGCCAGCGCCTCGGTGAGTTCGACCAGTTTGGGTGTGGCCAGCGACAACGGATCGCCGCCAGACAGGATCACTTCCTCGATGCTGGGGTCGGCGGCGATCGCCGCCACCGCCGTGCGCCAGCCGTCGCGCGCCGCGGTCTCGTCGGCATAGGGGAAATGCCGGCGGAAGCAGTAGCGGCAGTGCACCGCGCAACTGCCGGTGGCCACCAACAGGGCACGGCCGCGGTATTTGTGGATCACCCCATCGGCCTTCTTGGCCGCGGCGTCGCCGACCGCATCCAGGGCGAAGCCGGCGACCACGCGCTGCTCGTCGTCGATCGGCAGCACCTGGCGCAGCAGCGGGTCGTGCGGATCGCCCGGGCGCATGCGCGCGACGAAGCTGCGCGGCACGCGCAGCGCGAACTGCGTCGCAGCCTGTTCGGAGACGCCCATTGCCTGCGGGTCCAGCCCGAGCAATGCCAGCAGTTCGTGCGGATCGCGCACGGCGTCGCGCCAGGCCTGCTGCCAGCGCGGCGGCGCGGCGGGCAGGGGCGGGGACGGCTGCATCGGGCGGGGGGCTGCGGTTATCATAGGCGGTCATCACACGAGCGCCCGCCGTTGCGGCGGGGCTTCCATTCTATCCGGCCGGCCGCCGAACGCGGCGGGTTTGCCTTACCCGAGGAGTTTCAGATGGCCAGCTACGGCATGAACGACGTCAAGAACGGGATGAAGATCCTGGTCAACAGCGAGCCTGCGATCATCACCGATACCGAATACGTCAAGCCCGGCAAGGGCCAGGCGTTCACCCGCATCAAGTACCGCTTCATCAAGTCCGGGCGCGTGGTCGAAATGACCATGAAGGCGACCGACAGCGTGGAAGCGGCCGACGTGGTCGATACCGACATGCAGTACCTGTACAGCGACGGCGAGTACTGGCACTTCATGCAGCAGGAAACCTTCGAGCAGGTGCAGGCCGACAAGGCCGGCGTCGGCGACGCCGCCAAGTGGATCAAGGGCGAGGAAGATTGCGTGGTGACGCTGTGGAACGGCACGCCGATCCAGGTCACCCCGCCGAACTTCGTCGAACTGAAGATCGTGGAGACCGACCCGGGCGTGCGCGGCGACACCTCCGGCGGCGGCGGCAAGCCGGCCACCCTGGAGACCGGCGCGGTGGTGCGTGTGCCGCTGTTCGTCGGCCAGGAAGAAGTGATCCGCGTCGATACGCGTTCGGGCGAATACGTCTCGCGCGTCAAGTAACACGTCGACACGCCCGCGGCCGCAGCCGGCCGTGGGCGTGCGCACGCGCTGGCTGCGGCGGCCAGGCAGCGCCATGCGCCGGATCGCCGCGCGGCGGTGATGGACCACCTCGCTCCCAGGACACCCCGTGACGACCAGCCACGCCGATAGCGCCGACAGCAAGTACCCGCACGACCGTGTCGTGTTCTTCAGCGATGCGGTCTTCGCCATCGCCATCACCTTGCTGGCGGTGGAAATCAAGGTGCCAGGACACGCCGAGGTCGCGGCCGCCGGCGGCATCCTCGCCGCGCTGCACCGGATGCTGCCGCTGTTCATCGGCTTCGCGGTGAGCTTCCTGGTCACTGCGCTGTTCTGGAAGTCGCACCTGCAGCTGTGCCGGCACATCCGCCAGTTCGACGACCGGCTGATCTGGCTCAACGTGCTGCAGCTGCTGCTGATCGGCCTGCTGCCGTTCTCCACCGCGCTGTATTCGGACTATTTCGGCAACCACGAGGCGTTTGCGGTGTACTGCGCGCATCTGGCCGCGATCGGCCTGGCCGGCTACTGGCTGCATGCCTATGCGGTGCGCAAGGAAGGCCTGGCGCAGCGGCTGGGTCCGCTGCAGACGCAGGCGATGAAGCTGCGCGCGGCGGTCTCGCCGGTGGTGTTCGCGTTGTGCATCCCCGTGGGCATGGTGGCACCCTGGCTGGGCCGCTTCGGCTTCCTGGCGATCTTCCTGCTGCAGTGGGTGGTGATGCGCGTGTACCAGCGGCGCATCCTCCAGGCGCAGGTGGCGCCGGCACCCGTACCGTGATCCTTCCCTTTCCAGAGCATCTGCGATGACCTCCATTCCCGAATCCTGCGACCTGCTGATCGAAGCCGGCTACGTGGTCCCGATCGAGCCGCATGCGGTGGTGCTGGAAGACCACGCGGTGGCGGTGCGCGGCAGCGAGATCGTGGCGGTGCTGCCGACCGCCGAGGCACGCACGCGCTTCGCCGCCACGCGCACCGTCTCGCGCCCCGACGCGGCCCTGCTGCCGGGCCTGGTCAACGCGCACACCCACAACCCGATGACCCTGCTGCGCGGCATCGCCGACGACCTGCCGCTGATGGTGTGGCTGCAGCAGCACATCTGGCCGGTGGAGACCGCGGTGATCGGGCCGGAGTTCGTCGCCGACGGCACTGCGCTGGCGATCGCCGAGATGCTGCGCGGCGGCACCACCTGCGCCAACGAGAACTACTTCTTCGCCGACGTGCAGGCCGCGGTGTACAAGCAACACGGTTTCCGCGCGCGGGTCGGCACGGTGATCATCGATTTTCCGACCGCCTGGGCCAAGACCTCCGACGAATACTTCGCCCGCGCCTGCGAGGTGCACGACCAGTGGCGCGACGATCCGCTGGTCGGCATCGCCTTCGCTCCGCATGCGCCGTACACGGTCAACGACGCCAACTTCGAGCGGGTGCGGATGCTGTCCGACCAGCTCGAGGTGCCGGTGCACCTGCACACCCACGAGACCGCGCAGGAGATCGCCGACTCGCTCAAGCAATACGGGCAGCGCCCGCTGGCGCGGCTGGACCGTTTGGGCCTGGTCAACGACCGCCTGATCGCGGTGCACATGACCCAGCTCACCGACGCCGAGATCCACCTGTGCGCGGAGCGCGGGGTCAGCGTGGTGCATTGTCCCGAATCCAACCTCAAGCTCGCCTCCGGGTTCTGTCCGGCCTGCGCGCTGCAGCGAGCGGGCGTGAACCTGGCGATCGGCACCGACGGCTGCGCCAGCAACAACGACCTGGACATGTTCAGCGAGAACCGCACCGCGGCGATCCTGGCCAAGGCCGTGGCCAACGACGCCACCGCGCTGGACGCGGCCAGCACGCTGCGCGCGGCCACCCTGGGCGGCGCGCGCGCGCTGGGCTTCGGCGAGAAGATCGGCTCGATCGAGCCGGGCAAGCAGGCCGACCTGATCTGCGTGGACCTGTCGGCGCTGGAGACCCAGCCGCTGCACAACGTGCTGTCGCAACTGGTGTACGCCACCGGCCGGCAGCAGGTCAGCGACGTGTGGATCGCCGGCCAGCCCAAGCTGAGCCAGCGCGTGCTGGTGGACATGGACGTCGACGCGCTGGTCGCCAATGCGCGGCAGTGGCGCGAACGCATCCGCAGCGTCCACGCCTGATCCGCTATGTTCGCCGTGCCGCACCGCGCGCGCGGCCCCAACGAGAGTTCGCCATGACCGCTTCCGCCGCCAACGCCTCCGCCAATTTCGATCAGGCCGAACTGGACAAGTTCGGCGCCCTGGCCACCCGCTGGTGGGATGCCGACGGCCCGCAGAAGCCGCTGCATGCACTCAATCCGGTGCGCCTGCGCTACGTCGCCGAGCGCCTGCCGCTGCGCGGCGCAGCGGTGCTGGACGTGGGCTGCGGCGGCGGCCTGCTCAGCGAGGCGCTGGCCAAGGAGGGCGCGCAGGTCACCGCGATCGACCTGGCGCCGGAGCTGATCAAGGTGGCGCGGCTGCATCAGTTCGAATCCGGGGTGGAGGTCGACTACCGCGTGCAGTCGGTCGAGGACCTGGCGGCGGCGCAGCCGGCCAGCTTCGATGCGATCACCTGCATGGAGATGCTCGAGCACGTGCCCGATCCGGCGGCGATCGTGCGCGCCTGCGCGACCCTGCTCAAGCCCGGCGGACAGCTGTTCCTGTCCACCCTCAACCGCACCCCGGCGGCGTTCGCCCTGGCCATCGTCGGTGCCGAGTACGTGGCGCGGCTGCTGCCCACCGGCACCCACCGCTACCAGGATTTCATCAAGCCGGCGGAACTGGCCGCCTGGTTGCGCCAGGCCGAGCTGCAGCTGCGCGACGTCAGCGGCCTGGCCTACGAGCCGTGGCGCAACCGCGCGCGGCTGTCCTCGCGCACCGAGGTCAATTACCTGGCGTGTGCGGGGAAGCCGTGATTCGGGAGCCGGGATTGGGGATTGGTAACGGCGGATGCGTGTGGGCGTGAAGTCCGCGGCGGGCGATACCCGGGCGCGCTTTCCGCAGGTGGTGCTGTTCGATCTGGATGGCACGCTGCTGGACAGCGCGCCGGATCTGCTGGCCGCGGCCAATACGGTACTGGCCGAGCACGGCCGTGCAGCGTTGACCCTGGCGCAGTTGCGGCCGGTGGTGTCCAAGGGCTCGCGGGCGATGCTCGGGGTCGCCTTCCCGGATCTGCCCGCCGCGCAGCGCGATGCGCTGATCCCGGCATTCCTGCGCCATTACGAGGCGCTGATCGGCCGCCATTCGCAGCCGTTCGACGGCATCGCCGGGTTGCTGCAGCGGCTGGAGGCTGCGGGCAGCGTGTGGGGCATCGTCACCAACAAGCCCGAGGCGCTGGCACGGTTGATCCTGCCGCAACTGCAGTGGGAGCAGCGCTGCGCGGTGCTGATCGGCGGCGACACGCTGCCCGAGCGCAAGCCGCATCCGCTGCCGCTGCAGGTCGCCGCGCAGCGCCTTGGCGTGGCGCCGCACGAGGTGGTCTACGTCGGCGACGACGAACGCGACATCCTTGCCGCACGCGCCGCCGGCATGGCCTCGGTCGCGGTGCTGTGGGGCTACCGGCTGGACGAGGACGATCCGCTGGCCTGGCGCGCCGATGCGATGGTCGCCACGCCCGCCGAGCTGTACGCCGCCGCGGCCTGGCCGGTCAGCGCAACCGCTCCCTGACGCCGGTGCCGTCGCTGCGTTGGCGACGCCGCCGCGCAGCGGCCGCGACCGTCGTGCGCCGCCTGCACGCCGGCACCGCTCGGCATCCACCGGTCGCGCACGTAAACTGCGCGTTCTGCGCGACAACCGCGCTCACTCCCCCGTTGCGCGACGCCTTCGCTGCGCGCGCCTGACTCCGGATTCACCGATCGCATGAGCAGTTCGTCCGCCCTGGATGCCTTCCTCGACAAATGGCGCCGCCGCTGGCCGGAATGGGCCGTGGCCGAGGCCTTCGTGCCGGCGTCGCAGCGCGCCCGCACCGTGGCCTGGTTCGCCCTGCTGCAGGAGTTCGACGACATCCTCAACATCGCCGGCGATCCGCTGCCGGCCGACGCCAAGCTGGCCTGGTGGGGCGAGGAACTGCGCAGTTGGGCCGGGCAGCGTTCGCGGCATCCGCTGGGACGGGTGCTGGAGCCGGTGGCCGCGCCGTGGACGCAACTGGCCGAGGCCTTGCCGAGCCTGCCGCAGTCGCGCGCGGCCGCGGCCGACACCGCGCACGCACTGGAGCGGCTGGAGCCGTTCGCGCAGGCGGTGGTCGCGGTCGAGCGCGCGCTGTTCGAGGCCCCGGTCGAGGGCGCCGCGGTGCCGGTCGCGCTGCAGGTGCTGGCGCAGCGCCTGGTCGAGGCCGGCGCCGCCACCGCGCCGCTGGCGCTACGCGGCGGTGATGAGGCGCAGCAGCGCCAGCGCTGGGCGCAGGCGTTGCTGAAGCCATGGCCGCGCCGCGTGCGCGGGCCGCGCGCGCGACGCATCCTGTCGGCGCTGGCGCGTGCGCGGACGGCGCAGCAGGCAACCGCCACGCCCAAGCCGCCGGGACAGATGGCGACGCTGTGGCGCGCCTGGTGGGCCGGGCTGGGCTAAGCCCGGCCCACACCACGTCGCCTTGCCTCAGGGGGCGCTGCCGGCGCCGCTGTTGGCGTATTCGTAGAAGCGGTTGGCCGAGGTGCTGCAACTGCTGCTGCAGTACGGCCGGCCGATGGTCGAGGCGTTCCACGGCGCGCTCTTGCGGATGTGCCCGCCCAGCACCGAATCGCGGATCACCACTTTGCCGTTGGGCGAGGTGCCGTCGACGTAGTTGGCCAGGCTGCCCACGCTCTCGTCCCAGGCCCGACCCAGCCACACCGTGCCGCTGCCGGGAGTGCCGACCGCATCGAAGGTGCTGCCGATGGCCAGGAAGCCGTAGCTGCTGCCCGGGCGGGTGCTGGGCGCGAAGATCACGCCGCCGTCGGTGGCGCCGCGGCGGGCCGCGGTGTAGCGGATGGTGCTGCCGGCGAACACCGCCACGCCCGAGCCGAAGATGAAGTCGGTATCGCCCTCGATGGTGCCGCCCTTGAAGTACGCGCGGATCACCGTGTTGGCGCTGCCCGCACTGACCAGCAGGGTGTCCTGATTGCCGGTCAGCACCACGTTCTCCAGCACCGCCTTGTCGCCGCGCAACGCCAGCGCCACCGCCGACTGGTTGCTGCCGCTGTAGGTACCCTCGACGTAGCTGTTGACGATCGCCAGGTTGCGCGCCTGGAACTGCGCGGCGCGCACGGTGACGGTGCCGCTGTCGGAGGTGCCGATGGTGCTGCTGGCGGCGTTGCTGGCGCAGGGGTGGGTGGCGCTGCCGGTGGGCTTCGGCGTGGGATTGGCGTTGCCGAAACGGATCGTGGTGCTGGCCGGGCTGCCGCCCAGCCCGAACAGGGTGAGCGGCGGCGCCGCGGCCGGGACGCAGACCACTTCGGTGTACGTGCCCGGTGCCATGCTGATGTAGCGGCGCATGCTGCCGCCGGCGGCGACCGCAGCGTCCACCGCGGCCTGCACGGTGCGGTAGCGGGTGCTGCCGTCGGCCGCCACGGCGTAGTCGGCCTTCAGCAGCGCGACCCCGGCGCTCGGATCCCAGTTGTCGGTGACCAGGGCGCCGATCGGGCCGGCCTGGGCCAGGTGGCGGGCGACGGTCTGGCTGGCCGCCTCGCTGCTGGTCAGTTGCGGGCGCGACGTGGTCCCGGTCAGGGCCGGCGCATCGGTGACGACCCCGGCCGCCAGGGCCAGGGTGGAGGAAAGCAGCAACCAGCGCGATACGGTCATTGGAAGCCTCCGCTCAAGGATAAGGGGCCGCGGCGACGCTTAAAATGATGCCGGTGTCATCCGGTCGCCTGATCCGGCGTCGTCAGCGGACCGGCGATGGTAGGGGCGTTCGCGCGTCGATGCCGGCCGATGTCGCAGCCAGAGGCCGGTTGTGTCGTCTCCATCACGATCACTGATCCGCAGCACGTGCGGAGCGCCGGTTGGTGTGGGCGTGGAGGGCGATTCCCAGGGCAAAACGCGACGGCTACCGGCGTTCCAGACCTTTCGGCGGGAGACTGCCGCCGCACTGCGGCATGGATCTGCGCGCCGTGTGCCGACCCCACGTTGTGGTGTGACGGGGTCGTGAATTTGGATACGAACGGCGTCGCGGCTTGCGTTACGCTCGACGCCGATCCCACTTGGAACCCGTCGATTGAAGCGCCTGTGCCGTTGGTGCTGCCTGTTGCTGTGCCTGGGGATGGTCGGGTCGGCGCTGGGGCAGGAACTGTTGTTGCAACGGCTGGCCGCCGACCCTCCGGCGCCGGAGGTGGTGGCGGGGCGCCACGATGCCGCGTTCGCCGATGCCGGCCATGGCGCGACCCTGTACGAGCGCAGCAAGCAGCCCACCTGGTGGCGCATCCGCGCCGATCGCGCGATCGGCAGCGCGGGCCAACCGCAGCTGGTGCTGCAGTCGCCGTACCTGACCCGGGTCGAGGCCTGGGTGCCGGGACGCACCGCGCCGACCCGGCACGCGATCTACGGTGCCGACGCCGACCTGCGCTACTCGACCCGCGCCCTGGTGATCGCCTTGCCGCAGGGACTGCCGCGCGGCGCCTCGATCTGGCTGCGGGTGCATGCGCCGGCGGCGATGCCGATGCCGGTGGGCATCGTGCCGCTGGCGCAGGTGCAGCGCGAGGACCTGCACTACGTCGGCTGGCGCGCCTTCATCCTCGGCTCGACCGCGGTGCTGGCGATCCTGGCGATCGCGTTGTGGGCGCGCCTGCGCGAACCGATCTACGGGTACTTCACCGCCAACGTGATGTGCGTGCTGCTGTACCTGCTCGGCCTCGGCGGCGAGGCGCGCGCGGTGCCCGGCCTGGCCAGCGTGTTCGCGTCCTCGCCGACGCCGATGCGCATCGTCGCCGCGCTCGGCGGCTTCTTCATCATCACCTTCCAGCGCCGGCAACTGGAGATGCACCGGCAACTGCCGCGGCTGGACCGGGTGCTGCGGCTGTGCGCGCTGTTCCTGCTCGGCATCGCCATGGCCTGCCTGGTGTCGGATTCGGTGGTGCTGAGTCTGCTGGGCAATGTCGGGCTGATCGTCGGCGCGGCCCTGCTGCTGCCGTGCTGCCTGCTGCTGGCCCTGCGCGGGCAACGCTACGCCTGGCCGCTGCTGGCCTCGTGGACGCCGCTGTGGATGCTGTGCGTGCTGCGCTGCCTGGAACTGACCGGTTGGCTGCACCTGGATCTGGCTGCGCCGCTGCTGGCGCACGGCATCAGCCTGGCGCTGGCGATCTCCTGCCTGCTGGTCACCTTCGGCCTGGCCGAGCAGATGCTGGAGCTGCGTCGCGATCGCGACCGCGTCAGCCGCATGGCGACGGTGGACGAACTCACCGGCATGCTCACCCGCGCCGCGCTGCAGCAGCGCCTGGCCGAGGCGCTGCAGGACGCCGCGCGCAGCGAGCGGCCGTTGGCGCTGGCCTACATCGACATCGACCACTTCAAGCGCATCAACGACATCCACGGCCACGCCGGCGGCGACGCCTGCCTGCGCTGGGTCGCCGCGTGCGCGCGTGCGCGCCTGCGCAGCACCGACACGCTCGGCCGCCAGGGCGGCGACGAGATGCTGCTGTTGATGCCCGGCGCCACGCTGGAGGCCGCGCGGCGCGTGGCCGAGGACATCCGCCAGCACGTCGCCGCGCAGCCGCTGCCGCGCGAAGGCCAGGCGCTGTCATGCACGCTGAGCGTCGGCGTGGCGCAATGGCAGCACGGCGAGAGCGTCGCGGCGCTGCTGCAGCGCGCCGATGCCGCGCTGTACGCCAGCAAGGCCGCCGGCCGCAACCGCGTCAGCGTGTCCCCCACCCACCGCGTTACCCACCAGGAGCCCCAGCCATGACTGCCCAGCCCGCTTTGCCCGCGTTCGCTCCCGATCAGTTGCAGGTCGGCGACATCCTGTTGCAACTGGGCTGCGGCCCGGTGTCCGAACTGATCGCCTGGTGCGGCGACAGCATCTACAGCCATGCCGCGATCGTCGCCGACCAGGGCGATCTGATCGAGGCGGCGGCCAGCGGCGTGCGCCGCTATGCGCTGTCGCAGCGGCTGACCGACACCACCAACTACCTCGTCATCGACGCCTACCGGCCACTCAGCTACGCCGGCCTGGCGCTGGACGACGCCGACCGCGCCAGCGTGCTGGCCAAGGCGCAATCGCTGCTGGGCGTTCCGTATCCGCTGGACAGCCTGGCCACGCTGGGCGTGCTGGTCGCCATCCGCGGCAAGTGGCCGCAGCACTGGCTGGCGCGGATCGTGGTGCGCGAGGCGCTGGACCACCTGGTCCGCGACAACCCCTCGCACATGGTGTGCAGCGAGGTGGTGTACCGCGCGCTGGCCGAATGCGACGCGACACCGCCGGGCCGGCTGGCACCGCAGATCGTGCTCAGCGGGCCCACCCACATGCCGTTCCCGGACCTGGACTGGAAGGCGCTATGGGAGGAAGTGTGGCAACTGCTGCATCCGCACCGGCAGCAGGTCCTGGGCGACGTGGCGCAGCGCCTGGCGGCGGTAGAGGGCGCACCGGCCAGCCTGGCCGCCTCGGCGCTGACCACGGTCACGGACGAGGATCTGCTGAACGGTGCCAACGCGGTCCGCGCCGGGCTGGGCCTGCCGCCGCTGCCGCCGGTCACCGACCAGGTGGAAGACAACGGCAGTCTGCTGCGGGAAGCCGGCGAAGAGGCGCCGGGAACGCCGTTGCCGCATCCCAATCCCAAGCTGGTGATGCCGCTGGACCTGGCCAACAGCCCATCGCATGTCGTGCTGGGGCGCCTGCTGCAGGCGACCACACCGGCGTAGCGGCAAGGCTCCAAGCCAGCGCATTGCGCGAGGCTGCGCGCGCGCCCATCCGCCCCTGCGGGGGACCTTTCCCACAAAAGGCGGCCGTGGTCCGGACGGGAGAAAGAGGGCCGTGGTCCCAGCGGGAGAAGGAACGGCAGCAAGCCCCTCTCCCACCGGGAGAGGGGTTGGGGTGAGGGTACGGCCTCGCGCGACACCGCCCGTCCCGCTCCCGCGGCCATTCGAACAAGCCGGCGCGCCTATCCGCTGCCGCTTGCGTTCCTGCGCCGAGACCCGCCGCCCAACTGCTGCGCGACGCGGATGCCGCGCAGCGTTCCGATGTGGGAGCGACTTCAGGACGACATCCCTAGCAACGCGTCGCGGCTCGGCGCGATCTATCGTCGCGATTGTAGGAGCGGCTTCAGCCGCGACGGGCGTTACCGGGAGTGCCCGTCGCGGCTGAAGCCGCTCCTACAAAATGAACATGCCGCTGTACGTCACTGCACCTGATGAACGCGCCGCCGCGCGCCAGTGAACCTGATACATCAGCGCTTCAAGGCTGCTTCGTGCGCTCCAGCACCAGCAACGGGTCGATGCGCACATCGAACCGCGCCAAGCGAAGGCGTCGGATGCGCAAAGGAGGAACGCGCCGCCGCGCGCCAGCGCAACTGACGCGCCCGCGCTTCAGGGCTGTTTCGTGCGCTCCAGCACCAGCAACGGGTCGATGCGCACATCGAACCGCGCCAAGCGAAGGCGTCGGATGCGCAGATGAGGAACGCGCCGCCGCGCGCCAGCGCAACTGACGCGCCTGCGCTTTAGGGTTGCTTCGTCCGCTCCAACACCAGCAATGGGTCGATCCGTACGTCGAACCAATTCATCCCCCAATGCAGATGCGGCCCGGTCGCACGGCCCGTGGCGCCGACGGCGCCGATGACCTGGCCCTGGGCGATGCGGTCGCCGACTTTCACGTCGATCCGCGACAGGTGCAGGAAGTTGGAGCTGACGCCATAGCCGTGATCCAGCAGCACGGTGCCGCCGGTCAGGTACAGGTCGGGAGCAGCGAAGGTGACGACGCCGGCCGCCGGGGCCTTGACCGGAGTGCCGGTGGGCACGGCGATGTCCATGCCGGAATGCCCGGCGCCAGGCTGGCCGTTGTAGACCCGGGCATTGCCGAAGCGGCCGCTGATGCGGCCCTGTACCGGCCAGATGAAGGGCGCGGCGAAATCGGTGCGCGGGTCGTCGCGGTCGCGCGCGGCGGTGACCTGGGCCTGTTCGCGCTTGATCCGCTCGGCGATCGCCGGCGGCGGATTCACCGTCTTCGGCGGCACCCCGTTGACCTGTTCCAGCGGCCAGTCGCGCGGCGTCACCGCAATCTCGACGGTTTCGCTGCCGCCGTCCGGGCGCTGCACGGCGATGCGCAGCGGACCGCGCTCGTCGCGGCCGATGCCGAACACCACGCTGCCGTAGTCGCTGACACGCAGGGTGCGTCCGGCGTACTGCACGCGGCTGCCGGGCGCCACCTTGCCGATCACCAGTGCGCCCTGCGAGGCGCTGCGCGGGAACACGCTGCGCGCCTCGGCGCCGGCCGCGGCCGGCGTCTGCGCGTGCAGCGCCGGGGCGAGCGGTGCGGTCAGCAGGACCAGCGCCAGTGCGGCGCCGGACACCAGGGCGACGCGCATCAGCGGTCGAACGCCAGGCGCTGCCCGTTGGGGCTGCCGACCAGGCGGGTACCGTCCCAGGCCAGCACGCCGTTGACCCAGGTCGCGGCGATCTTGGAGCGGAAGCTGCGGCCTTCGAACGGCGACCAACCGCACTTGGACAGCACGTCCTCGCGGCGCACGGTGAACGTGGTGTCGTCGATCAGCACCAGGTCGGCGTGGTAGCCCTCGCGCAGGAAGCCGCGCTCGTGCACGTCGAACAGCAGCGCCGGCGCGTGCGCGAACTTGTGCACCACCTGGGCCACGCTGAGCCGGCCCTCGTGGACCAGCTCCAGCGCCGCGACCAGCGCGTACTGCACCAGCGGCAGGCCCGACGGCGCTTGCGCATACGGCTTGCTCTTCTCTTCCCAGGTATGCGGCGCGTGGTCGGTGGCGAGCACGTCGATCACGTCCTCGGCGATCGCGCGGATCAGCGCTTCGCGGTCGCTGGCGTCCTTGATCGCCGGGTTGCACTTGATCAGGTTGCCGAGCGTGGCGTAGTCGGCGCGGTCGAAGCGCAGGAAGTGGATGCAGGTTTCGGCGGTGATGCGCTTGCCCTGGATCGGGCCGGGCGTGAACAGCGCCAGCTCGTCGGCGGTGGAGATATGCAGCACGTGCAGGCGGGTGCCGTGCTTCTTCGCCAGCGACACCGCCAACTGCGAGGACTTCAGGCAGGCTTCGCGCGAGCGGATGTCCGGGTGCATGTCCGGGGTCAGCGCCTCGCCATATTTTTCCTTGAACGCGGCCAGGGTCGCGTCGATGGTCGGGGTGTCTTCGCAATGGGTGATGATCGGCGTCGGCGCGTCGCGGAAGATCGCGTCCAGGGTCTGCGGGTTGTCGACCAGCATGTTGCCGGTGGAGGCGCCCATGAACACCTTGATGCCGGGCGCGGTCTTCGGGTCCAGGGTCTGGATCGCGGCCAGGTTGTCGTTGCTGGCGCCCAGGTAGAAGCCGTAGTTGCCCCAGGCGCGGCCGTGCGCGGCGTCGTACTTGGCCTGCAGCGCGGCGGCGTCGAGCGTGGGCGGATTGGTGTTGGGCATGTCCATGAAGCTGGTCAGGCCGCCAGCCACCGCCGCGGCCGATTCGCTGGCGATGTCGCCCTTGTGGGTCAGGCCGGGTTCGCGGAAGTGCACCTGGTCGTCGATCATGCCGGGCAGCAGCCAGCGTCCGGCGGCGTCGACCACGGTCTCGCCCTCGCGCGCGGCCAGCTGCGGGGCGATCGCGGCGATGCGGCCGTCGGCGATGCGCAGGTCGCCCTGGGTTTCGCGGCCTTCGTTGACCAGGCGCGCGTTGACGATCAGTGTGGAAACGGACATCAGTGTTTTCCTTGGCAGCGGCAGGGTGGCGGCGCCGTGGGGTCGGGCACCGGGTCGAACCCGCCAGGATGGAAGGGGTGGCAGCGGCCGACGCGGCGGGCGGCCATCCAGCCGCCGCGCAATGCGCCGAAACGGGCGATGGCGGTCACCGCATACGCCGAGCAACTGGGCACGAAACGGCAGCGCGGCCCCAGCAGCGGGCTGATGAAGCGCTGGTACAGGCGCAGCAAGGCGATGAGAGCGCGGGCGATCACGCCACCATGATATGCCACTGTGCTCGACTAGGCGGGTCGCTCGGCGTATACGCCGCGTTGTTGCCGCGGGGGGTAGGGTAGGCTATAAAGGCCCGCTTTCCCGGGCCCCGGGAAGACCAAGGAAGAGCGTTCGTGGCTGCTAAAAAACCTGCAAAGAAGGCCGTCCAGGCCGCCAAGAAGCCTGCCAAGCCCGTCGCCAAGAAAGCGACGGTGTCCGCCGCCAGCAAACCGCTGAAGAAAGCCGCGCCTGCGAAGTCGGCAGCCAAGGCCGCGCCGGCCAAATCGGCCAGCAAGGCTGTGGCCAAGAAGCCGGCGGCCAAGCCCGTGGCGGCGGCGTCGGCCAAGTCCGCTCCTGCCAAGAAGGCCCCGGCCAAGAAGGCGCCCGCCAAGCCAGTCGCACCGGCCAAGGTCGCGACCAAGCCTGTGCCCGCCGCCAAGCCGGCAGCGAAGACGCCCGCGGCCAAGCCTGGCGCCAAGGTCGCCAAGTCTGCGGCCGCTCCTGCCAAATCCAAACCGGCCACCGCTTCCGTCGCACCTGCGGTGACCACCTCCGTACCGAAGTCGGCCTCCAAGCCGGCTGCGGCCAAGCCTGTCCCGGTCAAGCCCGCCGCGGCCGCTGCAGCACCGGCTCCCAAGCCCGTTGCCGCCAAGCCCGCCGCGTCGTCGACCCCGCCACAAAAGAATCCCGTGTCCGTTTCGAAATCCTCCGCGAAAACCCCCACCAAGTCCGAATCCACCCCGAAGGCCCCGGTCGCCAAGCCCACCGGCAAGGTCGCGGTGGCCGTGACCGCCAAGTCCAACACCCCGGCCAAGCCGGCCAAGTACAAGGTGGTCGAGTACAAGACCGACGAGGCCACCGGCCGTCCGATCCTGCCCAAGGGCTACAAGCCGGCGGCGGACGAGGAGTACATGAGCGCGCTGCAGCAGGAGTACTTCCGCCAGCGTCTGCTCACCTGGCGCGCCGACCTGGTCGAGGAATCCAAGCAGACCATCGAGAACCTGCGCGACGAAGTCCGCGACATCGGCGACGAAGCCGAGCGCGCCACTCGCGAGACCGAGAACTCGCTGGAACTGCGGACCCGCGACCGCTACCGCAAGCTGATCGGCAAGATCGACAGCACGCTCAAGCGTCTGGACGCCGGCGACTACGGCTACTGCGTGGACACCGGCGAAGAGATCGGCCTGGAGCGCCTGGAAGCGCGCCTGACCGCCGAGCGCACCATCGACGCGCAGGAGCGTTGGGAGCACCTGCAGAAGCAGCAGGGCGACTGAGTCCTCACCGTCTTCATGCGTCAAGGCAAGGCCCCGCTCGCGCGGGGCTTTGCGTTTTACGGCACCGCCGGTCCAGGCGTTGCACGAACCGGCTCGTGCCGCATGCCCCGGACGCGATGCCGCCGCGGGAAGCCGGTACTCGCAGGGTCGGCGCGCGATGCTCGGCCCTGGGCCAATCCTGCTGCCGGGGCCACCTGCGGCTGCGTGGATGCTGCGTCGAGGCGGCCATACCTCAGCATGAGCGGCGGCGCCCTTCAGCGCACCCCGTTGACCAGCCCGCTTTGCGTGTCCTTGCTCAGTTGCAAGCCGGGCAGGGCGAAGCTGTCCAGGTCCTGCTTGGTGGCTGCGATGTCCAGCCCGACGAGAGCCGAGGTGTCCGGATCGACCTCCAGGCCCAGCGGCATCGCTGCGAACTGCACGTAGTCGCGGCTGGCGTTCCATTGCGGCTGGCCGCCGATCGCCTGCAGCACGCGATCGACGTGCGTGCCGACCGGCTGGCCGAGCAGATCGAACGGCAATGGCACGCCGGGGGTGGCGGAGGCGATCACGTTGACGACCCGGTCGTGGCGAAAGCGCACCGCCAGCTGGCTGTAGGCGAGGGCGGCGGCTGGCCGCGGTTGCTGCGCCAGCTGCGCATCGAATCCGCGCGGATACAGATACACCACACTGAGCGTGTCCGGATGCGCCGTATCGCGGCGGGTGATGTCCGGCTGGCCCAGCGCGGCCAGGACCTGTTGCCTGCGCATGCCGAGCGCGAGCGGGCCGAGACGTGTGCATGAGGGGGGCAGGGTGGCGGCGCTGCTGGTGCCTGCAAAAACCTGATGCAGCGCGTGCGTGCAGGCCGCCGCATCGCTGCCGGCGGCATGGGCCCGCGAGAAGGCTAGACCGAGAGCGAGCAGGCCGCACAGCGAAAGAAACCGGGGTGCCATGAGAATCTCCGTAACGGGTCATGTGTGGCGAAGACGGGAGCGCTCCCGTCCCCGCCACAGGGTGAGTTGGTTGCCGTGCCAGCCTTCGCGGTGCCCGTAGGCGGTGATGAACGCGTCGCGCTGGTCGCTGCTCAATGAGCCCCATTGAGCGGACGGGTTCAGGCCCGAATGGGTGGTGATGGTGGTGATCATCACGGAGATTGCATTCTCGCCACCGCGTGCTGCGCCGAGGTCGTAAGCACCTACGCGGCGGTTACATCCGTCGCGTCGTCGTTGCTCCCTCGCTGGAGCACACCAAGGTCAGTTCCTGGCGACGTACCGTCCAATGCGACGGCGAGTCGATCGTCCCGGTCGCACGGACGTGATAGGCGGGACAGTCCGCATCTTCCTCCGGGTTGTTCTTGATGTCGCAGTTGCCTTCGATCAGGAAGGACTTGGCGCCATCGGCGCCGGTGCGTGCAAATTTCAGTGCAGGGCAGTCCCCGAATAGCCTCGATAGCACGATGTCGTTCTTCAGCACATAGGCGATCGCCTGTTCGCCGCCTGCGGGGGAAGGGGCTTGCTTCGCCTGCAAGGATCCTGGCACGGCAATGGCGAACGCCAAGGCCATGCCGATACTCGGTAACAAGAAGGGCTTCATGCGCAGAGCTCCGATAGGCGGTTGTGTGTCGGGCTGGCTGCGCCGGCCCGGGAGAGGATGGGAGGGAGTGCCTGCAGCGACATCACAACGGCGGCGATGTCGAGTGCGACGCAGGTCCAGGCCTGGGTCGAAAACGGAGTTGCCAGTCGCACCGTCCCCAGCCGCCTGGCTACGGGCGTCCACTGCCTCGTCCCGGGAAAGCGAACGCTCCATTCGGTTGATTCCATCCGTGTTTCATATGGGCCTGCGTTCGACGCGCACCATTTCGAAAAGTGGTTTGAGCTTTATCGCTGAAGATAATCTCCAGTGCTTCTTTCGTCTTCCTTTCCTTTTTGTTTTCTGTCTTTTCTGCAAAGTGCGCTCTCATGGTGGCGATGAAAAGCGCCGATCCAGACTGGAGCCGTTGTGGCTTTCGCTCAAGTTGCGGTTTCTTCGGCGCCGGTCGAAGGCTTTAAATGTGCCTGTCATGGCGGTGTCGCATAATTAGGTGCGTGGTATGTCGCCATGTCATCTCTGACAATCCATGTCGTTGCTTGAAAATTGTTTCCATGTCGTATCCAGGGTTGCATCGATAATGGAGGGCTGCCCTTGAGTCGCAATGCCCAATTGGCCGGCCTAGACATGCGCAGACGTCGTCGTTGGCGTTTGCCGATCTTGATCGCCTTGTTATTGCTGGCGGTCATTGCGCTGGGGCCGCGGGTCAGTGTGGCCCTGCCGCAGGTGGCGGCGCCGGCGGTACCGCAGGATCCGCTGGCGCTGCAGGCATGGATCGACGCGCGTGAGCGCGCCACGCCCGGGGTGCGGGCGGACAACCAGGCGCGCATCGTCTGGGCCGATCCGGCGCATCCGGGGCGACGTGCCTGCGCCATGGTCTATCTGCATGGCTTCACCGCAAGCCAGGGCGAGGGCGCACCCACGCATGTGCGGCTGGCGCGCAGCTTCGGCTGCAATCTGTATCTGCCGCGCCTGCCCGGGCATGGGCTGGTCGCGGCCGATGCGCTGCGCGGCGTCGATGCCGGACGCTTGCTCGCCGGCGCCGCCGAGGCGCTGGCGGTGACCCGGGTATTGGGCGACCGCGTGGTGGTGATCGGCAATTCGATGGGCGGTGCGCTGGCGCTGCAGGCGGTGGCGGCGAATCCACGTCAGGTGCAGGCGCTGGTGTTGTGGTCGCCGCTGGTGCGCGAGTACGGCGATCAGTTGCAGCCGATGTTGTGGCCGTGGGGCGCGCAGTTGCTGGCGTGGACGCACAACGGCGGCGATCCGATCCTGCGCTATCCGGTCGACAGCGCCTACTGGGCCGATGCCACCCACCTGGACGGCTATCGCGCGCTGGCCGCGCTGACCCGCGGCGGCATGCAGCCGGCGACCTATGCGCGCATCCATGTGCCGGTGTTCCTCGGCTACTACTACCGCGATCCGCAGCACCAGGACCGCACGGTATCGGTGGCGGCACTGCAGGCGATGTTCAAGGAGCTGGGGACACCACCGGCCTTGCGCCAGGCGGTGGATTTCCCCGGGGCGGACAATCACGTGCTGGCCTCGCCGATCCGCTCGCGCGCGGTGCCGGCGGTGTTCGCCGCTACCTGCCGGTTCCTGGCGGGGCGGGGCGGTCTGCCTCAGCCGGCCGGCGTGCCGGATTGCGCGCATGCCTGGGCCGACGACGAGGCGCAGGCGCATGCCGTGGCGGCCGCGCACTGAGCGCGGTCGTTGCAGCGAGCCGAAAGAGGTTGGGCGGAGTGCAGGCAGCAATACCGCCGTGCGCGAAGCGCGGCTAGGCGGAGCCGTCACTGCGCCCGCTTGGCGACCACTTAGGTACGCCGTCCGCCGAGCCTATTGCAGATCGCGCAGATCCAGATTGCGCAGCTTGGGCGCTTTCCACGCGGTGACACCGACCACGCCCAGGGTCACGCAGCCGCCCAGCACCACCGCCGGCACCAAGTGGATCAGCCGCGCCATCACGCCGTCGTAGAACGCGCCCAGTTCGTTCGACGAGCCGATGAAGATGCCGTTGATCGAGGACACGCGGCCGCGCATCGCGTCCGGCGTGGCCAGCTGCAGGATGGTCGAGCGCACGATCACCGAGACGCCGTCGCACATGCCGTAGGCCAGCAGGATCGCCGCCGACAGCCAGAAATGGCGCGACAGGCCGAAGGCGATGGTGCACAGGCCGAAGCCGGCCACTGCCAGCAGCAGTACGCGTCCGGCATTGCGCTGCAGCGGGTGCCGCGCCAGCCACACGCCCACCAGGATCGAGCCCAGTGCCGGTGCGCCGCGCAGGATGCCCAGGCCCTCGGGGCCGTAGTGCAGGATGTCGTGGATGAAGGCCGGCAGCATCGAGACCGCGCCGCCGAGCAGCACCGAGAACATGTCCAGGGCCATCGCGCCGAGCATGATCTGGTTGGAGAACACGAACTGCGCGCCTTCGGCGATGCTGCGGAAGATCGGTGCGCGCGGGCCTTCGTGCACCGGCTCGGCGACGCGCAGCAGCCACAGCGCGGCCAGCGCCGCGGTGGAGGCGCCGATGGCGGTGCCGTAGGCCAGGCTCTTGCCGCCCCAGCCGACCAGCAGGCCGCCCAACGCCGGGCCGATCACCATGCCGGCCTGGAACGCGACGCTGCCGACGCTGGCGCCGCGCGCATAGGCCTCGCGGGGCAGGACGCGGGCGAACAGGGCGTTGTACACGGGCGACAGGAACGCGCGCGCGGCGCCGGTCAGCGCGATCGCCGCATAGATCGGCCACACCCCCTGCGCGGACAGCCAGCCGCGGCTCACCGCCAGCAGCACCGCGGCGGTGGCGATCAGGCCGACGCTGGCGAGCATGCCGAGGTAGCGTCGCGGCAGGTGGTCGACCAGGTAGCCGGCGAACGGGGCGATGCAGAAGAACGGCAGGATCTCGGCCAGCCCGATCAGGCCCAGCGAGAACGGATCGCGGGTGATCTCGTAGATGTGCCAGCCGACCGTGACCGCGACGATCTGGTAGGACAGCATCGCCAGGATGCGGTAGGCCAGCACCAGGGCGAAGCCAGGGTGCGCCAGCAGCGTGCGCAGGGTCTGCGGGGTGGGCAGGGGCGCGCTCATGCCTGCTGGGCGCGCGCAGTGTCCTGGATGAAGGCCAGCAGCGCGGCCAGGCCGTTGCTGCGGGTCGGCGACAGATGCTTGCCCAAACCGATGGCGGCGACGAAATCCGGCGCGGTGGCGAGGATGTCCGCGGCGCTGCGTCCGGAGTAGACCCGTAGTGCCAGGTAGATCAGCCCGGAGACGATCGCCGAGTCGCTGATCGCATGGAACACCAGGCGCTCGGCATTGCCCTCGGGCACGATCCACACCATCGACTGGCAGCCGTGCAGGCGATGCTCCTCGGTCTTCCAGTGCTCGGGGAAGGCAGGCAGCTTGCGTCCCAGGTCGATCAGGTACTGGTAGCGCTCGGACCAGTCGCCGAAGAAGCCGAATTCCTCGGCGATGGCGGCCTGGGCCTCGGCGGGCGTGGGTTCGAGCGGGAAGTCGGTGTCGGTCATAGCAATCCAGAATCAAGCGATGTAAAGCCCCTCTCCCTCCGGGAGAGGGGTTGGGGTGAGGGTAGGGGCGCAGCCTCGTGCATTGTCTATGCGAGTCGCTTCGCGCCGTACCCTCATCCGCCCCTTCGGGGCACCTTGTAAGCCCCTCTCCCTCCGGGGGAGGGGTGGGGTGAGGGTGTGGGCGCAGCCTCGCGAACTGTCTATGCGAGTCGCTTCGCGCCGTACCCTCATCCGGCGCTGCGCGCCACCTTCTCCCGGAGGGAGAAGGGAACAGCCGTGCTCCCTTTTTCTACGAGGGCGCGGTTACCCACGCTTCCAGCGTACGCCCTGCGGCGTGTCCTCCAGGACAATGCCGGCGTCGGCCAGTTCCTGGCGGATGGCGTCGGCGCGGGCGAAGTCGCGGCCTTTCTTGGCGTCGCTGCGGGCGTCGATCAGCGCCTGGATACGGGCGTCGTCGTCGCTGCCGGCACCCTGGAACCAGACCTGCGGATCCTGCTGCAGCAGGCCCAGGGCCAGGCCGGCGCCGAGCAGTCGGCTCTTGGCCTGGCGCAGCGTGTCCGCACGTTGCGCGGCATCGGCGGGATCGGGGCCGCCGGCCGGCGCCGCATCGCGCAGCGCCTGCCGCGCCTGTGTCGCCAGGCTCGACAGTACCGACAGCGCCAGCGGCGTGTTGAGGTCGTCGTCGAGGGCCTGCTCGATCTCGGCCGGAATGACCGCCTCGGCGTCGATGGCCTGCAGGTCGCGCAGCGTCCCGTACAGGCCGTCGAGCCGGGCGACCTGGGCCTGGATCAGGGCGTCCGACCAGTCCAGCGGCTGCCGGTAGTGCGCGCTCAGCAGTGCGCAGCGCAGCGCTTCGGGCCGATGCCGGGCGATCAGGTCGTGCACCGTCTCGATGTTGCCCAGCGACTTGCTCATCTTGGCGCCGCTGAAGGTCAGCATGCCGTTGTGCAGCCAGACGCGTGCGAAGGTGGCGCCACCGTGGGCGCACTCGCTCTGCGCGATCTCGTTCTCGTGGTGCGGAAACTGCAGGTCGACGCCGCCGGCATGGATGTCGATGGTCTCGCCCAGGTGCGCGGCGGCCATCGCCGAGCATTCGATGTGCCAGCCGGGGCGGCCGCGTCCCCACGGCGAGTCCCAGCCCGGCAGGTCATCGCTGGAAGGCTTCCACAGCACGAAGTCGCCCGGGTCGCGCTTGTACGGGGCCACCTCGACACGGGCGCCGGCCAGCATCTCCTCCGGGTCGCGCCGCGACAGCTTGCCGTAGTCGGCGAAGCTGGCCACCGCGAACAGCACGTGGCCCTCGGCGGCATAGGCATGACCGCCGGCGATCAGCCGCTCGATCATCGCCACGATGTGCGGGATGTGCGCGGTCGCCGCCGGCTCGATGTCCGGCGGGGTCACCCCCAGCGCGGCCATGTCCTGCCGGTAGATGGCGGCGAAGCGGTCGGTGATGGTGGAGATCGGCACGCCCTGCGCCTGCGCGGCGGCGTTGATCTTGTCGTCCACGTCGGTGATGTTGCGCGCGTAGCGCAGCTTGCCGTAGCGGCGCCGCAGCAGCGCCGCCAGCACGTCGAACACCACCGGGCCGCGGGCATTGCCGATATGCGCGAAGTTGTAGACGGTGGGGCCGCAGACGTAGAGCGTCGGTCCAGCCACCGGATCGAGCGGTTCGAAGGCATCGACCCGGCGGGTCAGGTTGTTGTGCAGGCGCAGGCTCATCGGCATCGGCGGTGGGGAAACCGCTCGATTCTACCGGCAGCGGCCCCGAGGCGGGTCATCCGCCCCCCGGGCGCACCGGGCGGCAGGTGTGCGTGCCGATGGCAAGGAAACCGGAAGAAGCAGCCGTCTGTGCACGCGTGCGCGATGACGCGGCCATGGCGCGCGCCACCGCGGCGCTTCGGGTTGGACTGGCAGCCGCAGCCTGGCACCACGCGGCATGAACTGACGACCGCTCAGGCGTTGCACCACGCCATGCCGGCCGCGCGCCTGCCAAGCCCGGCGCGGCGGACTCGGGGATGGGGTGGCATGCCCTCGACGAGGTCGGCGCACGGCCGTCGGCTTGCGTTCAGCCCGACGCCAGCCGCCATGCCTACACTCAGAGGTCTGCCCTTGCGAAGCCTGCTGCCGATGCGTCCGATCCCGTTGTTGCCGCTGGTCGGCATCCTTGCCTGCGCCGTCGCGCCGGCCTGGGCGCAGGACTCCGAGGCGCGCAACCGGGTGGTGGTGATCGAGAACGTCAAGCTGGACTACGCCCAGGTGCTGAACGTGGAGCCGGTCTACCAGACCCTGCGCGCCACCCGTACCGAGCAGCAATGCGATCCGGCCCCCACGCCGGCCCCGGCGGCGCCGGCGCCCAAGCCGGCCGAGGACGACAGCCGCTTGAACCGGCTGATGGATTCGGTGAAGGACATCTTCAGCCGCCGCCACGAGGAGCCGGCACAGCAGGCGGCCGCGCCGGCTGCGGCACCGGCGGGCGGACGCAACTGCCGGATGGTCGAAGTCGGCCGCGAGTTCCGCCGGCCCATCGCCTACGACGTGGACTATGTCTACAAGGGCACCAAGTACCGCTCGCGGCTGCCCGAGGATCCGGGCAACCGCCTGCGCATCCGGGTCTCGGTGGCGCCGTACGTGCCCGACGCGGTGGTGGTGCCGCCGCGCTGAGCGCCGCGCGCGCTTGCGCCTGTGGCGTGCGCGTGCGAGGATGCGCGCCGATGAAAGCGAACCTGCCCCAGCACGATCTCAGCGCCGCACGCATGGCTTCGGGCATGACGTCGCGCGCGCGTCGACCGGAATCCCACATTCTCGCTGGGTAACCGGAGCGTCGTGCCGTTCGTTCTGAAAACCCAGCCCGAGGCTGGGTTTTTTCGTTTTCATCGGCCGGAAAAGTTTCACCCGTAAAGAACCAGACTGTAGAACCTCCCGCGCGTCCCGCGTCCCCACCGCTGCAAAGGATCGATCGATGTCTCTGAAGCACTTCTTGAACACCCAGGACTGGAGCCGCGCCGAACTGGACGCGCTGCTGACCCAGGCGGCGCTGTTCAAGCGTAACCGCCTCGGCAGCGAGCTGAAGGGCAAGTCGATCGCACTGGTGTTCTTCAATCCGTCCATGCGTACCCGCACCAGCTTCGAGCTGGGCGCGTTCCAGCTGGGTGGCCACGCGGTGGTGCTGCAGCCGGGCAAGGACGCATGGCCGATCGAGTTCGACCTGGGCACGGTGATGGACGGCGACACCGAAGAGCACATCGCCGAGGTGGCGCGGGTGCTGGGCCGGTACGTCGACCTGATCGGCGTGCGCGCGTTCCCGAAGTTCGTCGACTGGGCCAAGGACCGCGAAGATCTGGTGTTGAAGAGCTTCGCCAAGTACTCGCCGGTGCCGGTGATCAACATGGAGACCATCACCCATCCGTGCCAGGAGCTGGCGCACGCGCTGGCGCTGCAGGAACACTTCGGTACCCGCGACCTGCGCGGCAAGAAGTACGTGCTGACCTGGACCTACCATCCCAAGCCGCTGAACACCGCGGTGGCCAATTCCGCGCTGACCATCGCCACCCGCCTGGGCATGGACGTGACCCTGCTGTGCCCGACCCCGGACTACGTGCTCGACGAGCGCTACATGGGCTGGGCCGCGCAGAACGTGCAAGAGAGCGGCGGTTCGCTGACCGTCAGCCACGACATCGACAGCGCCTACGCCGGCGCCGACGTGGTCTACGCCAAGAGCTGGGGCGCGCTGCCGTTCTTCGGCAACTGGGGCCCGGAGAAACCGATCCGCGACCAGTACCAGCACTTCATCGTCGACGAGCGCAAGATGGCCCTGACCAACAACGGCGTGTTCTCGCACTGCCTGCCGCTGCGCCGCAACGTCAAGGCGACCGACGCGGTGATGGATTCGCCCAACTGCATCGCCATCGACGAGGCCGAGAACCGTCTGCATGTGCAGAAGGCGATCATGGCGGCGCTGGCCGGCCAGGGCCGCCGGGATTCGTGATTCGGGATTGGGGAGTCGCAACGGCGACTCCCTTCCTGCTCTTAATTTAGTCAACCGCAGAGAGACGCCCCCATGTCGCAGCACCCCGCTTCCACCAATCCCGACTCCCCAATCCCCACTCCCGGCCTCAAGGACATCGTCCTCGCCTTTTCCGGCGGCCTCGACACCAGCTTCTGCATTCCCTACCTGCAGGCCAAGGGCTATGCGGTGCACACCGTGTTCGCCGACACCGGCGGCGTGGACGCCGAGGAGCGCGACTTCATCGAGAAGCGCGCCGCGGAACTGGGCGCGGCCAGCCACGTCACCGTCGACGGCGGCCCGGCGATCTGGGCCGGCTTCGTCAAGCCGTTCGTGTGGGCCGGCGAGGGCTACCAGGGCCAGTATCCGCTGCTGGTGTCGGACCGCTACCTGATCGTCGATGCCGCGCTCAAGCGCGCCGAGGAGCTGGGCACCAAGGTCATCGCCCACGGCTGTACCGGCATGGGCAACGACCAGGTGCGCTTCGACCTGGCGGTCAAGGCGCTGGGCGACTACGAGATCGTCGCGCCGATCCGCGAAATCCAGAAGGAACACACCCAGACCCGCGCCTACGAGCAGAAGTACCTGGAAGAGCGCGGCTTCGGCGTGCGTGCCAAGCAGCAGGCCTACACCATCAACGAGAACCTGCTCGGCCTGACCATGTCCGGCGGCGAGATCGACCGCTGGGAAGCGCCGGGCGAGGGCGCCCGCGGCTGGTGCGCGCCGCGCAGCGCGTGGCCGACCGAGCCGCTGACGGTGAAGCTGAAGTTCGTGCAGGGCGAGGCGGTCGAACTCGACGGCAAGGCGCTGCCGGGCGAACAGATCCTGGCCAAGCTCAACAAGCTGTTCGCGCCCTACGGCGTGGGCCGCGGCGTGTACACCGGCGACACCGTGATCGGCCTGAAGGGCCGCATCGTGTTCGAGGCGCCGGGCCTGGTGGCGCTGCTGGCCGCGCACCGCGCGCTGGAGGACGCGGTGCTGACCAAGCAGCAGAACCGCTTCAAGCCGGACGTGGCGCGCAAGTGGGTGGAGCTGGTCTACGAAGGCTTCTACCACGATCCGCTGAAGACCGACCTGGAAGCCTTCCTGAAGTCGTCGCAGGCGATGGTCAACGGCGAAGTGACGCTGGAGACCCGCGGCGGCCGCGTCGACGCGGTGGCGGTGAAGTCGCCGCACCTGCTCAACGCCAAGGGCGCGACCTACGCGCAGTCCGCGGACTGGGGCGTGGCCGAGGCCGAGGGCTTCATCAAGCTGTTCGGGATGAGCTCCACGCTGTACGCCCAGGTCAATCGCTGACGCTTTGAAAAGCCCCTCTCCCTCCGGGAGAGGGGTTGGGGTGAGGGTACGAGCGAAGCCTCGCAATCGTCGGCTGCGCGTTGCGCCTGTCCCTTTACCTCGCTGGCGCGATTCGCTTTACCAGGCTTCGCCCGTACCCTCATCCGCCCCCTTCGGGGGCACCTTCTCCCGGTGGGAGAAGGGGGCCACTGCGATGGAACCCATGCACGCACTACGCATCAGCACCGACAAGCAGGAACTGGATCTGCCGCTGATCCATCGCTTCCTCAGCGAGCAGGCCTATTGGTGCCTGGGCATCCCGCTGAACACGGTGCAGCGGGCGATCGCCGGTTCGTTGTGCTTCGGCGGCTATGTCGAGGGTGCAGGGCAGGTGGCGTTCGCCCGAGCGATCACCGACGGGGCGACGTTTGCCTATCTGGCCGACGTGTTCGTGCTCGACGCCTACCGTGGCCGCGGCTACGGCAAGCAACTGGTCGCCGCGATCATGGCCCACCCGCAGTTGCAGGGCCTGCGCCGCTTCATGCTCGCCACCTCCGATGCGCATGCGCTCTACGCCGAATACGGCTTCGCCGCGCCGGCGCGGCCGCAGTCGTTGATGGAAATCGCCTATCCCGACCTCTACCGCACCAGCACCACGGCGGACTGACCCACCATGACCGATCTGCTCACCTCCACGCTCGATCACCTGCAGGCGCTGGTGTCCTTCGACACCCGTAATCCGCCGCGGGCGATCGGCACCGATGGCATCTTCGACTACCTGCGCGCGCAGCTGCCCGGCTTCGCGGTGGAGGTGATCGACCACGGCGCCGGCGCGGTCAGCCTGTACGCGGTGCGCGGCACGCCCAAGTACCTGTTCAACGTGCATCTGGACACGGTGCCGGATTCGCCGCACTGGAGCGCCGATCCGCACGTGATGCGGCGCCTGGACGATCGCGTGGTCGGATTGGGCGTGTGCGACATCAAGGGCGCGGCGGCGGCGCTGCTGGCCGCGGCCAATGCCGGCGACGGCGATGCCGCGTTCCTGTTCTCCAGCGACGAGGAAGCCAACGACCCGCGCTGCATCGCCGCGTTCCTGGCCCGCGGCATCGCCTACGAGGCGGTGCTGGTGGCCGAGCCGACCATGAGCGAGGCAGTGCTTGCGCATCGTGGCATCAGTTCGGTGCTGATGCGCTTCGCTGGCCGCGCCGGCCACGCCTCGGGCAAGCAGGACGCCGCAGCCAGCGCGCTGCATCAGGCGATGCGCTGGGGCGGCCGTGCGCTGGACCATGTGGAGTCGCTGGCGCACGCGCGTTTCGGCGGGTTGACCGGGCTGCGCTTCAACATCGGCCGTGTCGAGGGCGGGATCAAGGCCAACATGATCGCGCCGTCGGCGGAACTGCGCTTCGGTTTCCGGCCGCTGCCGTCGATGGACGTGGACGCCTTGCTGGCGACCTTCGCCGGTTTCGCCGAGCCGGCCGCGGCGCACTTCGAAGAGACGTTCCGTGGTCCCAGCCTGCCGTCGGGCGCGGCTTCTGACTGGAATGGCGCGCGCGCCGAGGACAAGCGCCTGGCCGCGCGCGACGTCGCCGATGCGCTGGAGCTGCCGATCGGCAACGCGGTGGACTTCTGGACCGAGGCCTCGCTGTTCTCCGCCGGCGGCTACACCGCGCTGGTCTACGGCCCGGGCGACATCGCCCAGGCGCATACCGCCGACGAATTCGTGACGCTGGAGCAACTGCAGCGCTACGCCGACTCGGTGCACCGCATCATCAACGGCGCGCGCTGAGCCGCGCGCCTTTCCCACGTCGCCCGGACCGATCCCGCGATCGCGTCCACCCTGGATTCCTTCGGACACCGCCCCCCGCCATGCACGCCAACCGCCAAACCCGCCAGACCATCGTGCGCCTGCTCTCGAGCATGGCCAGCGCGAAGGAGATCAGCCAGTACCTCAAGCGCTTCTCGCAACTGGACGCCAAGCGCTTCGCCGTGGTCAAGGTCGGTGGCGCGGTGCTGCGCGACGACCTGGAGGCGCTGACCTCCTCGCTGTCGTTCCTGCAGGAAGTGGGCTTGACCCCGATCGTGTTGCACGGCGCCGGCCCGCAGCTGGACGCGGAGCTGTCCGCCGCCGGCATCGACAAGCAGACCGTCAACGGCCTGCGGGTGACCTCGCCGGAAGCGCTGGCGATCGTGCGCCGGGTGTTCCAGGCCTCCAACCTCAAGCTGGTCGAGGCGCTGCAGCAGAACGGCGCGCGCGCCACTTCGATCACCGGCGGCGTGTTCGAGGCGCAGTACCTGGATCGCGACACCTACGGGCTGGTCGGCGAAGTCACCGCGGTGAACCTGGCGCCGATCGAGGCCAGCCTGCAGGCCGGCTCCATCCCGGTCATCACCAGCCTGGGCGAGACCCCCAGCGGGCAGATCCTCAACATCAACGCCGATTTCGCCGCCAACGAATTGGTGCAGGAGCTGCAGCCGTACAAGATCATCTTCCTCACCGGCACCGGCGGCCTGCTCGACGAGCGCGGCACGGTGATCGATTCGATCAACCTGTCCACCGAGTACGACCACCTGATCGCGCAGCCGTGGATCCATGGCGGCATGAAGGTGAAGATCGAGCAGATCAAGGATCTGCTGGACCGGCTGCCGCTGGAGTCGTCGGTGTCGATCACGCGCCCGGCCGACCTGGCCAAGGAACTGTTCACCCACAAGGGCTCGGGCACCCTGGTGCGGCGTGGCGAGAAGGTGCTGCGCGCCACGACGTGGAGCGAGCTGGACCTGCCGCGGCTGAAGACCCTGATCGAATCCAGCTTCGGCCGCACCCTGGTGCCGGACTATTTCGACACCACCAAGCTGCTGCGCGCCTACGTCAGCGAGAACTACCGCACTGCGGTGATCCTGACCGACGAGGGTGGCTACACCTACCTGGATAAGTTCGCGGTGCTCGACGACGCGCAGGGCGAGGGCCTGGGCCGTGCGGTGTGGAACGTGATGCGCGAGGAAACGCCGCAGCTGTTCTGGCGTTCGCGCCACAACAACCAGGTCAACATCTTCTACTACGCCGAGTCCGACGGCTGCTTCAAGCAGGAGAAGTGGAAGGTGTTCTGGTACGGGCTGGAGACCTTCGAGCAGATCCAGCACTGCGTGGCGCATTGCGCCACGCGCACGCCGACCCTGCAGGGTTGAGCGGCCCCATCATCTAGGACTTACCCCATGTCCGGCATCGATCCCGTGCTTCCCGAACCCTGGCGCCACGTGCCTACGCTGCGCGGGCACCACGTTAGCCTGGAGCCGCTGCAGGCGGCGCATGTCGAGGGCCTGCGCGCCGCGCTGCGCGGCAGTGGCCTGGACGCACTGTGGTACACCAACGTGCCGGCGCCGGAACGCGTGGACGCCTATGTCGCCGCCGCATTGGAGGTGCCGGCATTGGGTCGGGTGCTGCCGTTCGTGGTGCGCGATGCGCAGGGCGAGATCGTCGGCAGCACGCGCTTCTACGGCCTGGATCCGCAGGTGCCGACCCTGTCGATCGGCTACACCTGGTACGCGCCGCGAGTGCAGCGCAGCGGCCTGAACACCGAGGCCAAGCTGCTGCTGCTTGGCCACGCCTTCGACACGCTCGGCTGCCTCAGCGTGGTGTTCGAGACCAGCTGGTTCAATCACGCCTCGCGCACCGCGATCGCGCGGCTGGGGGCCAAGCAGGACGGCGTGCTGCGCAACCACAAGCGCCACGCCGACGGCACCCCGCGCGACACCGTCATCTTCTCCATCATCGATACGGAATGGGCCGGGGTGAAACGCCACCTGCAGTTCCGCCTGGATTCGCACGCATGAGCACTCCCATCTATTCCATCGGCATCGTCGGCGCCCGCGGCCACACCGGCGCCGAGTTGATCCGCCTGATCGCCGCGCATCCGCAACTGCGCCTGGCCTTCCTGTCCTCGCGCGAGCTGGACGGGCAGCGCGTCGATGCGCACCACGACACCTACCAGGGCGAACTGCGCTACGAGAACCTCGATCCCGAGGCGGTGGCGGCCAAGCGCGCCGACGTGGTGGTGCTGGCGCTGCCCAACGGCAAGGCCGCGCCCTACGTGGCGGCGTTGGACGCGGCGGTCGCCGCCGGCGCGGCCGATCCCATCGTGGTCGATCTGTCCGCCGACTACCGCTTCGACCCGGCCTGGTACTACGGCCTGCCGGAACTGACCCGCGCGCGCTACGCCGGGCAGCGCCGCATCAGCAACCCGGGCTGCTACGCCACCGCGATGCAGCTGGCGATCGCGCCGCTGCGCGAGCAGCTCGCCGGGCCGCCGCAGTGCTTCGGCGTGTCGGGCTATTCCGGCGCCGGTACCACGCCGTCGGACAAGAACAATCCGGCGCTGCTGCACGACAACCTGATGCCGTACGCGCTGACCGACCACATGCACGAGCGCGAGGTGTCCGCACAGTTGGGCGTGCCGGTGGAGTTCATGCCTCACGTGGCGCCGCATTTCCGCGGCATCACCATGACCGTGAACCTGTGGCTGCAGCAGCCGCTGAAGCTGGAGGCCGTGCAGCAGCTGTATCGCGCCCGCTATGCCGATGAGTCGCTGATCGAGGTGATCGACGAGGCGCCCTGGGTGAGCCGCATCGCCGGCCGCCACGGCGTGCAGCTCGGCGGCTTCACCCTGGCCCCGGGCAACAAGCGCCTGGTGCTGGTGGCGACGCTGGACAACCTGCTCAAGGGCGCGGCGACGCAGGCGATGCAGAACCTCAACCTGGCGCTGGGCGTGGACGAGTTGACGTCGATCCCGCCGATACACACGCCGGAGTAGGACACCCACAATCAGCGCCGCATCCCCAACGGACGCAGCGCGCCGCTTTCCGAATCCCAATTCCCCAATCCCCATTCCCGGCTTTCCAATGACCAACCTCCTCTGGCAAAAACCCGGCGTCGCCGTCGACACGCAGATCCAGGCGTTCCTGGCCGGCGACGACGTGCTCCTGGACCGCGAGTTCTTCCTGCACGACATCGCCGCCAGCGGCGCGCACGCCGAAGGCCTGCAGCGCATCGGCATTCTCTCGGCCGACGAACTGGCCGGGCTGCAGCGCGAGCTGGCGGTGCTGGCCGAGGATTTCCGCAGCGGCGCGTTCGTGCTGGATGCGCGCTTCGAGGACGGCCACTCGGCGATCGAGGCCCGGCTGACCGAGCGCCTGGGCGATGCCGGGCGCAAGATCCACACCGGACGCAGCCGCAACGACCAGATCCTGGTCGCCACCCGGCTGTGGCTGAAGGACAAGCTGGCGCGGCTGGCGCAACTGAGCGCGGAGATCGCCAAGGTGGCACTGGACCGCGCGCAGGCCGAGCGCGACCTGCCGGTGCCCGGCTACACCCATATCCAGCGCGCGGTGGTGTCCTCGGCCGGCATGTGGTGGGCGGGCTGGGCCGAGGCCTTCATCGACGATGCCGTCCGCGCCCGCGACACCCTGCAACTGGTCGACTGCAATCCGCTCGGCACCGCCGCCGGCTATGGCGTCAACCTGCCGCTGGACCGCGCGCACACCACCGCCGCGCTGGGCTTCGCGCGCCTGCAGGTCAGCCCGATCTATGCGCAGCTGTCGCGTGGCAAGTTCGAGATGGCCGCGCTGGAAGCGCTGGGCAGTGCGACCCTGGACCTGCGCCGCCTGGCCTGGGATCTGTCGTTGTTCACCAGCGGCGAGTTCGGCTTCGTGGCGCTGCCGGCGCAGTACACCACCGGCAGCTCGATCATGCCCAACAAGCGCAACCCGGACGTGATCGAACTGATGCGCGCCACCCACGCCAGCGTGGCCGCCGCGCGCACCGAGATCGAACAACTGCTGTCGCTGCCGTCGGGCTATCACCGCGACCTGCAGAGCAGCAAGGGCGCGATCTTCCACGGCTTCGGTCGCGGCCTGGCCGCGCTGGAGCTGCTGCCGGCGCTGCTGGCCAACCTGGAGTGGCGCGAGGACAGGCTGCGCGCGGCGATCGATTCGGGCATGTACGCCACCGACGTGGCGGTGGAAGCCGCGGTGGCCGGCGTGCCGTTCCGCGAGGCCTACCAGGCCGCCGCCGCATCCGCCGACAGCGCGGGGCAGGGGCGTACGCCGGAAGGCAGCCTGGCGGCGCGGGTGTCGCCCGGTGCCGCCGCCGATCTGCAGTTGCAGGCGCTGCGCGCGCGCTGGGACACGCTGGGATGAGCCTGCGTGGCCGTCCCACAGGCTGGCGCGCGGCGATCGCATCGCCCGCGTGGCCGGGCAGGGCGGGCGGCCTGCGGACCATCGCCTTGGCGCTGCTCGCCGCGGGGCTGCTGGCGCTGCCCGCGGCCCCGGCCAGCGCGGCGGTCGGTGCGGCGCCGAAGGTGGCGGTCTACCGCGGTGCGGCCGGCTGCCGCGGCTGCTCGGAAATGGTGGTGGATGCGCTGCGCGCGACCGGGCTGCCGCTGACGATCGTCTACGTCGGCGAGCGCGAGCCGCTGCACGTGACCCCCGCTACGCTGCGCGACGTCGATCTGTACATCCAGCCCGGCGGCGGCCAGGACATCCCGGCCGCGTACGCCGCCCTCGGCGACGATGGCGCCGATGCCCTGCGCGACTTCGTCAGCGGCGGCAAGGGTTTCCTGGGCCTGTGCATGGGGGCGTACCTGGCCGACCGCGACGGCATCGGCCTGGTCGATGTGGCGCTGCAGTCGGAAGTCGGGCGTCCGCGCTCGGGCATCGACGACGAAGGCGACCACACCATCGCCATCCGCTGGGACGGAACCTGGCAGCGCGTCTACTATCAGGACGGCCCGTTCCTCACCGGCAGCGCGGCGGACGGCTTCGTGCCGATCGCCCAGTACGGCAACGGCGACGTGGCGATCGCGCGTTATCGCCATGGCCGCGGCACGGTGGTGCTGGCCGGGCCGCATCCGGAGGCGGACGAGCGCTGGATGGACGAGGCCGGCGATGTCGCCCCGCAGGAGAACCTGCGACGGCTGCTGCGGCTGTTTCCCGGCCTCGGCGCCCGCGCGGAGGCACCACCGCCGGTGCGCTGACGCAGCGCGCGGTCGTCGAACTTTTACCGGAGGCGCATGCCATGCCGCGCCTCGCATGCAGGAGAAGGCAATGACGTTGTACCTGGTGATGGCGATGCGCAAGCCGGCGTTTCCGGAGTCGGTGATCCAGCCGCATCGCGACTTCCTGGCCGCGCTGCGCGAGCGCGGGCTGCTGGAGCGCAGCGGTGGCTTCGGCGACGGCAGCGGCGGTGCCTATGTGCTCAAGAACGTGGACAGCCTGGCGCAGGCGCAGGCCATCGTCGCCGAGGATCCGCTGGCGCTCCAGGCCGCGTCCGAGCTGACCGTGTACGCCTGGAACGCGCACTGAGCCGAGCGAGCGCCCGATGACCGCACCGACCGCCACCGCCGCCACGCCCTTCGTCGAGCAAGCGCTGCCGCCCTGGCGGCGCGCGGTGCTCAAGGTCGGCAGCAGCCTGCTGGCCGCCGACGGCGGCGGCCTCACGCCACGCTTTGCACTGGGCCTGGCGCAGTTCGTCTCGGCCAACCTGGCGGCCGGGCGTGAACTGGTGATCGTGTCCTCCGGCGCGGTCGCCGCCGGCCGCGCCATCGTGCCCAAGGCCGCCGAAGCCGGCGCGGCGCTGGCCGCGCGGCAGGCGCTGGCCGCGCTCGGCCAGGCGCAGCTGATCGCGTTGTGGCAGCGCTTCTTCGAACGGCCGGTGGCGCAGGTGCTGCTGACCCACGACGACCTGCGCAACCGCCGCCGCTACCTCAACGCACGCGCCACCCTGGGCGAACTGTTGCGGCTGGGCGCACTGCCGGTAGTCAACGAGAACGACACCGTCTCGGTGGACGAACTCAAGCTCGGCGACAACGACAACCTGGCCGCGATCGTCGCCGCCCTGGTCGACGCCGATGCGCTGTTCATCGCCACCGACATCGACGGCCTGTACACCGCCGACCCGCGCCGCGACCCGCAGGCGCAGCCGCTGCACGAGGTGCAGGAACTGAGCGCGGCGGTGCTGGCGATGGCGGGCGGCAGCGGCAGCGGCGTGGGCACCGGCGGCATGCGCACCAAGCTGGAGGCCGCGGCCAAGGCCGGCGCCGCCGGCATCGAGACCTATCTGTTCAACGGCCGCAGCGCCGAGGTGGTGCGCGGCCTGGCCCAGGACCGCCTGCGCGGCACCCGCATCCATGCCGCGCGCAACCGCATCGCCGCGCGCAAGTACTGGCTGCGCCACGTGCCGGTCGAGCCCGGTGCGATCCTGGTCGACGCCGGCGCCGCGACCGCGCTGCTCGACAAGGGCGCCTCGCTGCTGCCGGGTGGCGTGGCCGGCGCCGTGGGCGAGTTCCGCCGCGGCGACATGGTCGAGGTGCGGCTGCGCGACGCGGCCGGCGAGCGCTGCCTGGCGCGCGGCGTCAGCCAGTACGCGGCGGTGGACATCCGCCGCATCGCTGGCCGCCACTCGCGCGACATCGAGGCGATCCTGGGCTACAACTATGGCGAGAACGTGATTCACCGCGACGATCTGGTGGTGGTGCGGGAATCGGGAGTCGGGAATGGGGAATCGGCGTAAGCGCGCCCGCCCCACGGTGGCCGCGACGGCGCCGCCGATCCCGCTGCAATGCGCGCGCATGCGATGTTGCGCCTCGCGCTCGCCGCCTTTCATCCGCCGGCGCAGCGCGTAGCCTTTCCGAATCCCGAATCCCGAATCCCGAATCCCGAATCCCGAATCCCGAATCCCGAATCCCGAATCCTAGCCACCGGAGCCCCCAATGACCTCCATCCGCACCCAGGCCCTGCAATGCCGCGATGCCGCGCAAGCGCTGGCGCAGTTGTCCTCGTCGGCCAAGCAGGCCTTGCTGGAGGCGATGGCGGCGGCGCTGCAGGCCGATGCGGAGGCGATCCTCGTCGCCAATGCACGGGACCTGGAGGCGGCGCGGGCCAAGGACGTCGGTAGCGCGATGCTCGATCGGCTGGCGCTGGACCGCAAGCGCCTGGACGGCATCGCCGCGGCGCTGCGCGAGGTCGCGGCCTTGCCCGATCCGGTGGGGCAGGTCACCCGTGACGACGTGCGCCCCAACGGCATCCGCGTGCAGAAGATCCGCGTGCCGCTGGGTGTGGTGGCGATGATCTACGAGGCGCGCCCCAACGTCACCGCCGACGCCGCGGCGCTGTGCATCAAGGCCGGCAACGGGGTGATCCTGCGCGGCGGTTCCGAGGCGATCCACTCCAACACCGCCATCGCCACGGCGCTGCGCCGGGCGCTGCGCGAGGCCGGCATCGGCGAGGCCGCGCTGACCCTGGTCGAAGACCTGCGCCGCGAGACCATGCTGGAACTGCTGCAACTCAACGACATCGTCGACCTTGCGATCCCGCGCGGCGGCGAGGGCCTGATCCGCTTCGTCGCCGAACATGCGCGGGTGCCGGTGATCAAGCACTACAGGGGCGTGTGCCATCTGTTCGTGGATGCGTCGGCGAACCTGGAGCTGGCGGTGAAGCTGCTGGTCGACGGCAAGACCACGCGCCCTGCCGCCTGCAATTCCCTGGAGACGCTGCTGGTGCATGCCGACGTGGCCGCACGCTTCCTGCCGCTGGCGGCGCAGGCGCTGCGCCAGCGCGGTGTCGCCCTGCGCGGCGATGCCGCCACCCGCGCACTGCTGCCGGACATCGACAGCGCCAGCGACGACGACTACGCCGCCGAATACCTGGACCTGATCCTGGCGATCGCGGTGGTGCCGGACCTGGACGCGGCGATCGCGCACATCCGCCGCTACGGCTCGGACCACACCGAGGTCATCGCCACCGCGGACGCGGCCAACGCCGAGGCCTTCGTGCAGGCGCTGCGCGCGGCCGTGGTGATGGTCAACGCCTCCTCGCGCTTCTCCGACGGCGGCGAGCTCGGCCTGGGCGCGGAGATCGGCATTTCCACCACGCGCCTGCACGCCTACGGCCCGATGGGCCTGGAAGCGCTGACCGTGGAGCGCTTCGTGGTGCGCGGCGAAGGCCAGGTGCGGCACTGAGACGCTGCCGCGCGCTGGTCGGTTGGGCGCCTGCGCTGCCAGGCAAGCGAGTGCTCAGCGTCGCGCCGGTGACGGCGGAGCAGGGCCGCCACTGGCGATGATCGGAAGGGCGTGCCCACGCGCTCGCGCACCGCGGTGCCAGCGGCCAGGATCGGCGACCCAGCCTTTGTCACTTGCCGAGCAACGCGCCGTCGCCTAGCGTCGCGGATTCGCCTCCTTTCGGGATCCAACGCCCATGCGCCGCCTCGCTCCCTGCCTGCTCGCCGCTGCCGTCGCCCTCGCCACCGCCGGCGCCGCAGTCGCCCAGACCGCGCCGATGACCCCGGACATCACCGGCAAGCCGTTCGTCGCACCGACCGCGGCCAACGACTACGTCAAGCGCGAGGTGATGATCCCGATGCGCGACGGGGTCAAGCTGCACACGGTGATCGTGCTGCCCAAGGACGCGCACGGCGCGCCGATCCTGCTGACCCGCACGCCGTACGACGCCAGCGGCCGCGCCAGCCGGCTGGCCTCGCCGCACATGCGCGACCTGTTGCCGCAGGGCGACGAAGTGTTCGTCGACGGCGGCTACATCCGCGTGTTCCAGGACATCCGCGGCAAGTACGGTTCGGAGGGCGACTACGTGGTGACCCGGCCGCTGCGCGGGCCGCTCAATCCGAGCAAGGTCGACCACGCCACCGACGCCTGGGACACCATCGACTGGCTGGTCAAACACGTGCCCGAATCCAACGGCAAGGTCGGCATGATCGGCTCGTCCTACGAGGGCTTCACCGTGGTGATGGCGCTGGCCGATCCGCATCCGGCGCTGAAGGTGGCCGCGCCGGAAAGCCCGATGATCGACGGCTGGATGGGCGACGACTGGCTCAACTACGGCGCCTTCCGCCAGGTCAACCTGGACTACTTCACCGGCCAGATGACCAAGCGTGGCAAGGGCGAGGGCATTCCGCGCCACGGCTACGACGACTACAGCAACTTCCTGCGCGCCGGTTCGGCCGGCGACTACGCCAAGGCCGCCGGCCTGGAGCAGTTGCCGTGGTGGCGCAAGCTCACCGAGCACCCGGCCTACGATGCGTTCTGGCAGGAGCAGGCGCTGGACAAGGTGATGGCGCGCACCCCGCTGAAGGTGCCGACGATGTGGCTGCAGGGGCTGTGGGACCAGGAAGACATGTGGGGCGCGATCCACAGCTACGAGGCGATGGAGCCGCGCGACACCGGCAACGACAGGAACTACCTGGTGATGGGGCCGTGGCGGCATAGCCAGGTCAACTACGAGGGCGCCTCGTTGGGCGCGCTGCAGTTCGACGGCGACACCGCGCTGCAGTTCCGCCGCGACGTGCTCAAGCCGTTCTTCGACCAGTACCTGGTCGACGGCGCGCCCAAGGCCGACACGCCGCCGGTGCTGATCTACGACACCGGCGCCAACCACTGGGACCGCCTGCAACGCTGGCCGCTGAGCTGCGCGCAGGGCTGCCCGGCGCAGAGCAAGCCGCTGTACCTGGAGGCCGGCGGCCGCGTCTCGTTCGAAGCGCCCAAGGCCGGGCAGGGCGAGTACACCGAGTACGTGTCCGACCCGGCCAAGCCGGTGCCGTTCGTGCCGCGCCCGGTGGTGTTCGGCGACCGCGACATGTGGACCACCTGGCTGGTGCACGACCAGCGCTTCGTCGACGGCCGCCCGGACGTGCTGACCTTCGTCAGCGAACCGCTGCAGGCGCCGCTGCGCATCGCCGGCGCGCCGCAGGTGCACCTGCAGGCCTCCACCAGCGGCAGCGACAGCGACTGGGTGGTGAAGCTGATCGACGTGTACCCGGACCAGATGGCCTCCGAGCCGAAGCTGGGCGGCTACGAGCTGCCGGTGTCGCTGGCGATCTTCCGCGGCCGCTACCGCGAAAGCTTCGAGCATCCCGCGCCGCTGACCCCGAACCAGCCGCTGGCCTACCACTTCGGCCTGCCCACCGCCAACCACACCTTCGAGCGCGGCCACCGGATCATGGTGCAGGTGCAGTCCACGCTGTTCCCGCTGTACGACCGCAATCCGCAGACCTACGTGCCCAACATCTACTTCGCCAAGCCGGGCGATTACCAGAAGGCGACGCAGCGGATCTGGCACACGCCGCAGCAGGCCAGCTACATCGAGCTGCCGGTGCGCTGAGCGCCGCTACCGAACGTGCGTGCGGCCACGCCGGACACGGCGCGCCACGCGCGCTGCACTCGCTGGCCGGCGCGGTTGCCGCGGCCGCGCGGCGCACTCAAAGGCGCAGTGCGTCGAGCACCAGCGAGAACGCCGGCGAGTGCTGGCGGCGGCTGGGGTAGTAGAGATGGTAGCCGGAGAATGGCGGGCACCAGTCCTCCAGCACCCGCACCAGGCGACCGTCCTCGAGATGGGGCGCGAATTCCTGCTCGGGCAGGAACGCGATGCCGAGTCCGTCGAGCGCGGCGCGCACGATCGGCGGCGAGGTGCTGAACGTCACCTGGCCTTCGACCCGCACGTTCACCTGCCGGTTGCGCCGCTCGAACTCCCACACGTAGAGGCCGCCATGGGTGGGGAAGCGGATGTTGATGCAGCGGTGTTGGGTCAGGTCGCCCGGCACCTTGGGCAGCGGGCGCTGCTGGAAGTAGGCCGGCGCCGCCGCCGCGGCCATGCGCAGCGGCGGGCCGATCGGCATCGCGATCATGTCCTTGTCCACGCTCTCGCCCAGGCGCACGCCCGCGTCGAAACGGTCGGCGACAATATCGCGGAAACCGTAGCTGACGTCGAACTCGATCTGCACGTCCGGATAGCGCTGCAGCACCGGGGTCAGCTTGGGCAGCAGGGTGGTGTGCAGGATGTGGTCGCCGCTGGTGATGCGGACCACGCCGGCGGGCTTGTCGCGCAGCGCGGTCAGCGCGTCCAGTTCCGACTCGATCTCGTCGAAGCGGTTGCCGATGGCCTGCAACAGACGCTGGCCCGCCGCAGTGAGCGAAACGCTGCGCGTGGTGCGGGTGAGCAGGCGGATCTGCAGCCGCGTTTCCAGCGCCTTGATCGCCTGGCTGAGCGCCGACTGGGTGACCCCCAACGCGGCGCCGGCGCGGGTGAAGCTGCCTTCGCGGGCGACGGTGACGAAGGCCAGCAAGTCGTTGAGATTGCGTCGTGCCATGGCCCAGTCTGACAGGTCGATTAATTAGCTAGGCTAATAGGGAAGGAAAGGATTCATCATCTTATCAGGCGGATCAGCGATGCCGACAATGGCCATCCTCCCCTCCACCGGAATCCCGCCATGTTCGTCAACGCTTATGGCGCCCACGCCGGCGACCAGCCCCTCGAACCCATGCGGATCGTGCGCCGCACGCTCGGCCCGCACGACGTGCGCATCGACATCGCCTACTGCGGCATCTGCCATTCCGACCTGCACCAGGCCCGCGGCGAATGGGCCGGTACGCGCTTCCCGTGCGTGCCGGGACACGAGATCGTGGGCCGCGTCGCGGCGGTCGGTGCGCATGTCGCCGGCATGCGTCCGGGCGACCTGGTCGGCGTCGGCTGCATCGTCGACAGCTGCAGGCACTGCGCGGAGTGCGAAGGCGGACTGGAGAACTACTGCGACGGCATGGTCGGCACCTACAACTTCCCGAGCGCCGATGCGCCTGGCCACACCCTCGGCGGCTATTCGCAGCAGATCGTGGTCCACCAGCGCTACGTGCTGAGAATCAGCCACCCGGCAGGGCAACTGGCGGCGGTGGCGCCGCTGCTGTGCGCGGGCATCACCACCTATTCGCCGCTGCGCCACTGGGGCGCCGGTCCCGGCAAGACGGTGGGCGTCGTCGGCATCGGCGGGCTCGGCCACGTCGGCGTGAAACTGGCCCATGCGATGGGCGCGCGCGTCGTCGCGTTCACCACCGCCGAGGCCAAGCGCGAGGCTGCCCTGGCACTGGGCGCCGACGCGGTGGTGGTGTCGCGCAACGCGCAGGAAATGGCGGCGCATGCCGGGAGCATCGACCTGATCGTGGACACGGTCGCCGCGCCGCACGACCTTGACGCGTTCCTGGGCCTGCTCAAGCGCGACGGCGCAATGGTGCTGGTCGGTGCGCCGGCCAGCCCGCATCCGTCGCCGGCGGTGTTCAGCCTGATCATGCGGCGTCGCACCCTGGCCGGCTCGATGATCGGCGGCATTGCCGAGACCCAGGAGATGCTGGATTTCTGCGCCGAGCACGGCATCGTCGCCGACATCGAGTTGATCCGCGCCGAGCAGATCAACGCCGCCTACGAACGGATGCTGCAAGGCGACGTGAAATACCGATTCGTCATCGACAACGCCACCTTGGCCGCCTGACCGGGAGAAGACCGATGCAACGACTGCTGCTGATCCTGGCCCTGGCGGCCGGCACCTCACCTGCGATGGGGCAGGACATGGCCAATGGCGCGAACAACTTCTACAAGAGCGACGCCGTCGCCACGGAAAAGGTTTCCTTCCGCAACCAGTACCGAATGACGATCGTGGGCAACCTGTTCCTGCCCAGGCAGCGCAAGGCCGGTGTCCGCTATCCGGCCATCGTGGTCGGGCACCCGATGGGCGCGGTGAAGGAGCAGAGCTCAAACCTGTATGCGCAGAAGCTGGCCGAACAGGGCTTCGTCACCCTGGCGATCGACCAGTCGTTCTGGGGCGAGAGCGAGGGCCAGCCGCGCAATGCGGTGGCGCCGGATCTGTATGCCGAGGCGTTCAGCGCGGCGGTGGACTACCTGGGTAGCCGGGCGTTCGTGGACCGCGAGCGCATCGGCGTGCTCGGCATCTGCGGCAGCGGCAGCTTCGTCATCAGTGCGGCCAAGATCGACCCGCGCATGAAGGCCATCGCCACCGTGAGCATGTACGACATGGGGGCGGCCAACCGCGATGGGCTCAACCACGCGCAGACCGTCGAGCAGCGCAAACAGATCATCGCGGCCGCGGCGCGGCAGCGCGACGTGGAATTCGGCGGCGGCAAGACCGAGTACACCGGCGGCACGGTGCACGTGCTCGATGCGCAGACCCCTCCCATCCAGCGCGAGTTCTACGACTTCTACCGCACCGCGCGCGGCCAGTTCACCCCGGCCGGTTCCTCGCCCGCGCTCACCACGCACCCGACCTTGAGCAGCAACGTCAAGTTCATGAACTTCTATCCGTTCAACGACATCGCGACCATCGCGCCGCGGCCGATGCTGTTCATCGCCGGCGACCAGGCGCACTCGAAGGAATTCAGCGAAGAGGCCTTCCGCCTGGCGGGCCAGCCGAAGGAGTTGTACTGGGTGAAGGGCGCGGGCCACGTGGACCTGTACGACCGGACCGACCTGATCCCATTCGACAAGCTGGCCTCGTTCTTCCGGCAAACCCTGGGCGCGCCGTGAGCATGCGCATGCGCATGGGCAGGCGCCATCGCACGCGGCCGATCGCGGATGGGCATCGCGCGCGTTGCCGTCGCCATGGAGCGGGGCGGTGAACGCGGCGTTGCCCGCGGATGCGGAACGCGGGCGCGACGCGGCGGCGCCGCCGCGTGCTCACTGGGGTGGCGTGTATGCGATGACGCTGTGCGTGTTCGCGCTGATCGCGTCGGAATTCATGCCGGTCAGCCTGCTGACTCCGATGGCCGCCGAGCTGCGCGTCAGCCAGAGCCTGGCCGGTTACGGCCTCGCCCTCTCCGGCGCGTTCGCGGTGCTCGCCAGCCTGTCCATTCCCGCCCTGGCCGGGGCCATGGACCGCAAGCGCCTGTTGCTGGCGCTGACCGGGCTGATGGCGGTGTCCGGCGCGGTGGTCGCGTTGGCCCCGAACTATGCGGCCTACATGGCCGGGCGGGCGCTCATCGGCGTGGTGATCGGCGGCTTCTGGTCGCTGTCGGCCGCGACCGCGATGCGCCTGGTGCCGCCGGCCCAGGTGCCGCGCGCCCTGGCCATCTTCAATGGCGGCAACGCCCTGGCCACGGTGATCGCCGCGCCGCTCGGCAGCTACCTGGGCGGGGTGATCGGCTGGCGCGGCGCGTTCCTGTGCCTGATGCCGGTGGCCGTGCTGGCGTTCGCCTGGCAGTGGACCAGCCTGCCGGCCATGAGCGCGGCGCGCGGGGCAGGGGCCGGCAACGTGTTCGGCCTGCTCCGGCAGCGCGCGGTCGCGTTGGGCATGGCGGCCTGCGCCGCCTTCTTCATGGGCCAGTTCGCGTTGTTCACCTACGTGCGCCCGTTCCTGGAAACGGTGACGCTGGCCAAGGTGCCGGTGCTGTCGTGGCTCCTGCTGGGGATCGGCGTGGCCGGTCTGCTCGGCACCCTGCTGGTCGGCGCCGCGCTGCAGCGCAGCCTGTATCGCACCCTGATCGCGATTCCGCTGCTGATGGCGGCGGTTGCCCTGGCCCTGATTCCGTTCGGTACGCGTGTCGCCGCCGTGGCGGTCTTGCTGGCACTGTGGGGATTGCTGGCGACCGCCGCGCCGGTGGGCTGGTGGAGTTGGATCGCGCGCGCGATGCCCGGGAGCGCCGAGGCCGGTGGCGGCCTGATGGTGGCGGTGATCCAATTGGCCATCGCGCTGGGCTCGACCGTCGGCGGCATGCTGTTCGATCGCCACGGCTATGCGGCGACCTTCGTGGCGAGCGCGGCGCTGCTGCTGTTCGCGGCGGCGTTCACCGGGCTGGCATCGCGTGCGTCCGCCGCTCGACCGGCGCCATCGGCGTAGCGCTCGAGCATGCCGATGACGCCGCGACTGGACACCGGCCGCGCCATGCGCGTATCGCTGCCGTCCGCCCGCCGTGGTGGCCGCCGCTCGTGGCAGCGGTTGTTGCGCTGGCTGGTCCTGCTGGCCGGCTTGCCGATTGCCGCCGCCGGCGCGGCCGACTTGCATGCCGCGGTGGCGCCGCGCGCCGCCGCGGCGCCATCCATCGTTCCGGAGTACGCACGCATGTGGATGACCGTCGGCGATCGTCGTTTCGTCATCACCCTGGCCGACAACGCCGCCGCCCGCGCGTTCGCCGTGCAGCTGCCGCTCGCGCTGGACATGGACGAACTCAATGGCAACGAGAAGCACGCCGAGCTGCCGCAGCCGCTGCCGGCGGCGCCGCATCGGCCGGGCACGATCCGGCCCGGCGATCTGATGCTCTACCGCACGCAGACCCTGGTCGTGTTCTATGCGCGCTTCGCGTCCGCCTATTCCTACACCCGGCTCGGGTGGGTGGACGACCCGGCCGGGCTGGCCCAGGCACTGGGCGGGCGTCAGGTCCGGGTCGCGTTCTCCAGGGACTAGGGCGTGTCCGCCATCCCGAGCATGCCGCGCCGTGATCGCGCGCGCCTGTGACAAGGAAGAGGGAGGAAGTGGACATTGCGTCCACGCCCGAGCGATGACGCGGCCACGGGCGCGCGTCTGCCAGACCCAATGCGGCGCGCGCGGGAATGGAGGACGCGCCCTGGCGGCGCGAGCTGCCACTGGGGCGCGCGCATTGCGTGGCGACTGGCGTTCGCCCGCGCTGAAGCACGATGCGGCTGCGCGCGTACGGCAAGGCGGTCCGATGGCCCTGCGCGCGCGTTCTCTGCGTCGAAAGCAGGATCGGTATGCGCAGTGGACGACGTATCCGACAGGGAGATGCTGGTGGTCGGCATGCCTCCACCCGCGTCACACCGGGCAGCAGGCGTGCACGCAACGTGCGCGGTTTGCCGGACGCCGGGCCGCAGACACAAAAAAACCCGGAAAACGGTGGTTTTCCAGGCTTCTTGTGACCTTGAAACTGGTCGGGGAGACAGGATTCGAACCTGCGACCTCTACGTCCCGAACGTAGCGCTCTACCAGACTGAGCTACACCCCGAAGGAGCCGCACATGATACGGAGGTCTTCCGCATTCGGCAAGCGCCTTTGCAAAAAAAATTCAGTCCGTCGCGTCGGCGGCATCCACCGCGTTGCGCTCGCGCGCCTCGAACCACATGCCGTTGAGGATGGCGGCGGTGGAGGCCAGGCCGACACCGAGAATCCAGGCGAAATACCACATGATCGTTTCTCCTTGCAGCGGGGCGCGTCAGTACGCGTTGGGGTTGTCGTCCAGGGAGGCGGCGGTGACCTTGCCCTTCAGCACGCGGTACACCCAGGTGGTGTAGCCGAGGATGATCGGCAGGAACACCACGGTGGCCAGCAGCATGATCCACAGGGTCAGGTGGCTGCTGGAGGCGTCCCACACGGTCAGGCTGGAGCCCGGCTGGCTGGAGGACGGCAGCAGGAACGGGAAGAGCGCAAAGCCCACGGTCAGGATGATGCCGGCGATGGCCGCACCGGAGGCGATGAAGGCCAGGCCGCCGCGGCGCTTGCGCAGCAGCACCGCGCTGAGCAGCAGGCCGAGCAGGCCGGCGGCCGGGGCCAGGGCGGTCAGCGGCATGCGCTGGTAGTTGTGCATCCAGCCGCCGACCTCGCCGAGCACGGCGGTCTTCAGCAGCGGGTTGGTGGCGCCGTCGGTGACCACCTGCGAGGTGACCGCGTAGCCGGGCAGGCCGGTGGCCACCCACACTCCGGCGCCGGCGAACAGCGCACAGGCCACCAGTGCGGCGACACTGCCGTAGCGCGCCGCGCGCTCGGCCACCGGGCCGTCGGTCTTCAGCACCAGCATCGCCGCGCCGTGCGCCACCAGCATGCTCACGCTGAGCAGGCCGGCCAGCAGGGCGAACGGCATCAGCAGCCCGAAGAAGCTGCCGGTGTAGAACACCCGCAGCGTGTCGTCGAAGTGGAACGGCACGCCGAGCACGACGTTGCCCACCGCCACGCCCATGATCAGCGCCGGGATGAAGCCGCCGACGAACAGCGCCCAGTCCCAACTGTTGCGCCAGCGCTGGCTGGGCAGCTTGCCGCGGAACTTGAACCCGACCGGGCGCAGGATCAGCGCGAAGAGGATCACGAACATGGCCAGGTAGAAGCCGGAGAAGCTGACCGCATACAGCGGCGGCCAGGCGGCGAAGATGGCGCCGCCGCCGAGCACCAGCCAGACCTGGTTGCCTTCCCAGACCGGGCCGATGGTGTTGACCACCAGCCGGCGTTCGGCGTCGTTCTTCGCTACGAACGGCAGCAGCGCGCCGACGCCCAGGTCGAATCCGTCCATCACCGCGAAGCCGATCAGCAGGATGCCCAGCAGCAGCCACCAGATCACGCGCAGCGTGGTGTAGTCCAATGCAATGAAGTCCATGGTGTGTCTCCTGCCGGGGTCAGAGGTGGCCGGCGGCCGCAGGTGCGGCGATCGGGGTCGCGGGGCGCGGGATGGGGTGCAGCAAGGCGGGCAGGGCGTCCGGCCCCTTGCGGATCGCCTTGAGCATCAGCTTGATTTCGATGATCAGCAGCGTGGTGTAGATGGCCACGAAGCCGCCCAGGGTGATCAGGATGTCGTGCAGGGCCAGGCCGGAGGCGGCATAGAACGTCGGCAGCACGCCTTCCACCGCCCACGGCTGGCGGCCGTACTCGGCCACGAACCAGCCGCACTCGATCGCGATCCACGGCGCCGGCAGGGTCCACACCGCCAGCTTCAGGAACCAGCGCTTGTCCTCGAAGTTGTGCTTGCACGAGAACCACAGCGCGGCGGCGAAGAAGGCGATCAGGTAGAAACCCAGGCCGGCCATCACCCGGAACGTCCAGAACAGCGGCAGCACCCGCGGCACCGTATCCAGCGCGGCCTTGGCGATCTCCTCCGGGGTGGCGTTGAGGATGTCCTCGCGGTAGCGCTTGAGCAGCAGTCCGTGGCCGAGGTCCTGCCAGTGCTTGTCGAACACCGCGCGCGCCTCGGCGTCGTTGCGGTTGGCCTTGAGCCGCTGCAGCGCGCCGTAGGCGATCTGCCCGCCGCGCACGCGGTGCTCGGCGCGCTTGACCAGCTCCAGGATGCCGGGCACCGGCGTGTTCAACGAGCGCGTGGCGATCAGGCCCATCAGGTACGGCACCTTGATCGCGTAGTCGTTCCTGCCGGTGGCCTGGTTGGGGATGCCGAAGGCGGTGAAGTCGGCCGGCGCCTGCTCGGTTTCCCACATGGCCTCGATCGCGGCCAGCTTCATCTTCTGGTGTTCGTTGGCGGCGTAGCCGCTCTCGTCGCCCAGCACCACCACCGACAGCGAGGACGCCAGGCCGAACGCGGCGGCCACCGCGAACGAGCGCCGGGCCAGGTCGCGATGCTTGCCGCGCAGCAGGTACAGCGCGCTGATCGACATCACGAACACCGCGCCGGTCACGTAGCCGGCGCTGACCGTGTGCACGAACTTGGCCTGCGCCACCGGGTTGAACACCACCGCCATGAAGTCGACCACTTCCATGCGCATGGTGTCCGGGTTGAACACCGCGCCGGTCGGGTTCTGCATCCAGCCGTTGGCGATCAGGATCCACACCGCCGACAGGTTGGTGCCCAGCGCCATCAGCCAGGTCACCATCAGGTGCTTGACCGGCGTGAGCTTGCTCCAGCCGAAGAAGAACAGGCCGATGAAGGTCGCTTCCAGGAAGAACGCCATCAGCCCTTCGATCGCCAGCGGCGCGCCGAAGATGTCGCCGACGTAGTGGCTGTAGTAGGACCAGTTCATGCCGAACTGGAACTCCATGACGATGCCGGTGGCCACGCCCATCGCGAAGTTGATGCCGAACAGCACGCCCCAGAACAGGGTCATGCGCCGCCACACATCCTTGCGGGTCATGACGTACACGCTCTCCATGATCGCGATCATGAAGGACAGGCCCAGGGTGAGCGGGACGAACAGGAAGTGGTACATGGCGGTCATGGCGAACTGCAGCCGCGACAGCTCTACGACAGTGGTGTCGATCATGGCTGTGCTACCTCGTGGAAGATGTGCATCTGGGTGGCCGAGTGGCGGGAGATTGGAGGCGATCTTCCGCCGCGCCGGCGCGTTCGACCTTGATTCAGATCAATGTGCGCCACGGGAAGGCCCGGCATCGTGGCGGCCACGGCGGTTCCAGCCCGGAAGTGCCTTCCCCGCTAAACTGATGGCTTCGTTCGCCGTGCCGAGCCCGTTTTGACCGATTCCGCCGAGCCGTCCGCCGACACACCGCAGCAGCGGCAGCAGCGCATGCGTTGGCTGGATGCCCTGGCCGCGGCCGCGCGCGGCCGCCAGCGCCTGGCCGCAGCCGCCATCAGCGTGTCTGGCGCGCTGCTGATCGTGCAGGCCGGGGCCATCGCCTGGCTGGTGCAGGCGCTGCTGGTGGAGCGCCGCGAGCTGGCGCAGGCGCTGCCGGCCTTCGGCCTGTTGGCGCTGGTGTTGGTCCTGCGCGCCGGACTGGGCGCCGCCGCGCAGCGTGCCGCCGGCGATGTCGCCGATGCGGCGAAACTCGAGCTGCGCCGGCGCGTGTATCGGCAACTGCTGCAGCGCGGGCCGCTGTGGCTGCGCGGACAGCGCAACGGCGAACTGGGCGAGCTGCTGCTGGCGCATGGCGATGCGCTGGACGGCTACTACGCCGGCTACCGGCCCGCGCGCTGGGAAGTGAGCGTGGTGCCGCTGCTGATCGTGCTGGCAGTGGCGTGGAGCGACTGGGTGGTCGGCCTGATCCTGCTGTTCACCGCGCCGCTGGTGCCGATCTTCATGATGCTGGTGGGCTGGGGCGCCGAAGCCGCCGGCCGCCGTCAGTTGCGCGAGCTGGCGCGGATGGGCGGGCACTTCGCCGATCGGCTCAAGGGCCTGGGCCTGTTGCGCCTGTACGGACGGGGCGACGACGAGCTGCGCGGGATTGCCGCTGCCGCCGAGGGTGTGCGCGAGCGCACGCTGAAAGTGCTGCGCATCGCGTTCCTGTCGTCCACCGTGCTGGAGTTCTTCGCCTCGGTCAGCGTGGCGATCGTCGCGCTGTACCTGGGCCTGAGCTATCTCGGCATGATCGCCCTGCACGCCAGCGTGCCGACCCTGGGCACCGGTGTGTTCTGCCTGCTGCTGGCGCCGGAGTTCTACGCGCCGCTGCGGCGCCTGGCCGCGCACTACCATGACCGCGCCAATGCGCTGGCCGCGGCGGCGGAGGTGGAGCGCCTGCTGGAAGGCCTGCCGCAGGCCGTGGATGCGCCGGTCGCGCGCGACGAGGGCACCGCCGTGTCGAACGATGTCGCTGCCGTGACGTCGATCGAGACCGATACCACTGCAGCGACGTTTTCCGTGCAGGCAGCGGGCGCGATGCGTGCGGAGGAGCCATTGCTGCGCGCACGCGCGCTGTACCTGCGGCCGCTGGGTGCGCGCTGCGATGCGGTGCAGGGCCTGGATTTCGAATTGCATGCCGGCCAGCGCCTGGCGTTGGTCGGCCCCAGCGGAAGCGGCAAGAGCACGTTGCTGGAGGCGCTGGCCGGATGGCTGCCGCCGCGTGCCGGTGCCGTGCAGCTGCGTGCGGGGCTGCGCATCGGCTACGCCGGCCAGCGGCCGTATCTGTTCCACGGCAGCATCGCCGACAACCTGCGCCTGGCCGATCCGCAGGCCAGCGATGCGCAACTGCATGCCGCGGCCGAGGCGGCGCAGGTGCTGCGTTTCGCCGCACGCCTGCCGCAGGGGCTGGACACGCCGATCGGCGAGCGCGGCTTCGGCCTGTCCGGCGGCGAGGCGCGGCGCATCGGCCTGGCCCGCCTGTTGCTGCGCGATCCCGAACTGCTGTTGCTGGACGAACCGACCGCGTTCCTGGATGCGGACACCGAAGCGGACCTGCTGCGCACGCTGGCGGACTTCGCCCGCGGCCGCAGCGTCATCGTCGCCACCCACAGCGAGGCGGCGATGCGCTGGGCCGATGCCGTGCTGCGGCTGCCCGCACGCAATGCGTCCGCCGCAACCCAGGAGACGCTGCCATGAGCGGCGACACCCGCGACACCTTGCGTGGCGTGTTCGGCCGCCATCTCGGCCGCCTGCTGCTGACCGCGCTGCTGGTGCTGTGCACGATGCTGGCCGGGGTCGGGCTGCTCGGCCTGTCCGGTGGCTTCCTCACCGCCGCGGCGCTGGCCGGTGCGGTCGGCATGGGCAGCGGCTTCAACTTCTTCTCGCCGTCGGCCGGCATCCGCGCGCTGACCTTCGCGCGCATCGCCTCGCGCTATGGCGAAAAGCTGGTCGGGCACGATGCCACCCTGCGCATCGCCCGCGACCTGCGCGTGTGGTTCTTCCGCCGCGCGCTGCCGCTGGCACCGGCGCGGCTCGGCGCCAGCCGCACCGGCGAGTTGCTGGCGCGGCTGATGTCGGACATCGGCGAGGTCGACGGCCTGGTGGTGCGCGCGCTGGCGCCGCTGGCCGCACTGCTCGGCGTGGGCGCGATCGGCATCGCCGCGGCGGCGGCGATCCACTGGCCGGCGGCGCTGGTGCTGACCGCGCTGGCGCTGGCGATCGGGCTCGGCGTGCCGTGGGTGGTGGCGCGCGGCGGCGAGGCCCGCGAACGCGCGCGCGCGCAGCAGCGCGAAGCCTTGCGCACGCTGGCCTATGAAGGCCTGGAGGGCGCCGCCGACCTGGCCGCGCTCGAGGCGCAGGCCGCCTGGATCGCGCGCGTGGACGCCAGCGCGCAGGCCGTGCGCGCCGAGGACCGGCGCCAGCGGCAGCGGCTGATCGGCGGCAACGCCCTGCACGCGCTGTGCGCGGCGGCGGGCCTGCTGGCGATGCTGTGGGTGGCACTGGGTGCGGCCCGCGCCAATGCGATCAGCGCCGAACAGGCCGCCGGCCTGGTGTTCCTGACCGTGGCTCTGCTCGAGGTCTGGGCCGGCGCCGGTCTGGCCTGGCAGGCGCTGCAGTCCGGCCGTGTCGCCGCGCGGCGCCTGCAGGCGATCGCCGGGCAGGCGCCGCCGGTGGTCGACCCGGCGCATCCGCAGGCGTTGCCGGCCACGGGTGAGGTGCAGTTCGACGACTTAGTGTTCGCCTGGCCGGGCGAGACCCGGCGCGTGCTCGACGGTGTTTCCCTGCGCATCGCGCCGGGCGAGCGCATCGCCATCTCCGGCGACAGCGGCAGCGGCAAGACCACCCTGTCGGCGTTGCTGCTGCGCTTGTGGGACCCGCAGCAGGGCAGCATCCGCTATGCCGGCGTCGACCTGCACGAGGTGGCCGAGGCGCAGTGGCACCGCCGTATCGCCTGGCTGCCGCAGGGCGCGCCGGTGTTTGCCGGCAGCGTGCGCGACAACTTGCGCCTGGGCGATCCCACGGCCGACGATGCGCGGCTGCAGCGCGTGCTCGCCGACGTGCGGCTCGATCCCTGGCTGCACGAAGTCGGCGGCCTCAACGCCTGGCTCGGCGAGAACGGCGCGACCATGTCCGCGGGTCAGGCGCGGCGCCTGGCCCTGGCCCGTGCACTGCTGCGCGAAGCGCCACTGCTGGTGCTGGACGAACCCACCGAAGGCCTGGACGTCGACACTGCGCAGGCGCTCCTGCGCGACCTGGCACATGCGCTGGGTCAGCGCAGCCTGCTGCTGATCAGCCACGATGCGCTGCCCGAGGGCGTGGTGCATCTGCGCTATCGGTTGCAGGACGGACGGCTGCAGGTCGAGCCATAGCGCTGCTGCGCAGCGCTTTGTAAGAGCGGCTTCAATCGCGACGCGCGATGCGGAATCACGCGTTTGTATGGGAGCGATCCGGTCTTAGCAGGCCGATGGTTCGTGCAGTCGGGACTGAAGTCCCTCCCACAACGGGCAGGTGCCTGCCTCCATGTCGCAGAAGGCCCTTGTGGGAGCGACTTCAGTCGCGACGAGTGGGGGGGCAAAACCTTCTGGATACATGCCGTCGGTCCAGCCCAGATCGACCTGGTGCGTAACCTTCGGCGAGCGGAACGGTATCCTCCTGCCCATGGCCAACAGGGCCCTCAATCGCTACAGCGCGTCCAGAAACTCCCGCACTGCCGGCCCGAAGCGCGCGAAATCGACCAGGAACGCGTCGTGGCCCTGCGGCGAATCCAGACCAAGGAACTGCGCCTGCGCGCCGCCGGCGCGCAGGCCGTCGGCGATCTGTTGCTGCTGCTGCACCGGGAACAGGATATCGGTGTTGGCGCCGATCGCCAGCGCGCGCTCGACGCGGATCGTGGCGAGACCGGCGAGCACGTCGCCGCCGGCAGGCTCGGCCAGGTCGAACCAGTCCATCGAGCGGCTCAGGTACAGATAGCAGTTCGGGTCGAAGCGGCGCACGAAACGGCGCGCGTGGCCTTCCAGGTAGCTTTCGACCTGGAATTCCAGGCCGAACGGATCGTCGTCGGTCTGGTCCGAATCCAGGCGGACACGGCCGAAGCGGCCGTCCCATTCCAGCGCCGAGCGATAGGTGATCACGCCGAGCTTGCGCGCCATGCGCATGCCCGACTCCGGATAGGTCGCCTCGTCGTAGTCGCCGCCGTTCCAGTTCGGATCCAGGCGGATCGCTTCGCGCTGCAGCGAGCGGATCGCGATCGAGAACGGCAGCGCCTGCGCGCTGCCGGAAATGTTGACGTGGCTACGCGCCAGGCCGGGATGCCGGTGCAGCAGCGCCAGGGCGGTCATGCCGCCCATGGAGTTGCCGATCACGCAGGCCAGCTGTGCGATGCCCAGCGCCCGCACCACCTGCGCGGCGGCGTCGGCGCCGTCCTCGATCGACAGCTCCGGGAAGCGCAGGCGATACGGCTGGCCGTCGTCAGGATGCGGCGACGCAGGGCCGGTCGACCCCTTGCAACTGCCCAGCGAGTTCACGCAGATCACGAACCAGCGCTGGGTGTCGATCGGCTTGCCCGGGCCGAGCATGCCTTCCCACCAGCCGGGCGTGGGATCGTCGGCGTTCGCCGCGGCATGCGCGTCGGGCGACAGCCCGGTGACGATCAGGAGCGCATTGTCGCGCGCGGACGACAGCGTGCCCCAGGTCTCGTAGGCGACCCGCGCGCCACGCAACTGGCCGCCACGTTTCATCGGGAACGGCGAGGGCAGGGCGAGGAAGCGGCTGCCAGGCGGGATGAATTCGGTCATGCGCCGATTCTAGCTGCGCTATCGCGCATCCGGCGTATGCGTGGTGCGAGATGCAGCTTGTCGATGGCGATGCGACCGGCCGGATGTGCAGGAGCCGCTGGCGGCCGCTTCCCATCATTTGGTCGTACGTGAATCAGCGTGACGGTTCATTGCCGCGTAGGAACGGCTTCAGGGCACTTGCAAGAGGGACTGCGGGTTATGTGTAGGAGCGGCTTCAGCCGCGACGGGCTTTATCGGTAGCGCCTCGTCGCGGCTGAAGCCGCTCCTACAAGTACGCCTCCCATCGTTGATGGGTTCTAGCTCTACCCGCGACCGGGTTTCCCTGGTGAGGCTGCTTGCAACCGATCCCACAAAAAGCCAGAAGCCACGCCTGCGTCCATGTCGCAACGGCTACGGCTTGCCGATCACCAGCTCCACCGGCGCGGTCGCCGGCAGGGTCACCGTCACCGGCGCCGATTCCAGATCGCCCTCCTGACGCATTGCATTGCCGCTGGCCGACAGCCGCGCCACCACCTGCACCTGCTGCAGCTGCGAGAGTTTCTGCGTCGGCATCGGGCTGTCCGCATCGCTCAGTGTCACCCGCAACGGCAGTGCCTGCAGCGGATGCTTCTGCACCGCCACCGGCATTGGTGGGCCGCCCGGCACGCGCGCGATCACGAAGACGCTGGCGTCGCCGCGCAGGCGTACGCGGGCGGCGAACGCCGGATCCAGCGACACCGCCACGGTCAGGCCGCTGCTGGCCGGGGCCTTCGCGTTCTGCGCCGGGGCGGCCGCGCTGCCGGCGGCGGGCAAGGCCGGCAGACCGGCCGCGGTGCGGGCCGCATCGATCTGCGGCCGCAGCGCCGCGGCGGTGGCCGCATCCACGCGCGGCAACAGCGCTTCCCAGGTGGCGGCTGCGGCGGCGTCCTGGCCGCGCTGGCGCTGGGCGATGCCCAGGAACCAGGCGCCGCGTTCGCTGCCCGGTGCCAGTTGCAGGGCATGCTGCAGCCAGGCCAGCGCCTGGTCGTCGAACTGCCGTTGCGGATTGGCCAGCGCACGCGCCTCGGCCGCTTCGATCAGCAAGGGCGCCTGCTCCGGCGCCAATTGCACGGCGCGTGCGAAGGCGTTGGCGGCCTCGGCGGCGTGGCCCAGCGACAGCTGGCTGCGGCCGAGCAGGGCCCAACCGTCGGCGCGGTTCGGATCCTTGGCCAGCGCCGCCTGCAGTTGCTTGACGCCGTCTTCCAGCGTGCGCGGCGCCTCGCGGTTCTGCGCCTGCAAGGCACGCGGAGTGCCGACCAGGGCGTACAGCGCTGCGGTCGCCACACCCAACGCCAGTACCGCCACCGCCAGCACCGCGCCCTTGCGCCCGCCGCTGCGCAGCGGCCACAGCACCACCGCGAACACCAGCGCCGCCAGCGCCACCGCCGCGGCCGACATGCCCCAACTCAGCATCGCCTCACCACTCCTGTTCGTCCTGCAGCGGCAGCGCGGTCGCCGCCGGCGCGCGCCGGCGCACCATCCGGATCAGCACCACCGCGCCGCCGGCCAACAGCAGCAAGGGGCCGAACCACAGCAGCCAGGTCCGCGCTTCCAGCTGCGGCCGGTACAGCACGAACTCGCCGTAGCGATCGACCAGGAACTGCTTGATCTGCGCATCCGACTTGCCCTGGTGCATGAGCTCCAGCACTTCGCGGCGCAGGTCCATGGCGATCTGCGCGTGCGAATCGGCCAGCGACTGGTTCTGGCATTGCACGCAGCGCAGTTCCGCGGTCAGCGCATGGAAGCGCGCTTCCTCGGCGGCGGAGCGGTAGGCCAGCGGCGTCGGATCGGACACCGGTTCGGCGCCGGCCAGCGTGGACCACGCCAGCAGCGCCAGCAGGCCCAGCCGCAGCGCACGCCGGCCGTGGCTCATGGGGTGGCCTTGCCCTGCGCCCGCGTCGGCGGCGCGTCGCGCTCGGCCTGCTGCAAGGCCGGCAGCAGTTCGTCGCGGATGATCTGGTCGGTCAGCGGGCCGGCGTGCTTCCAACGCACCACGCCGCGCGCATCGACCAGGAAGGTCTCCGGTGCCGCGGCCACGCCCCAGTCGATCGCGGTACGCCCTTCGGGGTCGAACAGCACCGCCAGGAACGGATTGCCGAGCTGTTCCAGCCAGCGCAGCGCGTCTTCGCGGCTGTCCTTCCAGTCGTAGCCGATCACCCGCACGCGCTTGCTCAGCGCGAAGCGGGTCAGCACCGGGTGTTCCTCGCGGCAGGCCGGGCACCAGCTGCCCCACACGTTGAGCACGTACGGCGCGCCGCGCAACTCGCTGCTGCGCACGCGGATCGAGGCGTCGTGCAGCAGCGGCAGTTCGAACGCCGGTGCCGGCTTGCCGATCAGGGCCGACGGCAGCGCGTCGCGATCGGCGCTGCCGGAGCGCTGCACCGCATACACCATCAGCGCCAGCATGCCGAGGAAGAACAGGGCGCCCAGCAGGATGGCGGGCAACGGCAGGCGGCGTGGAGCGGGAGCGGACATCAGGGGGTCTCCGGAGAACGACGGAAGCGCCGGTCGGCGGCGGTGACGAAACCGCCCAGCGCCATCAGCGCCGCGCCAAGCCAGATCCAGCGCACGAAGGGTTTGACGTGCACGCGCATCGCCCAGGCGTTGCCGCCCAGCGGCTCGCCCAGGGCGACGTAGACGTCGCCGAACAGGCCGGGGTGGATCCCGGCCTCGGTCATGTTCTGGCCGCCGCTGGCGTACAGGCGCTTTTCCGGGTGCAGCAGCGCCAGCGGGCGATCGTCGCGCAGCACCTGCACGTGCGCGCGTTCGGCCACGTAGTTGGGGCCCTTGCGCTCGTCCAGGCCCTGCAGCTCGAAGCGGTAGCGGCCCAGGTCCAGGTGCTGTCCGGGCGCCAGCGCCACTTCGCGCTGCTGTTCCAGCGCCTCGACCAGCAGCGCGCCGGCCAGGAACACCGCGATGCCGGTGTGGGCCAGGGTCATGCCCAGCATCTCGGCGGTGAAGCGGCTGCCCTTGAGCTGTCGCCGGCTCCACACGAAGCGCGCGGTGCCCAGCAGCACCCAGGTTGCCGCGGCGACGCCGGCGGCGGTCTTCCACGCGCCCTGCGGTGCCAGGAAGAAGCCGATCGCGCCGGCCAGCAGAGCCAGGCCCGCCCACGGTGCCAGCAATGCCAGTGGCCGCGACGCCTGTTCGCGCTGCCAGCGGGTCAGCGGGCCGAACGGCAGCAGCGCCACCAGCGGCGCCATCAGCACGATGAACAAGGTGCCGAAGTAGGGCGGTCCCACCGACAGCTTGCCCAGGTCCAGCGCATCGGCCAGCAGCGGATACAGCGTGCCCAGCAGCACCATCGCGCAGGCGCAGGTCAGCAGCAGGTTGTTGGCCAGCAGCAGGGTCTCGCGCGAGGCCGGGGCGAAGCGTTGCCGCGCCTCGTCGGCCGACGCCGCCACGCGGCCGCCGCGCAGTGCGTACAGCAGCAGCGCGCCGCCGCACAGCAGGCTCAGGAACACCAGGATGAACAGGCCGCGGGTGGGATCGGCGGCGAAGGAGTGCACGCTGGTCAGCACGCCGGAGCGGACCAGGAAGGTGCCCAGCAGCGACAGTGAGAATGCGGCGATCGCCAGCAGCAGGGTCCAGGCGCCGAAGCTGCCGCGCTTTTCGGTGACCGCCTGCGAATGCAGTAACGCCGCACCGGCCAGCCATGGCATGAAGCTGGCGTTCTCCACCGGATCCCAGAACCACCAGCCGCCCCAGCCCAGTTCGTAGTACGCCCACCAGCTGCCGAGCGCGATGCCGATGGTCAGAAAGCCCCAGGCCACATTGGTCCACGGCCGCGTCCAGCGCAGCCAGCGCGCGTCCACCTGGCCGTCCAGCAGCGCGGCAATGGCGAACGCAAACGGCACCGCGAAGCCGACGTAGCCGGCGTACAGCAGCGGCGGATGGATTACCAGGCCGGGGTCCTGCAGCAGCGGATTGAGATCGCGCCCTTCCAGCGGCGCGGGCAGCAGCCGCGCGAACGGGTTGGAGGTGAACAGCAGGAACGCCAGGAAGCCCACGCTCACCAGCGCGAGGGTGCCGATCACCCGCGCCACCACCTGCGCCGGCAGGCGCCGCGAATACAGCGCCACCGCGCCGGTCCACAGCGCCAGGATCAGCGTCCACAGCAGCAGCGAACCCTCGTGCGCGCCCCACACCGCGGAGTAGCGGTATACCAGCGGCAGCAGCGAGTTGGAGTTCTCGGCGACATAGGCCACCGAGAAATCCTGGGTCACGAAGGCGTGGGTGAGGATCGCGAAGGCGCCGGCGACCAGCGCCAGCTGCGCGAACGCCGCCGGCCGCGCCACGCCCATCCAGCGCGCATCGCCGCGCTGCGCGCCGGCCAATGGCAGCGCCGCCTGCAGCACGGCGGTGAGCAGGGCGAGGATGAGGAAGAGTTGGCCGAGTTCAGGAAGCATGGTGCGGCCGGGACCCGGGACCCGGGGCCCGGGGCCCGGAAGAGCGCATATGCGACGGCTGTGGTGTGGTCGCGGGAGAAGCCGAGAGCCGGGCAAAGCAGAGAAAACCAGTTTCGATGCGGAAATGCGCAGCCAAGCTGCAGACGTTGTGCAACCGCTTTTCCCGGTCCCGGGTCCCGGGTCCCGAGTCCCGACCTCTCCGCGCCATCACTGCATCGTCCCCACGTCATGCTTCCGATGCGCATCCCCCATCTTGTCCGCCAGTTCCTTCGGCATGTAGGTCTCGTCGTGCTTGGCCAGCACGTCCTCGGCGACGAACACGCCGTCGTGCATGCTGCCGGTGGCCACCACCGCCTGGCCCTCGCGGAACAGGTCGGGCAGGATTCGGTCGTAACGCACGGTCAGTTGCGCATCGCCGTCGGTCACGCGGAAGTGCGACTGCAGCGAACCCGGGGCGCGCTGGAACGAGCCTTTCTCGACCATGCCGCCGAGGCGGAAGCGCGCGTGCGCGCCGGTCTTGCCGGCCAGCACTTCGGCCGGGGTGTACAGGTAGGCGGTATTGCGCTGCAGGGCCATCGCCACCAGCGTGGTGGTCAGGCCGGCGGCCAGCACCAGCAGCATCAGCCACAGCAGGCGGCGCTTGCGCTGCGGGTTCATCGGCTCAGCTCCAGCGGCGGCGCCGGTTCGGCCTTGGCCTGGCGCTTGCGTTGCGCGCGCAGCCGCGCCGCCCGCAGCGCAGTGCGCACCTGCAGCCGCGCCAGCACGAAATCGGCGAGCAGCACGCCGGCGAACACCGCATAGGCGCCGACCACATACGGCAGGTAGTTCATCCGCGCGCCTCCGCCAGTTGCGTCACCCAATCCTTGCCGGCCTCGCGGCGCAGGTTGTCGGCGCGCGCGCGCGCCAGCAGCGAGCCGGCGAACCAGAACTTGGTCGCGGCCACCATCAGCCACAGCGGCGGCAGCATGCTCGGGTCCATGCTGGACTGGCCGAACAGGCGGATGGTCTGGCCCTGGTGCAGCGAGTTCCACCACACCACCGAATAGCGGATCACCGGCAGCAGCACCACGCCGACGATGGCCAGCAGCCCGGCCGCACGCGCGGCGGTGCGCCGGTCCTCGATCGCCAGGTACAGGCCCATCACGCCGATGTACAGGAACAGCAGGATCAGCTCGGTGGTCAGGCGCGGGTCCCAGTCCCACCAGGCGCCCCACATCGGCTTGCCCCAGATGCTGCCGGTCAGCAGGGTGATCAGGGTGAAGGCGGCGCCGATCGGCGCGCAGGCCATCGCCAGGATCTCGCACAACTTGATCCGCCACACCTGGGCGATGGCCGCGTACACGGCCATCAGGCCGAACACGAACAGGCTCATCCAGGCGCTGGGCACATGGATGTAGAGGATGCGGAAGGCGTCGCTCTGCAGGCGGTCGGCCGGCACCACGAACAGCGCCTGCCAGATGCCCACGCCGGCCAGTAGCAGCGCCGCCAGGTAACACCACGGGGTCCAGCGCGCAGCGAAGCGATCGAAGGTCGGCGGCGAACCGAGTTGGTGGAACCAGCGGACGAGAGAGACCATGCGGACGATTCTAGCTGGCGGGAGGCGGGCTTCGATGCGACAACGACGGAACGGCGATGGAGCACTGCGCTTGCATGGTACGGCCGCCGCCGCGCCGGCGCTGCGCCAACGGCTCAGCTCAGCGAGATGCGGATCGCCGCGGCCGCCGCCAGTGGCGCCAGCACCAGGCCCGCCACCAGACCCGCGGCCAGCAACAGCAGGCCGCCGGCCGGGTCCAGGCCCTGCGCCGCCGCCGCCACGCTGCCGGCGCCGAACACCAGCACCGGCACATACAGCGGCAAGGCCAGCAGCGCGACCAGGATGCCGGCGCGCTTCATGCCCACCGTCAGCGCCGCGACCACCGCGCCGAGCAGGCTCAGCAGCGGGGTCCCCAGCGCCAACGATGCCAGCAGCACCGGCATGCGGTCATGCGGCAGGTGCAGCAATTCGCCGAGCAGCGGCGCGGCCACGATCAGCGGCAACGCGGTGGTGACCCAGTGCAGCAGCACCCGCACCAGTACCAGCCAGGCCAGCGGCACCGGCGCCAGCAGCCACTGCTCCAGCGAGCCGTCCTCGGCATCGCTGCGGAACAGGCTGTCCAGTGCCAGCAGACCGGCCAGCAGCACCGCCAGCCACAGCGCGGCGCCGGCCACCTCGCCGAGCAGGCGCGGCTGGTTGCCCAGCGCCAGCGCGAACAGGGCCACGATCAGCAGGGCGAACAGCGCCGGCTGCAGCGCGTCGCCGCGGCGGCGCCACAGCAGGCGCAGGTCGCGCACCAGCAGTGCGCGGGTGGCCTGCCAAAGGGAGGGAACGGGCGTGGCCAGGCTCATGCGGCGACTCCGCTCAAGGTCAGCATGCGGGTACGCACCGGTGGCGCGGCATAGGCGCCATGGGTGGTCACCAGGGCCGCGCCGCCGCTGCGCAGGTGCGCGGCGATCATGCGGTTGACCAAGGTGATGCCGTCCAGGTCGAGGTTGGCGTAGGGCTCGTCGAGCAGCCACAGCGGCGCCGGCGACAGCCACATCCGCGCCAGCGCCAGGCGCTTCTTCTGCCCGGCCGACAACTGCCGCACCAGGGTGTCCTCGTAACCGGCCAGGCCGACGATGGCCAGCGCGCTGCCGGGCATCTGCTTGGCCCGGCGCCCCTGCAGGCCGCACAGATAGTGCAGGTTCTCCAGGGTGCTCAGGTCGGCCTTCAGCGCGCCCAGGTGGCCCAGGTAGGCCATGAAGCGGGCACGGTCGCCGCGCCGCACCGGGTGGCCGTCGATCTCGATGCGCCCGGCCTCGGCACGCAGCAGGCCGACCAGCACCCGCAGCAGGGTGGTCTTGCCGGCGCCGTTGTCGCCCTGCACCAGCAGCGCCTCGCCGGCATCCAGGTGGAAGTCCAGTGGACCGAACACCGCCGCGTCGTCGCGGGCGAACGTGAGCCCGTGCGCGGCCAGCAGCGGCGGCGGGGTGTACAGCGGATCGGTCATCGGCGAAGGCCGCGGCGGATGGCGCGGCGGCGGGCGGCAAGGGAAGGCGCGCATTGTATCGGCATGCGGGCGTCCGGCGGATGCCGGCAGCGGCCACACGCGGCGATGCGCACATTGCCCCGTGGCGGCGGCCAGGCGATCGCGCATCGCCGGCAAGCGGCTTTGCGTACACTCGGCGTTTTCCCGCTGCCCGCAGATCCCCCGCATGCATCCGCAGACCAAGCTGCCCAAGGTGGGCACCACCATCTTCACCGTGATGTCGCAACTGGCCGCCGAGCACGGTGCGGTCAACCTGGGCCAGGGCTTTCCCGATTTCCCGGTGCCACCGCGGCTGATCGAGGCACTCGCCCGCGCCATGCGCGACGGCCACAACCAATACCCGCCGATGACCGGCGTGCCGGCGCTGCGCCAGGCGATCGCCGAGAAGGCGCTGCGCTGCTACGGCGCCCAGGTCGATGCCGACACCGAGGTCACCGTCACCAGCGGCGCCACCGAGGCGCTGTTCAACGCCATCCACGCCGTGGTGCGCCCGGGCGAGGAAGTGATCGTGCTGGATCCGGCCTACGACAGCTACGAGCCGGCGATCGACCTGGCCGGCGCGCGTGCGGTGCACGTGCCGCTGGACCCGCACACGTTCGCGGTGGACTGGGAGCGCGTGCGCGCGGCGATCACCCCGCGCACCCGCCTGCTGATGCTCAACAGCCCGCACAACCCGTCCGGGGCGATGTTCGGTGCCGACGACCTGCAGGCGGTGGCCGAGCTGCTGCGTGGCAGCGACATCTTCCTGATCTCCGACGAGGTCTACGAGCACATCGTGTTCGACGGCCGCCGCCACGAATCGGTGCTGCGCTGGCCGGAGCTGCGCGAGCGCGCTTTCGTCGTCTCCAGCTTCGGCAAGACCTATCACTGCACCGGCTGGAAGATCGGCTACGCGATCGCGCCGCCGGCGCTCAGCGCCGAGTTCCGCAAGGTCCACCAGTACAACACCTTCACCAGCTTCGGCCCGGCCCAGCACGCCTTCGCCGCGATGATCCGCGAGGAGCCCGAGCACGACGAACAGCTCGGCGCGTTCTACCAGGCCAAGCGCGACCGCTTCCGTGCGCAGTTGCTAGGCACCCGGCTGAAACCGCTGCCGGTGCCTGGCGGCTATTTCCAGCTGGTGGACTATTCGGCAGTCAGCGACCTGCCCGATACCGAGTTCGTGAAGTGGCTGACCATCGAGAAGGGCGTGGCGGCGATCCCGCTGTCGCCGTTCTACCAGGACCCGCCGCAAGGGCAGCGCCTGGCGCGGCTGTGCTTCGCCAAGAACGAGGCGACGCTGGATGCGGCGATCGAGCGGCTTCGCGCGCTGTAGCGCGCGTAAGCACCGGGATTCGGGAATGGGGAATCGGGATTCGTGGAAGCCGGTTACTGGGCGGGGTAGGGTATGTCGGTCGCTGGGATCTATTTCGGGGTCACGTTCGGGTTGGCGGCGGTCTGCGCGGTGGTCGACGGCGCGCTGTTCTACGGGCATGTGCTGACTGGATTGGCTGATCGTGGTCAGCGTGTCGGGATGGATTTCGGGGTGGTGCCGTTCCGGCGGCAGGCCTACGTGGACCGCTATCTCGGCCTCCTGACGCCGCAGGAGCGGGGCACGCTCGCCAACCGCCTGGTCCGCCACCTGCCATGGGTAACGCCTACACTTGGGCTGCTGTGCCTGGTCGGCACGATCTGCATCGGAGTACGTTGGGGATGACACAGGTGGCACAGGATCTGAGGATTTCATTGGTCCAGGGCGACACCCGCTGGCACGATCCGGCCGGCAACCGCGTGCATTACGCCGAATTGCTGGCGCCGCTGGCCGGCGTCACCGACCTGGTGATCCTGCCAGAGACCTTCACCAGCGGCTTCTCCAACGATGCGCTGGCGCAGGCCGAGGACATGAACGGGCCGACCGTGGCCTGGATCCGCGAGCAGGCGGCGCGACTGGGCGCGGCGGTGACCGGCAGCGTGCAGTTGCGCGTGCCCGGCGCCGACGGCGAGGCCAAGGTGTTCAACCGGCTGCTGTGGGCCACGCCGGACGGCGCGCTGCAGCACTACGACAAGCGCCACCTGTTCCGCTACGGCAACGAACATCTGCGCTATGCCGCCGGGCGCGAACGCCTGTGCGTGGAGTGGAAAGGCTGGCGGATCAATCCGCAGGTCTGCTACGACCTGCGCTTTCCGGTGTTCTGCCGCAACCGCTACGATGTCGAGCGCCCCGGCCAGCTGGATTTCGACCTGCAGCTGTTCGTCGCCAACTGGCCGTCGGCGCGCGCCTACGCCTGGCGCACGCTGCTGCGCGCGCGCGCGATCGAGAACCTGTGCTTCGTGGCCGCGGTCAACCGCGTCGGCGTGGACGGCAACGAGTTGCACTATGCCGGCGACAGCGCGGTGATCGATTTCCTCGGCCAGCCGCAGCTGGAGATCCGCGAGCGCGAGCAGGTGGCCACCACCACCATCTCCGCCGCCGCGCTGGCCGCGCACCGCGCGCGCTTCCCGGCCATGCTCGATGCGGACGCCTTCAGCCTGGACGATTAGCGGGAGAGGAGTGGCTTGGGCCGCGACTCGGTTCGCCGGAAACACCCCGGTCGTGGTTGGACGACACCTCCGATAGCGATGAAAGTGTCCTCGTAGGAGCGGCTTCAGCCGCGACCGAGGCGTTCTCGGGAAAGCCCGTCGCGGCTGAAGCCGCTCCTACGCGACAAGCGGCCTCCGGCTTGATCGCGACGAAAGCCGGCGCTGCGAGGCGCCATGAAGCCTGGGTCGAGGGAGCGACGTCTGCTACTGAGCCACGGTCGACTCCGTCATGGGAGTTGCCCTCGCATCCGCGGCTGGCCTTGCCCGCCGCAAGTGGAAATGCCTGCTGAACGCACGCGCGGCGCCCCCGTTACCTTGTCGCGGCCGCGACAACCCCGTTGCTACTCTCGCGGCCAGTCCACCCACCGGTAATGCTCACATGATCAAGTCGCTTTCTCTGCTCGCACTGCTGGGCGCGGCCGCCCTCGCGCCGCAGGCCCAGGCCGCCGGCAACATCGATTGCAAACTCTCCTTCAACCTGTCGGGCTGGTCGGTGCTCTACAAGACCGCCAAGGGCACCGGCACCATCACCTGCAACGACGGCGCGGTAATTCCGGTCAAGATCAGCAGCAAGGGCGGTGGCCTGACGGTCGGCAAGTCCAAGATCGTCGGCGGCCGCGGCACCTTCAGCGGCGCCTACAGCCTCAATGACCTGTTCGGAACCTATGCCGCCGCCGAAGCACACGCGGGCCTGGTGAAGTCCAGCACCGCGCAGGTCGTCACCAAGGGCGATATCTCGCTGGCCCTGGCCGGCACGGGCGAAGGCGTCGATCTGGGCGTCAACGTCGGCAACTTCGTGATCGAGCGCCGCAAGTAAGGCGCCGCCTCCTGCCTGCGCTGCGGCGCAGGCGTGGCGGTTACGACGCAAGCGAATCGAATCCAGGCGCAGTGCGCCTGGATTCTTTTTTGTTGCGTCAACGGTGTCTCGCGGTCATCCACCACAAGTCGGCTACGCCTTGGAGATGCAAGGCGCCCCGGCCAAGCGCGCCCTGCGCAAGGACGCGCTTCATGTCTGCTCTGTGCTTACTGCTGCGCGAACACCCAGGCCAGCTGGCCGCGCACCGGCTCCGGGGTCGCCAATGCCTGGCGGTACAGGGTGCGCGCGGTCCAGCAGGCGTCCTCGTCGCTGGCCTTGGCGATCTCCGGCAACACCCGCATCAGGCGCTGCTGCTGGTCGGCGGGCAGCGACTTGACCAGCGTGCCCATCGCCGCCTGGATCTGCTCCGGCGCCACCGTCTGCGCCGGCGTCTTGTTCAACTCCGCGTCGGTGGCCTTCAGGGAGGCATCGAACCAGCGGTCGATCTGCGCCTGCGGCAGCTTTTCCAGTCCCGACAGCATCGCCGCGCTCAGCGCCTGCGCGTCGTTGGGATTGCCGCCGCGGGCCAACACGGCGCATTGCGACACATCGACCTTTTCGCTGACCTGGGAGAGGATCTGCAGGCGCTGTTCCAGCGTCGCGTGGTCCAGCCGCGCGATGCCGTTCTGCGCCAACTGGAAGCCGGCCTGCTGCGCCTGCGGGCCGCTCTGCTTGAGCAGCGCCACGTAGCGCGGATCGTTGGCCAGCTTGCGCAGCATGCGATCGAACGGCGCGTGCAGCGGCGAACTGGCAGGGTAGGGGTTCTGCGCCGCGGCGATTTCTTCCTGGGCCTTCTGCTGCGCCTTCTGGCAGGCGGCGAGGCTCAGCACGCCGGCGATCAGCAGCGGCAGGGCGATCTTCATCTTCCGTGTCATCGGGATTCCTGGTTGGTAAGAGCGGCCAACAGCGGTGGCCGCCGGATGCGCCAGGATATCGGCTTCGTCCGCGCAGGGCGAACGGCACACTACTGCGCGCGCTGGTGTCGCCACATGCATGTCGCTCACTAGCGAGGACGCCATCGAGCGCCGCGTGGGCGGCAGCCGCCACGGCCATCGCCATTGAGCGTGGGGCTTCGCGCTGCCTATCATCGCGGTCCTCCCTCTGTGCGCGAGATCGTCCGCATGAATGCCGGAATGCTGGTTGGCCTGGTCGCGCTTGGGGTCGGTGCTTCGTCCCTGGCCGCCTCGCAGGAGGCAGGCGTCGCGGATGCGGTCATCCAGCACCTGGACCTGACCTCTTTTCCCAACTCGGTCGGTCCCCGTCGCATGCCGGGGAAGACGACGTTCGCGGACTATGGCTTCGTGGACGTCACAAAAACCGCCAATGGCGCCCGCCTGCTCCAGGCCGACAAAGGCTGGATGATGCGCTTCGAGGTGCTATCTGCCGACCCCACGTCCGTACGCCTGTGTTTCCATGACAGCGGGCTGGCCAGGCCAGGCGACACAAGCGCCCCGAGCTACAACGCAACCTCGGCGCTGCTCGTCGCGAAGTCTTCTCATGGCGACTGGACCGCCAGGCAGGTGCCCGCCGGGTTTGCGGACTGCAGGAACGATCCTGCCGATGCTTGAGCGAGTGGGTGGCCGCGATGCGGACCGTCTCACGTAGGTGACGCGGACGCCGGCGTCGAGCGGCCTGCTCCATTTCCGCTGGCGCTAGCGCCCAACGAAAAAGGGCGCCGCTTGCGCAGACGCCCTTGTCGGGAGCGGGGCTGGCCGACGCGCGCCGCGCCGGCACCGTCACTCAGCCGCCGCGCGAACCGCCGCGGTTGCCGCCGCCGCCGGGACGGCCGCCGCCGCCCGGAGGACGACCGCCGGCCGGGCGGTTGCCGCCGCCGGGGCGTCCGCCCGGACCCGGGCCGCGCTTCTGGCCGCCGGCCGGGCGCGCTGCGCGCGGCGCGGCGCCGTAGGGACTGAAGCCGGGGTTGGCGTGATCGGACGGGAAGCTCGGCGCATTGGCCGGATGCCCGTACGGGTGCGCCTTGCGCTGCCCCTGGCCTTGGCCCTGACCGCGGCCCTGGCCGGCTCCGGCGCCCGCACCGGCACCGGCCGGACGCGGCTTGGCGTAAGGACGCCCCTGGCCCTGACCTTGGCCCTGGCCGCGACCACCGGGACCGGCGTTGCGGTGGCCGGTCGGGCCGGTGCTCACGCCATCGGGCACGTACCAGGTGCGGAACGCGGCCGGGTTGCCGTCCGGCAGCGGCTTGGGGCCCTTCGGCGTGCGCTGCTTGAACGGCTTCTGCGCCTGCTTGGCGGCCATTTCGCCGCTCACGGTCAGGCCGCCGTGCGGCTTCTTGCCGCCGCGGCCGCGGCCGCGGTCCTCGCGGAAATTGTCGAAGCGGCGCAGCTCGCGGCCTTCGTCGGCGGTGTTGTGGCCGTTGACGTAGGCGTTGCCGCCGCGGCCGACCTGCACGGTGGCCTTGGCCGCCTTGCGCTGGCCGATCACCGGCTGCAGGGTCAGCGCCGACGGGGTGCCTTCCTCCAGCTTCAGCTCGGCGCGCAGCGCCTCGACCTTGTCCTGCGCCAGTTCCATCGAGTGCCCGCGCAGCAGTTCGCGCGGCAGCGCGATCTTGCCGTAGCGGGTGCGCTTGAGCCGGCTGACCTGGCAGCCCTGCGATTCCCACAGGCGCCGCACTTCGCGGTTGCGGCCTTCCTTGACCACCACCCGGAACCAGTCGTGCGAGTCGGTGCCGCCGATGCGTTCGATCTCGTCGAACTTGGCGCCGCCGTCCTCCAGCAGCACGCCGCGCGAGAGCCGCTCGACCATGCTGTCGGGCACGGTCTCTTCGCCTTCCGGGGCGCGCACGCGCACCACGTACTCGCGCTCGATCTCGTAGGAGGGGTGCATCATCGCGTTGGCCAGCTCGCCGTCGGTGGTGAGCAGCAGCAGGCCGGTGGTGTTGATGTCCAGGCGGCCGATCGCGATCCAGCGCGCGCCCTTCAGCGCCGGCAGCGCCTCGAAGATGGTCGGACGGCCTTCGGGATCTTCGCGCGTGGTCACTTCGCCTTCGGGCTTGTTGTAGATCAGCACGCGCGAGGGCTCGGTCAGCGCGCTGGCGACGAAGCTGCGGCCGTCCAGCTCGATCTTGTCGCCGCTGCGGATCGACATGCCGGTCTGCGCGACCTCGCCGTTGACCTTGACCAGGCCGTCGGCGATGCGCTGTTCCAGCGCCCGGCGCGACCCCAGCCCGGCCTGGGCCAGGACCTTGTGCAGGCGTTCTTCCAGTTTCGGCTGCTCGGCGGCAGCGGCATCGCGCTTGAGCGAGAGCTTGTTCAACGACAGCTTGCGGGAGGTGTCACTCATTTACTTGGCTCCGGCCGGCGCGTTGCGCGTCGGCCTGTGGTTCGGAATCGGCATCGTCAACAGCCACGGTCGTCGTCGCGACGGCGTTGTCTTCGGCTTCGTTCGCATCCGCCGCGCGCTCTCCCGGCGCGGCTTCGGGTTCGCCCGTCGGGGCGGTCGTGGGATCCGTGGCCGTCGACGCGTGGGCGTCGTCGGTCGCGGGGGTGTGTGGTGTTGCGGTGTCGCTTGCGTCTGCTGCTACGTCGGCATCGTCATCGGCGTCTGCGGCCGCGTCTGCCTGCGCCGTCGCGCTGGGCTCGGCGGATTCGCCGGCGGCCGCGGCGTGTGCCGTGGTGTCGCCCTGGTCACCCTGATCGGCGTCGTTGCCCGGGGCGGCATCGGCCTGGGCCATGTCGCCGACCGGCAGCGCGTCGCGGTCCAGCGGCAGCTGCGGTTCCAGTTCGCCGATGTCCTTGAGTTCGGACAGCGGCGGCAGTTCGTCCAGGCGCTTGAGCCCGAAATAGTCCAGGAAGGTCTTGGTGGTGCCGAACAGCGCCGGCTTGCCCGGCACGTCGCGGTGCCCGACCACGCGGATCCATTCGCGCTCTTCCAGCGCCTGGATGATGTTGCTGCTGACCGCCACGCCGCGCACCTGCTCGATCTCGCCGCGGGTGATCGGCTGCCGGTAGGCGATCAGCGCCAGGGTCTCCAGCGTGGCACGGGTGTAGCGGGTCTTGCGCTCGGTCCACAGCCGCGCCACCCAGGCATGCACGTCGCTGCGCACCTGGTAGCGGAACCCGGAGGCCACTTCGACCAACTCCACGCCGCGGCCCTCGCAGGCCTCGCGCAGCAGTTCCAGCGCGCGCTCGATGCTGCCCGGCGGCGCGGGTTCCTCCTCCGGGAACAGGCCGTGCAACTGCGCCAGCGGCAACGGCTGGTTGGCGGCGAGCAGGGCGGCCTCGACGATGCGGTTGATCAGCGCTTGATCCATGCGTGGACGGGTTCTCGGTGGACTCAGGTGGTGGCGTCGGCGGCGTCGCTGTCGTCGAACTCGCTGTTGAACTGCAGCGGTGCGTTGGTGTTGCCCAGCGCCAGCGACTTGACGTAGATCGGCGGCAGCGGCGGCCGCTCGGCGGCATCGGCGGGGACGTGCGCCAGCGGCTCCTGGACGATGTCCAGCAACTGCTCCTTGGCCAGTTCCAGCAGCGCCAGGAAGGTGACCAGCACGCCCAGCTTGCCTTCCTCGGCACTGAACAGCGATTCGAAACGGTGGAACTTGCCGTCGTCCAGACGGCCCAGCACATCGCCCATGCGCTGGCGCACGCTCAGCGCCTCGCGCTTGATGGCGTGGCCGCTGAACAGTTCGGCGCGCTTGAGCACGTCGTACAGCGCCAGCAGCATCTCCTTCAGCTCCACCGGCGGCGGCAGCTTGACCGCGGCCCGGTCCGGTACGTGGGCGTGTGCCGGGGTGGTGTCGCGGTCCTGCCGCGGCAGCGCGTCGATGTCCTCGGCGGCCTGCTTGAAACGTTCGTACTCCTGCAAGCGGCGGACCAGTTCGGCGCGCGGGTCCGTTTCCTCGCCGTCTTCGGCCGGCGGCCGCGGCAACAGCATCCGCGACTTGATCTCGGCCAGGATCGCGGCCATCACTAGGTACTCGGCCGCCAGTTCGAAGCGCAGCTCCTGCATCACGTTGATGTAGTCCACGTACTGCCGGGTGATCTCGGCGACGGGGATGTCCAGGATGTCCAGGTTCTGCCGGCGGATCAGGTACAGCAGCAGGTCAAGCGGGCCTTCGAACGCGTCCAGGATGACTTCCAGCGCATCCGGCGGGATATACAGATCCTGCGGGATCTGCAGTACCGGTTGCCCATGCACGACCGCCAGCGGCATTTCCTGCTGCTGTGGCGGGGTCGTCTGGATTGGCGGGTTCGCGTCGAGCGCGAGTTCGGAGGTCATCGGTTGGACATCGGTGTTGCGGTAGCGAAGGGCCGGGCAGGCGCGACCCGGCGCGGCTCCTTGCCGGCAGTGCTGCGGTTCAATGGCGCGTCGTCCCCGCAACGCGCTCGGTACTTCAACAAGACACACGACGCACGCCACGCGTGTCGTGGCGGCGGGAACTACAGAGGAGGACGTCTGCGCGGGCGGTGTCAGGCAGCGAATCGGTCGTCGGAAGGGGCTTGGGGTCGCCGATCACCGATGGGCCGCTGCATCCGGCCGCGTGCAATGGAACCAAGGGTAATGCGCCGGCGGGGTCGGTGTCCAGCGCCGCCGCACCGGGGCAGGTCCTACAATGGCACGTCTGTGAAGATAGAACGAGGGCGAAGACGCGATGTGGTACGTGATCGAGGGGTACGACGTGGCCGATGCGCTGCCGCGGCGGGCGGTGGCACGGCCGGCGCATCTGCAGCGGCTGACCCAGTTGCAGGAGGCCGGGCGGCTGTTGCTGGCCGGGCCGTGCCCGGCGATCGACGCCGAGGATCCGGGCCCGGCCGGCTTCAGCGGCAGCCTGGTGGTGGCTGCGTTCGACTCGCTGGCCGAGGCGCAGGCCTGGGCCGAGGCCGATCCGTATGTCGCTGCCGGGGTCTACGCCCGGGTCGAGGTGCGGCCGTTCCGCAAGGTGCTGCCATGAGCCAGGTCGGTGCCGAGCGGGTGGCGCGCATCCGCGCCGCGCTGGAGGCGGCATTCGCGCCGCAGGCGCTGGAGGTCGAGGACGACAGCCATCGCCATGCCGGCCATGCCGGCGCGCGCGATGGCCGCGGGCATTTCAATGTCCACATCGTCAGTGCCGCCTTCGCCGGGATGGCGCCGCTGGCCCGGCACCGCGCCGTCTATGCCGCGCTGGGCGAGATGATGCAGACCGATATCCATGCGCTGTCGATCCGCGCCGAGGTGCCGGGTACGGCCGGCTGACGCCTGTGGCCGATCGGGTGCCGCCAGCCCGAATCGGGGTGCGCACCCCGCGGAAAACCGGAATCTGCACCTGAATTATGTTGCGTTGCGGCACAATTCCGGTCGGTTTCGTATTATTCAAGTGTCTGAAAAATAAGACGTTTATTGTAAAAATAACAAAAGGCTTCTGCCTCGCACTGAAAACGATTACAGTCCGCGCCAGTTTCTCAAGGTCTCTGCCGCGGAGGGCGGCACGATGGCGAAGAGCGCGGTCACCATCAAAGATGTCGCACGCGAGGCCCGGGTTTCCGTGGCCACCGTGTCGCGTGCGCTCAACGGTCACGAGAACGTGGCCGCGCCGGTGCGGACCCTGGTCCTGGAAGTGGCCGAACGCCTGCGCTACAGCCCGCATGCGGCGGCGCGCAGCCTCAGCAGCCGCCGCACCCAGACCCTGGGCGTGGTGCTGCCCGATCTGTACGGCGAATTCTTCTCCGAACTGATCCGCGGCATCGACGGCGCCGCCCGCGCGCGCCGCCAGCACCTGCTGGTGTCCAGCTACCACGGCGACCCGGAAGAGCAGGGGCGGGCGCTGCGCGCGATGCGCGGCCGCGTCGACGGCCTGCTGGTGCTGTCGCCGTATGCCGAGCGCCCGGGCTTCCTCACCGACAACCTGCCGCAGGCGTTGCCGACGGTGTTGATCAACACCCACCTGCCGGGCACCGAGTACCCGGTGCTGAGCATCGACGACCATGCCGGTGCGGTGGCGATGACCGAGCATCTGCTGGCGATGGGACATCGCCGCATCGCCTTCATCGGCGGGCCGGAATTGAACTTCGACGCGCGCGAACGCCTGCGCGGCTTCCGCGACGCCATCGCGCGCCATCCCGGCGAGGCGCACGGCCAGGAGTTTCCGGGCGACTTCGACGAAGCCTCCGGCTACCGCGCCGGACAGGCGATGCTGCAGGCCGACGCGCTGCCCGATGCGGTGTTCGCCGCCAACGACATGACCGCGCTCGGCTGCCTCTACGCCTTCACCCAGCGTGATGTGCGCGTGCCCGACGACGTCGCGCTCGCGGGCTTCGACGACATCCCGTTGGCGCGTTTCGTTCACCCATCCCTCACCACCATGCGCGTCAGCATCGCCGGGCTTGGTGAGCAGGCGATGCATCGCCTACTGCAGCTGATCGATCGGCCCGACGCGGACGACGGACAGCGGCAGACCCTGGTTCCTACGTTGGTCGTGCGCGATTCCAGCACGGCCCGTTCCTGATGCGACGCGGTGTCCGCGCCGCATCGCTTGTTCCACTTCGTTCCATCGAAGCACCACGCACCACCCATAACGAGCATCACGTCTTCCTGGAGGGAAAACCCCACATGCAACACACCCCGCACTCCGCCCGGCCCACGCGCAAGCTGTTGACCTGCGCCCTCGCCAGTTGCCTGCTGCTGGGCGCCGCGCCGGCATTCGCACAAAGCACCGGCGCCACCATCCGCGGCCAGGTCAAGGTCGATTCGGCACCGGCCGCGTCCGCGCAGGTCACCGCCACCAACCTGGCCACCGGTCTGACCCGCAGCGTGCAGACCAGCAACGGCACCTATTCGGTCGGCGGCCTGCCGCCGGGTTCCTACCGCATCGACGTCACCGCCGACGGCAAGACCACCTCGCAGAACGTCACCGTGCAGGTTGGCCAGACCGCGACCTTGGACCTGGGCGTGGGCGGCGAAGCGGCCACCGCCAACGGGCAGGGCGCGACCACGCTCGATGCGGTGCAGGTGCAGGCGCCGCCGGTGCTGGTGGAAACCCGCACTTCGGAGAACGCCACCTACATTTCCAACGTGCAGATCGAGAAGCTGCCGCAGGCCACGCGCAACTTCCTGGAGTTGGCCGACAGCGTGCCGAGCGTGCAGTTCCAGCGTGATGCCAAGGGCAACACCACGGTGCGTTCCGGTGCGACCTCGGCCAACGGCACCAACGTCTACATCGACGGCATCAGCCAGAAGAACTACGTGCTGACCGGCGGCGTCAGCGGCCAGGATTCCAGCCGCGGCAATCCGTTCCCGCAGTCGGCGATCGGCGAGTACAAGGTCATCACCTCCAACTACAAGGCGGAGTTCGACCAGGTCAGCAGCGCGGCGATCGTCGCCTCGACCAAGTCCGGCACCAACGATTTCCACGGCAGCTTCTTCTGGGATACGACCAACGACGACTGGCGCGCCGAAAGCCCGCTGGAGCGCAAGGCCGGCCAGCGCGACGACTTCTCCGAGACCCAGTACGGCGCCACCTTCAGCGGCCCGATCCTCAAGGACCGCGCGCACTTCTTCGTGGCGTACGAGGCCAAGGAATACAACACGCCGAACACGGTGATCCCGGGCGGCATCTACGCCGATCGCGTCGACCAGTTGCCGGCGCAGTTGCAGCCGCTGGTGGCCACCTACAGCACCCCGTTCAAGGAAGACCTGTACTTCGGCAAGATCGACTGGACCCTGGGCGACAACAACCTGTTCGAGCTGACCGGCAAGTACCGCAAGGAAGACGAGCTGTCGGACATCGGCGACACCACCACCTACCAGCACGGCAGCACCAACGGGCAGAAGGAAAAGCGCGCCAACCTGCGCTGGCAGTACAGCGGCGAGGCGTTCCTCAACGACCTGAACCTGAGCTACGAGAGCGCGTTCTGGACCCAGACCCCGCTCACCGACGGCAGCGGCTACGTGCTGTCCTACGTGCCGCAGGCCGGCAACGAGACCACCATCCTCAGCGCCGGCGCCGGCAGCAGCTTCCAGAACAAGGGCCAGAAGGGCTGGACCCTGCAGGACGACCTGACCCTCAACAGCCTCGACTGGCACGGCAGCCACACCATCAAGATGGGTGTGAAGTACAAGGACATCCAGCTCGATTCGACCCAGATCAATCCGGCCAATCCGCAGTACTACTACAACATCCTCGGCGATGTCGGCACGCCGTACCGCGTGCGCTTCGGCGACACCGGCGACGGCGGTTCGGTGCAGTCGCAGAACAAGCAGTACGGCATCTACCTGCAGGACGACTGGGAGGTCAACGAGCACCTGACCCTGAACCTGGGCGTGCGCTACGACTACGAGAAGACCCCGTCGTTCCTCGACTTCGTCACCCCGGCCGACGTCGCCAGCGCGCTGCTGAACTGGCGCAACCTGGACAACGCCAACTACGACATCGCCAACTACATCAGCACCGGCAACAACCGCAAGGCGTTCAAGGATGCCTGGCAGCCGCGCCTGGGCTTCTCCTACGATCTGTTCGGCGACCAGGCGCACGTGATCTACGGCGGTGCCGGTCGCGCGTACGATCGCAACCTGTTCGACTACCTGGCGCTGGAGCAGCTGAACAACAACTTCCGTTCCTACAGCTACTACTTCAACAGCGCCAACACGCCGTGCCTCGGCCAGCCGTGCGTGGCATGGGATCCGAATTATGCGACCCAAGCCGGCCTGGCCGGGCTGGCGGCGTCCAACACCGGTGGAGCCGGCGGTGGCCGCGAGGTCTACCTGATCGACAACAACATCAAGGTGCCTTACTCCGACCAGTTCAGCCTGGGCATGCGCAACATGGTGCATTTCTGGGGCAACGACTGGTACACGGACGTGACCCTGAGCCACATCGTCAGCGAGGACGGCTTCGTGTTCCTGCGCGGCAACCGCCGTGCCGACGGCTCGTTCTTCCTGCCCGGCACCACCTCCGGTGTGCCGACCGACTCGCCCAATGGCTACAGCGCGATCGTGCTCGGCACCAACGGCCTGAAGACGCGCAACAACCAGCTGGCGCTGAAGCTGGACAAGCCCTACGACAAGGAATCCGGCTGGGGCCTGACCGTGGCCTACACCTTCTCCGATGCGAAGGAGAACCGTCAGTACGGCGAGCACTACGCGCTGGACCAGCCGTCGATGGCCGGCTACGGCTGGCGTGAGGCCGGCGGCATCCCGAAGAACCGCCTGGTGGTCACCGGCATCTACGACCTGCCGTACGACGTCACCCTGTCGGCCAAGCTGTCGCTGGCCAGTCAGACCCCGCGCTACGGCACCGACTGCCTGGCGGGCAACGACCAGTGCTATATCATTCAGTACAAGCCGGATTCCACGCTGGGCTACAAGGAATTCAGCCTGGCGGCGAACAAGGAATGGGATACCGGTTCGGGCATCAAGTTCAACGTCCGTGCCGATGTCATCAACCTGTTCAACTGGACCAATTACGCGGACTACAACACCGATACCGGCACCTACGCCGATCTGAACACGGCGTTCGGCACGCCGAACGGCGTGCTCGCCTCGCCGATGCGGACGTTCAAGCTGTCGTTTGGCTTGAACTGGTAAGCAGGGTCGCCGCGGCTCCCGTGCAACGGGGGCCGCAGCGATGCGGAAGTGGGGTATTTTTTGCGTGCATGTAAACGATTTCACGGGGGGCACGATGAAGAAGCAGCGCAGTTTCATCAGGTTTTCGTTGATGGTGATGGCAGCAGGGGTGCTGCTGACGGCGTGCAAGAAGACCGAGGAGCCGAAGGCGGTGGAGAAGAAGCCGGTCAAGGTCATCCTGGTCGAAGCCGAACTGCCACCGAAACTGCTGAAGCCGGAACTGCCGCCCCTGTTCGAGGACATCGAACGCCGCACCTTCCAGTTCTTCTGGGACACCACCAACGAGCAGAACGGCATGGCGGTGGATCGCTATCCGTCGCGGCCGTTCGCGTCCATCGCGTCGGTCGGCTTCGCGCTCACCGTCTACCCCATCGGCTACGAGAACGGCTGGATCAGTCGCGAGCAGGCGGTGCAGCGCACCCTGACCACGCTGCGTTTTTTGCGCGATCTTCCGGTCGGTCCGCAACGCACCGGCCGCGCCGGCTACAAGGGTTTCTACTACCACTTCCTGGACATGCAGAAGGGGCTGCGCTACGACCAGTGGGTGGAACTGTCCAGCGTGGACACCGCGCTGCTGATGATGGGCGTGCTGTTCGCCCAGTCCTACTATGAAGGCGACACTGCCGACGAGAAGGAGATCCGCCAGATCGCCGACACGTTGTACCGGCGCGTGGACTGGCCATGGATGCAGCAGCGCAAGCCGCTGATCTCGATGGGCTGGTATCCCGAGCGCGGCTTCATCCAGCACGACTGGATGGGCTACAACGAAGGCATGATGGTGTACCTGCTGGCGCTGGGTTCGCCGACCCATCCGGTGGAGCCGGACGCGTGGCAGGAGTGGACGCGCACCTACAACAAGGACTGGGGCGTGTACTACGGCCAGGAATACCTGGCATTCGGCCCGCTGTTCGCGCACCAGTACAACCACGTCTGGATCGATTTCCGCGACATCCAGGACCAGTACATGCGCGAGCATGGCATCGACTACTTCCTCAACAGCCGCCGCGCCACGCTGGCGCAGCGCGAGTACGCCATCGACAATCCGATGAAGTGGAAGGAGTACGGCGAGAACGTGTGGGGCCTGACCGCCAGCGACGGTCCGCAGAACACCACCCAGGACTACCGCGGCGAGCAGCGCCAGTTCTTCCACTACCGCACCCGCGGCGCCGGCCTGTTCGAGGCCTTCGACGACGGCACCATCGCGCCGACCGCGGCGGTGTCCTCGATCGTGTTCGCGCCGGAGGTGGTGATTCCGGCGACCCAGGAAATGCACAAGCGCTTCGGCGACTTCCTGTATTCGAGCTACGGTTTCCTGGATTCGTTCAACCCCAGCTTCAACTACGATATCCCGCTCAAGACCGGCCGCATGATTCCCAACCGCGGCTGGGTGGCCAGCGACTACATCGGCATCGACCAAGGCGCGATCGTCACCATGATCGCCAACTACCGCAACGAGTTCGTCTGGAACGTGATGAAGAAGAACAAGTACATCCGCACCGGACTGGAGCGCGCCGGCTTCACCGGTGGCTGGCTGACACCGGAAGGCGAGACCCAGCCGCTGCCCAAGAAGGACGAGCAGGCGGCCAATGCGCGTGCGCTGGGCATCGCCGAGTCGCGCGCCGCCGCCGCCGAGGCGCAGTCCACCCCCCCACAGCGCCAGCCGCAGCAACCGGAATGAGCACAGCACGCATGATCGGTCGTTGGTTTTCGCTGGGTTTGGTTGTATTGGCGGTGTGCGGCTGCGCACGCGCGCCGCAGGGCGAGGTGGTGCGGTTCTGGGCGATGGGCCGCGAGGCCGAGGTGGTGGCCGAGCTGATCCCGCAGTTCGAGAAGGAGAACCCGGGCATTCACGTGGACATCCAGAACATCCCGTGGACCGCCGCGCACGAGAAGCTGCTCACTGCGTTCGCCGCCGACGGCCTGCCGGACGTGTGCCAGCTGGGCAACACCTGGATTCCGGAATTCGCCGAGCTGGGCACGCTGCAGCCGCTGCAGCCCTATGTCGACCGCTCCAAGGTGGTCGACCCGAAGGATTACTTTCCCGGCATCTGGGACACCAGCGTCATCGATGGCCATCTCTACGGCATCCCCTGGTACGTGGACACGCGCCTGCTGTTCTACCGCAAGGACATGCTGCGCGACGCCGGGGTGACCAAGCTGCCGCAGACCTGGGCCGAGTGGGAGCAGGCGATGGCGGCGGTGAAGAAGCACGTGGGGCCGAAGCGCTACGCCATCCTGATGCCGCTCAACGAGTTCGAGCAGCAACTGTCGCTTGGGCTGCAGCTGCCCGATCCGCTGCTGCGCGACAACAACAACTACGGCAATTTCGAAAGCCCCGGCTTCCGCAAGGCGCTGGCGTTCTACGCCAACATGTTCGACCAGGGCTGGGCGCCGAAGATGTCGGAGACGCAGATCTCCAACGTCTGGGACGAGTTCTTCAATGGCTTCTACGCCTTCTACATCTCCGGCCCGTGGAACATCCGGGAATTCCGCAAGGTGCAGCCGCCGGCGTTGAAGGATCAGTGGGGCACCATGCCGCTGCCCGGTCCGGACGGTCCCGGCGCCGGCATCGCCGGCGGCACCAGCCTGGTGATCTTCCGCAAGTCCGAGCACAAGGACGCGGCGTGGAAGCTGATCGAGTTCCTGTCGCGGCCGCAGATCCAGGCGCGCTTCCATGCGCTGATCGGCGACATGCCGCCGCGGCGCAGCACCTGGGCGTATCCGTCGCTGGCCGACGATCCGCTGGCGCATGCGTTCCGCGACCAGTTGGAACGGGTCAAGCCGGCACCCAAGGTCCTGGAGTGGGAGCGCATCGTGCAGGAGATGCGGCTGGCCACCGAGCGTGTGGTACGCGGCGGCGAACCGCAGGAGAAGGCAATGCGGGAACTGGACAAGCGGGTCGACGAGATCCTGGAGAAACGCCGCTGGATCCATCAGCAGCATCGTGAAGGCACGGCGGCGCCGGCCGCGGGAGCCACGCCATGAAGCGCGGTTCCCTGATCGGCTGGCTGTTCGCCGGCCCGGCGCTGATCGTGATCGGCGTGTTCTTCGGCCTGCCGGTGCTGTCGGCGCTGGCGCTGAGCGTCACCGACTTCGACCTGTATTCGCTGGCCGACCGCCACAACCTGCGCTTCGTCGGCTTCGGCAACTACAGCGAGTTGCTGCAGACGCCGATGTTCTGGAAGTCGCTGTGGAACACCACGTACTTCGTGATCGTCGGCGTGCCGCTGTCCATCGCCGCCTCGCTGGGCGCGGCGCTGTTGCTGAACGCGCCGGTGGCACGGTTCAAGGCGCTGTTCCGCACCGCCTTGTTCGCGCCGGTGGTGACCACGCTGGTGGCGGTGGCGGTGATCTGGCGCTACCTGTTCCACACCAGCTACGGCCTGGTCAATTACGGCCTGGCGCACCTGGGCATCGGCCCGATCGACTGGCTCGGCGACCCGCACTGGGCGATGCCGACCATCATGCTGTTCGCGGTGTGGAAGAACTTCGGCTACAACATGGTGATCTTCCTCGCCGGCCTGCAGGCGATCCCGCAGGACCTGTACGAGGCCGCGCGCATCGACGGCGCCTCGAAGTGGCGGCAGTTCCTGCACATCACCTTGCCGATGCTCGGGCCGGTGCTGCTGGTGGTCGGGGTGATCACCGTGTCCGGCTACTTCCAGCTGTTCGCCGAACCCTACGTGATGACCCGTGGCGATCCCCTGCAGAGCACGGTCAGCGTGCTGTATTACATGTTCGAGGAAGGCTTCAAGTGGTGGAACCTCGGCCGCGCGTCGGCGGTGGCGTTCCTGCTGTTCCTGATCATCCTGGGAGTGACGACGGTGATGCTGCGCTTCGGCCGCAAGAGGGACCTGGTATGAGCCGTGAGATCGGCGCCTCGCGCTGGAACACGCTGCTGGTCAACGGCGGGCTGCTGCTGCTCGCCGTGATCAGCCTGGCGCCGCTGTTGTGGATGGTGTCGGTGTCGTTCATGCCGGCCGGGCAGGCCAGCCGCTTCCCGCCGCCGATGCTGCCCACCGGCGCCACCCTGGCCAACTACGGCGAGCTGTTCTCGCGCACCGGCATGGCGCGCAATTTCGCCAACAGCCTGCTGGTGTCCTGCGCGATCACCTTCGGCTCGCTGCTGGTCAACACCATGGCCGGCTATGCCTTCGCCAAGCTGCGCTTCGTCGGCAAGGAACGGATCTTCCAGATCCTGCTGGCGGCGCTGGTGATCCCGGCGCAGGTGGCGATGCTGCCGCTGTTCCTGCTGATGAAGCAGCTGCACTTGGTCAACAACTTCGGCGGGGTGATCGTGCCGGCGCTGGCGACGGTGTTCGGCATCTTCCTGGTGCGCCAGTACGCGCGGTCGATCCCGGACGAACTGCTGGAGGCGGCCCGCATCGACGGCGCCGGCGAGCTGCGGATCTTCTTCCAGATCGTGCTGCCCATGCTCAAGCCGGTGCTGGTGACGCTGACCATCTTCACCTTCATGGCCGCGTGGAACGACTTCATGTGGCCGCTGATCGTGCTGACCGACCAGGAGCACTACACCTTGCCGGTGGCATTGGCGGCGCTGTCGCGCGAGCACATCATGGACGTGGAGATGATGATGGCCGGCGCGGTGGTCACGGTGATCCCGGTGCTGGCCCTGTTCCTGGCCCTGCAGCGCTACTACATCCAGGGCCTGCTGCTCGGCAGCGTGAAGGGGTGAGGCGCAACGCTTGCGCGCCACTGGCGCGCGTTGCGCCGAACGCCCGGCCATGGATGGTCGGGCCGGGGCGTCCGGAGCCGATCAGTTGCGCCAGGGATGGCATGGGAAAGATGCGAGTGCGGCGACGCGCTTGCGAGCCACTGGCTCGCGCGTTCGCGAACGCCTGGCCATGGATGGCCAGGCCGGACGATCTGGTGTGGGATTGCTGCGCCATGGATGGCGGCGATGAAGCGGAACATCGAGCGCCACTGGCGCGCGTTGCGCCGAACGCCCGGCCATGGACGGCCGGGCCGGACGATCTGGTGTGGGATTGTCGTCATGGACGGCAGCATGGATGCGTATCATCGAGCGCCGTAAGCGCAAACCGCGCCGCACGCGCGGCCTTGGGCGCACGCCTGTAGGAGCGGCTTCAGCCGCGACAGCAGCGCGGGAGACTCCATCGGGGCCGACGCCCCTCCGGCAGAAGCAGATACGACGACAGCGACGGTGAAGGCGATGAGGGACGGAATGGCGATGCGATGCGGATGCGCGATGCTGACGATGCTGGGGCTGGCGGCCGCCCATGCCGTCGCCGCGCCGCCGACCTCCACGGTGACGCTGGACAGCTTCAACGATCTGGACAAGTGGCAGATCGTCGTCTCCAACCAGGTCACCGCCTCGACCCGGCTGGTGCAGGCGCCCAGCGGCGGCCGCGCCAAGGCGCTATGCCTGGACTACGACTTCAACGGCGTGTCCGGCTACGCCGGGATCCGCCGCAGCGTGCCGATCGACTACCCGGACAACTACCAGTTCGCGTTCCAGCTGCGCGGCGATTCGCCGAGCAACGACCTGCAGTTCAAGCTGGCCGACGCCAGCGGCGACAACGTGTGGTGGGTCAACCGGCCACGCTATGCGTTCCCCACGCAATGGAGCACGGTCACCTTCAAGAAGCGGCAGATCGACAAGGCCTGGGGGCCGAGCCCGGAGAAGGAACTGACCCGCAGCGCGCAGATCGAGTTCACCATCTACAACCAGGTCGGTGGCGCCGGCACGGTGTGCTTCGACCAGCTGACCCTGACCCCGCTGCCGCCGCAGGACACTTCGCCGCTGACGGTCAAGGTCAACACCGATACCGCGCCGGCGCTGGAGCAGCGCATCGCCGACGGCAAGCCGGACACGGTCTGGTACAGCGGCAATGCCAAGAACCAGACGATCATGCTGGACCTGGGCAAGGTGCGCGAGTTCGGCGGCGCCAAGGTGCAGTGGGCGCCGGGCGTGTACGCCTCGCGCTACACGGTGCAGGGCTCGGCCGACGGACGCAGCTGGCGCGAGTTGCGCCAGGTGACCGCCGGCAACGGCGGCACCGACTGGCTGGCGCTGCCGGACACCGAGGCACGCTATGTGCGCTTCGACCTGCAGGACGGCCCCAGCTTCCGTTACGGCATCGCCGATATCGCGCTGCAGCCGCTGGCCTTCGCCGCGACCCAGAACGACTTCATCAAGTCGGTGGCGGCACAATCGACCCGCGGCTGGTTCCCGCGCGGCTTCAGCGGCGAGCAGCCGTACTGGACCATCGTCGGCCTGGACGGCGGCCGCGAACAGGGCCTGGTCGGCGAGGATGGCGCGATCGAGGTGGGCAAGGGAGGCTTCAGCATCGAGCCGTTCCTGTTGCTGGACGGCAAGCGCCTGAGCTGGGCCGACGTCAAGACGGCGCAGAGCCTGCAGGACGACTACCTGCCGATTCCCAGCGTGGACTGGACCCACGACAACGCCGCGCTGCGCGTGACCGCCTTCGTGCAGGGCGAGCCGGAGCAGGCGCAGCTGGTCGCGCGCTACCGGCTCAGCAATCCGAGCAAGCAGCCGCACGACTACACCCTGGCGCTGACGGTGCGTCCGTTCCAGGTGAATCCGCCCAGCCAGTTCCTCAATACCGTCGGCGGCGTCAGCCAGATCCGTTCGCTGGCGATCGCCGGCACGCAGGTGCAGGTCAACGGCCAGCCGCGGGTGTTCGCGGTGCAGAAGCCGGATGCGGCCTATGCCACTGCGTTCGACGCCGGCATCGACGTCGAACGGCTGAGCACCGATGCCAGCGGCTTGCCGCAGCAGGCGCAGGATCCCGACGGGTTGGCCTCCGGCGCACTGCTGTATCGCGGGCGCCTGGCCCCGGGCGAGGTGCGCGAGGTGGCGCTGGTGATTCCGCAGACCGGCAACGCCGCGCTGCCGGCGGGCTTCGATGCCGCACGCGCGCAGCAGCAGGTCGCCGCGCAGTGGCACGAGAAGCTGGATCGCGTGCAGCTGCGCGTGCCGGCGCAGGGCAAGGCGGTCGCCGACACGCTGCGCACCGCGCTGGCGCACATGCTGATCTCGCGGATCGGGCCGCGCCTGCAGCCGGGCACGCGCTCGTACTCGCGCAGCTGGATCCGCGACGGCGCGATGATTTCCGAAGGCCTGCTGCGGCTGGGCCGCGCCGACGTGGTCCGCGAGTACGTGGAGTGGTACGCGCCCTACCAGTTCGCCAACGGCATGGTGCCGTGCTGCGTGGACGACCGCGGCAGCGACCCGGTGCCGGAGAACGACAGCCACGGCGAACTGATCTACAGCGTCGCCGACTACTACCGCTACAGCGGCGACCGCGCCTTCCTGGAGCAGATGTGGCCGCACGTGCTCGGCGCCTACACCTACATGGAGCAGTTGCGGCTGAGCGAGCGCACCGACGAGAACCGTGCGCGCAACGCGGCTTTCTACGGGATGATGCCGGTGTCGATCAGCCACGAGGGCTATTCGGCCAAGCCGATGCACTCGTACTGGGACAACTTCTGGGCGCTGCGCGGCTACAAGGACGCGGTGAGCATCGCCGCCGAACTGGGCCGCATCGACGATGCCGCGCGCTTCGCCGCCTCGCGCGATCAGTTCCGCCAGGACCTGTACACCTCGCTGGACGCGGCCACCCAGCAACACCACATCACCTTCCTGCCGGGCTCGGCGGAACTGGGCGATTTCGATCCGACCTCGACCACCATCGCGCTGGCACCGGGCGGCGAACAGGGCCGGCTGCCGCAGGCCCTGCTCGACAACACCTTCGAGCGCTACTGGAGCGAGTTCGTCGGCCGCCGCGACGGCACTCGCGAGTGGAAGGACTACACCCCCTACGAGTGGCGCAACGTGTCGGCGTTCGTACGCCTGGGCTGGCGCGAGCGCGCCTGGGAGGCGACGCAGTTCTTCTTCAAGGACCGCGCTCCGCAGCCCTGGAACCAGTGGGCCGAGGTGGTCTCGCGCACGCCGCGCAAGCCGTTCTTCCTCGGCGACCTGCCGCATGCCTGGGTCGCCTCGGATTTCGTGCGCTCGGTGCTGGACATGTTCGCCTACGCCCGCGACGTCGACGACAGCCTGGTGCTGGCCGCCGGCATTCCGGCCGACTGGCTCGACGGCAAGGGCGTGGCGATCGAGCAGTTGCGCACCCCGCAGGGGCCGCTGAGTTATCAGCTGCGGCGGCAGAAGAACCGCTTGCTGCTGAACATCCCCGAGGGCCTGCGCATGCCCAGCGGCGGCCTGGTGCTGCCGTGGCCGTACCCCGGAGAACCGGGCCGCACCGTGGTCAATGGCGAAGCGGCGCAGTGGGAACACGGCGAACTGCGCATCCATGCGTTGCCGGCGGATGTGCAGATCGAGGTGCGGTGAAGCTGGGATTCGGGAGTCGGGATTGGGGATTCGTAACAGCTAAAGCAAAAAAAGCGCCGGCATGCCGGCGCTTTTTTTGAGGTGTTGGGTGGAGCTGCTTTTGCGAATCCCCAATCCCGACTCCCCAATCCCGGCGGCCGCGGCGCTACCGCGCCGCCGCCGCGATCGCCGCCGCCTTCGCTGAGCTCTCGCGCACCTTGTCCCAGGCGCCGTCGGCCAGCCAGTCCTTGGGCACCATCCACGAGCCGCCGATGCAGACCACGTTGGGCTGCGCCAGGTACTCGGCGGCGGTGCTTTCGCCGATGCCGCCGGTGGGGCAAAGCTTGAGCTCGGCCAGGGGCCCGGCCAGGCCCTTGAGCATCGCCAGGCCGCCGACCGCGGAGGCGGGGAACAGCTTGCACACGCGGAAGCCGCGCTCCATCAGCGCCAGCAGTTCGCTCGGGGTGGCCGCGCCCGGCACCACCGGCAACGGCGCCTGCGCCAGGGCATCGGCCAGGGTCGGGGTGGTGCCCGGGGTGACGATGAAGTCGGCACCGGCGTCGATCGACTGCTGCAGCTGGGTGGCGTTGAGCACGGTGCCGGCGCCGATCACGATGTCCGGCAGCTCGCGCTTGAGCATCGCCAGCGCTTCCATCGCCACCGGCGTGCGCAGGGTCAGTTCGATCGCCGGCAGGCCGCCTTCGAGCAACGCGGCCGACACGCGGCGCGCCTCTTCCAGGCTGTGGACGGTGACGACGGGCAGGATGCCGGCCGCGCGCAGCAGCTGCTCGGCCTTGGTCTGGTGTTCGGCGATGGTCATAAGCGTCTCGGTTGCGAGGGGGCAAGGCCCCGGCCGCGTACGGGCGGGGCAGGGTGGGGCGCGCGGTAGCGCCGCCGGTCAGGCGTCAGGCGTCCTTGGATTCGTGCGGCGCGGCGGCGGCCTCGGCATCGCGGCCCAGGTCGTACTCGGCGTCGTAGTTCCACAGGTCGCCATCGGCGGCCGGCGGGCCGCAGGAGATCGACAGCGCGCCCTGGTCGGCGGGGCCGACCATGCGGCGGTTGAGCCCGAACAGGTTGCGGCCCATGTCGTGCGCGGCCGGCGCGGTGTTCGGCGCCAGCGGCCGCGCCGCCCATTCGGCGGCATCCACCAGCACTTCCAGGGTGCCGGCCTCGCCGTCCAGGCGCACGATGTCGCCTTCGCGCACGCGTGCCAGCGGGCCGCCGCGCGCCGCTTCCGGGGTCACGTGGATGGCCGCGGGGAACTTGCCGGAGGCGCCGGACAGGCGCCCGTCGGTGACCAGCGCCACGCGCCGGCCCTGGTTCTGCAGCAGGCCCAGCAGCGGCGCCAGCGAATGCAGCTCCGGCATGCCGTTGGCCTGCGGGCCCTGGTAGCGCAGCACCACCACGAAGTCGTGCGGCAGCGCGCCGGCGGCGTGCAGCTTGTTCAGCGCCTGCGGCGCGTCGATCACCACGGCCGGCGCTTCGATGCTGCGGAACTGCGGCTTCACCGCCGACAGCTTGATCAGCGAGCGGCCGAGGTTGCCGCGCAGCAGGCGCAGGCCGCCCTGCGCCTCGAACGGGTTGGATGCCGGACGCACCACCGCCTCGTCGGCGCTCTTGGCCGGACTCGGCACATAGGCCAGCTTGCCGTCCTGCACGCAGGGCTCGTCGCCGTAGGCGCGCATGCCGCCGGGCACGATGGTGGTCAGGTCGTCGTGCATCAGCCCGGCGTCCATCAGCTCGCGGAACACGAAGCCGATGCCGCCGGCGGCGGCGAAGTGGTTCACGTCGGCCTCGCCGTTGGGATACACCCGCGCCAGCAGCGGCACCAGCTGCGACAGCGCGTCCAGGTCGTCCCAGGTCAGCACGATGCCGGCCGCGCGCGCCACCGCCAGCCAGTGGATGGTGTGGTTGGTGGAGCCGCCGGTGGCCATCAGCGCGACCACGGCGTTGACGATGGCGCGCTCGTCGATCAGCCGGCCCAGCGGGCGGAAGTCGCTGCCCAGGGCGGTGATGCGCAGCGCGCGCTCGGTCGCCTGCTGGGTCAGCGCGTCGCGCAGCGGGGTGCCGGGGTTGACGAAGGAGGCGCCGGGCAACTGCACGCCCATCGCTTCCAGCAGCACCTGGTTGGAGTTGGCGGTGCCGTAGAAGGTACAGGTGCCGGGGGCGTGGTAGGACGCCGATTCGGCGGCCAGCAACTCCTCGCGGGTGGCCTGGCCGGCGGCGTAGCGCTCGCGCACTTCCGCCTTCTGCTTGTTGGGGATGCCCGGGGTCATCGGCCCGGCCGGCACGAATACCGCCGGCAGGTGGCCGAAGGCCAGCGCGCCGATCAGCAGGCCGGGCACGATCTTGTCGCACACGCCCAGGTACAGGCTGGTGTCGAACATGTCGTGGCTGAGGCCGATGGCGGTGGCCTGGGCGATCACGTCGCGCGAGAACAGCGACAGTTCCATGCCCGGCCGGCCCTGGGTCACGCCGTCGCACATCGCCGGCACGCCGCCGGCCACCTGCGCGGTGGCGCCGAGCGCGCGCGCGGTGCGGCGGATGATCTCCGGGTAGTGCTCGAACGGCTGGTGCGCCGAGAGCATGTCGTTATAGGCGGTGATGATGCCGAGGTTGGGAGTGATCCCGCCTTCCAGCCGGCTCTTGTCGGTGGGGCCGCAGGCGGCGAAGCCGTGGGCGAGGTTGCCGCAGCTCAGGCGGCTGCGGAACGGGCCGTCGCGCAATGCGGCGTCGATGCCGGCCAGATAGGCGCGCCGCGACGGCGCACTGCGCTGGCGGATGCGTTCGGTGATCGCGTGGAGGGTCGGATGCAGGCTCATTGGCGGAAACGGCTATGAAGTGTGGGGGGGGCGTCGCGAATCGGGACTCGGGAATGGGGACTCGGGAGAGCGGGGATGCGTCAGCACGCGGCCGTTGCCAATCCCCAATCCCGACTCCCCACTCCCGGCCTCACTCGCACCAATGCACGCGCAGGCGCGCACCGGGCGTATCGAAGGCGACGCGAATCGGATACTCGTGCGGATCGGTGCCGGCCAGCGCACGCTCCAGCACCTCCAGCTTCTGCTTGCCGCGCAACAGCAGCATGCGCTGGCCGATCGGCGCCAGGCCGGCCGGGGTCAGGGTGATGCGCAGCGGCCAGGTATTGGCGCCGGGGCAGCCGGTGGCATCGAGCGCGGCGTAGGGCAGCGGGTTGGTCAGGGCCTTGTTCAAATCGGTGGCGCCGGGGAACAGCGAGGCGGTGTGGCCGTCGCCGCCCATGCCCAGCACCGCCATGCATGCGGCCGGGGCGTGCTGCGCATGCAGGTTGGCCGCGTGCACGCAGTCCTGCAGCGGCTTGCCGACCCGCACCAGCGGCTCGAACCGCGCGTCCTCGGTGCGATCCAGCAGGCTGTGCCGGATCAGGTAGGCATTGCTGTCGCTGTCCTGCGGCGAGAGCCAGCGCTCGTCGACCAGGCCGACGTCCAGCTTGGACCAGTCCAGCGGCAGCTCGGCCAGCGCCTGGTACACCGGCGCCGGGGTGGTACCGCCGGACAGCAGCAGGCGCGCGCCGCCGCGGCGCTGGATCTCCTCGCGCAGCGCGGTGCCGATCTCGGCCGCCGCCGCGTCGATCCATTCGTCCGGATCGTCGTAGCGGATCAGCGTGATGCGGTCGGACAGCGTGGGGCTCATGCAATGGCTCCTGGGGATTGCCGCGCGGCGTCCACCGCGTAGGCGGCGGCGCCGAGCAGGCCGGGACGGGGGTGGGTCACCGCCAGCGACGGCACCCGCGCCATGATCGACGAAAACCGGCCCTTGTGCTCGAAGCGCTGGCGGAACCCGGAATGCTGGATCGCGTCGAGCATCTTCGGCACCAGCCCGCCGGTCAGGAACACGCCGTCCCAGGCGCCCTGCATCAGCACCAGATCGCCGGCGATGGCGCCGAACACGGCGCAGAACACGTCCACCGTGCGCATCGCCCGGTAGTCGCCCTGCGCGGCGCGCGCGGTGATGTCTTCCGGCTGCAGCGGGCCCGGGTCGTCGCCGGCGATCTCGCTCAGCGCGCGGTGGATGTTGACCAGGCCGGGGCCGCAGATCAGGCGCTCGTTGGAGACGCGACCGAACTGCTGCGAGAGCAGTTCCAGGATGCGGATCTCCTCCGGCGTGCCCGGCGGGAAGCTGACGTGACCGCCCTCGGTTTCCAGCGGGAAGCAGCGCCCGCCGCGCACCAGCAGGCCGCCCACGCCCAGGCCGGTGCCGGGGCCGATCACGCCGTAGTTGCGCGGCACTTCGATCGGCGAGGGCGTCCAGCTGGCGCCGCCGACCTGGACCACGTCCTGCGGCCGCAGCAGGCTGATCGCCATCGCCTGCGCGGCGAAGTCGTTGATCAGGTGCAGTTCGTCGAAGCCGAGCATGGCGCGGGTACGCGCCCGCGAGATCACCCACGGATGGTTGGTGATGCGCGCCTCGTCGCCGTCGACGCGGCCGGCGACCGCGAAGGTGCCGCTGCGCGCGTCCACCCCGGTCTGTTCCAGGTAGTGCCGGGCGGCGTCGCCCAGCGACGGGAACTCCACCACCGAGTAGGTCTGGGTGCTGTCGTCGAGCAGCGGCACCGAGGCGTCGAGATCGGCGAGGGCGAAACGGGCATTGGTGCCGCCGATGTCGGCCACCAGCACCGGGCGCTGCGGCGCGCTCACGGCGTGCCCCGCGGCGCGGCGCCGGACTGGTCGCAGGACACGTAGGCCTGCGCTTCCTCCGGCCCCCAGCTGCCGGCCGGGTAGGGCAGCAGCGGCAGTTGCGCCTGCGCCCAGGCGGCGCTGACGCTGTCGATCCAGGCCCAGGCGGCACGCACCTCGTCGTCGCGCACGAACAGCGCGTGGTTGCCGTTGAGCGCGTCGAGCATCAGCCGCTCGTAGGCGATGCGCCGGTGCAGGCCGGTGGGTACCGACAGTTCCAGTTCCAGCGGCTGCAGTTCCAGCGCGCCCCATTCCGGGCCGGCCAGGCTGCTCATCAGCCCCAGTTCGATGTTCTCCTGCGGCTGCAGCTGGAAGGTCAGCCGGTTCGGCGCGGCCTGCTGCGCGGCCGGGCGCTCGAACAGCCAGTGGGTGACCGGCTTGAGCGTGACCACCACGCGGGTGGAGCGCTCGGCCAGGCGCTTGCCGGTGCACAGCCGGAACGGCACCCCGGCCCAGCGCCAGTTGTCGATGTAGGCGGTGACCGCGGCGAAGGTTTCCACGTCGCTGCCTTCCGGCGGCTGGTAGGCCTGCGCCGGCTGGCCATTGATGGTGCCGGCGGTGTAGCGCCCGCGCACGCTGTCGCGGGCGGCATGCTCTGCGCTCAGCGGACGCAGCGCACGCAGCACCTTGACCTTCTCGTCGCGGATACGGTCGGCTTCCAACGACGCCGGCGGCTCCATCGCCACCAGGCACAGCAACTGCAGGATATGGCTCTGCACCATGTCGCGCAGCGCGCCGGAACGCGCGTAGTAGGCGTCACGGCCGTCCACGCCCTCGCTCTCGGCGACCAGGATGTCCACCGACTCGATGTAGGTGCGGTTCCACACCGCTTCCAGCAGCGTGTTGCCGAAACGCAGCGCGATCAGGTTCTGCACCGCGGCCTTGCCCAGGTAGTGGTCAAGGCGGAATACGCGGTCCTCGTCGATCAGCGCGCCGATCGCCTGCACGATTTCGCGGGCGCTGTCCGAATCGTGGCCGATCGGCTTCTCCAGCATCAGCCGGTGCGGCGCGGCCAGCGCCCCGCCCAGGGCCAGGCCCTGGCAGGTGCTGATGTACAGCCCCGGCGGGATCGCGAGATAGCTCACGCAGCGGCGCGCGGTCAGGTCGCGCACCGCGGCGGCCACCGATTCGGCATCGCGCAGGTCCACCGAGCGGTAGTCGATGCGCGCCAGCAGCGCCTGCACGATCGATTCGCCGATCTGCGGCATCGCCGCCTGCAGGCGCGGCTTGAGGAGTTCGTGGAACTTGGCGGTGTCGTGCGGCGACAGCGCCAGCGCGCGGATGCGGAAGTCCTCCGGCAGGAAGCCGTCGTCGAGCATGCGCAGCAACGAGGGGAACAGATAGCGCTGGGCCAGATCGCCGGTGGCGCCGAACAACAGGAAGGTATCGTGCATCGACCGGGTTTCGGTTTCGGGTGACATGGTGTCGATCACCTGGGGGCTAGGAGTGACGTGGCGTGGGGAAGCGGACGGCGGGAACGGCCTGTATCCGGCCGGTTCGGGCGAAAGCGTGACGCGGAAAGGCCGCCAGACGGGAACGCACGATCCAGGAGATGAATACGACTGCCAGACCTCTGAGCATACCTCTCCCATGCCGCGTGCTGCAGGCCGGATAACGACGGCGCGCCGGATCGGCGGCTGGCGGATCGCATTGCGTGCCCTCCCAGGCTCGATGTTGCCCCGTGAAAACGGTTACATGGCAGAATACCGCATCGCGATCCATTGTTGCCTGCGCGCTGGCACGATGCGACCCGCATTCGTATGCACTGCCTTCGGGAGGGACCGGCGGCAGCCCGTTCCTCACTGCCGGAAACCGGATACCGCACCATGGCGAAAGTACAACTGGACAACATCCGCAAGGTCTACGACAACGGCCAGGTCGCCGTGCACGGGGCCAGCTTCGAAGTGGCCGACGGCGAACTGATGGTGCTGGTCGGGCCGTCGGGCTGCGGCAAGTCCACGCTGTTGCGGATGATCGCCGGCCTGGAAGAGATCAGTGGCGGCGAGTTGCGCATCGGCGAGCGCGTGGTCAACGACGTGGCGCCCAAGGACCGCGACATCGCCATGGTGTTCCAGAGCTATGCGCTGTACCCGCACATGACCGTGGCCGAGAACCTGGCGTTCGGGCTCAAGCTGCGCGGCGAGAGCAAGGAGGTCATCCGCCAGCGCGTGGCCGCCGCCGCCGACACCCTGGGCCTGACCCCGATGCTGGACAAGCTGCCGCGCGCCATGTCCGGCGGCCAGCGCCAGCGCGTGGCGCTGGGCCGCGCGCTGGTGCGCGAGCCGGCGGTGTTCCTGCTCGACGAGCCGCTGTCCAACCTGGACGCCAAGCTGCGCCACTCGGTGCGCACCGAGATCGCGCAGCTGCACCGCAAGCTCGGCACCACCATGATCTACGTCACCCACGATCAGGTCGAGGCGATGACCCTGGGCCAGCGCATCGTCGTGCTCAAGGACGGGCTGATCCAGCAGATCGACACGCCGATGGCGCTGTACGACCGCCCGGCCAACCTGTTCGTGGCCGGTTTCCTCGGCAGCCCGGCGATGAACGTGCTGCGCGGGCGGCTGGTGGAGGAGGGCGGCCTGCACCTGCAGTTGCAGGACGGCGGGCGGGTGCCGCTGCCGGGTGCGCAGATCGCGCCGCAGTGGCTGGGCCGGGAGCTGGCGATCGGCGTGCGGCCGGAGCACCTGCAGCCGAGCGAGGAGGCGCAGGCGGGCTTCGAGGCCACCATCGAGGTGATCGAGCCGGTCGGCAACGAGATCTTCGTCAATCTCAGCCACGGCGCGCAGCCGCTGGTGATGCGGGTGGCGCCGCGTGCGCTGCCGGGCCTGGGCGAGCGCCTGCGGGTGGTGGTGCGCGGCGAGGCATTGCACTTCTTCGACGGCGAGAGCGGGGAGCGGCTGGAGAGCCGGGACACGGGACCCGGGACCCGGGGCCCGCAACAGCCGTAAGCGACGGCAAGTACGGCGGTTGGCGCGCGCTCAGCGCGCCAGGCCGTCGCGCAGGGGCTGCCAGTGCGCCGGATGGCCCTCGACCTCCAGCCCGGTCGGCGGTGCGTCCTCCAACGGCAGGACCGCCAGCGCCAGGGTGCCGGCGACGCTGACCACGCTGCCGAACGGCTGGCCGTCGCGCAGCACCGCTGCGTCGATCGCGACGGCGTCCTCCAGCTCCAGCAACTGCACCGCGCGCTTGGCCTTGCCCAGGAAATGGGTACGGGCGACGATTTCCTGGCCGGGGTAGCAGCCCTTCTTGACGCTGAAGGCGTGCAGCCGGTCCAGGCCCAGTTGCTGCGGCGTCCACTGTTCGCGCTGGCTCGGCGCAAGCCGGACCAGGCCCAGGCGCAGGTCGGCCGCGCGCCAGGCCTGCGTCAGCCCCGGGTCGGCCGCCGGCGCATCCGCCACCGCTGCCGGCACCAGGCGCAGCGTGCGCGGCAGGCCGTCGCCGCCCATGTCCAGCTCGATCACGCCGGCCTCATCGTGCGCCGACGTCGCGCCCCGTGCCTGGTCCGGTAGGCTCGGACGACCGAAAGCAAGCAGCGTGTCCTCGACGGCGAGGCGCAGCTTGCGCCGGAACACGAAGCGGCCCAGCGCTGTCGCCAACTCCTCGGCGCCACCGTCGGGCAGCAGCATCAGCAAGGCGTCGTCGGCCTGGCGCAGCAGCGCGAACACCGCGATCACCCGGCCCTTGGCGGTGAGCCAGGCGTTCCATTGCCACTGGCCCGCCGCCAGCGCCTGCACGTCGTTGGCGAACTGGGCATGGGCGAAGGCCACTGCATCCGGACCGCGCAATGCGACGTATTGCAGGTGTGGCAAGGCGGAAAAACCGCCGGAATCGAGATTCAGGTTGTCAGGCACGAGAGGGGAGGACTAAAATTGACGAGTTGTGAGACCCGCATGATAGGCCAACCAACCCCCACACCCGAGTCCGATCCCGAAACGCAGCGGCCCGCCGAGGACACCCCTCCGCAGAGCCCGCCTGCGCCGCGGGAGATCGGCGGACGCGGCGGCCTCGAGCCGACGCGCTACGGCGACTGGGAGAAAAACGGACGCTGCATCGATTTTTGATCAGCTTTGAGCCAACGCGGCCTTAAGCACGCCGCCCAGCCGAGACAACGAGCCAAGCGCATGGCGACCCGCGAACGTCCTCTTTCCCCCCATCTGCAGGTCTATCGCTGGCAGATCCAGATGGTCACGTCGATCCTGCACCGTGCCACCGGCATCGTGCTGTCGCTCGGCGCGCTGATCATCGCCGCCGCACTGCTGGTGCTGATGCTCGGCCCGGCGTCCTGGAACTGCTTCAGCGGCATGGCCGGCGCCTGGTACGGGCAGGTGTTCCTGTTCGCCTGGAGCTGGGCCTTCGCCTACCACCTGTGCAACGGCCTGCGCCACATCGTGCAGGACTTCGGCCACGGCTTCAGCATCCCCGCGTTCGTGCGCAGCAGCTGGATGTCGGTGATCGCCAGCCTGGTGATCGTGGCGCTGATCTGGGCCTACGTCCTCAACGGAGCCGCCGCATGAGCCGCTACCGCACCCCTCTGAAGAACGTCCGCGGCCTGGGCGCGGCCAAGTCCGGCACCGAACATTTCGTGCTGCAGCGGCTCACCGCCACCGCGCTGGTCGGCCTGGCCGTGTGGTTCCTGGTGTTCGTGCTGAGCCTGCTCGGCGCCGACTATGTCACCGCCACCGAGGCCGTGGCCAAGCCGTGGAACGCGGTGCTCCTGGTCGGCTTCCTGATCGCGATGTTCTGGCACGCGCAGATCGGCCTGCAGGTCATCCTCGAAGATTACGTGCACAACTCGCTGCTGGCCCTGGCGCTGCAGACCACGGTGAAGTTCGTCGCCGTGCTCGGCGCGATCGTCGGTGTATTCGCGGTCGCCCGCATCGCCCTGGGCAGCGCCTGATCGGCGCCCGGAACAGGAATTCAAAGTAGATGTCCGCTTACAAGATCACCGAACACAAGTACGACATGGTCGTGGTCGGCGCCGGCGGCGCCGGCCTGCGCGCGACCTTCGGCCTGGCCGCAAAGGGCCTGCAGACGGTCTGCCTGACCAAGGTCTTCCCGACCCGTTCGCACACCGTGGCCGCGCAGGGCGGCATCTCCGCCGCGCTCGGCAACATGGGCGAGGACGACTGGCGCTACCACTTCTACGACACCATCAAGGGCTCGGACTGGCTGGGCGACCAGGACGCCATCGAGTACATGTGCCGCGAGGCGATTCCGGCGATCATCGAGCTGGAGCACTACGGCGTGCCGTTCAGCCGCACCGAGGATGGCAAGATCTACCAGCGTCCGTTCGGCGGCATGACCACCAAGTACGGCGAAGGCCCGTCCGCGCAGCGCACCTGCGCCGCCGCCGACCGTACCGGTCACGCCATGCTGCATACGCTGTACCAGCAGTCGCTGGCGCACAACGCGCGCTTCATGATCGAGTACTTCGCGCTCGACCTGATCTTCGACGAAGAGGGCGTGTGCCGCGGCGTGCTCGCCCTTGACATGGCCGAAGGCTCGCTGCACCTGTTCCGCGCCCACGGCGTGGTGCTGGCCACCGGCGGCTACGGCCGCGCCTACTTCAGCGCCACCTCGGCGCATACCTGCACCGGCGACGGCGGCGGCCTGGTGATGCGCGCCGGCCTGCCGATGCAGGACATGGAGTTCGTGCAGTTCCACCCGACCGGCATCTACGGCGCTGGCTGCCTGATCACCGAAGGCGTGCGCGGCGAAGGCGGCATCCTGCGCAACAGCGGCGGCGAGCGCTTCATGGAGCGCTACGCGCCGCACTACAAGGACCTGGCCTCGCGCGACGTGGTGTCGCGTTCGATGACCATCGAGATCCGCGAAGGCCGCGGCGTCGGTGAGCACAAGGACCACATCCTGCTCGACCTGACCCACCTCGGCCCGGGCGTGATCGACGAGAAGCTGCCCGGCATCGCCGAGAGCGCGCGCATCTTCGCCGGCGTCGACGTGCACAAGCAGCCGATCCCGGTGATCCCGACCGTGCACTACAACATGGGCGGCATCCCCACCAACTACCACGGCGAAGTGGTGCGCAAGGATGGCGACAACCCGGATTCGGTGGTGCCAGGCCTGTACGCCATCGGCGAGGCCGCCTGCGTGTCGGTGCACGGCGCCAACCGCCTGGGCTCCAACTCGCTGCTCGACTTGGTGGTGTTCGGCCGCGCGGTGGCCAACCGCTGCGCCGAGACGATCAAGACCGGCGCCCCGCACAAGGGCCTGCCGGGCGATGCCTGCGACAAGGCGCTGGGCCTGCTGGACAAGCTGCGCAACGCCAACGGCGGCACCCCGACCTCGGTGATCCGCGACAAGATGCAGCGCACCATGCAGTCCGACGCGGCGGTGTTCCGCACCAGCAAGACGCTGAAGGAAGGCGTGGACAAGATGGCCGACATCTTCGCCAGCTTCGAGGACGTGAAGGTCTCCGACCGCTCGCTGGTGTGGAATTCCGACCTGATCGAGACCTACGAGCTGAACAACCTGCTGCTCAACGCGGTGGCGACGATCAACTCGGCCGAACAGCGCAAGGAAAGCCGCGGCGCGCACGCCCACGAGGATTTCCCCGACCGCGACGACGTCAACTGGCAGAAGCACACGCTGGTCACCGTCGACGACAAGGGCCAGTGCAGCTTCGACTATCGCCCGGTGCACATGTACACGCTCAGCAGCGACGTGGACGTGGTGCCGCCGAAGCCGCGCGTTTACTGACCAAAGCCGGGATTGGGGAGTGGTGATTCGGGATTCGAAACATGCTTCGTTTCCTGCTCTCGCCCGAATCTCCAATCCCTAATCCCCAATCCCGGATTTAAAAGCCATGGCAGAGTTCACCCTCCCCAAGAATTCCAAGATCGGCAAGGGCAAGCACTTTCCCGCCAAGGGCGCGAAGAATGTGCGGACCTTCAAGGTCTACCGGTGGAATCCGGACGACGACAGCAACCCGAGGACCGACACCTACGAGGTGGATCTGGACGCGTGCGGCCCGATGGTTCTGGACGCGCTGATCAAGATCAAGAACGAGATCGACCCGACCCTGACCTTCCGCCGCTCGTGCCGCGAAGGCATCTGCGGGTCGTGCGCGATGAACATCGACGGCACCAACACGCTGGCCTGCACCAAGGCGATCGCCGACTGCGGCAAGAAGGAAGTGCCGATCTACCCGCTGCCGCACATGAGCGTGGTCAAGGATCTGGTGCCGGACCTGACCCACTTCTACGCGCAGTACGCCTCGATCAAGCCCTGGATCCGCACCCAGACCCCGCCGCCGCCGGATCGCGAGCGGCTGCAGTCGCCGGAAGACCGCAAGAAGCTCGATGGCCTGTACGAGTGCATCCTGTGCGCCTGCTGCTCGACCAGCTGCCCGAGCTACTGGTGGAACGGCGAGCGTTACCTCGGCCCGGCGATCCTGCTGCAGGCCTACCGCTGGATCATCGACTCACGCGACGAGGACACCGGTGCGCGCCTGGACGATCTGGAAGATCCGTTCAAGCTGTACCGCTGCCACACCATCATGAACTGCGCGCGGACCTGCCCGAAGGGGCTGAACCCGGCGCTGGCGATCGCCGAGATCAAGAAGCTGATGATGGCGCGCCGCGCCTGATCGGATCGGCGGACGTTCCAAGCGGCGGGCCTGCCCGCCGATCGCGCGGCACCGGCTTTCGGGTTCGGTGCCGCGTTCGTTTTCGGCGGCGGCCATGCGGCGCCGCCCCCAGGCAAGGGCGCATGCGATGGACGAGACCACCGAACTGAAGAAGCTGCGCTGGCGCTGCCGGCGCGGCATGCGCGAACTGGACCAGCTGTTCGGCCGCTACCTGGACCGGCGCTGGGGGGGGGCTTCCGAGGACGAGCGCGGGGTTTTCCTATACCTGCTCGATTGCGAGGACGATAAGTTGTGGCGCTGGTTCATGGGCTACGAGGCCTGTCCCGATGCACGCGCCGCCGACCTCATCGCTTCCATCCGCGCCATGCCGGCTTGACTGGCGCCCCTCGCGCTGGCTGCTGGCCGCGCTGAGCCTGCTCGGCGCGCTGGCGCCGCTGTCGCTGCTCGGCTCCGACCTGCCGCCAAGCCTGGCCTGGCCGGCGGCCGCGCTGGCATTGCTGTACGCGGCGTGGCTGCTGCGCCGCGAGGCCCGCCGCGCGCCGCGCACGCTGCTGCTGCCCACCGGCGCCGGTGCGCCCAGCGTCGACGGCGTGGCGGTGACCGAGCTGCAGGTCGCCTGGCGCGGACCGCTCGCGTTCGTGCGCTGGCGTGACGCACAGGGGCGCACGCAGCGCCTGGCGTGGTGGCCGGACACGCTGCCGGCGGCGGCACGACGTGAACTGCGTCTGGCCGCTTCGGCCCTTGCCGCTTCGTCTGCGCCGCCGCAAATGGCACCATAGCGCTCCCTGGATGGTGGCTGCGCATGTTCAAACCCTTACCCGTGGCCATCGGCCTGCGCTATCTGCGCGCCAAGCGCCGCAACAACTTCATCTCCTTCATCTCCATGGCCTCGATCCTCGGCATCGCCCTGGGCGTGACCGTGCTGATCACCACCCTGGCGGTGATGAGCGGCTTCCAGAAGGAGATCCGCGATCGCCTGCTGCAGATGGCCGCGCACGCCACGGTCAGCGCGCAGGGCGCGCCGATGGAGGACTGGCAGCACGCGGTGGACGTGGCCATGCGCGACAAGCGCGTCGCCGGCGCCGCGCCCTACGTCGAGGAAGAGGCATTGCTCACCGGCCAGCGCAACCAGCCGGCGATCGTCCGCGGCATCCTGCCCAAGGAAGAGGCCAAGGTCTCGGTGCTGGCGCAGAAGATGAAGCAGGGCTCGGTCGACAGCCTGACCCCGGGTTCCTACAACATCCTGCTCGGCCAGGAGCTGGCGCTGTGGCTGGGCGTGGGCGTCGGCGACAAGGTCGTGGTGATGCTGGGCGAGCCGCAGGCCAGCCCGATGGGCATGGTGCCGCGCTACAAGCGCTTCACCGTCAGCGGCATCTTCGAGGCCGGCTACAACGAAATCGACCGCGGCCTGGCGGTGACCAGCATGCCCGACCTGCAGCGCGTGCTGCGCATGGGCGACGGCGTCACCGGCGTGCGCCTGCGGCTGTACGACATGGACCAGGCCTGGAACGTGGCGCGCGACCTGGCGCTGAACCTGCACGGCCCGTACATGGTCAGCGACTGGACCCGCGAGAACGCCAACCTGTACCAGTCGCTGAAGATGGAAAAGACGGTGATGGGCATCCTGCTGTCGCTGATCATCGCGATGGGCGCGTTCAACCTGGTGTCCTCGCAGGTGATGCTGGTGACCGACAAGCAGGCCGACATCGCCATCCTGCGCACGCTGGGGCTTAGCCCGGGCGGGGTGATGCAGGTGTTCATGGTGCAGGGCACGCTGATCGGCGTGATCGGCACCGTCGCCGGCGTGATCGGCGGCATCGTGCTGACGCTCAACCTGGAGCGGATCCTGGCCGGCATCGAGGCGGTGTTCAACATCAAGCTGCTGCCGGAGGACGTCTACTACATCACCGGCCTGCCGACCGACATGCAGCCGCACGACGTTATGGTGATCACCATCGTGGCCTTGCTGATGAGCTTCCTGGCCACGCTGTACCCGGCCTGGCGCGCGGCGCGCACGCAGCCGGCGGAGGCGCTGCGCTATGAATGAGGGCCGGGAATCGGGAATGGGAAATCGGGAATCGGGAATGCAGAAGCCACAAGCGGACGCGGCGATCCGTGCCGAAGGCCTGGCCAAGACCTACGCCGAAGGCAAGATGCGCACGCCGGTGTTCGACGGCCTGGAGTTGAGCGTGGCGGCGGGCGAGACCGTGGCCATCGTCGGCGCTTCCGGTGCCGGCAAGAGCACCTTGCTGCACCTGCTTGGCGGTCTGGACGTGCCGACCTCGGGTGAGGTCTATGTGGCCGGCCAGCGTATGTCGGCGCTGACCGATGCGGCGCGCGGGCAGTTGCGCAACCGCTCGCTGGGCTTCGTCTACCAGTTCCATCACCTGCTGCCGGAGTTCACCGCGCTGGAGAACGTGATGATGCCGGTGCTGCTGGGCGGCGCGCCAATACAGGACGCCGATGCGCGCGCACGCGCGCTGCTGGAATCGGTGGGCCTGGGCCACCGCCTGGAGCACAAGCCGGGCGAACTGTCCGGCGGCGAGCGTCAGCGCGCCGCGGTGGCGCGCGCGCTGGTCAATCGCCCGGCCTGCGTGCTCGGCGACGAGCCGACCGGCAACCTGGACGACAAGACCGCGGCCAACGTGTTCGCGCTGATGCTCGAACTCAACCGCGCGCAAGGTACCAGCCTGGTCCTGGTCACCCACGACCGCAGCCTGGCACGCAAGCTGGACCGCGTGCTGGAGCTGCACCAGGGCAAGCTGCGCGAACTGGCGCCTGCGGACGTTTGAGGGCGCGGTGGCGGCCGCATGTGCCGCCGCGTCGAGCATTGTCGGGCCACGATCGCGGCCTGAGGGTCGTGAGCCGCTGAAGCCCGTTGCATGCGGGGCCAGGCGTGACAGCCTGGTTTGCTGTGCGCCAGCGGTCACGACAAGAGCAGTGTCCCGCTACCCGATGCAGTGCGCGTTGGGACTGAAGTCCCTCCCACAGTGCATATCGCCGCTTCGCCGAGCAATGGAGCGACGTCAGGCGCGACGAACGAGGCAGCAAGTCGCAGCGGCTTCAGTGCATCTGCCGACGCCGAAGATCCTCGGACAGGCGAAGCACTTCTAGCGCAAGCACCCCTCAGGAGTGGCTTCAGCCGCGAAGGAGCATCACCGGTAGAGCCCGTCGCGGCTGAAAGCCGCTCCTATACGTGGTCCCATGTAGGAGCGGCTTCAGCCGCGACGAACGAAGCCGGGTAGGTAGCCGGCCTTGGTTGCTGTCGGCGCCGAAAAACTTCGTACAGCATGCCCAGCAAACGCGTCGCCACGGCAATGCGGCGCATGTCCATACAACGCCATACAACGGCGATCGTCCTGGAGCACGTCGCGTGCCCCATAAACGGCAACCTTTGGATTGCCGTTTCCCACTGCTTCGGCGCTCCTGATCAGACTGCGTCCCTCAGGGAATCATCCGCTGCGCACGCAGTCGCGTGAACAGTTCCAGGAACGAGGCGCGGCTGTCGTAGTAGCCGAGGAAGCCCAGGTCGCGGCTCTTGGTCATGTCGTTGACGCATTCGATCTCGCGGCCGAGGTCGGCATCGGTGTGCCACCACGATGCGAGTTGGTTCACGTCCGTCTGGACCAACCCATGTTGTTCGGCGATCTCGCGCCACAGTGCCGGTGCGGTGTCCTGCAGGCGCGGCTGCAGCGGCATCGGCGTGTCGGGATAGGGAGCAGATTCCAGGCCGAAGAACGCGGCGATTTCGCCCCACATCCAGCGCCAGCGGAACACGTCGCCGTTGACCGTGTTGAAGGCCTGGTTGCGTGCGGCCGGATTGGTCGCGGCCCAGGCCAGCTGGCGGCCGAGCAGGCCGGCGTCGGTGAGGTCGGTGAGGCTGTCCCATTGCGCGCGCGAGCCGGGGAACACGAACGGCTGGCCAGTGTGCTTGCACAGCGTCGCATACACCGCCAGGGTCACGCCCATGTTCATCGCATTGCTGCCGTTGGCCTGGCCGATCATGGTGTGCGAGCGATGCACGCTCCAGCCGAAGCCATGGCGCGCGGCGGCGTCGAACAGCAGGTCTTCCAGCGTGTAATAGAAATTCTCGCCCGGCTGCCGCGGTTCGCTCTCGCGGAACGGCGTCTCCGCCTTGCCGCTGCCGTAGTGCTCGAACGAGCCCAGGTAGTGCTTGGTGCCGGTGACCAGCGCCATGTGCTGCAGTGTGGCGCCGTCCAGGCCCTCGCACAGATGCCGCAGCATCGCGCCGTTGGCGGCGACGTTCTCCTTCTCGGTGTCGCGCCGCGTCCAGGTGCAGAAGAACACGTGGGTGATCGGCAACCCGCGCAGCGCGGCGATGGTGGCCTCGCGATCGAGCAGGTCGGCCGCCACCGGGATCACGCCTTCCTGCGGCACCGGGCGGCGTGCCAGCCCATAGACGGTCCAGCCATCGGCAACCAGCACGTTGGCGAGGTTGTAGCCGGAGATGCCAGTGACTCCGACGATCAGTGCGATGCCCTTGCGCATGCGCGAACTCCTTACGACGTGGGGTATCGCACCATAGGCGCGGGGCGATGAAGCTGCGGCGAACTGCGCCAGGACTGTGATGCGGCGCGCGCCTGCGTGTTAGGCAAATTCTGACGCAGTGTCCCGGGGTAGACCGATGGTCCGCGGCGAGAGGCGATGCGACGCTGGCGTTGCGATCGCGATGGTGTCGCGCGATGCGCATCTCGTGCGGCGGCATGTCGCTGCTTTCGATCCGTCGATGCCAAGGAGGGCAAGCACATGCAAGCGTCTGCAGACAGCGTGCCGCGCCAGGATGCCGCTGTTCCCGACTCGCGCTGGCCGGTAATGGCGCCGTTCGGTCCTGCGGTCGCCGCCAGCCTTGCCGCGGGCGTGCTGGCCGCGCTGTGGCTGCCGCGCCTGCTTCCCTGGCCGCTGGCCTTGGCGATCTTGCTCGCCGGGGCGTCGCTGTACGTCGCGGCGCCGCGCTGGCGCTGGCTGGGGGCGTTCGCGATCGGCGCCGGCTGGTTGGCGCTGGTCGCCGGCATGGTGCTGGCGCGGCAGTTGCCGGCCGACTGGGAAAAGCGCGTGGTCGACGTCCGCGGCCAAGTGGTGGAACTGCCGCAGGCCGAAACCCGCCGCACCCGCTTCCTGTTCCGCGTCGACGCCGATGCGGCGCAGCCGGCGCCGTTGCGTGGGCGCCTGTTGCAACTGGCGTGGTACGACGACTTCGGCACGCATCAGGCCGGACCGCGCAGCGCCTTGCGCGCCGGCGCGCGCTGGCAGTTGCAGGTGCGCCTGCGTGCACCGCGCGGCTTGAGCAATCCCGGCGGTTTCGACGCAGAAGCCTATGCGCTGGCGCAGCGGATCAGCGCCAGCGGCTACGTGGTGGCGCCGCACGCGGCAGCGCCACTGGCGCCGGGGCAGGGCATCGATGCCTGGCGTGCGGACATGTCCGCACGCATCGCCGCCGCCGTGCCGCAGGCCTCGGCGCGCTACGTGCAGGCGCTGGCGCTGGGCGACACGCGGCGGCTGGACGATCGCGACTGGCGCATCCTGCGCGCCGCCGGGCTGACCCATCTCATCGCCATTTCCGGCTTCCATGTCGGCCTGGTCGCCGGCGCCTTCGCCTTGCTCGGCGGCGGCGTGTGGCGTCTGTGGCCGCGACTGGGCCGCTATTGGCCGCGACGCCAGGCCGCGGCCGCGCTGGCGCTGCTCGGTGCCGGTGGTTACACACTGGTGTCTGGCATGGCCCTGCCGACCGTGCGCACTGCGTTGATGATCGCGGTGGTGGTGGCGGCACGGCTGTGGCGGCGGCCAGTGCGGGTCGCCGACGCGCTGGCGCTGGCGGCGATCGCCATGCTGCTCTGCGACCCGCTGGCGGTGCTCTCGGCCGGCTTCTGGCTGAGCTTCCTCGGCGTCGCCTGGCTGGCCTGGTGCATGCCCGACGCCGGGCGCGGCTGGCGCGAGACGCTGCGCAGCTTCCTCACCGCGCAGGGTGTGGCCACGGTCGGCCTGCTGCCGGTGAGCACGATGCTGTTCGGGCAGGCCTCGCTGGTCGGGCCACTGGCGAATTTACTGGCGATTCCGTGGTGGAGCCTGGTGGTGGTGCCGCTGGCGCTGCTCGGGACCGCGCTGGAGGCGCTGCATGCCGGCGCTGGGGCCTGGCTGTGGCGCCTGGCCGCGGCCTGCTTCGACCTGACCTGGCCGCTGTTCGTGGCCCTGGGCGAGAGCCGCTTCGCACTGCGCTGGCTGCCGGAGGCGCGCGACTGGGCGCTGCCGCTGGCCCTGCTGGGTGCGTTCTGGCTGCTGTTGCCGCGCGGGGTGCCGGGCAAGCCGCTGGCCGCGCTGCTGTGGTTGCCCTTGCTCTATCCGCCGCTGGAGCGGCCGCGGCCGGGCGAGGTCGATATGGTGATGTTCGACGTGGGGCAGGGACTCTCGTTGCTGGTGCGCACCGCCCACCACCAATTGCTGTACGACACCGGGCCGGCGGTGGAGGACGGCTACGACGCCGGCGAGCGCGTGGTGGTACCGGCGCTGCATGCGCTCGGCGTGGCGCGGCTGGATCGCGCGGTGATCAGCCATGCCGACAACGATCATGCCGGCGGTCTGGCGACGGTGCGTGCGGCGCTGCCGATCGGCCTGGTCCAGGCACCGGCCGGCGCGCCGTTGCCGGTGGACCGGGCCTGCGTGGCCGGGAGCGCCTGGGAATGGGATGGGGTGCGTTTCCGGTTCCTGCATCCGGCGCCGCACTTTCCCTATCTGCGCAACGAGGCCAGCTGCGTACTGCGCGTGGAAACCGCGCACGGTGCGCTGTTGCTGGCCGGCGACATCGGCGGCGTGATCGAGCGCAAGCTGCTGCGCGAGGCGCCGCGGGCATTGCGCGCCGACGTGGTGGTGGCGCCGCATCATGGCAGCGCGCATTCCTCGCAGCCGGCCTTCGTCGCCGCCACCGGTGCGCGGCTGGTGCTGGTCTCGGCGGCCTACGGCAACCGCTTCGGCCATCCGCATCCCGGCGTGGTGGCGCGCTGGCAGGCGGCCGGCGCCGAGGTCGCCGGCACGCCGCAGCGTGGTGCGCTGCGCGTGTGGCTGGGGCGTGCCGGCCTGCAACTGCGCGAACGGCGGCCCTGGCGGGCGCGGTTGTGGGATGCGGCGGAGCGGGCGCGGGCGGCTGCTATCCTATCGGCCAGTGAACGAACGGCCGAGCGTGCCGGAGGGTTGCGACGTGTGGGAACTGGTCAAGGCCGGTGGCTGGCCGATGGTGCCATTGCTGCTGTTGGGCGTGGTCGCGCTGGCGATCGTCCTGGAGCGGTTCTGGAGCCTGCGCCGTAGCGAGGTGCTGCCACCGGGACTGGGCCAGGAAGTGCGCAACTGGGCCACGCGCGGCAAGCTCGACCCCACCCACATCGAATCGTTGCGGCGCAATTCGCCGCTGGGCGCGCTGCTCGCCGCAGGCCTGGACGTGCGCAACCGCCCGCGCGAGATCGTGCGCGAGCGCATCGAGGACACCGGCCGGCACGTCGTGCACCGTATGGAGCGTTACCTGAACGCGTTGGGCACGGTCGCATCGGCCGGGCCGCTGCTGGGCCTGCTCGGCACCGTGGTCGGCATGATCCAGATGTTCCTGGGCATCCTCGACCATGGCCTGGGCGACGTGAACCAGCTCGCCGGCGGCATCGGCAAGGCGCTGGTGTGCACCGCCACCGGCATGATCATCGCGGTGCCGGCGCTGATCTTCCATCGCCATTTCAAGGGCCGCATCGCCGGCTACGTGATCGAGATGGAACAGGAAGCCACCGCGCTGACCGATGCGCTGGACGGCCACGGCCGTGCCGCTGCGCCGGCCGCACCGGCACGCGGCGCCGCGTCGAACGCCGCGGCGGCCAAGGGCTGAGCCGGTGCGGATCCGCGACGACCGTGGCCAGGACGAGCCGCAGATCGACCTGGTGCCGTTGATCGACGTCATCCTGGTGCTGATCATCTTCTTCGTGGTGACCACCACCTTCGATGCGCGTTCCACGCTGCAACTGCAACTGCCCAATGCCAGCGACCGCAACGCGCCGCCCCCGGCGCGCGCGCTGAGCGTGCTGATCAACGCCGACGGGCATTACTTCATCAACGACCAGGAAGTGCTGCGCACCGACGTGGAGTCGGTCAAACGCAGCATCGCCCAGGTCGCCGGCGACGACCGCGAGCAGCCGGTGCTGCTGCGCGCCGACGCGCGCACGCCCTACCAGGCGGTCGTCACCGCACAGGATGCGCTGGGCCAGCTCGGGTTCCGCCGCATCGCCATCGCCACTGCTCCCGAAGTCAACAGGGACGGAAGCTCCAAGTGAATCTACCCTCCGACGTGCCCGTCCAGGATTCCCCCTGGCGGACCTATCGCCGCCTGTTGTCCTATGCCGGCGGCTACCGTGGACTGCTGCTGATCGCCGCGGTCGGCGCGCTGCTGGAGGCGCTGGCCGGCTCCGGCTTCCTGGCGCTGATGAAGCCGATCACCGACGAGACCTTCATCGCGCGCAACCGCGACGTGGCGATGTGGCTGCCGCTGCAGATCGTCGGCCTGTTCGTGCTGCGCGGCATTGCCGGCTATGTCACCGACATGTCGATGGGGCGTGCGGCGCGGAGCATCTCCCGCGATTTCCGGGTCAACGTGCTGGACAAGTACCTGCGCCTGCCGGGCAGCCGTTTCGACGCCGAGCCGGTGGCCTCGATGCTGGTGCGGCTGGGCTCGGACAGCGAGCAGGTCGCGCAGGCCGCGGTCGACGCGATGAAGGTGATGGTGCAGCAGACCCTGCAGATCGTCGGCGCGCTGGCGGTGATGCTGTGGTACAGCTGGACCGTGACCGTGACCATCCTGCTGGTGGCGCCGCCACTGGCGTGGGTGATGGACCGCGTGGCCAAGCGCTACCGGCGGGTGAGCCACCGCATCCAGGAAAGCAACGCTGAACTGATGCAGGCCGCCGAGCAGGCGCTGTCCGGCAACCAGGAGGTCAAGGTCTACGGTGCGCGTCCCAGCGAGATGGAGCGCTACCAGCAACTGGCCAACACCAACCTGCATCTGGCGATGAAGGTCGAATCCACCCGCGGCATTTCCTCGGCCGCGGTGCAGCTGCTGGGCGCGATCGGTCTGGCCGCGCTGTTGCTGATCGCCGGCCACGAAGCGCTGGCCGGGCGCCTGACCGCCGGCGAGTTCGTCTCGCTGATGACCGCGATGATGGCGATCATCCCGGCGCTGAAAAACCTCACCAACGTGCAGAACATGCTGCAGCGGGGCGTCGCCTCGGCGCAGCGATTGTTCGTGGTGCTGGACGCGCCCGAGGAACAGGACAGCGGCACCCGCCACATCGAGCGCGCGCAGGGACGGATCGAATTCCGTGAGGTCACCGCCGCCTATCCGGGGCAGGCGCGGCCGGCGCTGGCCGAGGTCAGCTTCGTCGCCGAACCCGGCACCGTCACCGCCATCGTCGGCCGCTCCGGCAGCGGCAAGTCGAGCCTGGTCAAGCTGATCCCGCGTTTCTACGACCCGCAGTCCGGGCAGATCCTGCTAGACGGCCATCCGCTGCAGGACTATCGGCTGGAGGACCTGCGCCGGCAGATCGCCCTGGTCGGCCAGCAGGTGATGCTGTTCGACGGCAGCATCGCCGACAACGTCGCCTACGGCGAGATGCGCGAGGCAGGCCCGGCGCAGCTGCGCCAGGCGGTCGCCGACGCCAATGCCATGGAGTTCGTCGACCACCTGCCGGAAGGCCTGCAGGCGCAGGTCGGGGCCAAGGGCGGGCGTCTGTCCGGCGGCCAGCGGCAGCGCCTGGCGATCGCGCGGGCGATGCTCAAGGATGCGCCGATCCTGATCCTCGACGAGGCCACCGCGGCACTGGACAACGAATCCGAGCGGCTGGTGCAGGACGCCTTGCACCGGCTGATGCCCGACCGCACCACGCTGGTCATCGCGCACCGGCTGTCGACCATCGAGCACGCCGACCAGGTGCTGGTGATGGACCATGGCCGCATCGTCGAGCGCGGTACCCACCATGAGTTGCTGGCGCTGGGCGGGGTCTACGCGCACCTGCACAGCATGCAGTTCCGCGAAAGGCAGTACGGATGAGCGAGCGCGGGCCACACACACCGGCCTACTGGTACGGCAAGGGCGCGCCGCCGCTGCACGCGCGGTTGCTGACCCCGCTGTACGCGGCGGCGATCGCGCTGCGCCGCGCGCTGTACCGGCGCGGCTGGCGCAAGCGCCACAGCATCGCCGCACCGGTGGTGGTGGTCGGCAATCTCACCGCCGGCGGCACCGGCAAGACGCCGCTGACCATCGCCCTGGTGCAGCGCCTGCGCGACGCCGGCTGGACCCCGGGCGTGGCCAGCCGCGGCTACGGCCGCAGCCAGCCGCAGGAGCCGCGCTGGATCGAGCCGGGTACCTCGGCCGAGCAGGGCGGCGACGAGCCGGTGCTGATCGCACGCAAGACCGGGGTGCCGGTGCGGGTGGACCGCGACCGCGTCGCCGCGGCGCGGGCGTTGCTGCAGGCCGGCTGCGACATCGTGGTCTGCGACGACGGCCTGCAGCACTACCGGCTGCAGCGCGACATCGAGATCGAGGTGGTGGATGGCCAGCGCCGCTACGGCAACGGCCGCCTGCTGCCGGCCGGGCCGCTGCGCGAGCCGGTCGCGCGCGGCAACGAATGCGATTTCCGCGTCATCAACCTGGGCCAGGCCAGCGACAGCGGCGAGTTCGAAGCGGGCTTCGGCGAATGGGCGATGCGCCTGCGCATCGACAGCGCGCAGCCGCTGCGCGGCGGCCGTGCGCGGCCGCTGCGCAGCTTCGCCGGCCAGCGCGTGCACGCCGTCGCCGGCATCGCCCATCCGCAGCGCTTCTTCGACATGCTGCGCGCGCAGGGCATCGGCGTGGTCCCGCATGCCTTTCCCGATCACCACCAGTACCGCGCCACGGACCTGGCCTTCGGCAGCGAACTGCCGGTGCTGATGACCGAGAAGGACGCGGTCAAATGCGCCGCCTTCGTCAACGATTGGTGCTTCAGCGTGCCGCTGGCCGCCGAACTGCCGGCGGCGTTCTGGATCGGCCTGCTCGACCGGCTGGACAAGCTGCGTGGCCGCGCGGGCGGGACAGGCGACTAGGGCGTCTGCCCATCCCCGCGCGCGGCGCTGTGGTCTGCGGGTACGCCACCGACGTGGGTGGCGCAGCGCGGCCTTGGCCGTGTCCAACCGCGAGAGGCGTCCGCGGCGCATGCGCCAGCCAGCCAAAGGGCGCAGCGTTGTGCGCGCGCGGAGTCTCGCTAGGCATGGCGCCCACGTCCTCGCGCTTCTTTGCCACGGGCACGCGCCAACACGGTGCGTGTGCGGGATGCGCGCGAAGTGAGTGCACGACCCACCATGCCGAGGCGTTTCGCACCACGTGGCAGGCACCCGCGCGGTCGCTGGCCGTCGCCACGACCCGCTCACCGGCGATGCCGGCCCGGTCGATACAATGGCCCTTCGGGCCGTTGCTGCGCGCGGCCACCACCGGGCCGCTGTCCGGCGCCCACCCGGCCGTTTCCGGCCAGCCATGCGGAGAGCTTTCGATGACCGTCTTCTCGCGATATCCCCGGCGCCCGCGCGCCGCTGCCGGCGCCGCCCGCGCATGAGCGCCGCCGCGCCGCCGTTCGTCGTCGCCATTCCGGCCCGCTATGCCGCATCGCGGCTGCCGGGCAAGCCCTTGCGCGCGCTCGGCGGCGAGCCGTTGATCCGCCACGTGGCGCGGCGTGCGCTCGCCGCCGGTGCCACGCAGGTGTGGGTGGCCGCCGACGATGCGCGCATTGCCGCCGCGGTGGCCGACCTGGACGGCGTGCACGTGGCGAATACGTCGGCCGACCACGCCTCCGGCACCGACCGCCTCGCCGAGTGCGCCGACATCGCCGGCTGGGACGATGCGACTTTGGTGGTCAACCTGCAGGGCGACGAACCGTTCGCGCCGGTCGCCGGCATCGTCGCGGTGGCCCGGACCCTGGCCGGCAGCGGCGCCGAGATGGCAACGCTGGGCACGCCGGTGGACGCGGCCGAGCACCTGTTCGATCCCAACGTGGTCAAGCTGGTGCGCAGCGCGACTGGCGATGCGCTGTACTTCAGCCGCGCGCCGATCCCGTGGCACCGCGACGCCTTTGCCGCCTCGCAGGCGCAGTTGCCGCTGCCCGGCCCGTGGCTGCGGCATATCGGCATCTACGCCTATCGCGCCGGCTTCCTGCGCCGGTTCGCGGCGATGCCGCCGGGCACGCTGGAGCGGATCGAGTCGCTGGAGCAACTGCGGGTGTTGGAAGCCGGCTTCCGCATCGCGGTGGCGCTGTCGCCGGCACCATTCCCGCCCGGTGTGGACACGCCCGAGGATCTGGCGCGCGCCGAGGCCTACCTCCAGGGGCAGGCATGAAGCTGCTGCTGGTGTGCCTGGGCAATATCTGCCGTTCGCCGATGGCCGAGGGCGCGCTGCGCCACCACCTGCAGCGCTCGCCGCTCGCCGGGCTAGTGGAGGTCGACTCGGCCGGCACCGGCGACTGGCACCGCGGCGAGCCGCCGGACCGGCGCGCGGTCGCCTGCGCGGCCGCGCATGACGTGGACATCGCCGGCCTGCGCGCGCGGCAACTGCGCGATCGCGACTTTGCCGACTTCGACTGGATCCTGTGCGCCGATGCGGCCAATCTGCGCGACGTGCTTCAGCGCGCCCCGGCGGCGGCGCGCGAGCGCGTGGCGCTGTGGCTGCCGTGGGCCGGGGTGCACAGCCGCAGCGAGATCCCGGATCCGTACACCGGTGGCAGCGCGCAGTTCGAGCAGGTCTGGAAACTGGTAGACGAAGCCGCCGCCGGCAGCGTGGCACGACTGTCCGTCGACCTCGGCTCCGGCATAATCGGCCGATGAATTCCATCGCCGCCCTGGAACTTCCCGCGTCCGGCGCCTGGCTCAACGCGGCGCCGCTCCGCCTGCGCGACCTGCAGGGGCGGGCGCTGGTGCTGGCCTTCGTCAACGCCGCCTCGGTGTGGTGCGCGCAGCGCCTGGCCGAACTCGGCCAGTGGCAGGCGCGCAATCCCGGGAGGCTGCAGCTGATCGTGGTACAGGTGCCGCGCTTCGACAGCGAGCGCGAGCCGCAACGGGCATTGAAGCTGTTGCGCAGCCAGGGCGTGTCCGCGCCGATCCTGCTCGATGCCGATTGGGCCGCCTGGCAGCGCTTCGACATCCAGGCCTGGCCGACCCTGGTCCTGATCGACGCCGGCGGGGTCGAGCGCGAGCGCCTGGTCGGGATCGGCGGCGCCGAACTGGACAAGGCGCTGCACGCGTTGTGCGCCGGGCAGCCGCTGCCGCTGGACGAGGACCTGCGCGACGCGCGCGAGACCCAGCCGGAACCGCGCCTGCCGCTGCGCTTCCCGACTGGGCTGGCCGTGGCCGAGGACCGCCTGTACATCGCCGACAGCGGCCATCACCGCATCCTCGAATGCAGCACCAGCGGCCGCGTATTGCGCCAGTTCGGCATCGGCACCGCCGACTTCATCGACGGCGCGATCGGCGAGGCAGCGTTCCACCGTCCGCGCGGGCTGGCCCTGGAGCGCGGCGTGCTGTACGTGGCCGATACCGGCAACCACGCGCTGCGCCGGATCAACCTGCTCACCGGCCAGGTCGACACGCTGTGCGGCAACGGCCGTGCCGGTGAGCCGGTGGAAGGCCCGGTGGAGCAACCGCTGCTGGCACCACTGAATCATCCGCAGGGTCTGGTGATCGCCGACAACCAGGTGCACCTGGCGATGGCCGGCGACAACCGCATCTGGAGCTACGACCTGGGCAGCCGCAGCCTGCGCTGGCGGGCTGGCGCGGGCGCGCTGGAACTGCGCGACGGCAGCGGGCATCTGGCCGCATTCGCGCAGCCGTGCAGCCTGGCCGCGGTGCAGCAGGTGCTGTACGTATGCGATGCGCTGGGTTCGGCGGTGCGCTCGATGCAGTTGCGCGGCGATCTGGTGCAGACCTTGCTCGGCGGCCAGGGGCCGTGGGATTTCGGCAACGAGGACGGACCACGCAGCCGCGCCCGCCTGCAGTTCCCGCAGGCGATCGCGCTGAGCCCGGACGCGCCGTTGCTGTGGATCGCCGACAGCGGCAACGGCAGCCTGCGCAGTCTGCGCCTGGGCGGCGGCGAACTGTCCACCGCGGCCTTGCCGCGGCGCCTGCACGGCCCGGGCGGGCTGGCGGTGAGCGCCGGCACGGTGTGGATCGCCGAGTCCGACGCGCATGCGGTGCTGCGCTACGACATCGCCAGCGGCGAACTGCACGACGTCGCGATCGGCGAATGAGCACCCCCGAATTGCCCCCGTTCGACGGCAAGGCCTTTGCCGCCAACCTCAGTACCGCGCCCGGCGTCTACCGCATGTACGCCGCCGACGATACCTTGCTCTACGTCGGCAAGGCCGGCGCGCTGCGCAAGCGCGTCTCCAGCTATTTCAGCGGCTCGCCGAAGAACGCGCGGACCATGGCCATGCTGGCGCAGGTGGCGCGCATGGATGTCACCGTCACCCGCAGCGAGGGCGAGGCGCTGCTGCTGGAAAACCAGCTGATCAAGTCGCTGTCGCCGCGCTACAACGTGTCGCTGCGCGACGACAAGAGCTATCCCTATGTGCTGCTGACCCGCGAGGAGTGGCCGCGGATCACCCTGCATCGCGGCCCGCGCGCAGTGCCCGGTCGCTATTTCGGTCCGTATCCCGGCGTCACCGCGGTGCGCGAGACGCTGAACCTGATGCACAAGCTGTTCAAGCTGCGCAGCTGCGAGGACAGCGTGTTCCGCAACCGTTCGCGGCCGTGCCTGCAGTACCAGATCGGCCGCTGCAGCGCGCCGTGCGTGGCGCTGGTGGCGGCCGACGAGTACGCCGAGGCGGTGCGTCGCTCCACGCTGTTCCTGGAAGGGCGCAGCGACCAGCTCGGCGAGGAACTGGTGCAGGCCATGCAGGACGCCAGCGAGCGCCTGGAGTTCGAGCGCGCCGCACGCCTGCGCGACCTGCTCGGCTCGCTGCGCAGCATGCAGAGCCGGCAGTACGTGGACGGCCGCGCCGCCGACCTGGACGTGCTGGCCTGCGCCACCCAGGGCGCCAACGCCTGCGTGCTGCTGCTGGCGTTCCGCGACGGCCGCAACCTCGGCACCCGTGCGTTCTTCCCCAAGACCAACGGCGAGGACAGTGCCGCCGAGGTGCTGGGCGCGTTCGTGTCGCAGTATTACGTCGAGCACGCGCCGCCGCGCGAGGTGCTGCTGGACCGCGAGATTCCCGACGCCGAGCTGATCGAGGCGGCGCTGAGTTCGGCCGCCGAGCGCAAGGTGCAGCTGAAGTGGAGCGTGCGCGGCGAGCGCGCCGGGTACCTGGAGCTGGCCAGCCGCAACGCCCAGGCCACCCTGGTCACCGAACTGACCAGCCGCAATGCCCAGCACGCGCGCAGCGAGGCGCTGCGCGAGATGCTCGGCCTGGCCGAGCCGGTTAAGCGGGTGGAGTGCTTCGACATCAGCCACACCATGGGCGAGGCCACGGTGGCCTCGTGCGTGGTGTTCGACGCCAGCGGCCCGGTGCGCAGCCAGTACCGGCGCTACAACATCAGCGGCATCGAGCCGGGCGACGACTACGCGGCGATGCGCCAGGCGATCGAGCGCCGCTTCCGCCGTGCCGCCGAAGGCGAGGGCAAGGGCGATGCGATCCTGCCGGACGTGCTGCTGATCGACGGCGGTGCCGGCCAGTTGGCGCAGGCCAATGGCGCGCTGGCCGACCTGGGCGTGGACGGGGTGCTGCTGATCGGCGTGGCCAAGGGCGCCGAGCGCCGCGCCGGCCACGAGACCCTGGTGATGCCGGACGGGCGCGAACTGCGACCGGGTGCGGCGTCGCCGGCGCTGCAGTTCATCCAGCAGGTGCGCGACGAGGCGCACCGCTTCGCCATCACCGGCCACCGCGGGCGCCGCCAGAAGGCGCGCATGACCAGCAAGCTGGAGGACATCCCCGGCATCGGCCCGCGGCGCCGCGCCAGCCTGCTCAAGCATTTCGGCGGGCTGGCCGGGCTCAAGGCCGCCGGCGAGGCCGAGATCGCGCGAGTGGAGGGCATCAATGACGCACTGGCCGCACGAATCTACGCTAACCTGCACGGACTGCCGGTGCCCGATCCGGCAGGCGAGTAGAGCAGCGCAATGAAGTTGACCATCCCCACCTGGCTCACGCTGCTGCGGATCCTGATGATCCCCGTGCTGGTGCTGGTGTTCTATCTGCCGTACACCTGGACCAACTTCGCCTCGGCGGCGATCTTCGGCCTGGCCGCGTTCACCGACTGGCTGGACGGCTGGGTGGCGCGGCGCTACCACCAGTACTCCGCGTTCGGCGCGTTCCTGGACCCGGTGGCCGACAAGCTGATGGTGGCGGTGGCGCTGTTCCTGATCGTGCAGGGCCATCCGACGCCGTGGATGGCGTTCTGGGCGGCGGTGATCGTCGGCCGCGAGATCGCGGTGTCGGCGCTGCGCGAATGGATGGCCGAGATCGGCCAGCGCGCCAAGGTGCGGGTGGCGATGATCGGCAAGATCAAGACCACCGCGCAGATGGTGGCGCTGCTGTGCCTGCTGTACTCGGTGATGCCCGACGGCTCCCCGCCGGAGAGCGTGTGGATGGGCTTGTTCATCTTCCACGTCGGCGACTGGACCCTGGCGATCGCGTCGATCCTGACCCTGTTGTCGGGCATCCAGTATCTGCATGCGGCCTGGCCGAGCCTGCGCGACGACGAGCGTGCGGCGATGGCGGAAAAGAACGCGAAAAAAATCGAAGGCAATGGTTGACAGCCTGCGCGTACCCGGTAGAATTCGCGGCCTCAAGCGGGAATAGCTCAGTTGGTAGAGCGCAACCTTGCCAAGGTTGAGGTCGCGAGTTCGAGTCTCGTTTCCCGCTCCAGATCATGAAAACAGGACCTTCGGGTCCTGTTTTCGTTTGGGCGGCTGCACTGCGTGGCAGACGCGCCACACCCCGCTAAGCCATCGCGCAATTCCGCCTCGCTTCATGCGGCCGCCAGCAGCGCAATGGCCAACACGCACGGCGCCAGTTTGGCCGCCGCCATCGCATTGCGCAGACATCCGGGCTGGGTTGATCCACGCCGCGAGCGCTGCATCGGAACGCGGGCAGCGCGATCGCGCACCGACCATGTCGCGCGCCAGCAGCGATCGCGTCGTCCAGACGCGATCGCGATGCGGCAGATGACGCCTCTCCGTTTCGCGCAGGCTCAGGGCGCGGGGGTGGCCGCACGGAAGCCGGCATGCCCGCAGGCGGCGTCGTAGGCGTAGTCGCCGGCGGCGAGCAGGTGGCGGCCGCTGTTGATGTGCGCTGGCGGCGCTTTCAGCGGCCCGCGCCACTGCACGCTGTCCGGCGTCGCCGCCTTGCCGTCGCCGACCGCAAAGCCGTAGCCGAACACCGGCTGTCCCTTCGCGTCGACGACGTCGAGCCGCAGTTGGGTGGCGTCCGGCACCACCCGCGTGGGATGCCCGGCCATCTCCACGGTCTGTTGCAGGCTGTCGGGCGTGGCGGGCGGCACCACCGGGTTGAGCATCATGTAGGACACGCCGGTATCGGGCAGCAGTTTGCCGCAGACGCGGTAGTCGCTGCCGCTGCCGGGGAAGCTGGCGCAGGCGGTGGGCGCCTGCCAGTCGCTCGGCGCATCGGCGGTGGCGGCGCCGCGTTGCAGCGGGACCAGGGCGAACCCCTGCAGCGCCGCCTTGCTGACGCCCAGGGTGATGCCCTTGGCGCTGACGATGTAGCCGGGGCTCATGCGCTGCGCGCGCATCTGCGCCAGGTTGAGGAACGGGTTGCGCGCGGCGTCGACGCCGCGGTCGTAGCCCACGCCCATCATGCCGAACTTGGGGGAGATGGTGCTGCAGTTGCGCAACACCTGTGTGCTGCTGCTCAACGCAGGGCTGCCGTCGTAGCCGGCGCAGGTGGCCGGTACCTGCGCCAGCGGCTTGGGCTGCTGGGCCACGCTGGCCACATCGCAGGTGCACTGCGCGGCCAGCACGGTGATGCGGTCCACGCGCGCCGCAGCACGCTTGCCGTCGGCGGAGACGCCGAGCCGCATCGGCACGTCCACGTACTTGCCGGGGTGATATTTGCTATCGCTCGAATAGAAGATGTGGCCGGGCGTGTTGGAGGCGTCCCAGGCGCTGCGCAGTGCGTCGCTCAACGGCACCACCACGCCGGTGGAGCCGGTATCCACTTCCAGCACCTGGCTGCCGCTGCTGCGACCATCCGCGTCGCTGCCCAGCTGCACCCGCACCTGGTAGGCGAATGTCGGCGTGGCCTTGGAGGCCAGCGGCAGATTCACGGTCTGCGTCTGCAGCGCACAGGTCTGCGCGGCGGCGGTGGCGCTCGCGGCCAGGCACAGCGCGGCCCCGCTCCAGCGTGTCCATCGGTTCATGGCGATCTCTCGTTCGGGTGTGGCGCCATGCTAGAGCGCGGCAGCCTGCCGATCGTGCGCCGATCCGCGCGAGGCCGCGCTTGTCTACTGCCACCGGCGTGGCGCTGTGGTCGGCATTCCAGTCGGGTGGCGACGTCGCGTGCGAGTTGCGGTGTCCGCAGCACGTCTCCGCAAATCTCGCGCACGCGCGGCGCAGGGTTGCCAAGCCGGGGAGCTTGGTACACAATGCAGTCCGTTGTGCGCCGGGTTGATTCAAAAACATCTTTTGAATCAATGCGTTGGAAGAAAGCCGCCAGGCATCGTCCAGTTCCCGCCGCAAGGGCCCCGGCAGCGGGGCTTTGTTTTTGTCGGACGCCACAGGCGTTGCGGCAAGACGTCAGTCCACCGGCCTGGTGGCAGAGTGGTTATGCAGCGGACTGCAAATCCGCGTACGCCGGTTCAATTCCGACCCAGGCCTCCATTTCGTTTCAACGCATTGGGCCGCTTTCTGCGGCCCTTTTGCGTTGCGTAATCCGTGCCGCTTTCTGCAATCGCGTCGATCGACGTGCCTCGCCGAACGAGAGAATGTCCCGACGTCGCACGATGGCGTGGCGAACGACGTCTGCGCAGCGCGTGCGCGATGACGCCTATCGCCATCGCGCACACCCGCCACCTCACCAGCGATACGTGGCCGTGGCTGTCACCCGTCGCTGCTCGCCGTAGTAGCAGTTGTCGTAGGCGTCGCAGTTGCTGAGGTAGGTCTTGTCGGCGAGGTTGCGCACGTTCAAGGCGAAGTTCCAGCGGTCGCGGTCGTAGCCGAGCAGTGCGTCGAACAGGGTGAACGCTGGTACCTCGACGCGTGCGGCGTCCAGGTCGCCGCGGTTGGCGCCGGTGTAGCGCGCGCCCAGGCCGACCCGGATACCACGGCCGAAGCGGTAGTCCGCCCATAGCGCGGCGGCGTGGCGCGACACCGCCGAGAGCGGCTTGCCCATCTCGCGCGGGTTGCTGCTGGCGGTGACTTCCACGGTCGGCGTGTAGCTGTAGGAGCCGACCACCTGCAGCCGCGGTAGCGGTTGCAGTGATGCCTCCAGTTCCAGGCCGCGCACCAGCGTCTCGCCGGTCTGGCGCGGCATGAAGTCCGGATCGTAGGTCAGGTAGTTGCGCCGGCGCAGGTCGAACACGGCGGCGCTGTACGACTGGGTGCCGCCGTCGGGCTGGAAGCGCAGGCCGGCTTCGTACTGGCGTCCGCTTTCCGGACGGAACGCGCGGCCGCTCAGCGGGTCGCGCGTGGCGGTCGGCACGAAGGATTCGCTGTAGCTCAGGTACGGCGCCCAGCCGTTCGCGGCCACGTAGGTCAGGCCGGCACGCTTGCTCGCCTTGCGTTCGACGATGTCGCTGCGGCTGCCGTCCAGGCGGTTGTCCAGCTTGCTGTCGGCTCGGTCGTAGCGCGCGCCCACGGTGAGTAGCCAGCGCTCGCGCCAGCGCACCTGGTCCTGTACGTACAGACCGGTCTGGCTCACCGTGGCGATGCCGTCGTACCAGGGCGCGGGCAGTTGCACCGGGTCGCCGTAGACTGGGTGGTGGATGTCCAGCGGTGTGGTGATGCCGCCGCTGTGGCTGACCTGGTCGATGCGCGTGCGTTGGTAGTCCAGGCCGAACAGCAGCGTGTGCTGCACGGCACCGCTGTGCAGGCGCAGCTCGAGCTGGTTGTCCAGGTTCAGCGCGTGCACGGTTTCCTTGCTGTCCGAGGCGGTGCGGCGCAGCCGGGCGAAGTTGGCAGGGTCCAGCGGATCGGCGGGATCGTCGATGACGAAGCCGCGTCCCTGCACGCTGCGGTAGTCCACCTGCAGGCGGCCGTAGCGTGCGTTCTGGCGCAGGCTGAGCACGTCGCTGACGCGGTGTTCGAACAGCGCGGCGAGCATCGCCGTGTCCAGGTCGAAACGGTTGTAGACCGGGTCGCTCTCGAACAGACGGCTGGGCAGATAGGTGCCGATCGCGGTCGGCACCAGCGATCCCACCGCCGGCCGCATGCGCAGGTAGACACCGGCGCGGGTGCGGCCGAGTTGCGAGAGCAGGGTGAGGCGGGTGGCCTCGCTGGGTGCCCAGGTCAGCGCCGGGGCCAGGAAGCGGCGGTCGTCGCGCATGCCGCCGGCCGGCAGTTCGGCTTCGCGCGCCAGGGCGGTGAGGCGGTACAGGACGGTGCCGTCCGCGCTCAGCGGCCCGGACAGGTCGCCGGCGAGTTGTCGGCGCTGGTGATCGCCGAGTTGCACCTGTAGCTCGTGCAACGGCTCGGCGGTGGGACGCTTGCTGATCGCGTTGACCAGCCCGCCCGGGCCGCTCTGCCCGTACAGCACCGAGGCGGGGCCGCGCAGCACCTCGATGCGCTCGGCGCCGTAGCGCTCGATCGGCCAGATGCCCCAATTGCCGTTGTTGCGCAGCGGCATGCCGTCCAGGTAGAAGCCGGGCGCATAGGCGTCGAAGCCGCGCAACGAGATCCAGTCGTAGCGCGAGTCGGTGCCGTAGCGCGTGGGGATCACACCGGGCGTGTAGCTCAGCGCGTCCTTGAGCGTCTGCGCGCCCTGGGCCTGCATGCGCGCGTCGTCGATCACCGAGAGCGATTGCGGCGTTTCCAGCAGGGTCGTATCGGTCTTGGTGGCAGTGCTGCTGCGCTTGCCGGGATCGTTGCGCTCGCTGACGCGCACCGTGGGCAGGGTGGTGGCGTCCGTCTGTGCGTAGGCGGCGTGTGGCCCGGCCGTGGCGAGGACGGCGATGGCGGCGGCCAGCGGTGCGACGCGGCGGGTGCGGCGCGCGAACGCCGGGTGGGAGAGCGTGGGCGACATCAGGCGACTCCTTCGTGCGGTGCCTGCGCGCGACGAACGTGGCGCACAGGCGAGGGGAAGGGCTGCCTGGGCGCGGGCCTGGGTGGCGAGGGAATGGGGTGGGCCCGCCGTCACTGCGGCGGCGAACCCATGCGCATGCAGGGCGTGCGCGAGGATCGGTTACCAGCGGATGCCTTCGAACGGATTCCAGCTGGTGCTGTCCTTCACCTTGTCCAGATAGTAGGCGTAGTTGGCGGTCATGCCGACCAGGATCGAGTAGGCGATGCCGAAGGCCCGGCTGGCCGCGTCCGGCAGGAAGGTCAGCACGATGCCGAAGCACAGCGAGATGGCGAGCAGGACCAGCGCCTTGCGCCACAGCCAGATGACGAACAGGTAGATGAAGCCGAAGAAGAAGGCGAACCAGTTCATGTTGAGGCGCAGCTTCTCCATGAATGGCAGCGCTTTCATCGCTTCCTTGAAGGTCGCCGACTTGGGTTCGCCGTGGGTGTCGTAGAAGGTGAAGCGGAACTGCCACTTCGGACTGTACTGGCTGTAATCGTGGGTCGTGCTGTGCATCGTGGTTCTCTTCTGTGGGTGGTGATGGAGCGGGGGAATCGAGGGATGGCGCCAACGCGCGATGACGCCGGCTGCGCGTCGTGTCGTCGCGTTGACCTTTGGCGATGTCGAAGGCACCGTATGCGCGGCTTGGCGATGTGGTCTGCAGCAGGTGTTGGCTGTCCCGCCCGGCGTGCGAGGCGAAGGCCTAGGTCTTTGCCGGTCTCGACCCTGCAGTCGACAAGGAGCGTGTGATGGTGTCGAAGGGAATGTCCGCCACGGCGCGCCGCGTGCTGCCGCTGCTGTTCGTCGCCGTGTCCGCTGCGCCCGCCGCGGCCAGGGAGACGCTGCAGTGCCCCGAGCGCCTGCGCATCGCCGAGGCACAGTTGCAAAGCCCGGACGTGCCGGCCGGTGCCCGCGTCGATCTCGCCGCCGCGCCGCCGTTGCGGCTGTTCTCCAGCGGCGTCTATTCCGGGCCGCCGCGCGAGATGGCCGCGCTGGTGCCGAGCAACGAAGACAGTCGCCGCCCCGGCGATGCGGGCGTGTCGGTCTGGCGCTTCGATGCGCCCGATCCGCACGGCAGCTATCTGGTGTGCGGATACGGGCCGGACGGCCGTGTGCAAGTCTCGCAGCGTGTCGGCGATGTCGCACGCTGCGAGGCGAAGCCGCTGCGCCCGAGCGGCGCCGATCACGCCGCCGGCACGCTGTTCGTGTGCGAGTGAGGCCGCGCGATGGCACGTGCGCGCAAGGCCGTGGCGATCGCCGCGCAGGTGCTGGCCTGGAGCGGCTACGTGCTGGGCATGCTGCTGCTGTACGCCGTAGCCGGCAGCCCGTACGCATGGGTGGACGGCACCGATCCGCAGCTGTCCTCGGCCAACTTTCAGGACAGCGGCAACGGACGTCTGGTCGGCCTGTGCGTGCTGGCCGTGCTGGTGCTGCTGCAGGGCGTGCACGCGTTGCTTAGCCGCAGCGGCAGCGTGCGCCTGTGCTGCCTGGGCGCGATGGTGCTGGCCTGCCTGGCCTGGTACTGCTGGAACTGAGCGCAGTGTCCACGCCGTGTGGGCGCACGACCCACGCAGGAACGCGCGCACCGCGCGGTGCATGCCGCGGGCGGTGACGTCCTTGTCGCGCGTGGTGCGGTGCTGCATCGGGAGAACGGTCGTCCGGGACGGCAGAGCGGCCGGCGCCGCGTGCGTCGACGCGGTTCCAGCCCGAGAGGGGAAGGTCCTGTTGAAGAGACGAGCGAGGGGCGGCGATCCCTACCGGGGGATTGGGAGTCGGGATTGGGGATTGGTCAGGGCGGCGCTGCGCGCCTGACGAGTTCGCGGTTGACGGCAAGCAGCGGCGGCCGTGCGCGGGACTCGCGTCCGGCTTGCGGCTTCGCTCAGCCCTGTTTCGTCTGTGCTGCGGCTTCGTGTGCCTTGCGGCGCATGCGTCGGCGCACCAGCCAGGCCGCCGTGGCCAGCAGCGCCAGGCCGGCCGCCGCCAGGCCGAGCCGATACGTGTGGACGGCGCTGCGCAGCGCCTGGCCGCGCTCGATCCACAGGCGCCGCCGCGCACCCTCGAAATCCGGCGTCTCGCAGGCGCCGATGCCGAACACGTAGGCCTTGCCGCGTACCGGGTTGAGTGCGCCGTGCGCGACATAGCGTTGGTAGGAGCGGCGCGCCTGCGCGGGGTCGAGGGTGATCAGCCAGTCGGTGGCCTGGCACAGGACCGCGGCATAGGCCTGGCTGCGTGCGGGCAACTCGTCGGCGGCGCGATCGGCCAGGCCGGCGGCGATCCAGCGGTAGTGGTAGCGGCGGTAGGGTTGCGCGGCGGTGGCGTTCCAGCGCTGCGCTTCGGCGGCGGCGACCAGGCCGCCGGGGCGCAGCTGCGCATGCGGCGTGGTTTCGGCATAGCTGCCGGCGTAGACGCGGTTGTCCGGCCCCAGTTCGTAGCCCAGCAGCTCCATCCCCTGGCGGCGCGCGATCAAGGCAGCCTGATAGTTGCCCTCGGCGCGGCCGATGCCGGTCCAGGCCGATGCGGCCTGCTGCCGCGCCTCGCGGTAGCGACGCGCCGCCTCGCGCAGCTTGGCCTGGGCGAAGTAGGGCAGCGCGTCGTCGTAACGGCCGGCACGCATCAGCCGGCGTGCCAGCAGTTCGCGCAGTTTCAGTGCCGGCGTCCGTTCCCAGTACGCTTGCGTCGCGTCTGCGGCGGTCGGCGGCGCGGCTGGGACGTGGCGATCCACGTAGTCCTGCAGTTCCTGCACGGTGAGCACGCGCTCAGCGACCGCGGCGGCGTCCTCCCAATAGATGTCGCCACTGCGGTACAGCTGCGCGAACGCTTCCACGTAGCTGCCGCGTTGCAGCGCCAGGATCGCTGCTTCGCCCTCGATACGGCACTGCGGTTTGACTGTCTCGTTGCTCCAGTCGGCAGCGCGGCGCGTGCCCCAGTCCTCGTTCGGCGGGAAGCGCCGCGCCGCCTGCGCGTAGGCCTGTGCGGCGCGCGCGGCGTCGCCGTCGCGTAGCGCCATCTTGGCGCGCAGCCACCAGGCCAGGCCGCTGTCGCCGGCATGCGCGAGCAGGTGCGCGGTGCCGGGGTAATCGCCCTCACGATAAGCCAGCGCCGCCAGGCGGTCGGCGTCCTCCACCGGGTCGACCCCGGCGTCCTGCAGCAGGCGCAGGAAGCGCGCCGAGGACAGCACGCTGCCTGAGTCGGCGTCGAAGGCGTGGCTGTCGCTGAGCAGCCGGGCGATCAGCAGCCGTCGCACCGCCTGCTGCCGCAGCAGGGGTGCCAGATCGGCATCGCTGCGGTAGGCGAGATCGGCGGCGACCTGCTTGAGCGAACTCATGCCGGTGGCCGAGCCCTGGGCCGCCTGCACCGCGTACAGGCCGATCGCGCCGCTCCAGTCGCCGGTGGCGCGCAGCACGCGCGCCTCCTCGCCGAGGCTGGCGATGCCCAACTCCAGCGGGTCGTCGAACCCGGCCAGGCGCAGGGCGCGGGTCTGCTGGAAGGCCTCCCGCGCCTGCTGCCGGTACGCCTGCCGCTGCGCGGTGGCATCGCCGGCCAGCGCGCCGTCGGCGGCCAGCGCCAGGCTGCGTCCCAGCGAGTAGGCGGCCCAGGTGCTGCGCGTTCGGCGCTGCGCCTCGGGCAGCGCCAGCACCTGGCGGAAGTAGGCCGCCGCCGACGGAGCGTCGCCCTGCGCGAACGCCACCGCGCCGGCGGTGTACAGGCGCAGTTCCGGCGGCAGGTCGGCACCTTCGTGCGCTGCCCGTCGCGCGTCGTCCAGTGTGCGGAGTCGTTCGATCCGGGCGAACTGCGCGGCATCCAGTTGCGCGCGTTCGACGTCGCTGCGCTGCTGTGGGAACTGCGCGTCGGCGTCCCAGTAGCGCGGCAAGGTGGCCGCGCTGGCGCGGCCGAGGCCGTCGATGGGTGCGCCCAGGCGCTGCGCCTCCAGGGCGAAGCTGCCCTCCGGCAACTGCGCCAGCGCGCCGGCGCGGTCGTAGAGCAGGCGGTAGGGGAACTCCGGGCCGCAGGCGCGGGCGCCTCCCAGCGGCAACAGGACTAGCATCAGCGCGGCGGCGAGCGCGGCGGCGCGCCGGGAATCACGGCAGGACATCGATGGCACCTGTGTGCAATGTGCGGCAGCGGACCCAGCCGAGCGCGCGGCGTTCGCCGGCGGCCAGGGGTGGGGAGGTGGCGCTGGTGCGGTCGAAACTGGGCGCCTGCGCCAGATGCAGGCGGTAATCGCCGAGCGCGTCGCCGGCCTCGCATGCGCTGCCGCGCAGGACCACACGTTGCGGCGGCGCGGCCGCAGCGTTGCCGTGGTTGGCCAATGTCAGGTCGTAGACCGGGCCGGTGCCGCTGGCCTGCACCTGCACGGCCGCCTGCAAGGAGCGCCCGTGCACTACCGCCTGCAGCGTCGCCAGCGGCCAGGCGCGGCGATCGCCCGGCAGCGGCAGGCGGAACCAGACGATGCCGGCCAGGTGCGGTGGGCGGCGGGCGCGCAGTGCATCGACGAAGGCCGCGAGCTGCTGTGGCGATACGCGCAGTTCGTGGCGAGTGCCGCTCGTCGCCAGCGGCGCCTCGCTTTCGATCAGCGGCGTGGCGCCGGTGCCCTCGACCAGGGCCACGCCGTAGGCCGGCAGGGCCAGCCAGAAGGGCGTGGCGCTGCGCTGGGCGTAGCGGTCGGCCCAGCGCCGCGCCTGCACCGGGTCGAACAGGCCGGCAGCGGGTGCAGTCACCGCATGCACCTGCAGCACCGAGCTGTCGACCGTGCGCAGCAATGGCGTCAATGCCGGGCTGTCCAGCCAGGCGGGCAGGGCGGTGATGCTCAGCGCCAGGTCGGCCGGCAACGCGCCACGCAGCTGCCGCAGCAGCGCGGTGTAGGCGGGCAGGCGCGCAGTGGCGCAATCGTGGTCGATCTCCACGCCACGCAGTGCCACGCCGGCAGTGCGCCAGGTACGCACCATCTGCAGCACTTCGGCGTCGATGCGCGATGCGTCCAGTGCCGGCCACTGCCCGTCCAGCCGTACCACCGCGATCACCGGGCGGCCATCGGCGGCGAGCTGTCGCAGATCCACCGCGGCGCGGCTCCAGCCGGCACGCGGATGTGCCTGCAGCGCCAGCACGCGCAGCGCCGAGAAGTCCGCGCGGGTCTGCGCCAGCGCCACCGCATGCGCGTCGCTCCATTGCCGCTGCCAGACGTAGACCTGCTGTTCCAGCGGCGCCGGCGCCGATGCCGTGCAGCCGCCGAGCAGCAGACTCAGCCCGAGTAGCGCGCGGCGCAGCGACACGGCGGCCGGGTCAGGACACGCGCGGCCGCACGCGGCCGCGGCATGGGAATGGCGCTGTCAGGCCGGCAGTGCGCCAAGCGTGCCTCATGCGGGGGCAGTCACGAGAACAGCCGCCCGAACAGGCGCTTCTTCGGCTTGGCGGCCAGCTGCCGGGCCAGGTCATAGCTCTCGCGCACGTCCGCACGCTCGTGCAGCGCCAGCGAGCGCTCGAAGGCGGCGACGGACGCCGGATAGGCACCGAGGTTCATGTGGCAATTGGCTTCCATCATGTACAGCTGCGCTGCCGAGCCGGGGTCCGCCTGCAACACCGCGTCGTCGAGCAGGGCGCGTGCCGCGTCGCAGGCCGGCAGTACGCTGCGGTAGTCCTTGAGCAGGTAATGGCAGTTGGCCTGGTAGTAGTGCGTGTAGAAGTCGTCCGTGCCCTCACGCTGCACCGCGAGGAAGTCCTGCAGTGCGGCCTTGGCGTCTGGCAGATAGTACAGCAGCAGGTAACCGCGCCCATGTCGCGCGCGCTTGAGCGCCTGGCCATCCTGCTGCTGCGCGGCCTGGGCGATCAGTGCGGCGTAGGCGGCGACCGCGGCCGGGTAGTCGTGCGCTTCGCCGAGCGCGCTGGCGTGCACGAACAGTGTGTCCAGGTCGTGCGGATTCGCCTCCGCTGCCGCCTGCGACAGGGCGGTATCGACGTGCTCCGGCTGCAGCCGGCCCAGCGCCCGTGCCGCGGTGAGGCGGTGGTGCGCCTGCACCAGCGCATACAGCCGCAGCAGGTCCGGATCGGCCTGGGCGGCGTCGGGCAGCGCCTCGAATTCTTCCTGTGCCGCATCGGCGATCTCCAGCACGTCGGCATAGCGGCCGACGCGGTTGAGATGGCTGCATGCCCCCTGCGCGCAATCCAGGAACAGCGGCGTGTCCAGGTCGTAGTCCATCATCAGGGTCAGCGCCAGGTCCGCCGCTTCGGCGCGCATGCCCTGCTGGCGATAGGCCTCGCGCAGGTTCTGGTACAGGAACTGGAACTGGCTGTGGCGCAGCCCTTCTTCGAGGATGGCCTGCGCCTGCGCGTACAGGCCCCGGTCCAGGTACAGGAGGCCGAGGTTGTTGCAGCACATCGCGAAACTGTGGGTGTCGGTGTTGCAGGTGGCGGCGTCGCCCAGTTCCAGGGCCTGCCGGAACAGCGTGGTGCCGTGTTCGTAGAGCGCGAACTGCACGGCATCGAGATAGCCGGCGTCGGCCGGATCCATCTGCGGGTGTTTCCATTTGCCGATCGACACACCGGCGCTGTAGTAGTGACAGGCGTTGCCGTCGCGGAAATCCAGCTGCAGCAGCTGCGGCGACTGCCCGGTGGGCAGCGCTTCCATCTCGAACAGGCGGACCTGAAGGTCCACCTGCGGCTGCAGGGCATGCGCGTTGCGGTAGGCGCTGATCGCCGCGGCGCGTTCGTCCAGCCAGTAGTGCGCGCTGCCGAGCAGGCGGTGCGCCTGCGCGTTGGCCGGGGCTAGGCCGATCGCACGCCCGGCCCAGTCGACGACGGTGTGCAGCGCCTGCCGGCGGTTGTCGGTGAAGTGCGCGCTGCGGTCCAGGTAGATCAGGCACTTCAGCAGCCACGGTCCGGCCTCGCCCGGCGCGGCCTGGATCCGGGCGTCGCAGCGCTGCATCAGCACAGCAAGGTCGGCCTCCTGCAGATGGTTGAGCACGGTCGTGCCGGACCACAGCGCGTACAGGCCGCCGACATCGTCCTGGTGAAGGGCGGCCATGCCGCGTTGGATCAGGGTCTGCATGCAGCGGATGCTCCGGAACAAGGCGGTGCGGGACCCGGCAGCGGCGCGCGGCAGCGCCTCCCGCAGGGTAACGTCGCGGTAGATAGACGAGCCAGTTGCCGCTTTCCCTACCGTGGTCGAGACCGATCAGCGGCGATGCGCGCCGCCGCCGAACGCACTGCGTCGCGCTGCTAGGGCGCCGCCGCGCCGAAGCGTCGGCTGTACTGCACGAACAGCTGGCGGCCGACGGTGTCGAACCAGGACAGGTCGTAGAACGGATACACGACGGCGCTGCGATCGCGCGGCGGCATCGCATCGAACAGATTGGTGGCGCCCAGGGACAGCGTGGTGCGCGCGTCGAGCCGGCATTCCACGGTGGCGTTGACGCGATAGCTGGCGCCGATCCAGGGCGACAGGCCGCTGTTCGGGTCGTAGGTGCCGGTGGAGGACGCCCAACTGGGCAGGCGCCCCAGCCGCTGCGCTTGCAGCGTCGCCGACCAGGCCTGGCGCGACCAGCGCAGGCTGGCGCTGGCCTTGGTGCGCGGCATGTCGATCCCACTGTTCGCCGCGAACGCCTCCTGCATCGGCTCGCCGGCATAGAGCTGGCTGCGGTATTGGCGAACCCAGGTATAGGCGAGCGAGGCGTCGAACGTGCCGAAGCGGGTGTCGCGTTGCCCGTGCAGCAGCGCATCGACGCCGCTGGTGGTGGTGCGGGCCAGATTCATCGGGCCCAGCGCCACCGCGTAGAGCCGTCCGTCCGTGGTGCGGACGACCCGGGCAACGCTCTGCTGGCAAGCGGGCGAGGCGAGTGGGCGGCGGCCAAGGCGGCAGTCGGCTTCGTCGCGCAGTGCGCGGTCGGCGGACAGGTCCTGGACCTGGTTGCGCAGATCGATGGCGAAGTAATCCAGGCTCAGGTCCAGCCCCTGTCGCGGCGACCACACCAGCCCGGCGGTCCAGGAGCGGCTGGTCTCCGGCTTCAGATCCAGATTGCCGCGGCGCCGGCGCAGCAGCGGCTCGTTGTCGAAGCGGCAATCGGCTGCGGCCACGGCGGCGTCTTCGCGGGCGCAACGCAGGTAGTCGGTGCCCTGGCTTTCGTCGATGCCCTCGCCGGCGTACAGGTAATGCAGGTCGGGTGCGCGGAACGCCAGGCCCTGCGAGGCGCGCAGCAACAGGCGTTCGCTCGGCCGCCACTCCAGGCCGGTGCTCCAGGTGAAGCGGCCGATCTGCCGGCCGGAATAGGCATAGCGGTCGTAGCGCAACGCGCTGTCCACGGTCAGCGATTCCAGCAGCGGCAGGCGCAGTTCCGCGGCCAGCGCCCAGCGCCGCCGCTGGCCGGCGCCGTCGGCATCGCGCCAGCTGTAGTAGTAGGACTGGGTCGCCAGCGGGTCGGGGTGCAGGGCGTAGGCCTGCTCGCCCGCTTCGGCCGTGAGCGCGAGGCCGGCATCGCCGCCGCGCAAGCCGAACAGCGCCGGTTGCCGCAGGGTCAGCATGGCCGCGTCCACCCGCGTTTGCGGTCGGTAGGTGGTGCGCGCGGCGATCGCGGCGTAGTCGGCCGGCGTCAGGGCGGTGTACAGCCGAGCCGGGTCGGCGTCGAAGCTCGGATAGCCCGAGCGCGGATCCACGCCGACCTGATCGCCGAGGAACCAGGCATTGGCGCGCGCGGCGACGATCTGCGGCCAGCTGGTACGCAGCCGTGCCTGGGAGTGGCTGAGCACGGCCTCATAGGACCAGCCGTCGCGGCCGAGTTCACCGTCCACACCGGTGGCCACGCTGAGCCGTTGTTGCCGGTTGCGGACCATGCCGACCGCGAGGCCACCCATTTCCTCCGGCGCGAACTGCCGGCTCCAGTACTCCACCTGCGCGGTGCGCCGGTTGTAGAAATAGCCTTCCTCGTTGCCATCCGGGCGCATGTAGGCCCAAGTCTGGACGCCGCGCATCAGCGCGACGTCTTGCAGGCCCAGCTGCACGTCGGCGAACCATTCGGCGCGCGCGCCCAGCGCGCGGTGCAGCGTGGCATAGGCATCGAGGCTGCGCCGGCGGTGCAGCACAGTGCCGTAGGCGATCGCGCGCGAGCTGCCGCAGTAGTCGCCGGGCAGGCCGCCCGCACCGGCGCCATCGCGTGCGCTGTAGCCGGTGTCGTGCCCGTTGAGCGAGGCCAGCTGCGCGCAGGTCGCGGCACCGGGGTCGAGATAGACGTCGTCGCCATCGGTGCGCAGGAACGTGCGCCGCGGTGCGGCTGCGCGCGGGGTAGGGGCGTCGCTGCTGGAATCCTGGCGGTCGCGCTGGTACGCCCACAGCGGCTGTTGCAGGTTCGCCTCGATGCTGACCAGGCCCGACAGCGCGTCGCTGGAGAACCCATGGGTGAGGCTGGCCTGCAGCGTGCGCGCATCGCCGCGGCTGCTCTGGCCGATGCGGGCATCCAGCGTGGTGCCGTCGGCGTCGCGCTTGAGCAGGATGTTGATCACCCCGGCGATCGCGTCCGAGCCATAGATCGCCGAGGCGCTGCCGCTCAGCACCTCGATGCGCTCGACCATGGCCAGCGGAATGCTGGCCACGTCGACGAAGTTGCTGCGGCCGTTGAACGGCAGCGGGAAGTCGGCGACGCGGCGGCCGTTGATCAGCACCAGCGTGTGGTTCGGCCCCAGCCCGCGCAGGCTAGCCTGTTCGGCGCCTGGGGTGTAGTCGGCGCCGCTGGCCGATTGCTGGCTCTGGGTCTCGCCGCCGTTCTGGGTCAGCGCACGCAGGACGTCCGGCAGGCGCTGGAAGCCGTTGGCGCGGATCTGCGCGGCGTCGATCACCGTCACCGGCGCCGGCCCTTCCAGTTGCGCGCGCGGGATGCGCGAGCCGGTGACCTGCAGCGTCGCGAACTGCGTCGGCGCCGCGGCGACGGGCGGCGCATCCGCGGGCGCCAGCGCGGTCTCCGGTGCGACTGCGGCCTGTCGCCGCAGCACGATGTCGGTGCCCTCGCGCTGGGCCTGCAGGCCGGTGCCCTGCAGCAGTGCGTCCAGCGCCCGCAGCGGATCGGCGATGTCGTGCACGCCGGAGGTGGACAGGTCGCGGACCAGGTCGGGCCGATACAGCAGTTGCAGGCCTGCCTGACGCGCCAGCGCATTCAGCGCCGGCGCCAACGGCCCGGCCGGGATGTCGAAACGGGCCGGCTGCGCGATCGCCGAGGCGGCTGCCGTGGCGAGCAGTGCGCCCCACGTCAGTCTCCGCTGGATCGACCGCTGCGGCATACGCATCTCCTGGTGGCGCGACGGAACGGGGAGGGCGGCGCGCCGCGGCTGGCGCGTCCGCAGTGACTAACGCCGGTGCAGGATCACCGCTTCCGCATGCGGTTCCATGCGCACCGGATACTCGCGTTCCAGCAGCCGCGCGAAGCCCTCCAGGTCGTTCCAGCGGACGCTGCCGCTGATCCGCAACGCATGCAGCGCCGGATCGGCCAGCACCAGCGGCCGCCGGTTGAAGCGGTTGATCTCGGCCACCGCGTGCGGCAGCGTCACATCGTCGAAACTCAGGTAGCCCTGGCGCCAGTCCAGTTGTCGTTCGGCCTCGGCGATGCTGGTGCGGTGGACGCGTGCGCCCTGCGGGTCGGCCGTGGCGATGCTGCCGGCGGGCAGCAGCACGGCCTGTGTGCGGTCGGCGGCGTCGGGATCCTCCATGCGCACCATGCCCTCGGTCACCACCACGCGCAGCGCGTCGCGATCCTGGCGCACGTCGAAGCGGGTGCCCACCGCGACCACGCGGCGCGCGCCGCTCTGCACCACGAACGGCCGTGCCGGATCCTTGTGGACCGCGAAGAACGCCTCGCCCCGCTGCAGCACCACCCGGCGCGCCTGCGGCCCGATGCTGGCCTCGAGCAGGCTGTCGCTGCTCAGCGTCGCCTGCGAGCCATCGGCGAGGGTGACGGTGCGCAGCTCGCCGATCTCGGTGCGATACGCCTGGGCTGTCGCTGCCGCGGGCACCAGACCCAGATACAGCCCGGCGGCGACCGCGACGCTGGCCGCGGTGCCGAGCGCGGCCAGCAGCCAGCCGCGGCGGCGCGGGGCGGCGCGCCGCTGCACGGTGGCCGGGCGCGCGACGACGGGCACCTGCAGCGGCGATGAGATCGATGGCCCCGGCGTCACCGTCAGGCCGGTGGTCAAGCCGCGCGGCGCCGGTTGCCCGGCGGGAATGCCGGCCCCCAGCGCGCGCAGGCGCGCGGCTTCGTTCCAGGCCACGTCCAGGCGCAGGAACGCGACCCGGTGCGCGGTGGACGCGTCCAGCCATGCATCGAGCTCGGCCTGATCCGCTTCGCTCCAGTTGCCGCTCTCGCGCCGCGTCAGCCACTGCGCGGCCAGCGCTTCAATCGCCCAGCTTTCCATCTTGCGGTTCCTGCACCACCACGGGCATCGGCGCGGCGTTCACCACCGCGCCATGGAAATGATCGGCGAGCAGGCGGACGCCCTTGGCCATGTGTTTTTCGACGGTCTTCTCGCTGATCCCCAGGCGCACCGCCACCTCCTTCTGCGAAAGTTCCTCCACCCGGCGCAGCCAGATCACCTCGCGGCAGCGGTCCGGCAGCCGGTCCAGCGCGTGGGCCAGCCGCGCCAGCACCTGGCGGCCGCCGAGCCAGCGTTCCGGCGAGCGCTCGTCTATCAAGACGTTCAAGTCGTCCGGATTCCCCACCGCCTCGATGGAGACGATGCGGCTGCGCCGCACCCGGTCGGCCATCAGGTTGCGCGCGGTGGCGAACAGGAAGGCCTGCGGCGCGTCCGGCAAGGCGCGCCGCGCCGCTTCGTAGACGCGGGTGTAGACCTCCTGGCGCAGATCGTGGATCTCCTGCGGATGCGGCCAGCAGCGCATCAGGTAGGCGACCAGCGCCGATTCGTGGACGAGGATCTGCTGGGCGAACCAGCGGTCCAGTTCATTGGCCATGGCGCGGCTCCATGCCGGGGCGCTGCGCACGACCGGCGCGGCGCAGGCGATGGGCGTGCACAGCGCTGCGCGAATGGGGCTGCGCCGGTGACGCCAGGGAACCGCCGTTGCGGCAAAGCAGGGTGCGTTCCGTCACTGTCGCTCTCCTCGATCCGCTGCCATGGGGGAAGCGGCGGTCTGCTTCGTCTATTCCAGCACGGGCCGATGCGATCGGCCCGCTCATCCCCTCTAGTTTCCCACCAAGGACCCGGCCAATGCACCTGCTGTCCCGTTTGCGTCACCACACCTTCGCCCTGCTGCTGTGCGCGCTCCCGCTGGTTGGCGCCACGGCCGTCGCGCACGCCGAGCCGGCGCGGCCGGAAGTGGCCAAGCAGGTCAAGGCCTATGCCTCCGCCGATGGCATCAAGGTATCCACGCTGCGCTACGGGCCGCGCGAGCGCCAGCAGGCGCTGATCCAGGTCATCGACGCGGACAACGCCATCGACGGCAAGATCCTGCTCGCCAGCACGCGCACCACCGATAGGGACACCCGCTACACCGTGCAACTCGACGGACGCCCCTACGTGCTGCTGATCGTCAGCGACGCCGCGGGCGAGCTGTACGTGCCGGGTGCGCCCAAGCCGACCTGGGTGAGCTACGACGCCGGCCTGTCGGCGCAGAGCAATCCGGAGCACTACCTGACCGATTATCAGGAGCAGGGGCACTGAGGCGTTGCGGCGGCTCGGTGCTTCGCCGCGTCTGTCGCGCCTGTCGCGGTCTTCTCGGCAACGCCGGCAGACGCCAATTTGCGATGATGCCGGCCTCGCCATCTGATCCTGACGTCATGACTTCATCGCGACCTGTCCTGCATTGCGCACACGTGGTGGGTGCGGCCCTGGTTGCGGCGCTTGGCCTGTGCGCTGGCGCGCAGGCCGCGCCGCCTGCGGAGACCGTCACGCGCTGCGGCTGGTTCGACAATCCCTCGCCAGGCAACGCCACGCTCGTGGACAAGGACGGCGAATGGACCGTCGGCCAGCAAGGCGCGCACCAGGCCGACGGCACGTGGCCGGCCTTTCCGAAGGCGCGCTGGGTGGCGACCGGGACGGGGAGCGCCGGCTATGGCTGCGCCTGCATGAAGGTGCGCGCGCGTGCCGACACCCAGGAAGTGACCGCGATCGTGTCGGCCACGGTGCAGCCCTTGAAGACCTGCCGGCAGGACCGGGCGCTGCAGGGCAAGGAGCCGGAGAATCCGCTGAAGTAGCGCGTTCGCTCAGCGGTGCATCGCCGGAGCGCTGCCATCGGGACGCATTGCTGCCGGGGATGCGGATCGCGATGCAGGTTTGCCGGCGCTTCCAACGCCGCCTGCATCGGCTTGCTGTCGGCGATGGAAAGCGCCGTATCCCAGTTCCGGGCAGCGGCGTTCCGATTCGCCGAGCGGCGCTGCTCGGCCGAACGAGGGCGTGGGGCGACGGCGCCGCTCTGATGCCCGGCGCCGACAGCGCCTGGCCACTGCTCTAAGCGTTCAGGATTGGGATGGCCGAGGATGCGGGGGAGCATCGGCCGCCGGCGGCGGACATGTTTTTGCAACGAAGGGCTAGCGCGCCTCCTGGGAGGCGTGTAGAATACGCGGCTCCCAAGCGGGAATAGCTCAGTTGGTAGAGCGCAACCTTGCCAAGGTTGAGGTCGCGAGTTCGAGTCTCGTTTCCCGCTCCAAATTGCGTCACTTGCCACCTGTCGTGCGAGTGAACCCCTGAAAAGGAGCTTCGGCTCCTTTTTTCGTTTCCGCGATTCGTTCTTGTCCCGGAGGCGCCAGGCGCGGCCTCGGCGCCGATGCTGGGTACTACGATTTCCTCGGCATCACGGACATGCCCAACGTTCGCTTACGGAAGCGGGCCGGTGAGTAGCGCCTGCCTGGTCGCATCGTCGGCAGGATAGAAGCATTCCAGCGTCAGCTCCGCCAGGGTCACGTCGGTCGCGGTGCCGAAGACGGTCGTGGTGGAGAGAAACGACAGGATGCCGCCGCTGGTTCCGCTGCGGATCGAGAGCGGCACCGCGATGCGCTCCGTAGGCCCGGGCGGGCGGTCGCTGGCCGGGCAGGGCAAGCCCTTGAGTTCGGCATGCAGCGCTTCGAGTTCGGGATCGGCCGACTGGTCGATCTCGAGGCGAAGCCGGGCCAGCAAATGATGCCGCCATTCGGCTAGGTTGACGATGCGTGGCGCCAGGCCATTGGGATGGAGGGTCGCGCGCAGCACATTGACGGGCGCCGCCAGAAGCGCCGGATCGATACCGACCAGCAGTGCGGCCGCTGCATCGTTGGCGCGCACCAAGTTCCAATGACGGTCGACCGCGAGTGCAGGAAACGGGGCGTGCGCGCGTAGGACCGTGTCGACGGCCGCCAGCGCCGCCGCCATGTCCGGCGTGTCCAGTGCACGCTCGCCATGCACGGGCGCATAGCCCGCCGCGCGAAGTAGCCGGTTCTGCTCCCTGAGCGGCATCGCCAGCGGTTCGGCCAGGCGCAGCAACAGGTCGCGGCTGGGAGCCGCTCGCCCGCTCTCGACGAAGCTCAGATGGCGCGTCGACACCTCCGCCGCGCCGGCGAGATCGAGCTGGCTCAGCCGGCGCCTGGCCCGCCAGTCGCGCAGCACGTCGCCAACGGTGATCGGTCGTGTCGCCATGCCCTCATCCTACCGGCCCGCTGCGGCGATGCCATTACCTGTGGGGTAATCGCATTGCCCGATTGCCATCGGCATGCTCGGCCCATCGACGACGAGGAGATGGCGATGAACGACCCGAACACGCTGGCACGTGCCTATCTGGCGCTCTGGAACGATGCCGATGCCGCATCGCGCGCGCGTCGCCTGGCGGACGGCTGGACCCCTGATGCCCGCTACGTCGATCCGATGATGGCGGGCGAAGGTCGTGACGGCATCGCCGCGATGATCGCGGCCGCACGCGCTCAGGTCCCCGGCCACCTCTTTGCGCTGCGCGGCACGCCCGATGCGCATGGTCCCTTCGTACGCTTCTCCTGGACGTTGGCCCCCGAACACGGCGCGCCGATTGCCGGCGGAACCGATATCGCCCGGATCGCCCCGGACGGGCGCATCGCCGAGGTCATCGGCTTCCTCGACAAGGACATCGCATGACGCCGGCATTCATCCCGCGTGGCCCCGGTCATGCGCTGTTCGTTCGCGATTGGGGCGAGGGACCGCCTGTGGTCCTGCTGGCGGGCTGGGCGATGGATGGCCGGATCTGGGGCGACACCATGCTCCATCTCAATGCCGCCGGCCTGCGCGCCATCGCGTGCGATCGCAATGGCCACGGACGATCGACCGACCGAGCCGACTATGGCTACGACGCGCTCGCCGACGACCTGGCCGCCGTGCTGGAAACGCTCGACCTGGAGGGCGTCACCCTGGTGGCGCATTCGGGCGCTGGCGGCGAGGCGATCCGTTACCTCGCGCGGCACGGTCGGCGGCGGATCGCACGACTGATGCTCGTGGGTGCGACAGGCCCGCGGGTCATCGGCGACACCGGCGTGACCCCTGCGATGCTGGATGCGCTGTGCGCGCAGCTTGCCTGCGATCTGCCGGGGTGGATCGACGCCAACATCGCTCCTTTTGCGCCCGGTGCGTCGGGCCGCGTCAACGCGTGGATGGCCACCATGGTGCTCGACTGCTCGCGCCGCGCCGTGGTCGCATTCCAGCGCACGATCGCGCTGAGCGATCTTTCGGCGGAAGCCGCCGCGCTCCAGCTGCCGGTCACGATCATTCATGGCGACCGCGACGCGTCCGCGCCACTCGATGTCAGTGGGCGTGTCTATGCCGCGACCATCCCCGGCGCCGAACTGCTCGTCTATGAAGGTGCGGCCCACGGCGTGATGGTGACGCATGCCGCGCGGCTTGCCGGCGACATCGTCAGCCGAGCGGCGTCATGAGCTGGCTGGCCATTGCACAGGCAGGCAGCGCAGACCGGCCGCCGGGCGCAGTTGTCGCGCGCTCGCTGGGAATGGTCGTCGATCCGGTGGTGGCGCCCGCATGAGCTCGACGACACGCCCGGAGACCTACGTCATCACCTTCCACGTCAAAGCGGATCAGGTGGAACGCTTTCGCGCGCTGCTCGACCCGGTGCTCGATGCGATGCGTCACGAGCGGACCTTCGTGCGTGCGGCGTTGCACGTCGATCCCGAGCGACCGACGGTCTTCCAGCTTCACGAGACCTGGACCGATCGCGACGATGTCCTCAACGTTCAACTGCATCGGCGCTATCGTCACGAGTGGAATGCCGCGCTGGACGACATCCTGGTTGCGCCGAGGCATATCGCGATCTGGACAGTGATGCGAACCGATTGAGGTCGGACCGCAAGGATGCCAGCCTCCATCGCTGGCACCGCCGTTGGTTTGCTAGCGCACCGCCGACCGGATCGCAGGAGGCGCGGGGCAGGTGGTATGCGCCTCTGTCATAAGCTTCAACAACGCCGCCCGCGCAACGGCGCGCGCGGCCTTGTGGTCGAGCCGGGAAAGCTCGGTGATCTGCAGGCCCGTTGCCTGCGCAAGGCGCAAGCCGACGTAGTAGCCAAAGCGATCCGGCAGCCCATCCGGCGGATGGCCCCCCATCTGCAAGGCGCTGGCGGTCGCCGCGCCGTCGCCATCGTCGAAATGGGCTGCCACGAAGCACAGGGCAGCCGACCAGCGCCGATCGGTCGGTGCGCGAATGGGAGCGGGGATGTCGAGCAGCAGTTGATGATCCGATGCATGCGGCACCATCGTGGCGGTCGCCTGGACCGCCAATCCCTCCTGCCACAGCGTGCACCACAGCGGGTCGCAATCGGCGAAATGGCGGGCATGTTGCAGATGGAAGATCTCGTGGATCAGGAACGGTTCGAGCGAATCGTCGGCATGGTACTTCGCGATCATGTCGGCACCGAAGAGCATGACGTGCCGATTGCCCGGTTGCAGGTAATCCGAACCGCCATCGCGCTGCCCGAGCGAGTGATAGAGATAGATCGGCAGCGGGGACGAAAAGCCAGGGAAGACGGCCTGGAATCGCGCGATCGCACCGTTCAGCGCGATCGGAAAATCGGCGACCACCCGATCGTAGTCGTCATGGCCAACGGAAAACCGATGCAGGGCGGCACCGATCCGCTTGTCTGTGCCGGCACCTTCTGGATACAGGCCAGGCAGCATCGCATCGATTCGGGAACGGATCGTCGCAATGCGGATATCTTCCGGCTGGCCTGCGGTCTCGATCGCGACCTTTTCGAACGGCGTGGCGAGATCGACATAGCGCGCCGCCGGCGCCGTGCTCGCCGAAAGATCGCTGATCGAAAGGCCAATCGCTAGGCAAACGGCGAGCAGCACTCGCCCATTCCTGACCTGCCTCATGTTTGCTCCTGTCCAATTTGCTCCTGTCCAAATTCGGCCAAGCCGCATACCGAGCCGTGGGAACAGCGCCACTTCGATGGTGTTCGAAACGCGATGGATGTCGCGCCCTCAACGTCGCGCGTTGCTCCCACTCCTGCGCTTCGGTCTTGCGGCGCGCATGCTGCAGAGCGTAAGCCGGGAGGCATCCGATGTTGTGAAAGAGCCCCGTGCCGGCCTGCGCCGATTCACGCCGCCAGCCACCACCACGCCAGCAGCGCCACCAGCAAGATAGCGCCGCCGCCCAGCAAGCGCGGCCGTCGCCACCAGCGCCGCGGTTGGCGGTCGATGGCATTGGCGCCGGCCCGACGCAGCAGGCCGCGCGCGAACGCATGCTGATCCATGCTGCGGTCGCAGGCGTCGACGCAGGCACCGCAGGCGGTGCACGCGTAGTGCGCGCCGTTGCGCGGATCGATGCCGGCGGGGCAGGCCTGCACACAGGCATCGCAGGCCATGCAGTCGCCGAGCTGCTCGGCGCTGAACTTGGGTAGGGTGCCGGCATACGCGGCCAGCGCCTCGCCGCGGCTGCCGCCTTGGCCGGCGAGTTGCGCGATGCTGGCGCGCAAGGCGTAGTCGCGTGCGGTGACGGGATCCAGCAAGCGCCGCCCGCGCTGCGCGACGCTGCCTTGGCCGCATGCGCGGGCGCCGCGCGGTTCGCCGCGCATCGCGTCGTAGCCGATCAGCGGCGTGTCGCGGTCGCACAGCAGCGGTTGCAGGCGCGCGTACGGACACAGGTAGCGGCAGGCCTGGCTGCGCAGGAAGCCCGCATTGCCCCAGGTGGCCAGTGCGTAGAACAGCACCCAGAACGTCTCCCAGCCGCTCCAGGCGAATGGATGCAGGCGCACGACCAGATCGGCGATCGGCACGAAGTAACCGACGAAGCTGACCCCGGTCCACAGCGCCACGGTCGCCCACAGCAGGTGCCGCGCCGCGGCCGGCCAGTCGGCGAAGCGGCGTTCGATCCAGGCGAAGGCGTGGCTCCACACCGTCTGCGGACAGGCGAAGCCGCACCATAGGCGCCCGGTCAGCGTAGTGAGCACTGCCAGCGACGCCGCGGCGGCGCCCAGCGCCAGCAGCAGCCAGCCGACGTCGTGCGGCCACAGGGTCCAGCCGAACAGATCGAAGCGCCGCGCTGGCAGGTCCAGCAGCAGGGCCTGCCGGCCCTGCCAGCGCAGCCACGGCAGCAGGTAGAACCCCGCCAACAGCAGCCACAGCACCACGCGCCGCAGTTGCGTGTACCGATGTGGCGGCGCGGGCCCCGCCGCGGCGGCGGGCGACGTGACGACATGCAAGGGAATCGTGCGCGCCATCGGCAGCCCGCTCACGACAGCGGCGCGGCGGCGTCGCCGTGCGGCGCCGGACGCAACAGGAAACCGGTGAGCAGGCTCGAGGCCAGCGTCGCCAGCCAGAACATGAAGAAACCTACCGTATAGCCGAGTTCCCGGCTGATCTGGCGGCCTGGGAAGGTGATGTCGCGCAGCGCCAGCGGATCGACCAGGGCGAAGAACAGCACGCTCATGGCGCCAGCGACCAGGAAGCTCGGCCACAGGATCACCCCCAGCCGCTGCACCAGCGGGCGCGGCGCGCCGGGATCGAGCGGATCGAGCAGCGGATCGTCGGGAGAGACCATGACGGTGGATTCCATCGCGAAAGAAGGATGCGGCATGCGCCAAGGCAGCGGCGCCACACGTCGCCGCGCCTGCCAGCCGCCTGGCCGCCGATCCCCCGTCGACACCGGCGTCGGCGCATGCCGCAGCTGCAGACTAGGCAGCGCGGGCCGGCCCGACATTGATCCTGATCAAGGCCGCTGCCGCCGCGACGTGGAGACTGGTGAGATCGCACGATGTGGAGCGGGCCATGCAGGACGAGATCGAAGGCATGCCCTTGCCGGGGCCGGACCTGTGCAGCGAGACGGACGTGCAAGCGCTGGTAGGAGCGTTCTACCGCCGTGTGCGCGCCGACGCCGACCTGTCGACGGTGTTCGCCGCGCACATCGAGGACTGGGAGGCGCATGAGCAGCAGCTGTGCGATTTCTGGTCGGCGATGCTGCGCGGCACCCGCCGCTTCCGCGGTGCGCCGATGCCCCGGCACATGGCCATGCGCGAACTCAGCGAACTGCTGTTCCAGCGCTGGCTGGGCCTGTTCCGCGCCAGCACCGCCGAGCTGCACAACGCGCCGATGCGGTTGTTGGCCGACGACGTTGCCCAGCGCATCGCCGAGACCTTCTGGCGCCGGCACCAGATGAGCTGGCGTCCATTCGAGCCGGTGTCGCCGCTGCCGCCGGCCGCGTGCGCGGATTGATCCAAGTCAAGGCGGCCGCGCGCGGTGCCGCGCATGCTCGGTCCATGGACATCCTCACCGCGCCCGATCCCTCCGCCGCCTGGACCTTCGACGCCGAGCTGCTGCGCCGCTACGACCGTCCCGGCCCGCGCTACACCTCGTACCCGACCGCGCCGCATTTCCAGACCGGCTTCGGCCCGGCGCAGTTGTTCGCCGCGGTCCAGGCCAGCGATCCGCGCCGGCCACTGTCGCTGTACGTGCACGTGCCGTTCTGCCGCAGTCCCTGCTTCTACTGCGGTTGCCATCGGGTTATCACCCGCGACCCGGAGCGCGGCCGCGCGTATGTGCAGCGGTTGCTGCGCGAGGCGGCGATGATGGCCGCGTGTTTCGAGGGCGAGCGCGAGGTGGTGCAACTGCACCTGGGCGGCGGCACCCCGAACTTCCTCGCGCCGGAGCTGCTCGGCGAACTGGTGCAGGGCCTGCGCGGCCTGTTCCGCTTCAGCCAGGCGCCGGACCGCGAGATGTCCATCGAACTGGATCCGCGCACGGTGACGCCGCAGGACATCGCCGCGCTGGCCGAGCTGGGCTTCAACCGCGCCAGCCTGGGCATCCAGGATTTCGATCCGCTGGTGCAGCAGGCGATCAACCGCCGCCAGGGCGTGCACGAAACCCTGGACATCCTGCGCGCCTGCCGCGTGCACGGCATGCGCTCGGTCAACGTGGACCTGATCTACGGCCTGCCGCGGCAGACCCTGGCCGGATTCGAGCAGACCCTGGAGACGGTGATCGCGGCGCGTCCGGACCGCCTGGCGGTCTACGGCTACGCGCACATGCCGCAATTGTTCAAGGCCCAGCGGCGCATCGCCGATGCCGACCTGCCCGACGCCGAACAGAAGCTGGCGCTGCTCGGCCTGGCGGTAAGCCGGCTCTCGGCGGCCGGCTACCAATACATCGGCATGGACCACTTCGCGCTGCCGCAGGAAGACCTGGCGCGCGCGCAACGGCAGGGCAGCCTGCACCGCAACTTCATGGGCTACACCACCCACGCCGACACCGATCTGCTGGGCCTGGGCGTCAGCGCGATCAGCCGCATCGGCGCCAGCTACAGCCAGAACCAGCGCGACCTGCCGGCCTGGGAAGCGGCGGTGGATGCCGGCGACAGCCCGGTGCTGCGCGGCCTGCAGCTCAGCGCCGACGACGCCCTGCGCGCCGAGCTGATCCAGCAGTTGATGTGCCAGGGGCGGGTGGACGCCGCGGCGGTGGCACAGCGTCACGGCATCGACTTCGCCAGCTATTTCCACGAGGAACTGCGCACGCTGGCGCCGCTGTGCGCGGACGGCCTGGCCGATTACCGCGACGGCGTGGTTCAGGCCACCGCCCGCGGACGCCCGCTGCTGCGCCTGATCGCCATGTGCTTCGACCGCTACCTGCGCCAGCCCGACCAGCCGGCGCGCTATTCGCGCGCGATCTGAGCGCGCCGTACTTCTTGCTTGCCGTTGGCATCCCCGGTGCCGCCGTGGCGGCGGTGCCGGGGCTTTTCGGTGGTGGTACTCAGGCCTGCCGATGCCGGTATGTGGTGCCTCTGTTCGGCGCGTCTGCCGGATCGGCAGCGCCCTGCGGTTCACAAGCGCCGCGCGATCAGGCACGCTACGCGCCACCAGGCCCGGATGGCGAAACTGGTAGACGCATCGGACTTAAAATCCGCCGGGGGCGACCCCATGCCGGTTCGATTCCGGCTCCGGGCACCATGGGTACGTAAGCGTTTCAGCGCTCAGGCGGCTCCGATCGACTTCACCGCTGTGCAGTTTTTGTGCAGTCGGCTAATTCGCTAGTACCTCGTGAGGTGCTGTGGTGTCAAGTGGCGCGGGCTTGTCGGTCGAAGTCATCTGCACCGTGATCGAACCCGTATATGACACCGCCACGGGCCGGCACCTGCTCATCCCGCAGGGCTCGCGCATCTTCGGCCGGTACAACAGCTAGGTCAGCTACGGGCAGAGCCGCCTTCAGGTGGTCTGGCATTGGATCATCCTGCCCGACACGTCCTCGCTCACGCTCGACAACCTCGTGGGCACCGATCCGGCCGGCTACGCAGGCCTGGAGGATGTTGTGGACCGGCACTGGAACCGCCTGCTGGTCGGCGCGGCGCTCACCACGCTCTTTAGGCGTGGGAGCCGAACTGGCCGGGCCGGAGAACCGCCAGGACGGCAACCGCATCGTCATCGCTGGCCGGGATGGGCTGCAGGACTCTGTGAGCTATGAGTCGGTCGCGACAACGAGGGAAAAGAAAGTCACCCGTGTGGGTGGCTTTCTCGTTCCACGCTCTAACGCCAAGAGGCTACAAAGCAGAGGGATCAAGTTAAGGGCGCTATATCGCCAATCCTAGTGCCAAGGTGGCCCCTACCGCAGGAGGGATCGGGCAACCCATTTCGCTTGCACATGCTCCGGTCCCCACAAATATGTGAGCAAAAAGCGCGATCTACGAACGTGCCGAACTGAGATGCCATTGTCAGGTCATTGCCAGATGCGCCCGGCACCGCGGACCCGTCGTTCTTCTTAACACTTCGCAGTAGGGATGTGGCTAGAGTCGGCGGCGCTCGCTTGCCGCTCGTGCGGCAGTGACCGACGCCGGAAGGATGCCGCGTTGCCGCATTCGACCGCCCGCAGGACGAACGGGATACGACAGGATGAGTCGATTTGCATGGATGTGGGGGATGCTCTGCTGCGTGGCGCTCGTGCCGGCCAGGGCTGAGGTGCCATCGGAGTGCGCGGCGTTGTATCAGGATGCCGGCGCGGTTCCAGGCACACAGAATTGCCGTAGCGACGCAGGCAATGCCGACTTCGGTCTCGGCACGTATTACTGCAACAATCCCGACATCATCGCCGAGTATTGCGGCGGCGCGGCGACGAAGCCCTGGGATATAGGGAAGAACAACCAATGCAGCGTGACCACCGGGTCCATCCAAGTGGGCAATCCGATCAACGCGGCGCTCGGTATCAAGCTCCAGACCGAGATCGATGTGCGCGATGCATCTGGTCACCTGTCGCTGCAGCGCCATTACAGCAGTGTAGCCATCGATGCCAATCCGGGAAGCGTCCTGGGGCCGCGCTGGAGGCACAGCTTCCAGATTGCGCTGACGTCCGCTGACGAGGGCAGCACGCCAGTGCGCCGTCTCAACCTGCCCAGCGGCGACAGCTATCGCTTCGTCAGCCAGGGGCAGGACGTGTGGCTGCCGGATGCGGACGTGCAGGAACGCCTGCTGCCGGTCATGCAAGGCGGGGCGCAGATCGGCTGGGACGTCGTGGGTGCCGACGAAACCCGCTACCGCTTCGATGTGAGTGGGAAGCTGGTGCGTATCGCTTACCTCGATGGCGACATCCTGACGCTTCGCTACACCAGCAGCGGCGTGCTGCAGGACGTCACCGATGTGCGTGGCCGCCGGCTGCAGTTCACCTATTCCAGTGGAAGGTTGGCCTCTGTCAAGCGGCCGGATGGACGGCTGGTGAAGTACGCCTATGTCCAGCAGAACCTGAGCAAAGTCCAGTACCAGACCACGGATGCCACCACGCCGGCTTTCTCCACCCTGAGCTACGTCTATGGCGACAGCAACGATCCGCTTCTGCTGACCGGCATCGTGGATGAATCCGGCCAGGCCTATGCAAACTGGGAGTACGACAGCCAGGGGCGCGCCGTGGCAAGTCGCCACGGCGGTGCGGACAGCGACATCGACCATGTGGCGATCAGCTTCGGCTCCCAGCAATCGCAGGTCACCGACGCGCTGGGCAATGTCGTCACCTATTCGTACGAGTTCGCCCTGGGCCGTGCCAAGCAGACGGCGGTGGACCAACTGTGCAGCCAATGCGGAGCTTCGCAGGTCAGCCAGCGCAGCTACGACGCCAACGGATACCCGGATCTGCTCACTGATTTCAAGGGTGTCACGACCGATGATGACTACGACAGCCGCGGCCTGCTGACCCAGAGGATCAGCGCGGCCAATGATACGGATGGGCAAAAACGCACGGAGCAGACCGACTGGCATACCGACTTCAGGATGCCGTCCGAGCGCCGCATCTACGATGCCTCGAATGCATTGGTGTCGCGGTGGAACTGGACTTACAACACGCGCGGTCAGGCGCTCACGGCTTCGCGTACTGACCCCACCACTGGTACGACCCGTACCTCTACGACGACGTACTGCGAGCAGGCCGACGTCGATGCAGGCCGCTGCCCATTGGTGGGCCTGGTGACTTCGGTGGATGGTCCGCGAAGTGATGTTACCGACAAGGTGACGTACGCCTACTACGCCACCGACGACAGCACTTGTGCCACGTCCCCGACCACCTGCCCGCACCGCAAGGGCGACCTGTGGAAGGTGACCAATGCGGTCGGCCAGGTCACCGAGTACCTGGCCTACGACGGCGCCGGCCGCGTGCTTTCGGCGAAAAACGCCAATGGCGTGGTCACCGACTACACGTATCACCCGCGCGGCTGGCTGACCGCCAGCAAGGTGCGCGGGTCCGACGACAGCAGCGAGAGCGACGATCGCATCACCACGATCGACTACTGGCCGACCGGCCTGGTCAAGCAGGTGACCCAGCCCGACGGTGCGTTCACCCGCTTCACTTACGACGCTGCACATCGGCTGACCGATGTCGCTGACAACGCCGGCAACACCATTCACTACACCCTGGACAATGCCGGTAATCGTTCCAAGGAAGACACCAAGGATGCTTCCGGCACGCTCAAGCGGACGCTCTCTCGGGTCTACAACCAACTCGGTCAGCTGGCCACCCAGGCCACCGCGCAGGGCGACCCGACCGACTTCGGCTACGACGCCAACGGCAACACCAAGACCGTCACCGACGCGCTCGGTCACGTGACCCAGAACGATTACGACCCGCTCAACCGCCTGGCGAGCATGCTGGAAGATGTGGGGGGCATCGCCGCCGAGACCAAATTCGGCTACGACGCCCTGGACAACGTGACCAAAGTGACCGATCCCAAGGGCCTGAACACGACCTACGCCTACAACGGCCTGGGCGACCTGACCAAGCTCACCAGCCCGGACACCGGCAGCACGACCTACACCTACGACAGTGCCGGCAACCGCGCTACGCAAACCGATGCCCGCAACGTCAAGGCCACCTATACCTATGACGCGCAGAACCGGCTGACCAAGGTGGTGTATCCGACCACCAGCCTCAACGTCAGCTACACCTACGACGTCAGCCAGAGCACCTGCGCCAGCGGCGAGACCTATGGTGTTGGTCGCCTGACCCGGATGCAGGACGGCAGCGGCAGCACCGACTATTGCTATGACCGCTTCGGCGATCTGGTGCGCAAGGTACAGACCACCAACGGCAAGGTGTTCGTGGTCCGCTACGCGTACACCAAGACCGGGCAGCTGAGCCGCCTGACCTACCCGGATGGGGCGGTGGTGGACTACGTGCGCAACGCCCAGGGGCAGACCACCGAAGTCGGGGTAACCCCGGTCGGCGGCACCCGCCAGGTGCTGCTGAACCAGGCCACCTACTATCCGTTCGGCCCGGTCGCCGGCTGGACCTATGGCAACGGCCGTCCAATGCAGCGCGTGCTGGATCAGGACTATCGCCCGCTGGCGGTCAATGACACGCGCAGCGATGGGTTGGCGGTGGGCTTCGCGTTTGATCCGGTCGGCAATCTCAGTGCACTGACCGCACCGGGAAATACCGCGCCGGTGATCAAACTGGACTACGACCCACTTGGCCGACTGACCGCGTTCAAGGACGGCCCGACCGATACGGTGATCGATGGCTATAGCTACGACGCCACCGGCAACCGCCTCAGCGCCAAGGTCAACACCAGCACGCAGACCTCCAGCTATCCGACCACCAGCCACCGCCTGAGCAGCGTGGCCGGAACTGCACGCAGCTATGACGCGGCCGGTAACACCACGGCCATCGGTGGCACAGCCGTGCAGTACGTATATGGAGCAAATGGCCGGCTGACACAGGTCAAGCGCAGCGGCACGGTTGTGGCGAACTACGCCTACAACGGCCGCGGCGAGCAGGTGCGGCGGGTGGGTAAGACCAACGTCTACACGCTGTACGACGAGAGCGGCCACTGGCTGGGCGACCACGACAACAACGGCGCAGTCGTACAGCAGGCGATCTGGTTGGATGACCTGCCGGTCGGCGTACTGGCCAAGACCACGCTGCGCTACGTGCAGCCCGATCACCTGGGCACGCCGCGTGCCGTGATCGACCCGGTCCGCGACGTGGTGATCTGGCGCTGGGACCTGAAGGGCGAAGCCTTCGGCGCCACCGCCCCGGATCAGGACCCGGACAAGGACGGCACCGCCTTCGTGTTCGATATGCGTTTCCCGGGTCAACGTTATGACGCCGCGAGTTGGTTCAATCAGAACTACCTCCGAGACTATGACACTAGTACGGGGCGATACGGGCAGAGCGATCCGCTGGGACTGCTCGGTGGTGTCGGGACATTCACCTATGCTGGAGGTGCCCCGCTCGCAAAGATCGATCCCTTCGGCCTTGTGGAGGGAAGTCCACGCAACCTGCAGACACGAGTGATGATTTCTGACTGGGCAATGCAGAAGGTCGGATCTACAGCTTACGGGTTTTACGAATCGAGGTCAGAGCAGTACCCGAAAGGCTCGTGGAAGTGCTCCTCGTTTGTTTGCGACGCTGCGTCCGCAGCAGGTGCTCCGACGACGGTCTCGGTAAAAGGCAGAAATGGTGCATCCGTTGATCGCTGCGCTACTGCGGCAGAGCTCGCTCAGGGAACGATTCCAAATTGGAGGAGGCTCGGGCAGTATGAAGAGCGACTGCCTGGCGACATTGCGGCCTATAGGAACCTTGGGCCAAACTCGACTGGACATACAGCGATAGTGGTTCCCAGCGGAAACGGTGGCGTGTCTACGCTGGGAGCTCATGAGGTGTACGTGGGACCTGTCGGTATCGACAGCTTTCCCGATCCTACAAACATGACCGTTCTGAGATATACGGGTGAATGACATGAAGCTAGTCGCGAGCTTTGCAGCAGCACTACTCACCTTCTCCATCGTTGGCCCAGCGAGTGCCTCCAGCTCGTGTGATGCCCGTGCTGTGGTCGTGGTGGAGCTCGATGTCTACGATGGACACGAGGTCATGAGGATAAATGAGGTTGAGCCGAAATCGGGTGCAGCATTCGATGACTTCTTCAAGAACTGCGCGCGCAAGACCGTCGTGCTGGCCAGCCCCAGTTCGACGATTTCTCAATTGCTCAATATTCGTTTTTTCATTGGCAAGATAGGGTTGAAAGCTAGCAAGGAGAATTTTTTTGTCTTTGCTGCGCGTCCAGGCGGTAGGACCATGACGTACTTGGAAACCTTTGCGACGATCAAGTACACCAGAAACAAAGACGAGCTTCTGAAAATCACCGAGGATCCGCCCCAGGAGAGCAACTACCTGTAGAACGGCCTGTCTCCGTGAATTGAATGAACGAGTTGCCCGGGTGCGGCGGCAGGATAGTCGATGCACTCTGGCCACGCAGGCAAAAGTGCAGGGTTACCCGGGCGACTTAAGCTATTACTCCAACGGCACCAAGACCGTCACCGACGCGCTCGGTGATGTCACCCAAAACGACTACGACCAGCTTATTGGTCAAGAGCGCGCTGCGTTATGTGCAGCCGGATCACCTGGGCACGCCGCGCGAGGTGATCGACCCGACCCGCGACCTGGCGATCTGGCGCTGGGACCTGAAGGGCGAAGCCTTCGGCAGCACCGCGCCGGACCAGGACCCGGACAAGGACGGCACCGCTTTCGTGTTCGACATGCGTTTCCCGGGCCAGCGCTATGACGCGCTGAGCGGGCTCAATCAGAACTACTTCCGCGACTATGAGCCGGGCACTGGGCGGTATGTGCAGAGTGATCCATTGGGTCTAACTGCCGGTGCGAGTACTTATGCCTATGTGAGCGCCAGGCCCCTACAAGGCGTTGATTCCCTCGGTCTGGCAGATGACTTCTATTTGCCGACGGAAGTACCCGAAACTCCAGAGTTGCAGGCTGTTCGTAGCCGCCTTCAAGGCTTAGCCAATCGGGCAGAGGCCACTGTAGACGCAACTTGCGGATTGCGCTGCGCTCTTCCCTGGATTCGTGGAACGTTGATCCATAGTGAGTTCAAGCGTCTGGTTGATACTACGTGTCCGGCGTCGGATTATGCGACTGAAATCAGCTATAAAGGGGGCATTGTCGTTCGTTACGGCGCCGAAGATTCGTCAAGAGCAGATGTTGTATATAGCCCAATTGACAGGCCTAAAGTTGTGTTTGATCTAAAAACAGGGTTGGCATATCTAACTTGGGGTCAGTTTAACGCCTACGGAAAAAATTTGCCCTTAAATACTCCAGTTAGCGTGATTCGCCCAGAAGGTGTTGAATAATGAATAAGCGTTTGATTTCGAAGCTCATGCGGGAGCGAGTCAGTGGGGTTCATGTCTCGGGGGGATATTTCTTCCGGGGAGACTTTGAATATGTACTTCAGGGTGTTCTTTTTGAATACGTGCCCAGGGGGGTCTATATTTGGGGTTTTCGTTTTCCACTTTTTGATTTCTTTGGGGAAAATTTGCTCTACAGCAGTCGCTTGTCCAATAAGCCATTTATTGGCAAGGGAGAGATGTCGGAGCATGAGATTGTTGACCATGCCCTTTCTGCGCCAGAAGTAAAAAGCTTGTTCTCCTCTGGCAGGTCGATGAGTTTGTCAGAATTTCTGAGTTTCCTGGAGTCCGGTGATATTGCCAATCCACACGCTCATCTTATACGTGCTGCAGCACTGGTACTCTTAGGTAAGGATAACTCCGCCTCGCAATTATTGGATGAATTGGGTCCGAGGTTGCATCCTGCAGATGTCGCTCACTATCTGGAGTTAAAGAATGCCCTTGAAAAGGGACATGCTTTTGCGGAATCTCTCCTTGAGCAAATCCGGCAGGAAAACATCAAGAAACTAGTGGCTGCCTGAGCGGATCGCCGAAACTGCGTTGACGAAGAATTCTTTTCTTGCCAACGACGTGACTGCATGAAAGTTAATGAAGTCTATTACCGGCTTACCTACTTGGACCCGACGATGCGTTTGCCCGTCATAAGCGCTCACGTTTGCCTGGGGGTGAATCTTTCCGATGAAGACGTGGATGGAAATACTTGGTACTTTCAAGACGTCTTTAGTTACCATGAATCTGGTTCAGCTCTGACCGCAACAGAACCCGACATTCCAGTGGTATGCCTGACAGAGGACGAGTTGAAGGGCGACATGCTGGATGCAGACCGGCTCCATGACTTGTTGGAAGAGATCAGGGTCAAGCGTTACTGACGTGAATTTTTGTGATCCACCATGGCGTCGTTGAGTGGTGAGGGAGGCGGCTGGATGAAAAATGTCGATTCAATTTATTACAGAGTCACATATCTTGACCCGAAGATGCGTTTCCCAGAGATAACAGCTTACGTTTTCCTTGGGATGAATCTTTCTGACGAAGATGTGGATGGTGATACCTGGTATTTTCAGGACGTCTATAGCTATTACGAAACTGGCTCAGCATTGACAGCAACGAAACCAGGTACTCCTGTGGAGTGCCTCACTACGGAGCAATTGAAAGGCGATATGTTTGATGTCGATCAACTCCGTACATCTCTGATTGATGTCAAGGCTAGGTACGGATAAATCTACTTCTATTCCGATATTGCTGGGACGGCAAGGCGCTGCAGGCCAGCCAGGTGCAGAACCTCGTGCAGGCGATGGCGTCGTTATCACCGCCGGCCGCGGGGCAGACGCAGTTGCCGGCGGACTACCAGAGCAAACCGGAGAAGACCCTCGCCGCCGACTGGAAGTGAGTGAAATGCACGGCGTCTTCGATTCTTCAGGTCGGGGCGCCGTGCTCACTATGTCTGGCCCGAAACCAGTAAGCGCCGCGCTTTGTCCATTCTTGTAGAGGCAGCCGCAAAGCTCGTGATTGCCCTACAATCCGGATGCTGACAAAGAGATTAATTTGGGCCCTAACTATCCTACCCCACGGTATTGAAATGAATGCGATTGTTAGGTGTGATTTTAGAATTTCGTTGGATTTTTTAAGAAATTCTTTTTTTGCAATACATGCCATTGCTATTCATACTGGCGAGGTCATTAAAGTCTATGAGGTCTCGAGTCTCAATGATTTTAGTGCTGCGGACGCCGTTCATGCGATTGAGGGTTTTAGATTAAATGTCCAAGATGTAGAGGTGTCTGAGAATTTATTCTTCTTGTTCGTTAAGCAGTTGGAGCAATATAAGAATAATGTTTATGGCATCAATTTGAATTCCGCAAATTTCTCAAAAAACAGTGATTTCTTGATATTCTTTGAATGGTATGTTCGAAAATTTTCTTTTGAATTTATTTGCTTTTTTCGAGAATTACATCTCAACAGCGCGATCACTTGGTTGAGAGTTTTTCCCAGAGCATCGCTATCATTGATGAAAATTATTCCGAATCGCTTGAGCTAAAACAATTCTTTGACGTTTGGACGGAATTTCAAGGTATTTCCTAAAATGTCTATATTATTTATTGAGCGGTGGATGTCCGTCAGTTTCAAAGTTGCAGCTGTGTTCATCCGGATTTTTCGATCAGTTTCGCGTGATGCGAGGCTACGCGCGCGGAACTGCGCCGCTTCGGCTTCGAGGAAATGGTGCGCGCCGGCATGGTACTGACCGGCGGCGCCATCGAAGATGGAAAGCGTGGTCGAACTGGCCGAGAAAATGGTGAACATGCCGCTGCCACCGGCCGCCGGGTCGGGGGGCGCTAACAGACGCATGCGTCGCGGGCCAGCTTGGTACCTTGCCGCATGCAAGGCTGTTGCTACAACGTTTTTCTGAAAAAGGTGTAAGGAGCGTCTTCTGCAAGACGTGGACGGCATCGCCGCCGAAACCAAGTGCGGCTACGATGCGCTGTGCAACCTGACCAAGGTCACCGATCCCAAGGGCCTGGACACCGTGCAGCAAGCGATCTGGCTGGACGGCCTATCGGTCGGCGTGCTGGCAAAGAGCGCACTGCGGTACGTACAGCCCGACCACCTGGGCACCCGCGCGCGGTGATCGACCCGGTCCGCGACGTGGCGATCTGGCGCTAGGACCTGAAGGGCGAAGCCTTCGGCACCACCGCACCGGACCAGGACCCGGACAAGGACGGCACCGCCTTCGTATTCGATATGCGGTTCCCGGGCCAGCGCTACGACGCGCTGAGTGGGCTCAACCAGAACTACTTCCGCGACTACGAGTCGGGCGTGGGGCGATATGTGCAGAGTGATCCAGTCGGGTTACTGGCAGGAGTGAACACCTCCTATAACTACGTTGGCGCCGAGCCTCTGAATTGGTCTGACTCCATCGGACTGGCGAAGGATAGGGTCGTAGAGCGTTGGCCTTCTTGTACAGCGAGTGATATGAAAGCTTGCGAAGGCCAATGCTCTCCTCGGCCAGTTGAAAGTTGCCGGCGACGCTGCATCGTTGGTACCTCTATTGTCGGAGGCGTACCTGTTCAGGGCTGGATTCCTAAAGACTTGAGCTGTAGTTGCCAAGAGAACTTTTGCCAGAAAAAACCCAAACGCTTGTACCGCGGGAAAAGTAGTGGGGGGCGACTATATTGGTATGCGGGGCTGTTGTGTATACGATAGGCGGTGTCCTGGGGCTGAATCCAGTCGCCAACTAAATCAAAGGAGTTGCATGTGGCCAGTCTCGAGAAAAGCTCTTTTTATTACATGGTCAATTTTTTTGATTTTGATCTGAAAATTCCGCTGGTTCAGACGTTGAGATATATCGGCGAAGAGATCGACAGGCGTGGCGTGGCTGTAATATATTTTGATGAAATTCATCCCATGGGTGATGAAAAAAAGATCTTTGTCGAAAAGATTGGGGCGGATGCTGTGATTCATGATATTCGAGGGCTTGTCCATATCTTGGATCTCGCATCCACGGGCCGTCTTGCTAAGGATGGCTGGGTTAGAAAATCAGGGAATTGAAAATTCAAAGTAGGCCGCCAGCGAATCGTTGGCGGTCTATTGGCTTTTGACATGGAGAAGCATTGAAATGAAGCGTCTAGTCATATTTATATTGGCGATTTCCATGCCTTTTTCGGCATTGGCTATCTCTCCCGGGGGAGACTTCAGATGCTTGGCTAAGGAGGCTGATAATGTCGTTGTCGTTCGCGATGGGAAGACCGAAAAATTCATCATGCGTGATTACTTCGGGCCTCTGTTTCTGACTCAGCTGGAAATTAAAAAGCAGTTCAAAGGCGTCATGGTTGTTGCTAGAGAACCCGTCAGAAATTTCGATATCATCGTGCGAAGGGATGACATCCACTCAGCGGGATTTCGTTTGGCGCAGGGGACGCGCAGCCTGGTCTTCATTAGAAACACAGACCAGGGTCCGGCGCTTCTCGGCGGATCTTCTGGCGTGCTTCCTTACAACGACGGTATCAGCCTCTATGGTGTCGAGCTGGACGATGCTGCAATCAGGACGTTCTTCGGCGAGGAAAATCTGGCTAAGGTGAAATGCGCGTATCTGGGTGATGCCGGAAGCGTGGTTCCTTGAGCTAACTCTGTCTTCGGAGCTTGACACACTGGCTCTCTTTCGGCGAGTGAGCGAGATGTTGTTCCCTCGCATTCAACCTGAAACTCGCTGCCTCAGAAAGCTATTCGGCGCGTTTGGCTGGGCGTCCTATGCCCCATTAAATACATGGAGCAATTGAAATGAGCAAGAAACTGGATGTCAATGTATTTATTTATATAAATGGAAGTATTGAGCCTTTTCTTCTTCAAATATCGGAGCCGACTCCTTCAGGAGAAGATGATTTCTACTGTGTCGTGCATATGCCGGGAGTGCTGAAGAAGGATGCGAAAATTATTGGGATAGACGAGGCTCAAGCGAGCGAGTTGGCGGTTGATTTTGCCAAGTCCATGTTAGGCGACGAGAAGATTTTTGATGCGAACGGAATCGCCATCAAGTGGTGATGATTGGCGATTTTCGTGTTAATATAGATTGGTATGGCTATATCGTTGGTTATGGCGCTGGCGAGTGGCCCAGGGCGTGCGTGATCTATATCTCGCGAATAAATCCTAATTGGGAGCGAGCCTTCCCGGTGAAGACTTAGACGAAAATACCTAGTGCTTTCAAGGCGCCTTTACTCTGAATCTGGTTCAGCTCTGAAAACTGGTGACAGCCTGAGCGGATCGCCGCAACTGCGCCCACGAAGAATTCTTTGCGTGCCAATGAGGTGGCTGCATGAAATTTGATGAAGTCTATTACAGGCTTACCTACTTGGACCCGGCGATGCGCTTGCCCGTCATAAGGGCTTACGTTTGCCTGGGGGTGAATCTTTCCGATGAAGACGTGGATGGAAACACTTGGTACTTTCAGGACGTCTTTAGTTACTATGAACATGGTTCAGCTCTGACCGCAACAGAGCCCGACATTCCTGTGGTATGCCTGACAGAGCATGAGTTGAAGGGCGATATGTTGGATGCTGATCGGCTCCATGATTTATTGGAAGAGATAAAAGTAAAGCGCTATTGAGGTGATGGTTGCCTCTACAGCCTTACGAAGTCGCCAATAACTCCTAGGCGGCTTCTTATTTTCGGTGGGGGCTTTCGCGATAGACAGGCTCTGGCAATGAGTGGGCATGTGTGGCTCAAAAGTAGAGATGTCAGCGGCTGGCAGGGGGGGCCGAAGCATTGCCCGCCGGATTTCAACCAAGCGCATCTCAATGCCCCGTTACCGCCACGTTGGATGCCCGAGGACCTGCAGGAAACCCCCGCGTGCGGGCCGACCAGGCCACCAGCCAACCGACCAGCAGCAATGCCAGGACAGCCCAGGGCAGAGAGGCAACCCCCTGGGTTTCCAGCAGGACGCCACCCAACAGGCCGCCGCCGGCAATCGCGCCGTTCCAGGCCACCACGTTCATCGACAGGGCCACATCGGCGCCATCGCCTGCGGTATCGGCCAGGGCTGTTTGCAGGAACGTGGCGGCACCACCGAAGGTCAGCCCCCAGACCGCAACGCCTGCGTAGACGACCAGGGGCGACGCCATCCACAAGCCGAGCGCCAGCGCCGTCAGGGCGAACGCGGCAAGGCTGACCAGGACACTTGAGCGCAGACGACGATCGACCCATCGCCCGGCGATCCAGATGCTCACCAGCGCAGCGAGCCCGAATAGCAGCAGGACCCGGTCCACCTTGGCCGTCAGACCGGCGGGAGCCACGAACGGTGCCACGTAGGTGTAGAGGATGTTGTGGGCCAGCATCCACGCGATCACCACGCCCAGCACCGGGCGCACGCCCGGGGTCGTGAATACCCGGCGCAGCGGCATCGGTTCGCGGCCCGACTGGCCCGGATAGTCGGGCACCTTCAGCTGCACCCAGACGATCAGCGCCAGCGTCAGCAGCGACATGATGCCGAATGCCGTACGCCAGCCGGCGAGCGCACCGAGCCAGGTTCCCAGCGGCACTCCCAGCGAGAGCGCAACGGGCGTTCCCACCATGGCGATGGCCATGGCACGCCCCTGCTGGTGCGGCTCGACCATCCGCCGCGCATACCCTGCCAGCAAGCTCCAAGCCAACCCCGCCGCCGTACCGGCGAAAAAGCGCGACACCAGCGTCAGCCAGTAGTGCGAGGACAGTGCGGTGACGGAGTTGAAGACCAGAAAGCCCACGATGGTCAGCAACAGCACGTTGCGGCGCCGCCAGCCACGCGTCGCGATGGTCAATGGAATGGCTGCCAGCAGCGACCCCATGGCATACGCCGTGACCATCTGCCCCGCATACGACGGCGACACGCCCAAGCCTTCACCGATCTGCGGCAACAGGCCGGCGGGCAGGGTCTCGGTCACGATGCAGATGAAGCCGGTCATGGCCAGGGCCAGCAGCGCCGCGATCGGCAGTCGTCCGGCATCGGCAGCGGGGGGCACGCCCTTGCGGGGCGGCAGGATCGTTTCGGTCATTGGATCACGTCCAAGGGAGAGTCGGGGAGGGGGCACCGACGGCTGGTATAGCCACCGAGCTTGAAGGTCTAACATTTATATCGATTGGTACAAATATAGTGATGCTCGGTACCCCTCGTCAACGACTTTTGTATCGACTAGTATCTATCTAGCTTCTTAAGGAGTCTTCCATGGCGCAGATGGGCCGCCCCCGCAGCTTCGACCGTGACGAGGCCATCCGTCAGGCCATGCACATCTTCTGGGAGCATGGCTACGAATCCACCTCGCTCGCTCAACTCAAGGCCGGCATGGGCGGTGGCATCACGGCGCCCAGCTTCTATGCGGCGTTCGGTTCCAAGGAGGCGCTGTTCAAGGAGGTCGTGGCGCACTACCTGGCCACGCACGGGCGCGTGGAGGAAAGTCTCTGGGACGCGAGCGTTCCGGCACGCCAGGCCATAGAACTGACCTTGCGCTGCTCGGCGAAGATGCAAAGCGAACGCGGCCATCCCAAGGGCTGCCTGATGGTGCTGTCAGCTGCCGTCTGTTCGCCTGAGCATGCCCACGTGCAAAAACTGCTGGCCAAGGCGCGTGCACGCACGCGCGAGGGCATTGCAGCCTGCGTCGAGCGCGCGGTGGCGTCGGGTGAGCTGCCGGCCGGTACCGACGTACGCGCGCTGGCGATGGTGTTCGGGAGCTTTCTGGTGGGCTTGTCCACCCTGGCCCGGGATGGCATGACGTCCGCCGCCCTGGATAACGCGGTGACCGAGGTCATGCAGGTCTGGGACGCTGCCGCGCACCGCGCCAAGCCCTGATGGCGAAGTGCATCAACCCCTGAGCGTGATCCGCTGGATTGCGTCGTAGATCTCGTTCTCTGCATCCACGGGGGCCACCTCCCCTGCCAGCGCCGCGAAGGACACCGCTTCGGCCGTCCCCAGCAGGGCACGCATGGCCACAGGCTTCAAAGGCTTGTTCGCAAAAGGCGCGAGCGCGTGACGGCACTTGTCCAGGAAAAGGGCTTCATGCGCCTTCTTCAGAGCGTCCAGCTCCGGTGAACCGGTCAGTGCTGCGCTCACTCCCGGCATTTCCCGCCCCATGGTCATGACGCAGTCGACGTAGCTCGCGGCGATGACCTTGGCGACCGCGGGAAGTGTCCTGGCACAGGCTACGAGGGCTTCGTCCAGCAGCGCGTGCTGCCTGCGGTCGTACTCCTCGTAGAGCGCCGCGAGCAAACCGTTGCGCGCGCCGAAATGGTCATAGACGACGGGCTTGGTCACGCCCGCGCGCTCGGCCAGGTAGCCCAGCGTGAGCGCATCGCTGCCTTCGCTGCGAACGATGGACCAGGCGACCTCCAACAGTTGGCGTTGCCGGGCCTCCTTGGGAAGGCGCCGCTTGATCGCACGGTCCGCGTCTCGCCTCGTCGGATGATTGGACATCTATAACCTACCAAAAGTAATTTAAAGGCAATAACATACCAATGGTAGTTTAGGCCCATCCCCAAGGATTTCCCATGCATGCTCTCATCGTCGTCAGTCACCCCGATCCGCAGTCGTTGACCCACGCAGTCGCGCACGCGTTTGCCGAGGGCGTTGCAGCGCTTGGCCAGCACACCACGGAGCTGGCAGACATCGCGGCAGAGGGATTCCAGCCCGCATTCAATCCGGCAGACCGGGCCACGTTCCTGTTGACGGCGTCCGCGCCGCCCGACGTCCTACGTGAGCAGGAGCGTATCGACCGGTCCGATGCGCTGGTGCTTGTCTACCCTGTCTACTGGTGGTCGTTTCCAGGGCAGCTCAAGGGGTGGATCGACCGCGTTTTCTGCAACGGGTGGGCGTACTCGGAAACCCCGGAAGGTGCCATCGAGAAACGGCTCGGCCGTCTTCCCGTCCACCTGCTCGGCATCGGCGCTGCCGACGAGAGAACGTATGCGCGGCACGGTTACGACACGGCGCTGCGCACGCAGATCGATCACGGGATCTTCGATTACTGCGGCGCCAAGGTGGTCACCTCGAGGATCCTGTGCGGCATCGACAGTGCAAGCGCTGCATCCCACGTCACCATGGCGCGTGAATTGGGCCGCAACGCGTTCGCGCCGCACGGCACAGATGATGTCGAGCACAGGCCTTCTCCCTGACGGGAGCGCGGCGCGCGGGTAGGCGCTACCACGCTCAATGTGAACGCTCCGCTTTCTTTCACCCCGCCGAAAGGAGTGCGAAAGACAGCGTGCCTAGGCTCTGCCCCCATCAGCCGGAGAGCCACCTTGCGCGCCCAATGGAACATCCTTTGCGATTTTGACGGTACCGTGTCCCTGCAGGACGTGACCGACAGCCTGCTCGAACACCTCGGGAGCCCCGGTTGGCGGGAGCTGGAGGACGACTGGGTCGCCGGTCGGATCGGGGCCCGCGAGTGCATGAGCAAGCAGGTCGCGCTGCTCGACGGCGACGTCGATGCGCTACACCGGGTGCTGGATGCGGTGCGGATCGATCCGGCCTTCGTGCGCTTCGTCGCGCTGGCCGAGCGCCTGGGCATCCCGCTGAGCATCGTCAGCGACGGCCTGGACTACGGCATCGCCCGGATCCTGGCCCGCCACGGCCTGCACCATCTGCCGATCATCGCCAACCGCCTGCTGCGTACCGACGCCGGGCAGTGGCGCATGGCCTCGCCGCATGCGCGGCCGGACTGCCCCAGCGGCACCTGCAAGTGCGCGGTGATGGCGCAACAGCCGCCCGAGCGCGCCACCTTGCTGATCGGCGACGGCCGCTCCGATTTCTGCCTGGCCGGCAAGGCCGATCTGGTGTTCGCCAAGGACGGTCTGCTGCGCCATTGCCGCGCCAACGGGATCGCCCATTGCGCGATCACCGGTTTCGACGACGCCATCGCCCTGCTGCCCGAGTTGGCCGAGCCGGCGACGGCCGCCGTGTCCTTCCCGCTTCCTCTCACCCAACGAGCCTGATCCCGATGAACCGGAATGTCCCGCTTTCCTCGCTCGCACCGCTGCATGGCGATGCCGCGCCCGATCCGGAGGCGCTGCTGCGCACCGGCGCCGACCACCATCGCGCGCTGAGCGATGCGCAGATGCTGGCCGACGAGTCCCAGTACTGCTCCTACGGCGACACCGTGCACTACAGCGAGCCGCCGCGCATCTTCGGCCGCTGCGACGGCAGCTACCTGTACGACACCGAAGAAGTGCCGTACCTGGACCTGCAGATGTGGTACTCGGCGGTCAACTTCGGCTACGCCAATCCGCGCCTGAACCAGGCGCTGACCCGCCAGATCGAGACGCTGCCGCAGGTCGCCAGCCAGTACCTGCATCCGACCAAGATCGAGCTGGCCAAGACCATCGCCGTCGACGCCGAGCGCAAGTGGGGCCGCAAGGGCCGCGTGCACTTCAACGTCGGTGGCGCGCAGTCGGTGGAAGACTCGCTGAAGATCGTGCGCAACGCCAGCGCCGGCAAGAGCCTGGTGTTCGCCTTCGAAGGCGGCTACCACGGCCGCACCCTCGGCGCCTCGGCGATCACCTCGTCGTACCGCTACCGCCGCCGCTTCGGTCATTTCGACCGCGCCCAGTTCATCGAATTCCCGTACCACTTCCGCGGCCCCAAGGGCATGTCCAAGGAAGAGTACGGCGAGCAGTGCGTGGCCAAGTTCGAGCGTCTGTTCGAGACCGAGTACAACGGCGTGTGGGATCCCAAGGCCGGGCAGTGCGAGTACGCGGCGTTCTACGTCGAGCCGATCCAGGGCACCGGCGGCTACGTGATCCCGCCGCCGAACTTCTTCACCGGCCTGAAGCGGGTGCTGGACAAGTACGGCATCCTGATGGTGGTCGACGAAATCCAGATGGGCTTCTTCCGCACCGGCAAGCTGTGGGCGATCGAGCATTTCGGCGTGACCCCGGACGTGCTGGTGTTCGGCAAGGCGCTGACCAACGGCCTCAATCCGCTGGCCGGCATCTGGGCGCGCGAGGAGCTGATCAACCCGACCGTGTTCCCGCCGGGCTCGACCCACTCCACCTTCGCCTCCAACCCGCTGGGCACCGCGGTCGGCCTGGAAACCATGCGCATGCTGGCCGAGACCGACTACGAGTCGATGGTGATGGCCAAGGGCGCGCACTTCCTGGACGGCCTGCGCGACCTGCAGAAGCGTCACCCGGAAATCGGCGACGTCGATGGCCTGGGCCTGGCCCTGCGCGCGGAAATCTGCCAGGCGGACGGCTTCACGCCGAACCGCAAGCTGCTCGACACCATGGTCGACATGGGCCTGGAAGGCGAGCTGCGCCACAACGGCAAGCGCATCGGCCTGATCCTGGACGTGGGCGGTTACTACAAGAACGTGATCACGCTGGCGCCGTCGCTGCACATCAGCCACGAAGAGATCGACCTGGGCCTGTCCTTGCTGGACCAGTTGCTGACCCGCGCCAAGCAGGTCGCATGAGCCGGGCGGGAGACGACGCGCGCGGTTCGCGTTGCCTCCCGCCGTTCGCCGCGGCGGCGGGCGCTTCAGCCCGCCGCGCGCAGCGCGATCACCGCATTGAGTCCGCCGAAGGCGAAGGAATTGCTCAGCACCGCCTGCACGTGGCGGGCGCGCGCCTGGTTGGGCACGTAGTCCAGATCGCATTCCGGATCGGCATCGAGGAAGTTGGCCGTGGGCGGGACCACCTGCTCGCGCAGCGCGCCGATCGCCGCCACCAGTTCCAGCGCGCCGGCCGCACCGAGCGCGTGGCCGTGCACCGCTTTGGTCGAACTGACCGCCAGCGCCTCGGCGTGCGCGCCGAACACCTGACGCAGCGCCTTGGTTTCGCAACGGTCGTTGGCCTGCGTGCCGGTGCCGTGGGCGTTGATGTAGTCGATCTGTTCCGGGGCCAGGCCGGCATCCTGCAGCGCCAGGCGCATCGCCGTGGCGGCGCCGTCGATGCTGGGCGCGACGATGTCGCCGGCATCGGAACTCATGCCGAATCCCGCCAGTTCCGCCAGCGGTACGGCGCCACGGGCGGCGGCGTGCTCGGCGGTTTCCAGCACGAACATCCCGGCGCCTTCGCCCAGCACCAGGCCGCTGCGCTGTGCGCAGAATGGCCGGCAGGTGTCGTCGCTGACCACCCGCATCGCTTCCCAGGCGCGGATCAGTGGCAGGCTCAGGCAGGCTTCGCTGCCGCCGGCGATGGCCACGTCGGCCAGGCCGTGACGGAGCATCAGCACGGCCTGGGCGAGGGCGTGGTTGGCCGAGGCGCAGGCGCTGGACACGGCGAAGGCCGGGCCGCGCAGGCCGAAGGCGATGCTGATCTGGCTGGCCGCGGCATTGGCCATGCTGCGCACGATGGTCAGCGGGTGCAGGCGTTCGGCCTGGTCGCGGTACAGCCGGCGCGATTGCTCGTCGCGGCTGAGTTCGGCGCCGACGCCGGTGCCGACCACCACCGCACAGCGCGCGCCGAGCGCGGCATCGTCGCGTGGCAGGCCGGCCTGGACGATCGCTTCCTGGGCGGCGACCAGGGCCATCTGGGTCATGCGGTCGAGCTGGCCCGGGGCGATGCCGCCGGTCTGCGTGGCGTCCGGCGCGAACCCTTGCAGGGTCGCGGCCACGCGCATCTTCAGGGTGCTGAGCGGATCGGGCGAGGGCAGGGCGGCGATGCCGCTGCGGCCCTCGCGCATCGCGCTCCACAGCGCCTCGGCGCCGAGGCCGAGCGCGCTGACCGCGCCCGTGCCGGTGACGACCACGCGCCGCACGTGCGGGGAGGCGCCCATGGCGCGTCAGTGCGCCGGTTGCGCCGCGCCGGCCGCCGCCTTGGCCGCCAGCGCGTCCTCGACCGCCTGCACCAGCTTGCCGAGCGAGCCGTCGTCCAGGTTCGGGTCGCGCTGCGGGAAGGTGATGTCGAAGTGCTCTTCGATGTCGAACAGGATTTCGATGGCCTCGAGCGAATCCACGCCAAGGTCCTGCAGCTTGGCATCGGGGGTCAGGCGCGCCGGGTCGATCTCGCCATGCTTGGTGACGATGCTGTGGATTTGCGACTCGATGGACGGGGTCATGGCAGTGCTCCGCGAAATGAAGGGCCACCGTGCGGCACCCGCCGCCGGTGGATCGCACGCTGCGGCCTGGGCCGCAGCATCCATTCTCCACGCTAGACGATCAATCTTGCAGATGCCTTTCGTCAACCAACTCGAGCCGCAGGCCTTGCAGCGGCAGTTCCTGCAGCACCCGCCGTCCGGTTTCCTGATCCAGCCCCTGGAGCACGGGGTGCCGGCCTTCGAGGCCGATTTCGACCTGCTGACCACGGCCGAGCCGGCGCTGCGCGACCGCGTGGCGCGGCTACCGTTGCAGCGCCTGTGGCAACGCCTGCTGCGGCCGCGCACCAGCTTCGTCGGCAGCACCGTCAGCGAGTACGCCTGGCTGCCGCGCGCGGCCGACCCGGCCCAGTTGCCGCGGCAGTGGCGCAGGCAACTGGGCCGGCGCCGCGCGCTGATGATCGTCAAGGACGTGCCGCAGCGCTCGCCGCTGCTGGATGAGGCCGACAACGCCTGGGCGCAGATCTTCCTGGACGCCTGCGAGCGCAATGGCTACGTACTGCTGCGCGGGCAGGCACTGGCCTGGGTGCCGATCGATTTCGCCTCCACCGACGAGTACCTGGCGCGGCTCTCGCGCGGGCGCCGGCGCAACATTCGCCGCAAGCTGCGCTCGCGCGCCGACCTGGAGATCGAGGTGCTGCCGACCGGCCCGGCCTTCGCCGACCCGGCGCTGCGCGCGCACTGCTATGCGCTGTACCAGGAGGTGTATGCGCAGAGCGAGATCCATTTCGACCTGCTCACCGAGCCGTTCTTCGATGCGCTGCTGACCGACGCCGCGTCCGGTGGGCAGGTGTTCGTGTACCGCCACCAGGGTCGCATCATCGGCTGGAACCTGTGCTATGTGCACCAGGGCCGGCTGCTGGACAAGTACATCGGCCTGCATTACCCGGATGCGCGCGACCACAACCTGTACGCGCTGAGCTGGATCGAGAATCTCGATTACGCCTGCCGCCACGGCCTGACCGCCTACGTCGCCGGCTGGACCGATCCGGAAGTGAAGGCCCAGCTCGGCGCCAGCTTCACCTACACCTGGCATGCGGTGTATCTGCGCAATCCGCTGCTGCGCGCCGTGCTGCGCCGGCTACGGCCGCTGTTCGAATCCGACGACGTCGGGCCGGCGGCCGATGCCGCCGAGGAGGACTGAGATGCGCACTCCGGTCCTGCTCGATCTCGACGATTCGCTGGGCGCAGTGCCCGACGCCGTGCGTCTGCCGCTGCGTGACTGGTGCGACGGCCTGCGCTTCGCCTGCTCGATGGCGCGGCTGCGTCGCTTCGGCGCGGCGCTGGAGCAGGCACTGCCGACGCAGTACGGCACCGTGCTGCTGGGCAGCGGCGATTTCCATCACCTGAGCCTGCCGCTGATCGTGCGCCTGGCGGAGCGTGCGCAGGCACCGTTGCGGGTGGTGGTGTTCGACAACCATCCGGACAACATGCGCTTCCCGTTCGGGGTGCACTGCGGCTCGTGGGTGCGGCGCATCGCCGCGCTGCCGCAGGTGGCGCAGGTCGAGGTGGCCGGCATCACCTCCGGCGACGTCGGCCCCGGCCATGCCTGGGAGAACCATCTGCTGCCGCTGTACCGCGGCAAGCTGCGCTACTGGTGCAGCGGCGTGGACGTGGGCTGGGCGCGGCGGCTGGGCCTGGGCCAGGCGGTGCGCGGCTTCGCCAGCGTGAGCGAACTGAGCGATGCGTTCGTCGAGCACCTGCGGCGCACGCCGATGCCGACCTATCTGTCGCTGGACAAGGACGTGCTGGATCCGCAGGACGTGCGCACCAACTGGGACCAGGGCCAACTGCGCGTGCCGCAGTTGCTGCAGGCGATCGACGCGCTGCGCGGGCAGGTGTGCGGCAGCGACATCACTGGCGAGGTCTCGCTGGCCCACTATCCGCAATGGTGGAAGCGCACGTTGGCGTCGCTGGATGCGCAGCCCGAACCATCGCCGGCCGACCTGTCGGCCTGGCAGGCGCAGCAGCATGCGTTGAACCTGCGGCTGCTGGCGGCGTTGGACGCGGCCAGCGTCGGTTAACGCGGGCCCTGTCTGTCTGTAGGAGCGGCTTCAGCCGCGAGAGGCGTTACCGGTAACGCCCTCGCGGCTGAAGCCGCTCCTACAGGATTCTTCCCGTCGTTACGCGAGGCGCATTTTCATCGCGACGCTGGCGAAGCCGCCCGTCGCCCAGTCAGGCGCTCGGCGCAGCGGCGTGCACCAGATCGACATCCAGCGGCGCCGGCCCGACCGCGCCGGCGCAGGCCGCCTGCAGCGTGGCCACGATGGTCTCGAAGCGCGCCTCGTCCAGCCAGGGGCTGTTGCTGATGCTCAGGCAGCGTGCGGCGAAGTCGCTGGCGTTGGGCATCGGCGTGCGCTCGACGATGCCGTGCAGGTAGTCGTAGCCGGGCAGGGCATGCACGAACGGCACCGCCACGCCGAGCCCGCGCGGCCACAGCGTAGCCAGCACCGATTCGCGTGCGGCCGCGTCGGGCAGCAGCACCATCAGGATCGGCCAGCTGCCCTGAGCACCCGGGGTATCGGCGATCACGCTCAGGCCGGGGATGCTGGCCAGGCGTGCGCTGCGGCGTCGGCCCTGCTCGCGAATCTGCGCAAGGAATGCCGGCCAGCGCGCGCTGGCGCGTACGCCCACCGCTTCGCGCCAGGCGCCGACCGCGTGTTGGGCGATGGCCGTGCCGAAGCGGTCGCCGGCCGCGCCGACGCGGTCGCCGCGGCGCAGCGCGCGGCGTACCGGCGCGCCATAGGCCCAGCGCAGCGGCTGCGGCCGGTACAGCGCGGCGTAGCCGAGCAGTTCCAGGCTGCGGCGCAGTTCCCAGCGCCAGTCGCGCTGGCCCAGGCGGGCGGCGGTGTCGGCCAGGCTGCGCTGCAGCGGCGCATGCCGCGACATCAACAGCCCGCCTTCGTAGAGGGTCAGGCCCTTGCCTGCGGCCAGGCTGCAGAAGCCGATGTCGCCGCCCAGGCCGGCCGGGCGGCCGTCGGGGTGCACGCCGCCCAGCGCCTGCGCCGCGTCCTCGATCAGCAGCGCGCCGCAGCTTTCGGCGGCACGGCGCAGCGGCGCCAGGTCGGTCAGGCGCCCGCCCAAGTGGGTGGCGATGATCGCCAGGGTGTCGCTGCCGCAGCGTTGCGCCAGCTGCACCGGGTCCAGTTCCAGCGAGCCGGGCAGCAGATCGCACAGCACCAGTTGCAGGCCGCAGTGCGCCACCGCCAGCGCCACCAGCGGGCAGGTATAGGCCGACACCAGCACCTGCCGGCGCCGGTTGGCCGCAGTCAGGGTGCGCAGGGCCACGATCAGGGCCGCGGTGCCGGAGCAGGTCAGCAGCGCCTGTGGCAGGCCGACCGCGCTGGCCAGCCGGGTGCGTGCACGGCCAGGCCACAGGTCGCGCCACTGCAGCGGCAGGCCGGCAGTCGGCGGGATCTCAATGCGCATCGGCAGGATCCGCGCGTTCGCCCATCGCCAGGCAGACGATGCCGCCGACGATCAGCGCCGCGCCCAGCGCCTGCAGGACGCCGATATGTTCGTTGAACCACCAGGCCGACAGCAGCATCACGCTGACCACCTCCAGGTGCGAGGCGGCGAAGGCAGGGCCGATCGGCGCGTGCTCGAGCAGCTTCATCCAGGTGAAGAACGCGCCGATGTAGCCGAGCAGCGCGGCGTACAGCCATGGGCTGCCGAGCAAACGCAGTACCCACGCCAGTTCGGCCTGCGGCGGGAAGGCATGGGTGCCGGCCAGCTTGAAGCCGATCTGGGCCAGCGTGTCGAAGCTCAGCAGCAGGGCGAAGCCCACCGCGTAGCGATGCAGCGGCGGCCGGCTCATGAGCCCAACCCCACCACGGCCACGCCGGCGCTGACCAGGCAGATGCCGGCCACCTGCATGCGCCCCAGGCGTTCGCCGAACAGCCAGCGCCCGGCCAGCATGATCGCCACGATGTTGATCGAGCCCAGCAGCACGCCGCGGCCCAACGGCACCAGCGACAGGAACGCGGTCCAGGCGAGGAATTCGAGCACGTAGCAGGCCACGCCGAACCACAAATATGGCTGCCGGGCCATGTTCTGCCAGCGCGTCACCCCGGTACCTTGCGGTCGGCTGGCGACGTACTTGAAGGCCAACTGGCCGGCGGTGTCGAGGACCACCGTCGTCAACCAGATCGCCACCACCGAGCCGCTCATCGCCATCAGGCGGCCGCCTGCTGCGGGGTGGTCAGGGCCGCGAAGAACTGCGCCAGGCGTGCGCCGAGCACGCGCCGTTCGCGGTCCAGGGTGATCATGTGGTAACTGTCGTGCAGCAGCAGCAGCTCGGTCGGCCCGGAGACGTTGGCGATCACCAGCCGCGCGTTGCGCAGGTCGGCGATGTCGTCCTCGGCCGCGTGCGCGACCAGGCATGGCGCGACGACCTTGGGCAGGTTGCGGCGCACGTCGCGCGAGAGCAGGTACATCTCGGCCAGGGCGTGCCAGGGGTTGCCGGGCAGGCCGGCGGCGCTGCTGTCGCCGCCGAGCATGGCGCTGCTGACCTGGGCGCGGATGCGCTCGTCGCGCAGGCCGTACGGCGGCTCCTCCAGGAACATGCGGCGCTTGCCGATGCCCAGGCGCTTGAACCACGGCAGCAGGAACGCCAGCCGCGCGCGCTTGGGGATGTTCCAGCCGTCGTAGCGGAAGGTGGCGCCGAGCACGCCGACCCCGTCCACCCACTGCGGACGCTCCTGCGCCAGGCGCAGCGCCAGCAGCGCGCCCATCGACAGCCCGGCCACGAACAGCCGGTCGACCTGCGGACGCATGCGCTCGGCGGCGGCCTCGACGCTGGCGTACCAGTCGCGCCAACTGGTGGCCAGCAGGTCGTCCTCGTCGCCGCAATGGCCGGCCAGCTGCACGCCGTGCACGCTGAAGCCTTCGCGGTTCAGGCTCTTGCCGAGCAGGCGCATCTCGCTGGGCGTGCCGGTCAGGCCATGGATCAGCAGCACGCCGTTGCGGCCGCCTTCGAAGTGGAACTCGGCAGATTCGATCATGTGAATAGGCGCGGCTGCGCAGTCTCGGCAATCCGTGCAGGGTCGCCGCCGCGCGTTTCAGCAGCCTTTCGCCGCGGTGGCGGCGTGCAGCTCAGCGCTTGGCTGCGGCCGGGTTGCGGAAGCGCACCAGCACGCGCTGGCCCAGGCGCAGGGTCGAGGGCTGGGTGAAGGCTAGCACGCAGGCCACGCTGCGGTCGTTGCCGGCGGGCGTGGCGTCGTCGTGCAGCTGGGTGGGGCCGTAGGCCGGCGCCAGCCAGCGCACCACCGCCTCGCCGAGCACGGTCTGGCGGCCGTCGTCGCTGATCACCTCGGCGGCCATGCCCGGGGTGACGCTGCCGGCATAGCTTTCGTTCAATTCGGCGCGGACCAGGCGCGGTGCGTCCGGCAGCAGGGTCAGCAGCGGCGTGTTGGCCTCGCTGCGCGCGCCGACCGCGGCCGACAGCTGCAGCACGCGACCGGCGACCGGCGCCTGCAGACGATACTGCGCGCGCTGCAACTCGGTCGCGCGCACCTGCGCCTCGGCCAGGGCCGCGTCGCTGCGCGCGGTGTCCAGCGCGTCGACCAGGCTCTGCACCGCGTCGCTGGCGTCGTCGGCGGTCTGCCCGTCGCCGGCGCCCAGGCGCGCGGCCTCGGCCAGCCGCCGCTGCTTCTGCTGGGCGCTTTGCAGGCGTTGCTGCAACTGCTTCAGGTGGGCGGCGGCGGCCTGCGCGCGGGTGCGGGCGATGTCCAGGTCGACCGCGGCGGCGCGATCGTCGCCGGCGACCAGCAAGGCGCCTTTCTGCACCGCGTCGCCCTCGTGCACCGGCACCTCGCGCAGGGTCGCGGCGACCGGCAGGCCGAGCTTGAGCACGCCGCCTTCCACGTCGATGCGGCCGCGCGCCACTGCCAGGTAGGCCGGGGTGGCGGCCGGCGCCGGGGCCGGCGTACGGTCCGATGGCGCGCATGCGGCCAGCAGCAGGCTCAGCAGGGGCGCGGCGGCGAACGCTTTCATGGTGCGGGATTCCGTGAGGGCAGGGGCGAGGGCGGCGCGATGACGCGGCGGTCGTCGTGGATGCGGCCGTCCTCCATCGACAGCACGCGGTCGGCGTGGCGGATCAGGCGCGGGTCGTGGCTCACGCACAGCACCATGGTGTTGTGGCGGCGCGCGATGCGATGCAACAGGTCGATCACGATCTGGCCGTTGCCGGCGTCCAGCGCGCTGGTCGGTTCGTCGGCGAACAGCAGCGCGGGGTGCTTGGCCAGCGCGCGGGCGATCGCCACGCGCTGCTTCTCGCCGCCGGACAGTTCGGACGGGCGCAGGTGCTGGCGGTGGGCGATGCCGACCTCGGCCAGCGCCTCTTCGGCGCGGCTGCGCACCTCGGCCGGGGCCAGACCCATGTACTGCAGCGGCAGCCGCACCTGGTCCAGCGCGCACAGCGCCGGGAACAGGTTGAAGCCCTGGAAGATGAAGCCGGTGTGGCGCAGGCGGAACTGCTCCAGCGCGGTGGCGCCGAGCGCGCCCAGCTCCTCGCCCAGCGCCAGCACGCGACCCGCGTCGGCGCGCTGCAGGCCGCTGAGGATCGACAGCAGGGTGCTCTTGCCGCAGCCGGACGGGCCGGAGATCAGGGTCAGTTCGCCCGGCCACACCTGCAGTTCCACGTCGCGCAGCACCGGCGTGCGCAGGCTGCCGGAGACGAAGCTCTTGCACAGCCCGCTGCCGCTGAGGGTGGCAGCGGCCGGGTGCAGCGCGGCAGGGGCGACGATGCGGCTCATCGCAGCAGCAACGCCGGATCGGCGCGACGCAGCCCGCGCAGCGCGGCCAGGGCCGAGACCACGGTCAGCAGCATCACCGCGCACACGCACAGGCCCCAGCCGCTGGCGTTGAACGCCACCGGCACGTCGTGCGCGCGGGCCAGCGCGACCAGCGCCGCGCCCAGGGCGCTGGCGCCGATCAGGCCCAGCGCGCCGACCCAGGCGGCCTGTTCCAGCACCACCCAGCGCAGGTTGCGCATGCTCACGCCCAGCGCGTTGAGCGTGGCGTACTCGCGCGCGGCGCCGAGCACCGTGCCGAGCAATGTCTGGCTGGTGATGGCCACGCCGACCAGCAGCACGATGCCGCCGAGGAACAGCACGCCGGAGCCGGCGCCGGTGTCGAACATCCAGAACAGGATGCTGCGCCGGGCGAAATCGTCGGCGCTCCAGGCTTCCACGCGCGGCCGCGTGACCGCGCTGTCGATCGCCTGCGCCACCGCCTGCGGGTCGGTGCCGGGGCGCAGCCTGGCCACCATGTAGGTCGGCCAATCCGGGTGTGCGGTGTCGCTGTTGAGCGCGCGCGCGGTGTCCAGCGACGCCAGCACGTTGACCCCGCCGAGCGCGCGCAGGCCGCGGCCGACCCCGATCACCCGCACGCGGTGGCCGTTGATGCGCGCGCTGCTGCCGACGCCGACGCCGAGCTTGTCCAGTTCCGCGCGGTCCACCACCACGGTGTCCGGTTCGCGCAGGCCCGCACGCAGGGCGGGGCTGAGCAGGCGGGAGAACATCAGTCCGCCGTCGCGGGTGTCGATGCCGGAGATGTAGACCGACACCGCACCGGTGTCGCCGGGTCCGCGCCAGTCGCCGTCGAACCAGATGAATGGCTCGACCTGCGCCACGCGCGGGTCCAGGTATAGCGGCGCGGCGGCGTCCGGATCGATGGCGCGGCCCTGGTCCACGCTCTGCGTGCCGGGATAGCCCAGCCACAGGTCGGCGTCGGAGCCGGAGACATAGACGCTGGCGCTGCCGAAGATGCCCAGCACCAGCGCGGTCTGCAGCAGCAGCAACAGGCTGGCGAAGCCCACCGACACCACCACCGGCAGGAAGCGGCGCCATTCGTAGCGCAGGGTCTGGCGGGCCAGCGCGACCATCAGGGCTGCGCGCCTTGGTGTTCGTTGCCGGTATCGGGAATCGGCGCGGTGGCGCTGCCCAGCGCGGTGTGCAGGGCGACGTAGGCCAGGTCGCGCTGGCGCTGCGCTTCCAGCAGCTCCAGCGCGGCCTGGTCGCGTGCGGCCTGCTGCGTGGCCACGTCCAGGTCGCTGCCCAGGCCCAGACGCCGGCGCTGCTGGGCGACGTCGCTGGCCTGCTGCTGTGCCTGCAGCACCTGCTGCTGGGTCTCGGTGTTGCGCCGCTGCTGTTCCAGCGTGGTCAGGGCGTTCTCGACCTCGTTGACCGCGTCCAGCACGCTCTGCCGGTAGGCCAGGGTGGCCGCTTCCAGCAGGTCGCCGCGCGCCTTCGCCTTGGCCTGGCGGATGCCCCAGTCGAACAGGGGGATGTCGATCACCGGGCCGAACGAGGCGATGCCATGGGTGGCGGTGCGGCGATGGGTCAGCAGGCTGGTCGACCAGCGGATCGCGCCGCCCAGGCCGATGCTGCCGTAGCGGTCGGCGCGGGCGATGCCCAGCGCGCCGGCGGCGCTGATCACCTCGGCCTCGTGCGCGGCGATGTCCGGGCGCCGGCGCAGCAGGTCGGCCGGCACGCTGTCGACCGCGGCGATCTGCAATTGCCCCGGCGCGGTGGCGGCCGCGGCCGTGCTCCACGCCGGGTCGGGCGTGTCGCGGCCCAGCAGCACCGCCAGGCGCCGCGCGGCCGCGGCTGCGGCGTCGCGCGGTTCGTTCGCCGCGGTCTGCGCCTGCAGCGCCGCGGCCTGCGCCTGCGCGGCGGTGGCCGGTGCGGCCAGGTGCAGATCGACCAGGGTCTGCTGCAGGCCGGCCTGGCGCTGGCGCGCGCTGGCGATGTCCTGCAGCAGGCGTTCGGCCTGCTGCGCGTGGCGCAGGTCGATCCAGTTGTGCGCCACGTCGGAGATGGTCGCCGCGCGCACCTGCGCCAGGTTGGCCTGGGCGCTCTGCAGGTCGCCGCGTGCCACGCGATTGGTGGCTTCGCCGCGGCCGAACAGCGGCAGCTCCCATTCCGAATCGACGCCGACCACCAGGAACGAGGCGCTGGCGTCGGGGTCGATCGGGTCCTCGGTGCGCGCGCGCAGCTGCGGCCGCAGGGTCGCGTCGGCGACCGCATCCAGCCGCCGCGCCGCGCGCAGCCGCGCCAGCGCCTGGCCCACCTCGAGATCATCGCGCAACGCCTGCGCGACCAGCGCGTCGAGTTGCGGATCGTGGAAGTCCTGCCACCAGGCGTTGCCCGGCGGGCGTGGCGCGGCCGCCTGCGGCGTCGCGCTACTCCACTGTGCGGGCATCGACGGCTGGCGCAGGTCGGGGATGGGCTTGCTGGCACAGCCGCCCAGCGCGAGCGCGGCGGCCAGCGTCAGCATCGTGAGCGGGCGGATAAGGATCCGGCTCATGCCTGCGGCTCCGCGGCGGCCGGCAGGTCCAGTTCCGCGCGCAACCCGCCCAGCGCCGAACGCCGGTAGCGCAGCGTGGCGTGGTGGCGCGCGGCGATGTTGGCGACGATCGCCAGGCCCAGGCCGGTGCCGCCTTCGGGCGCGTCCGGAGCACGGAAGAAACGCTCGCCCAGGCGCGGCAGCAGGGCCTCGTCGATGCCGTTGCCGGCGTCGTCCACGGCCAGGCGGACAGACTGTGGATCGCGGCGCAGGCTGACCGTGACCACGCGGCCGGCGGCATGGCGGAAGGCGTTGTCCAGCAGGTTGTCGAGCAACTCGCGCAGCGCATAGACGTCGGCGGCCACCCAGGCGGGCGCGTCGTCGTCGGCGCCGTCGTAGCCCAGGTCCACGCCGGCGTGCAACGCGTCGGGGATGCGCTCGGACAGCGCTTGCGGCAGCCATTGCGCCAGGTCCAGCGGCAGCAGTTCGCGGATGCTCTCGCGCGGCGCCTGGGTGCGGGTCATCGCCAGCAACTGGGTGGAGGTGCGGGTGGCGCGGTCGGTCAGCTGGCGGATGTGCTGCAGCGCCTGCGCGGTGTCTTCCGGGCGCTGGCTGGACTGGGCGCGCTGCACGTGCATGCTCAGCCCGGCCAGCGGCGTGCGCAGTTGGTGCGCGGCGTCGGCGAGGAAGCGCTCCTGCAGCGCCATCATGTGCTTGAGGCGGCCGAGCAGGCCGTCGATGGCCTGGGTCAGCGGCAGGATCTCCACCGGGATGTCCGGGCCGGATACCGGGCTGAGGTCGCGCTGGCTGTCGTCGAGCCGGCGCACCGCCGGCTCCAGCATGCGCAGGCCGACCCGCACGCCGTGCCAGACCAGCACCAGCAGGGAACAGGTGAGCAGCAGTTCGGTCGGCAGCATCAGCACCAGGATCTCGCGAGCGCGGCGGTGGCGGTCGTCCAGGGTCTCGGCCACCGACACGGTGAGCCAATCGCCCGGCTCCAGCGCCGAGGGCAGCAACAGGCTGGCCACGCGCACCGGCACGCCGTTGTCCATGTGGTCGTCGTACAGCATCACCCGGCCGATCTCGGCTGGATCCGGGTGTGCGGGAATCGGCAGGGTGCTGCCGCTGATCACCCCGTGGCGGCGGCTGTCCAGCTTGAAGAACACCCGGCCGTCGCTGCTGTACTCCAGCAGCTGCCGTGCCTGCAAGGTCAGCGGCATGCGCTCGCCGGGGTCGTTGACCGCATTGGCCAGGCCCTGCGTGTCCTCCTTCAGGTCCATGTCGTGGACGTGATTGGTGTACTTGAGCATCAGCAGGTAGAACAGCGCCGACACCACCAGCATCAGCAGCACGGTGGGGATCAGCAGGAACGCCAGCAGTCGCTGGCGCAGGCTGGGGTGGCGGTATGCCGGCGACTGCGCGGCCGCGGTCGCGCTCACTGCGGGATCTGTGCGTGGTCGGCGGCCGGCGAGGCGGCGCGCGACTCCTCCAGCAGGTAGCCCAGGCCGCGGATGGTCCGGATACCGACGCCGGCGCCGTGCAGCTTGCGCCGCAGGCGGTGCATGGAGATGTCCAGGCCGTTGTCGGTGATTTCGTGTTGCCAATCGCACAGCGCTTCGGTCAGCTGGCTGCGGCTGACCACGCGCCCGCTGCGCAGCAAGAGCGTCTCCAACAGCGCGAACTCGCGCGCGGTCAGGTCCAGCGGCTGGTCCTGCAGCCACACCCGGCGCCCGGCCAGGTTGATGCGCAGTTGCCCCAGCACCAGTTCGGGCACGCCGCCGCTGCTGCTGCGGCGCAGGAGCGCGCGGGTGCGGGCGAGGAACTCGGACAGTTCGAAGGGCTTGATCAGGTAGTCGTCGGCGCCCTGGTCGAGCGCGCGGATGCGGTCTTCCACCGCGTCGCGCGCGGTCACCACCAGCACCGGGATCTCGTCGCGGCGGGCGCGCAGGCGCTGCAGCACCTGCAGCCCGTCGCGGCGCGGCAGGCCCAGATCCAGGACCAGTAATTGATAGCTTTCGCTACCGAGTGCGCGTTCGGCGGCGGCACCGTCGCTGACATGGTCCACCACATGACCGCACTCGGCGAGCGAATCGCGTAACGCAACAGCAATGGACGTATCGTCTTCGGCAACCAGGATGCGCATGACGCGAATGCTTGCAACGGGGATGTGGGAAAACCGTCGTAATCGGCGGCGGCGAAGTCGCTACGTTCACATACGTCGATGTAGTTTCGGTGGAGTCTGTATCCAGATTCTGCGATGCGGTGATGACGATTGTCATCCATGACATCGTTTGCGCGGTGTTGGTCCTGACTCCGCCGGGTAGGGAAAACCCTATAGCCTGCCGCGGCATCCGCCGATCCTCACGCCCCCCCGGGCGGCGGCATCATGAACGCGCCGGCAACGTCACCGCTCCCGCGCCAGGGAGACGGCTCGCACGGAATCGAACGGATCTCGATTTGCCGGCCCACTTTTCGCTCCCGCAGGCGCCGATGGACTGGCGTAGCCGCACTGCGATAGGAATCACAGGGAAGGAAACGCACGAGGCCCCGGCATGCCGGGGCCTCGTGCGTTCTGCCATCTGTCGCTCGGCCGGTTGGCTATCGTCCTGTCATCCAGCGCCGGGTCATCGGAGGTGGCCGGCGCGCAATCGGCGCCAGCGCGGTCTCCCTGGCGTGGAGGGCGCTGCGCCCGAGCGGCGCGACAAGGGAAAGGCGTTCACCGCCGGGCCTTCACACGCGCGGGTGGACGCAGACCCGCCATCGCCGCCGCTGCGCCAATCCGTGTCCAGCCGTCACGCCAGGGCAGGGAGCCGAGCGCGGGGGCGTCCGAAACAGCATGCGCCATCACCCGGCACGCACCGCCCCAGCCGCGACCCGCCCGCTTTTGCGAATCCCCAATCCCGATTCCCGACTCTCCGCCCTTCAGAGGGTCCAGTCCAGCCGCAACCCAGCCACCAAGGCATTGGGCAGGTCGCGGGTGCGCGCCGGCTCGTTGAACTGGTCCGGGTGCACGATGTACTGCAGGTTCGGCGCGATGCGCAGTTGCGGGGTCACCTCGATGCCGTAGCTCAGTTCCATCATGGTCTGGGAACGGTGCGGGGTGCCGCTGCCGCCGGCCGCGGCGCGGGCCAGGCGCAGGTCTTCCAGGGCGTCGTCGCTGTAGTGCTGCTGGGTGACGACGAAGGCGATGTTGTCCTGCGGGCGGCTGGCGAAGGTGCCGCGCTGGACCAGGCCCAGCTCCAGGAAGTGGTCTTCGATCAATTGCCCGGAGGTGCCCTTGAGCGCCGAGCCGAACACTACCAGGCCGCGGTTGCTGTCCGGGTCGGGGCGGGTGACCTGCTGCTCGAAGCGCACGAACGCCCCGGAGCGGCCGTTGCGATTGGCGTAGTCCAGCCCGCTCAGCCGCGCCGGGTTGCCGTTGCGGTCGTTGAGCGGGTCACGGTAATCGGAGTTGTCCTGCCAGCCGCCGATCTCGTACATCGCCGGCAGGCGCGCGCCGCTGGTCTGGGTGCTGTAGCCGATCGCGTACGGCACGATCACCCCGGTGCGGTCGTTCGTGCTCCAGTTCAGGCCGTGCTGGCCGCGCTCGGCCTGGATCGGGTTGACCTCGTAGGCGCCGACGTGGACGTAGACGTTCGGCGTCACCCAGGCCTTGGCGTGCGCGGCCCAGCTGGACACCGGCCAATAGGTGAAGTTGCTGGTGCGGAACACGAAGGTCGGGTTGCCGCAGGCCGAATTGCCCTGGAAGTAGCCGCACAGGTCCGAGCCCAGGAAGTGGATGTTGGCCACGCTGCGGCCGGCTTCCAGTTCCAGGCGGTCGTTGAACAGCTTCTGGTCGATGGTGAAGTTGGCCAGGCGGGTGCCCTGGCCGCCGTAGATTTCCTGCACCGAGGTGCTGTTGCCGATGTTGCCGTTGGCCAGGTTGGTGCCGTGGCGGTTGATGCCGTAGACCTTCAGGGTGGCGCCGTTCCAGCCCATCAGCCGTTGCAGGTCCACGTCGGTGCCGAACATCAGCTGGCCGGCGTAGGCGCTGCCCTCATGCTTGCCGCCGTCCAGCGAGACCGCGGCCTCGCCGGTGTAGGCGAGCTTGAGCTTGAACGCGTCGCTGGCGTCCTGGGCGTGGGCCAGCGGCGCGGCGAGGGCCAGCGCCAGGGTGGCCAGGGGCAGGTGCGAGACGAGGGGACGGGACATGGCGGAACTCCTCAGCAGGGAAAGGCCGGCGCGCCGCCAGCGGCGACGGGGGGAGGGGCATCGCATGGCGACGCGCCGGCGCATGGAAGGGACTAGGCGACGACGACCGGCTTCTTCAGCACCCGCAACGCCACCGCAGTGACCACGGTGCCGGCGAGCAGCGCCACCAGGTACATGCCCAGGTGGCTGACCGCATTGGGGATCGGCAGCACGAACACGCCGCCGTGCGGCACCTTCAGCTCGGCTCCGGCGGCCATCGAGATGGCGCCGGCCAGCGCCGAGCCGAGCATCAGCGCGGGGATGGTGCGCAGCGGGTCGCGCGCGGCGTAGGGGATCGCGCCTTCGGTGACGAAGGCCAGGCCGAGCACGCCGGTGGCGGCGCTGCTGCCGCGCTCGTCCTGGGTGAAACGGTTGCGGAACACCCAGGTGGCCAGGGCGATGCCCAGCGGCGGGGTCATGCCGGCGACCATCGCTGCGGCCATCGGCGTGTACACCTGGCTGGCGATCAGGCCGGTGGAGAAGGCGTAGGCGGCCTTGTTGACCGGCCCGCCCATGTCGAAGGCCATCATCGCGCCCAGCAGCAGGCCCAGCAGCACCGCGCTGCTGCCCTGCATGCCGCGCAGCCATTCGGTGAGCCAGGCCAGCAGCTCGGCCACCGGCTGGCCGACCACGTACAGCAGGGCCAGACCGACCAGCAGAGTGCCCAGCACCGGCAGGATCAGCACCGGTTTCAGGCCTTCCAGGGTGCGCGGCAGCTTGATCGCCCGGTTCAGCGCGGCCACGCCGTAGCCGGCGATGAAGCCGGCGAAGATGCCGCCGATGAAGCCGGCGCCGAGATTGGCTGCGACCATGCCGCCGATCATGCCCGGGGCGATGCCGGGGCGGTCGGCGATGGAGTAGGCGATGTAGCCGGCCAGGGCGGGCACCATCAGGGTGAAGCCGGCCTTGGCGCCGATCTGGAACAGCGACCAGGCCAGGGTGCCCTTGTGCGCGTCGTCGAAGGCGTAGATGCCGCCGAGCGCGAACGCCAGCGCGATCAGCAGGCCGCCGGCGGTGACGAAGGGCAGCATGAACGACACGCCGGTCATCAGGTGCTTGTACGGACCGGCGGAGCGACCGCCCTGGGCCTGGGCCGGGGCGCTGCCGCCAGTGCCGGCCGCGTGCACGCTGGCCTCGGCCAGGGCCTTGCGGATCAGCGCCGGGCCGTCGTTGATCGCCGGCTTGGTGCCGCTCTTGAACAGGCGCTTGCCGCCGAAGCGGCCCAGGTCGACCTCGCGGTCGGCGGCGATCAGCACCAGGTCGGCCGCGGCGATCTCCTCGGCGCTGAGCGCGTCCTGTGCGCCCACCGAGCCCTGGGTTTCCACCCGAAGTTGGTGGCCCAGCACCTTGGCCGCCTGCTGCAGGCCTTCGGCGGCCATGAAGGTGTGGGCGATGCCGGTGGGGCAGGAGGTGATGGCGACGATGCGCTTGCCGGCGCCCTCGGCGCTGCCGGCAGCGGCCGGAACGGCGGCGTCGGTCGTGGCGTTCGCCAGCAGCGGCGCCAGCACGGCGCCGGCATCGGCCAGCACCGCATCCAGGCTGCTGCGGTGCAGGCTGCGGCCAGCGAAGCGGGCGGTGTCGGCCTCGCCGTCGCCGATCAGCAGCAGCGGCGCGGCCGCGGATGCCGCGGCCAGGTCCAGCGGCGCGATCACGCCCTGCGGCGTGCGCACCTCGGCCTGCAGGACTGCGCCCCGCAGCGTGGCGGCATGGCGCAGCGCCTCGGCGGCGAGGACGGCTTCGGTACTGCGATCGCCGGCGGCGATCACCACAAGGATCGGATTCATGCGGGCTCCCGATGAGCGCAAGAGGACGCGGCGCACGGCGGCGACGCGGCGGAAGTCATGACAAGGTCTCCAGGCGGACCGCGGCCGCCAGCGCCGGCAAGCGCTCGCGCGGCAGGCGGCGGGCGACGCCACTGCCCAGCGTGGCCACGGCGAAGGCGGTGGCCTGGCGCGCGCAGGTCGCCAGGTCGGCGTCGGCGCGCAATGCCGCGACCAGGCCGGCGACCATCGCATCGCCGGCGCCGACGCTGCTGCCGCCGGTGACCTGCGGCGGCTGCGCCAGCAGCGCCTGCTCGCCGCGCACGAACAGCGCGCCCTCGGTGCCCAGCGACACCGCGACCAGACCGATGCCGCGCGCCAGCAGCGCGCGTGCGGCGCCGAGCAGGTCGGCGGTGGTGGCCAGCGGCGCGCCGGCCCATTCCTCCAGTTCGTGGCGGTTGGGCTTGATCGCGAACGGCAGTTGCGCACGCGGCGCGTCGAGGGCGGCATGCAGCGGCGCGCCGCTGGTGTCCAGCAGCACCCGCGCGCCGGCGGCGGCGGCCTGCGCCTGCAGCTGCCGCCAGGTGTCCTCGGCCAGGCCGGCCGGCAGGCTGCCACTGAGCACCACCGGCAGGCCGGGGCGCAGCATGTCGGCCAGGCGCGCGCCGATGGTGTCGAGCTGGGCCTGGTCCAGGGCCAGGCCGGGCAGGTTGATGTCGGTGGTGGCGCCGCTGTCGGCGGCGACCAGCTTGAGATTGCTGCGGGTGTCGCCGGGCACGCGCAGGCAGCGGTCGTCGATGCCGCGTTCGGCGAACAGCGCCTCGAACACCGGCGCATTGCCGGCGCCGAGCGCGCCGAGCGCGGCGCAGCGCAGGCCGGCGTCGGCCAGGCAGGCGGCGACGTTGATGCCCTTGCCGCCGGCGATGGCGTGGGCGCTGCGCGCGCGATGCACCTGGCCGGGCTGCAGCCGGTCGATCGCCACGGTCAGGTCGATCGCCGGATTCAGGGTGACGGTGACGGCATCGACGCTCATGCGCCGGCCCCGCCGTCGAGCGCCCGCACCTCGGCCGCGCTTTCGCAGTCCAGCGCGCGCTGCGCCAGCGCCTGCAGCGCATCCAGGCGGCTGCCGCGCAGGCGCGCCTTCACCGCCGGGATATCGTTGGGCGTCATCGACAGCTCGTGCACGCCCAGGCCGGCCAGCAGCGCCGCGCCGAACGCGTCGCCGGCCAGGCCGCCGCACACGCCGACCCAGCGTCCGTGGCGCGCCGCGCCCTCGACGGTGGTGCGGATCAGGCGCAGCACCGCCGGATGCAGGCTGTCGGCTTCGGCAGCCAGGTCCGGGTTCTGCCGGTCGATGGCCAGGGTGTACTGGGTCAGGTCGTTGGTGCCGATCGAGAAGAAGTCCGCGTGTTTGGCCAGCGCATCGGCCTGGATCGCCGCGGCCGGCACTTCGATCATGATGCCCAGCGGCACCTCCGGCGCCTGCAGTTCCGCGCGCAGGCGCTCGCATTCGGCGCGCAGCGTCAGCAGTTCCGCGACCGACGTGATCATCGGGAACATGATCGCCAGGCGCGCGCCGTCCTTGGCCGCCCGGTACAGCGCGCGCAACTGCGGTTGCAGCAGGTCGGCGCGGCGCAGCAGCAGGCGCGCGCCGCGCACGCCCAGGAACGGGTTGTCCTCGCGCGGCAGGTTCAGGTGCGCGACCTGCTTGTCGCCGCCGATGTCCAGCGCGCGCACGATCAGCGCGCGGCCGTCCAGCGCCTGCGCCATCGCGGTGTAGGTGGCGTACTGCTCGTCCTCGCTGGGCGTGCTGCCACGCTCCAGGAACAGGAATTCGGTGCGCATCAGGCCTACGCTCTCGGCGCCCTGCGCCAGCGCCGCGGCGACCTGCTCGGGCAGGTTGACGTTGGCGCCGATCTCCAGGCGATGGCCGTCCTCGGTCTGCGCCGGCTGATTGCGCTGTTCGGCCTCGCGCGCACGCAGTTGCTGCTGTTCGTCGATGTAGGCGCGGGCCGAGGCCAGGTCCTCGTCCGACGGCGCCACGTACAGGCGGCCGCTCGTGCCGTCGACGATCACCGTGGCGCCATCCTCCAGGTCCAGCAGGTCGGCACCGCCGGCGACCAGCGCCGGCAGGCCCAGGGTGCGCGAGAGGATCGCGGTGTGCGAAGTCGGGCCGCCCACCGCGGTGGCCAGGCCGAGCACGCGGCGGGTGTCCAGGTTGGCGGTGTCCGACGGCGACAGGTCGTGCGCGAGCAGGATGCACGGCGCGGCCGGCAACTGCTCCAGGCTGCCGCCGGCCAGACCCGGATCCAGTTGCGCCAGCACCCGGCGGCCGACGTCGCGCAGGTCGCTGGCGCGTCCGGCGAGCACCGCGTTGCCCAGCGCCGAGAGCTTGTTGGCCAGGCGCTCGACCGACTGCTGCCAGGACCAGGCGACGCCGTGGCCTTCGACCATCAACTGGCAGGCCAGGGTGATCAGGTCGGTGTCGTTGAGCAGTTCGGCCTGGGCGCGGAAGATCGCCGCATCGCCGGCGCCGAGCCGGCGCCGGGTGTCCTCTTCGATGGCCTGCAGTTGCGTGCGGGTGCGCTGCAGGGCGTCGTGCAGCAGGGCGCCGCCGTCGCTCAGCGGTACCGGCGTGTCCGCCACCGCCACGTCATGGCCGGCCAGCTTGTGCACCACGCCGATCGCCAGGCCGGGGCTGGCGCCGATGCCGACGATGGCCGGCTGCGCCTGCGGCGGGGTCCAGCCGGCGACCGGCGCGGCACGGCGCTGTGCGGCGGCCTCGGCGTCGGCCTGCTCCTGCGCGGTCAGGCCGTCGATCACGCTGCGCAGCCGCGCCAGCGCCGCGGCGGCGTCCTGGCCCTCGGCCGAAATGGTCACGGTGTCGCCGGCGTGCAGGCCCAGCTGCAGCAGCGACACCAGGTTCTTGGCATCGCCGACCTGGTCGCCGGCGCGTACCTGGATGCGGGCGGCGAAGCCGCGCGCGGTTTCCACCCAGCGCGTGGCCGGGCGCGCGTGCAGGCCGGTGGGATAGCGCACGGTCCACTCGAAGCGTTCCGCCAGGTCGCTGGCCGCGGCGGTGGGCGCGGCGACGGCCGCGTCCTCGCTCAGGGCGGCGACGATCGCCTGCGGGTCGTCGCTGGCGAACAGCGCCTCCAGCCGTGGCGGGTCCTGGATCAGCCGGGTCAGGCGCCGCAACACGGTGATGTGGGTGTCGGACTGGGCGGCGATGGCGACCACCAGGTGTGTGGTCTGGCCCGGGTTCCACTCCACGCCGTCGCGCAGCTGCAGCACCGCGATGCCGTCGCGGCGCACCAGGTGGCGGTCTTCGCCTGTGCAGTGCGGGATCGCCACGCCGTGGCCCAGGAAGGTGTTGGCCAGCGCTTCACGGCGCAGCATGCTGGCCTCGTAGGCCGGCGGCACGCAGCCGGCGGCGACCAGCAACTGCGCCGCCTGGGCGATCGCGTCGGCCTTGTCGCGGGCCTGGACATCGACCCGGACCAGATCGCTGGAAACCAGGGGAGAGGAGGGCGTCTGGGACACGCGGGTTCCTTGGGGTGGGCGGCTAGTGGGCGCAGTGTGGGAACGTTCCCAGTCAATCGTCAATGTGCAGTGCACAAATATTTGGGAAAAGCCCGGTGCTACTATCGAAAGACGCCAGGCGACAAGGAGTGGAAATGAAAAATATGCGGGAACGTTGCCAGTGAGCGTCAGCATTCACGACGTGGCCCGGGTCGCCGGCGTCTCGACTTCCACGGTGTCGCGCGCACTGGGCCAGGGCCCGGTCAGCGAAGAGGTGCGGGCGCGGGTGGAGGCGGCGGTCCGCGAGACTGGCTACCGCCCCAACCTGATGGCGCGGCGGCTCCGCTCGCAGCACTCCGGGGTGGTGGGCCTGATCGTTGCCGACATCCGCAATCCGTTCTTCACCGCGGCCATTCGCGCGGTTGAGGACGTGGCCTACCGTGCCGGCATGCGGGTGATCCTGTGCAATACCGACGAGGATCCGCAGCGCGAGGCGCTCTATCTACAACTGATGCAGGAAGAGCGGGTCAGCGGGCTGATCTTCGCCCCCACCCGCACCACCCAGAGCCAACTGGGCAAGTTGCATTTCGACCATCCGGTGGTGCTGCTGGACCGTGCCGGCAAGGGCGGCACGCACGACAGCGTGGTCCTGGACAATGCCGCGGCGATGGCCGCCCTGGTCGATCATCTGGTCGGCCAAGGCGTGCTCCGCATCGGCGGCCTGTTCGGCAAGACCAGCAGCACCGCCGCCGAACGCCGCGATGGCTATCTGGAGGCGATGCGCGGGCACGGCCTGGCGCCGGACTACCGCGAGGTGGCGCCGAGCGCGGAGGCGGCGATTGCCGAGGTCCAGGCCTGGCTGGCACAGACGCCGCGGCCGGATGCGCTGGTGGCCAGCAACAGCTTGCTGCTGATGGGCGCAATGAAGGCCGTGCGGGCCGCCGGCCTGCGCATTCCGCAGGACCTGGCACTGGCCGGCTTCGACAACGAAAGCTGGACCGACCTGGTCCAACCCGGCATCACCGTGATCGAACAGCCGGTCGAAGAGATGGGCCGTACCGCCATGTCGTTGCTGCTGGAGCGGATGAACGCGCCGGCGCAGCCGACCCGCAAGGTGGTGCTCAGCGGCCGCTGCATCGTGCGTGGGTCGAGCCTGCGCTGACTGCCGCAGGTCGGTGGTGTTGCGGGAGGGGTGCCGCTGCGGCGATGACCGTGGTCGGCCGCAGCGGGAGGGGTAACGTGCTTACCTACTTGCTGCCGTCCGGGCGCGGATAGTCGTGTTCCGGGTCGGCGTGGTCGTGCTTGGGATCGCTGTCGGGTTGATCGCGCGCTTTCCACTGCGCGTCGTCGTTGTGCATCTTGTCGGGGGTCTGGCTGCGTTGCTGGGAATCGTGGGCGTTGTCGCGGTTGGCGGGCAGGGACATGTGTGGACCTTCTGGATCAGGCGGGGGTGTGCGCCGGATCTGGGTGGTGGTCGCGCTGCTCGGATCCGTCGAGGCGTGCCCAGCAGGCAACGACCAGGGTTTCGGCATCGCTCCAGGCGATGCGCGGCCAGGGGTGCTCGCCGTCGTAGCGCTGACGCAGGCGCTGCAGCCGCACGTCGTTGGATTCGCGCGGCAGTTGCAGGAACACGTCGCACGCCATCTTGATCAGGCGCGCATGTTCGCTGAACGACTGCGACCCCAGTTTGCCCGCCGCGTGCAGCGCTTTCCAATGCGCCAATTCGGCTTCGACATCCACGAGCAGGCTCGGAGCGTGACTCACGCGAGTTCTCCTTGAGTGAGAGGAAAGGGGGATGCGGAGGCGCCCCCTGACGCGTCCACTTCCCCAGACTAGGCCGCCCCGCGTAAAGGCGGAGTGGTGCTTATGTCGTCTGCGCGGCAAGACGCGGTGGCGCGGACGCAAAGCGTGACGCCAGGCAGCGACCTTCACACACCATGTTGTGAAGGCGCCGCACGGCGCGCGCGTGAAGACGCACACATGCCTGCAACACTGGCGTTGCGCGGACCGGCTTGGTCGGCGCCAGCGGTGCGGCTTACCATGGGCGGCGTCCGCCCGCGGACTCCCATGCTTTTCACCCCCATGCACCGACGGCTACCGCTGGTGCCGCAAAGGATTGGTATGTCCGTCGCCCCCGTGTTCGATTCCGCGCCGCCGCGCATCGCCGTGATCGGCCTCGGCTACGTCGGCCTGCCGCTGGCGGTGGCGTTCGGCGCCCGCCACGACACGCTCGGCTACGACATCGATGGGGAGCGCGTGGCGCAACTGCGCGCCGGGCACGACCAGACCCTGGAACTGGAGGCCGAGGAACTGCGCGCCGGCGTGCACCTGCGCTACAGCGACGACGCGGCCGAGCTGCGCGACCGCAACGTGTACATCGTCACCGTGCCGACCCCGATCGATGCGCACGAGCAACCCGACCTGCAGCCGCTGCGCCAGGCCAGCGAACTGCTGTCCGGCGTGCTCAAGCGCGGCGACCTGGTGATCTACGAATCCACCGTCTATCCGGGCACCACCGAAGAGGTGTGCGTGCCGCTGCTGGAGCAGGGCTCGGGGCTGCGCTGCGACGTCGATTTCCATTGCGGCTACAGCCCCGAGCGGGTCAACCCCGGCGACCGCCAGCGGCGCCTGGCCGACATCCGCAAGATCACCTCCGGCTCGAACCCGGCCGCCGCCGACGCCGTGGACGTGCTGTATGCCGGCATCATCGCCGCCGGCACCTGGCGCGCGCCGTCGATCCGCGTGGCCGAGGCGGCCAAGGTGGTGGAGAACATCCAGCGCGACGTCAACATCGCCCTGGTCAACGAACTGGCACTGATCTTCGACCGGCTCGGCATCGACACCCAGGACGTACTGGATGCCGCCGGCACCAAGTGGAACTTCCTGCCGTTCCGGCCCGGCCTGGTCGGCGGCCACTGCATCGGCGTGGATCCGTACTACCTGCTGCACAAGTCCGAGAGCATGGGCTACCACCCGGACCTGATCCACACCGCGCGCCAGGTCAACAACCGGGTCGGCGCGCACGTGGCCGCACGGGTGCAGGCGCTGCTGGCCGGCAAGGGCGTGGCGATGGCCGATGCGTCCGTGCTGGTGCTCGGCGTCACCTTCAAGGAGAACTGCCCGGACCTGCGCAATAGCCGCGCGCTGGAATTGGTGCAGGCGCTGGCGGCGGCCGGCGCCCGCGTCGACGCCTGCGATCCCTGGGCCGATCCGCAGGCGGCGCAGGCGCACGGCGTCGACCTGCTGGCGGAACCGGTGCCCGGCCGCTACGACGCGGTGGTGCTGGCGGTGGCGCACGCTGCCTACCGCGACCTGGACGCGGCGCAGATCCGCGCACTCGGCACGCCCGACCTGGTGGTCTACGACGTCAAGTCGGTGTGGCCGCGCGCGGCGGTGGACGACCGGTTGTAGGACAGCCCAGGCGCGTTCGCCATGCCGCGCCACCGGCGCGGCGGGCATGCGCAAGCTGTACCTGCGCGGAGCGGACCCGGCGGCAGTGGCAACGCCACGCCCGCGACACCCTCTACACTCGCCGGCTTCCGACTCCTGCGAGGACCGCGATGCACCGCTACCTAGCCTATATCGCCAGCTGCCTGCTGCTGGCGCTGTCCATTGCCCTGTGCGCGATCTGGCCGCTGTGGGGCTGGGGCGTTGCGGCCTTCGCCGTGCTGGCGGTGCTGGGCACCGTGGACCTGCTGCAGACCCGCAGCACCCTGCGCCGCAACTATCCGATCCTGGCGCATTTCCGCTACGGCCTGGAATCGGTCGGCCCGGAGATGCGCCAGTACTTCCTGCAGAGCGACATCGAGGAGGCGCCGTTCTCGCGGCAGCAGCGCGCCCTGGTCTACCAGCGCGCCAAGAACGTGATGGACGTGGTGCCGTTCGGCACCCAGCGCAGCACCTATGCGCCGGACTACGAGTGGATCAACCATTCGCTTGCCACCAGCGAGATCGCCGACCACTACTTCCGCGTCACCATCGGCGCCGACTGTGCGCAACCGTACGCGGCCAGCGTGTTCAACATCTCGGCGATGAGCTTCGGCGCGCTGTCGGCCAACGCCATCCGCGCGCTCAACGCCGGCGCGCGCCAGGGCGGCTTCTACCACGATACCGGCGAGGGCTCGATCTCGCCTTATCACCGCGAGTGCGGCGGCGACCTGGTGTGGGAGATCGGCTCGGGCTACTTCGGCTGCCGCGACGAGGAAGGGCGCTTCGACCCGCAGCGCTTCGTCGCCAACGCGACGCTGGAGCAGGTCAAGATGATCGAGATCAAGCTCTCGCAGGGAGCAAAGCCCGGCCACGGCGGGGTGCTGCCGGCGGCCAAGGTCAGCGCCGAGATCGCCGCCACCCGCGGCGTCGCCATGGGCCAGGATTGCGTCTCGCCGTCGCGGCATTCGGCGTTCACCACGCCGCTGGAACTGCTGCAGTTCGTCGCGCGGCTGCGCGAGCTGTCCGGCGGCAAGCCCACCGGCTTCAAGCTGGCGATCGGCCACCCCTGGGAGTGGTTCGCCATCGCCAAGGCGATGCAGGAAAGCGAGCTGTATCCGGACTTCATCGTCGTCGACGGTGCCGAGGGCGGCACCGGCGCGGCGCCGGCGGAATTCATCGACCACGTCGGCGTGCCGATGCACGAAGCCCTGCTGCTGGTGCACAACACCCTGGTCGGGCTGGACATCCGCGAACGGATCAAGCTCGGCGCCGCCGGCAAGATCACCAGCGCCTTCGACATCGCGCGCACCCTGGCGCTGGGCGCGGACTGGTGCAATGCCGGGCGCGGTTTCATGTTCGCGCTGGGCTGCATCCAGTCGCTGAGCTGCCACAGCGACCGCTGCCCGACCGGCATCGCCACCCAGGACCGGCGCCGCTGGCAGCATCTGGATCCCACCGACAAGGCCACCCGCGTCGCGCATTACCACGCCAACACGCTCAAGGCGTTGCGCGAATTGCTGAGCGCCGCCGGGCTGGCGCATCCCTCGCAGCTGGGGCCGGAACACATCCTGCGCCGCATCTCGCAGGTGGAGATCCGCTCGCTGGCCTCGCTGTACCGCTACCTGGAGCCGGGCGAACTGCTGCGCACGGTGCCCGACCACGCGGTCTTCCACGACTACTGGGGCGATGCGCGCAGCGATTCGTTCCAGCCGCCGGAACGCATCCGCCGCCTGCGCGACAGCAAATCGCAATGAGCGAAGCGGCGCCGACGCGATTGCGGCAGGCGGTGCCCGAGGACATCCCGGCGCTGTGGGCGCTGCGCACTCGCTGCGTGCGCGAGGTCTGCAGCAGCCACTATCCGCCGGAGGTGATCGCGCGCTGGTCCGCGGCGCCGGCGCCGGCGTCGTACTGCGGGCTGGTCGCCACCGGCGGCGCCCTCGTCGCCGAGGACGCCGATGGTCGCGTGCTCGGGTTCGGTGTCGTCGACGTGGCCGGTGCGGAAATCGACGGCCTGTTCGTGGACCCTGCGCTGCGCGGCAGCGGCCTCGGCCGGCGCCTGCTGCAGGCGCTGGAGCAGCGCTTGGCGCCGTGCCCGCGCATTCACCTGGCCGCGGCGCTCAATGCGGTGGCGTTCTACCGCGCCCAGGGCTACGCGGTGCTGCGCGAGGGAGGCTATCCGCATCCCAGCGGGATTGTCCTCGCGTGCGTGTTCATGGAGAAGCGCGGCGTCGCTGGGTAATCGTTGCCGGCGGGGCGTGGCCCGGGTGGCCCGGGCGCAGGGCGTGGAACGTCGTGGGAATGGCAGGGGCGGAGCACGGAGGTGGCGGTCGCGGTCGCCATGCTGTTTTGCGCCGTGGCATTCGCGGTGGGCTCGCCATCGTTGCGGCCGCCCGTTATCGTGCGGGAACCTCCCTTGGTGCCGCGCATGAACCGACCCTCGGTCCCCGATCCGGCCCCCGTGCCGTTGCCTGCCGACGAAGCGGGGCGCCTGCGTGCGCTGGCCGAGCTGGGAATGCTGGATACCCCGCAGGAGCCGGCATTCGACGACCTGATCTGGCTGACCAGCCAGTTGTGCGAGGCGCCGATCGCGCTGGTCTCGCTGATCGACGAACGCCGGCAATGGCTCAAGGCCAGTTGCGGCCTGCCCGCCGGCACCACCGGCTATCCCCGCGAGCTGGCCTTTTGCACCTATGCCTTGCTGTCGCCGCAATTGCTGGAGATCCCCGACACCACGCTGGACCCGCGCTTCGCCGGCAATCCGCTGGTGGGCGGGGCGCCGCACCTGCGCTTCTATGCCGGCATGCCGCTGGTCGGCGACCAAGGCCACAGCTATGGCACCCTGTGCGTGATCGACATCCGTCCGCGGCAACTGGACGCGCGCCAGCGCGAAGGGCTGCAGCGGCTGGCCAGGCAGGTCACCGCGCAACTGGAGGCGCGCCGCGACGCGCGCATCGCCCACGAGCAGGCCAGGACCCTGAGCATGCTGCTGGAGACCATGCCCGATGGCGTGGTGTCGTGCCTGGCCGATGGCACCCTGGGCGAATTCAACCAGGTGGCGCGTCACTGGCACGGGGCCGATCCGCGCGCCTTGCCGCCCGAGCAGTGGTCGCAGTATTTCGATCTGTTCGACGCCAGCGGCAAGCGCCCACTGTCCCGTGAGGAGGTGCCGCTGTTCCGCGCCTGGCGCGGCGAATCGGTGCGCGATGCGGAAATCGTGATCGCCGCCAAGGGGCAGGCGCCACGTAGCGTGCTGTGCAATGCGGAACGGCTGGAAGGCGGCGGTGTCCGCAGCCTGGGCGCGGTCTGCGTGATACGCGATGTCAGCGCCGAACGGGCGGCGACGCAGGCCGCGCTGCTGGCCGGGCAGCGGTTCTCCGGCGCGTTCTCGGCGGCCGCGCATGGCATGGCGCTGGTATCGTTGGAAGGGCGCTGGCTGGATGTCAACGACGCCTTGTGCGCGATGCTTGGCTACAGCCGCGCGGAGTTGCTGGAATTACGTTTCCAGGATCTGACCCATCCGGATGATCTCGCCGAGGACATGCAACGGGCGGTGGCGTTGCGCAGCGGGCAGTGCAGCGACTTCCGCGTCGAAAAGCGCTACCGCCACCGCGACGGCCATACCGTACGTGCACGCCTGGCGGTCTCGCTGGTGCGCGACGAGCAGGGCCGTCCATTGCATCTGGTCACCCATGTCCAGGACATCACCGAGCAGTACCTGGCCGAACGCCGCCTGCGCGACAGCGAGGCGCAACTGCGCACCATCGCCGACAACGCGCCGGCGCTGATCGCCTACCTCGATCGCGACTTGCGTTACCAGTTCGTCAACCGGCCGTATGCGGAGTGGTTCGCGCTGGCGCCGGAGCGCATCGTCGGCCGCGGCCTGCACGAGGTGCTGGACCCGCAGCAACTGGCCTTGCTGCAACCGCATCTGCCGGCGGCGCTGCAGGGCGAGCCGGCGCAGTTCGATGCCGAACTGTGCGATGCCGCCGATGCCCTGCGGATCATGCATTTCAGCCTGATCCCGGACGTGGCGCTGGCGCCGCAGCGGGTCGGCCTGCACCTGATGATCAGCGACATCACCGGGCAGACCCGGCTGGCGCGTTTGCTGGAAGAGCGTGCGCTGCGCGACGAACTGACCGGACTGCCGAACCGGATGGCCTGGAACCAGACCCTGCGGCGGCGCATGAACGAGCACCGCAGCCAGGGCCAGGTGGCGGTGATGTTCCTGGATCTGAACGACTTCAAGAGCGTCAACGACCGTTTCGGTCACCACGTCGGCGACGCGCTGCTGGTGCACTTCGCGCGGCTGCTGCAGCGCTGCCTGCGCGGGCAGGACAGCATCGCCCGGCTGGGCGGCGACGAGTTCGTGGTCCTGCTGGAAGGGCTGGCCGACGCCAAACACGAAGTGCTGGCTGCCGCGGCGCGAATCATGGAGGCGTGCGCGGGTGGCTGCGTGGTCAGCGGCCGGCATCTGCCGCTGCAGCCGAGCATCGGCATCGCCGTGCAGGCCGGGCCCGGCTTCGACCCGGTCCTGCTCACTCAGCGCGCCGACGAGGCCATGTACGTGGCCAAGCGCGATCCGCAGGCGCGGGTGCAGATCGCGGTGCTCTGAGCGTCGCGTGCCGCGCGTACCGGACGTCAGTGCGCGGCGTGGCGCTGCAGCCAGGTCACCGCGCCGCGCCCGGCGCGCACGCCGCTGGCGAAGCACGCGGTGAGCAGGTAGCCGCCGGTCGGCGCTTCCCAGTCGAGCATTTCGCCGGCGCAGAAGGTGCCCGGCAGGGCCCGTAGCATCAGCTGCGCATCCAGCGCCTCCAGGCGCACGCCGCCGGCGCTGCTGATCGCCTCGGCCAGCGGGCGCGGACGCTGCAGGGTCAGCGGCAGGCGCTTGAGCGTGGCCGCGGCCAGCGCCGGATCCTGGCCGGCCTGCTTGCCGAGGATTTCGAACAGCAGGGCTGCCTTGACCCCGTCTATGCCGGCCTGGCGGCGCAGGTGCTCGCCGAAGCTGCGCCCGCCGCGCGGCTTGCCCAGTTCGGCTTGCAGCCGCGGCAGGTCGCGGCCGGGTGCCAGGTCCAGCCACAGCGTGGTCGGGCCGTGTGCGGCGATGGCCTCGCGCAGATCCGCGGCCAGCGCATAGATCAGGCTGCCCTCGATGCCATGTTCGCCGACCACGCATTCGCCCTGCAGCGACTGCGCCTGGCCCTGCGCATCGTGCCAGTGCGCGACCACTGGCTTCAGCGGCGCGCCGGCGTGGCGTTCGCGGAAATGCGCGCTCCAGTCCACGTCGAAACCGCAGTTGGCCGGCTGCAGCGGCGCCACTTCCACGCCGCGCGCGCGCAGCGTGTCCTGCCAGGCGCCGTCGGACCCGAGTTGCGGCCAGCTGCCGCCACCCAGCGCCAGCACACAGGCCTCGGCCTGGACGCGCTGCTCGCCGTCGGCGCCGGCGAAGCGCAGCGCGCCGTCCGCGTCCCAGCCCAGCCAGCGCTGCTGCACGTGGAAGCGCACGCCGGCATCCTTCAGCCGTCGCACCCAGCCGCGCAGCAGCGGCGCCGCCTTGCGGTCCAGCGGGAACACCCGCCCGGAGCTGCCGACATAGGTCTCCACGCCCTGCGCCTGCGCCCAGGCGCGCAGCGCATCGGCATCGAACTCGGCCAGCCAGTCGCCGACCGCCGTCGCACGTTCGCGATAGCGCGCGACGAAGCGCTCGAACGGATCGGAGTGGGTCAGGTTGAGGCCGCCCTTGCCGGCGATCAGGAACTTGCGTCCCACCGAGCCCTTGGCCTCGTACACATCGACCTCGGCGCCGGCGGCGCGCGCGGTCTCGGCGGCGATCAGCCCGGCCGGGCCGCCGCCGACGATGATGAGTCGGCCGCGCACCGGCGCGGCGTGTTTGGCAGCGGACATGCGCGGGGGCGGCTCAACGCGGCTGGACATCGAGCAGTTCGACTTCGAACACCAGCGAGGCGCCCGGCGGAATCACCCCGCCGGCACCGTTGGCGCCGTAGCCGTAGTCCGACGGCAGCATCAGCAGGCGCTTGCCGCCCACGCGCATGCCGGCCACACCCTCGTCCCAGCCGCGGATCACCTGGCCGGCGCCGAGCACGAAGCTGAAGGGCTGGCCGTGGTCGGCGGAGGCATCGAATTTCTCGCCGCGCTTGTCCTTGGCGTGCTCGTCGTACAGCCAGCCGGTGTAGTGCACGGTGACCCGGCTGCCGGGACGCGCTTCGGCGCCGTCGCCGACGCGCTCGTCGGTGGCCTGGAAGGCGGCGATGCTGCCACCGGGCGGCGGACCCGGCGGCGTGCAGCCGCTCAGCAGCCACGCCGGCAACGACAGGCTCAACAGCAGCAGGATTCGGCGCATGCGGGACGTCCACGGCGGGCAGGGCGTGCAAGGGTAGCGCATCGCCGCAGCGGCTATCATGCGGCGCATGGCCAAACTGCTGCTCAACCTGCGTCACGTGCCCGACGACGAACGCGCCGAGGTCTGCGCGCTGCTTGACGACGCCGGCATCGGCTACTACGAAACCCGCGCCGGTACCTTCGGCATTTCCGCCGGCGGCATCTGGCTGCGCGAGGACGCCGAGCAGCCGCGGGCCAAGGCGCTGCTGGCCGACTACCAGGCCCGACGCGGCGAACGTGCCCGCGCCGAGCGCGCCGCCGCGCTGCGCGATGGCAGTGCGGAGACCTTCGCCAGCCTGCTGCGGCAGCGCCCGCTGTTCGTGCTGGCGACGCTGTTGGGCATGCTGTTGATCGCCTCGCTGGTGCTGCTGCCGTTCCTGCTGCTGCGCGGCTAGCGGCGGGTGCGGGGCGACGCATCGGCGCGCTTCGCCGACGCGCCGGTGCGCAACAGGGGCGGAGCTGTCACTGCAGCGGTCGCGCGTCGCAGGCCCTAAAATGCGCCGATGATCGCCAACACCGCTGCCTATCACTTCGTCGCCATTGCCGACCCCGACGCGCTCGCCGCGCAATTGCACGCCTGGGCGCAGGACGGCGACCTGCGCGGCACGATCCTGGTGGCGGGCGAGGGCATCAACCTGTTCCTGGCCGGCGCGGCAGAGGCGATCGACGCCTTTTACGCGCAACTGCGCGCCGACCCGCGCTTCGCCGATCTGCGGATCAAGACCAGCCCCAGCGCCCAGCAGCCGTTCGCGCGGCTGAAGGTCAAGGTCAAGCCGGAGATCATCAGCTTCCGCCGCGCCGCCGCCTCGCCGCTGGACGCGGCGCGCGCGCCGGCGGTGGCGCCGGCCACGCTGCAGCGCTGGCTGCGCCAGGGTCACGACGACGCCGGCCGGCGCGTGGTGCTGCTGGACACGCGCAACACGCAGGAAGTGGTCTACGGCACCTTCGCCGGCGCGCTGACCCTGCCGATCGTCAAGTTCACCGACCTGCCGGAAGCGCTGGCCCCGCATCGTGAGGCGTTGGCCGACGCCACCGTGGTCAGCTTCTGCACCGGCGGCATTCGCTGCGAAAAAGCGGCGCTCTGGATGCGCGCCGATGGCATGGACAATGTGCTGCAACTGGAAGGCGGGATCCTTGGCTACTTCGAGGAGGTGGGCGGCGAAGGCTACGACGGCCGCTGCTTCGTCTTCGACGAGCGCGTGGCGCTGGACCCGCAGTTGGAGCCGCTGGTGGGCGGCTGATCGTCGCGGGATCGGGGAGTCGGGATTGGGGATTGGCAAAGGCGGGCTGCCCCGCGACTGCCCGAACACTCGCGCTCTGCGCGTTGGGTTTCGGCTCGCTGCATGCCGCCGCGTCCCCTCGGAGCTTCAAAGGAATCCGCTCCAGCGAATCCCCAATCCCGACTCCCCAATCCCAGCGCTTTAGCGACTCCCCAATCCCCACGCCGTCAGGCGTACTGCATCTTCCGCGTCATTCCGCCATCGACCACGAACTCCTGGCCGGTGATGAAGCCGGCCTGTGCCGACAGCAGATAGACCGCCAGCGCGCCGATGTCCGGCGGCGTGCCGACCCGCCCGGCCGGGTGTTGCGCATGATCCTGCCGCGACAGTTTGGGCGTGCGTCGCGCGTTCGGCTTGCGCCAGGCGTCGGTGGCGATCCAGCCGGGGCTGATGCAGTTGACCCGCACCGCCGGCCCGGCGCTGATCGCCAGTGCATGGGTGAAGGCCACCAGCCCGCCCTTGGACGCGGCGTAGGCCTCGGTGTCCGGTTCGGACTGCTGCGCGCGGGTGGAGGCGATGTTGACGATGGCGCCGCCGCCGGGGCTGTCGCGCAGCGCCGGCAGGGCATGCTTGCTGCACAGGAACGCACCGCCCAGGCTCGCCCCGAGCCGCCGGTTCCATTCGCGCAGCGACAGCCGCTCCAGCGGTCCGGTGTGCGGATCGGCGATGCCGGCGTTGTTGACCAGCCCGTCGATGCGACCGAACCGGGCCAACGCGGCATCGACGAAGCGGCGCACGCTGGCTTCGGCGGCCACGTCGACGCGGCGGAACAGCAAGCGTTCGCCCGCATCCAGTTCGGCCACACAGGCGCGCCCGGCATCGGCGTCGAGATCGCAGAACGCGACCTTGCCGCCAGCGCCCAGCACTGCTTGCACCACGCCGCGGCCGATGCCCTGGGCGCCGCCGGTGACCAGCACCACACGGTCGCGCAAGGGCAAAGCGGGGACAGGGGCGGGCGGCGGAATCAGTGGCATGGCAGCGACCAGGCGAGGGCGGGGTCGCCAGCGTAGCCAGCGCGCCGTGCAACCCGTGTGGTAGCGCGGTAGTGCAGGCAGCAACGCCCCTCTCCCGCCGGGAGAGCGACTGGGGTGAGGGTACGGAGCGCGCAGCGCTCGAGCGGGTCTGGCGATGCGAGGCTTCGCCCGTACCCTCATCCGCCCCTGCGGGGCACCTTCCCCCGAAAAGGGGGCCATGGTCCCGAGGGGAGAAGGGAGACGCCAAAGCCCCTCTCCCCTCGGGAGAGGGGTTGGGGGTGAGGGTACGGCCGCCAGCCAAGCATCCTTCCCCATCCACACCCCCACACCCAGCGCAAATCAGCGTTCCGGTCGCGGCCGCTGCAATCGGCGGCCGGCGTCCCCACTTCGATCGCATCGCCTGCAGGAAACCGCCTCACCATGATGCCGATCTCCATCCTCGACCTGGCCCCGGTCTGCGAAGGCAGCGACACCGCCGGCGCCTTCGCCAACATGCTGGACCTGGCCCAGCACGCCGAACGCTGGGGCTACCACCGGTACTGGCTGGCCGAGCATCACAACATGCCCGGCATCGCCAGCGCCGCCACCGCGGTGCTGATCGGACATGTGGCCGGCGGCACCAAGCGCATCCGCGTCGGCGCCGGCGGCATCATGCTGCCCAACCACGCGCCGCTGCAGGTGGCCGAACAGTTCGGCACCCTGGCCTCGCTGTATCCCGGCCGCATCGACCTGGGCCTGGGCCGCGCGCCCGGTACCGACCAGGCAACCGCGCGCGCGTTGCGCCGTTACTTCGACAGCGCCGATCAGTTCCCGCACGACGTGGCCGAACTGCTGCGCTACTTCGAGCCGGCGGTGGACGGGCAACTGGTGCGTGCCGTGCCGGGCGCCGGCATCGAGGTGCCGGTGTGGCTGCTCGGCTCCAGTCTGTTCAGCGCGCGCCTGGCCGCGGCGATGGGGCTGCCGTTCGCCTTCGCCTCGCATTTCGCCCCGGACGCGATGGACGAGGCGCTGGCGGTGTATCGCCGCGAGTTCCGTGCCTCGGCGCGGCTGCAGGCACCGTATGCGGTGCTGGCCTTGAACGTGGTGGCTGCCGCATCCACGGCCGAGGCGCGGCGCCTGTTCACCACCCAGCAGCAGAGCTTCGTCAACCTGCGCCGCGGCCGCCCCGGATTGATTCCGCCGCCGATCGACGACATCGAGGCGTTCTGGGCACCGCACGAGAAGGCGGGCGTGGAACGCGCGCTGGCCTGCACCGTGCTCGGCGATGCCGATACGGTCGCGCAGGGCCTGTCCGACTTCGTCGCGCGGCACCGTCCGGACGAGTTGCTGTTGACCGCGAACATCCACGATCACGCCGCGCGCTTGCGCTCGTTCCAATTGGCGGCGGACGCCTGGACGCAGGTCGCTGCGGCCGCCTGATGCGCGCGTCTGCGCGCGTGTCTACGAGCGCAGACGCACTCCCGCGAGGAGTGCTGGATTTGCATTGATATGCATCACATCATGTGCGGGTTTCACGAGCTCTTGATTTTCCCGGGTATGTCATCGCTCCACGTCGCGCATCAGCGTGGCGCTCGGCCCGAAAACATGGCCGGACAACGACGTAGAACAGGGGGCAGTAATGAACGCACAGCATCCGAAGGCGCCGGTGCATGAGTGCGGGCTGGAAGCAGCCTTGCAACAGATGAGCAAGTATCTGGAGCGCGCGCGCAGCCGCGCGACCGAGCGTACGACGCAGGCCACATCGCCGCGTCCGTCGCATATGCGCAACGTGTTCGCCAGCGATGCAGAACTGTCGCTGGTGAGGTGAGGCAGGCAAGCGGACCATCGCCGCTGCCGTCGCGCGATCAGCGCAGCTTCTGCATCCACTCCCGGCCCAGGTCGACCACCTGGTCCGAGGCCAATCCCAGACTCAGCGCCACGGCGATGCTGCCCAGCCACGAAAGCAGCATCAACCCACCGTCGCGCTCCAGCAACGCCAGCGCGAACAGCAGCAGCATCGCGCCGAAGGCGTAGTTGGTGAACGGGATCGGCAGCGACAGCAGGATTCCCAGCACGATCAGCAACAGCCCGCTGAAGGCGCGCGCCGGCAGCGTGTCGACCAGCACCGACAGGCGTGGCTTGAGCAGCCGGTCCAGACGCCGCAGCCACGGCGCGATGCGGCCCACGAAGCGCTGCATGGTGCGGCGGCGTGGCCCGCGCTCGCCGATGAAGCGCGGCAGCCACGGCTTGCGCAGGCCGATCAGCATCTGCACGCCGATCAACGTCACCAGCGGCCCGCTGATGCCGCCGGCCAGGCCCGGCACCGGCAGGAACGCCGGCAGGATCGCCACGAACAGGAACACGCCGAACGCGCTCTGCTGCAGGTCGGCGAGGATCAGCCGCAGCCGCAGGTGCTCCTCGGGATCGCCGAGGACGAAGGTGTCGAGCAGGGTGCGGATGCCCTCGGCGCTGTAGCCGTGGTCGCGCTCGTGCGGCTCGCCGCCGGGTGCGTCACCCGGTGATGTCATCGCTGTTCTCGTCCTGCAGCTTGCGCAGCAGCAGCTTGTCCACGCGCGCGCCGTCCAGGTCGACGATCTCGATGCGCCAGCCGGCCCAGTCGAAGAACTCGCCGGCGTGCGGGATGCGCCCGAAGTAGTAGATGCACAGGCCGGCCAGGGTGTTGTAGTCGCCTTCCTCGGCGCTGGGCAGTTCGGCGCCGCCCAGCAGTTCGCGCAGGTCCTCGATGGCCAGCGAGCCGTCGATCAGCAGCGAGCCGTCGGCGCGGGTCACCACCAGCGCGTCCTCGTCGGCGTTGTCGGCCGACTGCAGGCGGCCGACCACCGCGCCCATCAGGTCGCTGATCGTCACCAGGCCCTGGATCTCGCCGTATTCGTCCACCACCAGCGCCATCGACTGCTGCTCCTCGCGGAAGATCTCCAGCAGCTTCATCGCGTGGGTGGATTCGGACACGAACAAGGTGTCGCGCAGGCTCTGGAACAGCTGGGTGGCGTCGCCGTCCATGCGCGTGACCAGGGATTTCACCTCCAGCACGCCGGCGATGTCCTGGTCGCTGCCGCGGTACACCGGGTAGCGCGAGAACTCGTGCTCGCGCATGGTCTGGAAGTTGCGCTGCGGCTCGGCGTTGGCGTCGAGCCAGGCGATGCGGTTGCGCGGGGTCATCAGGCTGTCGGCGGTACGGTCGCCCAGGCGCATGACCCGGTTCATCATGTCGCGCTCGTGCGCGTCGATCACGCCGGCCTCGTGGCTCTCGGCCACCATCATGCGGATCTCCTCTTCGGTCACCGAGGCCGATTGCTCCTTGCCCAGGCCGAACAGGCGCAGCACCAGCCGGGTCGAGCGCGACAGCACCCACACGAACGGCGCGGCGATCCAGGCCAGCCAGCCCATCGGCACCGCGACGAAGCTGGCGATGGTTTCCGAACGGGTCAGCGCCAGGCGTTTGGGTACCAGTTCGCCGAAGATCAGCGTCATGAAGGTGATCAGCACGATCGCCAGGGTCTTGCCGATCAGCGCCGACCAGGGCTGCGGATCGCCGAACAGGGTGAAGTTGGCTGCCAGCGCCGGGAACAGCGCCTGCAACTTGGTCGCGATCGCCACGCCGATGGCCTCGCCGCCGAACACACCGGTCAGGATGCCGATCGCGGTGATGCCGATCTGCACGGTGGACAGGAAGTGCTCGGGGTTCTCGGCCAGCGCCAGCGCCTTGGCCGCACGCGTGCTGGACTGGGCCATCTGCTTCAGCCGGCTCTTGCGCGAGGTCATCAGCGACATCTCGGACATCGCGAAGAAACCGTTCAGCAGCACCAGGGCTGCCACGATCAATAGTTCAAGCATGCGCGCGCTCCTTGGCGCCAAGGAAAGCGGGGACATGGGCGCCGTTGCGGCGCGGGGGAGGGGGGCTAGGGTGGTCGTCCATAGGGTGCGCCCACGAAGGGCGCGGCTGGGATGGTAACAAACCCCGCAGGGCGCCGCTTCCACGCCGCGCCCACGCCCGCAGCCCCTGTAACCGGCCGCGACTACCCGCAGGTGTCAGCAAACAGTCATAATTCCGCCCCAGTGCCGTCCTTCCCGCGACGGCGGGAAGCGCGTTGCATGTTTTCGTTGCAGACCATCTTCGGTTCCGGCAAGCAGTTCTACACCCTGCTCGACGAGGCGGCGCAGGCCGCCTACGACAGCACCAAGGCCCTGCACGCGATGATGCGCGAGTCCGACCGGCAGCCGGCGCTGGACGGCTTCAAGCTGGCGCGCCTGCGCGAGCGTGCGGCCTCCGACAAGATCGGCCAGGCGCTGGTGGACAGCTTCATGACCCCGATCGAGCGCGAGGACATCGAGGCGCTGGGCTCGGCGCTGTACAAGATTCCCAAGCAGGTGGAGAAGTTCGCCGATCGCTACTCGCTGGCGATCCAGCACCTGGAGCACATCGACTTCGCACCGCGTGCGGCGATGCTGGAGCAGGCCGCGGCGGTGGTGGTGGACATGGTCCACGACCTGCGCAACATGAATCTTGACCGGATGAGCGCGCTCAACGACAAGCTGCGCTCGCTGGAGAACGAGGCCGACCGGCTGATGCTGGAGCTGTACCGCGACATCTACTCCGGGCGCCTGGACAACCTGCAGATGTTCCTGCTCAAGGAGTTCTTCGAAATCCTGGAGAAGGCCATCGACCGCTGCCGCGAGGCCGGCGTGGTGGTCTACCAGATCGTACTGAAGAACTCCTGATGGACGCGTTGCGGAGTTGCTGCCTGCGCGGCCGCGGCGCCCTGCGCGCGCCGGCTGTCGCCGTCCCAGGCGGGGAGGATCGCCGATGCTGACCCTGGTCCTGATCGTGATCCTGGCGGCGCTGGTGTTCGAGTTCATCAACGGCTTCCACGACACCGCCAACTCGATCGCCACGGTGGTCGCCACCAAGGTCCTCAGCCCCGGCTGGGCGGTGATGCTGGCCGCGGCGATGAACCTGGTCGGCGCGCTGACCGGCACCGCGGTGGCGATGACCATTGCCTCCGGCCTGCTCAACACCGACGTGGTCGCGGTGACTCCGCAGGTGGTGCTGTGCGCGCTGCTCGGCGGCATCGTCTGGAACCTGATCACCTGGTGGAAGGGCCTGCCGTCCTCGTCCTCGCACGCGCTGATCGGCGGGCTGTGCGGCGCCGGCCTGGCCGCCGCGCACAACAACTGGGGCGCGCTGATCTGGTCGCAGAACGTCGGCGACTGGGCCAAGAACAAGGGCCTGCTGTGGAAGGTGTTCGTGCCGATGGTGACCTCGCCGATCGCCGGCTTCCTGCTCGGCATCGCGGTGATGCTGTTGCTGTGGGCGGCGATCGCCGGCCTGGCGAAGCTGGGCGGCCGACTCGGGCGGCTGGCGCGGCCGCGCTGGGTCAACGCCTTTTTCGGCAAGGCGCAGATCGCCTCGGCCGCATACATGGGCTACGCGCACGGCCACAACGACGCGCAGAAGACCATGGGCATCATCGCCATGACCCTGGTCGGCGCGCAGAGCACCGGCGCCCTGGACGAGCTGCCGTCGTGGCTGGGGTTCCTGCATCCGAGCACCAGTCAGGGGCAGGGCATCGCCACCTGGATCGTGCTGACCTGCGCGGTGGTGATGGCCGCCGGCACTGCCTCCGGCGGCTGGAAGATCATCAAGACCCTGGGCCACAAGATGGTCAAGCTGCACCCGATCCACGGTTTCGCCGCGGAGACCAGCTCGGCCACGATCCTGACACTGGCCGCGCACTTCGGCATGCCGGTGTCCACCACCCACAGCATCTCCACCGCGATCATGGGCGTGGGCTTCGCCAAGAACCCGCGCTCGCTGCGCTTCGGCGTCATCGAGCGCATCGTCTGGGCCTGGATCCTGACCATTCCGGCCGCTGCCGGCGTGGCGTACCTGATTTTCCGCGGGTTTGCGCTGTTCGGTTGGACGTGAGGGATTGGGGAGTCGGGATTAGGGATTCGTAGAAGCAGGTCCGGCGCGCGCCGGACGCCCGCTCTTGCCAATCCCGAATCCCTAATGGCCAATCCCCGCTAGTTGGCCCGATACATCGCCATCACGTCCTGGCGCAGCGCGCGCTGGCTGTCGGCGCGGTTGTAGAACATGTGGCCGCCGGGGTAGTTCTTGACCTGCACGCGGGTCGGGTCGTTGCCCATCACCGGCATCTGGTCCACGGTCAGCACCGAGCCCATGAACGGGCACGACAGGTCGTTCCAGCCGTGCACGATCAGCACCCGCAGTTTCGGGTCGATCGCCACCGACTGGCGCAGTTCGGTCACCGAGCCCTTGCGCAGTTCGTCGTCCCAGTCCCACAGCCGGTTCACGTCGTAGTTCAGCGCCTGGTAGCGGGCGTCGACCTTCCAGCCGACCACGCGGGTCACGAAATCGACCATCGCGGTGGTGGTGGGGGCGATGATGCTGTCCAGCAGCGGGTCGTTGGCGCGCTGCTCGGGGGCGTTGGGGAACGGGTCGAAGGCGGTGACGTTGGAGTCGTAGCGGCTGCCCAGTTCGCCCTTGTCGCGGAACACCTCGCGCAGATAGGCCTGGGTCTCCAGGCGGCCGCCGGCGCGGCGCACGAAGGCCGGATCCAGGCCGGTCATCGCGGTCACCTGCTGGATCATGCGGGTGGTGCCGGCCGGGTCGGAACGCCCGCGCAGCAGCGCGGTGACGTAATCGCCGCGGGTGTAGTCGATCACCTGGCGCATCGCCTCCGGGGTCAGCTTGCCCTCGCGCTCCAGGCGCGCGGCCGCGATCGAGGGCAGGGTCAGCATCCACGGCAGCGGCGAGACGTCGCCATTGTCGTCCAGGGTCGGGTTCAGATACGGCGAGACCAGCACCACGCCGTTCATCGCCACGCCCAGCTTGGTCTGCAGGTAGTGGGTGATGCGCGGGCCGCGGAAGCCGCCGTAGCTTTCGCCGACCAGGTACTTGCGCGATTGCAGGCGCTGGTTCTTCAGCAGCCAGTCGTAGATGGTGCGCGAGAGGTATTCAATGTCGGCCTGCGGATTGTAGAACTGCTTCTTGGCCTGCTCGTCGGGCACGCGCGAGCGGCTGAAGCCGGTCCCGACCGGATCGATGAACACCAGGTCGGTGAAGTCCAGCCAGGTGCCGGGGTTGTCGCGCAGTTGCGCCGGCGCCGAGGCGCTATCGCCCTCGCTGCCGAACGCCACCACCTTCGGCCCGATCGCGCCCAGGTTGAGATACACCGAGGCCGCGCCAGGGCCGCCGTTGAGCGCAAAGGTGACCGGGCGGTCCTTGCCTTCCATGGTGTAGGCGGTATAGACCACGTCGGCGACGACCTTGCCCTGTTTGTCCTTCACCGGCAGCGTGCCGACCTTGACCGTGTAGCGCAGCGTGCGGCCGTCGAGCTGGGTGGATTGGCTGGTCTGCGCGTCGGCCGGCAGCGGCGCCAGTTCGGTGGCGGCGGGCTTGTCGGCCTTGTCGGCGTTCGCCGCATCGGCATCGGCGGCAAGCGCCGCGGTCATCGGCGTCGCGGCCAGCAGCACGGCCAGCAGCACGGAGGGGAAGGTCGGCACGGGCGGTCGCTCGCAGGGAGGGAGCCGGCATGCTAGGCCGCGGCGCGGCGTGCGCGGATGTGCACAAAGGCATGGTCGCCGGCGGCGCGGACGCGCCATGCCGGTTCATCGGCGCTGGCTACAATCGCCGGTTCGTCCCGTGTCCGGTCCGCTGCGCATGCCTGTCCTTCGTTCACGCCTGCCGCTGTGCCTGTTCCTGGCGGCGTCGCTGGCCGGCTGCGCCAGCGTGCCATCGCCGCCGCCCGTGGCCGATTCGCCAGCGGCGCACGATCCGCATGCCCACGATCGCCAGCGCCTGTGGCGGCTGCTGAGCACGCGCTGCCTGCCGCAGGCGCGCGCCGGCGCCGATCCGGCGCCATGCAGCGAGGTGCATGCCGACCCCGGTCAGCGCTACGCCCTGATGAAGGATCTGCGCGGCGCCTACCAGTACCTGCTGATCCCGACCGTGCCGGTCAGCGGGATCGAGGATCCGCGCGCGCGTTCCGCCGCTGCGCCGAACTGGCTGGGCCTGGCCTGGCAGGCGCGGAGTCGGGTCGCCGATGCGCTGGGCCGGCCGCTGCCGCGCGACCTGGCCAGCCTGACGATCAATCCGCCGTCGGCGCGCTCGCAGGACCAGTTGCACATCCACATCGACTGCCTGGCGCCGCAGGTGCGCGATCAGTTGCAGGCAATGCGGGCCTCGATCGGCCCGGCGTGGGCGCCGCTGCCGCGGCCGCTGCACGGCCACGCCTATCGCGCGATGCGCGTGGAGGGCGAGGAACTGGATGCGAATCCGCTGACGCTGCTGGCGCGTAGCCTGCCGCCGCAGCAGCGCATGGCGCAGCAGACCCTGGCGGTGGTCGGGGCGGATTTCGATGGCCGCCCCGGCTTTGTGCTGCTCGCGGCCACTGCACGTCCCGGCGACGGGGTCGGTGCGGAGGAACTGCAGGATCACGAATGCACGGGCGTGGTGCCGGCGGTGCCTGCGCACGGTTGAGCCCCCGGTGGCGGTCGATCGCCGGTTGCCTGACTAACAGGCGTGCTGGTGCGAAAGCTTCGCTGCCGCCGCCTGTCGTAGGAGCGGCTTCAGCCGCGACCCGGCGTTGTCGGGAAAGCCCTGTCGCGGCTGAAGCCGCTTCTACGACGGAGGCGAGCGGTGGCGCCTGCAGCCGCTCAGACCTCCAGCGACGCCAGGTCGCCCTTGGTCTCCAGCCACTGCTTGCGGTCGCCGGCGCGCTTCTTGGCCAGCAGCATGTCCATCAGCGAGCTGGTCTGGTCGCCGTCGTCCACGGTCAGTTGCACCAGGCGCCGGGTGTCCGGGTGGATGGTGGATTCGCGCAGCTGCTGCGGATTCATCTCGCCCAGGCCCTTGAAGCGGGTCACGCTGACCTGGCCCTTGATCTTCTCGCGCTGGATCTTGTCCAGCAGCGAGCGCTTCTCTTCCTCGTCCAGCGCGTAGAACACCTGCTTGCCCACATCCACGCGGAACAGTGGCGGCATCGCCACGAACACGTGGCCGGCGCGCACCAGGGCGGGGAAGTGGCGCAGGAACAGCGCGGTCAGCAGGGTCGCGATGTGCAGGCCGTCGGAGTCGGCGTCGGCCAGGATCACCACCTTGCCGTAGCGCAGGCCGTCGATCTGCTCCTTGCCTGGGTCGCAGCCGATCGCGATCGCCAGGTTGTGCACTTCCTCCGAGGCCAGCACGCTGCCGGAGGCCACTTCCCAGGTGTTGAGGATCTTGCCGCGCAGCGGCAGGATCGCCTGGAAATCCTTGTCGCGGGCCTGCTTGGCGCTGCCGCCTGCCGAGTCGCCCTCGACCAGGAACAGTTCGGTGCGCGACAGGTCCTGGCTGATGCAGTCGGCCAGCTTGCCCGGCAGCGCCGGCCCCTGGGTGACCTTCTTGCGCACGATCTGCTTCTCGGTCTTCAGCCGCGCGCTGGCGCGGTCGATGGCGATCTGCGCGATGCGCGTACCGGTCTCCACGTTCTGGTTCAGCCACAGGCTGAAGGCATCGTGCGCAGCGCCTTCGATGAAGCCGGCGGCCTGGCGCGAGGACAGGCGTTCCTTGGTCTGGCCGCTGAACTGCGGGTCGGTCATCTTCAGCGACAGCACGAACGCCACGCGGTCCCACACGTCTTCCGGCGCCAGCTTCACGCCGCGCGGCAGCAGGTTGCGGAAATCGCAGAACTCGCGCAGCGCGTCGGTGAGGCCGCTGCGCAGGCCGTTGACGTGGGTGCCGTGCTGCGCGGTGGGAATCAGGTTCACGTAGCTTTCCTGCACCAGCTCGCCTTCCACCACCCAGGCCACCGCCCAGTCGACGATCTCGCGGTCCTTCTTCAGGCTGCCGACGAACAACTCGGCCGGCAACAGTTCGCGCTCGGCGAGTTCGCCGCGCAGGTAGTCGCGCAGGCCGTCCTCGAAGTACCAGGTGTCCTGCTCGCCGGTGGCCTCGTCGTGCAGCTTGACCGTCAGGCCGGGACACAGCACCGCCTTGGCGCGCAGCAGGTGGCGCAGCGCGCGCACCGCGAACTTCGGCGTGTCGAAATACTTCGAGTCCGGCCAGAAGCGCAGCCGGGTGCCGGTGTTCTTCTTGCCGACGCTGCCGACAACCTCCAGCTTGGAGGCGGGGTGGCCGTCGGCGAAGGCCATGCGGTACTCGTTGCCTTCGCGCTTGATGAACAGTTCCACCCGATTGGACAGCGCATTGACCACGCTGACGCCGACGCCGTGCAGACCGCCGCTGAAGGTGTAGTTGCGGTCGCTGAACTTGCCGCCGGCGTGCAGCCGGGTCAGGATCAGTTCGACGCCGGAGATCTTCTCTTCCGGATGGATGTCCACCGGCATGCCGCGGCCGTCGTCGGACACCTCGCAACTGCCGTCCTTGTACAGCGTCACCTCGATGTGCCGGGCGTGGCCGGCCAGCGCCTCGTCCACGGCGTTGTCGATGACTTCCTGCGCCAGATGGTTTGGCCGTGCGGTGTCGGTGTACATGCCGGGCCGGCGCTTGACCGGGTCCAGGCCAGAGAGAACTTCGATGTCGGCGGCGTTGTAGCGGGTATTCATGCGTCTCAGCAGGTGGCGCGAAGCAGATCCGGAAGTGTGCGGTCTGCGGCGGTTTTTTGCACGTCGCCGGTGTTCAGGGCGGGTGCGGCGGCACCGCGCTACGCTGGCCCTGGAAAAACCGCGACGTCGCCCACATCTTCGTCGCACGTCCCAAAGGAGTCCGCCATGAACGTTCGCAAGCTGTTGACCCTGGCCGCCCTGGTCGCCGCCGCGGTGGCCGTGCCGGTCGCGATGGCCCAGGCGCAGAGCGCCGATCCGGCCGCCTCCGGTGCTGCCGCCTACGAGGCGCAGGTCGCCAAGGAAAAGGCCGAGGCCGACGCCAAGGCCAAGCGCCGCGCCGCCGCGGCCGCCGAGCACAAGGCCGGCAAGGATGCGGCCGCGCCGAAGAAGGAAGAGGAAGAGGAAGCGCGCAAGCCCTGAGCCTGCGCACGGTTTCCTGCACACGACGCCCCGGTCGCCCGGGGCGTCGCTTTTTTGTGGGGCGGCTGTTGCGCGAAAGCGCTTGGGCAAATCCGCTTCACCCGTTAAACTATGGCTTTCCGGGAGGCCTTTGAGCCATGACCCCCCTGATCTTCGTTACCGGCGGCGTAGTGTCCTCGCTTGGCAAGGGCATCGCGGCCGCTTCGCTTGCGTCCATTCTCGAAGCACGTGGCCTGTCGGTCACGATGATGAAGCTGGACCCCTATATCAACGTCGACCCGGGCACGATGAGCCCGTTCCAGCACGGCGAGGTGTACGTCACCGACGACGGCGCCGAGACCGACCTGGACCTGGGGCATTACGAGCGCTTCGTGCGCACGCGGCTGTCGCGCAAGAATTCGGTCACCACCGGGCGCATCTACGAGAACGTGATCCGCAAGGAGCGCCGCGGCGACTACCTCGGCGCCACCGTGCAGGTGATTCCGCACATCACCGACGAGATCCGTCGCTGTGTGGATGAAGCCACCGCCGGCTACGACGTGGCCCTGGTCGAGATCGGCGGCACCGTCGGCGATATCGAGTCGCTGCCGTTCCTGGAAGCGATCCGTCAGGTGCGTACCGAGCGCGGCGCCGAGAAGGCCATGTTCATGCACCTGACTCTGGTGCCGTACATCGCCGCGGCCGGCGAGCTGAAGACCAAGCCGACCCAGCATTCGGTCAAGGAACTGCGCTCGATCGGCATCCAGCCGGACGTGCTGCTGTGCCGCTCGGAGCAGGCGATCCCGGATTCGGAGCGGCGCAAGATCGCGCTGTTCACCAACGTCTCCGAGCGCGCAGTGATCAGCGCCGCCGACATCGACGTGCTCTACGGCATGCCGCTGGAGCTGCATCGGCAGGGCCTGGACGAGATCGTCATCGAGCAGTTCAAGCTGCGCGACAAGGTCGGCGCGGCCAACCTGTCGGAGTGGGAAGCGGTGGTCGACGCGATCAAGCATCCGCTCGACGAGGTCACCATCGCCGTGGTCGGCAAGTACGTGGACCACCAGGACGCCTACAAGTCGGTCGGCGAGGCGCTCAAGCACGGCGGCCTGCGCCAGCGCACCAAGGTCAACCTGAAGTGGCTGGAAGCGCAGGACTTGGAAGGCAGCGACATGGCGGCGCTGGCCGACGTGGACGGCATCCTGGTGCCGGGCGGCTTCGGCGACCGCGGCTTCGAAGGCAAGGTGCTGACCTCGCGCTACGCGCGCCAGCATGGCGTGCCGTATTTCGGCATCTGCTACGGCATGCAGGCGGCGGTGGTCGACTATGCGCGGCATGTGGCCGGACTGGATGCGGCCAACAGCACCGAGAACGACCGGCAGTCGCCGTACCCGGTGATCGGCCTGATCACCGAATGGCGCACCGCCAGCGGCGATGTCGAGAAGCGCGACGAGAAGTCCGACCTCGGTGGCACCATGCGCCTGGGCCTGCAGGAGCAGCGGCTCAAGCCGGGCACCTTGGCGCGCGAGCTGTACGGCAAGGACGTGGTGGCCGAGCGCCATCGCCACCGCTACGAGTTCAACAACCGCTACCGCACCCAGCTGGAGGACGCCGGCCTGGTGATCGCCGCCAAGTCGATGGACGACACCCTGGTGGAGATGGTGGAGCTGCCGCGCGAGACGCACCCGTGGTTCCTGGCCTGCCAGGCGCACCCGGAGTTCCTGTCCACGCCGCGCGATGGCCACCCGCTGTTCATCGGCTTCGTGCGGGCTGCGCGCGAGCGCAAGGCTGGCGGCAAGCTGTTGAAGGAAGCGCGCGCGTAACTTCCTTCTCCCTTCGGGAGAAGGTGGCGCGCAGCGCCGGATGAGGGTGCGTGCGAAGCCTTGTGCAGTTTGAGTTCCCTAGGCTTCGCCCGCACCCTCACCCCAACCCCTCTCCCGGCGGGAGAGGGGCTTGATTCCAGGGGCTTCGTCCGGACTCTCACCCCGACCCCCTGCCGATGGCAGAGGGGAGTAATCTCGCCCCAATCTCGCGCCCGACTGGGCGTCGCTCAACCGATAGGTGATCCAATGAAACTGTGTGGCTTCGACGTTGGCCTGGACCAGCCGTTGTTCCTGATCGCCGGCCCGTGCGTGATCGAGTCGATGCAGCTGCAGCTCGACGTCGCCGGCAGGCTCAAGGAGATCACCGGCCGGCTGGGCATCAACTTCATCTTCAAGTCCAGCTTCGACAAGGCCAACCGCACCTCCGGCACCAGCTTCCGCGGCCCGGGCCTGGAAGAAGGGCTGAAGGTGCTGGAGGCGGTGAAGACGCAGATCGGCGTGCCGGTGCTGACCGACGTTCACGAGTACACGCCGATGCACGAGGTGGCGGCGGTGGTGGACGTGCTGCAGACTCCGGCGTTTCTGGTGCGACAGACCGATTTCATCAAGAACGTGTGCGCCGCCGGCAAGCCGGTCAACATCAAGAAGGGCCAGTTCCTGTCGCCTTGGGACATGAAGCCGGTGGTGGACAAGGCCAAGTCCACCGGCAACGAGCAGATCATGGTCTGCGAGCGCGGCGCCAGCTTCGGCTACAACAACCTGGTCAGCGACATGCGCTCGCTGAGCGTGATGCGCGAGACCGGCTGCCCGGTGGTGTTCGACGCCACCCATTCGGTGCAGTTGCCGGGCGGGCAGGGCGGCAGTTCCGGTGGCCAGCGCGAGTTCGTGCCGGTGCTGGCACGCGCGGCGGTGGCCGTGGGCGTGGCCGGCCTGTTCGCCGAGACCCACCCGGACCCGTCCAAGGCGCTGTCCGATGGCCCCAACGCATGGCCGCTGGACCAGATGGAAGCGCTGCTGGAAACGCTGATGGAATTGGACGCGGTCACCAAGAAGCACGGGTTCTCGCGCTTCGCGTGAGACCCCGGTTGCAGCCGCGGCATCCGTGCGACGCCTGGCGGGAAGTGTCCTGCCGGACGCGTCCTGGCGCAGTGGGATGCAGATGAGCCCGCGCGGCCAGATCCGCTCCCGCTCCTGGGGGCTGTGTGCGCTGTTGCTGTCGCTGCTGTCCTGGGCGGCGTTGGGCGTGGTGCTGTTCGCGTTCAGGCGCGCGATCGGCGCGCCCGGCGACGGCGATCACGGCATCCTGGCCATGCAGCCCTGGATCGTCGGCGGCCTGCTGGTGCTGGCGGTCGCCGCGCTCGGCACCCTGATCGCCGCCGCACTGGGCTGGGCGCTGCGGCGCGGCCGCGCCCTGGCCGGCATCGCCGCCGGCCTGCTGCTGGCGATGCTGGTCCTGATCCTGCTGTTCCTCGGCGGGATCCCGCTGGGCGCGGTGCGCCTTGGCTGAGGCGGCATTTGGCAAGCAACGGGCGGCCGGGGATAATCAGTCGGCATTCGTTTCCCCCCTCTTCCTACAGGTAACCGGCCCGCCCATGAGTACGATCCGCAGCATCCACGCCCGTGAAATCCTCGACAGCCGCGGCAATCCCACGCTGGAAGCCGATGTCATCCTGGAGGACGGTTCGTTCGGTCGTGCCGCGGTGCCCTCGGGCGCGTCCACCGGCACCAAGGAAGCGGTCGAGCTGCGCGACGGCGACAAGACCCGTTACCTGGGCAAGGGCGTGCGCAAGGCGGTGGAGAACGTCAACACCACCATCGCCGGCGCGCTGAAAGGCTTCGACGCCGCCGACCAGCAGGGCCTGGACCGCCGCCTGATCGACCTGGACGGCACCGAGAACAAGGGCCGCCTCGGCGCCAACGCGCTGCTCGGCGTCTCGCTGGCCAACGCACACGCTATTGCCGCCTCGCGCAAGCAGCCGCTGTGGCAGTCGCTGGCCTCGGGCAATACCGCCAACCTGGCGCTGCCGGTGCCGATGATGAACATCATCAACGGCGGTGCGCATGCCGACAACAACGTCGATTTCCAGGAATTCATGGTGCTGCCGGTCGGCGCCGCCTCGTTCTCCGAAGCGCTGCGCGCCGGCACCGAGATCTTCCACGCGCTGAAGTCGGTGCTGAAGGGCCACGGCCTGTCCACTGCGGTCGGCGACGAAGGCGGCTTCGCCCCGGACTTCCGCAGCAACGTCGAAGCGCTGGATACCATCCTGGAAGCGATCGGCAAGGCCGGCTACACCGCCGGTGAGGACGTGCTGCTGGGCCTGGACGTGGCCTCCAGCGAGTTCTACGACAACGGCAAGTACCACCTGGTGGGCGAGGGCAAGCGCCTGACCAGCGAGCAGTTCGTCGACTTCCTCGCCGACTGGGCCGCGCAGTACCCGATCGTCAGCATCGAGGACGGCCTGGCCGAGGACGACTGGGCCGGCTGGAAGCTGCTCACCGACCGGATCGGCAGCAAGGTGCAACTGGTCGGCGACGACCTGTTCGTGACCAACCCGAAGATCTTCAAGCAGGGCATCGAGTCCGGCACCGCCAACGCGATCCTGATCAAGGTCAACCAGATCGGCACCCTGACCGAGACCCTGGAAGCCATCGCCATGGCCGACAAGGCCGGCTACGCGGCCATCGTCTCGCACCGTTCCGGCGAGACCGAGGACACCACCATCGCCGACATCGCCGTGGCCACCACCGCCACCCAGATCAAGACCGGCTCGCTGTGCCGCAGCGATCGCGTGGCCAAGTACAACCAGCTGCTGCGCATCGAGGAAGCGCTCGGCAGCGCCGCGCGCTACGCGGGGCGTGACGCGTTCGTCTCGCTCAAGCGATAAGCCGTGCGCAACTGGCGCTGGCTGCTGCTGGTGCTGGCGGGACTGCTGGCGTGGCTGCAGTACCGCTTCTGGCTCGGTCCGGGGAATTCCGGCGAAGTGCTGGTGCTCGAAAGTCAGGTCGAGCACCAGAAGCGCGACAACGAAGGACTGCAGCAACGCAACGCCGCGCTCGCCGCCGAGGTCAAGGATCTCAAGGACGGCGAGGCAGCGATCGAGGAGCGCGCGCGTAGCGAACTGGGCATGATCAAACCGGGCGAAAAGTTCTACCGCGTGGTCGAAAACGCGCCGGTGCCTCCGGCCTCGGCCGGCACCGTGCCGGGCGAGCAGGCGACGCCCCCCGCGCCGAGCGAGCAACCCTGATGGCCACGGTCTGGGCCGTGGTCCCAGCGGCTGGCCGCGGCACCCGTTTCGGCAGCCCCACGCCCAAGCAGTACCTGCAGGCGGGCGGGCGCACGTTGTTGGCGCATGCATTGGAAGCGCTGCTGGCGCATCCGGCGGTGGCCGGGGCGATGGTCGCGCTGAGCGTGGACGATGCGCAGTGGCCGGGCTGGACCGAACTGGCCGGCAAGCCGGTGCTGACCTGCCTGGGCGCCGGCAGCCGTGCCGGCTCGGTGCTGGCTGCGCTGCACGCCTTGCCGGAGTCGGTGAAGGCGGACGACTTCGTGCTGGTGCACGATGCGGCGCGGCCGAATCTGGCGCTGTCCGACCTGGACCGGCTGCTGGAGGCGGGGCGCGGCGATCCGGTCGGCGCGATCCTGGCCGCGCCGGTGCGCGACACGCTCAAGCGTGCCGGCGACGACGGCGGCATCGACCGCACCGAACCGCGCGAGCGCCTGTGGCGCGCGCTGACCCCGCAACTGTTCCGGCGCATGCAGCTGAGTCGCGCGTTGGAGCAGGCGGCCGCGGCCGGCGTCGAGGTCACCGACGACGCGATGGCGATGGAGTTGCTGGGACTGCGCCCGCTGCTGGTCGAGGGCGCCGAGGACAATTTCAAGGTCACCACGCCGGCCGACCTGGCGCGGTTCGAGTTCGAACTGTTCCAGCGGCAGAGCGGCTGATGCGGTTCGAGGACTCGGTGGCACAGGCCTGGCTGCAGCAGGCCGCGGACGCTGCGATCGTGATCGATGGCGACGACATCCAGCACGAGGCCCAGGCCAACCTGAGGGCGTTCTCGCCACGCGACGCTCGATCCGCGGGGATCGACGTGGCGAGCGTGGCGCGGTTCGTGGATGCGGTCGCCGAGCATCGCCAGGCTACGCTGCGCATGCAGGCGGCGCCGGCGATGACCTTCTACTGCTGGCACGACGGGCAGGCGCGGCAGCTGCGCTTCAGCCTGGTGTCGTCGGCGCACGGCCGCCTGCCGTTCCGTGTGCCGATCCGGCAGATGCCGTTGCCTGCGATCGCCGAGCGCATCGTCCAGGCCGACTGGCTCAACCCGCAGTGTGGCGCAGCGGACGCGGAAGACAACGCGCTGTTGGCGTCCGAGGCCCTGCCGGTTTACTTGTGCACGCTGCACCCCGGCGTCTGACCGCCAGACGGCGTCGACGTTCCACGAACAGGATTCCCATGTCACACGATTCCCTTTCCGCTCCTCCCTTCCGCATCGGCCAGGGCTACGACGTCCATGCCTTCGGCGAGGGCGACCACATCATGCTCGGCGGCGTCCGCGTGGCGCATGAGCGCGGCGTGCTCGCCCACAGCGATGGCGACGTGGTGATCCACGCCCTCTGCGATGCCTTGCTCGGCGCGCTGGCGTTGGGCGACATCGGCCAGCATTTCCCGCCGTCCGATCCGCGCTGGAAGGGCGCCGACAGCGCGCAGTTCCTCGATCACTGCGTGGGTCTGCTGCATGCGCGCGGCTGGCGCCTGGGCAATGCCGACGTCACCGTGATCTGCGAACGGCCCAAGGTCGGCCCGCACGCGCAGGCGATGCGCGAACGCCTGGCGGCGCTGCTGCAGGTCGAGCTGGATTGCGTCAGCGTCAAGGCAACGACCAGCGAGAGGCTCGGCTTCACCGGCCGCGGCGAAGGCATCGCGGCGCAGGCCGTGGCCCTGTTGGTGGCACTGTGAGCGAGTTGCCGCGCGCGTTCGGCGCCGCGCCGTTGCAGGCGCGCATGCGCAGCAGCGCGGAGGATTTCCAGGTCGACGAACTGCCCGCGTTCGCGCCCAGCGGCGAGGGCGAGCACCTGCTGCTGACGGTGCGCAAGCGCGGCATGAACACCGCCTTCGCCGCGCGCCGCCTGGCGCAGTGGGCCGGGGTGGCGGAACTGGCGATCGGCTACGCCGGCATGAAGGACCGCCATGCGGTCACCACCCAGCGCTTCTCGGTGCATCTGCCCAAGCGCGTGGCGCCAGCGCTGGAGAGCCTGCAGGACGCGGATCTGCAGGTGCTGGAGTCGCACTGGCACAACCGCAAGCTGCCGCGTGGCGCACTGGCCGGCAACGGCTTCGTGCTGGTGCTGCGCGAGGTGCGCGGCGAGCGCGAGGCGATCGATGCGCGACTGGCGCAGATCGCCGCGCGCGGGATTCCAAACTGGTTCGGTGAGCAGCGCTTCGGCCGCGACGGCGGCAACGTCGGCGCCGCGCTGGCGATGTTCGGTGGCCGCCGGGTGCGCCGCGAGCAGCGCTCGCTGCTGTTGTCGGCGGCCCGTTCGGAGCTGTTCAACCGTGTACTGGCCGCGCGCGTGGCTGCCGGCAACTGGGACAGCGCGCTGGACGGCGAAGTGTGGATGCTCGATGGCAGCCGCAGCGTGTTCGGTCCGGAGCCGTGGTCGGAGGCGCTGGCCGAACGTCTGCAGCGCTTCGACATCCATCCGTCCGCGCCGCTGTGGGGCGCCGGCGAACTGCGCAGCGCCGAGGCGGCGCGTGCGCTGGAACTGGCAGCGCTGGACGAGGCGGTCGCGCTGCGCCTGCGTGACGGTCTGGAGCGCGAGGGGCTGAAACAGGAGCGACGGGCGACGCGCCTGCGTGTGGCGGACCTGCAGTGGCGCTGGCTCGACGGGCAGGGCGACGCGCTGGAGCTGCGCTTCGCGTTGCCGCCGGGCAGCTACGCCACGGCGCTGCTGCACGAACTCGGTCAGGTCGAGGAGGCGCCGCAGGCGTCCACCGAGGCCTGAGCGCGGCACGCAAGTCCTGCGATGCGCGCTAGAACCGGTAGGCGCCGCTCAGGAGCAGGCTGCGGCCGTCCGCTAGCGGCACGAAGGTCTCGTCGAACTCGTCGGCATACAGTCGCCGGTCGAAGACGTTGCGCAGGCCCACGGTCACGCCCCAGGTCTCGGTGTGGTAGGACACGTTCGCGTCCACGCTGGCCTGCCCTGGGATCTTGAAGTAGCCGCCGGCCAGGCGTCGGCCGAGGGTGTGATCGCGCGCCAGGATGCCGCCGGCCACGCCCCAGCCGCTCCAGCGGCTGTCCTGGAACTGATAACTGCTCCATAGGGTGAAGCGCGTGCGCGGAACGCCGGTGGTGGGCGTGCCGTCGCGCCGGCCGATGCGGGCTAGCGCCAGGCTGCTGCTCAATTCCAGGCCGGGGGCGAGCGCGCCGACGAAATCCAGGTCGAGCCCGTGGTTGCTTTGGCTGTCGATCGGCTTGGCGAAATACGACGGATGCGCAAGCACCAGATCGAAGCTGCGGTCGACGGTGATCTGGTAATACGCGACGTTGAGCCGGGCGCGGTGGTCGAACAGATCGACCTTCGCCCCCACTTCCACCTGTCGCGACAACGCGGGCGGCAGCGGCCGGCCGTTCCTGCCGAGCACCGCGCTCGGCGCGAAGCCGTTCATGGTGCTGGCGTACAGCGACGCCTCCGGGCTCAGCTTGTAGACCACGCCGACGTTGGGCACCCAGCGGCGCCGGCGCAACTGGCGCAGCTTGCCCTTGGCGTCGTAGTTGGAAATCTCGTACGCGGAGCGGCGCAGTGCCAGCAACACGTCCCAGCGTTCGCCCACGCTGATCTGGTCTTGCAGCAGGAGGCCGCTGCGGCTCGACCAGGGGCTGCCGGGGTAATGCAGGATCCCGCGTTGCGAATGCGGCCAGTGCACCGGCCCTAGCCGCTCGTTGCCGAAGACGTCGTAGCGGTTGCGGTGCATCCGGATGAAGTAATCGCTGCTGCCCAGGCGTGCGCGCGTGTAGTCCACGCCCAGGGTCACGGTCTGCCGCAGCGGCCCGTCGCCGAAGCTGCCGACCAGGTCGTTCTGCACGGTGTAGTACGCCGTTTCGTTGCGATAGGCCTCGGCATAGGCACGGACAAGGCCGGTCGGCGAAGGCGACAACATGCCCCAGTTGCGCGCGTCGACCGCCTGGTGCACGTACTGCCCGCGGCTGCGCAGTTGCCAGCGGTCGCTGAGCCGCTGGTCGAACAGGTAGTAGGCGCGCTGGGTGCGGTAGGCGGTGTGGTCCTGCGGATTGCCGAGACGCAAGGTCCGGGGCGTCATCGCCGAGACGCGGTTGCGCAGCAGCAGTGCGTGGTCGGCGGCCGGCTCGCGGTCGGTCACGCGCTGCATGCCGAGCACCAGACGGTTGTCGTCGCCCTGCCAGGCGATGGACGGCGCCAGGTAGGCGGCGTTGCGTGGGCCGTAGCCTTGCGCGGTCGAGTCCGCATGCTGGCCGGAGACGACGAGCCGGTAGCTCAGCGGCGTGGCGCCGATCGGCCCGGTCGCATCGAGCCCGGCCTGCACGTCGCCGCGGTCGCCGAGGACGTAGCTCAGTTCGCGCTGTGGCCTGCGCAGCGGCTGCTTGGTGACGACATTGATCAGTCCGCTCATGTCGCCGCCGTTGCTGTCGCCGAGGATCGATTCCGGGCCCTTGAGCACCTCGACCCGCTCCACGCCGATCATCGGCGGATAGCCGCCGATCCCGACGAAGCTGTTCGGCATCCCGTCGGTCATGCCGTTGCCGGTGTAGATGCCGCGGATCTTGAACAGCGGCGCGCGCAACGGGTTTTCGATCTGCTGCACGCTGGCCACGTTGCGCAGGGCGTCGGCGACGGTGCGCACCTGTTGCGAGGCCAACAGATGCGGGGCGACCACGTTCACCGACTGCGGCACCGCGATGGCGTCGGCGGCATAGCGCAGCGCGTCGCTGGCGTACGCGGGCACGTCGCCCATGGCGCGCTCGCTCAGCGCCGCGGCATCGACCTGTTCCAGCAGCTTGGGCGGCGTGCCGGCGCGCTGCGCATCGGCGGCATCGGCAGGGTCGGCCGGCGCCGGCGCGGCGGGCGTGATGGCCACGGTGTTCGCATCGAGCACGCGGTACGCGAGGCCGCTCGACTGCAGCAGGCGCTGCAGCGCCGCGTCCGGGGTGAAGACGCCTTGCAGCCCGTCGCTGCGCAGCCCGGCCAGGGTCGGGCTGGCGGTGAGCACCTGCACGTTGGCCTGCTTGCCGTACGCGATCAGCGCCGTGGACAGCGCCTGCGGCGGGATCGAGAAGGCGATCTGCCGTGCCTCGGACGCCGGGGCGGCGAGGGCACGGTTCCAGGGTACGAGCTGCAGTGCCAGGCTGCCGCAGATGATCAGTCGCCTCAGCCCACGCACTGCCCGTCGCCCCCCAGCGGAAGCGCGAATTATGCCATGCGCGGCATCGCCGACACGGTGCAGGGCCGGCGCGGCCACCGCCTCGGCGGGTCCGGGGGAGGGACCCGCATCGCCTAACGGCGGCTCAGCACGATCTCGTCCTTGCCTTGATGCACCTGCAGCGGAAAGACCTGCGGCAAGGCCTCGATCCACTGCGCGGTCGCCCGGGTGTCGACGGTGCCGGTGAAGTTCAGCCGCGCAAGCGCCGGGTCGGCCAGGCGCAGCGGCCGGTCGCTGTAGCGGTTGATTCTGGCGATCACCGTGTCCAGCGGCGTATCGACGAATTCCAGCCGGTGATCGCGCCAGGCGGTGGCCTGCTCCACGTCGATCCGGCTGACCTGCAGGGCCGGCTTGGCCGGATCGTAGGACACCCGCTGCCCGGCCACCGCTTCCAGCCCGCCGCGGCCGTCGGCCGGCACCTGGCCGGCGCCGTAGATGCGAACCCGTCCTTCGGTGACCGCGACCTCGACGCGGTTGCCGTCGCGGCTGACATCGAAGGCGGTGCCCACGTCCAGGATCGACACGCCGCCGGCGTCGACCACGAACGGACGCCCGGCGTGATGCGCCACGTCGAAGAAGGCCTCGCCGGCGATCAGGTCCACGTGGCGCTGCGCGGCGCTGAACCGGGTGCTCAGCCGCGACGCACCGCCGAGCGCGATCTTCGAGCCGTCCGCCAGCACGATGTCCCGGTGGCGGTTGGTCGCGCTGCTGTAGACCTGGGTGACCGGCGGCGTGCTCAGCTGCCGCCAGGCCAGGGCACCGCCGAGCGCGAGCACGCCCACGCAGGCCGCCACCTGCAGCGGCCGCCAGCGCGAGCGCGGCGGCGCGAACTGGCGTACCACCTGGTCCCGCGCGGCTGCGTCCAGCGTTGCCAGGTCGCCGCCCAGCGCGTTGATCCGTTCGAATGCCTGCAGATGCCGCGGGTCGGCCGCGGTCCAGTCCAGCCAGCGCGCGATAGTGTCCTCGTTGCCGTCGGGTTCGCGCAGCAGGGTCCACCAGCGCGCGGCGTCCTCGAGGATGTGTTGGTCGATGCCGCTGTCCATTACGGAATCTCCGCTTCGTCGAAGCGTTTGCGGCAATGCGCGAGCGCGTTGGCCACATGGTAGCGGACCATCCGTTCGCTCACGTTCATCGCCTTGGCGATCATGCTGAAGTCCTTGCCTTCGATCACGTGCAGCACGAAGGCGCGGCTGGTCTTGGTGGGAAGTTCCTTCAGTGCCTGGGTCAGCTCGCGCAACTGCTCGCTGGCCGTGGCGTGCCGCTCCGGAATCGGCGGTAGCGGCAGGTCGTGCTCCGGCAGCTCCACGGCCGCATGCTCGCGAACCTTGCGCATGCGCAGCCGGTCCACCGCCAGGTTGGAGGCGACATGGAACAGGTACGCGCGCGGCGATGCCAGCGCGTCCTGGCGCTCAAGCGTCATGATGCGCATGTACGCCTCCTGCGCCACGTCCTGCGCGTCCGCCATCGAGCCGAGCTTGCAGTGCAGGAAGGCGAGCAGGGCGCGGTGATGTTCCTTGAACAACGCGTCGACGTGGTGCGCAGGCGCCTGCTCCGGCGACGGCGCGCCCTCGGTGTGCTCGGCCCGGCTCACGACTGCTGGTGTTCCTGGAAGGAAGCGGCCGCGGCAGTATAGCCAGGCTCACTGGCCGTCACGCGACGCCGCACCGCAGGTGGCCGGCAGCGCCGCGGCCAGCAGACCTTCCGCATGCGCCCGCAACGCCTCGCGGCGGCGAAACGCCGAGCGGTGCTGGCTGGGTACGTCCGCCACGCTCTTGCGTGGTGGTGTCGGCGGCAGCTCGAACCAGCCGTCGGCGCCGGGTGCGGCGCCCTGTTCGGTCCAGAACGCGTCGTAGTCGGCCAGGAACACCTGCCGCTTGCGCTGCAGTGGATGCGCCGCATTGCCGATGGCGCGGATACCGCGCGCACCGATGCGCTCGGCGAAGGCATAGGCCAGCGCCAGCATCAGTTGCTTGGGGCGCAGCCCATGCATCTGCTTGGTGAGTGTCCGCACCACGTCCCGGGCATCGCCGCCGCTGGGGCCTTGCAGGCAGCCGATCAGCACAGTCGGATGGGCGTCGTCACTGGTCACGGTCAGCACCAGGCGATACAGCGGGCGCCGCGCCGTGTCGCTGAGCTGCAGCCACAGTTCGCCCTCGCAACTCATCGGCGCCGGCGGCAGCAGGGACAACGTCAGCGCGCTGCCATCTTGCAATGGCAGCGTCCCCAGGTCCGCCTGGCCTTGCCGGTAGATGGCATCGAACAACGCGGCGGGCAGGCGATCGAGCATCAGTCGATAGTGCTGCCGGAGGTGACGCAACCGCTCCGCGCTGCTCCAGCGGGTGTTGACGAAACGGTGCAGGTGGCGCTCGAGCAGGCGCGGATCGCGCTCGGCGTAGCCGCGCATCCGCGGGTCGCGGCGCAGTGCGTCGAGGAAACGGCCGTGCTCGGTCGGCATGCTCAATGCACGCAGCAGGTACTTGGCCGCCTTGATCCCGCGCTGCAGGCGGTTGCCGTGCCAGTCGGTCCGCCCCTGAAACGACGCCAGGAACAGCGGCCACCAGCGGGGCGGTGCGGTCGTGCCGCTCGACCGGGACGGCGACGGCGCCGGCCGGGCCAGGGGAGTCGACATCGTTTCGAACGCGGCGGCACCCGCCGAAACGTCCACCAGATCAGTGGGTTGCAGGAAGAAGTCGGTGGTTGCTTCGGTCACGTTCGGCTCGCAGAGGGGCGGTACTCTCTGACAAGACGTTTCAGCGCGCGAAAATTGAAATGCACCCGTATGGGAAGTGGTCGGTCGTGCAACCGGCGTCCTGGCCCGACCGGGCCGGGGTCGGGCGGGGCGTGGGTGCGCGTGACATCACGTGCATGCGCTGACGTAGGAGCGGCTTCAGCCGCGACGGGGCTTTCCCGTTCACGCCGGTCGCGGCTGAAGCCGCTCCTACACGGGCCTTACAGGTCAGTGCGCGGTGCAGGATTCGCGTAGAGACGATCCGGCGCCCGCGATCTTGGCCGGTGCGCAGTTTGCTTCCCCGGGCCGAGCGCCTTTATGCCCGGGACTGCGTGCCGCTCAGCGCCGCGCCAGCAGCACCAGCATCGCGCCGGTGCCGCCTTGCGCGGTGGGCGCCGAATGGAAGGCCAGCACGTCGTTGCGCTGGCGCAGCAGGCGGTCCACCAGGTTCTTCAGCAGCGGTACGCCCCCGGATTGCAGGCCCTTGCCGTGCACGATCCGCACGCAGCCGAACTCGTGCGCGTGCGCCTCGGCCAGGAACTGGCGCAGCAGCGCCTCGGCCTGCGCCGCAGTGGCGCCGTGCAGGTCCAGTTCGTCCTGGGCCGAGAACTGGCCCTTGCGCAGGCGCTGGAACACCCGTGCCGGCAGGTGCTCGCGCCGGTAGCTGGCGACATCGCCGGCTTCCAGCGGTGCGGCATCGCGCAGCAGGCGCTGGAATTCGCCCTGCGCCTCGGCGTCGTCGCGCTCGGCCATGCGCGCGCGCGGCTTGGGGCGCGGCTTGGCATTGGCTGGCGGCGTCGCGTTGAGCGGGGCCACCTTGCCGATGGCCGCGCGGAACAGCGCGGCGGGGTCTTCGTCGTCGGAATGCGCCATGCGCACAGCTTAGAACGTGCCGCACGGTTTGAGGTGAGTGCGGCGTCGTCGCCAGCACCTGCACGTCGGGTGCCGCAGCCTTGCCTGCGCGCAGTAGTCGCGTCGGGATCGCCAAGCGCTACGCCTACAGCGTCCCGCGCGAAGGTCAACGCCGCGAGCGCCGGCTCGCCGTCAGCGACCTGACCGGACGCATCCGGTATCATGCACCGGTTTTCGAGGAGCACCATGCGCGTATTAGTGAGCAACGACGACGGCGTCGACGCCCCCGGCATTCGCATGCTGGCCGAGCAGTTGCGCGGCGCCGGCCACGAAGTGACCGTGGTCGCACCCGACCGCGACCGGTCCGGCGCCAGCAATTCGCTGACCCTGGATCTGCCGATCCGGCTCAAGCGCATCGACCATTACACCTGCAGCGTCGCCGGTACCCCGACCGATTGCGTGCATCTGGCGCTCACCGGCATGCTGGAGTTCGATCCGGACATCGTGGTCTCCGGCATCAACAATTCCGCCAATCTCGGCGACGACGTGATCTACTCCGGCACCGTCTCGGCGGCGATGGAAGGCCGCTTCCTCGGCCTGCCCGCGGTGGCGGTGTCGCTGGTCACCCACAACCACGAACCCAAGCATTTCCAGACCGCCGCGCGCGCGGCGGTGGAGATCGTGGCGCAGCTCAAGGCCGATCCGCTGCCCGCCGACACCATCCTCAACGTCAACGTGCCCGACCTGCCGTGGCAGGAGATCAAGGGCTTCGAGGTCACCCGGCTGGGCAATCGCCACCGCTCCGAACCCTGCCTGCCGCAGACCGACCCGCGCGGCGGCACCGTGTACTGGATCGGCCCGGCCGGGCGCGAGCAGGACGCCGGTCCCGGCACCGACTTCCATGCGGTGCGCACCGGTTTCATCTCGATCACCCCGATCCAGGTCGATCTGACCCGCTACCAGGCGTTGGAAAAGGTCGCCAGTTGGGTCGGCGGCCTGACCGCCGCGCTGGATCGCCCGGCATGACTCCGCGGTTGCGCCTGCAGCCGGAGGCCATCGGCATCGGCATGACCTCGCAGCGCGTGCGCGACCGCCTGGTCGAGCGCCTGCGCGAGGCCGGCATCCGCGACGAGAGCGTGCTCAACGCCGTGCGCACCGTGCCGCGGCATCTGTTCATCGACGAGGCGCTGGCCTCGCGCGCCTACGAGGACACCGCGCTGCCGATCGGCCATGGCCAGACCATCTCGCAACCGTGGGTGGTGGCGCGCATGACCGAAACGGTGCTGGAAGCGGCGCCGAAAAAGGTGCTGGAAGTCGGCACCGGCTCCGGCTACCAGGCGGCGATCCTGGCCGCGCTGGGCCTGGAGGTGCATACCGTCGAGCGCATCGGCGACCTGCTGCGGCAGGCGCGCAAGCGCTTCCGCCAGCTCGGCATGAACGTGCGCAGCAAGCACGACGACGGCCGCATCGGCTGGCCCGAGCACGGCCCCTTCGATGCGATCGTGGTCACCGCCGCGGCACCGGCGCTGGTCGATGCCCTGGTCGAGCAGCTGGCCCCGGGTGGCTGCCTGGTGGCGCCGGTCGGCGGCCCGTCCGCGCAATCGCTGATCCGCCTGCGCCGCGCTGCCGACGGCCAGATCGAACAAGACGTCCTGGCGCCGGTGACCTTCGTCCCGTTGCTGTCGGGCATGCTGGATTGACCTTTCGGAGCCGCACTGGATGAAGATTTTCGGGCCGTTGTACGAACGTGCCATCAGCTGGTCGCGGCATCGCCGCGCGCCGGCCTTGCTGACCGGGCTCAGTTTCGCCGAGGCCATCGTGTTCCCGGTGCCGCCGGAGGTGATGCTGGCGCCGATGTCGCTGGCGCAGCCGCGCCGCGCGCTGTGGTTCGCCACACTGAGCCTGGCCGGCTCGCTGGCCGGCGCGGTGATCGGCTACCTGCTCGGTCATTTCGCCTTCGCCGCGGTGCAGCCGCTGATCGAATGGCTGGGCTGGACGCAGAAGATCGATGCGCAGGTGAACCACCTGCGCGAGGTCATCGCCGAGTCGCCGTGGCGCGCCTTCTGGCTGCTGGTGCTGGCCGGTTTCACCCCGATCCCGCTGAAGATATTCACCTGGGCCTCAGGCATCGTGGGAGTGCCGCTGCTACCGTTCCTGGCGAGCATGCTGGTGGGGCGCGGCAAGCGCGTGTACCTGGTGGCCGGGGCGATCCGCCTCGGCGGGCCGCGCGCGGAAGCCGCGTTGCGCCGCTGGATCGAGCCGCTCGGCTGGGTTGCCTCGGCGATCCTGGCGTTGCTGGTGGTGTGGGTCATATGGAGAGCGAAGGTCGGATGAGCGTCGATCGGGTGGTGCGGAACGGCCTGCGTTGCGGCCTGGGTATGCTGGTCGCAGTGGCGCTCGGCGCCTGCAGCAGCGCCACGGTGGTACGCACGCCCGGCGGTACTCCCGTGCGCGGCAGCGCTGCAGCTTCGGCGCCGCGGGTCTCCGTGCCCAAGCCCGGCGTCAGCGCCACCGTGCGCCGCGGCGACACGCTGTACGCGATCGCCCGCGCCAACAACATCACGCCGCAGGACCTGGCCGGCTGGAACGGCTTGCAGCCGCCATACACCATCTATCCGGGGCAGTCGCTGAAGCTGTATCCGCCGGGTGGGGCAGTGGCCGCACGACCGGGTAGCGGTCCGGTGACGCCGCCGCCGACATCCGGCGCTGGTGCTGGCGCCGCGGCCCGGCCGCCGTCTGTGCCGGCCCCGGCGCCGGTCAGCAGCGGCTTCTCCTGGCGTTGGCCGGCCGATGGCGTGGTGGTCAGCCGTTTCGTCGGCGGCGAGGCGACCAAGCAAGGCATCGACATCGGCGGCAGCAACGGCGAAGCGGTGCGCGCCGCGGCCGACGGCGTGGTGGTCTATTCCGGCGCCGGCCTGGTCGGCTATGGCGAACTGATCATCGTCAAGCACAACGAACAGTGGCTGTCGGCCTATGGCCACAACCGCAAGCGCCTGGTCAACGAGGGCCAGAACGTCAAGGCCGGCCAGCAGATCGCCGAGATGGGCCACAGCGGCGCGGCCCGCGACATGTTGCACTTCGAGATTCGCTACAACGGCAAGCCGGTCGACCCGCTGCTGTATCTGCCGCCGAAGTAATGGGTCGCATCGTTACGTGGGTGGATCCCCGGCCCGGCGCAGCGCGCGTACGCAATCTGTGGTGCGTTTGTAGGAGCGGCTTCAGCCGCGACCGAAGGCGCCGAGGAATGTCCGGTCGCGGCTGAAGCCGCTCCTACCCAAGCGAATGTCGGCTGAGGGCTTCGATCACGCATGCGCCACGACGGCGACCCCGGGCGAGCAGGACATTCAACCGCGGCGCGTCAATCTTGTCCTTGTAGGAGCGACCGCGCCGTCGGCGACGTCCGCTTGCGGCTCAAGCAGCCCAGATGAAAGCACGGCAGCGGACTGCGTGGGCCGCAGTCCACAGGCATGCTCCGCCTCAACCTTCGAGCAGGAACCCGACCGCCACGCGCCGGCCTTCGGCGGCCAGGACGTTGTAGGTGCGCGCCGCGGCGGCGTTGTTCATCACCTCGATGCCGATGCCGCGGGTCAGGAACAGCGCCATCACCGCCGCGGCCGGAAACACCTGGCGTTCGCCGGTGCCGAGGATCACCAGGGCCGGGTTGAGTTCCAGCAGCGGTTGCAGATGCTGCGGCTGCAGGTCGCCGGCCGGTAGTGCCTGCCAGTCCTCGACCAGGGTATCCGGTGCAAGGATGAAGCTGCGCGTCAGCAGCCGGTCGTTCACCTTGGCCTGGCGGCCGTCGGCCATGCGCAGGGCGTAGGCGTAGTCGGGCAGGTCCTGGGTCAGTTGCATGGGGTCACCGGAGGCGCGCTCAGGCGCGCGGCAGCACGATCTGCCGGTCTTCCTTGGCCGGGCGATACAGGATCGCGGTGTGGCCGATCCGCTGCACCAGCGCGCTGTTCGACTGCTCCACCAGGCTGCCGATGGCGGCGTCGCGGGCCTCGCGGTCGTCGACGCCGACCTTCACCTTGACCAGTTCGTGGCGCTCCAGCACCTCGTCCAGTTCGGCCAGGAAGGCCGGGGTGACGCCCTTGCTGCCGATCTGCAACAGGGGTTTGAGGTCGTGGGCCAGGCCGCGCAGGAAGCGGTTCTGGGCCGAGGTCAGGCTGATCGACATGCAGGTGGGAGCAGGGTTGGCAAGGGCGATCAGGGTATCATGGCTGCCCCTTCCGACCGTGCGTCCATGGCCACCCGCAGCAAAAGCAGCCAACGCTGGCTCCGCGAACATTTCGCCGATCCCTTCGTGAAGAAGGCCCAGGCCGAAGGCATGCGCTCGCGCGCGGCTTACAAGCTGGAGGAGCTGCTGCAGCGCGACAGGCTGCTGAAGCCGGACATGGTGGTGGTCGATCTGGGCGCCGCCCCGGGTGGCTGGTCGCAGCAGGTGCGCAAGTCGATGGGTGACCGCGGCCGGGTGCTGGCCCTGGACATCCTGGAGATGCCGCCGCTGGCCGGCGTGGAGTTCCTTCACGGTGACTTCAGGGAGGACGCGGTGCTATCGCAGTTCGAGGCCATGCTGGGCGACACCCCGGTAGACCTTGTGCTGTCGGATATGGCCCCCAATAAGAGCGGAATGGATGCGGTCGACCAGCCGCGGATGATGCATCTGGCGGAATTGGCGATGGCGTTCGCCGACAGCCACCTGAAGCCGAATGGCGCGTTCCTGATCAAGCTGTTCCAGGGCGTGGGGTTCGACGACTACATCCGCGACATGCGCCGCCGCTATGAGAAGGTGACCATTCGCAAGCCGGCCGCGTCGCGCAAGCGCTCGCCGGAGGTCTACGCCCTCGGACAGGGCAAGCGCGCCCAGATCAAGTAAGCTGAACGCAAGGCTGAACCCGCAATGCCACGCATCGAGACAGAGTTGAAGGGACACCGGAGCCAATGAGGATGAACGACTTGACCAAGAATCTGCTGTTGTGGGTAGTCGTCGCCGTCGTGCTGATGGTGGTGTTCCAGAGCTTCTCGCCGCGTCTCGCGGGCGGCCCGGGCAGCGACACCGTGACCTACACGCAGTTCCTGAAGGACGTGGACGCCGGGCGGGTGAAGTCGGTCGACTTCACCGACGACACCGGGCAGTCGGTCACCGCGATCCGCTTCAAGCGCACCGACAACAGCGAAGGCACGGTCTACGGGCCGCGCGACGACAAGCTGGTCGACGTGCTGTACAGCAAGAACGTGGAGATGACCCGGCAGAAGCCGGCCAACGGCCCGGGCTTCTGGTCGCTGGTGCTGAACTTCCTGCCGGTCATCCTGATCATCGGCTTCTGGCTGTTCATCATGCGCCAGATGCAGGGCGGTGGCGGCGGTGCCAAGGGCGCGATGTCCTTCGGCAAGTCGCGCGCCAAGCTGCAGGGCGAAGACCAGATCAAGATCACCTTCGCCGACGTCGCTGGTTGCGACGAGGCCAAGGAAGAGGTCGGCGAACTGGTCGACTTCCTGCGCGATCCGACCAAGTTCACCAAGCTCGGCGGCAAGATCCCGCGCGGCGTGCTGATGGTCGGCCCGCCGGGCACCGGCAAGACCCTGCTGGCCAAGGCCATCGCCGGCGAGGCCAAGGTGCCGTTCTTCAGCATCTCCGGTTCGGATTTCGTGGAAATGTTCGTCGGCGTCGGCGCCAGCCGCGTGCGCGACATGTTCGAACAGGCCAAGAAGCACGCGCCGTGCATCATCTTCATCGACGAAATCGATGCGGTCGGCCGTCACCGCGGCGCCGGCCTGGGCGGCGGCCATGACGAGCGTGAGCAGACCCTCAACCAGCTGCTGGTGGAGATGGACGGCTTCGAAGGCGGCGAGGGCGTGATCGTGATCGCCGCGACCAACCGTCCGGACGTGCTGGATCCTGCGCTGCTGCGCCCGGGCCGTTTCGACCGTCAGGTCGTGGTGGGCCTGCCGGACGTGCGCGGCCGCGAGCAGATCCTCAAGGTGCACATGCGCAAGCTGCCGCTGGCCGACGACATCGAGCCGATGGTGATCGCGCGCGGCACGCCGGGCTTCTCCGGTGCCGACCTGGCCAACCTGTGCAACGAGGCGGCCCTGTTCGCCGCGCGCGAGTCGGTCAAGGAAGTGCGCATGGACCACTTCGACCGCGCCCGCGACAAGATCCTGATGGGCGCCGAGCGCCGCTCGATGGCGATGAGCGAGGACGAGAAGACGCTCACCGCCTATCACGAGGCCGGCCACGCCATCGTCGGCCGGCTGGTACCCGAGCACGACCCGGTCTACAAGGTCACGATCATCCCGCGCGGCCGCGCGCTGGGCGTGACCATGTACCTGCCGGAAGGCGACAAGTACTCGATGAACCGCGTGGCGATCGAGTCGCAGCTGTGCTCGCTGTACGGCGGCCGCGTCGCCGAAGAGCTGATCTTCGGCACCGACAAGGTCACCACCGGCGCGTCCAACGACATCGAGCGTGCGACCAAGATGGCGCGCAACATGGTCACCAAGTGGGGCCTGTCCGACGAGCTGGGGCCGATCGCCTACGGCGAGGAGGACGACGAGGTGTTCCTGGGCCGTTCGGTGACCCAGCACAAGAGCGTCTCCGACGACACCGCGCGTCGCATCGACGAAGTCGTACGGTCGATCCTCGACAAGGCGTATGCGAAGACCACGCAGATCCTCACCGAGAATCTGGACAAGCTGCACACCATGTCGCAGTTGCTGCTGCAGTACGAGACCATCGATGCGCCGCAGATCGAGGCGATCATGGAAGGCCGCGATCCGCCGCCGCCGATGGGCTGGAACAGGTCCGGCAAGGACGGCGGCAATAACGACAAGGGCAATTCGCGTCCGCTGCCGCCGATCGCCGGGCCTGCCGAACAGGTGTAAACGCGTCGGTCTTTCAGGCACCGAAAAAGCCAGGGAGCGATCCCTGGCTTTTTTGTTGGCAGCGGTGCGGGGCCGATCGCATCGGCCCATGCCGACTCGCCGCCTGCGCGCGCGTGGGCGACAATGGCGCTGCGCTGGCCGCAGCTCGTCGCGTCGATGCGATGTGCGTGCCGCGGAAATGCCGTCGCACGCGGCCGCCGCCCTGCGTGTGCGGCGGATGCAGCCTGGCGCTGCCAGCGCCGTCCCGCCGCCTGCCACGGCCACCACCAGGAGACCCACCGATGTTCGACACCTCGCCCAGCCTGCAGTGCGGCGCCCACCGGCTCGTGCTCGATCGCCCACGGGTGATGGGCATCGTCAATGTCACCCCGGATTCGTTCTCCGACGGCGGCGCGCATGCCAGCGTGGATGCGGCGGTGGCGCACGGCCTGCGCCTGGCCGCGGAGGGTGCCGACCTGCTGGACATCGGCGGCGAGTCGACCCGCCCGGGCGCGACGCCGGTGCCGGTGGAAGAGGAACTGCGGCGGGTGATTCCGGTGATCGAGCGGCTGGCCGCGCAGACCGCGTTGCCGCTGAGCGTGGATACCTTCAAGCCGGAGGTGATGCGCGCCGCGGTCGCCGCCGGCGCCGGCATGATCAACGACGTGCAGGCGCTGCGGCAGCCCGGCGCGCTGGACGTTGCCGCGGAACTCGGGGTACCGGTGGTGCTGATGCACATGCCCGCCGATGCCTACGCTGCCGGCAGCGCGCCCGGCTACGACGACGTGGTCGGCGAGGTGCACCGGTTCCTGGCCGAGCGCATCTTCGCTGCGGAGATGGCTGGCATCGACAAGCGGCGTCTTGTGGTCGATCCGGGCTTCGGCTTCGGCAAGAGCACCGCCGACAACCTGCAGCTACTGGCGCAGTTGGCGCGGCTGGTCGAGTTGGGCGTGCCGGTGCTGGCCGGCCTGTCGCGCAAGCGCAGCATCGGCGAGCTGACCGGGCGCGAGGCGCCGGAGCAGCGGGTGGCCGGCTCGGTCGCCGCGCATCTGCTGGCCGCGCAACGCGGCGCCATGCTGCTGCGCGTGCACGACGTCGCCGCCACCGTCGACGCGCTGAAGGTCTGGCAGGCACTGCAGGCGGTGCCGTTGCCGCGTGCGGCCACATCGTCCCCGGCGACGATCCGCTGGCCGGACGAGGACTGATGGCGGCCGACCGGCGCCCGCGCGCGATCGCATTGATGGGCCCGACCGCCTCGGGCAAGACCGCCGCGGCGATCGCCCTGGCCGAACGCTGCGGCGGCGAGATCGTCAGCGTCGATTCGGCGCTGGTCTACCGCGGCCTGGACATCGGCGCGGCCAAGCCCGATGCGGCCGAGCGCGCGCGGGTGCCGCACCATCTGCTGGACCTGCGCGATCCCTGGCAGGCCTATTCGGCGGCCGAGTTCGCCGCCGACGCGCGCGCTGTGCTGGAGGCGATCGTCGCCCGCGGCCGCCTGCCGATCCTGGCCGGCGGCACCGGCCTGTACTTCCAGGCGCTGCTGGAGGGGCTGGCGCCGATGCCGGCGGCCGACCCGCAGCTGCGTGCGGCGTTGGTTGCGCAGGCCCAGGCCGAAGGCTGGGCGGCGCTGCACGCGGAACTGCAGCGGATCGACCCGCTGGCCGCGCAGCGGATCCGTCCTGGCGACGCCCAGCGCATCCAGCGCGCGCTGGAGGTGTACCGGCTCAGCGGCCGGCCGATCAGTGCATGGCAGGCAGATCCGGGTCCGCCGCGGCTGCCGCTGCGGGTGCTGAAACTGGTGCTGGCGCCGGCCGATCGCGCCGTGCTGCATGGACGCATCGAAGCCCGCTTCGACGCGATGCTGGGGCAGGGCTTCCTCGACGAAGTGCGCGCCTTGCGTGCGCTGCCCGGGATGCAGGCGGTGGCGCAGCCGCTGGAATTGCCTGCGGTGCGCGCGGTCGGCTACCGCCAGGCCTGGGAGTACCTGGACGGCGTTGGCGATGCGGCCGACTTCCGCGCCCGCGCCATCGCCGCCACCCGGCAGCTGGCCAAGCGTCAGCTCACCTGGCTGCGCGGCGAGCAGGACGCGCGCTGGTTCGACCCCGCTCGCGACGCCGGGCGCCTGGGGGCCGCGCTGGACGACTTCCTCGGCTGATCGGCGCCGCTGGCGCCCGCGGTTGTGTACCATCGACGTTCCGGACCACGGCAGGGGAGCTGCAGTGCCGTCCCGGACCATAAAAACAATAATTTGGGAGTCAAGCATGTCCAAGGGGCAATCCTTGCAGGATCCTTTCCTCAACGCGTTGCGTCGCGAACGGGTCCCTGTCTCGGTGTATCTGGTCAACGGCATCAAGCTGCAGGGCACGATCGAGTCGTTCGATCAGTTCGTGGTCCTGCTGCGCAATACCGTCAGCCAGATGGTCTACAAACACGCCATTTCCACCGTGGTGCCGGCGCGCAACGTGCGCGTGGGGCCCGGCGGCGGTTATGTGCAGCAGAACGAAGGTGGCAGTGCGGGTGATGATGAAGTCGAGTAGTTCGGTAGCCAAGCGCGGAGCCGCGGGTGTTTGATCGGTCACGCCGCGGCGAACACGCACTGCTGATCCAGCCCTACGCGGGCGGCCCATTGGAAGACGATGTGTTGGAGGAGTTCGCCGACCTGGCGCGCTCGGCCGGTGCCAGCATCGCCGCCACCGTGACCGCGCGCATCGACAAGCCGAGTCCGGCGACGCTGATCGGCAGCGGCAAGCTGGAGGAGGTCAAGGCCGCCGCCGACGCCAGCGGCGCGGATCTGGTGCTGGTCAACCACGCGCTCAGTCCCGGCCAGGAGCGCAACCTGGAGAAGCTCCTGGAGCGGCGCGTGCTCGATCGCACCGGGCTGATCCTGGACATCTTCGCCCAGCGCGCGCGCAGCCACGAAGGCAAGCTGCAGGTCGAACTCGCCCAGTTGCGGCACATGGCCACGCGCCTGGTGCGCGGCTGGACCCACCTGGAGCGCCAGCGCGGCGGCTCGATCGGCCTGCGCGGCCCCGGCGAAACCCAGCTGGAAACCGACCGCCGCCTGTTGCAGAAGCGGGTGGAGCAGTTGCAGAAGCGGCTGGAGAAGGTCGAGGTGCAGCACACCCAGATGCGCCGTGCACGCGTGCGCAGCGAACTGCCGCGGATCGCGGTGGTGGGCTATACCAACGCCGGCAAGTCGACCCTGTTCAATGCGCTGACCGGCGCCGAGGCCTACGCCGCCGACCAGTTGTTCGCGACCCTGGACCCGACCGTGCGGCGCATCGCGCTGCCCGGCGGCAATGCGATGCTGGCCGATACGGTCGGCTTCGTGCGCAACCTGCCGCACGAACTGGTGGCGGCGTTCCGCTCGACCCTGTCCGAGGCGCGCGAGGCTGATCTGCTGCTGCACGTGGTCGACGCGGCCGACCCGCTGCGCGAGGAGCGCATCGCCCAGGTCGACGAGGTGCTGCACGCGGTCGGTGCCGGCGAATTGCCGCAGTTGCTGGTGTTCAACAAGATCGACCGCATCGACGGCGCCGAAGTGCGCCACGACGCGCAGGACGGCGTGCCGGACACGGCACGGCGCGAGCGGGTGTGGATCTCCGCGCGCGACGGGCGCGGCCTGGACCTGCTGCAGCACGTGCTCGGCCAGCGTCTGGGCCTGCGCCACGTGCAGGGCAGCCTGCGCCTGCCGCCCAGCGCCGGACGCCTGCGCTCGCAGTTGCACCAGTTGCAGGTGATCCGCAGCGAGCAGGCCGACGAGGATGGCTGGCTGCTGCAGGTGGACATTCCGATCACCGAGGCCGAGCGCCTGGCCGCCGCCGACGACGGCGCGCCGATCCGCGCGCTGCTGCCTCCGCGCGAGCAGGAGGAGTGGCAACGGCGCTGAGTGTCGCGTCGGCGTCGCCACGATCGACGCCGACGGGCGGGCCGGCGCGGCCGCGGCCCATGCGCCGCGTTGGCTGACGGCCGGCCATCCGCCGGCGCGCACAGGCGCGACAGCCACGGCGAATTGGGCTACAAAGCGCACTGGTTTCCCGAGCTGTGCCATGACGCTTCCCACCGATTCGGAGTTGTTGCAACAGGCCACCGCGCTCAGCGACCGCTTGCGCACCGCGCGCGAGCGCCTGGTCACCGCCGAAAGCTGCAGCGGCGGCTGGATCGCCAAGGTGATGACCGACGTCGCCGGGTCTTCGGCCTGGTTCGACTGCGGCATCGTCGCCTACAGCTACGAGGCCAAGCAGGCGCTGCTGGGCGTGCGCCCGCAGACGCTGGAGCATCACGGCGCGGTCAGCCGCGAGACGGTGATCGAGATGGTCTCCGGGGCGCTGGTCAATTCCGGCGCCAGCGTCGCGGTCGCGGTGACCGGCATTGCCGGCCCTGGCGGCGGTTCGCCGGACAAGCCGGTCGGCAGCGTGTGGCTGGGCTGGAAGCGCCGTGGCGGCTACGCCAGCGCGCAGTTGTTCCATTTCCCGGGCGACCGCGACGCGGTGCGCCGGCAGACCGTGGCCGCGGCCCTGCGCGGTCTGGACGCGCTGTTGTGATCATGGCCGCGCGCCTTCCCCGAGGATGAGCGCGATGTGGGAGGCATTGAGCACCGTCCGCGACCTGGGACGCCTGCAGGAAATCGCCTCGGTGCTGATCCGCTACGGGTTCGGCGACGTGGTCCGGCGCATCGGCATGGCCGACGTGCTGGAACGCGCCGGGCGCCTGCTGCACTGGCAAAACGCCGAGGAGATGTTGCGCATGTCGGCGCCGCAGCGGGTGCGGCGCGCGCTGCAGGACCTCGGCCCGACCTTCGTCAAGCTCGGCCAGGTGCTGGCCACGCGCGTGGACCTGCTGCCGCCGGAGTGGATCGACGAACTGGGCGAACTGCAGAACGCCGCGCCGGCGCTGGACTATCCGCAGATCCTGCCGCAACTGATCGAGGCGCTCGGCGAGGAGCCGACGGCGATCTTCGCCAGGCTCGAGGAAACTCCGCTGGCCGCCGCCTCGCTGGCGCAGACCCACCGGGCGTGGCTGCACGACGGCACCGCGGTGGTGATCAAGGTGCGCCGCCCCGGCATCCGCGAGGTGATCGAGGCCGACCTGCGGCTGCTGGCGCGGCTGGCCGAGATCGTCGAAGCGCGCGCGCCGGACCTGAAGCGCTACCACCCGGCCGCGGTGGTGCACCAGTTCACCCTGTCGCTGCGCCGCGAGCTGGATTTCGCCGGCGAATGCCGCAATGCCGAGCGCATCGCCGCCAACTTCCAGGGACACGACGAGATCGTGATCCCGCGGGTGCACTGGCAGTGGACCTGCGAGACGTTGAACGTGCAGGACTTCGTTGCCGGCATCGGCGGCCGCGACCTGGCCGGGGTCGAAGCCGCTGGCCTGGACCGGCGGCAACTGGCGCGCACCGGCGCCGAGATCGTGCTGAAGATGGTGCTGGAGGACGGCTGTTTTCACGCCGATCCGCATCCGGGCAACATCTTCTATCTGCCGGGCGAGCGCATCGCGGTGATCGACTTCGGCATGGTCGGGCGCATTTCCGAGCAGCGCCGCTACCAGGTGGTGCAACTGCTGCACGGCCTGGTCACGCAGGACGCCGAGGCGGTCGCCGACATCCTGCTGGAGTGGACCGACGGCGAGGTCGAGGTCGACGAGGCGCGCCTGCAACTGGAGATCGCCGCCTTTGTCGACCAGTACCGCGGCGTGCCGCTGAAGGACCTGCGGGTCGGCGCCATGCTCGGCGACGTCACCGCGCTGCTGCGCCAGCACGCGCTGGCGCTGCCGGCCGATCTGGCGCTGATGATCAAGACCTTCCTGACCCTGGAAGGGGTAGGGCGCCAGCTCGATCCGGACTTCGACATGGCCGGCGCCGCCGCCCCGTACCTGGAGCGGGTGATGCTGCAGCGGTTCGCGCCGCGGGCGATGGCCCGGCGCGGCCGCCGCACCGTGCTGGGCGCGCTGGAGCTGCTCGGCGACCTGCCGCGCGATACGCGCCGGCTGCTGCAGGCGGCGCGACGCGGACGCCTGCAGTTGAACGTGGAGACCGGCTCGCTGAAGGGCTTCGGCGACCAGGTCAACCGCGCCGCCAACCGTCTGACCATGGGTATTGTCACCGCCGCGCTGATCATCGGTTCGTCGATCGTGATGAACAGCGTCGGCGGCATTTCCAGCCGCTGGCTGCTGGCCATCGGCGTCTGCGGCTTCGTCGGCGCGGCGCTGTCGGGGGTATGGATCCTGTTTTCGATCTGGCGCAGCGGGCGCTGAGCGCCGCGAGCCTTCGAGTGCGGTCCGCCGCAGGCGTCGAGGCTGCTGGCCAAGCATCGCGCCGCTTCCAATCGAACCGCTTCCACAGGAGTGCCGGCGCGCGCGTCCTCCCCTGTGGGTGGGGCTTCAGCCCCGACGCGATGTAACCAAGTCGCTCGGCACACATCGCTCTGACACTCTGTAACGACCTGGAAGAACGCGAGAGGCCGCGACGCATCTGCCAATGATGGGCTGCCATCGCAGACTGTCGCGCCGCCCAGCCGCCCAGCCGCCCAGCCGCCCAGCCGCCCAGCCGCAACGGCCGGCGACGCCGCCCGCCGGCACCCCGGATCCACACGCCAGTTGCTCGCCAGTCGATTTAGTAGTATTACTACTAACCATGGACCTCACCGAAACCCAGCAGGCGATCCTCGACCTGATCGCCGAGCGCATCGAACACGATGGCGTGCCGCCATCGCAGACCGAGATCGCCCGTGCCTTCGGCTTCAAAGGCGTACGCGCGGCCCAATACCACCTGGAAGCGCTGGAACAGGCCGGGGCGATCCGCCGCGTGCCCGGGCAGGCGCGCGGTATTCGCCTGATCGGTGGGGCCGCCGCGCCGGCGCCGGCGCCGCAGGTGGACAGCGCCGACGTGCTGCGCCTGCCGGTGCTCGGGCGCGTCGCGGCCGGCCTGCCGATCGGCGCGGACATCGGTTCGGACGACTTCGTGGTGCTGGACCGGGTGTTCTTCTCGCCGGCGCCGGACTACCTGCTGAAGGTGCAGGGCGACTCCATGCGCGACGAAGGCATCTTCGACGGCGACCTGATCGGCGTGCATCGCACCCGCGATGCCCGTTCCGGGCAGATCGTGGTGGCGCGCATCGACGAGGAGATCACGGTCAAGCTGCTGAAGATCGGCAAGGACCGCATCCGCCTGCTGCCGCGCAATCCGGATTACGCGCCGATCGAGGTGTTGCCGGACCAGGAGTTCGCCATCGAAGGCCTGTACTGCGGCCTGCTGCGTCCCAACCGCTGATGCCGTACCGGGAGCAGGGCATGCACTACAGTGCCGGCCGGACTTTTCCGACCCCAGACATCGCCATTCGCCGCTGCCGCAGCCCGGTCCGGACGAATTATTTTCATCTCGCCACGCACTGTCTCAGTCCGTGCGATACCAGGCCTTTACATTGACCTCACTCCGCAAATCCTCCTCACCTTCCAAGGACACCACAATGGACGAGAACAAGAAGCGCGCGCTCGCTGCCGCCCTGAGCCAGATCGAGAAGCAGTTCGGCAAGGGCTCGGTGATGCGGATGGGCGATCGCGTCATCGAAGCGGTGGAAGTGATTCCGACCGGCTCGCTGATGCTGGACATCGCGCTGGGCATCGGCGGCCTGCCGAAGGGCCGCGTGGTCGAGATCTACGGTCCGGAATCCTCCGGCAAGACCACCCTGACCCTGCAGGCCATCGCCCAGTGTCAGAAGAACGGCGGCACTGCCGCGTTCATCGACGCCGAGCACGCGCTGGATCCGATCTACGCCGCCAAGCTGGGCGTCAACGTCGACGAGCTGCTGCTGTCGCAGCCGGACACCGGCGAGCAGGCGCTGGAAATCGCCGACATGCTGGTGCGCTCGGGATCGGTGGACATCGTGGTGGTCGACTCGGTCGCCGCGCTGACCCCCAAGGCCGAAATCGAAGGCGAGATGGGCGATCAGTTGCCGGGCCTGCAGGCACGCCTGATGAGCCAGGCGCTGCGCAAGCTCACCGGCAACATCAAGCGCTCCAACACCCTGGTGGTGTTCATCAACCAGTTGCGCATGAAGATCGGCGTGATGATGCCGGGCCAGAGCCCGGAAGTGACCACCGGCGGCAACGCGCTCAAGTTCTACGCCTCGGTGCGCCTGGATATCCGCCGCATCGGTGCGATCAAGAAGGGCGACGAGATCATCGGCAACCAGACCAAGATCAAGGTGGTCAAGAACAAGCTGGCGCCGCCGTTCAAGCAGGTCATCACCGAGATCCTGTACGGCGAGGGCATCAGCCGCGAAGGCGAACTGATCGACATGGGCGTGGAAGCCAAGCTGGTCGAGAAGGCGGGTGCCTGGTACAGCTACGGCAGCGAGCGTATCGGCCAGGGCAAGGACAATTCTCGCCAGTACCTGCGCGACAACCCGCAGGTGGCGGCGAAGCTGGAAAGCGAGCTGCGCGAGAAGTTCCAGCCCGCGGAAATCGCGCCGAGCGAGGCCGAGGCGGAAGACGCCGACGCGTAATGGTTTTCTGCCGGGGGAGCGGTGGAGTCAGTGCCGCTTGTCTCCCTCGGCAGTCTTGAGCAAACCAGGAGGGCGCGCGCCAGGGACGGCGCATTTGAATGGGGTGGCATGGCCCATGAGCGACGAACAGGGACAAGAAGCACCACGCCGGCGTCGCCGGCAACCGGAGCAGACTCCGTTGCAGAAGGCGCTGGGCCTGCTGGTGCGGCGCGAGCATTCGCGCAAGGAACTGACCCGTAAACTGCGTTCGCGTGGGGTGGAAGCCGACGCCGCCGCCGAAGCGGTGGAGCGCTTGACCGGCGAGGGCTGGCAGGACGACGGCCGTTTCGCCGAACTGCTGGTGCGCAGCCGCGCCGGGGCAGGTTACGGCCCGCTGCATATCCGTGCCGAGCTTGGCACCCACGGCCTGGACAGCGAGGCCATCGCCACCGCGATGGGCGCCTTCGAGGGCGACTGGACCGAAAACGCCCGCGATCTGGTCCGGCGCCGTTTCGGTGCTGCTGGGGCGATGGATCTGCCGCAGCAGCGTAAGGCCGCCGATCTGCTGGCGCGGCGCGGTTTCGATGGGGATAGCATCCGCGCCGCCGTGCGCGACGCTGCGGAGGACTGAGCGGGCTGGGCCTGCTACCCTTGGCGAGTTGTCTTGTCCGGTTTCCGGGGCGCCCTCATCTACGAGGGATGCCAGGAAGCCCGTCCGCTCGTCTATAGCCAGCCCATGAACGCACCCGCCAAATTCTCCACCTCCCAGATCCGCAGCGACTTCCTCGACTTCTTCAGGGGCAAGGGCCATACCATCGTGCCGTCCGCACCGCTGGTGCCCGGCAACGATCCGACGCTGCTGTTCACCAATTCCGGCATGGTGCAGTTCAAGGACGTGTTCCTGGGCGCCGAGAAGCGCAGCTACGTGCGCGCGGCGGACGTGCAGCGCTGCCTGCGCGCCGGCGGCAAGCACAACGACCTCGATTCGGTCGGCTACACCGCGCGCCATCACACCTTCTTCGAAATGCTCGGCAACTGGTCGTTCGGCGACTACTTCAAGAAGGACGCCATCGCCTGGGCCTGGGAGCTGCTGACCCAGGTCTGGAAGCTGCCGGCCGAGCGTCTGCTGGTCACCGTCTACCACACCGACGACGAGGCCTACGGCCTGTGGCGCGACATGATCGGCGTGCCTGCCGAGCGCATCGTGCGCATCGGCGACAACAAGGGTGCGCCCTACGCCTCGGACAACTTCTGGCAGATGGCCGACACCGGCCCCTGCGGCCCGTGCACCGAGATCTTCTACGACCACGGCGCGCACATCGCCGGCGGTCCGCCGGGATCGCCCGACGAGGATGGCGACCGCTTCATCGAGATCTGGAATCTGGTGTTCATGCAGTTCGATCGCCAGCCCGACGGCACGTTGGTGCCGCTGCCGGCACCCTGCGTGGACACCGGCATGGGTCTGGAGCGCCTGGCGGCGATCCTGCAGCACGTGCACACCAACTACGAGATCGACCTGTTCCAGACGCTGATCCGCAAGGCGTCCGAGCTGACGGGCACCGCCGACCTCGAGAACAAGTCGCTGCGCGTGATCGCCGATCACATCCGCGCCTGCGCGTTCCTGATCGTCGACGGCGTGCTGCCGTCCAACGAAGGCCGCGGCTACGTGCTGCGCCGGATCATCCGCCGCGCCCTGCGCCATGGCTGGATGCTGGGCGTGCGCCAGCCGTTCTTCAGCAAGCTGGTGCCGACCCTGGTGGAACTGATGGGCGAGGCCTATCCGGAGCTGGCCGCGGCGCAGGACACCGTGCTGCGTGCGCTGCAGGCCGAGGAGGAGCGCTTCGCCGAAACCCTCGATGCCGGCATGAAGATCTTCGAGGACGTCGCCGCCAAGGCGCAGGATGGGGTGATCGCCGGCGAAGACGCCTTCCGCCTGTACGACACCTACGGCTTCCCGCTGGACCTGACCCAGGACATCGCCCGCGAGCGCGACCTGCGCGTGGACGAGCAGGGCTTCGAAACGGCGATGGACGAGCAGCGCCGGCGTGCGCGCGAGGCCGGTAAGTTCGGCGGCAGCGTGCAACTGCCGGCAGATCTGGTGGCAACCCTGGCCCCGACCGTGTTCCTGGGTTACGACAGCCTGCAGGCCGATGGCCTGCGCGTGGTCGCCCTGCTCAAGGACGGTCGCCCGGTGCAGTCGGCTGAGGCCGGCGACGCGGTGATCGTGCTGACCGACAAGACGCCGTTCTATGCCGAATCCGGCGGCCAGGTCGGCGATCTCGGCACATTGACCGCCGCCGGTACCCGCCTGACGGTCACCGACACACAGAAATTCGCCGGCCAGTTCCATGGCCACGTCGGCACGCTGGAAGAAGGCAGCCTGAAGCTCGGCGATGTGCTCGCCGGCCAGGTCGATGCCGAGCGCCGCGGCGCCACCATCCTCAATCACTCGGCGACGCACCTGCTGCATGCCGCCCTGCGCGAAGTGCTGGGCACTCATGTCCAGCAGAAGGGCTCGCTGGTGGCGCCGGATCGCCTGCGCTTCGACTTCTCGCACTTCCAGCCGATCGGAGCCGAGGAACTGGCGCTGATCGAGCGCAAGGTCAATCAGCAGGTCCGCGCCAACAACGCTGTCGAAGTCCATCAGATGGGCATGCAGGAAGCGCTGGATTTCGGTGCGATGGCGCTGTTCGGCGAAAAGTACGGCGAGCGCGTGCGCGTGCTCAAGATGGGCGACTACTCCACCGAACTGTGCGGCGGCACGCATGTCGGGCGGACTGGCGACATCGGCCTGTTCAAGATCACCAGCGAAGGCGGCGTCTCCGCCGGCGTGCGCCGCATCGAGGCGGTGACCGGGCAGGGCGCGCTGGACTATGTGGCGGCTGAGGAGGCCCGGCTGCGCGAGGCGGCCGACCTGGTCGGCGGCAACAGCCACGACGTGGTCGACAAGATCCGTCAGCTCGGCGATCGGTACAAGCGCATGGAGCGCGAGTTGGAGGCGCTGAAGTCCAAGCTGGCGTCCGGTGCCACCGCCGACCTGGCCGGATCGGCGGTCGACGTCGCCGGCGTGAAGGTTCTGGCGGTGCGACTGGAAGGCTTCGATGCCAAGGCCCTGCGCGAGGCAATGGACCGCCTGAAGCAGCAGTTGGGCGACAGCGTGATCGTGTTGGCCGGCGCCAGCGAGGGCAAGGTCGCCCTGGTCGCCGGCGTGAACGGCAGCCCAATGGGACGGGTCAAAGCGGGGGAACTGTTGAGCCACATCGCCGGTCAGATCTCGGGCAAGGGCGGCGGCCGCCCGGACCTCGCCCAGGGTGGTGGCGAGGACGGGCCCGCCCTTGCCCCTGCACTCGCTGGCGTCCCCGCCTGGGTCAAGCAACATCTCCCCTGAACATACGCGCGGCGCGCCTTGCTGGCAGGGCGCGGCTTCCCGTAACATCACCCCTCTTTTCACTTTCATTATGGGGCGTGCCGCAGCGCGGGCGCCGTGCCGGTGAAGCCCACCGGTCCCCTGGAGAATTCTAAAAATGTTGATCCTGACTCGCCGGGTAGGCGAAACCTTGATGATCGGCGATTCGGTCACCGTGACGGTGCTTGGGGTCAAGGGCAATCAAGTGCGTATCGGCATCACCGCGCCGAAGGACGTGGCGGTGCATCGCGAAGAGATCTACCAGCGCATCCAGCGCGGCGACGAGCCGAACTCGCACGGTGGCGGTCACGGCGGCGATCAATCTGCCGATTGATGCGTCGAAAGGGTTTACCTGAGACCCCACAACCCGGTATTCTTCGCGCCCGGTCGCGGAAATATCCGCAGCGCAGAAATCCGGAGTGATGCCCGAGTGGCTGAAGGGGCTCCCCTGCTAAGGGAGTATAGGGTCAAAAGCTCTATCGAGGGTTCGAATCCCTCTCACTCCGCCAGTGTCAAGGAAACGCCCGCAAATCAATGGTTTGCGGGCGTTTTTCTTTTTCACCACCTTGGACGCTCGCTTGGACACTTCCATGCGAGTCGCGTACTCCCTCACGCGCGGCGAGACCGGCCGCTACTACGTTCGTTTGCGCATTCCTGCGGACCTGCAGGCACGCCTCGGGCGCAAGCGCACCCAGCGAGAAGATCAGCACGATCTGCGATCACGCCTTCCTTGGCGATGCGTTGCTGCTTGGACGCTGCTGGACGGTGCTTCGTCCGGGTGGCTACAGAGCACGACAAGCACCTGTCGCTCCTTCAGCAATTGGCCGGACGGCACTCGGTGCGTCGTGCGCATGTTGGAGCTCAGGGCCATCGAGCCGATCAGCGAAGCTCGCATGTGCTTTTATGTCGTGTGCACCCGGCGAAGCGGAAAAGGCGCTTAGTGTGAATGCCCGTTTGGCAAGCCGCGTGCGACATCCAGCACGGCATTGGCCAGGCGCAGTCGCGCTTCCATGGAGATGTTTCGATTGATCAGCAGGACGATGCCGATCCTGTCCGACGGATTGAAGGCAATGTATGCGCCAAAGCCCCGGGTCGAGCCGGTTTTGTTGATCAGCACATTCTGCTGTGGCTGCAATGGTGGCGTTAGCGTGTCCACAGCATTGCTCTCGTAGATGACCTTCTGGGAACTGTTCGTCAACAGCCCGTTCTGGTTGGTGGGGTAGGGAATCTGTTCCCAGACCAGGTCCTGGGTCATGTCACCGAGCTTGAAGTAGCCGGTGTGGGTGTCTTTGATGGCTTGCCGCAGCGCAGGCTGCACTTCGATCAGGTTGAGATTGATTTCGACAAAGCGCAGCAGATCCTTGGCTGTGGTTTTTATGCCGTATGCCGGTTCCCATAGAGCGCCTGGCTTCATGCGTACCGGGGCATTGTTCTCGTCGTAGCCCTGCGCGTACAGCGCCTGTTTTCCGGGCGGAACGTAGAGGTAGGTGTTGGGCAACGCAAGCCTGGGAAGCAGGATGCCTTCCATCGCCTTGCGAAACGGGACATGCATGCTTTTTGCCGTGATCACCCCCAACATGCCAATGCTCGGGTTTGCGTAAGTGCGCTTCGTGCCTGCAGGGTACTGAGGCTTCCATGCCTGAAAATAGGCAGTTACCTGAGCGTCGCTTTTGACATCCTCCGGCATCTGCATCGGGAAGCCGCCTGCTGTATGCGTCGCGAGATTGAGCAGCGTGACCTTGTCGAAGTCGTGACCCTTCATCTCCGGCAGATATTTGCTGGGGTGATCCATTAGGGACAGCTTGTGGTTGACCTGCGCATAGGCGGCTAAGGTGGCGGTGAAAGTCTTGCTGATCGAGCCGATTTCGAACAAGGTGTCCTTGCTGATCTTCGCCTGCGTCGTTCGCGAGGACACGCCATAGGTGGCGTAGTAGTCCGTTCCATCGACCGTTATGGCAACGGCCACGCCGGGCACGTCGTACTGCTGCATGAAGGCCTGAACGGTCTGCTGTAGCTGCTTCTGCGCATCTGCCCGCGAAGTGGGCACGTCCTTCGCGCTGCCGATGGCGGCAACGAAAAGCAAACAGAAGGCCAAAAGCCTCTTCATCGTCTGTACCCTGCCTTTTCCTACCTGCTTGAGATTGTGGCGATCACGTCCACTGCGTGGATCGTGCCGCTTTCGCGTTCTACAGGATGGACAAAAAGGCAGCGGGAGGGAAGCGGCCCATTTGCGCTAGCCGCCCGGTGCCGGCTAAACGACCGCCGATCGGCGCCTCGATGACGGTTTGCGCATGAGCGCAGCCAAGCATTCCACCAGATAGTCGATGTCCGAACAGGTGTTGTAGACATGAGGAGATAGCCGAAGCAGTGCCACGTCCTGGCGCTCGATGACGGAAACCTCGAGATGGAACCGGTCCCAAAGCGCGCCTTGCAATTGTGCCGGCGTTGCCGCCGAAGGTAGCTCGAAGGCGATCATTGGCCCACTCAATGAAGGGTCGGTGGGCGTCGCAGCGATCAGGCCCAGCGTTGTGAGGCGTTCCCGCGCATACTCGGCCAGCATGCGCATATGGGCGATGGCGTGGTCTGGCTTGAAAGAGCGGTGGAAGGCGATGGCCTCCGGCAGGGCGAGCCATGGGCAGATGTCGCGTGTTCCCTCGCATTCAAGCCGACGCAGCCGAGGTGTGCTCCCGAATCGATCGCGTTCGTCTGGCGCCGATGCGGCCTGTGCGCTGTGGTGCCCCCAACTGATCGTCAGTGGTTGCAGTCGCTCTTCCCGCTCGCGTCCCAGATAGAGAAAACTGGCACCGCTCGGCGCAAGCAGCCACTTGTGGCAACTGCCGACGTAGAAATCGCAGGGGATCTGTTGCAGCCGCAGTGCGCTGGCCGCCACAGCATGCGCGCCGTCGACCACGCTGATGATGCCGCGCTTTTGCGCTTCTTCGCAGATCCGCCGGGCGGGCAGTACCAGCCCGGTTGCCGAGGCGATATGACTGAAGAAGAGCAGGCGAGTACGCGGTCCCATGGCGTGAACGGCCGCTTGCACGATCTCCTCGGGGTCCGACGGCATGGGCGGAGCCTGGAAAGTGCGAAGCGCCAGGCCGTGCCGGTCCGCAATGCGTTCCCAGCACCATCGCATGGTCAGGTATTCCTGGTCGCTGAGCAGGATTTCGCCGGGAGTGGCAAGCGCCAGCGAGGATGCCACCAGGCTTGTCGCGGCACTGACGCTCGCGGTGAAAACAAGGCGGTTGGGCGCGCAATCCAGGAATTCGGCCAACTGCTCGCGTGCGCGCCAGAGCAGGTCGGGCACCTGGCGCAACAGGAAGTCAGTTGGTTCCTGTGCAAGCCGGTGCCGAAGCGCCGCGGTTGTGTCGAATACGGCGCGCGGAAGTGGGCCGAATGAGCCAGCGTTCAGATAGACGACGGAGGGCGGTAACAGCATGCGCTCACGCACGTGCGTCGCGTCGATGTGCGAAATCATGAACGGGCACTCCCGGTGGGATGACGGCGCGCTGGCGGGCACTGATAGCGTGGCCATGCCGAATGTACTAGGGTTGAGGCGACATGACGTGCATCTCCATGTAATTGGCGCCGCACCACTCTCCGAACGTGGCACGCTCGCCGCTCAGGTCGTCGCCCATGCCGAGCGCCTTGGCTAGCGGCACCGAGAAGGTGAATTCCGAACGCGGCCGCAGGAAGAGCACGCTCGATGTGCGATTGCTGCCGATCCGTTGCGTCCTGCTCGGTGATACCACCCGGTGCTGCGGTGCCTTGATCTTCCCATCGGAAACCAGGGGCGCGATGGACCCGCAGAAAACCACCACGCACCCTGGACGTGGCGCCAACTCGACGAAGTGCCCGTCGAGTTCCACCTGCAGGCTGACGAATCCGTTTGGGCATGGGGTCTGCAGGATCAGGGAAACGATTGACAAGTCGTAGTGAGGCGCCATGCGGTTGGGCTGCTGTTCGGCGCAACGGTCTTCGGGGACATCGGGGAAGTAGCGGAATCGCAGTACCGGATCGCAATCGAGCAGGGTGTCGATATCGGTGTGGAGATGGACATCCATGCTCCGCAGCACGGCTTTCGCCGTCTGCTGCGAAATCGCGTAGTAGATGTCGAAGTAATTGCTCCACAGCCGTTGGAAGTCCTGCGTGGGAAACAGGTTGCCGGAGATTCCCATCGAGTAGACCATCGCGTAATCGGAGTACTCGCCGGTATTGGTGCAGCGCGCGGTGCTTTCGGAGCCTAGCGGAGAAAAGCCACGGCGCATGTTCGGTCTACTGTTGGTGACAGCCTGCTTTGCAGCGTCGTCGGCATTGGCGAAGAACGTCATCGCGGCGTTTCCGGCCTGGACGTGCGCATCGTTCAGTGGGCCGTTCACCTCGAGATAGAAGACGCCTTGCTCGCTCACGCAGCGTCGCAGTTCTTCCATCTGCTCGCCACGCATGATGTTTTCCAGCGCGAAAGTCGGAACGGTCCGTTCGTTCATGCGTTTGCACTCCTTCTGTGATGGGTCGCTTCAACGGTCAAGCGAGGGCTGGGGCAAGCGAACCGCTGGCCGCGGAGCGGAGATTGACGTAGTTGCCGCCGATCCATTCGCCGAACGTGGCGGTGTCGCCGGTGAAATCGACGTCCAGGCCGGCGGCCTTGGCAAGCGCGACCGAGAATCGAAAATCTGGCTTCGGACGCAGGAAAAACACGCTGGAAGTTCGCGCGCTGCCGCTGCGCTGGCTGATCGACGGCGAAGCGACCTGATGCCGCGGTGCCTTGATCCTTCCATTCGATACGAGCGGAGCGACTGCGCCGCAGAACACCACCATGCAACCAGGCAGCGGTGGAAGATCGACGTAGCGGCCATCCACGGCGCACTGCAGGCTGACGAAGCCGTTGGCGCAGGGCGTCTGCTGGATGGTGGTAATGATGGAGAGATCGTAGTGCGGCGCCATGCGGCGTGGCTCCTGTTCCGCGCATCGGTCTTCAGGCACTTCGGGGAAGTAGCGGAAACGCAGCAATGGATCGCATTCCAGGAACGCATCCAGCCCCTCGTCGGGATCCACGTCGGCGGCCTGCAGGGCGCACCGTGCGATGTCCTTGGTAACGCCGTAAAAACGGTCGAAGTAAGCGGTCCAGACGTCCTCGAAGGGCTTGGAGGGGAACAGGTTTTGCGAAAGGCCGATCGAGTAGACCATCGAGTAGTCCGTGTATTGGCCGCCTTTGGTGATTTTTGCGGTACTTTCCGCCTCGAGGTCGGAGAGTCCCCGTCGGATGTTGGGGGTGAGATTGCGCAGCGCGTTCTTTTGTTCCGCGCTGCCGTTCTCGAACAGGTCCATGACGGCCTCCATCGCCCTCCGATGCTGTAGTTTCAGGTCGTCGTCCTCCCTGATGTAGAAAACGCCGGTCTCGAACAGAGACTTGCGTAAAGAATCGGTGCGAATGCGCTGCTTGAGCTCATCCAGTTCAAAGACATGGATCCCGGTGTCGGTCATGTGTGTCGCCTCGGCGCTGGTGATATGCAGATGTCGTGTGCGGCTCGGGTCACGTGGGTCAGGTCTGGCCATTGGCCTTGATCAGGTCGAGAAGCCCGTGCTGCAGATAGTCGCCGTAGGAGAGCGCCCTGTTGGTGTAGGCGGGACGATGTTGCGCAGGGGCGAACGGCGTGATGGTGCTTCTGTAGGAGAGGTTGGCAAAGAAGGGTATGGAAAGCCGCTCGGCATTGATGAACTTGACCCGATGCATCGGCGCTGGGTAGTAGTCGTGCGTGATATGCGCCATGTAGGTCCCGCAATTGACCAGGAAGTGCTCTTCGGATGCGGGGATGTCCACATAGCCTTCTGCGGTCTCGACCTGAAGGTTGGGAACGGCGGTCTGATAGAGGACGGTGATCAGCGAGACGTCTTGGTGATGCTCGAAGCTGAGTTTCGTTCCATCGGCTGCGATTTTGACTGGCGGATAGTCTTCAAGGTACGGGTAGCGGATCAGTGACACCGCCGACAAGGTGTCTTGCGCGGTGAAGTGGGGCTCAAAGAACGTTTCATCCTTGCCCAGAGCGATGGCGAAACCGCGCAGGACCAAGGATGCGACGTCGAACACGTCCGTGTAGTAGCGCTCGTAGAATGGGCGAAAGCCGGGATGCCTTTCCTCGTCGGGCCAGATGTTGACTTCGTGGGAAGGCAGTCCTTCCCTGATCGATGCGTGCTCCGCGTTGAATGATGGGTTCAGATAGCAGAACGACTCGTTGGCCTTCCTGCCCTGAACTGCCATGTAGTAGCCGTTGCGGTTCCTCGGATTGGTCGGGTTGTAGGCATTGATCGCCAAGGCCCATTTCTCTGCCTCGGACATGGCCATGTGCCAGTCCGTGGTTACCTTCTGCAGCGCTGCCAGATCGACGCCGTGATTGGCTGCATAGAAGAATCCGGAACTGCGGCAAGCGCGGTCTATTTCGTCGGCGGCAGCGCGCTTGGCGGCCGGGTCGCTGCCGGCGAGTCTGGAAATGTCGATCACCGGTACGTCTGCATGGCTGTTCATGGTCATCTCTGTCGCTAAGGGAAGTTGTCGATGCGTCAGGCGGATGTCGTGTTGCGCTCGGGTCTAGATGGTCGCCCTTTCCTGGATCAGGGATGCCGTCGTCGAACACACCTTGCCTACGGTCGCTTTCTCGTGGATCCAGGAGAAATGACTGTTGTCTCCGAGGGTCTGCAGTGTGAATGACGACGGCGGCAGCAACGTATCGAGATTGTTGAAGGGCGAACTCGCGTAGTACTCGAAGACCTTGCGCTGCTCGTCGCTGCGATGGTCGGCAATGGGCTCAACGGCCTTGAAGAGCACGATGTTGTCGGCGGTTTCCGCCAGCGTTGCCAGCGCCTTTTGATTTGGTCTGTAGCGGTGATTGATCGGATCGAGCGAGTTTGCATGTTTAGGCAGGCATAGATCGTCCACCGCCTTCTCGACGTTGAAGAACGAATCGACCATGAGCAGATTCGAAACCGCTTCACCCTCGCGCAGCAGTTGCAGCGACATCTCCAGGGAGACCACGCCGCCGAAGCTCCATCCGAAGAAGTTGTAGGCGCCGCTTGGTTGCAGCTGGCGTACGTGGTGCATGTAGTACTTGGCGATTTCCTCGAAGGACTGCATGGGGCTGTGCAGGTGCACGTTGTTGAACAGCACCAGGCGCAGGGTCGGGAGCTGTTTCGCCAGGTTGTTGAGGTAGCTTTCCGCGCCGCCTTCGCCGGGCGGAAGGACGAACAGCGTGGGGCCGGCCGTGGCTTCGTTGATGACGAAGTAGGGCTCGAAATCCACGGTGCGGGGACGCGCGGGGGAGGGCTTTGCGGGGTCGGCGCGTTGCGTCGCGTGCTTGCCCACATACGCGCAGAACGTTTGCAGCGCCGCTTCCAGCGACCTGGAAAATTGCCTGGCCTGTTCGGCAGCCAAGCGACTGTCCACATCCACTACCATCCGCGTCCCGATGCAGCGTGCGGTGATATCTATTACGCAGTCGCTCGCGTGTTGATCGCTGCCGGACGTGCTGATGCCACACATCGCCGGGTCCAGTCGCCAGCGCGCGGTGCCATCGTGCGCATCGCCTGCGTCGGCGGTGCCAGGATCGGCGAAGCTACCCAGGTAGTTGAAGCTGATCTCGGGAAGTGGAGCAGCGTCGCTGCCGTAGACACCGCGGAGCGCGCCGTAGCCGACGCCATTGGAGGGAACGCAATCGCGGTTCGCACGTGTCGCCGCCAGGCTTTGCCCCATGTCGTCCTCGCCGACGATGGCGAGTGGATACATGGCGGTGAACCACCCTAAGACGTCCTGTACGTCCGGGGCATCGTGCAGTATTTCCCGGCCATGGCTTTCCATGGTAACGAAATGACGGGTCCGGCCGGTAATGCCGCGCAGCGCTCGAGCCAGCGCGGCAAGCATCAGGTCGAGCGTGTGCGCCTCACCGGCTCTGCGCCCGCGGCCGATCAACACCGCCGTGTCTTCGTCGCTGAGCGCGAAGCGCGTGCGATGGCCGGCGGCTGTGGACGGGTCCGCGCGTAGCACCGGCCGGTCCGCCGTGACCTGTTGCGCGATCTGCTGCCAATGCTGCACTTCTCCGGCTGCCGGGACATACGCTTGCAACGCCTGGGCCCAGCGGAGGATGTCGCCCGCCGGCGGATCCAGTTCTGCGCCATGGTAGAGGGCTTCCAGATCGCGACACAGGATTTCCCAGCTCACCGAATCCACGATCAGGTGATGCAAGGAAATCCAGATGCGCGCCGAACCGTCGGCGAATCCATGTACCACGGCAGCCCTGCACAGCGGCCCGCGCTCGAGGTCGAAGCCGCCCTGTAGTGCAGCCAGTTGCCACGCCAGTGTTTCTTCGCCGGAGACGCGCAGATCGATAGCGTGGAGCGGAATGTCGCTGTCCTGAGCGTAGAACTGGGTGATGCCCGTGGGGGCGATCGTCGCGGTTCTATACCTGAGGCGGAATGCATCGTGGTGTCGCGACAGCTTGTCGAGCGCGATGCGCAGCCGGTCGGTGTCCAGCGCAGGAGTGCGGATGGTCAGGTACTGGTTCCAGTGCCCGCGGTCGTGCAACTCCTTGGCGAAGAACCATGCCTGGATGGGCAGCAGCGGACATTCGCCGGCAGGTGCCGCATGGGCCTGCGCAGGCAACCTGTCTGCCGGATCCTTCAGGACATGTTCGGCGAACGCGGAGACAGTGGGAAAGTCGAAGATGTGCTTCACGCTGACCTTATGGCCGAACTTCCTGCGGATCTGGCTGGTCAGGTGCAGAGCGGCGATGCTGTCGCCGCCGATCTGGAAGAAGTTATCGTGGATCCCAACCGCCCGGCCATGCAGAACGTCGCTCCAGATGCGGCAAAGGCGCGATTCGATCCGTTGCGAGGGCGCCGCATAGATTGCGCCGGGTTCCTCTGGGCACAGGCGCGCCAACGCGCCGGTGTCGAGCTTGCCGTTCACGGTCAGTGGTAGAGCATGCTCCAACCTGACCAGGCTCGAGGGCATCATCGCCCCTGGCAGCTTCGAACGCAGATGGCGGGACAGGGCATGTTCGTCGAGCGCTGGTTCGGCGACGTAGTAGCAGACAAGCCTGTCGCCGCCGTCTTCGTCGTCGCAGCGGGCGATCACGGCGCATTGCGTCATGCCCGGGAAGGACGCGGCTACCTCCTCGACCTCGCCGGTTTCGATGCGAATGCCGTTGATCTTCACCTGCCGGTCGTTGCGGCCGAAGAACTCCAGTTCGCCGCTGTGGCGGCGCCGGGCCAGGTCGCCGGTCTTGTACAGGATGCCGTTGCGCCCTTGTTGTCGATCCTCTGCGCTCTGGAAGGGATTGGCGATGAAGCGTTCGCGCGTCAGTTCGTCGCGGTGGAGATAACCTGCGCCGACGCAATCGCCCCCCAAGTGAATCTCGCCAAGGCCACCCGTCGGCAGTTCGCGCAGTGTGTCGTCAAGGATGAGCAGCGCGCTGTTCGGGATGGCTTGGCCAATGTCGTTGCGGTACGGCGCGTCGGGCGCGAAGTACCTGATGGTGTTGTAGACGCTGGTTTCGGTGGTTCCGTAGGCGTTGTACAAGGGCCCCCGATACTCCTGGCGGATCTTCTCGAAGTGATGGCGTCGAAATGTTTCGCCCGCGACAAGCACTGCGCATAGGTGATCGAATCGGGACAGGTCGAACAGTTGCAGGTGGGTCGGGGTGCCACTGATATAGCTCAGGCGTTCCTGGTTCATGCGTCGATAGAATGCGTCGTCGAACACCAGTGTGGACTCGGGAATGATCAAGGTATTGCCGCTCAGGATCGACAACACCAGCTGCTCCACCGAGAAATCGAACACGTAGTTGGCGAGGAAGAGGACACCCCGGCGCGGCGATCCGGCCTCGGCATCGCCGAAGTAGCGACGTGCCAGGCCATCGCGGAAGCTCAGCACATTGCGGTGCCTCACCAGGACGGCCTTGGGCCTGCCGGTGGTGCCCGACGTGTAGATCGCGTAGGCGCGGTGGCCGCCGTCGGCAGTCGTCGCCGGGTTCGGCAACGTTGCGTCCTGCAGTGGCAGCGTCTGCACGTTCACGACTGGTATGTCGTGATGGCGTGCCAGTTGCTGGACGCGCTGTTCGTGGGCGGCTTCCGTCACCACGATCCGTGCGCGCGTGTCTTCCAGCATGAACGCGATGCGTTCGTCCGGGTAGCCGGGGTCGATGGGCACATAGGCAGCGCCGGCCTTCCATGCGGCGAGAATGGCGATCACGGACCACTCTGTCTTGTCCAGCACCAGCGCGACGAAATCGTCGGGTTCGAGCGATATGCGGTTCAGCAGGACATGCGCCAGTTGGTTGGCGCGTGCGTTGAGGTCGGCATATGTCAGGCGTGTGTCGCCATGCACCAGGGCGACATCGTGCGGCATGTCTGCGGCGATCCGCTCGAAGGCGGCGTGCAAGGTCTCGGCCGGTCGCGGTACGGCCAGGGGCGCCGCCGGCAGTGCACGCAGGTCCGTGCCGACATAGCGGATGTCGGACAACGCAGCGGACTCGGCCATCGGCGCGAGACGGCAGAACTCCTGAAGGATATGCCGATAGGTGGCGATGATGCCGTCGATGCTCGCGGCATCAAACAGCGACGCGGCATAAGTGAAGTTGACCCCAAGCCCGTCGGCCTTTTCGGAAACGGTCACGGATAGGTCGAACTTGGCCGTGGTTCTGCCTTCGTCCTCTGGCACGTGCACATGGATCGCCGACCAACCAGTCTCCACCGACTCCCTGTTCAGCAGGCTGAAGACCGCCTGGACGATAGGATGGCGGCTGGTGTCCTTGGCGACTTCCAGGCGCTTGACCAGTTGTTCGAACGGTAGGTCCTCGTGCAGTTGCGCCTGCAGCACGACGCCGCCGACGTCTCGCAGGTAGTCCAGCAGTCGGCCACTGCCGTCGATGCTGGTCCTCAGCACCAGCAGGTTGACGAAGAACCCCACCACGCCATCGAAATCGGCGTGCCTGCGGTTGGCCGATGGGGTGCCGACGATCAGATCGTGTTGCCCGCTGTAGACCTTGAGCGTGAGGTAGTAGGCGGCGAGCAGTACGCTGAAGAAACTGGTGCGCGTGGTCTGCGCCAGGACCTTCAGTTGGTCGGAGGTGCCGACGTCGATGTCGAAGACGATCTCCCGGCCGAGATAGTCGAATTGCGCTGGGCGCGGATGGTCGATCGGCAGGTTGAGCGGCTGCCAGCCGGCGAGCGAACGTTCCCAGTAGTGGAACAACGCGTCCATGCGCTGCTCGGTGAGCTGTTGCTGCTGCCAGAGAGCGAAATCCGCGTAGGTCGCCTTCAGTGGTGGCAGTGCGTCGTATGCTGTTCCTTGCAGCAGTGCCTGCAGTTCCTCGCGGAAAATCCGCCACGACCAGCCGTCGAAGCAACTGTGGTGGAAAACCAGGCTGGCCACGATGCGATGGGGCATGCCGCCGACGGTAAGAAGGTGGGCGCGAAGCGGGAGTTCTTCGTTCAGTCTGAACACATGGCCGGCTTCGGCCACGAGCAGCGTATCCAGCGCATTGCGGTCGGATACATCGGAACATCGCAGTTCGAACCGCAGCAAGGCTTGCTCTGCCGGGAGAATGCGCTGGATGCGGCGGCCCTCATCCGTGCCTTGCAGGAGGGTGCGTAGCGCTGCATGGCGTCGCAGCAGGGCGCGAAGCGCTGCTGCGACGTCGTCCTGTGCGGTGGGGCGGTCCAGGTCGATCGCCAAGGCGAAGGGGATATTGTAGGCGGCGGTGCCATCCACCAGGTCGTCGATGAACAACAGGCGTTCCTGCGCCAGGGAAGCCGGCGTCATCGCGCCGGACGCCTCGGCCAGGCCGGCGGGCGAGGCACGATCGGTGCCGATGGCATGTGCGTTGGCTTTGAGGAAGCGGGCCTGCGCGGCGATGTTCGGATGTGCGAACACCGCGGCGACATTGAAGTTCTGCGCGAAATGTTGGGTAATGGCCTGCGCCAGCTTGATGGCGCGGAGGCTGTCGCCGCCGACGCCGAAGAAATCGTCGCGGCTGCCAATCCGGTCCGGGGCCAGACCGATGACATGTGACCAGAGCCGGCAGAGTTCCCGCTCCACCTCGTTTGCGGGAGGGGCGTAGTCGGTGTCGGTGCCAATCGCGAACTCCGTAGGCGGCAGGCGCTTGACATCCAGCTTGCCGCTGCCGGTCACCGGAATCTCGGGAATCCGGATGATGCGTACAGGAACGATGGCCTGTGGCAACCTGGCCCTCATCCACTGCAGAAGTTCGGTCTCCTGCAACTGGCCGGCGCTGAGGTAGAAGGCGACCAGATACTTCTGCGAAGCGCCGCCGGCGGCGGAATCCGCGTACTCGCGAGCCAGCACGATCGCACGTGCGATGCCCGGATAGGACGACAGGGTCGCCTCGATCTCGCCCAGCTCCACGCGCTGGCCGCGGATCTTCACCTGCATGTCGTTGCGGCCGAGATACTCGAGTTCGCCGTTGGGCAGCCAACGCACCAGGTCACCGGTCTTGTACAGGCGTGCATTGACTCCCTGCGTCATCTCTTCAGCCGTCTGGAACGGATTGGAGACGAAGCGCTCCGCGGTCAACTCGGGGCGATTCAGGTAACCCCGCGCCACGCCGATGCCACCGATGTAGAGTTCGCCCACGCCGCCGACCGGCACGCGCTGCATGCCCGGGTTCAGGACGTAGCAGGCGGTATTGGCGACCGGATGGCCGATACTCTTGTCCAGGCGCGGTACGTGCCTGGGGTACAGGCGCTTGTGGCTGGTGATGGAGATCTCGGTCGGTCCGTAGCCATTGATGATCAGGCCATCGAAGGTGGAACGGATCTTGTCGAAGACCGGTGTGGTGAAGTCCTCGCCGATGGCATCGATTCGCTTCAACGAGGGAATGCTGCCGTATTCGTACAGGGACAGCACCGATGGCGTTCCGGACAGGTAGGTGACCCCGTGCAGGTTCATGTAGGCATACAGCCGTGACGTGTCGCTGCGCATCGCGTCGTCGAGCATCACCAGGGTCTGCCCGGACAGCAGGGCATCGGTCATCTGCTCGACGAAATGGTCGAAGACATAGTTGGAGAAGGACAGAATGGCTTCGTCGCCTTGGTCCTTGCGCAGCCCGAACAACTGCTCGAGCGACGCATGCAGGTTTACTACGCCCCGGTGCTCGATGAGCACGGCCTTCGGCCGGCCGGTGGTGCCGGACGTGTAGATGGCATAGGCCAGATCGGTGCTGGCTGCGGGGCTCTCCAGGTTGTCCGCCGCATGGCGTTCCAGAGGCAGGCCCTGGAGGCCAAGCACCTGGCAGTGAAGGTCGTCCACGAGCTGGTCCAGACGCCCTGCGTGGGCAACGTCGGCCAGGACCAGTTGCGCCTGGGTGTCTTCGAGGACGAAGCGGATCCGCTCGTCCGGGTAGGACGGGTCGATCGGGACGTATGCCGCGCCGGTCTTCCACACGGCGAGGATCGCCGCGATCATCCACTCGCTCTTGTCGACCACCAAGCCGACCAGATCGTCGGGCCTCAGCGCGACGTGTGCGAGCAACAGGCGCGCGAGCTGATTTGCGCGCCGGTTCAGTTCGCGGTAGCTCAGCCGCCGCTCGCCCGCCACCACCGCGATCGCGTCCGGCCAGCGCTCCGCCGCGATTTCGAATGCCGCGTGCAAGGTGCGTTCGGCGGGAAAATCGGTCCAAGTCCGGTTCCAGGCCTCGAATCGGCGGCGATCGCCGTCGCTGATCAGTTCCAGCGCCTGTGCCGGGCGTTCGAAGTCGTGCGGAATCTGCTGGAACACGGCATCCAGCGTTCCCAGCAAGTTGTCGATCGTGTCGTCATCGAACAGTTCGCCGGCATACCACAGATCGACTTCGAGCGCGTCGCCATGTTCACGTGCAACCACGGCGATCGGATAATCGACTTTGTCTGCGTCGTAAGACTTTTCGAAGTGCAGGTACTCGTGGTGCAGCGTGGCTTCGTCTTCTCCGAGCAGCCGCGGATAGTTTTCCAGCACCAGCAAGGTTTCGAACAGGCGCCGCTTGCTGCCTGTGGTCTGGACCATGAACAGCTCTACCGCACTGCGGCTGTTCATCCGGTTGATGGTTTCCTGGATGTCGATCAGTGCTGCGGCGATCGTCTTGCCTGCCTGCTCGGCATGATCGACGATCGCAGGTAGAGTATTGATGTAGAGGCCGACCGAATCCTCGATGCCATCGACCGGCAAGCCGCGACCGGAGACGACCGTGCCCACTGCGGTGATGGGGTGGCCGCCGAGCGCGAACAGTACCTTGTGCCACGCGAACTGCAGCACCGAATGCATGGTCACCCGGTTCTGCGCGCACCAGCGCTTGATTGCGGCCACACAGCGCGCATCCACGGACAAGGTCCTGGTACGGTGCTCGAGAATCCTGTCGTAGTCGCCGAAATCGGCCTTGTAGCGGTGCTGCGCGTTGACGATGCCGGCGAAATCGCCTCTGTCGCTCAGACGTTCGAACTGTTCCTGCCAGTACTGCAGGTGCTCGTGCCGATGCGATTCCAGGTAGCGCTGTGCGGCGACGTAGGCGGTGTCCTCCTGCAGTTCGATCGACTCGCCGCGCCGCAGCTGGATGTAGAACCGGTGTACGGTGTCGTGCAGCAGCGGAAGGCTCCAGCCATCCAGGATGATGTGGTGGCAACTGAACAGAAGCGAGTACAGCTGCTCTTCCTGCTTGATCAGGTAGACCCGGAACAGTTGGCCTTGATCGAGTTCGTAAGGTTCCATCCGGTCGTGTCGCTGCAGCGCCGCCAGGTAGGCGTCGCGCTCGCCGCGGTCGTGCATCTGGCTCAGGTCGATGTAGCGCCACGCCAGTGAGCGATCGTTGCGTTCGATTCGCTGCAGGGCCTCTTCTCGCCACTCGAAGCGCAGGGACAAGCTCGGATACTTGCGTTGCGCAAGACTCCATGCCTGGCGCATGGCATCGGCATCGATGGCGCGGTGGTAGTGGTGAAGCGACTGCATGACGTAGGCGTCATTGGTGGCCGCGCTCTTCATCCACTGGTAGAGCATGCCTTGCTGCAGTCCGGTGGCCAGCATCGTGACGCCGTCGCTGCCGTCGCTGCCGTCGCCGCCGTCCTCGCTGCGCGGGACGACCGGCGCTTCGGCCTCCTGCGCCAATTTGAGGGTCAGGTGATGGGACAACTGGCCGAACGTCTTCAGCCGATATACGTCCTCGACGCTGACTGCGATGCGGATCCGCTGCCATATCCGCATGATCAGCTGCAGGCAACTGATGCTCTGGCCGCCCTGACGGAAGAAATCGTCGTCCTCGCCAATCTCGCCGGCGCAGATGCCGAGCACTTCGCCCCACTCAGCCTTCAACACGCCAACGACGCCTTCCTCCGCCAGCGCGGCGCTGTCCTGGTCCAGGAGCGACGTGGGCAGGGCATGCAGCCCGACGTCAGGCAGGGCATGACGGTCGACCTTGCCATTGACGTTCACCGGCAGGACGTCCATGCGTACCATGCGTGCGGGGACCATCACGCGGATCAGGCGCGATTCGAGGAAGGCCAGCAGGTCGGCTTCGGAGACCGGCTGATCGGTGTCGGCGACGTAGTAGCCGATCAGGCGCCAGTTTCCGGTTTCGATCGAGTCGCCGCGCGCTACCACCACGCATTGGCGAACGCCGGGAAATTCCAGTGCCCGCGCCTCGATTTCGCCAGGTTCGACGCGAACGCCATTGAGCTTGAGCTGGAAATCGCTGCGCCCCATGAATTCGATCTGGCCATCGGGCAGGAACTTCGCCAGATCGCCGGTCTTGTAGATGCGGGCGTTGCGGCCCGCAAGCCGCTCCTGCTCGGTCTGGAAAGGATTGGCCAGGAAGCGCTCGGCGGACAGCTCCGGGCGGTTCAGATACCCGCTCGCCACACCGGCACCGCCGATGTACAACTCGCCGATGGCGCCGATCGGCACCTGTTTCATGTTCTGGCTGAGGATGTAGCACTTCACGTTGCGCAGCGGCCGGCCGATGCTGCGGTCGTTGCGGGTGGCGTCTCCCGGCGGGTACTCCTTGATGGCGGTGACGAATGCGGTTTCGGTGAACGCGTATTCGTTGACGATCCTGCCCTGGAACTTCTCGCGCAGGGTCCGCAGACCCGATGGCGTCAGTTCCTCTCCCACCAGCAGCAGACGTTTCAGCGAGCTGCAGTGGCTGAGGTCGAAATGCTGGAGTACAGAGCGCGTCCCGTTGAGGTAGCTGATCTGGTGGTCGGCGACGAAACGGGGAAAGCGCAGCGGATCCAGCCTCACGTCGTCCGGAACCACGACCAGGGTGTGCGAGTTGATCAGGGCGATCAAGGTCTGCCGCATGAATGGCTCGAACACCAGTGCAGCGAACAGGGCGACGTGCTCGATGCCCGCATGACGCATCCGGTAGCGCTCGGAGAGGTCGGTAATGCTGTTGACGACGCTGCGATGGAGCTTGGCCACCCCTTTGGGAACGCCGGTGGTCCCGGAGGTATAGGTGACATAGGCGACCTGGTCGGACCCGAGGCCCAGGTTCGGATTCGTGGCGGCGACATTGTCGTCCTGCAATGCCTGCTCGATGTCGACGAGTTCGACGTCGAGGCTGGCCTCGGACAGCATCTCCCGAAGCCGATCGAAATAGTGGCGATGGGTCAGGATGCGCCGCGAACCGGTGTCCTGCATGGTGAACTGGATGCGCTCGGGCGGGTAACTCGGATCGAATGGGGTATAGGCCGCGCCGGCCTTCCACAGCGCCAGTGTCGCGACGACGATCCTGTAGCTCTTGTCGAGATACAGCCCGACGATCTCGCCGGGCTTCACGCCCTCCCGCAGCAGCCACTGCGCCATGCGGTTGCATCGCCCGTTCAGCTCGCTATAGGAAAGCCGATCCTGGCCGCAGACAACGGCGCAGCGCTCGGGCGATGCGCCGGCCGCTTGCTCGAACAACTCGTCCAGGCGCGAAGCTTCCGGGAAGTCGCCGTCGGTGGCGTTCCATTGCTGCAGCTGTTGCTTCTGGTCTTCGGAGATCAATTCCAGGTCGATCATCGTGCCGTGCGGTCGTGCCACGATCTGGTGCAGCACTTCCACGACGATGTCGAGAACGCCGCGCATGGTCTGGTCTTCGAACAGATCGGGCGCGTAGCTCATGCGCAATTGCAGGCGGCGGTCGGCACGGTCGTCGTGCACGAGCAGCGCCAGCGGCAAGGCCGTCGCCGAGGATGGCAGGCGATCGGCAGCGTCGAGCACGACGGCGTCGAAGCAGCCCTGACCGAGCAGCGCGTCCGCGAGGACAAACGCGTCATCCTGGCGCAGGTCGCGTTCGATTTCCTGGGTCGCCTGCAGACAGCTCAGGGACGATTGCAGCCGATGATCGATGATGGATGGTTGCAGCCTCTGTGGCGCGTCGCCGCTTGCGTCGCGGCTGCTACGGATATAACCAACCACCGTCTGCGCACCGTTGCCATAGGCCTCCAGCACCCTATGCAGGCTCACCAGCGCCATCGCCGCTATCGAGGTGTCCGGATTGCCAGCGATGAAATCCATCAGGCTGGCATATCCGGCGTGCTCTATCACCGCCGACACGGTATGCGCCGAACCGAAGTCGCGGCCGTCGTCCCTGACGACGATCTTGTGGCGCCATGTATCCTTCAGAAGGATGTCGAGATCGCAGCGATCATTCCGTGCGGCATCGATGCGCTGGCGCCAGTCGGCGACGCCTGAAAGGAGGAGTGAGTTGCTCATGTCGTAATAAGCTCCCTGCTGTTGCGGCAATGGGGTGGCATTGCCGCTGATACGAGACGTGGCGCCGGATGGCTGACGCAGGCTTTTCATGCCGAGCGGGTTGCTTCCGCCGGCGGTACGCGCGAGGCGCGTAATGCCGGCGCCAGTACCGCGCCCTGGCCGAGCAGCAGCAGTACGACCATGCCCACGAGGATGTAGAGCGGAGAGAGCCTGGTCAGTTCGAACGAGCTCATCAGCCAGACGTTCAGTCCGATCGCGAGTACGCTGCCAAGCGCCACGCCGATCATGCCGATCAGCAGGTTTTCGGTTAGGAAGTAGTTGACGATGTCGCGCTGGGTCGCGCCCAGGGCGCGGCGCACGCCGATTTGCTTTCGTCGCTGGCCGACCCAGAAGCTGGTCAGCCCGACGATCCCCGCCGCGGTGACGCCGAGCAGCACCAGGGAGATGGCCCCCATCAAGTAGGCCGTTCCGCGGTCGCTTTTATAGACCTGTTCGCGCACCGTCGTGAAGGTGCGAACGCCTCGCTCGGCCGGGAAAACGCGCATGCGATCGAGCTTGACCAAGGTCGCTGGCGCCGAGCGCATTACCGCGTCCAGCTGCCCCGGCTTGGCACGCACCAGGTAGGTGCTGTCGCTGCGCGTGAGCCGCATCGGTAGCAGCGTGACGTTGTCCATGTAGCCATAGCTGTCGGCGCCGGACCACGAGGCCTGTAGATGATCGACGATGCCGATCACGGTGCTCGGCGTTGGATCAGTGTTCCCCAGGTAAATTGCCTTGCCCAGCGCACCGCCGTCCGGAAATACCTTGTCTGCGAGCGCCTTGGTAATGATCACCTGGCCCGGCCAGGCGAAGTCGTGCTCGTCGCCGGTCTGGATTTCGCTCGGATGGAAGTTGCGTCCGGCGATCAGCCTGGCGCCCATCGTGGAGAGACCATGGTCGTCGACGAAGTACAGCTCGGTGCGGGCCATTCGTTCCCGTGCATTCGGATCCAGACGGACGCCCTCTGGCCAGCTGTCTCCGCCCAGCGGGAACGAATTGCTTTCGGTGGCGTCCTCCACACCCGGCAAGCGGCGCAACGCCATCAGATCAGCGTCGATCAGCGGCGGCATGTCCTTGGGCGCAACGCCAACACGGTCGCTCTGGATCGTCAGCAGCTCGTGTTCCGCCAGGCCGGTGGGTCGGTAGATACGTTCGATGCGGTGCTGGATGATGCACAGCGCATTGCAGACGACTGCCAGCGTGAGTGCGATCTGCAATGCGATCAGGATGGTGCCGGCCTTGTGTTTCTTGAGCGCGGCAAGAATGGGAGCAAGTTGTCGCATGGTTGTCGCCTCAGTTCGCTTTCAGTTGCCAGGCCGGCTGCACCTGTGCCGCGCGCCAAATCGGGTAGAGCGCCGCGATGACGGTGGCCAGCGTCGCCACCACCAGGGTCAGTGCCGCCAAAGACACGTTCAGCTCGGCCAGGCGCGCGATTTCCGGCTCGAACACCAGGTCGGTGCCGAGCATTCCCAGGCCGGTCAGCAGCAAACCGAGCACGCCGCCGGCCAGGCCGACGGTGCCGGCTTCCACGAGGAACTGCATGTAGATGGCGCTGCGCGGCGCGCCCAGCGCACGACGGATGCCGATCTCCGCTGCGCGGCGCATGAACTTGGCCAGCAACAGGCCGATGGTGTTGACCAGGCAGATCAACAGGAAGCCCAGGCCCAGCAGCGCCGATATCTTCGACTCCGGCGGCACGATCTTCAGGTAGTCGAGCCATTGCGCCACGTCGCGCAGGCGCGCGTTGGGCGGCCAGTTGAAGCGTCCGGACTGCTGCTGTTGTGCCGAATAGTTGCGCAGGTAGTTCAGATAGGATTCCGCGCTCGCCTTGTCGGGCAGTTCGACCCAATAGGCGATCCATGCGCATTCGGACTGCAGCCATGCCTCCCATCCCGCACCGGGCGTCTTGTAGCAGCTGCGGTTGCCATTGGTCGGCAATTGCAGGCTGATGGCATGGGTGAACGGGATGAACAGCTGCGCGGGTTTGTCGAATCCTCCGGTATTGGCCGCGTCGTAGAACAGCGGCTGGGGATTCCAGCGATCCATCACCCCGCGGATGCGGTAGCTCCTGCCATCGATATTGATTTCCTTGCCGACACTGTTCGCACCCTTGAAGAGGCTGTCGTTGAGCGAGCGGCTGATCACCGCCACGGCCGCGCGTGACTCGTCCTCGGCCGCCGACCATCCCCCGCCGTAGAGGAAGGGAACGCCGAACATCGGGAAGGCATCCGAGTAGGTCGCGTAGCTGCTCACCTGAAACGGTAGCAGCGCCATGTCGGCGGGCACGATCGATGCCTTGATCGGGTAGAGCGCTGTCTGCCGCATCGCGCGATGGTCGCGCATCAGGGCGATGGTGTCCTTGTAGCTCAAGGCACGCGGTGGCTCGCCACCGTTCTCGATGTTTTCGGTGGGTCCCCAGTTGTCGATCTGCGCCACGAACAGCTGTGCGGACTTTTCCGGAATCGGGTTGCTCGAGGTGGCGCGGAATACGGCATAGGTGGTCATCGATGCGGCTACGCCGACGGCGATCGACAGCACCATCAAGCCGGTTAACACGGGATTGCGCATCAGGCTGCGCAAGCCAAGGTGGAAGTAGTAGCCAAACATCGTCGCTCCTTCATCAATCGCCGACCAAGGCACCGTTCGCGGGCGCCAGGAATTCGTCCCGTGGTTCCTATGCCTCTGTCGCCAGCCGGGTCTCTTGCCGCAACGTATTGGCGTCGAGGAATCTGCAGATGTCCGGCGCGTAGCTTTCCAGGGCTTCGCTCGTCAGCAGGATGTTGTGGTGATATGGCACCTTCAGCTCGGTCACGTCCCCGCGGATGTACTTCTTGAAGAATTCGTATTTCTCCGGGCGATCGGAGTCCTTGGCGATGATCATCAGTACGTTTCCATGGAAGGGGGATGGATCGCGGTAGTAGGCCAGGCGGATGTTGTTGCTCTGGATGGCGCTCATCCGCGCGATCATGGTTTGCTTCAGGTCCTCCGACGCCGTCTGGTAGTCCCTGTAGCTGGAAAGGCGCGATTCGAGGTCCAGGCGGTGCTCTTCGACGGCCTGCTGCGGCCACTCCTCGTCGTAGAGCGGTGCGCCGTCGATCATGATCAGCTTGGCCACCGCCAGGCCGCGTTTCTGCATTTCGGCCGACATGGCGTGGGCGACGATGGCGCCGAACGACCAGCCGAGCAGGTGATAGGGCCCCATGGGCTGGATGACCTGGATCTGCTCGATATAGTCGGCGCACATGTCGGTGATCGTCTCCGGCAACGTGTCGTCGTCGTTCAGTCCGCGCGCCTCCAGCGCATAGACCGGCAGATCCGCGGGAAGGTGCCGCAGCAGCGCCATGTACGGGCGCCCGAATCCGCTGCCGGGGTGGATGCAGAACAAGGGGGGGCGTTCACCGCTGCGCTTGAGCGCTAGTGGCTTGCCCTGCGGCGGGCGCTTGGTGAGATCGTCGATCTTTAACGCGATGCGCTCGATGGTCTCCTCCTCGAAGACGATGCGGATCGGTAGGTTCACGTTAAACGCCTTATTGACGCGGGCTACCAGCAGCGTGGCGAGCAGCGAGTCACCGCCCAGGTCGAAGAATGCGTCGCGCACCCCGATGTCCTGGATGCCCAGTAGTTGCTGCCATATCTCCAGGAGCTGGAACTCGATGGTGGTGCTCGGCGCGACGCAGGCGGTGCCGCCGCCACGGACATAGAGCTGCATGCCCGCCGCGTCCTGGGGCGACTTGTCGATCCACTTCTCCATGCGCGCCTGCAGATCCACGGTCGAATGGACGAGTTGCGGCACATCCGACCATGACAGGGCGTATGCAAGCGCTTGCGCGCCTTCGCGGCCATCGACGCCATGGGCGTTTTCCTTGGCGGGCTCGCCGGCGAAGTGCCAGCCGTCCCAGTTGATGCTGAACCATGCCTCGTCGCCTTGCGCATGCCGCGCGGTGGCAAAGGCGTCCATGTAGGCGTTCGCGGCGGCGTATGCCGAAAAGCCCAGGCCGCCCAGCACGCTCGACAGCGATGACATCAGGACGCAAAAGTCCACGCGCCGGTGTTTCAGCACGCGCTGCAGCACCATCGTGCCCTTGACCTTGGGAAGGAACTGGGCGCGGCTGCGCTCGAGCGTCGTGTCGGCCAGGGAGTGCATCGAATCGCGGACCTGGCCCGCGCAATGGATCACGCCGTCGATGTCGCCGAAACGGATTTCGGCCTGCTCGAAGGCATCGATCATCTGTGCCTCGTCGGTAACGTCGGCCTGGCAGACGAGGACCTGCGCGCCCCTGGACTCGAGCGCGAGCAGCCGTCCCAGCTTCGGAACCACAGGGTCGCTCGGGCTGCGCTCGGCGATCCAGTTGGCCCATAGCGAACGCGGCGGCAATTCGTCGCGCACGATCAGCACCAACTTGGCGGACATCGCTGACAGGTGTTCGGCGAGCGCGTATCCGACCTTGCCCAGACCGCCGGTGATCACGTAGACGCCGCCGCGTTTGATGCGTGGCTGCAGGTGCTCGTCCGGCACCTTGCGGGGCTCGTAGGTTTGCGTCCAGCGCGCTCCGTTGCGAAAGGCGACGACGCTGTCGTTGCGTTCGGTCATCAGTTCGCCGAAGAGGCTGGCGCTTGCCGCGGACAGGGCGCCCTCGCTGCGGTCTTCCGTGTACGGGTCACTGAGATCGATAAGTCGCGAGCGCAGGTTCGGATGTTCTTGCGGCGCAACCTTGCACAGGCCGAGGATCGGTGCATGGTGCGGCGCGAGCAGTTCCGCGCCGGTCACACGAAACAGGTCGTGCGTCACCACGTGCATCGCCGCGTCGTCGGCCTGCAGCCGCGCCATCAGGATGGCGATGGCGAACGCCAGGCTGCAGTAGCCGTTGCGCTGCTGCGCCAGGAACAGGTCGAAGCCGCGCAGTTCGGTCTGCGCCTGGCAGCGCTCCAACGACCAGAGGTGCACCAGGCGGTCGATGCGCAGACCGTCGCGTTCCAGGTTGTCGGCAAGTTCACCATAGTGGCGCGGGTCGTCGGCAACGATCGCGTAGTCGTCCGGACCGAGACGGGCGAATAGATCGCCATTGCACACCGTGATCGTCCGCTGCCCCGCGTGACGCAGTTGCTGCACGAGGCGCTCGCCGATTCCACCGCGATCGGCCATCACCACCCAGGTCAGCGGATGCGTGGCGTGAGCGCTGCCCGGCCTGGCCTTGCTGCCGCGCAACCGCCACAACGGAGCGTAGAACCAGTCTTGCTGATGCGGACGGCGCGCGTCGGCAGACGGTGCTGCCTGCGCAACATGACGGGGGGCATCCACCCAGAACCTGCGGCGCTGGAACGGATAGGTCGGCAGCGGCACGCGTCGCCTGCGCGCGGGGGCGTGATAGGCGGCCCAGTCGATGACGCCGGCGCCATGCACCCAGATCTGGCCGATGCAACGCTGCAGTGATCGGGCGTCGTGATCCGATGTGGTGGCGTGGCCGAGGGCCGGGACCACGGTATGCGCGCTTGCATGCACGCGCTGCCGGGCGAAGCCGCTCAGCGCCTGCCCGGGGCCCACCTCGACGAAGACGCATCGGCTCCTCAGTGGCGAGGTCGGCGACAGCAGGACGTCCATGCCTTCGGCGAAGCGGACCGTGCCGCGCAGGTGCCGCACCCAGTATTCCACGTCGGTCGCTTCCTCGGCGGAAATGAAGCCGCCGCTGAGGTTCGACACGTAGGCGAGGCGCGGCGCATGCATCGACACGGTGCTCAGCGTCTTGCGCCATGCAGCGAGCATCGGCTCCATCATCGCCGAATGGAAGGCGTGCGATGTTTCCAGATCCCGGCAGTCGATGCCCTCGGCGACCAACTTTTCACGTAGTGCAGCGATGGCGGCGGGGGCGCCGGACACCGTGCATTTGCCCTTTGCGTTGACTGCGGCGATGTCCACAGCGCAGTCGGACAGCCTCGCCCGCAGGCGTTCCTCGTCCTCGCGCACGGACAGCATCCGCCCCGGTGCCATTGCCTGCATCAGGCGGCCGCGCGTTGCGACCAGCCTCAATCCATCCTGCAGGGAAAATACGCCCGCCAGGCAAGCGGCGACGTATTCGCCCAGACTGTGGCCGATCATCGCATCCGGAGTGAGTCCGTAGGACTGCAGCAGCCGGGCCATGCTGTACTCCACGGCGAACAGCGCCGGCTGTGCGAGCCAGGTCTGGACCAATTGCCGGTTGGCATCCTCGCGTGCCTCGTGCGGTGGATACAGCAACTCGCGCAGGTCCAGGCCAAGCGCGGTACGCAATCCTTCCGCACAGGCGTCCAGTTGTTCGCGGAACACCGGTTCGGTCTTGTACAACTCGCCGGCCATGCCTGCGTGCTGCGCTCCCTGTCCGGGGAACATCCAGATCAGCGAAGCATGCGGGTCCGACGTGTTGGTCGCCTCGGCCGGGGCCGAGGTCAGCGCTGTGGCGGCGTCCGCGGCCGTCGTGCAGACCACCGCGCGGCGCCAGGCGTGCGCCGTGCGGCCGGTTTGCAGCGTGTAGGCAACGTCTGCCAGCGGCGCCGCCTGGTCGCTACGCAGATAGTCCGCAAGCCGCGTACTTGCCGCCTGCAAGGCCTCCGCGCTGCGTGCCGACAGTAGCAGCAACTGCGCCGGCCGCGTTGCCGAGTCGCTCGCCGCCTGCGGGCCTTCCTCCAGTACGACGTGCGCGTTGGTGCCGCCGATACCGAACGCGCTGACGCCGGCGCGGCGCGGCCCGTCCTGCGTGGGCCAGGGGCGCAGTTGGGTATTCACGTAGAACGGACTGGCGGCGAAGTCGATCTCGGGGTTGGGCTGGAGGTAGTTGATGCTCGGCGGCAACTGCCCGTGCTTGAGTGCCTCCACCGTCTTGATCAGGCCGGCCATGCCGGCCGCGGTATCCAGGTGACCGATGTTGGGTTTGACCGATCCGATGGCGCAGCGTTGCGCAGGCTCGCCAGCGAAGGCGTGGCTGAGTGCGCGCATTTCGATCGGATCGCCCAGCACGGTGCCGGTGCCATGCGCTTCCACGTAGCCGATGCTCGCCGGCGATACGTCCGCGTTGCGCTGAGCCTGCTGGATGACCCGCGCCTGTCCGATCACGCTCGGGGCGGTATAGCCGACCTTGTCGGCGCCATCGTTGTTGACCGCCGATCCTTTGATCACGGCGTGAATGGTGTCGTTATCGGCCAGAGCATGGTCCAGCCGCTTGAGCAGTACCACGCCCGCCCCGTTGCCGGCCCGCGTTCCCCGCGCGTCACGGTCGAACGCACGGCAATGGCCGTCCGGCGAGTTGATGTTGCCTTCCTCGTATCGATAGCCGCCTGGACCGAATTCGGCGATGCCGGCCGCACCGGCAAGCGCCATCCGGCTCTCGCCTTGCGCAACGCTGCGGCAGGCAAGGTGCACGGCCACCAGTGAGGTGGAACAGGCGGTGTTGACGTTGACGGCCGGGCCCGACAGGTTCAGCTTGTAAGAGATGCGCGTGGCGGCGAAGTCCTTGCTGTTGGCGTGCACGATGCTGGTGCCCAGCGCCGAAAAGGCGTCCAGCTGCGGCAGCAGGTGTTGCAGCACGTATTGGTTTTCGCCAACGCCGACGAAGACGCCGACCGGCCGTTCGCTTCGGGCATCGCCGTAGCCTGCGGTCTCCAACGCCTCATGCGCGCATTCCAGCAGGATGCGCTGCTGCGGATCGGTCACTTCCGCCTCGCGCGGGGTGAAGCCGAAATAGTCGGCGTCGAAGTCGGTCACATTGTCCAGCAGGCTTCGCACCGGCACGAACCCGGGATGGTCGAGCAGGGCCGGTTCCACTGCGGCATCCAGCAGCTCTTCCCGGCTGAAGCGGCGCAGCGATTCCACGCCATTGGCGATGTTGGCCCACAAGGTCGCGACGTCGCTGGCGCCGGGAAAACGGCCGGCCATGCCGATCACCGCGATCGCGCATCCCGGATCGGAGGCGGCGGACTGCTCCGGCGTCGGGCCGACCGCCGCCGGTTGCTGTATGCCGACCGATATGTGCTCAGACAGTCTGGCGATGGTCGGGTGCGCGAACAGGTCGGTGATGGAGATGTCGACACCGATGTTGTCGTGGATCTTCTGCCGCAGCGCGATGATGTGCAGCGAGGTGCCGCCCACATCGAAGAAGTTGTCGTGCATGCCGACGCGATCGAGCGCGAGAAGTTCCTGCCAGATGCCGGCCAGCAGCGTTTCGGCCTGGCTTCGGGGTGAGACGTAGTCGTGGCGCGCGAAGGCGCCATCGTCGGGCGCCGGCAACGCGTTGCGGTCGAGTTTGCCGCCTGGGGTCAGCGGCAATGTGTGCAGGATGACGAACGCGGCTGGCACCATGTAGTCGGGCAGGCCGGCGGCCAGGTGCGCGCGTAGTCGCGCGATCAGTTCGGAAGTGCCGTCGTTGCTGCCCGGTTCGCTGTGCGCACGGGGGACGACATAGGCGACCAGGCGCCTGTCTGTGCCCTCGCCACGCGCGAGCACGACGTTGTCGCGCACGTTGGGGTGCGCGGCCAGACGCGCCTCGATCTCGCCCAGTTCGATACGGAAGCCGCGCAGCTTGACCTGGTGGTCGTTGCGGCCGAGAAATTCGATGCTGCCGTCAGGCAGGTGGCGCGCCAGGTCGCCGGAGCGGTACAGGCGGGCGTCGGGATCGGCGACGAACGGGTCCTGCAGGAAGCGTTCGGCGCTGAGCGCCGGACGGTTCAGGTAGCCGCGGGCAACGCCGACGCCGCCGATGCACAGTTCCCCCACCGCGCCGGGTGGCACCAGCTGACCGTGCGCGTCGAGGATGTAGACGCGGGTATTGGCGACGGGGCGGCCGATGAGCGTTGCCGGGTCTTGCGCACGTACCACCTGGCTGGTGGCGTTGACGGTCGTCTCGGTCGGGCCGTAGCAGTTGAACAGCGTCGGCCTGACGCCCCCGTCACCGAACCAGGCCTGCAGCGCGTGCCGGCTGGTCGCTTCGCCACCGATGACGATGTGGCGCAGCGTCCGCGGTGCACGTGCTTCGCTCCATGCGTCGGCCCACTGCGACCAGAGCGAGGTGGGCAGGCTGAGCGCGGTGATGCCGTGGGCGGTGCAAAGCTCGTTGAACGTGGACGCGGAGGCTAGCCAGGCATCGGTCCGCAGCACCAACGTGGCGCCGCTGCAAAGCGCGCCGAAGATTTCCTCCACCGAGACGTCGAAGCATGGCGACGAGAACTGCAGGAGGCGATCGTGCGCAGTCAGCCCGTAGAGGCTTTTCAGTGCCCAGATCTGATTGCAGACCGAGCCATGTTCGATCATTACGCCCTTGGGAGTTCCGGTGGACCCGGAGGTGTAGATGACGTAGGCCAGGTGGCGGGCGTGCAGGCCGAGGGCGTGCGGATCCGGATCGGTCTGCGGCTGTTGGTGCCAGGCCGGATGCGGATGGTCCAGGTCCAGCACGTGGCGGCCCGGCAGCGCCCCGTCGCCGAGGGCGATGCGGCCGGCGGCGTCGACCAGCAGCAGGGCCGGATCGGCGTCGTCGAGGATCTGCTGCAGGCGTGCGGCGGGATAGTCCGGATCCAGCGGCACGTAGGCGCCGCCGGCCTTGAGGATGGC